>NZ_JBNHIA010000003.1:0-702021 GCF_059092805.1 Arthrobacter sp. Y3222053 | reverse complement strand
CTGCACCCGGGAGGGTGTGGGAGAGTAGGTCACCGCCGGACAACCATTACAAGGAAGAGGGCCCCGCACCGACGCGGGGCCCTCACCCATTTAACAAACCCGGATCCGGCTGGATCAGCCGCCGGCACCGCCCGTCGACCCGGTACCGCCCGTCCCGGACGGGAGATCCGTGGGGGACAGGCTGCCTGTAGGAGAAGCGGTGTCGGTGGGGGACGCGTCGCCGGTTCCGGCTCCACCCGTCGTCGCGCCGCCGTTCCCCGGCGTCGGATTGTTCGGCTCGGTCGTGGCATTGGGGGTGGAGCTCGGCAGGATCTCGTCGGATTCCTGGTCGTTGCCGGCGTTGGCGATCAGCGCAATGACAACCACCGCGGCCACGATGACCAGGAGCACCAGGGGAACCCAGAACCGTGTACTGCGGTACCAGGGTGGGCGCTCCCGGCGCGCCCGGTCCTGTGCGTCGCGGTTCCAGTCGCCGGGGCTGGGCAGGTTGTTGGACATGTTCGGCTCCTCAGGGGTGGAGGCCAGCAGTCCCTCCCAGTATGGATGGACGGTGGCCCGGGAGGGGAGCCCCGTGCCGCTACCGGGCGTCGTCGGCGGTCAGGTCGTCGAGTGTGAGGGCGGCGGTGATCAGCGCCAGATGGGATAGTCCCTGCGGGAAGTTACCGAGGAAAGTGTGGTCGGACTCGGTGATCATCTCGGTGAACAGCCCGACGTCGTTAGCCAGGGCAACGGCCTGGTCCATTAGCTCGGCGGCTTCCTCGAGCCGGCCCACGTGCGCCAGCGCCGAGACCATCCAGAAGGTGCAGGCAACGAACGCGCCTTCCTCCTTCTCCGCTCCGCTGAACCGGTACAGCAGCGCTCCGCGCCCGAGCTCGGCACGCAGTGCGTCCAGGGTGGCCGACATCCGTTCGCCCCGGTCGAATCCGCTGATGGCGTGCAGCAGGATGGACGCGTCGAGCTTGTCGCTGCCCGGATACCAGACATACGCCTGCCGCTCCTCGGACCAGCAGTTCTGCTCCACCCAGTTCCGGATGCGGTCCCGTTCGGCGGCCCACCGTTCAGCCCGGCCGGGGATCTGCCCGGTCTCGGCCAGATGCACCGCGCAGTCAAGGGCGTGCCAGCAGCCCAGCTTCGAGGTGGTGAAATGCTGCTCCTCGTGCAGCTCCCACATGCCCGAATCCGGCCGCTGCCAGACGTCGCAGGCCAGATCGGCGAGGTCGGCCAGCATCCGCCCGGTCTCGATGTCCAGCTCGTGTCCGGCGTCGACATACAGCCGCACGATGTTGAACAGGTCGCCGTAGACGCCCATCTGCAGCTGCCCCGCGGCGTCGTTGCCGCACACTACCGGCCCGATATTCCGCCAGCCGGGAGCGTCCTGCAGCTCGGCCAGCGGCGCCGAACTGCCGTCCAGAGCGGTGAAGATGTGCAGGTCGGTGTCCTGGGCGCGTGCCCGGCGAAGCATCCCGGCCACGGCGGCATGGACCTCCTCCCGCAGCCCGAACCGGGTCAGAGCGTTGAGCATGTAGGCCGTGTCCCGGATCCAGGCGTACCGGTAATCCCAGTTCTTCCCGCCGTCCAGGCTCTCCGGAAGCGACGTGGTCGCCGCCGCAGCGATCGCGCCCGAGGGACTGTGGATGAGCAGCTTCAGGGCCAGGGCGCTGCGTTCGACGTCGTCCGCCCAGCGCCCGTCATAACGGAACTCGTCATGCCAGGCCTGCCAGTTGCGGATGGTGCGGTCAATACCGGCGTCGATCATCTCCGGGCCGGGCAGGGGGAGCGGTTCGCCGTGCGTGGAGACCAAAGCGACCAGATGCCGGCTGCCGGGGCCGGTGGTGAACCCGCCGCAGACGCCGCGGTCATCGACCCGGCTGGTCATCTTCCCCATCGTCTGCACGCCGAAGTGGTTCTGCTGCACATGCAGCACGTGGCCGTTGGGGGTTTCCTCCACCCAGGGCGAGGCGGTGCGGAAGCGGCTGCCCGGGCGGACCTCCCACGCCATTTCCACGCTGCCGTCGATGCCTTCGACGCGGCGGGCCAGTTCGCCCCACGGCAGCCGGCCGGCGATCCCGGTATTGAGCGCATCGGTGACACGGACTGAGCCGGTATCCGTGGTGAAGGTGGTCTCCAGGACGTTGGTCCCGGACACGTACCGCCGGCTCACCCGGAACTCCGCGGGCGGGCGGAGGGAGAAGAACCCGCCCCGGCCGGCATCCAGCAGGCGGGCGAAGGAGGGCACCGAATCGAGGTCCGGCGTCGGATACCAGTCCACCGACCCGTCCGCCGCCACCAGGGCGACAGTGCGCCCGTCGCCCAGTGCGGCATAGCTGCGCAGATCAACGTATCCGTCGGTTCGGTCCGGCTGCGGGGCGGCCTCGGCGCTCATGGTCTCCGTTCAACGATCGGCAGCAGATGCAGATGCATCCATAGTAAGCATGCTGTTTAACCTCCGGATCCCGGGACGGAAGCGGATCAGGGGCGCACGGCTGCCGGCGGCTCGAAGATCCAGGGTTCCCGCGGCAGCCGGGCGGGATCGAAGGCCGCCAGCGCTTCAGGCAGCCCGTCCCTGGGCAGGCCGAGGGAACCGAGGACCTGCGCCACCACCTCGGGCACGTCCCAGCCGGCCTCCGCCAGCGCGGCCAGGGTCACCGCGCCGTCGCGCTTGGCCAGCCGCCGGCCCTCCCGGTTGAGCACCAGCGGCACATGCGCGTACTCCACCGGGGGATAGCCGAGCAGCTCCGCCAGGTACGCCTGGCGCGGCGTGGACGGCAGCAGGTCCTCGCCGCGGACCACCTGGTCCACCCCCTGCAGCGCGTCGTCCACCACTACGGCCAGGTTGTAGGCAGGCACGCCGTCATTGCGCAGCAGCACCAGGTCGTCGACGACGCCCGTGTAGTCCCCGTGCAGGACGTCCCGGACCGTGCGCGAGCCGACCCCGGCCCGCAGCCGGAGCGCCGCCGGGCGCTCGCGCCGTCGTCGGGCCCGCTGCTCCTCCGTCAGGTTCCGGCAGGTGCCCGGGTAGGCACCCTCCGGCGCGTGCGGGGCGCGCGGCGCTTCCGCGATCTCGCGGCGGGTGCAGAAACACTCGTAGACCAGGCCGGCGTCCTGCAGCCGGTGCACCGCCTCCCGGTACACGTCGCCGCGCTCGGACTGGCGCACGGCCTGCGCGTCCCAGGTGAGCCCGACGGCGGCCAGGTCCCGCAGCTGCGCCTCGTCGGCTCCGGCGCGGGCCCGGTCCAGGTCCTCCACGCGGACCAGGAAGCTCCGGCCGCTGCTGCGGGCAAACAGCCAGGCAAGGATGGCGGTGCGCAGGTTGCCGATGTGCAGCTCGCCGGAGGGGCTGGGGGCGAAGCGGCCGGCACCGTGGCGGGGGATCAGGGTCTCGGCTGGCACGCCTTCCAGCTTACAAGCGCCGCGCGGACTCCTCCGGCAGCCCGAAGGTGCCCAGCATCTGCGCCAGCAGCCGCCCGCCGCTGGATCCCCATTCGCCGTCGCCGAGGTCGCCGACGAGGTTCAGCAGCTTGGCCCGCAGCGATTTCTCGTCATCGGTGAGGGCCTCGTAGTAGCCGTCGGCGAGCAGGTAGGAATGGCTGTCCGTGGCGTGCGCGAGCAGCATGTCCAGGAACATCTCCAGGGTGCGGGCCGCTTCCGGCACGTCACGCTCCTCACCGCGGCTCATCGGAACCAGCTCGAGCCGGTTCTCCCACGCGCGGCGGTCCAGCGGATCCACGAACAGGGTGAGGGCGGTGGCCAGCTCCGGGTGGGACTGCTCATCCCGGGGCAGCGCCTGCTGGACGGCGTGGACGATCTCATGGAAGTGGTCGTCGGCCAGACCGAATCCCACGAAGAGCAGGTGCTGGGTGATGAAGGTGGCCTTGACCAGGGCCGAGAGCGCGTCCCGGCGGGAGTTGTAGCCGAGGTAATCGTCCCGGGTGAGCACAATGGACTCGGGCCGGGTCACCGAGCCGTGCAGCTTCAGCAGCCAGCGGGCGCTGCGGCTGGTCGCCTCCTCGGGAATCACCGTGCGCGGCAGCCCGGCGTCGTCTGCCGCCATCTCGAACAGCGAGTCGTAGTTCAGCGTGATGGACTGGGTGGTGGGCAGGGTGGCGAGCAGGGCCGGCGCCAGCCCGTACCGGGGCAGGTCCAGCTCCCGGGCAATGGCGGTGTTGAAGTCCTCGAGCCCGCTGTCTTCGAAGATGCGGCGCAGGATGCTGGCCTGGTCCAGCGGGTTTTTCATCGCGAGCCGGTCCCGGGCCTCCGGCTCCAGGCCCGCCCGCACGGCCAGGCGGCGCAGCAGCTGTTTCCAGCTGGGCCCGCCGGCGCTGATGCTCACGCCGCCGCCCATGAAGGGCACCAGCTGCCCCGCGTGGGCGATGTCCGCCAGCTCGACGGCCTTGCGCTGCAGGTCCTCGGCCAGCTCGTCCCACCATCCCTCCGTGCGGCGCCGGATGGCCTCCGCCATGGCGAAGTCCTTCTCGTCCTTGAGCACCAGGACCACATCCACCCCGTGCTCGGCCGCCGACTCCCGGACCTGCTCCAGCAGCTGCCGCATGGCATCGCCCCGCACCGCGCCGGCACCGCCGCCGCCGGTGCCGAACAGCGGCATGGCCAGCAGCGGGTTGGGCCGGGCCGAGGCCAGGCGCGGGGCATCGGCGGAGCCGTGGCGCCCGGCGTCCGACGCCGCGGCCCTGCTGTCCCGCTCCCGGCGGCGGAGGCGCGCGTGGCGGGCTCCCGCGGCGATGAAGCTGCGCAGGGCCGGGCGGAAGTCCTCGACCTGTTCGGTGGCATGGAAGGGACCGGCCGTGGGGATGGGCATCGGCTCCTCCACCGGCCATCCGGTGAGCGGATTGGCCAGGATGCGGCCGTCGTCGAACTCCGGGCAGTGGTGGGCCGGAAGGGCGGTTTCCAGGCCCGGCACGTCCCGCAGCCAATGCGGCCGGACGTGGGAATGCCGGTCGCTGGGAAGCAGCCATCCGTCGCAGGCAATGTTGGTGACGTTGCCCATCGTGACGAATACGTGCGATCCGGCCATGGACCCATTATGGCCGGTAGGGTCAAAGACAGCAGCTGGAACAACAGGGGGGGACAGTGGACAGACAGCAGGAGCCGCAGCAACCGCAGGAACCGGACGACGACCGGTCCGGAGCCGACGGCGGTCCGGCCGACGAACCTCCGATGACGCCCTGGGGGCACGCGCCGGGAAATCCCTACGTGCAGGGCGACCCTACTTCGCCGGGCGCGCCCTATGGGCAGGGCGCCTACGGGCCGGCAGGGCCTGCGGGGCCAGGAGACGCGGGTTATCCGGGCTACCCCGGTGCCGCGGGGCCGGCAGGGTATCCGGGAAACGCCGGTGCGGGTTCCCCGGGGTACCCGGGCTATTCCGGCTACCCGGCAGGTCCGGGCTATTCCGGCTACCCGGGCTACGGGCCGGCCGGGTACGCCGGCATCCCGGGTGCGGTTCCGGAGCCGGGCAAAGGACTGGGCATCGGCGCGCTTGTCACCGGAGGCCTGGCCCTGCTGACCTGCTGGATTCCCTTCGTGAACGTGGTGGCGGTCCTCCTGGGACTCGTCGCCGTCGGACTGGGCATTGCAGCCACGGTGAAAGGCAGCCGGGCCGGCACCAGCGGCAAGCCGATGGGCATCACCGCCATCGTGCTGGGAGCCGTCGCCGCTGTCGTTGCGGTGCTGATCAACATCGCCTTGTCGGCCGCCTTCTACAGCTCGGTGGAGGAGGTTCCGGGGCCGGTGGCGGACGAGCCGTACCCGCTGACCGAAACCGAGGGGTACGAAGACTATTCGTACGACCTGGCCCGGTCCACCGTCGAAGAGATCCTGGCCGCGCCGTCGTCCGCCCCCGGCGAGAGCGCGACGGTGGGAACCTACACGGTCACCCTTGCCGAGATGAACCTGGACGCCACGGAGGAAGTCCTGGACCGCTTCCCCGAGACCCCGGAGCCGCGCGACGCATACGCGCTGTTCACCTTCACCGGCACCTACAACGGCACTGAGCCCGGGATGCCCTGGCTGGACCTGCAGGCTGAGTTCGTGGGAGCCGACGGGCGCAGCTACAGCCCGCTCAGCTGCCCGATGCAGCGCGATCCCAGCCGCTTTGACCAGCCCCGCCCGGAACGAGGGGCCGAAATTACACGCGAGGTCTGCATCGCGCTGCCGCCGGAGGCCCTCGGACCGGACGCCAGGATCGGGCTGCAGATGGTCCTGGCCGAGTCCGGCAACGACGACGTCTACTGGCGCCTGCCCTGATGTGATTTGCTCTCCGGCGGCCGGAAACCGCCGCCGGGGAGCGCATCCCGGCCACGGCGGCGGTATCGTCGTGGCCGGGGCCGGGAAGTCCCTCCGGCCGAAACGGCGAGGCGACGGAGGACGCAGCATGACTGCATCCAGCGGACACAACGCGGCACGGGGCAGGCAGCCGTCCGAGGGCTTCGGCTGGTCCACCTACCTGGTGGGGATCATCATGACCCTGCTGGTCATCGCGCAGGGGGTCGCCACGGGATTTCCCGGCCTGCTGGGATCGGCAGGCCTGATCGCCTTGGGAACCGGGCTGTACTCCCTGCTCACCGGGCGGGAGTCCTGGCTTCACCTGCACAGCCGCGTGGCGGCGGGGGTCTGGCTGGCGGCCGGGCTGGCCGCCTCGGTGGTGGCGACCATCCTGCACTGGAACCTCGGGGCGGACTGATCCGGGCAACCCCTGCAGCTGCCGATAAGCGCATGCGGGCGAGCAGCGGCGCCCGTCGTCCCGCACGTAGCACGGCTACCCGAAATCGGAGCGGCGGAGCCGCTGGGCTAAGCTGAATGTCGGCTAAATCACGCCGAACTGAAGCAACTCTCCGCATCTGCGGACCGATGCAAGGATCCACCCCCCATGAATTCACGACGACGTTGGGTTGTCATTCTCTGCTGGCTGACCGTGGTCTTCGAGGGCTTCGATATCGTGGCGTTCGGTGCCGCGATTCCCACCCTGCTGGACACCGGCTACGCGGGCATGACCTCCGCCGGCGCCACCTACATCTCCACCATTTCGCTCGTCGGCATCGGCCTGGGAGCCGCCCTGATCGGCCCGATCTCCGACCGGTTCGGCCGCAGGGTGCCGCTGATCGTCTGCGTCATCGTGTTCTCCGTCTTCACCCTGCTGCTGCCCCTGGTGCCCAACGTGGCCATGATGGGCGTGCTGCGCCTGCTGGCCGGACTGGGCATGGGCGCCTGCATGCCGGTGGCGATCACCGCGATGCAGGAAGCCGCCCCGGCCAACGCCAAGGCCAACTCCAGCACCATCACCATGACCGGGTACCACGTGGGCGCCGTCCTCGCCTCGTTGCTGGCGATCGCCCTGGGCAGCAACTGGCAGTGGCTGTTCTATGGGGGAGGCCTCCTCGGCCTGGTGGCTGCGGCCGTCATGTGGGCCAAGCTGCCCGAGACCGGTGAAGCCGCCCGCTCCGCCGACGCCCGCCGCGAACGCGTGCCTGTCTCCACGCTGCTGCGCGGCAGCTACCTGCGCGTCACCCTGGGCCTCTGGGTCGCCGCCTTCATGGGCCTGCTGCTGGTCTACGGGCTGAACACCTGGCTGCCCCAGATCATGCGCGGCGCCGGGTACAACGTGGCCGATGCCCTGACCCTGCTGTTGATCATGAACCTGGGCGCCGTCATCGGGCTGCTCGTGGGCGGGCGCATCGCCGACGCCCGCGGCCCCAAGGGCACCACTATGGTCTGGTTCGGCTGCGCCGCCGTCCTCCTGGCGCTCCTGAGCATCCGGCTGGAGAACGCCCTGGTCCTCAACGCCGTGGTGCTGGTGACCGGCGTGTTTGTCTTCTGCGCGCAGGTGCTGCTCTACGGCTTCGTCGGCTACCTCTACCCGAGCCGCCTCGTGGGCACGGGCATGGGCTTCGTCGCCGGCGTCGGCCGCCTTGGTGCCATTGTCGGTCCCTGGGCCACCGGCTCCCTGGTCACCGCCGGCATCGCCTATCCGTTCGGGTTCTACCTGTTCGCTGCCGCCGCCGTCCTCGGCGTCGTGGCCGTCGCCGTGATTCCCCGCCCAGCGCGGGTTGCGGAGGAACCGGCGGCCGAATCCGGGGAGGCCGTGCGGGCGGGCGGGCCGGCCGCCGGCTGACGGGAACCAGGGAAAACCGTGATCCATCCGAACGGGAGCCTGCCCACGCCCGGCTACCCGGCCCCCGATCCCGGCCGTCCCGGGTATCCCGGCCGGCCAGGCTCTTCGGGCCAGGCCGGGGGGCCCGGGCGGCCGGGCGGGGCTGCCCGCGGCTTCGGCCTGGCGGCCCTCATCGTCGGGCTGGTTGCCCTGCTGCTGTGCTGGGTTCCGCTGGTCAACCTCCTCCTTATTCCGGTCGGGGCAGCCGGCGTCGGGCTGGCCGTCACCGCATTGGTCCTGGGCCGACGGAGCCGCAGCGGACGAGGCCTGGCGGTTGCCGGGCTGGTGCTGTCGGCGGCCGGGATCGTGGGAGCGGGCCTGGCCCACGCGTTCTACTCCAGCCTTGTCGACAACACGGTGCAGTCAGTGGAACAGGCGCACGAAGAGTTCGTCGAGGATTACAACGAGCTGCGGGATGGCAGCACCGACAAGGTGTTCGACCTGGGCGACACCCTCCGGGTAGGCAACTACCAGGTGGCGGTCACCGCCGCGGAGGCCGGCACCGGGGAGCGCCCGGCGTCGCCCCCGGAAACGGACCGCAGCGTCCCGGTGCTGCTGTCCATGCGGAACGTCGGCGACGCCGACGGCGACCCCGGGCAGGACCTGGTCCTGGGGCTGCGGGGCGCCGACGGCGTCCGCTACCCGGCCGCGCCGTGTCCGGACGGTGACGGACGCTCCCTCGAAGGGGCGGGGCGGCTCGCGCCCGAGCAGTCGGCGGACGTCCGGATGTGCGTCCAGGCTCCGGGCGATGCGTTTGACCTCGGCCGGCTCGGTGCGGACGAGATCGCCGTCTACATGGCACCTGCAGGCGGCGGCGAGGAGCACTCCGTGTACTGGGCGCTCGCGGAACGGTATCCCCGCCCCGTTTCCTGACCCCGCCGCCCCGCAGAGCGGTTTCGGCGTCAGCGAGGCTGCCGGGGCGGGCGTCAGCCAGCCGGCCGGGGAAGGAGCGGATGCTCCGCCCGGGCGCGGATCTGCTGCACCACCCAGCTGTTGCCGTCCGGGTCCTGGAAGTTGAACATCGTCCCGCCGTCGCGGTCGTCGAGGACCATGATCTCCCCGGCGTCCACCCCGTTGGCGACGAGCTGCTCCCGGGCCTGCTCGGCGTCGGACACCACCAGCTGCAGCCCGTGCAGGGAGCCCGGCGGCATCTGCTCGGCGCCGGGCAGCGTGCCCACGACAATCGAACAGCCGGATCCCGGTGGGGTGAGCTGGGCGAAGTTCACCGGACCCGCATTGGTGTGATGGTCCAGGGCAAAGCCCAGCTGCCCGCCGTAGAAGGCGATCGCCCGGTCCACGTCGCTGACCGGAACGGCCACGACCTCCAGCGTCCAATCCATGGTCTTTCCTTCCTGACGCGTCCGGCGCGCTCCGGGACGCCGACGGTCAGGCCGGCCCCGGCGGGCCGGCCAGCAGGAACTCCAGCCGGTCGTAGCCCTGCCGCATGCCCTCTTCCATCCCGGCGGCGGCCCATTGGTCCCGCGATTCTACGGACGGATACACCGAGTGTCCCGACAGCAGGCTCCGGCCGCCGGGCAGGGACGTGAAATAGGTGTGTTCCAGGGACGGCTCGTCGGTGTCGTACCCCTCGAACTCGAACGAGTACAGGAGGAATTCGTTCTCCCGAATCGTGTGGAAGACGCCCCGGAAGGCGAACTCGACGCCGTCGTCGCCGGCCTGCACCAGGCGGAAGGAGCCGCCCTCGCCCGCGTCGAAACCGTCCAGCCGGCTGGTCAGCCGGTGCGGCCCGATCCACTGCACGTACAGGTCCGGATCCATGTGCGCCCGGAAGAGGGCGGAAACTGGAGCCTCGAACTCGCGGCGGAAGTCGGCGAACGGGACGCCGGGAGGCAGGCTCAGGTGCAGCGCGTTCTTCATGCCCAGCCCCAGGCGGAGGG
This sequence comes from Arthrobacter sp. Y3222053, assembly GCF_059092805.1. Taxonomy (NCBI): domain Bacteria; kingdom Bacillati; phylum Actinomycetota; class Actinomycetes; order Micrococcales; family Micrococcaceae; genus Arthrobacter; species Arthrobacter sp. Y3222053. The sequence goes on along the minus strand of NZ_JBNHIA010000003.1, from coordinate 691,962 downwards.
GCCGGCCCAGCCTTCGAGCTGATCAGCCAGGCCCCAGGCGCCCGGGGAATCGCTGGCGAGCAGGTCCTCGAGCCGGTCGAGCCCGCCGCCCCACAGGGCGGCCAGCGCGGCGTCCGCGGCCTGGTCCCGCAGCTGCTGCGTGGAATAGACGGAATGCCCGCTCAGGAGAGTGCCGCCGTCGGGCAGCGGGGCGAAGCGCAGGAAGCCGATGGTCGCGGCATCAGGGTCACCGGAGTCGAGGGTCTGGATGACCAGTTCCTGCCAACGCACGGTATGGAAGACTCCGGTGAAGGTGCTGGCCGTCCCGTCCACCGCCCGCTGGCAGTAACTGAAGCTGCCGCCGGTGCTGAAGTCATACCGGCTGATTTCCGTCCTGGTGCCGGACGCGCCCATCCACTGCGCCAGGAGCTCGGGATCGGCGTGGGCGGCGTAGACATCGGCGGGCGGGAACCCGAATTCCCGATGCCAGCCGATGAACGGCAGATCGGAGGGAACCGTCAGCTGCAGCGGTTGGGTCATGAGGACGTCCTTTGCTCGAGCAGGAACCCCCGGTACTGCCGGAACCGGCTGGCCCGGCCCCATCATTCACCTGCAGATGAGCGCAACCACTTTCAGTGATAACACCGCTCAACCCGATGCAACCCCCGGACCGGAAACTTTTCCTGCCGTCCTGGTCCGTCCCCTTCCGCGGCCCCCGCCTGACCTGCCTTTTCTGTCCGTGTGCTGTCCGTGCCGTAACGATGCCCGAGGCATGGTAGACACGAAGCATGGCAATCACAGCATTCAAATCCAGCCCCGTCAGCACCAGCGGCAACCTGCCCGCCGTGGGGGAGACCGCCCCCGCCTTCGACCTCGTCGGCACCGATCTGGCGCCCGTGCGGTCGGCCGACTTCCCCGGCCGGCGCATCGTGCTGAACATCTTCCCCAGCGTGGACACCGGCGTCTGCGCCCAGAGCGTGCGCCGCTTCAACGAACTCGCGGCGGATCTTCCGGACACCGCCGTCATCTGCGTGTCCAAGGACCTGCCGTTCGCCCTGGCCCGCTTCTGCGGCGCGGAGGGCCTGGCCAACGTGACCGCGGCCTCCGCGTTCCGCTCCGGTTTCGGTGAGGACTTCGGACTGACCCAGCAGGACGGGCCGCTCAGCGGCCTGCTCGCCCGCGCCGTCGTCGTGCTCGATGCCGAGGGCACCGTCACCTACACGCAGCTGGTTCCCGAAATCACCACCGAACCGGACTACGACGCCGTGCTGGCGGTGCTGGCCTAAGGAGCGCTCCTCCCGGCGGTACCGTCGGATCTGGTCCCGTCCGGAGACCGGCGGTACCGTGGACGGCGATGGCCGCCGTTGAACCGGGCTGGGCGTCCCGCCGCCCGGCCGGCGGCGCCGCCTGGAAAGGTCCGGTCCATGACGGAGAAGACGGACTTCAAGAAAAGCCTGGACGCGTACCGGGCCAAACGGAACGGGTTCCGGCTGGTCGATGTGCCGGAGCTGCAGTACCTGATGGTCGACGGGCACGGCGATCCCAATTCGTCGCCGGCCTTCCAGGACGCGATCCAGGCGCTGTATCCGCTGGCCTACAAGCTGAAGTTCGCCAGCAAGCGCGACCTCGGCCGGGACTACACGGTCATGCCCCTGGAGGGCCTGTGGTGGGCCGCGGACATGGAGAACTTCACCACGGCCCGGGACAAGTCGCAGTGGAACTGGACGCTGATGATCATGGTGCCGGACTGGATCGACGCCGCGATGCTCGACCGTGCCCGGGAACAGGTCGCAGGCGCTGCGGCCGACGACGCCGACGCGTCCCGGCTGCGCGGGGTGCGGCTGGAAACGCTCGCGGAGGGCCGCTGCGTGCAGACCCTGCACGTGGGCTCCTTCGATGACGAGGCCGGCATCCTGGCCGCCCTGCACGGCGGATACCTGCCGGAGCACGGCCTGGCCCCGAGCGGCCGGCACCACGAGATCTACCTAAGCGACTTCCGCCGGACGGCGCCGGAGAAGCTGCGCACCATCCTGCGCCAGCCGGTCACCGACGTGGACTAGCCCAGGGGCCCGCCCAGAACGCCTTCGACGGCGGCCAGCAGCCGGCCGCCGCGCACCAGCTCCACGGCTGCGGCGATCTCCGGTGCGAGATACCGATCCGGCCCGGGCCCGTCCACCACCTCCCGCAGCGTGCGCCGCGCGGCGGCCAGCGGCGGTGACGACATCCCCTCCGGCGCAGTCCCGTCCGGGGCGCCGGCCCTGCCGCCGGCTGCTCCGGCGTCGCGCAGGTCCAGCGCCCGCACCGCGGTGAGGATCTCAATGGCCAGCACCTGCTCCAGGCCGGCCACGGCGCGGCGCAGCTTCAGCCCGGCGGCCCAGCCCATGGACACGTGGTCCTCCTGCATGGCCGAGGACGGAATCGAATCCACCGAGGCGGGCACGGCCAGCCGCTTGAGCTCCGAGACGATGCCGGCCTGCGTGTACTGGGCGATCATGTGCCCGGAGTCCACCCCGGGATCGGCGGCCAGGAACGGCGGCAGGCCATGGCTGCGGTTGCGGTCCAGGAACCGGTCGGTGCGCCGTTCCGACATCGACGCCAGGTCCGCGGCCGCGATGGCCAGGAAATCCAGCACGTAGCCCACCGGCGCGCCGTGGAAGTTGCCGTTGGACTCCACCCGCCCGTCCGCCGTGACCACCGGATTGTCGATGGCGCTGGCCAGCTCGATCGCCGCCACCGATTCGGCGTGCGCCAGCGTGGCCCGCACCGCGCCGTGCACCTGCGGGGCGCAGCGCAGCGAATACGCATCCTGCACCCTCGTATATGCGTGCTCGCCACGCGCGGCCCGGCTGCGGATCCGGGCGGAACCGGCCAGCAGCCGGCGCAGGTTCGCGGCGGAGGCCAGCTGCCCCGGATGCGGGCGCAGCGCGTGCAGGTCCTCGGCGAAGACGTCGTCGGTGCCCAGCAGCCCCTCGACCGACAGGGCGGCGGCCAGGTCGGCGGTGGCGGCGAGCCGGCGCAGATCCGCAGCGGCCAGCACCAGCATGCCCAGCATCCCGTCGGTGCCGTTGACCAGGGCCAGGCCCTCCTTTTCCTGCAGCACCAGCGGCTCGATGCCGGCGTCGGCCAGCGCCTTGCCCGCCGGGCGCAGCTCGCCGTCGGCGGTACGCACCTCGCCCTCACCCATCGCCGCCAGGGCACAGTGGCTCAGCGGCGCCAGATCCCCGGAGCAGCCCAGCGAACCGTATTCGCGCACCACCGGGGTGAGCCCGGCGTTCAGCAGCGCGGCGTAGGCGTGCGCGACGGCGGGGCGGACCCCGGTGCGCCCGGTGGCCATGGTGTGCAGCCGGTTGAGCATCAGCGCCCGCACCACCTCGCGGTCCACCTCGCTGCCGGAGGACGCGGCGTGGGACCGGATCAGCGAGCGCTGCAGCGCCTCGCGCTGCGGCACCGGGATCTGCCGGGTGGCCAGGGCGCCGAACCCGGTGGAGACGCCGTAGTGCGGCCGCTCGTCGTCGATCAGCGCCTCGATCACGGCGCGGGAGGCCTCCATCGCGGCCAGCGACGCCGGGGCCAGGGCCACCGGACGGCCGTGGCGGGCCACGGCGACGACGTCGGCAGGTGCCAGCGGCTGCGGGCCGACCTGGACCGGTTCCGTGGTGGGGGCGGGGGATACGTGCACGGCGCTGTCCACGAAGCTCCTTTCGGCCGGCGGGAGCAGTGACGCCCTCTTGCCAGCAGTTGAAACGCGAGTTTCAATAAGTGAAACGCCGAAACCGTCGAGTTGCAAGGGGATCCCGTGCCGGAAACCGCCACCCGCACCGTCGAGCGGGCCCTGGACGTGCTGGGGGCGGTCTGTGCCGCGGGCTCGACCAGCCTGGCCGACGCCGCCCGCGCCGCCGGCCTGTCCGCCTCCACTGCGCTGCGGCTGCTGCGCACCCTGGAGGGCAGCGGCTTCGTCCGCCGCGACGGCGACGGTGGGTGGCGGCCCGGCCTGCGCCTGGTGCAGCTGGGCGCCCAGGCGCTCGGACACGAGGAGCTGGTGACGCTGGCCGCTCCGGCGCTGTCCCGCCTGGTCGCCGGGACCGGGGAGTCAGCCTATCTCGCGGTGCCCGGGCCCGTGGCCGGAGAGGCGGTGTACCTCGCCGTGCATGAGGGCACGCGCTCGGTGCGGCACACGTCCTGGGTAGGCCGCAGCCTTCCCCTGGCCGGCACAGCCGTGGGCGCCGCACTGGCCGGACAGCTGGGCGAAGGCGGCTACGTCGTCGCGGACAGCGCGGTGGAGGAAGACGTCACCGCCGTCGCCGCCCCGGTCACCGCCGGCAGCGGCAGCCACGCCCGCATCGTCGCCGCCCTGTCCGTCGTTGCCCCGTCCTACCGCACCGATGCGGCCCGCACCGCCGAGCTGGGCCGCCTGGTCGCCGCCGCGGCCGCCGGCGTGCTGGCCGTGCCGCCGCCCCGGACCGCCGCAGCGGCGGACCCGCACGCGGCCGGGCCGCCCGTTCCTGCCCGGTAAGCCGGGCCGTCCGTGCACCACGCCATCCGTCAAAGGAGACCCCGATGAGCACCACCACGCACGATCCCTCCCGCCGCATCCGCGCCCCGCACGGCAGCGCACTGACCGCCCGCAGCTGGCAGACCGAGGCGCCGTTGCGGATGCTCATGAACAACCTGGACCCCGAGGTCGCCGAGCGGCCTGAGGACCTGGTGGTCTACGGCGGCACCGGCCGGGCCGCCCGCTCCTGGGAGGCCTACGACGCGATCGTCGCGGCGCTGCAGGACCTGGACCCGGAGGAGACCCTGCTGGTGCAGTCCGGCAAACCGGTGGCGGTCTTCCGCACCAATGCCTGGGCTCCGCGGGTGCTGATCGCCAACTCCAACCTGGTGGGGGACTGGGCCAGCTGGCCCGAGTTCCGGCGGCTGGAGGCCGAGGGGCTGACCATGTACGGGCAGATGACCGCCGGCTCCTGGATCTACATCGGCACCCAGGGCATCCTGCAGGGCACCTACGAGACCTTTGCCGCCGTCGCCCGCAAACTCGCCGGACAGCTGCCCCTGTCAGAGGCCGCCGCCCCGGCGGCCGGCGGGGCGACGCTGGCCGGCACCCTGACCTTGACCGGCGGCTGCGGCGGCATGGGCGGCGCCCAGCCGCTGGCGGTGACGCTCAACGGCGGCACCGTGCTGGTGGTCGACGTCGCTGAAGACCGGCTGCGCCGCCGCGTCGCCTCCCGTTATCTCGACGAGGTGGAGACGGACCTGGACGCCGCGCTGGCCAAGCTGCAGGCCGCCCGGGACGCCCGCCGCCCGCTCTCCGTGGGCTACGTGGGCAACGCCGCCGTCGTCTTCCCCGAGCTGCTGCGCCGGCACCGGGCCGGGCAGGCCCGGATCGACATCGTCACCGACCAGACCAGCGCCCACGACCCGCTGTCCTACCTGCCGCCCGAATACACGGTGGAGCAGTGGCAGGCGCAGGCGGCCGCCGATCCGGAGGGGTTCACCAAGGCGGCGCAGGCCGCGATGGCCGCCCAGGTCGAGGCCATGGTCGGTTTCCAGGACGCAGGAGCGGAGGTCTTCGACTACGGCAACTCCATCCGGGACGAGGCGCGCAAGGGCGGGTACGCCCGGGCCTTCGAGTTTCCCGGGTTCGTGCCCGCCTACATCCGCCCGCTGTTCTGCGAAGGGCTCGGCCCGTTCCGCTGGGTGGCCCTGTCCGGGGAGCCGCAGGACATCGCCGTCACCGACGCGGCGCTGAAGGACCTGTTCCCGGAGAACACGCACCTGCACCGCTGGCTGGACGCCGCCGCCGAGCACGTGGACTTCCAGGGCCTGCCGGCGCGGATCTGCTGGCTCGGCTACGGGGAACGGCACCGGGCCGGGCAGCTGTTCAACCGGCTGGTCGCCGAGGGGAAGGTCTCCGCGCCGATCGTGATCGGCCGGGACCACCTGGACTCCGGTTCGGTGGCCTCCCCGTACCGGGAGACCGAGGCGATGCGCGACGGCTCCGATGCCATCGCGGACTGGCCGCTGCTCAACGCTCTGCTGGCCGCCAGCTCCGGCGCCACCTGGGTCTCCATCCACCACGGCGGCGGCGTCGGCATCGGCCGCTCCATCCACGCGGGGCAGGTGGGCGTGGCCGACGGCACGGACCTGGCCGCCGCCAAGCTCACCGCGCTGCTCACCAACGACCCCGGGCTCGGCGTCGCCCGCCACGCCGACGCCGGCTACCCGCGCGCCCGGGAGGTCGCCGCCGAGCGCGGGGTGCGGATCCCGATGACCGGGGCGGGCCGGCCGTGAGCGGGGTGGCCGGGCTGCTGGCGGCCATTGCCGACGTCGGCCGCGATCCGCGCCGCGGCGGGGTCACCCGGCCGGTGTTCTCACCGGAGGAGCGGACCCTGCGGGAATGGTTCACCGCCGAGGCCGCCGCCCGAAGCCTGTCCGTGGAACCGGACGCCAACGGCGGGCTCTGGGCCTGGTGGGACCTGCCGCCGACGGCGGGCGGAACGACGACGCAGGCCCGCCGGGGCGCGCTGGTCACCGGATCGCACCTGGACTCGGTGCCCGGCGGCGGCCGGTTCGACGGGCCCCTCGGCGTGGCGTCCGCCCTGGCCGCGGTGTCCGACCTGCAGGCCCGGGAGGCCGCCGGGCAGCTGACCCGGAACCGGGCGCTGGCCATCTGGGTGCCCGCCGAAGAGGAAGGGTCCCGGTTCGGCGTCGCCTGTCTGGGCTCCCGGCTGATGACCGGAGACCTGGACCCGGCCCGCGCCCTCGCCCTGACCGACGCCGACGGCACCACCTTCGCCGAGGCCCTGCGCGACGCCGGCCTGGACCCGGCCCGCATCGGCCGCGACGCCGCCGCACTGGACAGCATCGGCGACTTCGTGGAACTGCACGTTGAACAGGGGCGGAACCTGGCCCCGCTCGCCGAGGAAGCCGGGCCGGGCCCCGCCGTCGCCGTCGGCAGCTCCATCCTGGGCCACGGCCGGTGGCGGCTGAGCCTGCACGGGCAGGGCAACCACGCCGGCACCACGCTGATGGACGACCGCGCCGATCCGATGGTCGCCGCCGCGCAGGTGGTGCTTGCGGTGCGGAAGGCCGCCGGGCAGGTGCCCGACGCCCGCGCCACCGTGGGCCGACTGGAACCGGTGCCCGGCGGCACCAATGTGATCGCCTCCCGGGTGGACCTGTGGCTGGACGTGCGGCACCCGGAGGACCACGTGACGGCGGAGCTGGTCCAGCGCATCCACGGCCAGGCCCAGAAAACCGCGGCGTTTGAAGGCTGCACCGCGACCCTGACCGAGGAATCCCGCACCGGAACCGTGCAGTTCGACCCGGTCCTTGCCGGCATGCTCACGGAGTCGCTGCGCCGCACCGTCCCGGACGCGCCGCTGCTGGCCACCGGGGCGGGGCACGACGCCGGGGTGCTCGCCCGGCACAAGCCCGCCGGGATGCTGTTTGTCCGCAACCCCACCGGCATCAGCCACGCCCCGGAGGAGCATGTGGAGGACGACGACGCCGACACCGGCGCCGCCGCGCTCGCCGACGCCCTGGCGGACCTGCTGTGACCGCGCTGTCCGCGGGTCCCGGCCCGGAGACCGGCCCGGAGACCGGCCCCGGCCCGGAGACCGGCCCCGGCCAGGGGAGGGAGGATCCCGACCGGGCGGTGGAGCTGCCCGGGCCGGTCAACGCGCATTCGCATGCCTTCCACCGGCTGCTGCGCGGGCGCACCCACGCCCCCGGCCCGGCGTCGGGCCCGGACTCCTTCTGGACCTGGCGCACGCACATGTACCGGTACGCGGACCGGCTGGACCCGGCCGCCTACCGGGACCTGGCCACGGCCGTGTACGCCGAACTGGCCGCTGCCGGATACACCGCGGTGGGGGAGTTCCACTACCTGCATCACACCCCGGGCGCCCCGGAACACGCCATGGCCCTGGCGCTCGCCGACGCCGCCCTCGACGTCGGCATTCGGCTTACCCTGCTCGACGCCTGCTACCTGCAGGGCGGGCTCGATTCCGGCGGCAGGGCGCTGCCGCTGTCCCCGGAGCAGGCCCGGTTCGCCGACGCCGACGCCGCGGCTTGGGCCCGGCGGCACCGGAGCCTGCGCGAGGCGCTGGCGGAGCGCGAGGCCGCCTCTGTCCACGGCGGGCGCGGCCTGCTGCGCCTCGGCGCCGCCGTGCATTCGGTACGCGCCGTTCCCGCCGCGGCGCTGCCGACGATCGCCGCCGCCCTGGACCCGGGCGAGCCGCTGCACGCCCACGTCTCCGAACAGCCGGCCGAGAACACGGCCTGCCAGGCCGCCTACGGATGCACCCCCACCGAGCTGTTCGCCCGCGCCGGACTGCTTGGCCCGACTTTCACCGCCGTCCACGCCACCCACCTCACGCCCCGGGACATTGCGCTGCTCGGCGGGGCGCGGGCGAACATCGCGCTCTGCCCGACCACCGAGGCGGACCTCGGCGACGGGATCGGCCCGGCCCGCGCCCTGGCCGACGCCGGTGGGGTGCTGAGCCTGGGCAGCGACCAGCACGCCGTCGTCGACCCGTTCCTGGAGATGCGCGCGCTGGAACATAGCGAGCGGCTGGCCAGCGGGCAGCGGGCCCGGTTCACGCCGGCGCAGCTGACCGCGGCGGCGGCCGACGGCGGGCGGCGGGCGCTCGGCCTGCCTCAAACGGCTGCGGCGGACCGGATCCTGGTGGATGCCGGCTCCGTGCGGACGGCCGGTTCGGCGCCCGGGCAGCTGCCGATGAGCGCGACGGCGGCGGACGTGCTCGAGGTGCAGGTGGCCGGGGACGTCATCGCCCGGAACGGACGGCACGTCCGGCTCGGGGACCCGGCGCAGCTGTACCGGGAATTCTTCGCGCAGTGGCCGCAGTTCCGGGCGCCGGCGCCGTGAGCCCGGCTACCGGCGCCGGCGCTTCCGCAGGCGCACGACCGGACCCTGTCGTAGACCCCGGTGCCCCCGGGCGCGGTGCCCCCGGGCGCGGTGCCCCCGAGCCGGGCCCGGGCACGCCCGGCGCGGGTACCACGCTCCTGTTGACCAACATCGGCGAGCTGCGCACCGTGGACGCCGGGGACCGGGTGCTCACCGACGCGGCCCTGGTGATCGAGGACGGACGGATCGCCTGGCTGGGCCCGGCCTCCCGCGCACCGGCCGCAGACGCGGCGACCGACCTGGCCGGCCGGGCCGTGCTCCCGGGCTGGGTGGACTCGCACACCCACCTGGTCTTCGCCGGAGACCGATCCGCGGAGTTCGAAGCCCGGATGGCCGGGCAGGACTACGCCGCCGGCGGGATCGGCACCACCGTCGCCGCCACCCGCGCCGCGACGGACGCCGAACTGGCCCGGCTGGTGCGCCGGCGGGTGGCCGAGGCCCAGGCCGGCGGCACCACCACGATGGAAACCAAAACCGGCTACGGGCTGAACGTGGACGCCGAGGCCCGGCACGCCCGCATCGCAGCGGGCGAGGCGGACGCCGTGACCTTCCTGGGCGGACACCTGGTGCCCGACGGCGCCGACATCGACAGCTACACCGCGCTGGTGACCGGGCCGATGCTCGACGCGGTGCGCCCCTACGTGCAGTGGACCGACGTCTTCTGCGAACGCGGCGCCTTCGACCGGGACCACGCGGCCGCCATCCTCGCCGCAGCACGCGACGCCGGGCTGGGCCTGCGCGTGCACGGCAACCAGCTCGGCCCCGGCCCCGGGGCGCAGCTGGCCGTGGAGCTCGGGGCGGCGTCCGTGGACCACGTCAATTACCTAGCCGCCGCCGACGTCGCCGCCCTGGCCGAAACCTGGGCGGGCTGGGACGCCGCAGCCCGCGCCGGCACCCCGGGCACCGTGGCAACCTGCCTGCCGGCCTGCGACCTGTCCACCCGGCAGCCGCTGGCCCCGGCCCGGCAGCTGCTGGACGCGGGGGTGCCCGTGGCGCTGGCCTCGAACCTGAATCCCGGCACCAGCTACACCTCATCCATGGGTTTCTGCGTGGCCACCGCGGTGCTGCAGATGCGGCTCACCGTCGCCGAAGCCCTGCGCGCCGCCACCTGGACCGGAGCGCTGGCGCTGCGGCTGCAGGACGAGACGGGTTCCCTGGAGGCCGGCAAGCGCGCGGATCTGCAGGTCCTCGACGCGCCGTCCGCGGTCCACCTGGCGTACCGGCCCGGCATGCCGCTGACCTTTCAGGTGTTCAAGGACGGGGTTCCGGCCCGGGCAGTGCCCCGCTGAGCCGGCGGCTTCCGTCGACGGGTCCCGGTCAGCTCCGGCAGCAGGGCCTGCGGGGATCGGCCGCGCAGCGCGCCGAACCAGACTCCCGCGCCGTAAGCGAGATCATCCAGCCGGCGGATCAGGGCAAAGCGCGGGAAATCCAGCCGGGGACTGGTCCGCAGATACTCCACCGCCGCGTCGGCGATGCCGGCCGCCAGCGCCGCACGGCGAATCCGGCGGGAGAACAGGCAGCCGACGGCGGTGAGCGGCCACCAATGGCGCAGGAGCAGGGCGGAGGTCTGCCCCAGGACCGCCAGGAGGCCCTGGCCCACCAGCATGCCGGCCAGCGGCAGGGGCTGCGGCGCCTGCCGGAGCCGCTTTGCCAGGCGGGCGGCGGTGGCCGCGGCGAGCACCGCGGCGGCGGGCAGTGACCACCGCCGCTGCGCCAACAGGGCCAGGGCGAGGGCGGCGCCCCAGGGCGCAAGGACCGCCGGGGCCACGCTGCGTCCGTGCCGCAGGGCCAGCTGGTGCGCTCCGGTGCCGTAAAACGCCTTCCGCGCCAGCCACGGGCCCAGCTCGCTCCGATGCTCGTGCCGCACGGTGGCCTCGGCGTCGTACCGTACCCGCCAGCCCCGGCGGATCAGCGTCCAGACCAGGTCGACGTCCTCGGCCACCCTCAGCTGCGGGCTGAAACCCTCCGCCAGGGCGGCCGTCCGGGCGGCCAGGCAGGCCGCGGGCAGCCAGGACACCGCGCCCCTCGGATGCACGAGGGCCGAGTGGACGCCCATGTCCAGGGAGGAGCGGGAATTCTCGTAGCGGGTCAGCCAGCCCGCCCGCCCCTGGGTCCAGCCCAGCACCCTGGGACCGACCAGCGCCACCCGCGGATCGGCGAAGTGACGCAGCAGCCGGTCCACCGCCGCAGGATGGAGCACCACGTCGCAATCCACGAACACCGTGAACGGCGTCGTCACCCTGCGCAGGCCCGCATTGCGGGCACCGGCCGGGCCGAGGTTGACCGGCAGCGGCACGTATTCGGCCCCGAAGCGGCCCGCGACCCGCTGGATGTCGGCGGGCTCTGCGGAGGCATCGTCAACGACGATCACCCGTTTGCCGGTGCCGATGCTCTCCAGCAGCCGCTTCAGCTGCCCGGCCCGGTCCCGCACCGGCACCACGAAGGTCACCGACGTGTCCGCGGTCTCGGACAGCAGCGCGGGAAGCGCCTCCGGCACCGGATCAGCCATGCCGTAGCCGAGGAGCTTGTCGGCCAGCCGGCCGGACGGCCCGTCCTCGGCCGTCAGCTCTCCACCGTCCAGCAGCCGGCGGGCGTCCCGGCCCGGGATCAGGACCCGGTGCGGCGCACCGCCGGAGAGCACGCCTCCGGCGTGGACGGTGACGGACCGGGCCAGCCGGATCCGGAAGCCGTGCGGCAGGGCGGTCACCGGGCCCACGCCCGTCGGGGCTGCAGGCAGCCGTGGCTGTCCGGACGGCCCGTGATCCGGGCAAGCACCGCGCTCACCGCGGTGTCCAACAGCACGGCACCTTCCCGCGCACTCGCGCCGCCGGGGTCCCCGAGGACCCCGGACGGCGAGACCGCCGCCACGCCGCCGGACACCAACGCCGGCATCAGCTCCTGCACCGGGGCGGTGGCGCCCGGCACCGCCCGGTCCAGGGCCACCGAGGATGGGGTCAGGTGCAGCATCAGGGACGTTTCGGTTCGCCCGGCATGCGCGTCCACCGCTGCTGACACCGCAGGCACCCAACCCACCTGGTGCCCCTCGTAGATCAGCTGCCCGACGGCGTCCGCCAAAGTCGCGACGTTGCCGCCGTGCCCGTTGATGAACACGATCCGGCCGGCCCACCCGGCCAGGGACCTGGCCAGCTCCACCAGGACGCAGAGCAGCGCGCCGCGGCCCAGGGACATGGTCCCGGGAAACCCCTGATGCTCGCCGCTGGCGCCGTAGTTCAGCGCCGGAGCAACGACGACGGCAGGTTCCGCCGGTCCAGCGGCCAGCTCGGCGGCCACGGCCTGCGCCACGGCAACGGCGATGACCGTATCGGTGTCCAGCGGCAGGTGCGGGCCGTGCTGCTCAGTGGCACCCATCGGCACCAGCACGGTGGCGCCGGCCGGCACCTGCGGCCAGGCCAGGGCGGACAGCGGGGCGGGACGGGGGAACATCGGCGTCCTTACGGTTCCTGGATCGACATCTCGTTGCCGAGCGTGCCCAGGGTGCGGCTGAAGCCGGGCGGCACCACCAGGTCCCGGGCGCTCAGCTCATGGATGGAGGAATGACCCAGCCCGCGCAGCGCGGAGTCCAGGCCGCCGCGCAGGATGTCCAGGACGTTCTCGACGCCGGCCTGGCCGTTCGCGGCCAGCCCCCACAGGTAGGCGCGGCCGATCATCACCGCCCGAGCTCCCAGGGCCAGGGCCTTGGCGACGTCGCTGCCGCGGCGGACACCGCCGTCGAGCAGGACCTCCACCTGGTCCCCGACCGCTTCGGCGACCGCGGGCAGGAGCCGAATGGTGGCCGGAGTGCCGTCGAGGTTGTTGCCGCCGTGGTTCGAGACCGACAGCGCGGTGACGCCGATGTCCACGGCGCGCCGCGCGTCGTCGACCCGGGACACGCCCTTGAGCATGAACGGTCCGCCCCAGGCTTCGCGCAGCCAGGCGACGTCCTCCCAGGTGGGAGGGGGAGTCTGCATCCATTCACCGTAGGCACCGAAAAACGTGGGCGGCTCTTCGCCGGGAGCGGCGAGGTTGGGCACGGTCAGGTCCGGGATGCGGCCGGAGCGGGCGTACTCCAGCAGCCAGCGCGGCCGGATCGCGACCTCCGGCGCCATCCGCGCCATGGCCTTGAGCGTGACCCGCTCCGGAATGACCGGGCTGCCCCAGTCGCGGCCGTTGGAGAAGGACCAGTCGAGAGTGGAGATCAGGCCGGTGGCGCCGGCGGCCCGGGCACGCTCCATGCGTTGGAGCATCGCCTCCCGGGTGCCGCTCCAGTACATCTGGAAGAACAGCTGCTGATTGGCGGCCGCCACCTCCTCCACCGGTTTGCTGGCGAAGGAGCTCAGGCCTATGACCGTGCCGCGCGCGGCGGCGGCCCGTGCCACGGCCACTTCTCCGTCCGGGTGCACCGCCTGCACGCCGGTGGGGGAGATGATCACCGGCAGGGCGACCTGCTGGCCCATCACCGTGGTGGACAGGTCCCGCTTGGCGGTCATGCCGACCACATGCGGGGCGAAGCCCAGCTCGGAGAAGGCGGCGATGTTGTCCTCGACGGTCACCCCGCGCTCGGAGCCGGCGACCAGCGCTCCGTAGACGGATTTGGGCAGGTTCCTCTTCGCCCGGCGCTGGGCCTCCGCCACGGTCTCAAACCACGGGTTCCTGAACATTGCGGTCCTTTCCTGGTGCGCTTCTTATGCGGTGAACAGACGGCCGACGGCGGGAGCGACGTCGCGGTAGCTGCGGATCAGGCGGGCGCTGCCGTGGCCGACGCGGGCGAGATCCAGGCCCAGCTCGACGTCCTTTTCCCCGCTGACGTCGATGAGCACGTCCAGCCGGGGCAGGCGGGCGGCGGCCAGCCGCGGGTCCGGGCCGGCGTTGTGGACGCAGTCCGAGAGCAGCAGCACCCGGGCGTCGCGTGCCGGCACCCGGGCCAGCTGCGTGAGCGCCAGCTCGAGCGGAAAACTGACGTTGGTCAGGCCCCGGGCCGGCATCCGCAGCAGGGCGTCCAGCAGCTCCATCGGCTTCAGCTCCGCGCCGATGGGGTGCAGCAGGGCGGCGTCGGACCAGAAGGCAATGACGGCCAGCGCGTCGCGGTGCAGCTCGGAAGCGAGGGCGCCGACGGCGGCCGCCGCGGTCTGCAGGCGCTCGCCCTTCATCGATCCGGAGACGTCCACGGCCAGCACCACGGAGCGGCGGGTGCGGATCCGGTCGCGGACGATGATGTCCTCGTCCTCGGGCACCGGCCGCTCGGCCAGCACCTCCAGGGTGCGGTCCAGGTCGATCTCGTCGGCGCTGCCGCGGTAGGGCAGGCTGGCCAGCGTCCCGCCGCCGCGGCTCTGCGCAGCGTCACGCCGCGGGCGGGGCACCGCCAGGCGGGCGATGATCTGCCGCATCCGGGCCAGCACCAGCGGGTCGGGCCCGGAGCCGCCGTCCTCGGGGGTGGCCGTGCCGGCGGCCTCGTCGGTGACGCCGGGCCGGGTGGCTCCCGGCGGCACAGGTGCCCGGCCGGGCCGGGCAGCGGAGGGCAGCGGGCGCAGGGCCGCCCCGCCGCTGCCCGGAACCGGCTCAAACACCGTGGGCTCCTCGCTCAGCTGCTTGGGCCGGCGGCGCAGCGGAGTGCGCGCCGGCCGGTCGCGGCGGACCAGCGGCGACTCGGCCTCCACTGCTCTTCATCCGGGAGCCGCGGCGGCGGGGTTGAGCAGGAAGTGGTCCTCCCAGATTTCCTGAAGCACCCGCTCCGGGGTGGTCTCGGCCGCCTCGTCCAGGTAGATGCGGCCGGAGAGGGAGACCACCATCGCGTCATGGACCAGCCCGGCATAGCCGTCGTCGCCGGGGTTACCGATGTCCCGCAGATCGGCCAGCTGCAGCGCCACCAGGACGCAGTCGATCGCCCCGCGCACCGATGAGCCCTGGCGGACGTCCCGGTGTTCGCGGGTGGCGCGGGTGACCGCGACGGCGTCGGCGGTCAGCGACCGGCCCAGCTCGCCCGCCGCGTGGGTGCGCAGGGCGACGATGCCGCGCTCGGCGGCGTCATCCTGGTAGCCGATGGCAAGCCGATTCAGCCGGTCATGGACCGAGGTGGAGAGCCGGGTCGTGCCCACGTTGTCGTAGGGGTTCATCGAGGCAATCACGCGGAAGGTGTCCCGCGCCGCGATGGATCCCACCCGTGGCACGGCGATGGAGCGGTCGGCCATCGCCGTCAGCAGCGTGTTGAGGGTGTCCTCCGGGGCGCGGTTGAATTCCTCGATGTAGAGGAAGCCGCCGGACTGCATGGCCTCCACCAGCGGGCCGGCCACGAAGTTGTCCGCACTGTAGTCCTCGCGCAGGACCCGGGCCGGGTTGTGGTGCCCCACCAGCTTGGCTGGGGTCAGGTCCGCGTTGCCCTCCACGAAGAGCAGCGGGATGCACCACTCCTCGGTGATGGCGCGCAGCATAGTGGTCTTGCTGGTGCCCGGCGGGCCCTCCAGGACGATGTCCCGGCCCGCCGCCACGGCCGCGAGGGTCAGCTCCAGTTCCCGCTCGCGGCCCACCAGGTGCGCGGCGATCCGGTCCCGGGTGGCGGAAATGTCCGTTGTCTGCACGGGTGCTCCCTGTTCCCGGCCGCTAGTGGACGGCCGCGGCGGCGTCCACCGGAATCTGGCCGCCCGAGACGTAGTAGGACTGGTCGGAGGCCAGCCAGGCGACGGCGTTCGAGACGTGCTCGGGCTCGATCCAGGCCTTGCCCATGGGGTTGAGCCCGGCGAAGGCCGGCTCGGCGTCTTCGGCCTGCGGATCCTCCAAGTCGGGGCGGAACAGCTGATATGTCTTCCGGTTCTTCACCATCGGAGTGTCGATGGAGTTCGGATGAATGGTGTTGACCCGGATACCCAACGGACCCAGTTCGTTGGCCAGCACCTTCATCAGGCCGACGACGGCGTGCTTGGTGGTGGTGTAGGCCGCCACGTTCGCCAGCCCCTTGAAACCGGCAAGGGAGGAAATGATGATGACGGAACCACCGGGGCCGGCGGCGATCAGGTGGTCGGCCGCCGCCTTGTAGGTGTGCCACACCCCGGTGACGTTGATGTCCATCAGGTCCTGCCAGGACTGCTCATCAATCCGGTGCGTATCGGTGCCGAAGGTGAAGATGCCTGCGTTGGCGACCACGATGTCGAGGCGTCCGAGCTGGGCGACGCCCTCGTTGACCGCGCCGGTCAGGGCATCAAGGTCCCGGACATCGGCCTCCACGGCGACGATCCGGCGGTCCAGGGCCTCCACCTGTCGGGCGGTCTCCTTGAGATCGTCCGGGGTGGCCGGCGGGTAGAAGTCGGTGACGGTGTCCACCGGCCCGCAGAGGTCGACGGCGATGATGTCGGCGCCTTCGCGGGCCAGGCGCAGCGCGTGTGCGCGTCCCTGGCCGCGGGCGGCTCCGGTGATAAAGGCGACTTTGCCCTCAAGGTTCCCCATGGTGCTTCCTTTCCTGTGGCGGCGGGTAGGTCATTTGGCCAGCGACCCGGCGTCGACCGGGAGGGTGACGCCGGTGATGTACCGGGCGTTCAAGCGGGTTGCTCAGTACTGCGTGATACCGGCGTCCACGGTCATGGCCAGCGATGTCACATACTGGGCCTCGTCGGAGGCAAGGAACAGGACGGCATTGGAGATGTCGCCGGGCTGAACGGAATCAACGGGGAGCAAATTGACCATTGTGCCGGCCAGCCGCGGATGCTGTTCGAGCCAGCCGCCCATGGCTTGCATGTCCTCCCCGGTGATCATGGTGGTTTCCACTCCGCAGGGATGGATGGAATTGACCCGGATGCTGTGTTCGGCCAACTCTGTGGCGAAGGCGCGCATCAGCCCGACGACACCATGCTTGGCAGCGACGTAAGGAACGAGAAAAGGAGTGCCCTTTATGCCCGCCGCGGAGCTGGTCAGAATAATGGAGCCGCCCCCTGCGTCGACCAGATGCGGAGCCGTCAGCTGCACGGTATTCCAAACGCCGGTGAGGTTGACGGCTACCGTGTCGTCCCAAATCTCCGGGGTCATTTCATCCCACGGTTTCATGATCATGATTCCGGCATTGGCGACCACAATGTCGAGCCGACCGAGTTCTGCAACCCCTGCGTTGATGGCCTGCTGCATCGCGGAACGGTCCCGGACGTCGGCCTTCGCGGCGATGATCCGCCGGTCCAAGGCCTCGACTTCCTTGACCGTCTGCGCCAGGTCCTCCTCCGTCGCCGACTCATATAGCACCCCGCGGACCGAATCGCAGATGTCGACGGCGATGATGTCGGCGCCCTCCTGCGCCAGGCGGACGGCGTGGCTGCGGCCCTGGCCGCGGGCCGCTCCGGTGACGAATGCGACTTTTCCTTCTACACGCCCCATTGCGTGCTCCTTTCGGGTTTGATGGATGATGCTGCAGGTGAGGGTCAATATTGGGTGTTGCCGGCGTCGACGGCCATCGCCAGCGAGGTCACGTACCTGGCTTCGTCGGAGGCCAGGAACAGCACGGCGTTGGAGATGTCGACCGGCTGGGTGATGTCCACCGGCAGCAGGTTCGTCATCATGCCGCCCACGCGGGGATGGGCTTCGAGCATGGCGCCCATGGCGGCCATCCCGTCGCCGGAGGCCATCGCCGTGTCCACGCCGGTGGGATGGACGGAGTTGACCCGGATGTGGTGCTCGGCCAGCTCGGTGGCGAAGGCCCGCATCAGGCCGACGACGCCGTGCTTGGCTGCCACGTAAGGGGTCAGGAACGGCAGGCCCTTCAGCCCGGCCGCCGAGCTGGTAAGAATGACCGAACCGCCGCCGGCCTCGACCAGGTGCGGTGCGGTGAGCTGGACGGTGTTCCAGACCCCGGTGAGGTTGGTGCCGATGGTCTCGTCCCAGATCTCCGGCGTGACCTCGTCCCAGGGCTTCATGATGCAGATGCCCGCGTTCGCGACGACAATGTCCAGCCGTCCGAGTTCGGCCACGCCGGTGTCGATCGCCCGCTGCATCGCATCCCGGTTCCGGACGTCGACCTTGGCCGCGACGATCCGGCGGTCCAGGGCTTCGACTTCCTTGACGGTCTGGGCCAGGTCTTCCTCGGTCGCGGCGGGGTAACCGATGCCCGGAATGGTGTCGCACAGGTCGACGGCGATGATGTCCGCGCCTTCCTGCGCCAGCCGGACGGCGTGACTGCGCCCCTGCCCGCGGGCGGCACCGGTGATGAACGCTACTTTTCCTTCAACACGCCCCATGACGTGCTCCTTTCCAACTGAGCGTTTGTCATTTGAGGAGGACTCCGGCGTCCACCGGAAGGGGGACACCCGTGATGTAGCGCGCCTCATCAGATGCCAGGAACAAGAGTGCGTTGCTGATATCGCGTGCTTCCACCCAGTTGACCGGCAAGGCATTGATGGTCGCGAAAGCCTCGGCGGCATCGGCCCGGGCAGGGTTCTCCAGATCCGGGCGGAACAGGCGATAGGCGGCATCGTTGAGGATCATGTCCGTCGCCACCGTTGTGGGATGGATCGAGTTCACCCGGATCATGTCCGGAGCCAGTTCCAGGGCCAACGTGCGCATCAGCCCCACCACGGCGTGCTTTGCGGCAACATAATGGCCGACATTCTCCGAAGCCTTGAGGCCGGCGGCGGAACTTGTCAGGACGATCGAGCCGCCGTTTCCTCCGGCCTTCAGATGCGGGATGGCGGCTTTCGTCGTATGCCAGACGCCAGTGAGATTGACGTCCATCATGTCCTGCCAGCTTTCCTCACTGAGCTCTTCGAGCCTGCCAATGGAGAATATCCCCGCGTTGGCGCTGACGATGTCGAGCCGACCGAGCTGGGCTACCCCTTCGTCCACGGCTGACTTCAAGGCACCGTAGTCGCGGACGTCGGCTTCGACAGCCACGATCCGTCGGTCCAAGGCCTCCACTTCCTTGACGGTCTGCTGCAGATCAGCGGCAGTCGCCATATCGTAGGGCACGGTGTCCATCTGGCTGCAGATGTCGACGGCGATGATGTCTGCGCCTTCCTGGGCCAGCCGGAGGGCGTGGCTGCGGCCCTGCCCGCGGGCAGCTCCGGTGATGAATGCGACTTTTCCTTCTACACGCCCCATCGCGTGCACCTCTTTTCCTTGTCTCTGGGTGATGCTGTTTTCGTGCGGTGTTCTTTCGGATGCCGGCCTATGGCAGCGGGCCGGTGCTTGGCGCCCGTCAGCCGGGCGACGGGTAGGAACTGATCAGAGCGGGGTGCCGCAGCCACCGGAGCCGCAGCCGCACCCGGCAGCCGGGTCGGAAGTGGCCGAGAAGCCTGCCAGCGGATCCTCGGCGCACGCGCTGACCGGCGGACGCTCCGGCCGGCGCAGGGCAATGGTGACGGGCACCGGTTTGGACCGTGGACGCGGCGGGGACGTGCGGTGGGAGTGGTCGACGTCGGAGCGCGGCGAGCGGCCGGGCGTGCGGGCCTCGAGAGCCTCGGCCCCGAGGCCGCGGACGCACTCGGGGTCCGGGCCGTCCAGCGGCAGGCCGATAAAGAACTTGGCAGCCATGCACCCGCCCCGGCAGGAGTCGTAAAAGGTGCAGGAGGCGCAGGCGCCGCCGGTCTGCGGGCTGCGCAGCTCCCGAAATAGCTCCGAGTTGCGCCACACCTCGGTGAAACCGCCCGGCGAGCGGGTGTTGCCGGCCAGGAACTGCTCGTGGATGGCGAACGGACAGGCATAGACGTCCCCCACCGGATCGATGAGGCACACCACCCGGCCCGCACCGCACATGTTCAGCCCGGGCAGGGCATTCCCATAGGCGGAGAGGTGGAAGAAGGAGTCACCGGTGAGCACGTTGTCTCCGTGCAGGACCAGCCAGTCGTAGAGCTCGCGCTGCTGGGCGGCGGTCGGGTGCAGGTCATCCCAGACGTCGGCGCCGCGGCCGGAGGGCCGCAGCCGGGTCAGGCGCAGCTGCGCGGAGTACTGATCTGCGATCTCCTTGAACCGGTCCAGCTGGGGGATGTTCTGCCGGGTGCAGACCACGGAGATCTTGAAGCCGGTGAAGCCGGCGTCCGCCAGGTTCTGCATGGCCCGCAGCGCGGTGTCGAAGGAACCCGGTCCACGGACCTGGTCGTTCACCTCGGCGGTGGCGCCGTCGAGCGAGATCTGCACGTCAACGTAGTCGCTGGCCGCCAGCCGCTGCGCCACCTCCGGGGTGATCTTGACCCCGTTGGTGGAGAACTTCACGCCTACCCGGTGGGCGGTGGCGTAGTCCACCAGCTCCCAGAAGTCCGGCCGCACGGTGGGCTCCCCACCGCCGATGTTCACGTAGAAGACCTGCATCCGTTCCAGCTCATCAATGATGGCCTTGCACTCATCGGTGCTCAGCTCGCGGGGATCGCGCCGCCCCGAACTGGACAGGCAGTGCACGCAGGAGAGGTTGCAGGCGTAGGTCAGTTCCCAGGTCAGGCAGATCGGAGCGTCCAGCCCCGACTCGAACAGGTCCACCAGGGTCTGCGGGCGCCGGGTGGGTGACGGCAGGACGGTCATGATGCCCGCCTCTGGACCACCATGGCGGACGAGGCCAGCATGCCCAGGGCCTGTCCGTATCGGGGCAGGTCTTCGGCCCCGATTCCGGCGGCGGCACAGGCGGACCGGGCGGAGGGCTCTGCGGCCAGGCCCTTGACCACTGCCAGCAGCCGAAGGTCCTTCAGGAAGGACAGCCTTCGGGTGCCGAAATGGTAGAGCAGAGCACCGAAAGGCTCGGGGCGGACGGCCACCTGGGGATGGATCCGCCAGGGTGCGTCGAGGTCAAACGTGGTCTGCATGTCCCCGGCCTCAGTAGACGCCGCACATGCCGTCAATGGAGACTTCCTCCACCAGCAGCTCCTGCCCGGCGTCGGGGTCCGTGGAATGGTCGGGGGAGGTGCTGTCGGAGGCAGGGATCATGGCGTCCATTGCGGGTGCTCCTTGCTGTCAGAAACCGGCGACGATGGCGATACTCTGTGGTGCGCAGGAGGGTAACGGCACCGGGTGCCATTGGGAAGAGGGGATTTTTTGGACACAGCAGCGGCGGTCGGCGGACGGCCCCGAACCGGGCGGAAACCGGTCACGACCAAGGACGAGATCAGCCATGTGGCGCTGTCCCTGTTCCACGCGCACGGGTTCGATGACGTGACGGTGGACCAGATTGCCGCAGCCGCCGGAATCGGGCGGCGGACCTTCTTCCGGTACTTCGAATCCAAGAACGACCTGCCCTGGGGCGATTTCGAGGCGCTGCTGGAGAGGATGCGCACCTACCTGCGGGGCTTGCCGGAGGACATGCCGCTCGGTCCGGCGCTGTGCAGCGCCGTCCTGGAATTCAACCGGCTTCCGCCGGACGAGGTGGGATACCACCGTCAGCGCATGCAGCTGCTGCTGAACGTGCCGACCCTGCTGGCGCATTCCACGCTTCGGTACTCCGCCTGGCGGCAGGTGGTCGCTGACTACGTTGCCCGGCGGCTGGGCGAAGCCCCCGGAAGCCTGAAGCCGCAGGCCACCGCCTGGGCGCTGCTGGGACTGTGCCTTGCCGCATACGAACAGTGGCTGCAGGATGAGGACGCGGACCTGACCGAGCTGCTGCTCCGGTCGCTGCAGCTGGTGGAGGGCGTGCTGGACCGGCACACGCCGGACTCCCAGCCGCTGTTCCGAAACTCAAGGGGGAGGACATGGCCGAGCCGTACGACGTCGTAGTGGTGGGGGCCGGAGGCAGCGGAGTGCCCCTGGCCGCGCGGCTCAGTGAAGACCCGGGCCGCAGGGTCCTGCTGCTCGAAGCCGGGCCCGCTCCGGGGAACCGGGACGGGTACCCTGCGGAACTGCTCGACGGCGGAACCGTGCAGGGCGCCATGCCCGGCTACGCACACAACTGGTCCTACGCCGGCCGGCTCACCGCCGAGCTGCCCTACGTAATTGCCCGAGGCAGGATCCTCGGCGGGTCGACGGCGCTCAACGGCGGCTACTTCATCCGGGCCGCGCGCACGGATTTCGCCCGTTGGGCGGCGGTCGGCGGGCCGGCCTGGTCCTATGAGGAGGCCCGACGCATCTATGCGCGGATGGAGGCGGACGCCCAGCTCGGCCACCTCCCCGGGCACGGCTCAGCCGGTCCGGTCCCCGTGGGCCGGCCCCTGCAGACCCACCGGATTACCCGCGCCTTCCACCGGGCAGCAACCGAGCTGGGGTTCGGGACTGAACCGGACAAGAACTCCGAGGGCCCGCCCGGGGTGGGGCCGGTCCCCATGAACGTGCAGGACGGCGTCCGCTGGAACACTGCGCTGGCCTACCTGGACGGCAGCCGGAAACAGCCCAACCTGGCTGTTCAGGGGAACACCGCGGTGCGGCGCGTGCTCTTTGAGGGGGTGCGCGCCGTCGGCGTGGAGATCGAGCGAAACGGCCGGATCAGCGAGGTCCGGGCCCGGGAAGTCGTGCTGTGCGCCGGCGCCATCGGCTCGGCCCACCTGCTGCTGCTCTCCGGCATCGGCCCCCGGGACCAGCTGGAAGCACACGGGATTCGGGTGCGGGCGGAGCGGCCCGGCGTCGGCAGGGCCTTCTC
Source organism: Arthrobacter sp. Y3222053 (assembly GCF_059092805.1). Lineage (NCBI taxonomy): Bacteria > Bacillati > Actinomycetota > Actinomycetes > Micrococcales > Micrococcaceae > Arthrobacter > Arthrobacter sp. Y3222053. The sequence continues at coordinate 669,538 of NZ_JBNHIA010000003.1, read as the reverse complement.
CGACCATCCCGAGGTCTCGGTGCGTTGGCGGCCCCGGGCCGGCGTCGTCACCCTGGCCCTGCCGCGGATCATGGAAAGCTGCCTCAACTTCAGCTCCGGAGCAGAAGGCGCGGAGGCCGCCGACCTGGAAATCCTGCCCATGCTCAAGCCGACGGGCTACCTGCTCTCCGGCTCCGCAGGGGCGCTGTCGCTCGGGCTGCGGGAGGGGCTGTTCCATCCGGTCCGTACTATGCGCGCCCTGCGCGGAGTTCCGCTGCGGCGGCTGCTGAGCGACTGGCGGCACCAGGACGACCTGGAATTCCTCGTGGCCCTGCAGCAAAGCTCCTCCCGGGGTGTGCTGCGGCTTGCCTCGGCCGATCCCACGGTGCAGCCGACGCTGGACTACCACTACCTCTCCGACAGGGAGGACCTGGCTCGGCTCCGGGCGGGAGTGCGCACGGCGGCGGCCATCCTCGGGTCGCGCGCCTTCCGCCCGCTCAGTCGGGGGATCAGCGAACCCGGCCCGGCGGTACTGGCCGACGACAGGCTGCTGGACGCCTGGATGTGCTCGCACCTGGGCACGGCCCTGCACATGTGCGGCACGGCGCCGATGGGCCCGGCCGCGGACCCGGGCGCCGTCGTCGACCCGGCGGGACGCGTGCACGGGATCCGTGCGCTGCGGGTCGCGGACACCTCGATCCTGCCGACGGCGCCCTCCCGGGGCCCGGCCGCCACGGCGGTGCTGATCGGAGAACTCATCGCGCAGAAGATGCGCGAGGGGCCGGGCGCGTAGCGGCGGCGCAGGTCGACTTAGCCGGCAGGCTGATGGAAGTGCGGCCCGGGCCCGGCGGGACGGACCGGCGGCGATACGATGACCGGGGATGGTTACCGGCTGCGCAGGAGGCGCTGAATGATCGAGATCATGAGTTCGAGCGAACTGGAGCGGGCGAAAGTCACCGGCGCCCTTGTCGCCGACATCCTGCAGGAGATGAAGCGGCGGGCCCGGGTGGGCACCAACCTGCTGGAGATCGATCAGTGGACCCGCAGCATGATCGAGGAGGCCGGCGCGCAGTCCTGCTACGTCGACTATGAGCCCTCGTTCGGCCGCGGCCCGTTCGGCCACTATATCTGCACCGCCGTCAACGACGCCGTGCTGCACGGCCTGCCGCACGACTACGCCCTCGCCGACGGTGACCTGCTCACCCTCGACCTGGCGGTCATCAAGGACGGCGTGGCCGCCGACGCCGCCATCAGCTTCATCGTGGGGGCGGCCAAACCCCCGCAGAGCGTGGCGATGATCCGCGCCACCGAGCGCGCCCTGGCCGCCGGCATCGCCGCCGCCCGCCCCGGCGCGAAGATCGGCGACATCTCGTACGCCATCGGCGCCGTGCTCAGGGAGGCCGGGTTCCCGGTCAACACCGAGTTCGGCGGCCACGGCATCGGATCCACCATGCACCAGGATCCGCACGTCCCGAACACCGGCCGGCCCGGCCGCGGCTACAAGCTGGTACCCGGGCTCATGCTGGCGCTCGAACCCTGGATCATGGCGGACACCGCGGAACTGGCCATGGACGCCGACGGGTGGACGCTGCGCAGCGCCACCGGGTGCCGCACCGCGCACACCGAGCACACCATCGCGATCACCGAGGACGGCGCCGAAATCCTCACCCTGCCCACCGGACGCTGACCCGCCCCGGCTTGTAGGGTGAGGAGGACGCGCCGCTTCCGCGGCACCGGGCCCGTCCCCGCAACGTCGGGGACCGGCTGTCTTGATCTGTGAGGGCAAGGGGGGCCATGGCGGCGGACACGGGACCGGCGAAACCGGCGCAGCGGCTGGGCTGGGCCGGCGGCCTCGCCGTGGGAATCGGTGCACTGTTCTACCTGCTGAGCGCGCTGCCCGCCTGGACCCTGGTGCGGCTGGCGCTGGAGGTCGACGGCGGATGGTCCGGCGCCGCGCTCTGGCTCGGCCCCGGCTGGCTGGCCGGGCTGGCGCTTGGCGGCACCTGCCTGATTGCCGGCGCGCGGATGGGCGCACCACGCACCGGGGCGCTGCTGTTCCTGCTGACCTTCCTGCTCTGGGTGGCGCCGATCGTGGCGCTGCTGGTGGCCGGCAGTGCCTGACCCGATCCGTGCCGGCTGCCCGCCGCCCGGAGGAAATTGGCAGTGTCGGGCCCGTTGACGCGCGGCGGCATGGGTGGCACGCTCTGCTGTGAATCGGGCAGGAGGCAGCAATGAAGCGCACTGAAGGGTATACCCTCAGCGAGCCGGCCCGGGACGTGCTGTTCGTGGAGGGGCCGGCGTCGAACTGGCTCATCCTGCGCCGCGGCCGGGAGTTCACGCTGGTGGACGGCGGATATCCGGGGGACCGGACCCTGGTCCTGGCCTCGATCCGCGAGGCCGGACTGGACCCGGGAGCAGCCGCGGCGGTGCTGGTCACCCACGCCCACGTGGACCATACGGGCGCGGCCGCCTTCTTCGCCGCGGCCTACGGCACTCCCGTGCTGGCCAGCCCCGGCGAACTGGCCCTGCTCCGCGGCCAGGAGCAAGCGCAGGTGCCCGCGCTGCAGGTGCTGGCCCATTCCTGGCGGCCGCGGGTGCTGGCGTGGAGCGTGCAGGTGCTCGGTGCGGGCGGGCTCGCCAAGGTGGAGGTCCCGGACGCGGCGGCCTGGACGGATGAGCAGCTCGCCGAGCTGCCCGGCAGCCCCGCCGCCGTGCCCACCCCTGGGCATACGCCCGGGCACACCGCCTTCTACCTGCCGGCGGCGCACGCCCTGATCACCGGCGACGCGCTCGTGACCGGCCACCGGACCAGCACCCGCACCGGGCCGCAGCTGCTCCATGGCATGTTCCACCACGACGGCGCGGGGGTGGAGGCTGCGCTGCTCACCCTGGCGCGGCTGGACGCGTCGCTGTTGCTGCCCGGGCACGGGCCGGCCCTGCGGGTCGGCATCCGGGAGGCGGTCGACGCCGTGCGCGGAGCCGCCAGGCGCAGCCGGCCGCGCGCCGTCGTCCTGCCCGGACGCCGGCAGCCGGGCTGGGCGGGCGAACCCGGTTACGGTCGGGTGCCGGACCGAAGCCGGGCCGTTCGGGGCTGACGCTCCGAGGCTCCGGTGAGCGCGGGGGCGGCGGTCGGCTTCCCGAGGGCGGAACCGCCGCCGTACACTTTCCGCGACAGGCAGCACCGGACCCCATCGAACGGACCGGGCCATGGACGAGAAAACCCCTGCACAGCGCAAACCCCGCCGGGAGCCGGACACCAAACGGGCGGCCATCCTCGGGGCCATGTTCCTCATGGCCACCAGCGCCATCGGGCCCGGCTTCATCACCCAGACGACCGTGTTCACCGTGCAGCTGGGGGCCGCGTTCGCGTTCGCGATCCTGGTCTCGATCCTGGTGGATATCGCCGTGCAGCTGAACGTGTGGCGGGTCATCGGCGTCTCCGGGCTGCGCGCCCAGGTGCTGGCCAACAAGGTGCTGCCCGGCGCCGGGTGGGTGCTGGCCGCGCTGGTGTTCGTCGGCGGGCTGGTGTTCAACGTCGGCAACGTGGCCGGCACCGGGCTGGGCCTGAACGCCATGCTGGGCCTGGACACCCGGATCGGTGCCGCTGTTTCCGCGGTCCTGGCGATCCTGATCTTCCTCTCCAAACGCGCCGGCCTGGCCCTGGACCGGATCGTGGTGATCCTGGGCGCGGTGATGATCCTGCTCATGCTGTACGTGGCCATCGTGGCCGCTCCGCCGGTGGGCGAGGCGCTGAAGAACACCGTGCTGCCGGATCAGGTGGACTTCCTGGCGATCACCACCCTGATCGGCGGCACCGTGGGCGGCTACATCACCTACGCGGGCGCGCACCGGATGGTCGACGCCGGCAACTCGGGCATCGGCAACATCCGCCCGATCACCCGCGCGGCGCTGCTCGGGGTGATCGTCACCGGAGTGATGCGGGCGCTGCTGTTCCTGGCCGTGCTCGGGGTGGTGGCCGGGGGAGCGGTGCTCACCAGCGGCAACCTCGCCGCCGAAGCGTTCGGCGTCGCCGCCGGGGAGATCGGCATCCGGATGTTCGGCGTCGTCTTCTGGGCCGCGGCGCTGACCTCAGTGATCGGCGCGTCCTACACCTCGGTCTCCTTCGTCACCTCCCTGACCACCAGCGCCCGGGTCCGCAACCTGCTGACCGTGGCATTCATTGCCGTCTGTGCCGCCGCCTACCTGCTCGCCGGGCAGCCCCCGCAGACCCTGCTGGTGTTCGCGGGTGCGTTCAACGGCCTAATCCTGCCGCTGGGCTTCGCGATCCTGCTCTGGGTGGCGTGGCGGCGCCGGGACCTGCTCGAGGGCTACCGGTATCCGAAGTGGCTGCTGGCCGCGGGGGTGCTGGCGTGGCTGCTCACGCTTTACCTCGGCTGGAACTCCCTGGCCGGGCTGAGCACCCTGTGGCAGTGACGCATGTAAAAAGCGTGTAAAGAATCGGTGGATTGTTCAACAAAAACAGGCGTGGATTGTTCAACAACCCTTAGACTGCTGGAAGCCCCTGTGGCGCCCCCCACATCTCCCAGCGATCGGAATCACCGCATGGACAGCACGCCGACGAAAGTGAAGGTCCGGCCCAACGCCAAGCGCACGGCCCTGCTCGGGGCCATGTTCCTCATGGCCACCAGCGCCATCGGGCCCGGCTTCATCACCCAGACCACGGTCTTCACCGTCCAGCTCGGCGCGGCCTTCGCCTTCGCCATCCTGGTCTCGATCCTGGTGGACATCGCCGTCCAGATGAACGTCTGGCGCATCATCGGCGTCTCCGGCCTGCGCGCCCAGACCCTCGGCAACAAGGTGCTGCCCGGCGCCGGCTGGGTGCTGGCCGGGCTGGTCTTCCTCGGCGGCCTGGTGTTCAACATCGGCAACATCGCCGGCACCGGCCTGGGCATGAACGCCATGCTGGGCATGGACACCAAGGTCGGCGGGGCGATCTCCGCCGCCGTCGCCATCTTCATCTTCCTGTCCAAGAAGGCCGGCCTGGCCCTGGACCGGATCGTCGTGGCGCTCGGCGCGGTCATGATCCTGCTGATGATCTACGTGGCCATCTCCGCCGCCCCGCCGGTGGGCGAGGCGCTGAAGAACACTGTGCTGCCCGAGCAGGTGGACTTCCTGACCATCACCACCCTGATCGGCGGCACGGTGGGCGGCTACATCACCTACGCCGGCGCGCACCGGCTGCTGGACTCCGGCACCACCGGCCCCGGCCACGTCAAGGACATCACCAAGGTCTCGCTGCTGGGCATCATCGTCACCGGCGTGATGCGCATGCTGCTGTTCCTGGCCATCCTGGGCGTTGTCGCCGGCGGTGTCACCCTGGCCGGCGACAACCTCGCTGCGGACGCCTTCCGGCACGCCGCCGGCGAAATCGGGCTGCGGATGTTCGGCATCGTATTCTGGGCCGCGGCCCTGACCTCGGTGATCGGCGCGGCCTACACCTCGGTTTCCTTCATTACGACGCCGGCCACCAAGGACCGCACCCGCAGCCTGATCACCGTGGCGTTCATCGCCTTCTGCACCGTGGTGTACCTGCTGCTGGGCCAGGCTCCGCAGACCCTGCTGGTCTTCGCCGGCGCGTTCAACGGGCTGATCCTGCCGCTGGGCTTCGGCATCCTGCTCTGGGCCGCCTGGCGCCGCCGGGACCTGCTGCAGGGCTACGAGTACCCCAAGTGGCTGCTGATCATCGGCGTGCTGTCCTGGGCGCTGACCCTGTTCCTCGGCTGGAACTCGCTCTCCGGCCTCGCCGCGCTCTGGCAGTAACGGTCCGACGTCGACGGCGGCCTTCGGCGCTCCCAGTTGGGCATCTTTTGTACAGCAGGTGTCCTTCGGCGGCCGTCCGGGCATCTTTTGTACAGCAGATGTCCTTCGGTGGCCGGCCCGGGCATCTTTTGTACAGCAGATGTCGGTTGCGGAACGGTTTTACGACATTAGCTGTACGAAAGATGCGTTGGGGCGTGCGGCGCCGGTCCGACATCGGCGTCACACACCCCGCCCGCACACTGAAAGGACCAACGGATGACAACCCCTACCGCGCAGTCCGCCGTCGAGCGGGCGACACCGTCCCCGGCCGACCCGGCGGCCTTGTCCCCGGCCGAGGCCCGGGCCCTGTTCCGGGACGGGCTGGTGACGCCGACGGCGGGCTGGTCCGCCGGGTACGCGCAGGCGAACCTGATTATCGTGCCCAAGGCGCAGGCGTTCGACGTCCTGCTCTTCGCCCAGCGGAATCCCAAGTCCTGCCCCATCCTGGGCGTGCTCGACGCCGGCGAGACCAGCGGCCCGCTGCTGGCCGGCGGCGACATTCGCACCGACGTGCCCCGCTATACGGTCTACGAAAACGGGGAGAAGGTCGCCGATCCGACCGATATCACGGAGTACTGGCGCGATGACCTGGTGACCTTCATTGTCGGCTGCAGCTTTACCTTCGAGGCGGCGCTGCAGGAGGGTGGCATCCGGATCGCGCACATCGACCAGGGCACCAACGTGCCGATGTACCGCACCTCGGTGCGTTGCGAACCGGCCGGGGAGATGGCGGGTCCGCTGGTGGTTTCCATGCGCCCGGTGCCCGCCTCCCAGGTGGCCGACGCCGTGCGGATCACCTCCCGCTATCCGGCGGTGCACGGGGCTCCGGTGCACGTGGGCAACCCGTCCGAGCTCGGGATCGCGGATCTGTTCCGGCCGGACTTCGGGGACCCGGTGGAGATTGCCGAGGGCCACGTGCCGGTGTTCTGGGCCTGCGGCGTGACCCCGCAGGCTGCGGTGATGGAGTCCAAGCCCTCCCTGGCCATCGGTCACGCGCCCGGGCACATGCTCATCACCGACGCCCGGGACAGCTCCTACCTGGTGCCGTAGCGGTTACGCGCCGGTCCTGCCCCGGCCCCCGCCGTGCCGGCAGACGGCGGCACGGAGAGGGGCCGGCATGGTCGGCTCCGTGCTCCCCTATTTAGCCACGAACGCCAGCAGCGCCTTGTTCACCTCGTCGGCGTGCGTCCAGAGCAAGCCGTGCGGGGCGCCGTCGACCTCGACGTACTCCGCCTCCGGCAGAGCCTGCCGGAACCGGCGGGCGGTGGCATCGATGGGCAGGATGTTGTCCGCCGTGCCGTGCAGGATCAGTGCGGGCCTGCCGCTGGCGCGCACCGCCTCGATGTCGGTGCGGAAGTCTTCGATCCAGGCGGGCACGACGGCGTACGCCGCGACCGGGGCGCTGATGCTGGCGGTGTTCCAGCTGGCCGTCACGGCCTCCTGGCTGATCCGGGAGCCGAGGGTCTCGTCCAGGTTGTAGAAGTCGGAGAAGAAGTTGGTGAACCAGGCGTAGCGGTCTTCCCGCGCCTGGGCGGCGATGCCGTCAAAGACCTCCTGCGGCACGCCGTCGGGATTGTCGTCCCGGGCGACGAGGAACGGTTCCAGTGAGGCGAGGAAGGCGAGCTTGGCGACCCGGTCGGCGCCGTAGCGGGAGACGTAGCGGGCCAGCTCCCCGGTGCCCATGGAGAAGCCCACGAGGATGACGTCCCGCAGGTCCAGGGTCTCCAGCACCGTGTTCAGGTCCGCCGCGAAGGTGTCGTAGTCGTAGCCGCTGCCGACCTTGCTGGAGGAGCCGAAGCCGCGGCGGTCGTAGGTGATGACGCGGTAGCCGGCGCCCAGCAGTTCGCGCGCCTGGCGCTCCCAGCTGTGGCCGTTGAGCGGGTAGCCGTGGATCAGGACCACCGGCTGACCGCTGCCGTGGTCCTCGTAGTAGAGGTGGATCGGGGTGCTGTTCTCGGTGCCGACCTGGACGAAGCCCATGGCTGTTCCTTTCCTGGCGGGGGTGGACGTGCGCCGATGGTACCGGCCGCCTCGCCGGACGCCCACAGCAGGAGCCGGCAGCACGCCCACACCAGGGCCGGCAGCGTGCCTGCCGGAGGCTGCGCCGCCGCCTACCGCCCGTCCGTCTCCAGATGGCCCAGCAGCTCGGCCTCCGCGGCGTCCAGGTAGCCGCGCAGCACGTCGGCGGCTTTCTTCCGCTTTCCGGCGCGGAGCAGCTCCACCAGCTTGGCGTTCTGCTCCACATAGTGGGTGTGGAAGTCCGGTTCGCTGCTCATGGCGTGAAAGACGAGGCGCATTTCGGCCAGCACCAGGGACATCATCTGCTGCAGCCGGCCGCTGTCGGACATTGCCACCACGGCCTCATGGAAGGCCTGGTTGGCGGCGGCCATCTCCGCCACCGCGCCGCGGGACTTCGCGTCCCGCGCGTCGGCGATCACGGCGTCCAGCCGGTCCAGGTCCAGCTCCGGGCCCCACAGCACCGCCGCCGGCTCCAGCAGCCGGCGCACCTGGTAGATCCGCCGCACCGCGTCGGCGCCGGGGGAGGCCACGAACACGCCGCGGTTCGGATACCGGGTCACCATGGCCTCGCCGGCGAGCACGGTGAACGCCTCCCGCAGCGTGTTGCGGGAGACCTGCAGGGACGCGGCCAGCTGCTGTTCGGACAGCTTGGTGCCGGGCAGCAGCTCCCCGGCGGCGATACGGCTGCGCAGCACCTCGGCCACCCACACCGTGGTGTTCGCGTGTGCGTCCCGCTGCGCGGCGTCGTCCCCCAGGTTCACGAGCATCCACCCAATTTAGCTGCCCGGAGCGGACCGGCGGCGCACCGCCGGTCCGTGTGACGGAACCCGGTCAGCCGATCTCCCCGAGGGCTTCGCCGCGGCCGACGGCGGTACCCGGTTCCAGGCCGCTGCGGGCGAACTTCCCGGCCCGGTGGGCGCGGACGGTGGTCTCCATCTTCATCGCCTCCAACACGGCAACCGGATCGCCCTCGACCAGCTGCGCGCCGTCGTCGGCCACCCACTTGACCAGGTTCCCGGCCATCGGGGACGCCAGCACCGCCTCGTCCGCGGTTCCGGCAGCCGCCCCGGCGGGAGCGCCCGCGGCACCGCCGCCGGAGCGCAGCGCGTTCAGCAGGGCGGCGGGCAGCCCGACGGCGACGGCGCGGCCGTCAATGTCCACGGTGATGGTTTCGCGGGCGGTGCCGTTGGCGGCGGCGGCAATGTGCGGGGAGGCGGCCAGCGGCTCGGCGAACTCGGATTCGATCCAGGTGGTGTACACCCCGAGCTCGCCGTCGCGGGTGAACGCGTCGGAGCGGACCACGGCCTGATGGAACGGCACCACGGTGGGCACGCCGCGGATCACCAGCTCATCCAGGGCCGCCTTCGCGCGGCGCAGGGCCTGCGGGCGGTCCTCGCCCCAGACGATCAGCTTGGCCATCAGCGAGTCGTATTCGCTGGGCACCACCGAACCGGAGCGCACCCCGGAGTCCATCCGGATGCCGGGGCCGGTGGGCGGCTCGAAGGCCTCCACCGGGCCGGGACCGGGCAGGAACCCGCGCGCCGGATCCTCGGCGTTGAGCCGGAACTCAAAGGCATGCCCATGCGGTTCGGGATCGGAGGTGAAGGACAGCGGCAGCCCGTCGGCGATGCGGAACTGTTCGCGGACCAGGTCAACGCCGGCGGTCTCCTCGGTGACCGGGTGCTCCACCTGCAGCCGGGTGTTGACCTCCAGGAAGCTGATCAGCCCGTCGGGGGAGACCAGGTACTCGACCGTGCCGGCGCCGGTGTAGCCGGCCTCGCGGCAGATGGCCTTGGCGGATGCGTGGATGGTGGCGCGCTGCTCATCGGTGAGGAACGGGGCCGGCGCCTCCTCGACCAGCTTCTGGTTGCGGCGCTGCAGCGAGCAGTCGCGGGTGCCGACGACGACGACGTTGCCGTGCGTGTCGGCCAGCACCTGGGCCTCCACGTGCCGGGGCCGATCGAGGAAGCGTTCGGCGAAGCACTCGCCGCGGCCGAACGCGGCCACCGCCTCGCGGACCGCGGACTCAAAGGCGTCCTCGACGTCCTCCAGCCGGCGGGCGATCTTCATGCCGCGCCCGCCGCCGCCGAAGGCTGCCTTGATCGCCACCGGCAGCCCGTGCTCCTCGGCGAACGCACGGACCTGTTCGGCGCTTTCGGCCGGGCCCTCGGTGCCGGGCACCAGCGGCGCCCCGGCGCGGACGGCGATTTCCCGGGCGGTGACCTTGTTGCCCAGGTCCCGGATGGCCTGCGGGGACGGGCCGATCCAGGTCAGTCCGGCGTCGAGCACCGCCTGCGCGAAGTCCGCGTTTTCGGACAGGAACCCGTACCCGGGGTGCACTGCGTCCGCGCCGGCGCGCCGGGCGGCGTCGATCAGCTTCTCGATGTTGAGGTAGGTGTCCGCGCCTGAGGCCCCGCCGAGCGGGTAGGCCTCATCCGCGATCCGCACGTGCAGCGCGTCGGCGTCGGGGTCCGAGTACACGGCGGCGGAGGCGATGCCCGCGTCGGCGCAGGCGCGGGCCACGCGGACCGCGATCTCGCCGCGGTTGGCGATCAGGACCTTGCTCATGGGGGTGCTCATGCGGTTCCTTCCGGAAACAGCCCGGCCGCCTGCTCCGCGGTGAACGGGGCGAGCGTATCGGGGTCGACAAATACGAAGCGGAGGGCGTGCCCGGGCGGCAGCTGCGCCGCGACCGGCAGGTCCTCGGGGACAACGACGGCGATCACCGGATAGCCGCCGGTCACCGGGTGGTCGGCCAGGAACAGCACCGGCAGGCCCGACGGCGGGACCTGCAGCGAGCCGGCCACCACACCCTCGCTGGGCAGCTCGCCCTCGCGGCGGCGGGCCAGCGGGGCGGCGTCCGGGTCCTCCGGGTCCAGCGCCAGCCGGACGCCGATCCGGTTCGATTCGCTGGTGGTGAGCCAGGTCTGCGCGGCCAGCGCCGCGGCGGCGTCGGCGCCGAACCAGTCCTGGCGGGGCCCGGCGGTGATCCGCAGCAGGGCCGGCGTCGTGCCCTCGCCCAGGCTGCCGGGGCTGCCGGCAGGAGCCAGCACGGGCGGTTCGGCGTCGCCGACGTGCAGGCCCGCGGGCGCCGGGCCGACCGGCAGCCGGGTGCCGGCGGCCAGCGGCGCGGGGCCGATGCCGCTCATGGAATCGGTGCTGCGGCTGCCCAGCACCGCGTCCACGGCCAGCCCGCCGCGGACGGCGAGGTAGGCGCGCACGCCGCGGAACGGGGTGCCCAGGGTCAGGGTCTCCCCGTCGAGCAGGGCGAACGGGGCGGCGTGCGGGGCCGGGCGGTCCCGGTCCCCGGCGGGGGAGACGACGGCGGCGGGCAGCTCGGCGCCGGTCAGGGCCAGCACCGTGTCCCCGTGGGCGGTGAGCTCCAGGCCGCCGAAGAGGTTCTCGACGACGGCGGCGTCGGCTGGATTGCCGACCAGCCGGTTGGCCTGCCGGGCCGCGCGCGGGTCGGCGGCGCCGGCGGCGGAGACGCCCAGGTCGGCGTAGCCGGACCGCCCGAGGTCCTGGACCAGGGACTGCAGGCCGGGCGCGGTGACCTCCAGCCAGCCGCCGGTGAAGTCGCCGGGGCCGGCAGCTGCGGCGTCGACGGCGACATCGGGCGCGGGGGCGGCATCCGGCGCTTCAGTCGGTTCCTCGCTTGACGCGGGTGCCGCGGCGGCGGGGCCCGACGTCGTGAGCTGCTCGCGGACGGCGGTGAACTGCACCTTGTCACCGGGGCGGACCAGGGCCGGGGACTCACGGTTCAGGTCCCACATGGCGGCGTTGGTGCGGCCGATCAGCTGCCAGCCGCCGGGGGATTCGCGCGGATAGACCGCGGAGTAGTCCCCGGCCAGGGCCACGGCGCCGGGCGGAACGGCGGTGCGGGGGTTGGAGCGGCGGGGCACGTTCAGCGCCGGGTCGCCGCCGGTGAGGTAGGTGAAGCCGGGGGCGAAGCCGCCGAAGCCGCCGGTCCAGGCGGTGCCGGTGTGGGCGTTGACCACCGCGTCCTCGGAGAGGCCGGTGAGCCGGGCGACCTCGGCCAGGTCCGCGCCGTCGTACACGGTCTCGATGGTGACCGTGCGGGCCTCGCCGGCGTCGCCGTGGGTGAAGTCCAGCGTCCGGAGCAGGGGCGCGGCGGCGACCGTGTCGCGGCGGCTGCCGAAGCGCACCAGCACGGTGTTCGCAGCGGCCAAGGCGTCCACCTGGCCGGGCAGCGGATGGGCCTTGAGCTGGCTGTGGAGGGCAACGACGTCGGCCAGCGAGCCAAGCTCGACCAGCAGCGCGCGGGTGCCGGCGGGCCGGATCCCGAGGATGGTTCCGGGCCGGGTGTCGGCGCCGCTCACACGAAGCTCTGGATGCTGACGCCGGCGTTCTCCAGGCCGGTGCGGACGGCCCGGGCCATGGCGACGGCGCCGGGGGTGTCGCCGTGCACGCAGATGGACTCGGCCTGCATCGGAATCTCGGTGCCGTCGACGGCGATGATGGTGCCCTCGGTGGCCAGCCGGATCATGTTCTCGGTGACCTTGTCGGCGTCGTGGATGACGGCGTCGGCCTCGCGGCGGGAGACCAGGGTGCCGTCCGGGTTGTAGTTGCGGTCCGCGAACGCCTCGGCCACGCCGCGCAGCCCGGCGTCGGCGGCCTTGTCCAGGGCGACGGCGCCGGGCAGCAGCAGTACCGGCAGCTCCTTGTTGAAGGCGCGGATGGCGTCCACCACGGCCTGCGCGTGGTGCTCGTGGTGCACGATCGTGTTGTACAGCGCGCCATGCGGCTTGACGTATTCAATGTCCGCGCCGGCGCGCTGGGCCAGGGCCTGCAGGGCGCCGAGCTGGTAGAGGATGTCGTCGGCCAGTTCGGTGGGGGAGCAGTCCAGGAAGCGCCGGCCGAAGCCGGCCAGGTCCCGGTAGCCCACGTGCGCGCCGATGGTGACGCCGGCGGCGACGGCGTCGCGGCAGGTCTGGGCGATGGTGGAGGGGTCGCCGGCGTGGAAGCCGCAGGCGACGTTGGCGGAGGAGACGGACTCGAAGACGGCGGCGTCGTCGCCCATCTCCCAGCTGCCGAACGATTCGCCGACGTCGCTGTTCAGGTCAATGATCGGCATGGCGGGTCCTTCGTGCCTCGGGGAACAGGGTTCTCCAAGTGTGCGGGATCACGGCGGATTGTTCAACAATCCGTCGCTTTCTTGCCTAGCTGTCCGGATCCAGGAGGGCGGTCAGGCCGTCCAGGATGATGCCCAGACCGACGTCGAACTCGGCGCCGAAGCTGTAGCCCGGCTGCAGGGCGTGGTCCATCGCGATCTCGGCGAGGTAGGGCAGCTCCTCCGGAGAGAACGAACGCGCCATCGCCTCGACCACCTCCGGATCGGCGTCCGGGGTGCCGACGGGCAGTCCGGCCTCCTGCAGGGCGAAGCCGTAGATGTAGCTGTCCAGCAGGGCGTAGGCGTGCCCGGCGGCGGCGAGGGAGAACCCGGCCCGGCGCAGTACGCCCAGAGTGGCGATAGAGCGACATTGGCTGCACCGCCAGCGCATGGTGCTGACCCGCGAACGGGTGCTGCAGCATGCCGCCCGCCTGGCCGACGCCGGCGGGCTCGGCTCGCTGACCATGCGTTCGCTCGTGATCCCGGCGCCCGCCCCGCCGCTGCCGGTCAAATGCCCGGCACCGCCCTGCCCTCGACGGCTCCGGCCCTGGTGCAGCACGGCTACGGCGGCCCCGAGGTCCTGGAGCTGGCTGAGCACCCGGTGCCCCGGCCCGGCGCGGGGGAGGTCATGGTGCAGGTCCGCGCGGCCGGCCTGGCCCGCGGTGCCTGGCACATGATGACAGGCACCCCCTATCTGCTGCGCACCGGCGTCGGACTGCGCCGGCCCCGGCAGCCGGTCATGGGCCACAACCTCGCCGGCACCGTGGTCGCCGTCGGCCCCGGCGTCTCCCGGTTCCGGCCCGGGGATGAGGTGTACGGCATCGGTCGGGGCTCCTTCGCTTCCTTCGCCTGTGCCCGCGAGGACAAGCTGGCCGCCAGGCCGGCCGGGCTGGACGTCGAGCACGCGGCGGTGGTTCCGGTGTCCGGGCTGACCGCCTTGCAGGCCCTCGACGCCGCGGGGATATCCGCCGACAGCGCCGGAAGGGCCAGTGCCGGAAAGGCCAGTGCGGGAAAGGGTGGCGCCGGGCGGGGAACTGCCGGACCGAAGGTCCTGGTGCTGGGTGCGGCCGGCGGGGTCGGCAGCTTCGCCGTGCAGATGGCCCGGACGGCCGGCGCCGAGGTCACCGGGGCGTGCAGTGCCGCCAAGGCCGGGTTCGTGCGGTCCCTCGGCGCCGCCGCGACCTTGGACTACGCCCTGGAGGATTTCGCCGCGGGCGGGCCGCGGTATGACGCGATCATCGATGTCGCCGGCAGCCCGTCTCCGGCGCGGCTGCGCCGGGCACTCGCGCCCCGCGGCACGGCTGTGCTGGTCGGCGGGGAGGAAGGCGGCAGGCTCACCGGCGGGTTTTTCGAGCGGCAGGCGGCCGGCGCGGTCCTGTCCCTGTTCGGCGGACGTCGGCTGGTCGGACTGATGTGCCGGGAAAACGCCGCGGATTTGGAGCGCGTCACCGCCCTCATCGAGGCGGGCGACATCGTTCCGTACATCGACAGCAGGTATCCGCTGGCCGACGTCGCCGCGGCCATGCGGCGGCTGGAGTCCGGCCAGGTGCGGGGCAGTATCGTGCTGCATCCCTGAACGGGATGACTTGCAGACCGGCGGCGGGGCGCGGCTCAGGCGGCGGGCGCCGCGGTGTCGGCGGCTCCCGCCCTAGGCGGGCGGGGGAACCCCCAGTGTCGAGGCGCGCGGCACCAGGTCGGGCGGCAGTCGGACCGAGGCGACGTCCCGGCCGGCAATGCGCTCCAGCAGCAGGCCGAATGCCAGCCGGCCCATCCGGTCCCGGTCCGAGCGCACGGAGGTCAGGCCCACGGGCAGGTCCGCGGCCAGCTCGACGTCGTTGTAGCCCACCAGCGCGACGTCGGAGCCCACGGTCCGCCCGGCGTCGCGGAGCGCCCCGATCACGCCCACGGCGGTGAGGTCGTCCACCGCAAAGACCGCCGACGGCGCCGGATCCAGCGCGGCGAGCCGGTTTCCGGCGGCGTGGCCGGCCGCCACCCCGAAGCCGGTGGCCGCCACCGCGTCGTCGGGCACCGGGTGTCCCGCGTCGGCGAAGGCCTGCCGGAAGCCTGCGGTGCGGTCCCGTCCGGTACTGGCCAGCGGATCACCGGCGGCCACCGCCACCCGGCGGTGGCCCAGGGCGAGCAGATGCTCGGCGGCGAGCCGGCCGCCCTCGACGTCGTCCGTGCCGACGCTCAGGTGCCCGGGCAGGGTGCGCATGGCCAGGACATAGGGGACGCCGAGCGCCGCCAGATGGTCGGCGAGCGTGTCGTCGGAGCGGGCGTCCGCCAGGATGACGCCGTCAATCCGCCGGGCCAGCAGTGCATCAAGCCGGTCCCGGCGGACCTGCGGATCGTCGAGCCCGTTGGCGACCACGGTGTTGTAGCCGGCCTCCGCAGCGGCGGCGTCTGCGCCGGCGTACATGGTCGCGAGCGCCAGGTCGGTGAGCCGGTGCACCAGCACGCCGACCAGCCGGGAGCTGCCGGTCCGCAGCGCCGCCGCCGAGGCGTCGCGGCGGTAGCCGAGGGTCTTCGCCGCCTCACGTACCCGTGCCACGGTGGCCGCGCTGATCCGCACCGGCTCCTCGGCGAGGGAACGGGAGGCCGTGGAAGGATGCACGCCCGCCAGCCGGGCGACGTCGTCGAGGCTGGGGCCGCGGGCAGCCCGGCCGCGTGAAGGATTGATGTGCGGAGCCTTCCGTAGCTGGTGGACGCCGGCGGATCGCCGGAACGGACGCCAGTGTAAGCGCTGCGGGCCCCGGAAACGGCCGGTTAATCCCATTGATCAAAAGAATTTACATTCGGCAACAGGCGCCGGGAAATATTCGGCGAATTCCGAAAAAACTCTGGACGCATCGGCGAAGGCGTGTGAGTCTGTCAGCACGCCCGGCCCGAAACGCAACCGCCGCCTTCGGCCGGGACATTTTTCAACCGCCTGTGCAATCGATTGCATTTCGTGCCGACCGAAGGAGCCGCATGCAGGAAACGGCGCTCACCGGGCTCGACGGCTGGCTGGATACGGCCCTTGCCGAGCTCTCCGGCTTCCGCAGCGAGGACCGCCCCGGCTGGACCCGGGAGGTCTTCAGCGAGCCCTACCGTGCCTCCCGGGCCTGGACCGCCGCGCGGATGCGCAGTGCGGGCCTCGAGGTGCATCAGGACGCCGCCGGCAATCTGATCGGCCGGCTGCCCGGCACGAGCCCCGCGGCACCGCCGCTGGTCACCGGGTCCCACACCGACACGGTGGACGGCGGCGGCCGGTTCGACGGCGTCGTCGGCGTCCTCGGCGCGCTGGCCGCGGTGCAGGTGCTGGCCGAACGCGGCATCTGGCTGCAGCGGGACCTGCTGGTGGTGGACTTCCTGGGCGAGGAATCGAACCCCTTCGGACTCAGCTGCCTGGGCAGCCGGGCGCTGGCCGGCGAGCTCACCGCGGCGGACCTGGCCCGCACCGACTACCGGGGCCGCACCCTGGCCGCCGCCTACGAGGACTTCGGCCTCGATCCCGCGGCCCTGCTGGCCGCCGCGCCCTGGACCGGAACCCGCCGGCCGCACGCCTACGTCGAACTGCACATCGAGCAGGGCCCGGTCCTGGAGGAGCGCGGAACGCCGATCGGCATCGTCACCGCGATCACCGGCATCGAACGCCTGGTGGCCAGCTTCACCGGCTCCCCGGACCACGCCGGCACCCGGCCCATGGACGACCGGCGGGACGCCATGGTCGCCGCCGCGGAGGCCGTGCTGGCCGTCCGGGCCGAGGGATGCGGCGCGCCGGAGCACGGCGTCGCCACCGTCACCCGGTTGGAGAACACCTCGCCGGCGCCAAACGTGGTGCCGTCGCTGGTGCGGCTCTACGGCGAAGTGCGCAGCGTGGACGAGTCTTGGCTGGCCGGCACCCGGGCCCGCCTGGCCGGTGAAATCGCCGCCCGCGCCGCCGGCTTCGGCGTCGAAGCGGACCTGCGCTGGTCCACCGACAACCAGGTGGTCCGCGCCGCGGCCGGCGTACAGGACCTCGCCGCCCAGGCCGCCGACGCCGTCGGCATCGAGTGGGCCCCCATTCCCAGCGGCGCCACCCACGACGCCGTGCACATGGCCCGGCTCGCCCCGATGGGCATGATCTTCGTGCCCTCCGCCGGCGGCCGCAGCCACTGCCCCGAGGAGTTCACCCCCACTGCCCAGATCACCACCGGCGTCCAGGTGCTGGCCGAGACCCTGCTGCGCCTGGACAGCCACGAGTTTGCCCAGTGACTTCCTGATCCCCCCCAAGCCGCAAGGAGCACCCCCATGAGCCCTGTTCCAGTCCGTGACGGCAGTTCCACCGACATCCTCGCCGTGGCGAACACCCCCATCCTGTGGGTCTTCGCCCTGGCGGTGTTCGCCGTCGTCATCATCCAGAGCCTGATCTATATGAAGGCGGCCGCCAAGGCCGGCCCGGCGGCGGAGATCTCCAAGTCCGAGCTGCGCGCCTCGTTCCGGGCCGGCGCCGTGGCGGCCACCGGACCGTCGCTGGCGGTGGTGCTGGTCAGCATTGCGCTGCTGTCCCTGTTCGGCACCCCCGCGGTGCTGACCCGGATCGGGCTGGTCGGCTCCGCCGCCACCGAAACGGCGTCGGCCTCCATTGCCGCCGGCACCATGGGCGCCGAACTCGGCGGGGCGGACTACACCCAGACCGTGTACGCCGTGGCGTTCACCGCCATGAGCCTCTCCGGCGCCATGTGGATGATCTGCTGCCTGATTTTCACGCCGCTGCTCAAGCGCGGCGACACCAAGCTGCGCCAGGTCAACCCTGGCCTGATGGCGATCATCCCCACCGCCGCGCTGCTCGGCGCGTTCGCCAGCCTCGGCGTCGCCGAACTGCCCAAGTCCAGCGTGCACGTGCTGACCGTCGCCGCGTCCGCCGCCGTGATGGGCATCTGCCTGTTCCTGGCCAAGCGGCTGCAGGCACCCTGGCTGCGTGAATGGGGCCTGGGCATCTCCATCGTCCTCGGCCTCGCCATCGCCTACCTCGCCCACACCGCCGGCGCCTAACCCCCCACTTTTCGAAGGAGAACGGCTTATGTCCACCACCGCCGCGGGCGCGCAGGCATCCGCACTCGCCGAATTCGACCGGACCACCTCCCGCTGGGGCCAGCTGACCATGATTGCGGCGCTGCTGCTCTCCCTGGCCGGGCCCGCCTACCTTGTCTTCTTTGCCGACCTCGGCGTCACCGGAGGCATGGTGCTCACCGCGGCGCTGGCCGTCGGCGCCTCGTTCTTCGTGCTCTGGTTCGTCGAACCGATCACCTACTACCCGGTGCTGGGCCCGGCCACCATGTACCAGGCCTTCATGATCGGCAACCTGGCCAACAAGCTGCTGCCCGCCGCGATGGTCGCCCAGGCCACCATCGGCGCGAAGTCCGGCACCAAGAAGGCGGACTTCTCCGCCCTGATGGCCATCTGCGGCGCGGCCATGGTGCACGTGCTGTCCATGCTCATCTTCGTCGGCCTGCTCGGCACCTGGCTGCTCAGCCTGATTCCGCTGGAGGTGATGGAGGTGACCCGGATCTACATCTTCCCGGCCATCATCGGCGCCGTCGTGGTCCAGCTGGTCGTCTCCGCCAAGCAGCCGCGCATCACCCTGGTCGCCGTCGCCGTGGCCCTGCTGGTGGTCTTCGTCCTGGTTCCGCTGGTTCCGGCCCTGGCCAAGCTGGCCACCGGCATCACCGTGATCGTCACCGCCGTCCTGGCCTGGTTCGTCCGCGACCGCAACGCCGCCGCCGGCAAGGCCGAACTGGTCAACTGACCCGACGCCGGCCGCGACGGCGCGGCCGGCATCCCACCCCGACCTCCGGGCCCCGCCCGCAACCGAAAGGCTGATTTCCATGAGCACCACCGCCCTGCACACCACCGCCCTGCTGGATTCCCTGGGTTACAGCGACGCCGACCGGCAGAAGCTGCACGAGACCTACCGCCACCTGCACGCCCATCCCGAGCTGTCCATGCAGGAGACCGAAACCGCCGCGTTCCTGCAGGCCCGCCTGTTGGAGCTGGGACTGGAGGCGTTCGGCAGCGGCGGCACCGGCGTCGTCGGCATCCTGCGCAACGGCGACGGGCCCGTGGTCGGCTTCCGCGCCGACACCGACGGGCTGCCGATCGGCGAGAACACCGGCCTGGAGTACGCCAGCACCGCCACCGGCACCCTGGAGGACGGCACCGCGGTGCCGGTCATGCACGGCTGCGGACACGATACGCACATGTCGGTGGCCCTGGCCGCGGCGGAGCTGCTGGCCCGCAACACCGATGCCTGGGCCGGCACCGTGGTGTTCATCTTCCAGCCCGGTGAGGAAACCGCGGCCGGCGCGAAGGCCATGGTGGCGGACGGGCTGTGGGACCGAGCACCGAAGCCCGAGGTGATCTACGGCCAGCACGTCTGGCCCGGGGTGGCCGGCGGCATCGAAATCAGCAGCGGCACGGCCATGGCCATGGCGGACTCCTGGCGGGTGACCGTCCTGGGCCGGCAGGCCCACGGCTCGCAGCCGGAGAAGTCCATTGACCCGATCGTCCTGGGCGCGCACATGATCGTGCGGATCCAGACCATCCTCGGCCGCGAGGTGCCGGCCCGCGAGTCCGCGGTCATCACCGTGGGCACCTTCCACGGCGGGCTGAAGGAGAACATCATTCCCGGCAGCGCCGAGTTCACGCTCAACGTGCGCAGCTTCGAACCGGCCGTCCGCGAGCAGGTGCTTGGCGCGCTGCGGCGCATCATCGCCGCCGAAGCCGCCGCCTCCGGCGCCCCGGAGCCGGTGATCGAGGAGATCTCCAGCTTCCCGCGCTGCTACAACGAGCCCGCCGCCGCGGCTGAGGTGCTCACCGCCCTGCGCGGCGCCTTGGGCGAGGAGGCCGTGCGCGAGGTGCCGCCGGTGATGGGCAGCGAAGACTTCGGCCTGCTGGCCGAGGCCATCGGCGTGCCGTCGGTGTACTGGATGTTCGGCTCCACCGCGGCGGCGCGGCTGGAGGCCGGCGAGGCCGTGGCCGGCAACCACTCGCCGGAGTTCGCTCCCGAGCTGGAGCCCACCCTCGGCACCGGGCTGACCGCCGCGCTGGCCGCGATCCTGGGCCGCACCGGCACCGGCAGCGGACAGGAGGGCTGAGCCATGGCCCTCTCCCCGTCCACCGCCGCGATCCAGGCGATGTCCGCCGTCGAGCTCACCGCCGCCATCCGCACCCGCGAGCTCTCCGCCCGCGAAGCGCTTGAGGCGCACCTGGAACAGATTGACGCGGTCAACCCCGCCATCAACGCCGTGGTCACCCTGGATGCCGAGGGTGCCCGCACGCTCGCCAAGGCCGCCGACGAGCGGACCGCGGCGTCGGACGGGGAGGACCTGCCGCCCCTGCACGGGCTGCCCATGACCCACAAGGACACCCACAACACGGCGGGCATGCGCACCACCCAGGGCTCGCCGCTGCTGCGCGACTTCGTGCCCGACGCCGATGACTTGGTGATTGCCCGGCTGAAGGCCGCCGGGGTGGTGACCACGGGCAAGTCCAACGTGCCCGAGTTCGCCGCCGGCTCGCACACCTTCAACGAGCTTTTTGGCACCACCACCAACCCGTATGCGCCGGACCGCAGCGCCGGCGGCAGCAGCGGGGGAGCGGCCGCCGCGCTCGCCGCCCGGATCCAGTCCGTCAGCGACGGCTCCGACATGGGCGGCTCACTGCGGATCCCGGCCTCGTTCTGCAACGTGGTCGGCTTCCGGCCCTCGACCGGCACGGTGCCGACCTGGCCGGCGTCGGACGCGCACAGCTGGCTGGCCACCAGCGGCCCGATGGCCCGCGCCGTCGCCGACGTCGCCCTGATGCTGACCGCCATGGCCGGGCCGGACCGCCGTCGGCCGCCGGGACCTTCACTGGCACCGGAGGTCTTCGCCGGCTCCCTGGACCGGGACCTGCGCGGACTGCGGGTCGCGTGGACCCCGGACTTCGGGCTGGGCATCCCGGTGGAACCCGAAGTGCTGGCCGTCCTCGAGGCCCGGCTGGCGGTCTTCGAGGACCTCGGCGCGCATGTGGAACGGGCCTGCCCGGACCTCTCCGAGGCGGACCGGGTGTTCCGCACCGTCCGGGCGCTGGACTTCGTCGGTTCGCTGGGAGCGCTGGTGGCCGAGCACGGCGAGGCGATCAAGCCCGAGGTGCGCTGGAACGTGGAGCAGGGCCTGGCCCTCACCGGGCAGGACGTGGCGGATACCGCCGCCGCGCGTACCCGGCTGCACCTGGCGGTGCAGGAGTTCTTCGGCCGCTACGACGTGCTGCTCGCCCCGACCGCGCAGGTGCTGCCGTTCGACGCCTCCTGGCGCTGGCCGGAGCGGATCAACGACACGGCGCTGGAGACCTATCTGGACTGGATGCGCTCGGCCTGCGTCATCTCCGCCACGGGGCTCCCGGCCATCTCGATGCCGGCCGGCTTCAGCTCCGCCGGGCTGCCGGTGGGCATGCAGATGGTGATGAACCACGGCGAGGACTTTGAGCTGCTGCAGGTGGCGCATGCGTTCGAGCAGGCTACCGGGTACGCCCGTCAGGCACCTCCGGCTCCCTGAGCACCCGCCGGCCGGGGTCTTCCGCTGCCGGTTCGGGACAGCGCTGCCGGTACGCAGTGGCAGCCCGTTCCCGAACCGGCAGCAGAACCAGGGGCCCGACGCCGCCGGGGGCCCGACGGCGCCAGGCAGGTCAGGTGCCTCTGCCCTGCAGGGCGTCGGGCTGCAGTTGGGCGAGCAGCTCCTCCATCCGGTCGAAGCCCTCGGCGACGCCGGACTCCATGCCGGAGGCAGCCATGCCGTCCCGGGCCTCCATGGTCGGGTAGACGGAGTGCGCGCTGATCCGGGTCCGGCCGCCGGGCAGCTCCTCCAGGGTCATGAACTCGATGCTCACCACGTCCGGGTAGCCGGAGAACTCGAAGGTCTGCACCGCGAATTCGTTCTCGCGCACGGTGTGGAACATGCCGGAGAAGACGTAGGGAACGCCGTCGGGCCCGGTGTGGATGTAGCGGTAGGTGCCGCCGCTGCGGAAGTCGTAGTGGTCCATTTCCATCTTCATGCCGCGCGGGCCGAGCCACTGGACCAGCAGGTCCGGATCGGCGTAGGCGCGGAAGACCTGGGCCACCGGGTAGTCGACCTCCCGGCTGAAATCGATGAAGGGCAGTCCCTCGGGGACGGTGAGCTGCAGTGCGTTGGTCATGATGGATCCTTTGCCTGCGGGCCGCCTGCCGCGGCCTGATTGGAGAGCACGGCGTCGAGGCCGCGGAACTGCTCCTCGCGGACCAGCCGGTACTGGCCGATCCAGGCGGTGAGCGCCTCCAGCCGTGCGGGGTTCAGGTGCACCGGCCGGCGCTGCGCCTCCCGCGTACGGGTGACGAGCTGCGCCTGCTCCAGCACCTGGATGTGCTTCGAGACGGCCTGCTTGGACATCGCGAAGGGTTCCGCCAGTTCATTGACCGTGGCCGGCCCGCGGGAGAGCCGGGCGATGATGCTGCGGCGGACGGGGTCGGCCAGGGCGAGGAACGCCCTGTCCAGCAGTTCGCCCGATTCCATGCCTCGCCGCCCTGCTTTCCGTGCCGGTCTTGGTCAACAGATTTGTTGTTCAACCGATCGGTTGAATACAACGTAGGCCCGCCCTGAGCCTCGGTCAAGGGGGCCATTGGAACTCCTCGACGGTGGCCGTAGGGCGGCCAGTCAGAAGACCTGCTGGAAAGCCAACCAGCAGTGCCGGAGGCTTCAACGTGGAGAGATTGCGATTCGGTAACTACCAATAACCCTCTTGTGAGGCACGCCACTTCGGGGATAAGTTGTGTCGGCCCACATATTGCCGGCGGTGGGGTCGCCGGCAGGGCGTTACAGCGTTGTATCCGTACGATCCAGCCGACCGGGAAACAAGGGCGTATCCCGAGCTTTTCCATGCCGCTTCGCCGCGCCGGCCGGGTCCTTTTCGAAGGTTTCAGCATGACCAGATTGAAGAATGTTTCGGCTCTCTTCCTGGGCCTCGGCCTCGCCGCGGGACTGGCAGCCTGCGCCCCGGCCGGAACCACCTCAAGTGAGGGCGAGGGCGGCGTCGAATGCAGCGTCGGCATCTCCATGCCCACCCGCAGCCTGGAGCGCTGGATCAACGACGGCGAGGGCCTGAAGGAAAAGCTTGAAGCCCGCGACTGCACGGTCGACCTGCAGTACGCCGATGACAAGACCGACCAGCAGATCAGCCAGATCCAGAACCAGGTGGCCGGCGGGGCGCAGATCCTCGTGGTCGCCGCGATCGACGGCGAGACCCTCGGCCCCGTCCTCGAAGACGCCAAGGAGCAGGGCCGCACCATCATTGCCTACGACCGGCTGATCAACGGCACCGAGGCCGTGGACTACTACGCCACCTTCGACAACTACCTCGTGGGGCAGCTGCAGGGCCAGTTCATCGAGGAGCAGCTCGGACTGGCCGACGGCGAGGGCCCCTACAACCTGGAGCCCTTCGCCGGCAGCCCCGACGACAACAACGCCGCCTTCTTCTTCGGCGGCGCCTGGGACGTGCTGCAGCCGTACGTTGAAAGCGGCCAGCTGGTGGTTCCCTCCGGCAAGGCCCCGGCGACCAGCGAGGACTGGGCCTCCATCGGCATCCTCGGCTGGAAGTCGGCGGACGCGCAGGCCGAGATGGACAACCGGCTGCAGTCCTTCTACACCGGCGGCGAGAAGGTCGACGTCGTGCTCTCACCGAACGATTCCCTGGCCTTGGGGATCGAGGCCTCGCTGGAGGCCGCCGGCTACCAGCCCGGCACCGACTGGCCGCTGATCACCGGCCAGGACGGCGACGTCGCCGCCATCAAGGCCATGCTCGATGACCGCCAGTCGATGACCGTCTGGAAGGACACCCGCGAGCTGGGCGCCCAGGTGGACACCATGATCAGCCAGATCGTGGCCGGCGAGGAGGTGGACGTCAACGACACCGAGACCTACGACAACGAGGTCAAGGTGGTTCCGACGTACATCCTCGAGCCGCAGGTGGTCACCAAGGACCAGGTGGAGCCGGTTCTGGTGGAATCCGGATTCGTCGACGCCTCCGACGTCGGCCTCTGATCCCGGACAGGCAGCGGGCGCGGCACCGGAACCGGCGCCGCGCCCGCCGCCGCCCCTTTTACTGAAGCGAGAACCACATGAATGACGTCATCCTGCACATGGACGGCATCGTGAAGGAGTTCCACGGGGTCAAGGCGCTCGACGGCGTCTCGGTCTCCGTGGAACGCGGCGAGGTGCACGCGATCTGCGGCGAGAACGGCGCCGGGAAGTCCACCCTGATGAAGGTGCTCAGCGGCGTCTACCCGCACGGCAGCTTCACCGGCACCATCACCCTCGACGGCGCCCCGGTCAGCTACGGTTCGATCAACGACAGCGAACGCGACGGGATCGTGATCATCCACCAGGAACTGGCGCTGAGCCCGTACCTGTCCATCGCGGAGAACATCTTCCTCGGCAACGAGGTCTCCCGCGGCGGGGTGATCGACTGGAACAAGACCAACCTGGAGGCGGCGAAGCTGCTCAGGCGGGTGGGCCTGGACGAAAACCCCGCCACGAAGATCCTCGAGCTCGGCGTCGGCAAGCAGCAGCTGGTGGAGATCGCCAAGGCGCTCTCCAAGGAAGTGAAGCTGCTGATCCTCGACGAGCCCACCGCGGCCCTGAACGACGACGACTCCGCGCACCTGCTCGGCCTGATCGACCAGCTGCGCGACGCCGGCATCACCTCCATCGTGATCTCCCACAAGCTGAAAGAAATCCGGGCCATCGCCGACACCGTCACGGTGATCCGCGACGGGCGGACCATCGAATCCTTCCCGGTGGCGGACACCGACGAAATCGAGACCCGGATCATCCGCGCCATGGTCGGCCGGCCCCTGGACAGCCAGTTCCCGCCCCGGGAACCGCACATCGGGGCGGAGAAGCTGCGGGTCGAGGACTGGACGGTGCACCATCCGATCGACACCGAGCGGGTGGTGGTGGACCGCGCGTCGTTCACCGTCCGCGCCGGCGAGATCGTCGGCTTCGCCGGGCTGATGGGCGCCGGGCGCACCGAGCTGGCGATGAGTATCTTCGGCCGCTCCTGGGGCACCGGCATTTCCGGGAAGGTCTACAAGGACGGGGCGGAGATCTCCACCCGGTCCGTGGACGAGGCGATCCGCAACGGGCTGGCCTACGTCAGCGAGGACCGTAAACGGTACGGGCTGAACCTGATCGGCAGCATCACCGTGAACATCTCCGCGGCGGCGCTGGGCAAGCTCGCCCGGCTGGGCGTCATCGACCGGAACCGCGAATACGCTGTCGCCGATGAGTACCGGCAGCGGATGAACATCCGCACCCCCAGCGTCACCTCGCTGGTCGGCAACCTCTCCGGCGGCAACCAGCAGAAGGTGGTGCTCAGCAAGTGGATCTACTCCGGCCCGGACGTGCTGATCCTCGATGAGCCCACCCGCGGGATCGACGTCGGCGCCAAATACGAAATCTACGGAATCATCAACGAAATGGCCGAGCAGGGCAAAGCCGTGATCGTCATTTCCAGCGAGCTGCCCGAACTGATCGGGCTGTGCGACCGCATCTACACCATCGCCGAAGGCCGGCTCACCGCCGAGGTGGACCGGGCCGACGCGACGCAGGAGGAACTGATGCGCCACATGACCGCCGCCCGCACCGAAGGAGTACAGGCACCGTGACCACCACCACCCCAGAACAGGCGAAGGCGCCGCTGCCGCCGCAGCCGGGAGGCAGCTCCCGACGGCGGCTGCGGATCGACGTGCGCCAGTACGGCATCCTCGCGGCGCTGGTCGTCATCGTGCTGCTCTTCCAGATCCTCACCGAGGGGCGGCTGCTGTATCCGGGCAACGTCAGCAACCTCATCCAGCAGAACGCGTACGTGCTGATCCTGGCGATCGGCATGGTCATGGTGATCATCGCCGGGCACATCGACCTGTCCGTCGGCTCGATCGTGGCGACAGTGGGAGCGATCGCGGCGCTGTCCATGAACGATTGGGGGCTGCCCTGGTGGGCGGCCGTGGCCCTGTCCCTGGCCGTGGGCGCCGCGATCGGCGCCTGGCAGGGCTTCTGGGTGGCGTTCGTGGGGATACCGGCGTTCATCGTCACCCTGGCGGGGATGCTGATCTTCCGCGGCGTGGCGCTGGTGTTGCTCACCGGCGGCACCATTTCCGGGCTGCCCCGGCCGTATGTCGCCATCGGCTCCGGCACACTGCCCTCCACCGGCACCCCGGACCTGATCACGCTGGGCATCGGGGCACTGGCCTCCGTGGCCCTGGTCGCCCAGGGGCTGCGGACCCGCGCGAACCTGCGCCGGCTGGACCTGCCCCGGGAACGCACCGGGTCGTTCGTGTTCAAGCACGCCGTGGCCGTGGCCGCGATCATGTACCTCTGCTACCTGCTGGCCTACAACCGGGGCACCCCGATCATCCTGATCATCCTCGCGGTCCTGGTGCTCACCTACTCGTTCCTGCTGAACCGGACCGTGTTCGGCCGGCACATCTACGCGATGGGCGGCAACCTCAACGCGGCGATGATGTCCGGGGTGAAGACCCGCTGGGTGAACTTCTTCGTCTTTGTGAACATGGGCTTCCTGGCCGGACTGGCCGCGGTGGTCAGCACCGCCCGGGCCGGAGGTGCGGTGGCCTCGGCCGGCGGCGGCTTCGAGCTGGACGCGATCGCCGCGGTGTTCATCGGCGGCGCGTCGGTGCAGGGCGGTGTCGGCACCGTGATCGGGGCCGTGATCGGCGGTCTGGTGATGGGCGTGCTGAACCAGGGCCTGTCGATCCTGTCCGTGGACGCGGCCTGGCAGCAGATCATCAAGGGCCTGGTGCTGCTCGCAGCGGTGGCGTTCGGGTTCAGCCGGCGGCGTACCGCCCGGTAAAACGTCACGGCTGCGGCGACATTTTCGACACATTTGCAGCCAAAGAAATTCTGTTTGGCCCGGTTAACGGCGGAAGGGGAAGGAGCTGATGCTCCTTCCCCTTCCATTTAGCGGGTACTAGCCGTTGTGGCTGTTTTCCCCGCCTCGAGCCTTGGCCTCAGTGGGCTGCGCTTCCGCGCCCTTGCGGCCGGCCTCACTGGCGTCGGCAGAGTTTCCACTGCCGAAGCTGCCGGTGCTGGCCTGACCGCCCTTCGAAGCCTGCTCTTCAGTGTCGTTGCGGTTTCCGAACTGTCCGGGATTGTTCTGGTCAGCCATAACTCCTCCTTCGGTTTCGTCTTCTTTCTGACAACTGCAAGATCCAAACTAGGACACAGTGACGGCCGAATGCAAAATGTACTAAGCAGCCTTAGTGTTCTATGATTCGGCCATTTCCAGAGGCCGTGGACCACCCCGATTTGGCTCAGCAGGGACGCCAGGTCTTGCCGCCGGGCGCGTAGCAGCGGGGCCCGGTGTAGCCCGGGTAGGGGTTGCTGTCCTGGGCCGGCGGCGGGGGAGCGTATTGCTGTTGCTGCTGGGCCTGCCGGTTGGCCTCGGCCTGCGCCGCCGCGTGAGCGGCGGCATGGGCCGCGGCAGCGCGTTCAGCCTCCGCAGCAGCCACGCGGGCGGCCTCGGCCTGCTCGGCGGCAATCCGGTCCGCCTCGGCCTGAGCGGCCTTCCGCTCCTCTTCCGCCTTGGCCTCCGCCGCGACGCGTGCCGCTTCGTCCTCCGCGGCCTTCCGCTCCGCCTGCAGCGCGGTCAGGCTGTCGTGCCGGGCATGGGCCCCGTCCCGGGCGGCGGCCGCCCGGGTCATGAGGGCCATGTGTTCGGCTTCGGACAGCGCCGTCCAGATCATGCTCTTCCCGGCCTTGGCGCCCTTTTCGACGGCGTCGTATGCCTCGTCGACCACCTTGACGAGCGCCAAGGCTGCCGCTGCGGCGGTAGCGGCGGAGGCCGCCGTCGTACCCGTTTCTTCGGCCGCGGCCTGTGCCGCCGCCTCTTCGAGGGCAGCCACCATGGCGGGCACCGTGCACTCCGTCTCGGCGCCGAAGAACCCGGCCCCGTTGGCCTCCGCGTCCGCATAGGCGGCGTCCACTTCGGGGCGGAACTTGCGGTTCTCGCCGTATGTCACTGGGACCCCGAGGCCCCGGCGGGCGATTTCGGCGTTGATCAGCCGGTCCTCGCCGTCGTACACGGCAGCCAGGGTGCGGCCGTAGCGGTCCTCGCGCTCGACGTCGAACTCCAGCTTCACCTTGCTGCCGGGCGGCAGGGCCTCCTCCAGGAAGGCGGTGGCCTCCGGCCCCAGGCACTCGACGGGCTTGTCCGGATCCTTGGTCTCCGGGGTGTCCACGTTCAGCAGGCGGACGGTCAGTTCCTGGTCGTCGAAGTCCACGACCAGCGTGTCGCCGTCGATGACGCGGATGACTTCGCCCTTGTCGGCATTGGCAGCAGTGGCGAAGACGACGGTGGAGGCGGTAACGGCGACGGCGGCTGCCGCCGAGAGCAGCACCTTCCGGGTGATCATCGGCGGGCTCCTGCAACGGAAGGCCCTGGCTGCTGAGCTGCGCTGGTCTGCTGCCCGTGATCGGGTGCAGAGGAGGGCGCTGCTCCAAAGGTGTGGTGCATGTGTTTCCCAACTATCGAATGGTCCGGAAATACCATCGGCCGGCCGAGGGCAGGCGGTAGGGGAACGCGGGGAGGGGTGTCCTGCACACGGAATGTGCGTGTTGGAGCGCCACCACTCTTCCTCCCCGGCGAGTCAACCCACATTCAGCTGCACAGGTTCGTTAGGTTCATCACCGATACAGGGTGACTGCTGCAAGGCTGCAACAACGATCAGAACTGAAAAGGCCGAAGGTGGACACAGAGGATATTGGGGACTGGGTGTGGGAGACCTTGGTCGATCTGGCCAAGATCGCCCCTTTGGGGACACTGGTCGCAGCCATAGTGGCGTTTGTGGCATACCGCGGGACCGTGAAACAAAAGCGGGATGCCGACAATCGCAATGCCTGGTGGAACCGCGTGCAGTGGGCCATTGACGCCTCGCTGTCCGACGACGAGCAGACACGCGCCACGGGTATGGCCGCCGTTGCCGAAATGCAGGATTCGGAATGGGCAACGGACGCTGACCAAGCGCTGTTGAAGGTGATGGCCGCAGCCGTTCGTGACGAGACGGTCAAAGCGATAGCCCAGCAGGCGGCCGAAACAGCCGATAGCCAGGTTGATGAGGAGGGGATGCCCATAGGCGAAACCCCGCCGATGGGAGAGAATGAGACCGGCGAAGGAGGCTCCAGTGAATCATCAGCAGGGCACCGCTAGTGCCGCGAACCGATCCATGTCGCGGGGAACGCCAGCTGCCGGCAACGGGTCGCCGCGCAACGCGGGCGGTGGTCCATACACACTCCGCGCACCGAGCGGCGGTTCCTACCGAGTCGAGCTGAAGTCCACCGGGCAGACCGTCGTCGCCAACTCGCGAACCCAAAAGCAGATTCTGGAAAATGCAGAGCGCATCATCGCCAAGGCGGACGCCAAGACCCGTGAGGGCACGAAAACCCCAAAGCGCAGTCGTTGGCAGAAGCTGCTGGGCCGCTAATCACTTAGCTGAACGAGTGCACCGCCCCGGTACCCGAGGCGGTGCACTATCCATGGCGCCAGCCAGACCCCCTACCGCGAGGAGAACGCGGCGTCGAACGCCGCCGCCGGCGGATCCATCGCCAGCGATCGGACAAACGCCAGCGCCTCGGGAGCCCCGACCAGCCTGTCCATCCCGGCGTCCTCCCACTCCACCGAGATCGGCCCGTCGTAGCCGATGGTGTTGAGCATCCGGAACGCGTCCTCCCACGGCACGTCCCCGTGCCCGGTGGAGACGAAGTCCCAGCCGCGCCGCGGGTCCGCCCACGGCAGGTGCGAGCCGAGCCGGCCGTTGCGCCCGTTGGACATCCGCTTCTTCGTGTCCTTGCAGTCCACGTGGTAGATCCGGTCCTTGAAGTCCCACAGGAAGCTCACCGGGTCCAGGTCCTGCCAGACGAAGTGGCTCGGATCCCAGTTCAGCCCGAACGCCGGCCGGTGCCCGATCGCCTCCAGCGCCCGGACCGTGGTCCAGTAGTCGTAGGCGATCTCGGACGGATGCACCTCGTGCGCGAACCGGACGCCCACCTCGTCGAACACGTCCAGGATCGGGTTCCAGCGGTCCGCGAAGTCCTGGTAGCCGGCCTCGACGGCGTCCGCGCCCACCGGCGGGAACATCGCCACGTACTTCCAGATGGAGGAGCCGGTGAACCCGACGACCGTCTTCACGCCGAGTGCGGCGGCCATCCGGGCGGTGTGCTTCATCTCCTCCGCGGCGCGCTGCCGCACCCCTTCCGGGTCGCCGTCGCCCCAGACCACGTTCGGCAGGATGTCCCGGTGCCGCTGGTCGATCGGGTCGTCGCAGACCGCCTGGCCCTTCAGGTGGTTGGAGATGGCGTACACCTTCAGGTTGTACTTCTCCAGGATGTCGCGGCGGCCCTGGACGTAGGCTTCGTCCTCCCACTGCCACGGATCCAGGTGGTCGCCCCAGCAGGCGATCTCCAGGCCGTCGTAGCCCCAGCCGGAGGCCAGCCGGGCGACCTCCTCGAACGGCAGGTCGGCCCACTGGCCGGTGAACAGGGTGACTGGACGGGTCATGGCTGGCTCCTTCAGACGATCGGATAAACAGATGGTGCTGACGTGCGCGACGGCGGGCGGGCGACGCCGGCGCCGCGGCGTGCGCTCGCGGTTACTTCACCGGGGTCCAGACGCTGGAGTCGGCGGAGCTGCGGGTCACGGCGTCCAGCACCTGCTGGACCTGCAGGCCGTCGGCGAACGACGGCGCGGGCTGCCCGCCGTCGGCCACCGCCTCCACGAAGTCCTTGGCCTGGTGCACGAAGCCGTGCTCGTAGCCCAGCGAGTGCCCGGCCGGCCACCAGGCGGACAGATACGGGTGCTCCGGCTCGGTGACCATGATCCGGGTGAAGCCCTGCTGCCCGGCCGGGGCGGTGTAGTCGTAGTAGTCCAGGAAGTTCAGGTCCTCCAGGTCGAAGCTGAGCGCCCCGCGGCTGCCGGAGACCTCCAGCCGCAGCCCGTTCTTCCGTCCGGTGGCCATCCGGGTGGCCTCGAAGGAGCCGAGCACCCCGTCCTCGAACCGGCCGGTGAACAGCGCGACGTCGTCCACCGTCACCGGCCCGCGCCCGGACCCCGCACCGCCGGCACCCAGGCCGACGGCTCCGGCGGCGGCGTCGGGCACCGGCCGCTCAGCGACCAGGGTCTCCAGGGTGCCGCTGACCTCGGTCAGCTGCCGGCCAGTGATGTACTGGGCCAGGTCGATGATGTGCGCGCCGAGGTCCCCGAGCACTCCGGAGCCGGCCTGTTCCTGCTGCAGCCGCCAGGTCAGCGGCGCGTCGGCGTCCACCAGCCAGTCCTGCAGGTACACCGCCCGCACCTGCCGGACGGTGCCGACGCCGCCCGCGGCCACCAGGTTCCGCGCGTGGGTGGTGGCGGGCAGCCGCCGGTAGGTGAAGCCGACCATCGCCCGCACCCCGCGCGCCCCGGCCCGCGCGGCGGCGTCGGCCATCGCGCGGGCTTCCTCCACGGTGTTGGCCAGCGGCTTTTCGCACAGCACGTGCTTGCCGGCGTCCAGCGCCGCGACCGCGATCTCGGCGTGCGAGGCGCCGGGGGTGACAATGTCGACCACGTCGATGTCCTCCCGCGTGACCGCCTCCCGCCAGTCGGCGGTGGACTCCGCCCAGCCCCACTTCCGCGCGGCGGCGACGGTGCGGTCCGCATCCCGGCCGGCCAGCAGCGTCATCTCGGGGCGCAGCGGCAGGTCGAAGAACCGCGGCGCCACCCGCCACGCCTGGGAATGGGCGGCGCCCATGAACCCGTGCCCCACCATGGCCACCCGCAGCGGCTTCTCGGCTTCCATCGTGTTTCCCTTCGGTTGAAATCGGGGGAGCAGGTGCCCGACGCCGGCGCCCCGCCCGGGCGGGCGGCGCGCCGACGTCGGGCGCCGGTCAGGACTCGAACGCGGTGGGCAGGTACTGGTCCACGTTCTCGCTGGTGACCACCGGGGCGTTGAGCACCACCCGGTTGGGCACCTCGATCTCCACCAGGTCGCTCATCGCCTTGTCCTGGGCGATCAGCCGGGCCAGCCGGATGCCGTCGGCGGCCTGGGTGTGCGGGTAGATGATCGTGGCCTGCATGACCGAGTCCCCGGCCTGGATCTCCCGCATCGCGTTCGCCGAGCCGGCGCCGCCGACCATGATGAACTCGTCCCGGCCGGCGGCGTCGATCGCGGCGAGCACACCGATGCCCTGGTCGTCGTCGTGGTTCCACAGCGCGTCGATCTCCGGGGCAGCGGAGAGCAGCTGCGACGCCGCGGCCTCCCCGCCCTGGACGGTGAAGTCCGCGGCCACCCGGTTGCTGACTTCCAGCCCGCAGTCCGCCAGGGCGTCCTCGAAGCCCTGGCTGCGGTCCTGGGTGAGCGGCAACGAGTCGATGCCGGCGATCTCGGCGACCACGGCGTCGGGATCGTCGCCGACCTGTTCGCAGATGTAGGTGCCGGCGCTGACACCCATCCCGTAGTTGTCGCCGAGCACCGTGGTGCGCGCGGCGAACGGGGAGGAGAACTCGCGGTCCACGTTGATCACCGGGATGCCGGCGTCCATGGCGCGGGTCGCGACGTCGGTGAGTGCCGCGCCGTCGGTGGGCAGCAGGACGATCGCGTCGACGTCGTCGTTGATGAACTGCTCCACCTGGCTGATCTGCAGGTTCGCGTCATTGGTGCCTTCGGCGACGCGCAGGTCGATGTCCGGGTACTTTTCCGCCTCGGCCAGGGCGGCGGAGTTGATGGCGCCGAGCCAGCCGTGGTCGGCGGCCGGGCCGGAGAAGCCGATGACGACGGCGTCGCCCTCGGCCTGGTTGCCTTCGACTGAGTTGTTGGTCGGTTCCGTGCTGGTGTCCTCGCCGCTGGAACATCCGGTGAGGACCAGTCCGCCGACGGCGAGAAACGCCGCGGTGGTGACCAGCTGCCTCCGGCCCGACATGCGTGCTGCGTGCATGGCTTTCTCCTCTGTTGATGGGGCGCTGCGGTGCCCGCTGAGGCCCGCAGGAACCTGGGTTCCGCCCCGCACCTCATCGTGACAGGCTTCACAGTAACAGAAGTCCGGCGATAAAGCGCCAACATACTACTGACAATCGACATAAGTGTGTATGCTCCGTCGCATGACCGCATCCCACGAGGCCCCGGCCGCCGCCGCAGCCCGGCCGGAACCGCTGCTGGAAGTCCGGAACCTGACCAAGAGCTTCGCCGGGGTGCCCGCCCTGCGCGGGGTGGACCTGCAGGTGCTGCGCGGCGAGGTGCACTGCGTGCTCGGGCAGAACGGGGCCGGCAAGTCCACGCTCATCAAGGCCCTCTCCGGGGTGCACCAGCCCGACGGCGGCGAGATCCGCTGGCAGGGCGAGCCGGTGCAGCTGCCGCGCCCGACGGCGGCGCTGGAGCTGGGCATCGCCACCATGTACCAGGAGCTGGACGTGGTGGACGGGCTGACCGTCGCGGAGAACATCTTCCTCGGCCACGAGGACGCCCGGGCCGGGGTGCTGCGGGTGCGCGATACCCGCCGTCGGGCCCGGGAGCTGCTGGCCCGGCTGGGCCACACCGATCTGTCCCCGGCCACGGAGGTCGGCTCGCTGTCCGCGGCCGGCAAGCAGATCGTGTCCATGGCCCGGGCGCTGTCCCGCAACGCGAAGCTGATCATCATGGACGAGCCGAGCGCCATCCTGGACACCGGGGAGGTGGAGAACCTGTTCCGGGTGATCCGCGAACTCACCGCGCAGGGCATCGCGATCGTGTACATCTCGCACCGGCTGGAGGAGATCCGGCAGATCGGCAGCCGCATCTCGGTGATCAAGGACGGCTACAGCACCGCCTCCTCGCTGCCGGTGGCGGCCACCAGCCGGGCGGACCTGGTCCGGCTGATGACCGGCCGCGACGCGGTCAACGTGTTTCCGCCCCGCGCGCCGGCGGACGCGGACGCGGAGCCGGCGCTGGAGGTCGAGGGCCTGGCGCTGGCCGGGGTCTTCCGCGACGTGAGCTTCTCCGTGCGGCCGGGGGAGATCTTCGGGCTGGCCGGGCTGGTGGGCTCCGGGCGCTCGGAGATCCTGGAGACCATCTACGGGGCGCGCCGCTCCACCGCCGGCACGGTGAAGGTGCTCGGCAAGACGCTGCGCCCGGGCTCGGTGCCCGCGGCGATCGACGTCGGCCTGGGCCTGTCCCCGGAGGAGCGCAAGAGCCAGGGCCTGCTGCTGGAGGAGCCGATCTACCGCAACGCGACGCTGTCCACCTTTGAACGCTTCGCCCGCCGCGGCCTGCTCAACGAACGCCGCGAAAAGGAGGCCACCCGGACCCAGGCGGAGGCCGTGCAGCTGCATCCGGCGGATCCGGAGCGGCCTGCCCGCACCCTCTCCGGCGGCAATCAGCAGAAGGTGCTGCTGGCCCGCTGGCTGATCCACGGCACCCGGGTGCTGCTGCTCGATGAGCCGACCCGCGGCGTCGACGTCGGCGCCAAGACCGAAATCTACGGGCTGATCCGGGCGCTGGCCGCCAACGGGGTGGCCGTGGTGGTGGTCTCCAGCGAACTGGAGGAGGTGCTCGGGCTGGCGGACCGGGTGCTGGTGCTCGACGCCGGCCGGGTGCTCGCCACCGGCAACGCAACCGACATGGATGAGCACACCGTGCTTGACCTGGTGCTGAAAGGAAACGCGCAGTGAGTGAGTCCAAGACGACGGCGGTCCAGCCGCCCCCGGCCGGCGGCGCCGCCGCCGCGCCCGCCCGCCCGAACCCGCTGCGCAGCGTGCTCAGCGGCTCCGCCGGGCGCAACCTCGGGCTGGTGATCGCCCTGCTGGTGCTGTGCGTGGTGGGCGCGTTGACCAGCGGGGACCGGTTCCTGAACGTGGAGAACGCGCTGACCATCCTGCGCTACGCCTCGATCATCGGGGTGATCTGCGTGGGCATGACCTTCGTGATCACCGCCGGCGGGATCGACCTGTCCGTCGGCTCGGTGATGGGCCTGACCACCGTGGTGGCGTCGCTGACCGCCGTGCAGCGGACCGCCGGGGAGACCAGCTGGCTGCTGATGGTGGCGGTGGCGCTCGCCGTCGGGATCTTCGCCGGGCTGATCAACGGGGTGATCATCGCCTACGGCAACGTGGTGGCGTTCATCGCCACCCTGGCCATGCTGGTGGCCGCCCGCGGCGCCGCAGAGCTGATCTCCGGGCGGCGCACGCAGATTGTCATCGAGCGGGACTTTTTGTCGGTGATGCGCTCGAACTTCCTGGGCGTGCCGCTGCTGATCTGGATCTTCGCGCTGGTGGCCGCGGCCGGCTGGTTCCTGCTCAACCGCACCACCTTCGGCCGCCGCACGGTGGCGATCGGCGGGAACCTGGAGGCGGCCCGGCTGGCCGGCATCAAGGTCAAACGGCACATCGTCTGGCTGTACATCCTCTCCGGCATCACCGTCGGCATCGCCGGGGTGATGATGATGGGCCGCACCACCGCCGGGACCTCCACCCACGGGCTGCTGTTTGAGCTGGACGCGATCGCCGCCGTCGTCGTCGGCGGCACGCTGCTGATCGGCGGGCGCGGCACGATCGTGGGCACCGTGCTGGGCGTGCTGCTGTTCAGTATCCTCACCAACGTGTTCACGCAGAACAACCTGGATACCTCGGTGCAGCAGGTGGCCAAGGGCGCGATCATCGTGGTCGCGGTGCTGCTGCAGCAGCGGTTCGCGGTGCGCGGCACCGGCCGGCGCAAGGGCGCGTTGTGAGGCGCCCGGGCGGCGTCGGGATGGGGGCCGATTTGGGTGGCGGGGCGGCGTTCGGGGGCCGGGCCGGGATGGCCGGCGGTGCCGGCCAATTGGCCGTTGACCTGCGAAGTAACGCCGATTCCTGTGCTTCAATTGCCCAGTGGTCGATATAAGGAAGACGGCGCCTGCCTACGCCGGCGCCAGTGAACTGTTCCAGCTGCTGCGCGACGGGCAGCCGCGTACCCGCAGTGAGCTGGCGGACCTGATGGGGGTGGCGCGGTCCACGATCGCGCTGCGCCTGGACGCGCTGATGGGCCTGGGCCTGGTGGCGCCGGTGGAGGACGCCGTGTCCACCGGCGGCCGGCCGTCGTCGCGGTTCGCGATGAGCACCGGGGCGCAGGTGGTGCTCGGCGTGGACATCGGCGCCTCGCACCTGCGGGTGGGGCTGACCGACCTGGCCGGCGGCTGCCTGGCCGATGCGCTGCGGGACCTGCCGGTGAGCAACGGCCCCGAGGCGGTGCTGGACACCGTGGCCGAGCTCGCCGCCGAACTGCTGGAGCAGGCAGGCCGCTCGACGCGGGACCTGCTGGCGGTCGGCGTCGGGGTGCCGGGGCCGGTGGAGCACAGCACCGGCCGGCCGATCAATCCGCCGATCATGCCCGGCTGGCACGGCTTCGACGTACCCGGCTACCTGGGGGAGAAGCTGGGCGCGCCGGTGCTGGTGGACAACGACGTGAACGTGATGTCGGTGGGGGAGCGCGAGGCGGCGTGGCCGGACGTGGAAAACCTGATCTTCGTGAAGGTGGCCACCGGCATCGGCGCCGGGATCATCTGCAACGGGGAGCTGCTGCGCGGCGCGGACGGGGTGGCCGGGGACATTGGGCACATCCGGGTGCCGCGCGGGGAGGACATGCTCTGCCGGTGCGGGAACTACGGCTGCCTGGAGGCGCTGGCCTCCGGCCCGGCGGTGGCCGCGAAGCTGCGCGAGTCGGGCTTGGACGCCCGGGACGGCCGGGACGTGGTGGCATTGGTGAACAGCGGGGACCAGCAGGCCGTGCATGCGGTGCGGCAGGCCGGCCGCGACGTCGGTGAGGTGCTCTCCGCCTGCCTGAGCATGATGAATCCGGCGGTGATCGTGATCGGCGGATCGATGGCGCTGACCGGTGAGCACTTCATTGCCGGGGTGCGGGAGGTGGTGTACTCGCGGACCATGCCGCTGGCCACCCAGCACCTGCGGATCGTGCAGTCCGCGTCCGGGCTGGACGCCGGGATGCTGGGGGCGTCCATGCTGGCGATCCACCATGCACTGTCGGTGGAGAGCGTGGACCGGATGCTGGCCGCGGGTGCTGGGGTCTAAAGGCAACCGCCGGGTCAAACTGTTTGCGAATGGTTGGCCCGGGTGCAAGGAAATGTTTACCGCTGATTCACCTCGGCTGCATTAACTCGGAGGGCCCCCACCGAGCACTAACCCGAGGTTCCCTTGAATACCACGTCGACTTCCAGCTTGCCGTCCTCTGCACACGTTCCACCTTCCGTCAGCGGATTGTTCAATTTCCGTGATGCGGCAGTTGAAACCGGAACTCCGGGACTGCGCAGGGGAGTTCTTTTCCGCTCCGGGGCCCTGAACGAGCTGAAAGCTGCCGATCTCGCGGAACTCGCCGCGGCCCGGATCGCCACGGTGGTTGACCTGCGCGAACCGGTGGAGCGTGCGGCTGCTCCCGACGTTGTTCCGGCCGGCACCCGGGTGGTGAACCTGCCTCTCTACCGGGGAGAGATCCCGGTCTCCGAACCCATCGAGGCCGTCTACCGGCACCTGCTGCAGAACTGCGCGCAGGAAGTGACCAACGCCGTCGGCGAGACGATCCGGAGCCTTAACGGCGGGGTCCTGGTGCACTGCGCTGCCGGCAAAGACCGCACCGGGCTGGTTATCGCGCTGACGCTCGCCGCTGCCGGCGCCTCCCGCCGCGCCATTGTGGAGGACTACTCCCGAACGGAAGCAGCCCTCCCCGCGTCCTTCCGCCAGGCTGTGCTCCGGCGTCTGGACGCCCGCATCGCCGATCCGGTGGAAAAGGCCGCTGCCGTGCGGCTGCATCTCTCCAGCCCGCCCGCGGTCCTGGACCATGTCCTGACGGTTCTGGCGGAGGAATCCTTCGGCGGCGAGACGGGGGCCGCCGCCTACCTGCGGAAGCACGGGTTGGGCCAGGACCTGCTGGACCACGCCCGGACCTCCCTGCGTGGATCCGGGGCTCCCGCAGCATGAACGCACGCGGGTACACCCTGATCCACCTCACGGACACCCATCTGCGCCCGCCCGGTGAACTGCTCTTCGGGTCCCTGGACACCTGGGCACGCACAGCGCAGGCTCTGGAGGCCGCAGCCCGCTACCGGCCCGACGCCGTCGTGGTCACCGGTGACATCGCCGATTCCGGCACGGACATCTACGCGGACGCCGCCCGGCTCTTCGCCCGGGCAGCCCGGACGCTGGCCTGCCCGGTCATCGTGCTGCCCGGCAACCATGACGTCCCCGGCGCTCCGGCATGGGAGGCGAAAGCCTTCACGGGATCGCGGACCGCCACCGGCCCCGGCCCCGGCAACGACGTGCACATCGTCGGCGGGCTGCGCGTGATCACGCTGGATTCGGACGACCCCGGACGCCCCGCGGGCCGGCTCACCGAAGGGCAGCTGGATTGGCTCCGTTCCGTCCTCCGACGGCCCGCCCCGGACGGCACGCTGCTGGCCCTGCACCATCCTCCCGTCAGTTCGCTGCTTCCGCAGCTGGCCGGGCGGGGCCTCGCCCGGCCAGCGGAACTCGCAGGGGTGGTGGCCGGCACGGACGTCCGGGCCATCCTGTGCGGGCACTACCATCACGTGGTCTCGGGACGGTTGGGCGGGGTGCCGGTCTGGGCCGGCCCGGCGGTGTCCTACGCCCAGGATCTCCTTGCCGCGCCGGAGACCGTCCAGGGCCTGGACCGCAGCTGGTTCTCGGTGATCCGGCTGGAGGCAGACGGCTTCAGCGCCGTCCCCGTGCCGCTGCAGACCTCCGGGGCCCCGGTGTTCACGAAGCCCGTTGTCCACGGCGGGAACCTCGCCGCCACGGCCACCCTCCCTTCCACCCATCCCCTTCCGGTTCCCGAACGGGTGCCGGGTCATGTCCGCCGGCCGCAGCCGTTGCTGCCGGTTTCCCAAGGAGAATCCATTGCTGCACCGCTATAAGTACCCCGCCCTCGCCCTTGCTGCCGTGGCTCTGCTGACCGCCTGCGGCGGGGGTGCCGACGGCGCCGACAGCGCTTCGGACGCCTCACCTTCCGGCACCCCCGCAGGAGCCGGCGGCAGCCTCACGGTGTACACCTCCGAGCCGCAGGCCAAGATCGACGAGCTGGTCGCCGCCTACAACGAAGTTAACCCGGACGTCAGCGTGGAAGTGTTCCGCGCCGGCACGGGGGAGCTGAAGACCCGGATCGCCACCGAGAAGGAGACAGGAGGCATCCAGGCCGACGTGATCCTCGCTGCCGATGTCCCCACCTTCGAGGCGTACGCCGCTGAGGGGGACCTGCAGGTCCTGGACATCGACAACACCGGTGAACTGAACCCTGACGTCGTCGACGCCGAGGGCTACTACGTGGGCACCCGCATCATTCCCACGGTCATCGCCTACAACACCACGCTGGTGGACAGCGCCCCCGAGTCCTGGGCCGATCTGGTCGACGAGCAGTACAAGGGCATGATCGCCATGCCGAACCCTGACGTGTCCGGTGCGGCTGCCTTCAATACCGCCGTCTGGCTCGAAACCCCGGCCCTGGGCGAGACTTGGCTGACGGACCTGGTCAACAATGACCCGACCGTGCTGGAAAGCAACGGCCCGGTGGGCCAGGCCGTCGCGGCAGGAACCTCGGGCATCGGCATCGTGGTGGACTACGTGGCCCGCGAACTGGCGGATAAGGGCTCGCCCGTCAGCCTTGCCTACCCCACCGACGGCGTGCCGTACGTCTCCCAGCCCGCCGGCGTCTTCACCGATGCGAAGAACCCGGAGGCCGCCCATGAGTTCGTGGAGTTCCTGGTCTCGAAGGAGGGCCAGGAACTGGCGGTGGCGCAGTCCTACCTTCCGGTGCGCGACGACGCCGGTGTCCCCGCGGGTGCCCCTGCCCTCGCCGATCTGGAACTGCTGAATCCCGACCTCGCGGCCATCGCCGAAAAGCAGGCCAGTTCCGTCGCGAAGTTCAATGAGCTTCTCAAGTAACGCTCTCGGCAACGCTGGGGTCCGGCCGGCGGCGCGCTTCGGCGCCGCCGGCAGCGCTGGGGTCCGGCCGGCGGCGCGCTTCGGCGCCGCCGGCAGGGGGCCCCGGGGTGACGGACTGCACTGGCTTCGGCTGGCGGTCTGGGCGGTGCTGGCCCTGCTGGTGCTCCTCCCGCTCGGCGTCATTGCGTTCCGTGGTGCCCAGCCGTCCAACGCCGGGGTGCTCACGGACCCCGACGTCCTGGCTGCAGCGTGGAATTCGCTGTCGTCCGCGGCGGGATCAGCGGTGCTGGCCACCGCCTTCGGTGCACTGCTGGCCGTGGTTCTCGACCGCACCGATCTGCCGGGGCGGACCGTGCTGCGCTGGATCTTCCTGCTGCCGTTCCTCATCCCGCCGTTCATCGGCGCGATGTCCTGGATGGCGCTGCTCGCTCCGGCCGGGACCGTGAACCGGACCCTGATGGCGCTGACCGGCTCCGCGGACCCGGTGCTCGACATTTTCGGCGGCACGGGAGTGGTCTTCCTGCTCGCCGTTCACTCCTATCCGCTGGCCTACCTGGTGATCAGCGCAGCGCTGCGCCGGGTCCCGGGCAGCCTGGAGGAAGCCGCCCGGATCAGCGGAGCGGGCGGCCTGCGCACCTTCTGCCAGGTGACCCTGCCCCTGGTGCGTCCCGCCGTGGTCGCGGCGTTCGTGCTCACGCTGGTGGCCAACCTTTCCGACTTCGGGATTCCCGCGCTCATCGGGCTGCCGGAGCGGTACACCACGCTGACCACGCTGGTGTACCGCTACCTCGCCTCCGGCACCGTGACCAATCCGCTGCCGGCCGTGGCCGCGATCGGCGTCGTGCTGCTTGTCCTGGGTCTGGCCGCCGTGCTGCTGCAGCGTCGGCTGCCCGGCGGCAGCGAACTCGGCGGCTCCGGAGCGCCTTCGCTGCCGCTGCAGCTGGGCGCCGCCCGCTGGGGCGTGGCCGCGCTGCTGTGGTGGACCGCCGTCGTCGTCTGTGTCCTGCCGCTGATGGCACTGACCGAGCAGGCGCTGCTGCCCGCCCCCGGTGTTCCGCTGACCTGGGAGAACCTGACGCTGGAGAACATCACCCGCGCCGTGACCAGCGGCGGAGCGCTCACCGGGATCGCCAACTCGGTGATGCTCGCGCTCGGCGCAGCGGCAGCCTGTGGTGTCCTGGGGCTGTGTGTCGGTGCGCTCCTGACCCGTACCCGGCATCGTTCCAACGCCGCCCTGGACGTCACTGCGATGCTGCCGCAGGCCCTGCCGGGACTCGTCCTGGCCGTCGCCTGGCTGCTGGTCGCTCCTGCGCTGGGGATCTTCAACACGCCGTGGGTGATCCTCGGTGCGTACGTGATGGCGTTCCTGGCCCTGGTGGTCCAATCGGTGCGTGCGCCGCTGGAATCCGTGCCGGTGTCCCTGGACGAGGCAGCGCGCATCTCCGGTGCCGGTCCGCTGCGGACATTGCGGGACGTGGCACTGCGGCTGAGCGTGCCCGCGGCGGTGAGCGGCGCCGTCGTCGTCGCGCTGACCGCGGTGCGTGAACTGACCATCTCGATCCTCCTGGTCGCGCCTGGATCCCAGACCCTGGGTGTGGTCATCTTCAACCTCCAGCAGGCCGGAGACTACAACTCGGCGTCCGCCCTGGCGCTGCTGATCACGATTGTCGGCGTCGCGGGCCTCTCCGCGACCGCCGCCGTGGGCGCCCGCCGCACCGCGCGCACCCGCCTCCAGAAGGGAAAGTAATGTCTTCAATCAGCCTGCAAGGCCTGCGCCACGTCTATGCCAACGGCCACGTCGGCCTGTCGGATGTTGACCTTGACGTGCACGACGGCGAGTTCCTGGCCCTGTTGGGCCCCTCGGGGTCCGGGAAGACCACCCTGCTGCGCAGCATTGCCGGATTCGTTCAACCCGAGGCCGGCACCCTTCGCCTCGGCGGCAAGCCGGTCTCGGGACCGGGGGTCTGGATTCCGCCCGAGAAGCGGAACCTGGGCATGGTCTTCCAGGACCACGCGATCTGGCCGCACTGGTCCGTGGCCCGGAACGTCGGATATCCGCTGCGGCTTGCGGGCGTGGCCCGCAGAGAAGCGGAGGTCCGGGTGCGCAGTGTGCTGGGACTGGTCGGCCTGGACGGTCTGGGGGACCGGGCACCGGCGGCCCTTTCCGGAGGCCAGCGCCAGCGGGTGGCCCTGGCCCGGGCGATTGCCGGCGCTCCGCAGGCCCTTCTGCTGGACGAAGCACTGTCCTCGCTCGATGAGCCGCTGCGGGCGAGGCTGCGTTTGGACCTCAAAGCTCTGACCAGCGAGCAGGGGCTGACCTCGGTGCACGTCACCCATGACCGGGCGGAGGCGCTGGCTCTGGCGGACAGGGTTGCTGTCCTGCGCGCGGGGCGCATTGAACAAGTCGGCACGCCACAGGATCTGGTGCGCCACCCGGCGTCGGCGTTTGTGGCGTCCTTCGTCAACGATGCCGTCCTGCTGGAGGGCACCTGGGCAGAGGGGCGCTTTGAGATCGCGGAAGGACTCAGCATCCCCGTGGCGCGGCTCGAAGCCGGGCCCTGCCTGGGACCCGATGGGCTGGGGCACACCGCGCTCGCCGTGACCGCCGCGGTGTCTCCGCTGGACCTGGTGCTGCACCCGCACATCGGTGACGGCTCAGGCCGGGCACGGGCCGGTGTGGTGACCTCCTCGCTCTACGGGCCGCACGGGTTTGATGTTTCGGTTCACTGGGAGGGCAGGACGCTGCGGGCACATGTCACGGGATGGGCGCCCAGGCCGGGGGATCGCGTGGTGCCGGAGGTGCTCCGCGCCCGCGTCTTCGCGTCACAGACCGCAGGCACGGCTGCTTCCCACCCCGAGCTGGTGCCGGCATGATCGGGCACGGGAGGCCGCCCGAACGGCTGGTCCTGGTCCGGCACGGCGAAACGGACTGGAACCAGGAGCGGCGGTTGCAGGGCCGCACCGACAACCCGCTCAATGACGTGGGCCGTGCCCAGGCACGTGCGGCAGGGCGGCTGTTGGCGGCTGCTTCGTGGGACATGGTGGTCTCGTCGCCGCTGCAGCGTGCCGTGCAGACAGCCCAGATCATCGCGGACACGGCCGGACTCAGGACCGGAGGCACCGTCCCGGGGTTGGTGGAGCGGGATTATGGAACGGCGGAAGGCCTGCACCTGAACGGCCCGACGGAACCGCAGCTGACGGCCGCGCTTGGCATCGGTGAGCCGGAGGACGCCGTGGCGCAGCGCGGGCTCGCCGCGCTGCGCACTGTGGCCGGGCAGTATCCCGGCCAGCGGATCATCGCCGTGGCTCACGGCACGCTGATCAGGCTCACCCTCTCGGAACTGACCGGCCGGCCGTATCCGCGGGTGCTGAACGGCGAGGCGGTGGAGGTTCCACTGGACGTGCTGGTCGATGGGTCGCGGGTGTAGGCGGCCGGTTGTTGCTGGAGGGCGCGGAGTCGGGGTGGCGCGTTCATAGCGGAGCCGTCGGTCCGCTTGGCTGGGACTAAGCCGAACGGAGGTCGGTGATCACGCGCCGCCGAGCCCCGGTAGCCCGATTCGTAAGTATGCGCAGAAAGTTCTCACATTGGACCTCGTTGCGCTTCGAGTACTCCGCCTTGGGGCACGCAGAAATTGGTTCATCTTCGGGGCTTCCATTGTCTTCCTGGCTGCAGTGGTGAGGCGGTTCATCCCCGGGGGTGCGGGAGATGCACTCCTCACTGACCCGACACTAATGGGAGCCGCCGCGCTCTTGGCAGGCTCCTACACGGTCACGTTGGTTGGAGCCATCCTGTATCACTACAAGGGGAAACGCGAAAGGCTGGTGGCGAGTTCACTTGTGGGTGGATTCAAAAAATCCTCAGTCCTCATGGAGTCGGGCGCACTAGGAACGGACCGCTTCAATAAGGAGAGCAAGGCGAGGCCGAAGATGGACCGGAGCGAGAGGCGTTGAGGAGTCACTGCCGGGACGCCATGAGGGCGTAGGCTGGCGAAGCTGTACTAGCCCTGGGGATGACGATGCTTTCGCTGGCCGATCAAGGGTTCGCCCGGATAGGCGGCAGTGGCGTCGCTTCTCAGTTTCTTCGGCAGCCACCAGTGGTTCTTAACAAACGACAGGTTCAGGGTTGCTCCCGTTGGGCCGTGCGCCATCTTGGGTTTCTTCATGCATGCCCTCGTTATCTTGAGCAGGTCCTTGTTCCGCATGTTGGCATCGCTTAGATTCATCGTCA
The DNA here is from genome assembly GCF_059092805.1 of Arthrobacter sp. Y3222053. Classification (NCBI taxonomy): domain Bacteria; kingdom Bacillati; phylum Actinomycetota; class Actinomycetes; order Micrococcales; family Micrococcaceae; genus Arthrobacter; species Arthrobacter sp. Y3222053. The sequence continues at coordinate 625,370 of NZ_JBNHIA010000003.1, read as the reverse complement.
CTTGCAGGTATTCAGGAGCGCTTGAGTAGATCATGAAAGAGTACCGTCGGCGGTAGTCCGCCGCCTGCAGGTCGGCAAGAACTGTCGGCAGTATGGCGAAGAGCCCTGCCGCGAGGTTAGGTTCCCCATAGGGGGTGCCATCGTTGGCAGTCAGAACTAACTGGACGACGCACTCGGGAAGCAGCGCGTCGAGTTCGCGCTGCCGCTTTGCCTCGAGACGTTCCGAGATCCATCGGCTCACCCAACGAACTAGCGTGATGAGGCCATCTACCGGTACGTCGGACACTCCAACTGCCCCGGCCCCAAAGCCGTTGATGGGGCCCACGTCAGCCTGATAACCCATGCGCCTAAGGGTGCGTAGAACCGTCTCGGAAATCTCCGCTTCATTACCGGCACGGCCAGCGGTTACATGCGTGACGGCCACAGTGCAGATTTCGGCATACTTCTCCACGTCAGAATCTGCATTAGCTGCCAACGTCTTCCATCCCCCGAACGAATCGAGCTCTCAGGATAGGGAACCTGGGCTTGCTGAGCAACCAGCCTCCAGTCCTGCCCCATCCACAAGAGGGAGGACAGGGTCGGGCCATTCCTCTCAGGGTCAGGCCCCCTGAAATAGGACGGGCAGACAAATTCCACGTCGAGGGCTACCGGCGACCAGGACCGCCGAGTCGTAGCTGGGGAAGCAGAACATCGATCACACCCCATCACTGGCCAGGGCATCTATGCCTGGCCGGACCCGTTCAGGTTCTTAAAGCGACCCAGCCCTGTGAAAGTGTTCAGGTTCGTGCTGGAGCGCTGGCCTACTGGCGCAACGGTGCTGGCCTCCATCCGAGGATGCGAAACATCGATAATTGGGCCTCAGCCACCGGTCCGCATAAGAAGGTTTGCGCGTAGGGATCTATGACTTATTTCGGGCGTCGAGACAGACGGCAGCCCACTCTGCCGGCGGTAAGAACCTTCCAACCCGTTCTTTGGGGAGCAGCTATGACGAGCGGTGCAGGTGGGGCGCCGACCGGTTTCCACCCGCCTGCTTCTTCAGCTTCGCCTCATAGGCTTCCCGCACAGTCTCTGGCAGAGTGCCATACAGGGCTTCGGTCCTGAGAGGACGGGTGATGAGTTCATCAACCAAGTTGTTGATCGCAAGAAAAAAGGTCTCGGCGATCGTTTCGTTATCCTCGTCCGCATAAATGGTTGCCGTCGCATCATCGTCCTGACTGCCATGAAGCGCAGTGTTACCCACGTGCCGGAGAACGTTGAGCAGCTGCATGGTGGGCGACGAAACTCGAGTCTCCAGACGAATCAGCCGCTCATCCAGCCGGGTGCGTGGGGGACACTCGTGATCCAAGGATTTCACAAGCCGCTCTAGGGATGCTCGGCACAGTGCAGCGGCGGCCCTACGTGAAAAAGGAAGCACTGCCACTGCTTCCCGGAACAATTCCGCAGCGTCAGCGGGCATGTCCTCATGAGGGACAGTGAGGGGGCCGCTCGATTCTCCTGTGGGGTCCGGATAAACGAGGTTTTGACCCAGCCAAATGGAATTATTATTACAGGAGAAACACCGGCTGGCCGCCCAAGTGGGCTGCTGTCCAGGTCGCCCAGATCCCCAAGAAAAACTGACAGCATCCGCCAATTCCTCGAGCTGCGAGCTCGCCCCCTCGCCTCTCCCATACAGATCAAACCATTCCTGGCCGGCAAGGGCGGAGCAGCGGGGGCAGTTGAAACTGGCTGACTTATAGGACGGCGAGCGAAGAACTGACGACATAGCGTGATTCTGCCATACGGCGAAAGCACCTGCGGATGGTGCAGCCCGCGCCCGGGCTGGATGACGAGATGCCTGGCGCGTCCATACTGGTGGTCCTTGCTCTGGCTGAGCGGCGCAGCGTCACGGAACTGTCCGAGCTTTGGGCAGCCCCAGGAATTAGGGGGTGCCTCTATGGTTTTCGTCAAGCCGCCGACGGCAGGTTCTTAGGTGCCGGGTCTTCATAAAGTGTGCCATCGCGGAGCATGGCGAACAGGACATCAGAACGGCGCCGGGCCAGGGCAATAATGGCTTGGTTGTGGCGTTTACCTTCCGCACGTTTGCGGTCATAATACGCCCTGGACGGTGGATGATGCAGGGCGGTGAAGGCTGAGAGGAACAGGGCTCGTTTGAGTTTGTTGTTGCCGCGCCAGCTCGGATGCTCGCCGCGTATGGAGGTTCCGGAGCGGCGGGTGAGCGGTGCGATTCCGGCGTAGGAGGCCAAATGGGCGGCGGAGGCGAAGTGTTAGCCGGTGACTTCGGTGAGGATTCGTGCGCAGGTCCTGACGCCGATGCCGGGCATCGAGGTCAGGACCTCGTGAAGAGGGTGGGCCTCCACGAGAGCTTCGACCTGGGAGGCGATCTCGTCTCGTTGCCGGCGCAGCGCCAGGAGCTGCTCGGCAAGCTTGGGCAGCACGATGCCGGCCGCGCCGGTGCCCACGACCACGACCGTCTGTTCACCGAGTGCGTTGAAAATAGCTTCGGTGAGGCGATCGGCAGCCCTTGGTGCGTGTTTCTTCAACCGGGCTCTGACGTGTCCGCGGCCGGCGGTCTTCAACGCCTGCGGGGTTGGATACCGGGTGATCAGGTCTGCCACCGCCGGGTAGTCCAGGTGCGGGCCCAGTGCCCGATCCAGGGCGGGATGGATCTGGGTGAGCAGTCCGCGGATCCGGTTGGAGGTGGCGGTGATCGTCGAGCTGGACCTGTCCACCGCCCCGGACCTGGCGGAGGGCTCGTTCCGTTCCCGGACCACCATCCGCTTCGAGTGCGGAGCTCGGCCAGGGTTTTATCGTCCAGTTCCACCGACCGCAGCGTATGCGGCATGGACCGGGCGGCTTCGGCGATGATGGCCGCGTCCCGGGCGTCGGTTTGGCCTGCCCCGGGTGCAGGTCCGCGATCCGGCGCATCGCCAACCCGGGCAGATACCCCACCGCTGCTCGGGCGGCCTGAGCGACCGCGAAGGGCAGCGCGCCTATCGTCGCGGGCTGATCCACGATGACCAGGACCTTCCCATGGCCGGCGAGTTTGGTGAGGACGACCCGGACTTTAGTTTCGTCCTGCGGCAGCGCTTTGTCGTTGTCGACCATGTTGCTTCTCGAGGGATGAAGAACGTCCGTAATCCCTGAATGAAGAGAGGGCGGCCGTCGTCCTGGTGTCGGGGTCGCTAGGTCGGACCAGGGATTGGTTGATGCGGGCGGCGGTGAGGGTTCAGCCACGTCCCCTTAGTATGCCTTCAAGCCAGGGAGGGCAAGCCAGGGAGGGGCGGGAGTTCGGACGGGTTGCTTGCGGATTTGACTCGCTCCAGAACGGCTAATCAGCGGTGCGGGACTGGATGAGTTCGCCAAGGGCCTCTTTGTTCGGGGCCCGCAAACTCCTCACGATGTCTCCCAGCAGGATTCCTTCGATTTCGTCATAAACCGACAGGCGGACCATGCGCCAGTGGGGACTCTCTTGAGCCCACAAATCTCGAAGAGCATCGTAGAGGGCGCGCTGCTTCCAGCGGGGCGAGCCGTGCCGGTCGTGGAGCCCGTTTGGGTCCGCTCCGCCGAACATTGCTCTCGAGCTAGGATTCTGCCAGAAACCTCCGTAGCTCTGGCAGCGGGATTCGTAGTCCGCACAGTAACCGAGATATGCCTTCGTCCAGGGCATCTCGGGTGCAGGCCCCTCCAAAGTCGCGGCACGATATCGGTTGAAGTGCGCTTGCTCGTCAAACTCGATCAGCAAGCCCCCCTGAAGCGCAATGTCCCACGCACCGCAACGGGCGGGCACTCGTTCCCGGACGCCACCAAGAGTCACGAAGAGGCTGTCGAACAGTGCTTTCGAAGCGCTACTCAGCTGCGCCACTGAGGCAGCGGCAGGTTTTTGGGTTGGCCGATATCCCATTTCCTGTAGCAGAACCCCGAGGTTGTGTTCACTTTTTCCCATGCGCCCACGTTAGCCCAAAGCCGGTCGACATTTGACAGGAACCTATCCCTGGAAAAGGACATAGACTGTGGCGAAACAAGGCTGGGCTGGAATAACATGGCTAAAGTGGTCACGCACGAGGCGAACCACGATCTCCTAGTCCAGCCCGCACAGCGCTGCAGTTCTGTTCTAGCTAAAGGGACGCGTTTCGACAAGACTCGACACGATTGGCTGCGTCAGGGACAGTTAGTCAAAAGGTTTCACTGGAACAGTACTCTGAACGGGTGAACAAACCTGGGGGACACGGCGGCCCGATCCACGGCCTGTACGAAACGCTGCACACTCAACAACTCCAGGACCAGCTGGACCTGCATCCGACGCTGCAGACAGTGTTCGAATCAGTCTCCGAGGACGAATCTCCGGCTCTGCTCGCGGAGCATGTCGCAAACCGAGTCCGCGAAGTACTGGCCGAAGCGAAGCCCGAGGACCGCGTTTCTCTCACCAACAGCATCCTGCAACAGCTCTCGGCGGACACCGTTCAGCCCGGTCCGCACCAGCTCCTATCCGCTTTTCCCACAGACACGCTCAAACGGCGTCAGCTGCGCCGGCCGACCACCCCGCTGCGCAAATCAGCACTGCTGACCAACGGCAAGGACGACCCCAACCTGGCAGCCGAGATCCGCGCAGAAATGGGGTCAGCAGACCGGGTCGACCTGCTCTGTGCGTTCATTCGCTGGACCGGCCTCCGGCTCCTCGAACCTGCTCTCGAGGACCTGCGGGAGCGCGGCGTTGCTCTCCGGGTCATCACGAGCACCTACATGGGTGCCACGGAACGGCGCGCCATTGACGAGTTGGTCGTGAAGTACGGGGCCGAGGTGCGGATCAACTACGAAACCCACGCCACCCGGCTCCACGCCAAAGCCTGGATGTTCCATCGCGCCACCGGGTTCGACACCGCCTACGTCGGCAGCTCCAACCTCAGCGCACCGGCCATGCTGGACGGCCTCGAGTGGAACGTCAAACTCTCCGCCGTCGGCACACCGGAACTGCTGCAAAAGTTCGGCATCACCTTCGACAGCTATTGGCAGCAGCCGGCCTTCCAGCCCTACGACCCCGCCGTCGACGGCGACCGGCTGGATGCCGCCTTGCTCCGCAACGGCGGACGGCAAAGGGCCAGGCCCGACGGCGCCACCGGCCTGGAAATCCGGCCGTACCTTCACCAGCAGGAGATGCTGGAGAACCTGGAAGCCGAACGCACCATCCATGACCGGCATCGCAACCTCCTGGTCGCCGCTACCGGCACCGGCAAAACTGTCATCGCAGCCCTGGACTACAAGCGGCTCTGCGAAGCCGCGGGCCGGGAACTGTCCCTGCTCTTCGTCGCCCACCGGCAGGAGATCCTCAAACAGTCCCTGCAGACCTACCGCGACGTCATGCAGCGAGGCTCCTTTGGGGAGCTCCTGGTCGGCCACTACAAACCGGCACAGTGGAAGCAAGTCTTCGCCAGCGTCCAGTCACTGTCCTCCCTCGACGCCGACCAGCTCGCCGCGCACGACTTCGACGTCGTCGTCATCGACGAGTTCCACCACGCCGAAGCGCCCATTTACCGGCGCCTGCTCGACCGGTTGCAGCCGGCGGAACTGCTCGGCCTGACCGCGACGCCGGAACGCGGCGACGGCGTCAACGTCGCCGACCAGTTCTTCGACGGCCGGGTCGCCGGCGAACTGCGGCTCTGGGACGCCCTCGACGCGGACCTGCTGGTACCTTTCCACTACTTCGGCGTGGCCGACAACGTCGACCTGACCCAGGTGGAATGGAAACGCGGCGGCTCCTACGACATCAATCAGCTGGACGCTCTGTATACCGGCAACGAAGCCCGCGCAGCCAAGGTCATCACCGAACTCAGAGACAAGGTCACGTCCACCAGCGACATGCGTGCGCTGGGGTTCTGCGTGTCGGTCCAGCACGCCGAATACATGGCGGAGGTCTTCAACCGGGCGGGCATCGCTTCCCAGGCAGTCTCCGGTGATACCCCCGAGGACGAACGGGCCGAAGCGCTGCGCCGGCTGCGCAGCCGGGAGCTGAACTGCCTCTTCGCCGTCGATCTCTTCAATGAAGGCCTGGACCTGCCCGAGATCGACACAATCATGCTGCTCCGGCCCACACAGAGCGCGACGGTGTTCATCCAGCAGCTGGGCCGAGGGCTCCGTCGGGCGAAGGACAAAGCGGTTCTGACGGTGCTGGACTACATCGGCCAGCAGCGCCGAGAGTTCCGGTTCGACGCCAAGCTCGGAGCCCTGACCGGGTTCCGCCGCAAAGCGCTGGAGAAGGCTGTGGAGGACGGTTTCCCGTTCCTGCCGTCGGGCTCGCAGATCGTGCTGGACCGGGTGGCGCAGAAGGTTGTTCTGGACAACATCCGCGAGCAGCTGAGGGTGAACAGGAAGCAATTGGTCGCCGAGGTTCGCTCCTACGGCGAGCAGGCGCTGGAGGATTATCTTCGTGAGTCCGGCCGGGACCTGTCGCACGTGTACCGGAAGACGGGGGACTCGTGGACGTCACTGATCCGCGAAGCCGGGCTGATCGACGTCGGCTACCGGCCCGACGTCGGGCTCTCACCGTCACTGCCCCACGGTGACACCGAGGAGGCGCTGCTGCGCAGGATGACCTCGATGCTGTGCATCGACGATCCGGAGCGGGCCGAAGCGTATGCAGACTTGGTGTCCCCTGAGGGGCGCCGCTACGCAGAGCTCAGCCCGCGGGAGCAGATCATGGCCCGGATGCTGTTTTTCGCCATCTGGCCCAATGGTGGGGGACACGCCTCCTACGACGACGGCCTGCAGGTTTTGCGGGGCTACTCGTTGGTCGCGTCGGAGATCCGGCAGCTCGCTGCCCTGGGACTTCAGAACGCCCGGCACGCGCCGCGCGGGCTCGGGCTCGGCCTGCAGCAGGTCCCGCTATATTCCCATGCGACCTACCGCCGTGAGGAAGTGCTCGCTGCGTTGGGGTACTTCGAGCTGGGCGGCCGGATGACTCACCGGGAGGGCGTCGCCTGGTGTCCGGAGGTTGAAACTGATGTCTTCTTCGTGACGCTGGAGAAGGATGCGAAGGACCGGGCTGCCTCGATCATGTACAAGGACTACGCGATGAGTCCTGAGGTCTTTCATTGGGAATCACAGAACGCGACGGCGCCCGAGAGCGTCGCAGGCCGGCGGTACCTCACCCAGCGCAGCAACGGGACGAGGGTGCTGCTGTTCACCCGTCCCCGGGAGAAGGACGAGAACGGAATGACGATGCCGTACACGTGCCTGGGGGAGATGGACTACATGTCGCATTCCGGGTCTCGGCCGATTGCCATCACGTGGAAGCTGCACCGGGCGATGCCTGCCGATATCTATGTTGAGGCGAGTGCTGTCGCACGGTGACAGTGCCGCTAACTTGCACTTCGGTAGATGCTGGGCCCGGTCGCTCTGCGCCCGTGAAGGCCCCAGAAGCTCCCCCCGCTAAGCCGAGACCCGTGTCTCTCGGCTGCGAGGCGAACAGCGTCTGAGCGCAGACCGGCTACGACCTTGGTCTTTTGCAACAGAGCCTATCCCGCCCCTTTAGTGTTAGCTTCTGCTGATAGCCCAGGGGTAGCCGTCGGCGTGTTGAAAGAGACCCCTGCCAGAGACGTGTAAGCTTCCAAAGCTCCGCGTGAGCATCCGTATCATTACCACGCAGTTTTCACATTGAAAGGGCCGGTTTAGTGACTCGATATCTAGTGGCACCTTACCTAATTCAGATTAACCTGAGGGGAATTTCGGGGTCATCTGCCTTACCGATCCACAATATAAATGGTCAAGGTGCCACCCTTGAAGGTGCTATCGGGAACATCTTGAGCAGCATGCTCAATCGCTCCAAGCCATACCAAGAAAAGGGGGACGTCAATAAGGACTTCCTGGTGACCGACGTTAGGGCGGTTTCAGGAAAAGCGTATCTTGTCACTATCGAGCCCGGGAGGCGGGGGATGCAAAGCACAGTCAGAAAACGAACTGGGGTTCAATACAGCCGCCAGGTCGGGGACACTGAGTACACACCACTTAGGCATCTTATTTATTTTCCTACAAACGGGCATTCAGCCATTGTTTTTGCCGAACGCTTCGGTCGCTACGGGGTGATGACGTTTGTTCGCAATGCACTAGTTCAGGTGCTGCGGGAAAAGTTCGACGCGCTGACCTTCCACATCGACCCCTTGACAACGTTAGAAGCACTGGGGGCAGCTACGTACAAGAATCTGATATTCAAAGCTCCGAGAAAAAGGGATGCGTCAGGTCGATTTTTGGCCAACGCGCCTCGTGTAGTGATTGACCTATCCTTTAAAGCTCGAAGGCGCGTGAAGGACCTGACGACGGTTGATGGTAATGGTAATGACCGGTTGGACGCAGGAAAAGTGTTTGGCGTATTGCGTACGGAAGGGCCGGGCGCAGGGGTGTCAGGTCCGAAAGATACTCAGGGGTGGGAAGCATCTCTGACTGTCGAGATGGATGACGGACTGCCAAAAACGTTCAAAATCGATGGTGATGGACCCGCGCTCGTTTACCCGATCAACGGCGCTACAGTCAATGGGCGCCAAATTCCCTTGACGAGTTATCCTGGAGACGACGATTTCTTGAGCGTGTGTCAGCGCATCGTTGATGATGTTGCGGGGCAATACAGCTTGACTTCTCGAACCAAACTGCCTAAGGCTTCCGATCTTAAGCCGTGGGCCGGCCTAAACACCACGCCGTGGGATGTTACCTACTATGACGGCCCATAGTTATTGGGAGGTCGTCCGTGACCAATTTGTGCATCGCACATATGCGCGATGGTATCGCCGTGCCAAATGGTCGCAGTTCCTACTATTACTCGTCCCCGCCTGTGTTGTCATTGCGTTTCTTTCTATTTCAGTGAGCACAGTTGCCGTGGGGCCTGTATTGACCGCAACGTCAATAATTACTGGTCTCACATTCACGATGGCAATGCGTTTTTGGGAAAAAAGGATAGAGATCACTTCAGCTCCCCAAACTGCCGGATTCGTGGAGAGGAAGGATCTAATCATCGAAAATGGGACGCATTTGATATGGACGGTCATCATCGGCGTCTGCTCTACAGCGTGGAGCGCCTTTGCTGCGTTAGTGTCTGGAGATCATCTCGCTCCTTGGGCCACTGCGGTCTGCGCTGCCCTGCTGAGTTACCAGCTTGCGTTAGTAGTTATGGCCCTGCTTAGGATGTATGTGGCCTCAATCGAGCTCGGTTAGCCGTGAGTCGATTAGGTCGCAGCCGTTCTAACAAACATCTAGGGCGGCTCGGGCATTGCGGGCAAGCCCCTTCTAATCTCTGAGGGGGTCCACCGGTACTCGTGATTTTCCGGGCGAGAGATAGTCCGGGCGGGACAGCACAGTTGTGTATCACCGGCGAGCGACATGAGAAGGGCTAAGCCCAAAGAACCGCTCGAAGTACTCGCCGAGCTTTACAACCACTCGCTGCTTCTTCTCACCCAACCCGCCGGCAGCGGAGAAGCGAGAGACCGGCGGGAGCACGCGGGTGAGCGCCGGGCCGGCCACCTGAATGCTCCCATCGGTGAAGGCCATGTCGACGAACGCACGAGTGGCCGCGGGACGCAGGTTCTCCGCCTCGATGATCTTCTCCAGCTCACTTTCGCGGCGCTCTCCGATAAAAGCCCGCCACTCTTCGTCGACTTCCCCAGTGACGGAGACGCGGTCGATAAAGGCTTCCACCAGGTCCTTCTTGTTACGGAGGGTCGGGCTGGCATCGACGGCCCGGGTGATCTCGGCCCGGATCTCCTTGTCCTCACCGTCTCCGCGCTGCTCGCGGTACTTCTGGACAAGCATCAGGATGTAGTCGACATTGATTTCGACCTGTTTGATCAGTTCGATTTCGAAGACAACGTCGTCGTTGATCTGCTCCTTGTCAGCAGTCTTTTCCTTGCGGAACTCCGCGTACAGGTCCAGGTACACGCTGCGATAATCCTGGCCCTGCCGGTCGGTCAGGATCTCGTTGCCAATGAAGTCGTCGAACGAGGTCAGGATGTTCTGCAGGCGGAGGACGGCGCCGAACAGGGCGATGAACTCCTTCTGGGCGGCCTCACCAACGATCGGCGTACCGAGTGGATAAGCGGTGAGGAGCTCGTCCACCTTTCCCTGGTACTCGGAGTAGTACTCGGCGTACGGCTTCAGCAGGACGACGCCGCGGGCGTCCTTGTTGCCGAAGAGGGCGATGGCGTCGTTCGTCTGCTCTTCCAGATCCCGGAAGGAGACGATGTTGCCGTACGTTTTTACCGAGTTGAGGATGCGGTTGGTCCGTGAAAAGGCTTGGATGAGTCCGTGCGCGCGAAGGTTCTTGTCCGCGAAGAGCGTGTTCAGCGTGGTCGCATCGAAGCCCGTGAGGAACATGTTGACGACGATGACGAGGTCGATCTCCCGTTGCTTCAGGCGCAGGGACAGGTCCTTGTAGTAGTTCTGGAAGCGGTCGGCACTGGTGTCGAACGAGGTGCCGAACATGGCGTTGTAGTCCGCAATGGCGTCTTCCAGGAACGAACGGGCATCACTGCTCAACGCACCGGTATCGAATTCCTCTTCGTCGAGCGCCCCTTCTTCAACGGCATCGTTCACACCATACGAGTAGATCAGGCCGACCTTCAGCTTCCGGTCCGACGGAAGATCCTCTTGCTGGGTCCGGAACTCCTGATAGTAGCGCTGCGCCGCAGGAATCGACGCCGTCGCGAAGAGCGCGTTGAAGCCTCGAACCCGCTTTTCGCCCAAGGTATAGGCCTCGGCGCGCTTAGTTTTTTGGTCAAAACGTTCGAGCGTGTATTCGACGATTTTCCGGACGCGTTCCGGGGCAAGCAGTGCGGCTTCGGTGTCGATGGCTGAGACCTGCTTGTCAGCCACAAATCCGACCCTGACGGTGTTCACGTAGTCGATACGGAACGGCAGCACGTTCTTGTCCGTGATGGCATCCACGATGGTGTAGGTGTGCAGCTTTTCACCGAACGCCTGCTCAGTTGTCCGTAACTTCGGATTTCCACCGCTGCCGGCATTTTCCGCAAAGATCGGTGTCCCCGTGAAGCCGAAGAGGTTGTACCGCTTGAAGGCCTTCGTGATGGCGGTGTGCATGTCACCAAACTGGGATCGGTGGCACTCATCGAAGATGATAACCACGTGGCCGCCGTAGATGGCATGGCCCTTGTTGGCGTTGATGAAAGTGGAGAGCTTCTGGATAGTCGTGATGATGATTCGGGCGCCGGGGTCCTCGAGCTGCTTCCTAAGTATGGCCGTCGACGTGTTGGAGTTCGCCGCGCCCTTCTCGAATCGGTCGTACTCACGCATCGTCTGATAGTCGAGATCTTTGCGGTCGACGACAAACAGTACCTTGCTAACTCCGAGCAGTCCGGATGCCAGTTGTGCGGCTTTGAAAGAGGTGAGCGTCTTTCCTGAACCGGTAGTGTGCCAGACGTACCCGCCGGCCTTCCTTGACCCAAGCTGTTTGTAGTTCGTGGAAATCTCGATTTTACGGAGGATCCGTTCAGCCGCAACGATCTGGTAAGGGCGCATCACCAGAAGCATACGGTCTGCAGTCAGCACACAGTATTTCGTCAACACATTCAGAATCGTATGCTTTGCGAAGAAGGTCTTGGCGAAGGCCGTCAGGTCTTTGATGGGGTTGTTCTGCGCGTCCGCCCACCAGGAGGTGAACTCGAAGGAGTTCGAGGTCTTACGGACACGCTTAGCAGTCGCCGCCTCGCTGACGTGCTGACGGCGTGTGGTGTTGGAGTAGTACTTCGTCAACGTGCCGTTGGATATGACAAAAAGCTGTACATACTCGAAAAGGCCGGAGCCCGCCCAGAAACTATCGCGTTGATAACGGTCAATCTGGTTAAAGGCCTCGCGGATGTCCACCCCCCTGCGCTTGAGCTCGACGTGGATCATTGGAAGCCCGTTTACGAGAACCGTCACGTCATATCGATTGGAGTAGTTTCCGCCAGAGCCACCCGGGGTTGCCTCGTACTGGTTAATAACCTGCAACAGATTGTTATGAATACTCTTTTTATCAATTAGGACGACGTTTTTCATTGAGCCGTCGTCCCGCGTCAGTAGCTGGATGTGATCCTCATGGACCCGTACAGCCTTCTCCTCCATACTCTCGTTTGCACCTGCGAGACGCTCAATGAAGAACCGCTTCCATTCGCTGTCCGAGAACTTGAAGTGGTTTAGCGCTTCCAGCTGCTTGCGGAGATTGGCAATGAGTTGTTCCTCCGACGTGATGGCCAGATATTCGTAGGACTGGGACGTCAAGGCCCGAATCAGCTCACTTTCAAGCTCTGCTTCAGACTGATGCCCTCGATTGAGATTCGTATCCGGAACGTGCTCGGCGACTACCGTGCTCTCATTCGAAACTGCTACCGGGTCATACTGCCGACAAATTTCGCCCCTCATGCGGATTCCTTCTCGAATGACAGCAGCCTATCGCGGTAGTACTCGTATTGCCTCCGGCGAGCAGAAAGCTCCGCGGGGATACCGGAGTTCACATCGAAAACCAGGGCATCGAACCTATCAAGAAGGCTGGTGATACGCTTTTGCTCCCCCACAGATGGAACAGGAATAAGCACCTTACCCAGACCGTCCTTCGAGAGGCGTTTCACCTTAGCCTGGGTCACGTGCTTGATTTTTTGCGTATGATAGGCCGTCGTTTGCAAAAAATAAGAAACGAACTTTGCGTCCATGGTATGGCGGTATAGAAAGCAATCATCGTGAATTGCCACAGCATGACTGCCTAACCAAGCCAGGCCTTTCCCTACATCCTCTGCCGTCTCGCCAACGGCAGCAATTATGACGTCCGAGGGTTGCGCAAAACGAAGCTGTGAGGCCATGTCATCGCGTAGATAACTGATGGTGGATGCAGCAGTTGTGCCATAAGAAGTGTATATTTCGCCGTAGTGTATAGAGGGAATTCCTGTAGGTGCGTAATCCGTTTTTATAAAACGCCGACCGCGGACAAAGTCACCTACCTCCGACATTGGTGCCCATCGAGTTTCAGCAGGATCAAGCTTCGTAATAAGTAGCTCGCGGTAATATGCAAGCTGGCGACGCCTCGCTTCCAGCTCAGCTTTCAGCTCTACTTTCAGATCAGTAAATTTAGACAGAAGGTATACGATTCTGCGCTGGGTGTCTATAGTGGGCAGAGGGATGCGGATTTGAGAGATAGACTCATAGGTGAGCCGAAAGCGCGCCCCCACCTCTGTTCTTCCTTCGATTTCGTTCCGTCCAGATCTCGAAGCAAGGAACAGGCTTAGGAACTCAGGGATTATTCTTGTGGTATCTATTCCAAAGACGACGTACATCGGACTAACTATGACCGGTTCCGCTTCGTCCAGCCATCCGATGGATCCAACATTTACGCGAGAAGGATTATAGGCGAACATTCCAGGCCGGACTACCTTATAATTCCTGGTGTCGGCGCTTGTTCGTGTGTTGCCGAAGAAATCCGATGTCCGAATGAGACCCCGGCTATTGGTGACGCTTCTGACTTCGGATATCTCATTCCGGATATTCCGAACCGTGGACTCATGCGTTAGCTCAGCGAGGTATACTTCTCGTGCCTCCTCCCGCGCCATCGCGGGCATTTCAATCGCCGGGTTCATCGTTCCAAGCTTCCGAGCGATCGAACGATCTCGTCGACTTGGGTTCGCAGTGCCTGTTGGCGCGTTACGATTTCATCGATCTCTGTGTTCAGCTCGGCTATGTTGATGGAGTCTTGATCCTGTTGTGAGTCGACGTAGGAGGTCACTCCCATGTTATAGGAATTGTCTGCGATTGCCTCGTTAGGGACAAGGTTGCTGAAGTTCTGGACGACTTCACGGGCGACAAAACAGTTTAGGATTTTCTGACTGTTGAGGTCAGACAGCTTATTCTTGCTGCCCGCTCGGACACATTCCTCAGACGCGTTAATGAACAAAACGGAGTTATCTGTTTTGGACTTCTTCAGTACGATGATGCACGTCGCTATACTGGTACCGAAAAACAAGTCCGGCGGTAACTGTATCACGGCGTCAACATAATTATTATCAACAAGATATTTGCGAATCTTCGCTTCCGCACCGCCACGGTAAAGAACACCCGGAAACTCTACAATCGCAGCCGTGCCGTTAACGGCGAGCCACGACAAGATGTGCATAGTGAACGCCAGATCGGCTTTTGACTTCGGGGCGAGTACTCCCGCTGGTGCGAAGCGAGGGTCGTTAATCAGCAACGGGTTCGCGTCCCCCTCCCAACGAATCGAATAGGGAGGGTTTGAGACTATAGCCTCAAATGGTTCATCGTCCCAATGTGCGGGATCCAGAAGCGTATCTCCATGGGCGAGGTTGAACTTGTCGTAGTTAATGTCATGCAGGAACATGTTAATCCGGGCCAGGTTATAGGTGGTCAAATTGATTTCTTGGCCGTAGAACCCTTGGCGAACGTTGCCTCTGCCCAGAACTTTATCGAACTTCAGGAGTAGTGACCCCGACCCGACGGCGGGGTCGTAGACCTTATTGACCTGGGTCTTGCCGACGACAGTGATTCGGGCCAGGAGCTCGGAGACTTCCTGCGGAGTGTAGTACTCGCCGCCTGACTTGCCAGCACTAGAGGCGTACATTTGCATGAGGTACTCGTAGGCGTCTCCGAAGAGATCAATTGAGTGATCCTCGAAGGCTCCAAGCCCTAAGTCTCCGATAGCATTGATGAGTCCGACCAGCTTCTCATTACGTTTGGCGACGGTGCTACCCAACTTGGAGCTGTTCACGTCCAGGTCGTCAAAGAGACCTTTCAGGTCGTACTCGCTGTCAAATCCGATGGCGGAACCTTCGATATTCTTGAATATGCTCGCCAGAGTTTCGTTCAGGTGCTCGTCGCGCGCAGCGCGCTTGCGCACATTCTGGAAAAGCTCCGAAGGCAAGATGAAGAAGCCCTTGTCCTGAACGGTGACCCGTCGGCCAACTTCAGCCTGATCATCGGGCAAAGAAGCATAGTCGAAATCTGGGTCTCCTGCTGCTTTTTCACCTTCATTGATGTAGGCCGTGAGGTTCTCAGAAATAAATCGGTAGAACAGCATGCCAAGGACGTAGCTCTTGAAGTCCCATCCATCCACCGAACCGCGAAGATCATTGGCGACACGCCAGATTGTCTTGTGAAGCTCCGCGCGCTGCACTTCTTTGGTGGGACTCATGACCTGGTGGCTCCTGTGTAGCGAATCGGTGAGGCGGCCAAAGAGCCACCCCGTCTATGATATCGGCGAGCGTCCGTCATAGAGACACAGCGACGCGCTGCCGGAAGCCTGGGAGACGTGCTTGTGGCGTTGAACCCTCGAGCTGCTTTGGGTTCTTAATGAATCCTGTGGGTCAATCGTCACACCGGGATGTGAGCATCATCTAGTGTTTGGACTGGTTCTCTCCTGCAGTCGAGCAGTGAGACTAGCGAAACGACTGGCACGGACGGTTAGCTCGTGGCTTCCTTTGCCACTCTGTTGATGTCATCCTTGTTCCACCCAAGTTCGTCTATCGCCCTGGCGAAGATGTTATCGCGGTATACTTCATCCACTACGCCTAGAACAAGCTGAAGACAAGGCTCGAATTTCTTGAGTGCTTCATCTTCATTAGAATGACCATGGATGACCTCGCTGAGCTCTCCGAACAGTTTGTATCCGTCGCTGGAAAAGCGCTGAGGAATAATATTTCTGTCTTCGTTAACCTCCTGAAGTATCTGCTTGAAAGGTCGGGGCCGGCCCTTTGGTCCCCTGGTGGGGATGTCTGCGATCTCCGCCACTTCAGACGTTATCATCTCGAAGATTTTCCGGAGATAAATCATAGAGCCGGCTCCCAGCCCTGCCTCATAGGCGAGTTTTGCCCGCTTTACCAATTCCGAAAAAGGTCCGCCTGCATCGCCAACTCGATCGGCTGCGTTCCTCAGATTCTCTGTGTAGCGGTCGATTCGGACTATCGGCGATCGTCCATATATGTCGCCTTCGCCCCTAGCGAGGTACCACACTTCGACTGCCGACTTGCACGCAGCGCACTTCAGTGTGACATCAATGCTGACTTGCTGGTCTCCTAGCCCGAGGCAATACAGTTCTTCACCTGACTCGAATGTTCGCTGGGCGTCACAGGCCTTACAGTGGAAGTTGTGGTAGATCTTGCCAACCCTAATTTTTTTATGCTTTCCCCATGGCAAGGGGCGGCCATCGAGGAACCCCTCCACCTCAGCAGAATTGGAGTCAGGAACCTTTGAAAGCAAGTCAGACAGCCGCATTTTGATTCTTTCCCGGGACGACACCGATCGCACAACGCCCACTGGGACGGGGGGTGTGCTGCCTTTGTCTAGCGGGCGTTGCCATTGAGGTGCTCTCCTGTGTCGAGGCGTCTTAGGCCGGATCTAGACTACAGGCCTTCACGAAGGACCGAAGTAGGCTGCGCCGAAGGGGCGGAGATGCGGAATCTCGCACTGATCCGTCAAACATGACGATGACGTGTCTACACGACGCCATTTGATCCTCTCGTCTCACGTTGGAAGTGCGACACAGCGTTATAGCGAGTTGATGTCCACTTTACATTTGGCCCCGCCTTTGGACCAGCGGCGTGGCGCCAGCCGAGTTGCGACGAATGCCTCGGTATCGTGCCTGCGGCTGGCAGATCCCTGCGGTTTCCTGGGAGGGCTCCGGCAACAGTTGGAGCCTCCACCGGGGTTCCTGTCCATTGAAGTGAAGCCGCTGTCTAGGCTGAACACATGACCCGCGCCTCCCTCGCTGTTCTTGCTGCCTCCCGCCCCGTCGTCGGACTCGATACTCTCCAGGACCTTGCCGACGTCCGCGTCATCACCGACCCCGCCGAGCTCCCCGCAGCCCTGCACGGCGCCGAGATCCTCTACCTCTGGGACTACTTCGCCGACGGACTCCGCCAGGCCTGGCCCGCCGCCGACTCACTGCGCTGGATCCACGTCCCGGCCGCCGGCGTCGATAAGCTGCTCTTTCCGGAACTGGTCGCCTCCGACGTCACCGTCACCAACGCCCGCGGCATCTTCGATCAGGCCATGGCCGAATACGCCCTCACCGGCATCCTGCACTTCACCAAGAACATCCCGCAGGCCCGGCGCAACCAGCAGGACCGCCGCTGGGAGTACTTCCGCACCGGCAACCTCGCCGGCACCCGCGCCCTGATCGCCGGCACCGGCAGCATCGGCCGCACCACCGCCCGGCTGCTGCGCGCCGTCGGCATCACCGCCGACGGGCTCGGCCGCACCGCCCGTCCCGGCGACGCCGACTTCGACACCGTCCACGCCAGCACCGACTTCGCCGCCGTCGCCGGGAACTACGACTACATCGTCCTCGCCGCCCCGCTCACCGAGGCCACCCGCGGCATGCTCAGCGCCGGGGTCCTCGCCGCGATGCGCCCGACGGCGGTGCTAATGAACATGGGCCGCGGCCAGCTCGCGGACCAGGCCGCCCTCACCGAGGCCCTGCAGAACCGGGCCATCGCCGGCGCCGTCCTGGACGTCACGCACCCGGAGCCGCTGCCGGCGTCGGACCCGCTCTGGACCCTGGAGAACGTGCTGATCACCCCGCACCTGTCCGGCGACTCGCAGACCCACCTGCCGGCGATGGCCGCCCAGTTCGAGGACAACCTGCGCCGCTACCTCGCCGGGCAGCCGCTGGTCAACGTGGTGGACAAGCGGCTCGGTTTCGTGCCCTCGGGTAGCCAGTCCGCGTGATTTAAGCAACCACTTCCGGTTTAGCTTGCGGCGAAACCGAGGAGTAAATTACGAAATGTGAACACCAAGACCTTTCCCCGGCTGATGGCCGCCGGCCGCATCGGCCCGATGGAAACCCCCAACCGCATCGTCCTGCCGGCCATGGACATGAACGTCTCCGAGCACGGAGAGATCGAACAGACCGAGATCGACCACTACGTCGCCCGCGCCAAGGGTGGCGCCGGCCTGATCATCACCGGCGCCTGCGCCATCGCCTTCCCCTACGGCGCCGCGTCCATGAAGGAGCCGGGCCTGTCCGATGACAAGTACATCCCCGGCCTGAAGGCCCTCGCCGACGCCGTGCACGCCGCCGGCAGCAGGCTCTGCATCCAGTCCACCCACCACGGCAAGGTGGCCCGCGTCGACGTCGCCAACGACCGCCCCGTGCTCGCCCCGAACCAGCCGGACTACAGCTACGACATGTCCGCCCTGGCCGACAGCACCCGCGAGGAACTGGGCAAGATGGGCGCCGCCACCGCCGGCAAGCAGACCACCTACAAGGACATGACGGCCGAGGACATCGCCTGGCTGGTGAACACCTGGGCCGACGCCGCCGAACGGATCGCCAAGGCCGGCGCCGACGCCATCGAGATCCACGCCGCGCACGGCTACATCCTCGGCGTGTTCCTGAACCAGCGGGACAACCAGCGCACCGACGAATACGGCGGCTCCCTGGCCAATCGGGCCCGGCTGGCCTGCGAGGTCATCCGCGCCGTCAAGGACCGGGTCGGGGACCGGTTGGCGATCCTGGTCCGCGTCGCCGGACAGGAATACGGGCAGGACGGCGGACTCATCCTCGAGGAGGCCATCGAAGCCTCCAAGCTGTTCGAGCAGGCCGGCGCAGATGCCATCCACGTCACCGGCTGGGGCCGGAACCCGTTCGACAACTTCACCGACGGGCCGCTGCCGAACAAGGTCGGCGCCTACCTGGACAACGCCGCCGCGATCAAAAAGGCCGTGAATGTCCCGGTGATCGCCGTCGGGCGCATGCTCCCGGAAATCTCCGAGAAGGCGCTCGCCGCCGGGCAGATCGACTTCGCCGCCATGGGCCGGCAGCTGCTGGCCGACCCGGAGCTGCCGAACAAGCTGCGCGAAGGCCGGTTCGCCGAGGTGCGGCCCTGCATCAACTGCTACCTGTGCGTGGCGGAGAACTTCTTCGACGACACCCCGTTCTGCGCCGTGAACCCGGCACTCGGCAACGAGGCGCTGCTGCCGCTGAAACCGGCGTCGGCCGCCAAGCACGTGGTCGTCGTCGGCGCCGGCCCGGCCGGGCTGGAATCAGCGCGGGTGCTCACCGAACGCGGGCACCGGGTCACCGTGCTGGACAAGTCCGACCGGCTCGGCGGCACCATGTGGTTCTCCACCATGACCACCCCCGACAACGAGCGGCTGCTGCGCTGGTTCAAGGCCGAAATCAAGCGGCTGCGAATCGCGGTGAAGCTGAACACCCCCGCCACCGTCGAGACCATCCGTGCGCTGAACCCGGACCACGTCATCGTGGCCACCGGCGCCGTGCGGCCCAAGCCGGACTTCCCCGGCGGGGACCTGCCCATCGTGCAGACCGGCGACACGCTGCGCGCCATGATGCTCGGCACCGCCACCGCCGAGGAGGCCGGCGCCGTGCTCAGCACCCTGGGCAGGCTCGGCCGGCTCTCCGGGGTCACCAAGAGCCCGGAGTTCGTCCGCCAGTTCACCAAGTTCTGGCTGCCCATGGGCAAGGACGTGGTGGTGATCGGCGGCTCCCTGGTCGGCCTGGAGCTGGCCGAGTTCCTCGCCGAACGCGGCCGCCGCGTCACCCTGCTGCACGAAAAGCAGCAGCTGGGCCTGCCGCTGGCCATGCCGCGGCGCTGGACCGCGGTCAAGGACGCCACCAGCCACGGCGTGGACATCCACCGCAACGCCACGATCACCCGCATCACCGAGAAGTCCGTGGAATGGACGGTGGGGGAGCAGACCTTCACCGCCCCGGCCGCGATGGTGGTCTACGCGGACGGCACGACGTCGGCCGCCCCGCTCGCGGACGAGCTGCGGGAGGCGGGCATCAGCTGCGACGTCGTCGGCGACGCCGGCGCGGTGAACTACATCCACGGCGCCATTCACTCCTCGTGGAAGGTGACGACGGCGGTTTAGCTGCCGCGCAATTACATGCTTCGGGCCGTCCGCCGCTGGCGGGCGGCCCGACGTGCACCTCGCCTTGGAAGGCGCGAGAGAATACTCCACCGGCCACGTGCAACGGGGGCGGATTGATTCGCTCGGGCTGGACGAAAACGGCTTCCCGGTCATCTTCGAGTACAAGCGCTCGACCAACGAGAACGTCATCAACCAGGGGCTCTACTACCTGGACTGGCTGCTCGACCACAAAGCCGAATTCAAGAACCTGGTCTCGGACCGCTTCGGTCCGGACGCAGCGAGAAGCATCGACTGGTCCGGACCGCGACTGATCTGCGTGGCGCACGACTTCACCCGCTACGACGAGCACGCGGTCCGGCAGATCAACCGCAACATCGAGCTGGTCCGCTACCTCGACTTCGGTGGCTCCCTGTTGGCCATCGAGCTGGTCACCACGGTGACCACCCAGCCGTCGCCGTCGTCGGCCCGTAAAGCCGCGCCGCAGCCGCCGGCAGCCCCGGCCGACACCGCGGACAAGACCCGCAAGCGGACTGGAAAGAGCGCAGCCGACCTGCTGGAGCAGGCGGACCCGGAACTGACGGCACTCTTCGACCGGTTCGACGCGTTCGCCCAGTCCCTGGGGGGACGACGTCGTGAAAAACGAGCGGGCCCTGTACTTCGCCTACCGCCGGCTGAAGAACTTTGCCTGTGTGGAGGTCCATCCGGTGAGCCGGAACCTGCTGGTCTATCTGCGGGTCAATCCGGACACCGTCACGCTGCAGGACGGCTTCACCCGCGACGTGCGTGCTATCGGCCACTTCGGCACCGGCGACCTGGAGCTGAGGGTCACCGCCGAGTCGCCCTGGGCAGCCGTCGAGGAGCTCACCCGTCGGTCCTTCGAGGCCAGCTGACCGCGCCTGCAGGCGGGATGGGGGGTGCCTCTATGGTTTTCGTCAAGCGGCTGAGGGCAGATTCTTAGGTGCCGGATCTTCATAAAGGGTGCCATCGCGGAGCATGGCGAAGAGGACGTCGGAACGCCGCCGGGCCAGGGCAATAATGGCTTGGTTGTGGCGTTTGCCCTCGGCACGCTTGCGGTCGTAGTACGCCCTGGACGGTGGATGATGCAGGGCGGCGAAGGCCGAGAGGAACAGGGCTCGTTTGAGTTTCTTGTTGCCCCGCCGGCTCGAATGCTCACCGCGGATGGAGGTTCCGGAACGGCGGGTCACCGGCGCGATCCCGGCGTAGGAAGCCAAATGGGCGGCGGAAGCGAAGTGTTTGCCAGTGACTTCGGTGAGGATACGTGCGCAGGTCCTGACGCCGATGCCGGGCATCGAGGTCAGGACCGAGTGAAGAGGGTGGGCCTCCACGAGAGCTTCGACCTGGGTGGCAATCTCCTCGCGTTGCCGGCGCAGCGCCAGGAGCTGCTCGGCCAGTTTCGGCAGCACGATCCCGGCAGCACCGGTGCCCACGACCACGACCGTCTGCTGTTCGAGGGCAGCAAATATCGCGTCGGTGAGCCGTTCAGCAGCCCGGGGTGCATGTTTCTTCAACCGTGCTTTGACGTGCCCGCGCCCTGCGGCCTTCAAGGCCTGCGGGGTCGAATACCGGGTGAGCAGGTCCGCGACAGCCGGGTGGTCCAAGTGCGGGCCCAGTGCCCGCTCCAGGGCGGGATGGATCTGGGTGAGCAGTCCGCGGATCCGGTTGGACGTTGCGGTGATCTGAGCGGCGAGGTCATCATCGAAACCGCAGAGCACCCCGAGCTCGGCCAGAGTTTCATCGTCCAGTTCCACCGACCGCAGCGTATGCGGCATGCACCGGGCGGCTTCGGCGATGATGGCCGCGTCCCGGGCATCCGTTTTTGCCTGGCCGGGGTGCAGGTCCGCGATCCGGCGCATCGCCAGTCCCGGCAGATACCCGACGGCAGCGCCGGCGACCTGAGCGACCGCGACGGGCAGCGCACCAATGGTGGCGGGCTGATCCACGACAACCAGGACCTTCCCATGGGAAGCGAGCCCGGTGATGATCTCCCGGATCTTAGCTTCGTCTTGCGGCAGGCCCTTGTCGTACAGCTTCTTCCCGACCCGGTTCAACGCCACTGCGTGGTGGCCGGTCTTGCCGACGTCCAGGCCAAGGAAAACGGCGATACTCTCGTGCTCCAAGATCATGATTACCCCCGGTAGCGTGTGCTGAGACTGACGCGTTGGCTGGTCCGGGCGGCAGGAAGTCGCATCCACGTTACGAAGAACCGTTGGGTCGTGCCTCTATTAGCGATCCACCGGCCGCCAAGCCGGTTCCGGTGGCAACACCCCCCGGATCATGGATGACTGGGGGCAAAAACCATGCCGGAACCGACCGGCCAACACGCCCACATCCTGCAACAGGAAACGGGCTACGAAAAAGGTAACGGGGGGGAAGACCGGGGAACGACGGCGGGGAGGGACCGCCAGCGCAGGCAACCGTGTTCCCGGTGCGTTCCCGGCGCGCCCGCCGCCCACGTGTGACAGGTGTAACCTCTTACCTGCGACCCAGAAATGGGCGCGTTGGGGGATGGGGGATCCTGAGTGCGCTTTAGTGACGACGACGCCGATCAGCTGCTTGCTGCCTGCAAGAAAGCCTCGGCAGCCTTGAGCGAGCAGCGGGGGCCACGGGCCTCGACAACCGGGGAGGCGCTCGCGGAGTTCCGCGGCCCGTTCGCCGACCGATATCGGGCGAACTCGGCCGCACAGGCGGCAGCCCGCAATACTTTGGTGAATGCACTGGAGGATGTGGCCGAGCAGGTCCAGTTTGCCAAGAGCCAGGCCGAGCAGGCCCGCCAGGACCTGAAGGAGCAGCGGGCCCGGTCCCTACAGAAGCTGCTGGAGGAGGGCTTCGTGTCCGCCGCCGCGGACTACCTGCGAGACCTGCTGCCCGGGTTTTCCCTTCCCGACGATCTGTCCGGGGCCGAGGTTCGCCGCCCTCAGGTCTCGTTTCCGCCGCTGGTCCTGCAGCCCCACGACTGGGCTGCCGGCGCGGCGCCCGGCACCAGTTCCGCGGTACCCGAGGCCGTGAAGGCCGCCGCATCCCAGATCTACGACCAGGAAGACGTTGCCGAGCTGGTCTGCCAGGACGTGGTCCAGGCCCTGAGCAGCTTCCAGAGCTCATGCTCCTGGGCCTCAATTGACGTCGGTACCTTCGCACCGGCGGTAAGCCAGTACAACCAGGATGACCGCAACGACGCCGACAAACTGTGGCAGATCGGGCAGGCCTTCAGCACCGCCGGGCAGGGCGGGGACATGACCGGATCGGTGGAGTTGTCATCCACGGCGCTGGCCCTGGCAATTTCTCCCGCCGCCGTGCGCGGGGAGGCTCTGCTGGAGTTCTTCGCAACGGCCTCACCCGTGGACCTCGAAGTGGCGTCGAAGAACCCCGACTGGCTCACCCACCTGCCGTCGGTGTCTGCGGAACGCATCGCCGAGTGGTGGGCAGAGCTGCAGGCCTCGGGGAACGCGGCGAATGGCTTCACGGCCCAGCAGCTGGTCCTGCTGGAATCGGCGCCGAAGGTCTTCGGGTCCCTTGACGGGGTGCCCGCGCTGGCCCGCGTGCACGCCAACAGCATCGGTGCGGTGGAGGACATCGCGGCAGCCGAGGCGCTGCTCGCCAGGCTGCGGGAGATCGGCGGCGATTCCGAGGACCGCCAGAAACTGCTGGAGAAAGAAATTGGCTACTTGAAGAAGGTCGAAGCCGGGCAGGTGCAGCTGTATCTGTACAACCGCGAAGGGTCGCGGATCATCGAAATGCTCGGAACTCCGGGCCCTGACACGCAGCGCACACTCACGTACGTGCCCGGGACCTTCGCGAGCATGAAGAGTTTCTACGACGGCGGCGCCCAGACCTTCGCCAATTACATGGTGGGCATGGCCCCGAATACGGTGGCTTTTGTGTACAAGGACGGGCCCTTCCCCGGGGAGAACCAGGAGGGAGGCAGGGATGACTACCTGCGCCTCACGGAAGCCAATGACCCGCAGACGGGGTACGACGCCGGCAGGCAGCTGGCCGGGTTCCAGCACGGAATGCTCACGGACCCGACCCTGCAGGGCACCGAGCAGGTCGGCATCGGACACAGCTGGGGATACGCCAACCTCACCAGTTCGGAGATTCACGGCGCGGACTATGACAAGTCCATCTCCCTGTCCGGGGCGGGGATGCACGAAGAATGGGAGCCGGATAAGGACACGCGCTACTCGAACTTTGTCTATGACAACGACATCCTCCTCCGAGCGCAAGGATTCGGGTTTGTCTGGGACGGCAAAGTGCCCAGCGAACATGATGCCTTCACGAATCACGAGTACACAGTGCCGGAAGAGGTGGATATCGGGTCGATTGACGCCCATTCCCTTCCGACGACAGACAGCAAAGACAATATGGAATTGCTTGAAGACGCCTTGGAGGAGTTAGCGCGATGACCCGAGTACGCTGCACCGCGGTAGCGATGGTGCTGCTTCTAAGCCTCGCCGGCTGTGCAAACGGTGCCGCGGAGGCACCGACGACCGCAAGCCCAACGGAAGGGAACACATCAATGGCATCAGAGTTGACCTGGCAGGAAGCGAAGGCCCGGACTCAGGCCATGGAACTGGAGATCGCCGATTCGCTTCCTCAGGACAAGGTGGCTGCGGTCGAGCAGATGCCGGAGGGCGTTCTGATTGAGTGCGGTGACTCGTCGGTCAACTGGCACGGCGCGACCACCATTGCTTTGAGTGACGGGTCAGAGCCGGAGCCTCTCGTTCGGGAGCTGGAAGCGAAGTACCGGGACAGCCGATTCGAGATCAAGGTACGGGACCCCGCCCCAGCCGGACACTACGAAGTCCAGTTGCGTTCCCCCGATACGGCAGAGATGTACATCATCAAAAGAGGGCTGGAACCTGGGACGATTCGCATAGCTTCTGGTTCTGATTGCTTCCCCTGGCCTGAGGGCGAATACATGGGTGGAAAGTTCTAGGAAAGGTCCGGCTTAGAGAGGTGGCAGGATGATGTGGCTCCGATGGGGTGCAGCGTCGGCGGTTTTGCTGCTCTCCCTCGCGAGTCTTGCGGGCTGCGCAAAAGACCCGTCCGAGGCAGCCGGAGCCGAAGAACTGACGTGGCAGGAAGCAAAAGCCCGCACACAGGCCATGGAGCTGGAAATCGCCGAATCGCTACCACCGGACCGAGTGGTCG
Organism: Arthrobacter sp. Y3222053; assembly: GCF_059092805.1. Lineage (NCBI taxonomy): Bacteria > Bacillati > Actinomycetota > Actinomycetes > Micrococcales > Micrococcaceae > Arthrobacter > Arthrobacter sp. Y3222053. The sequence goes on along the minus strand of NZ_JBNHIA010000003.1, from coordinate 600,335 downwards.
AGGTTGCCCAGATGCCGACCGGCATGCTGATCAGGTGCGATGATTCCAGGGTCAATTGGAACGGGGCAACCACTGTCACGTTGCCTGCTGGAACCGAGCCCGATCCGCTGGTGCGTGCGCTCGAGGAGAAATACCGGGACAGCCGGTTCGATATCGAGGTGCGTGATCCCGCGCCGGTGGGACACTACGATATACAGCTGCGCTCGCCGGACGGCGGTGAAAGCTATCTCATCGGTGAGGGGTTCGATCCGAATACGATCCGGATCGCCTCTGGTTCTGAGTGCTTCCCCTGGCCTGAGGGTGAGTATATCGGCGGCGAGTTCTAGTCCGGCGTACGTTGAGAGGCAACGAAATGGCGCGAGGCCGATCCGCTGCAGTGCTCCTGGTGCTGCTGCTGGGCCTTACCGGCTGCGCCGAGGATCCGTCCGAGGCAGCCGCAGTCGACGGGCTGACCTGGCAGGAAGCGAAGGCCCGTACGCAGGCCATGGAACTGGAAATCGCCGAATCGCTACCGCAGGATAAGCTGGCCAATGTCGATCAGGAATTGACGGGTCTGCTGATCAGGTGCAGTGACTCTTCTGTTAACTGGCATGGCGCGACCACCGTTACCTTAATTGAGGGGACTGATCCGGAGCGTCTTGTCCGCGAGCTGGAGGAGAAGTATCAGGACAGCCGATTCGAGATTAAGGTACGGGATCCCGCGCCGGCGGGACACTACGAAGTCCAGCTGCGCTCTCCTGAGACCGCCGAAATCTACATCATCGGCGAAGGGTTTGATCCCTACACGGTTCGTATAGCATCCGGTTCTGAGTGCTTCCCCTGGCCTGAGGGCGAATACATGGGCGGAAAGTTCTAGAATCCTGTGCCATCGAGAGGCGGCGGGGTGATTCGGTGGCGAGCAGCTGTCGCTGGCGTGAGTCTGTGGCTCAGCCTTGTGGGTTGCGCTGACAACTCGTCTGAAGCGTCCGCAGCGGACGAGCTGACCTGGCAGGAAGCAAAGGCCCGAACACAGGCCATGGAACTGGAAATCGCTGATTCGATTCCCCGAGACGAAGTGGCCGACGTTGCCCAGATGCCGACCGGCATGCTGATCGACTGCGGCGGGTCCACGGTTAATTGGAACGGGGTCACCACTGTCACTTTGACAGCGGGAGCGGAGCCCGGCCCGGTGGTCCGGGCCCTCGAGGAGAAGTACCGGGACAGCCGGTTCGATCTCAAGGTGCGTGACCCCGCCCCGGCCGGACACTTCGAAGTCCAGTTGCGCTCGCCGGACGCTGCCGAAAATTACATCATCGGTGCCGGGTTTGATCCGAATACGATGCGGATCGCTTCTGGTTCGGAGTGCTTCCCTTGGCCGGAGGACGAATCCATTAGGGGCGAGTTCTAGGCGGCCGCTGGCAGACAAGGGACCTGCGAACCGCACCCAGGCCTTCTACCGTGACGACGGGAGCTGCCCGAAGCGGATGCGCCGAGGGCCAAGCCCACGCCGCGGTCCCCGTAAAATCATCTGATGCCTCAACCCCTGCAGCTCGCCGCATCCCGCCCTTCCGCCGTGTCCCTCCGCCTGGCACGCGTCGTCACCGAAATCTCCGCACCGACCGTGCTCGTAGGGATCCTGCTGCTGCTGCAGCCCCTGCTCACCCCAGGGGTGACGTGGCTGCAGGGTGTGATGGCGGCGGTCTTCACGGTGGGGCTGCCCTTTGCCGGAATTCTCTGGCTGAAGCGGCGCGGTTCGGTGACGGACCACCACGTGGGTGTGCGGACCCAGCGGGCTCCCATCTTGGCCGCATCCGCAGTGTCGATGGGCATCGGCGCGCTGGTCCTCATCCTGCTGGACGCCCCGGCCGCCATGTTCGGCGAGATCGGCGGCGTCTTCATCGGCATGATGCTGTGCCTGGCCGCGAACCTGGTCTGGAAGCTGTCGGTTCATTCCGCCGTCGCCGCCTACGTCGGTTTGGCCCTGCTGGCCCCGATCCCGGCGGTCGGTGCAGGACTCGCCCTGCTGCTGGCCAGCGCCACGGGCTGGTCGCGGGTCAAGATCGGCGACCACACACCCACCCAGGTCCTGGCCGGCCACATCGCCGGATGCCTGGCCTTTGCCACGGCCCTGCTGCTTCCCTAGAGCACGTTCCACCCCCGTTACCTTTTTCGTAGCCCGTTTCCTGTTGCAGGATGTGGGTGTGTTGGCCGGTCGGTTCCGGCATGGTTTTTGCCCCCAGTCATCCATGATCCGGGGGGTGTTGCCACCGGAACCGGCTTGGCGGCCGGTGGATCGCTAATAGAGGCACGACCCAACGGTTCTTCGTAACGTGGATGCGACTTCCTGCCGCCCGGACCAGCCAACGCGTCAGTCTCAGCACACGCTACCGGGGGTAATCATGATTCTGGAGCACGAGAGTATCGCCGTTTTCCTTGGCCTGGACGTCGGCAAGACCGGCCACCACGCAGTGGCGTTGAACCGGGTCGGGAAGAAGCTGTACGACAAGGGCCTGCCGCAAGACGAAGCTAAGATCCGGGAGATCATCACCGGGCTCGCTTCCCATGGGAAGGTCCTGGTTGTCGTGGATCAGCCCGCCACCATTGGTGCGCTGCCCGTCGCGGTCGCTCAGGTCGCCGGTGCTGCCGTCGGGTATCTGCCGGGACTGGCGATGCGCCGGATCGCGGACCTGCACCCCGGCCAGGCAAAAACGGATGCCCGGGACGCAGCGATCATCGCCGAAGCCGCCCGATCCATGCCGCATACGCTGCGATCGGTGGAACTGGACGATAAGACCCTGGCCGAGCTCGGGGTGCTCTGCGGTTTCGACGACGACCTCGCCGGCCAGATCACCGCAACGTCCAACCGGATCCGCGGACTGCTCACCCAGATCCATCCCGCCCTGGAGCGGGCACTGGGCCCACACCTGGACCATCCGGCCGTCGCGGACCTGCTCACCCGGTATTCGACCCCGCAGGCCTTGAAGATCGCAGGGCGCGGGCACGTCAAAGCACGGTTGAAGAAACATGCACCCCGGGCTGCTGAACGGCTCACCGACGCGATATTTGCTGCCCTCGAACAGCAGACCGTCGTGGTCGTGGGCACCGGTGCTGCCGGGATCGTGCTGCCGAAACTGGCCGAGCAGCTCCTGGCCCTGCGCCGGCAACGCGAGGAGATTGCCACCCAGGTCGAAGCCCTCGTGGAGGCCCACCCTCTTCACTCGGTCCTGACCTCGATGCCCGGCATCGGCGTCAGGACCTGCGCACGTATCCTCACCGAAGTCACTGGCAAACACTTCGCTTCCGCCGCCCATCTGGCTTCATACGCCGGGATCGCGCCGGTGACCCGCCGTTCCGGAACCTCCATCCGCGGTGAGCATTCGAGCCGGCGGGGCAACAAGAAACTCAAACGAGCCCTGTTCCTCTCGGCCTTCGCCGCCCTGCATCATCCACCGTCCAGGGCGTACTACGACCGCAAGCGTGCCGAGGGCAAAGGGCATAACCAAGCACTCATCGCCCTGGCCCGGCGGCGTTCCGACGTCCTCTTCGCCATGCTCCGCGACGGAACCCTTTACGAAGACCCCGCACCCAAAAACCTGCCCTCAGCCGCTTGACGAAAACCATAGAGGCACCCCCCCCGCACCCCGCCAGCTCCCGTACTGCCTCCAGCCGGTGGAGGCGGCAGCGGAGCGTTCCATACCCCTCCGAAGCTGGCAACAGCTAGCAGGCATAGGACCAGTAGCTGCCCGCGAAAAATGCGTAGGAACTACTTGGGCGCCGGCCTCCACACCCGCCCTATGGTGATGCCGGTGCTCGTTGCTGAGTAGCGGCGACGCACTTTCCCGTAGGGCCTGCCTCCCGGGCAAAGACAAGCTGCCACCCCCAGCCATGGGCACTCCCAGCCATCTTTACGTCTCACATCTAGGGCTCCGGCCGCCAGCCACATGCATGCGCGGCGGAGCCCCCGGGGGGAACCATGACATCGATCCGGTCTCTTTTCCACGACTCCTTCACCCGGCGGCGGACCCTGCTGATCCTCGCCGCACTCGTCCTCACGGCCCTGGTGCCGCTGGCAGGCGCCACTGCCCTGCTGCCCGCCGGATGGTCTCTGGCCCTGCTCGCCGCCGGCGCGCTGCTGGCCATGATCGCCCTGCTCCGGAACGTCCGCCCGGGCGCCGGCAGCCTGGGCACGCGGGCCGAAGACGCCTCCCGGCCCGGCGCCGGGCTGCTGCTCTACCTCTCGCCCGTGATCCTGCTGAACCTGGTCTATCCGCTGGTCAGCCCCGCGATGGCCGCCGTGCAGGTCGGGGGAGTGCAGCTGACCCACGTGGTGCTCGCCTCCTCCATCACCGTGCCGTGGCTGGCGCAGGCGGCCTGCCTGCCGGCCTACCGCGCCATCGGCGACCTGATGGCCGAGCGGGACATGGCTGCCATTGTCCGCCGGTTCTGCAGCACCTGGCCGGCGATGTTCGTCTTCGCCCTGCCGCTGGTTGTGGTCTTCGCGGTCCCGCTGTGGCTGGCCACCGGCTGGTCCCTGACCGCCCTGGGCACCTACGCCGCGCTGGTCGCCCTGCACCTGCTGTTCGTCCAGGCCCTCATCATGGCGAACGTCGCCAACCGGCGCGGCCTCTGGGCCGCCGCCTGGGCCGCCTACGCCGCCGCCCTGTTCCTGGCCCCCACCCTCTGGTGGCTGCCGCCGCTGCTCGGCGCGCTCACCCAGATCGCCGCCATGGGCCGCGGCCTGGCCGCCGTCCGGCTCCGCGGACTGGACCCGCGCCACTTCAGCGCGGACCTGCTGCGCGGCCTGCTGCTGGGCGCCGTGCTCTGGGCCGACAAGTTCGTCCTCTTCCTGGTCACCGACGGCAACTTCCAGGTGGTGGTGGTCTTCCTCGCCATGCTGCCGGCCGTCCTGGCCTACAACTACTACTTTGTGAACCTGGCCCCGCAGGTGGACCGCGCCGTCGCCTCCCTGCACCAGGCCATCGCCCAGGAGCCGCTGACCCTGCTGGCCCAACGCTCCAGGACGCTCAGCCGCACCGCGGACCGCGCGATCCTCACCACCGGAGCGGCCGGCATGCTGCTCACCCTCGCCGTCTGCCTGCTGATGGAAGGCCTGCAGCCGGCGCAGGTGCTGCTGGCCGCCGCCGTGGGCGTGGCCTCCTGGGCCTTCATGGTCCTGACCCTGCTCAGCTACGAACTGGACTACATCGGCGAGAAGCTCCTGCCGCAGATCCTCGGCGGGGTCCACCTGGTGCTCTGCGCGGCGGCGTTCCTGCTCATCGGCGCCACCGACGGCACCGCCGCAGCGGCGCTGGCCTACGCGGCGCTCGCCGCCGCGGACCTGGCCCTGGTCGCCGCCGCCTGGGTGCTCTACAAGCGGCACTGGACCCAGCCGGAATACACCCTGTTCTGGCGCCACGCCACGTCCTGGTAGCCCGCTTCCCGGAACCCGCCGACGTCGGCCACACCGGCGCCGTCGGCCCCCCGCCATCCCGCTGACCTCCTCCGCAGAAGGACACCGCCATGTACGGAACCAAAAAGACCAAGGCCCGCCGGGCCGCCCTCAGTCAGGACCCCGCCGTCGTGCCCGCCGCCGTGCAGGCAGCGCAGGCCGACTACCCCGACGTGGACGTCGCCATTGTCATGGAGTCCACCTACCCCTACCTCAAGGGTGGCGTGTCGGCCGTGGTGCACGACATCGTCACCCACAACCCGGACCTGAGCTACGGCATCATCCACATCGCCTGGGACTCCGATGCGCCCAGCCAGGACCTGTACGGGATGCCGGAGAATGTGCTGTGGGTGCGCACCGTCTACCTGTCCCTACAGGAACACCGGCACGACTTCATGGCCGCCACCGCCAAGGACCTGGGGCTGGGCCCGGCCGAACGCACCGCCCTGGCACACCGGCTGTTCGATGCGCTCTACGCCCTGTCCGAACACCGCGACGTGGACCCGCTCTGGCAGCTGATCGACGAGGGCTTCAACGCCCGCACCCGCCGCTACCCGCTCTGGGCGCTGCTGGGCACCCGCGAGTTCATGCAGACGCTGGGGGAGCGGATGCCGCAGCTGGACCTGTCCCTGGCCGACTCGTTCTGGACACTGCGCAACTTCTTCTCCCTCGCCTACGCCGTGCTGGGCGAAACCATGCCCCGGGCCCGGGTCTACCACGCGCACACCACCGGCTACGCCTCGCTGCTCGGCGCCGCCGCCGCCCGCGACCACGGCACCTCGTTCCTGCTCACCGAACACAACCTGTACGTCCGCGACACGGTGAACACCCTGCTGGAGCGCAACATGGCGCTGTCCATCACCTCCGAGGACTACCGCACCTTCGACGACGTCACCGCCGAGCAGCGGGCCTGGATGGCCTGGTGGATCGAAATGGGCCACTTCTGCTATCCGAGCGCGGCGCTGATCACCTACCTCTACCCGTCGGCGATCACCGAGGCCGCCCGGCTGGGCACCGACATCGACAAGTCCGTGGTGGTGCCCAACGGCATGGTCATCGCCGAGTTCGAGGAGAAGTACCGGGCCCGGCTCGCCGCCCGGACCCGGCTGGCTGAGCAGGGCGACAACCACACCTGGCACCTCGCCTACATCGCCCGGGTGGTGCCGATCAAGGGCCTGCTGGACCTGCTTTCCAGCCTCGACCTGCTGCGCCGGCACGGCTTCCCCAACGTGCACCTGGACGTGCTCGGCCCCACCGAGCACGTGCCGGACTACTACGAGGCGTGCCTGGCGAAGATCGAGAGCCTGGGCCTGCAGGACCACGTGACCGTGCACGGCACCGTCCACGTCCGGGAGCGGCTGGACGAGTTCGACCTGCTGGTGCTGCCCAGCTACAACGAGGGCCAGCCGATCGTGGTGCTCGAGGCGATGGCCGCCGGCATCCCGACCGTGGGCACCGACGTCGGCGGCATGCGCCAGCTGGTCGGCGATCCGCTGCCGACGGCGGACGGGCGGACCGTGGGCCCCTGCGGCGAGCTGGTGGCCGCCGGCGACGTGCAGCAGATGGCCGAGCGGATCCGCGCCGTCATCGGCGACCTGGACCGCTACGCCGAGTACGCCGACAACGCGCGCACCCGGGTGGAGGAGTTCTTCCAGATGCACGAGATCATGTCCTCCTACAACGAGATCTACCGCACCGTGGGCGACATCTCCGAGCTGCGCAACCTCTCCACCACCGAACTGGACTACCTGCTGCCGGAGGTGCAGTGACCGGCGTCGGCGCCTGGATCCGCTACGGCGGGCCGCTGCAGCCGGGCGAGCTCGACTTCGCGGCCGCGCACTACCGGGCGGCGATCCTGCAGCCCTGGGAGACCGACGCCGCCCGCGAGCTGAAGCGGCTGCGCCCGGACATGACGGTCCTCTGCTACAAGTGCCTGTCCTCCACCCGCAGCTACGAGCCGGGTCCGGTCTACAGTTCCGGGGTCTCGTTTGCGGAGGCGGAGGGGGACGACGGCGGGTGGTTCGCCACCCGCCTGGACGGCACCCGGATCGAGTGGGAACGGTATCCGGGGCACTGGCAGATGCGGGTCTGGGATCCGGAATACCGGCGCCGCTGGGTGGAGAACGTGACCGCCGAGCTGCGCGGCTCGCCCTTCGACGGGGTGATGGCGGACAACGACGTGTTCGACGACTACTACGGCCTGCGCCTGCCCATCACCGGGGCCACCGACATGGCAGGCCTCCGCAGCGCCGTGGGCGAGCTGGTGCACGCCGCCGGGGCCGCGCTGAACGCCGTCGGGAAGCTCCTGGTGCCGAACATCGCCGAGTCCCGCCGCGAACCCGGCCGGTGGAACGCGCACGCCGCGTACGGCGGCGGGTTCGAGGAGGTCTGGCTCGGCTACAGCCCGGTGCACCTGTTCGACCCCGTCACCGCGGAGGCGCAGCTGCCGCAGGCCGCCGGGCCGGGGCTGTCCATCCTGCGGGTGCCGACCGACGGCGACGACCGGCACCCGAACGTCACCTACGGGCTGTCCGCGTTCTGGATCTTCGGCGCCGGCCGGGGAGCCTACTCCGCGACCGCGCACGACGACTACAGCCGCCTCCAGCACGCCCCCGAACTGGACTGGCAGCTGGGCGGCCCGCGCACCGCGCCGCAGGGCCGCGGCCACGCCTGGTGGCGGGAGTTCGACGCCGGTTTCGCGGCCGTGAACTTCAACCGGGACGGCCGGCGCCGGCGGAAGGTGCGTGTCCCGGCTGGCATGGTCGACGGCGCGGGCCGGCCGGCGCCGTCGTCGGTGGTGCTGCCGGCGCAGCGGGGTGTGATCTTCCGCCGGGCGGGCTGAACGGCCGAGCAAGCACGTCATAACTCGGAACAGCGAAGGCCTTTTCCTACGCTGATCCGATGAGCATGCCGCCGTCCGCGTATCCGCCGTCGCCCCACCAGCCCGCCCGGCACGCCGGCGGCCAGCCTGCACAGCCGCCCGCACCGGCGTCCCCGACGGAGCCGGGCCGGGCCGCACGGACGGGCCTGCGCCTGATGATCACCGCCGCCGCCGGATCCCTGCTGGCCTCCGCCGTCGCAGGCACGATCGTCAGCACGTGGGACCTGTCCAGCAACCCGGCGAATCCCAACCCGCTCACCGGCCTCGCCTACGGGCTGCTGGGTACCCAGCTGCTCTGGGGCGTCCTGGGGATCACGGCGTTCGTCCTGGGCATCGTCGCAGTGCAGCGCCCGGCCGGCCGCCGGCACGGCCTCACTGCGATCGTGGGCGCCATCGTCGCCCCGCTGCTGTCGCTGCTGATCTTTTTCACGGTCGCGTTCATCATCGGCTGGACCCGGTAGCCGCCGGCTGCCGTGCTGCCCCGCATTCGGGGGAGCGGGGCAGCACGGTGCCGGTCTCCTAGACCTTCTGCCGGCGCCGGTTCCGCGCTGCCTTGTTGATGCTGCTCTTGCCGCCGCGCACGGCCGGCGGGGACGGCGCCGGTACGGCCGCTGCCGGCACGGGCGGCGGCATCAGCGCCGTTTCCGTGACGGCAGGAGCAGCAGCGGTCACCGGAGCGGCGGGCACGACGACGGCGGGGGCCGCCGCCGGCTGCTTCGCCTCGTCCCTGGCACCGGGTTGGGCGGCCGTCACCGCGGACACCGGAGTCTGCGGCAGCCAGCGAGCGGCCTCGTCGGCTGCGGCGCGGTCCTCCCGGCGCCGCCGCCCGATCAGGCCCCGGCGGGCGGGACCGGGGGCGACCGGCGCGCGGTGCCGCGGCTGTCCCGGAACCGCCTCCTGCCCGGCGCGGACATAGCTGTTCGTCCCGCCCACCCGGACGGCCTCGCCGGTTCCGGCCGATGCCGCAACCGGTAGGTTTCCCGTGTTCCTGGGGTCCGCCGCACTGTCAGCCCGGCTGTTGCGGCCGGTTCCGGCGTCGGCCGCCGCACGCCGTCGGGCGAGGCGTTCCGCCACCCGGGCCGCGGCAGCCTCGCGTTCAGCGGCGCGGGCGTCGCCGCGCTGGCCCGGCGCCAGGTACTCCAGGTCCTCGCGCAGGCTGCACAGCCGGCGCAGGCCGGCATGCAGCTCCAGGCGCAGCCCCGGCAGTCGCGCCGCGTAGCTTTCTGGAGCGGCGGACACCTCCTGCAGGTACCGGGCGCAGGCGGCCTCCATCTCCACCAGCACCGCCGCGACCTTCACCGATCCCGGCCGCAGCTCGGCCAGCGCCTCGCGCACCTGCCCGCGGACGTCGGCGACCGCGGAGCGGCAGCGCACCGGATCGTGCACCGGGTCCACGGTGCCGGGCCCGTCGGCCGCCAGAGCCCGTTTCAGGTGCAGCTGGGTGACCAGCTCGCGCAGGGCACTGAGCTCCCGTCGCCGCTGCCACAGCAGGCAGCCGGCCCAGCCCGCGGCGATGCCGCCGACGGCCAGGGTCACCGCCAGCAGAGCGGGCAGAATCCATTCCAACCAGTCCAAATTCATCCCAGCACCCTTCCCAGCACGCACTGTCGGACTCAGGGGCCGGCGCCGGCGCCCGGAGCATGGAGGCAACCGGCCGGCGCGCCGGCGCCGGACGGGCGGCACACTACGAGTCCCGGGCCGTCGGCGCCAGCGCAACTACTTGGAAAACCGGTGACGAACCACAAACCGTGGGCCGCCGCTGCGTAGGGCCGGATTCGGCGCGCGGAGCTGGGTCTGCAAGGATAAAGGCAAGGCTACTGATGAATTGGAGGATGCCATGCAGAACGAAATCCAGGAGCACCCGGCCGAAACCCCTGCAGACCACACCCCCGAGGACGCCGCTGCACAGGCTGCTCCGGCCGCCCGGCCGGAGAGCATCCGCAGCAGCCAGGACGGCCCGCTGATGAACATTCCCGCCGCCGACGTGGTCGATGCCGGCGCCTCCGCCGCCCCGGCCGCCAAGGTCGACCCGGGCGAGGTCGCGATCCTCGCTCAGGCCGAGGACCCCGGTGTCTCCTCCCGCCGGCTGCGCGAACTGGCCATGGAGCATCCGCACGCCCGCCCGGCGATCGCCGCGAACCCGGCCGCCAGCGCCGACCTGCTCACCTGGCTGCGCGGACTCGGGGATCCGGCAGTCGACGCCGCGCTGGCCCGCCGTAGCACCGCCGGCTGACGTCCCACCGCGCGGGGCGGCGCCGCGCCCATGGCAGGCAGGGAGGGCCGGGTGGGCTGATGGAGATCCACCCGGACCCTCGCCGCCCCTCCTGCACCACTAAGATCTCCAAAGTCTAAATGCAGCAAATCTAAGTATTTCCGCAACATAGTTCCTCCGCCTAGGGTGAGATTCACGGCACCTTCCCGCCGGAATGACGAAAGGCGGAGATGGAAACACGGCACCTGCGGTATTTCGTGGCCGTGGCGGAGGAAAAGCACTTCGGCCGCGCGGCCCAGCGCCTGCACATGGCCCAGCCTCCGCTCTCCCAGCAGATCAAGCAGCTCGAGGAACAGCTGAAGACCCAGCTGCTGGTCCGCACCACCCGCAAGGTGGAACTCACGCCCGCCGGCGAGCTGCTCCTGGACCGTGCCCGGGGCATCCTGGCCGACCTCGACCAGGTGGCCCAGGACGTGCAGCTGGTCGGGCAGGGCGCCAGCGGCGTGGTCCGCATCGGCGTGGCCGGATCCACCATGTACCGGTTGATGCCCCGGATCGTCGAAGCCGCGCGGACCCGGATGCCGGGGCTGCGGCTGAACGTCCACGGCGAAATGCTGACCCCGCAGATGGAGCGGGCGCTGGAGGAGAACCGCATCGACGTGGCCCTGCTGCGTCCCCCGGTGCGCTCGGAGGCACTGGACCTGCTGCGCCTTGGCCGGGACGAGCTGGTCCTTGCCCTGCCCGAGCGGCACAGGCTCGCGGGCCGCGATGACCTGCGGCTGGCCGATCTCGCCGGCCAGCCCTTCATCTCCTACCCCGCCGAATCCGCGGTCAGCGGCATCTTCCTCGACGCCGCCAGAACCGCGGGTTTCCGCCCGGACATCGTCCAGGAGGCCCGCGAAACCTCCACGCTGCTCTCCTTCGTGGCAGCCGGCATGGGCATCGCACTGGTACCCACCCCGCGCAGCACCTTCGGGCTGCAGGGCATCGTCTTCCGCGCCCTGACGGACGCCCCCGAAGTCGAGCTCGCCCTAGCCTCCCGGAAAGGGGATGCCCGTCCGCTGATCGCGAACTTCCTCTCGCTCTTCGACGCCCAGACCCTGACCCCGTCAGAAGGAACCACCCCGTGAGAATCGAGCGGATCGAAGCGATCCCCTACGCCATCCCGTACACCCACCCGTTGAAGTTCGCCAGCGGCGAGGTAGCCACCGCGGACCACGTTCTGATCCGCGTGTACACCGACGACGGCGTGGTCGGCATCGCCGACGCCCCGCCCCGCCCGTACACCTACGGCGAGACGCAGACGTCCATCACCGCCGTCGTCGACCAGGTCTTCGCCCCGCAGCTGCTCGGCCTGGACATTATGGACCGGGAGCGGATCCACGCTGTGCTGCGGCGGACCATCAACAATCAGGTGGCCAAAGGCGCGCTGGACATCGCCGTCTGGGATGCCATCGGCCAGGCCGTCGGCGAGCCGGTGCACCGGCTGCTCGGCGGCTGGACGGACCGGATGCGGGTCAGCCACATGCTCGGCTTCCGGCCCGCAGCGGAACTGCTGGAGGAGGCCCAGCGCTTCGGCGAGCTGTACGGAATCACCACCTTCAAGCTCAAGGTCGGCCGCCGCCCGCTGGCCCTGGATGTAGAGGCCTGCCGGGTGCTGCGCGAAGGGCTCGGCGACGACGTCGAAATCTATCTGGACGCCAACCGGGGCTGGACCGCCAACGAGGCGCTCGAGGTGCTGCGCCGCACCGAGGGCCTGGGCCTGACCCTGCTCGAAGAACCCTGCGACGCCAAGGAAGTGCTCAGCCGGCGCCGCCTGGTGGAGAAGTCGCCGATCCCGGTGGTCGGCGACGAGTCCGTCCCTACGGCCGGTGATGTGTCGCGGGAGCTGCTCACCGGCGGCTGCAACGCCATCTGCATCAAGACCGCCCGCTCCGGCTTCACCGAGGCCACGGAAATCCTCGGACTCTGCACCGGCCTCGGCGTCGATGTGACCATGGGCAACCAGATCGACACCCAGATCGGCTCCCTCGCCACCGTCACCTTCGGCGCCGCCCACGAGGCCACCAGCCGGCGCGCGGGAGAACTGTCCAACTTCCTCGACATGGCCGACGACCTGCTCGCCGACCCCCTCACCATCGCGGACGGCACCATCGCCGTCCGCGATGTCCCCGGCGTGGGTGCCGCCGTGGACGAGGACAAGCTCGCCGCCTACCGCCTGAACTGACCGCAGCCTGCCCGTACCGGCCGGCCCCGACCTGCCCTCCAGCTGACCCTTCAAAGGAGAAGACCATGCTGTTCCTGACCCGCATGGACGTCACGTTCCCGCCGCATCTGTCCCCGGAGGAGGTGCGCAGCCTGCAGGAGCAGGAGCAGAAGTACTCCCGCAGCCTCCAGGAGGACGGCCGCCTCACCTCCATCTGGCGGGTGGTCGGCGAATACGCCAACTACTCGGTATTCGACGTCGCCTCCAACGACGAACTGCACGGACTGCTCAGCGGCTTCCCCATGTACCCGTACATGCGGATCCGGGTCACCCCGCTGGCCCGGCACCCCAACGCCATCCGCTGAGCCGGCGGCCGTCGCGCCGGTTCTCCACAGCCGACCCCGGGCCTTCTCCCGGAGGGCCGCCGCCCCACCCACGGGGGGAAAGCATTGGAACGCTGCGGCTCTCAATGAGCGGTAAACATGTATTTCTCCCCACTGAATCAGCCGCATAGATTTGCCACCAGAACAGAACATGTGACGCCCGGCACGGCCGCCCGGCGCCGCACCCGCGGACCGTTCCGGCGTCCGAGGGCCATCACGACAGGAGCTGACATGACCCCCGAACCCATCACCGAGACCGAAGCCGCCTCCGCCGCGGCGTCCGGCAACGCCGCCACCGACCGGTTCCGGCAGTCCGGCAAGCTCGCCCATGTCGAAGCCGCGCAGGAGCGGGTGAGCATGCTTGCCGGCCGGCTGATCAAGGCCGCCAACGACATCGTGCTCGAGGAGAAGGTCAGCTACGACGAGTACAACGCGCTGAAGGCGTGGCTGATCAAGGTGGGCGAGGACGGCGAATGGCCGCTGTTCCTCGACGTCTGGCTTGAGCACTCCGTCGAAGACGTCGCCACCAGCCACCGCAAGGGCAACAAGGGCTCCATCGAGGGCCCGTACTACGTCCCGGACGCCCCGGAGCAGAAGTGCCCGGCGACCATCGAAATGCGCCCCGACGAGGCCGGCACCCCGCTGCTGTTCAAGGGGCAGGTCCGGGACACCGACGGTGCGGCGCTGGGCGGCGCGAAGATCGAACTGTGGCACGCGGACGAGGAAGGCTTCTACTCCCAGTTCGCCCCCGGTATCCCGGAGTGGAACCTGCGCGGCAGCTTCATCGCCGATGAGCAGGGCAGGTTCGAAATCCACACCATCCAGCCGGCGCCCTACCAGATCCCCACCGACGGGGCCTGCGGCCAGCTCATCGCCGCCGCCGGCTGGCACGCCTGGCGTCCGGCGCACCTGCACCTGAAGGTCTCCGCCCCCGGGCACGAGCTGCTCACCGCCCAGCTGTACTTCCCCGGCGATCCGCACAACGAGGACGACATCGCCACCGCCACCAAGCCGGAGCTGATGCTGGACATCCAGCCGGCCGCGGCAGGCGATGGGGTGCAGACCACCTACGACTTCGTCCTGGATCCCGTCCGCTAGGCGGGCAGGGCAGGGCCGCCCGGCGCCGCACGGCGGACGGCGGCCCGAGGACCATCAGCAGGGGGCGCGGGCGGCAAGGGCCGGCGCCCCCTGCCGTCGTTCACACCGGGCCACACACCGGCCCCGGACCGGGCCCCGAACCGTTCCGCGGAACGGTCCGAAAAAGCCGGCCGCGGCCGCGGATGTGCTTGGCTGAAAGGCCGGAGGCTGCCCGCAGGAGCAGGACACGGCACAGCGGAAGAGGGCAGGATTGGATCACAGCAGGATGCCGCCACGTCCCGCGGAAGAGGCTTCCGGGCAGGACCTTTTCGTCGGACGCAGCTGCGAACTTGCCGCCCTGCGAAACCATTACGCCTCCGCCGCAGCCGGACAGCCCCGGACCGTGCTGCTGCGAGGCCCCGCCGGCTCAGGCAAGACCCGCCTGGCGGTACAGCTGCTGAAATCCCTGCCCGACGTCGGCGACGGCGGCCCCCGGATCCTGCGGGCAGCGGGATCCGCATGGGAACAGGACCTGCCCGGTGCCGTGCTGCAGCAGCTGATTCCGGGCCCCGCCCAGCAGGTGTCGGAGGCCGCCGCCGCAGCCCACACCGCGCCGGACGCCCACGCCGCGGGTCCCGCAGCCGCCCCGGCGGGTCCGGACGGGGGCTCGGCGGGCCCGGCGGACGGCGCGCGGCTGCTTTCGGCCCTGGAAACGCCGGACCGCCCGGCGCTGCTGCTGCTGGACAACCTGCAGTGGGTGGATGAGGCCACGCTGCGCGCCGTGCTGTTCGCGCAGCGTCGGCTGACCCGCCAGCGGCTGCTGGCCGTGCTGCTGCTGCGCGACGAAGACGCCCACCGGCTGCCGGGCCCGTTTCGGGTGCTGCTCGAGGACCCGGCGGTCACAGTGCTGCCGCTGGGCCCGCTGACGGCGGTGGAGGTCCTGGAGCTCGCGGCCGCGGCGGAGCTCCCCGGCCGGGGGCAGGGACCTGCCGAGCAGGACATCCTGGGGTACCCGGGTCCCGGGGCGGGAGTGCCGGGGCCGGCCCGGCCGGCGCTGCCCGACGCCGCAGCCCACCGCATCGCGGAGTACTGCGGCGGCAACCCCCGGCACGTGCTGCACCTGCTGCGGGAAAACCCTCCGCAAATCTGGAGGCAGTGGCAGCGTGAACTGCCCGCCCCGCGCGAGCTGGTGCACGACGCCGGGATCCGGCTTCGCCGTCTCAGCGCACCGGCCCGGGAACTCGGGGAGGCCGCCGCCGTCCTGGGCACGACATCGGCCCTGGCGGACGCCGCCGCGCTGGCCGGCAGCAGCGATCCGCTGCCCGCGCTCACGGAGATCACCCGGCAGGGGCTGCTGACGGCAGCGGGGGACAGCGGCCGGATGCTGCTGGCGTTTCCGGATGAGGTGCACCGCAACGCCGCCTATCACGCCCTGTGCCTGGCGCGCCGCAGCAGCCTGCACCTGGCCGCCGCCGGGCTGCTGGCGGACCGCGGGGCAGCGCTGCGGCACCGCGCCGCAGCTGCCCTGCTGCCGGACCCCGGATTGGCGGCGGACCTGCAGGACTACGCAGCGGACCGCGCCCGGGCCGGCGCCTGGTCCTCCGCTGCGGACGCCCTGGTCACGGCCAGCAGGCTGCTGCCCGGCGGGCAGCGCGAAACCCTGCTGCTGCACGCGGTCGACGCCATCGTAGGCGCCGGAGAGCTGCCGCACGCCCTGGCCTACGCCGACGAAATCGCCCAGTTCCCGCCCAGCCCGCTGCGTAACGCCGTCGCCGGTTACCAGGCGATCCTGCAGGGCCGGGAGGCCGAGGCGGACCAGCAGCTGGGCCAGGCCTGGCAGCTCGTTGACGGGGCGGCCGACGCCGGGACGGCGGCCCTGATCGCCCAGCGGAGGGTCCTGGACTCGCTCGCCCGCTGGGACGGGCCGGCGCTGGTGCGCTGGGCGGAGCGGGCCGGGGCGCTGGCCGAGCCGGGCAGCCCCGCGGCCGTGGAATCGGCGGCCATCCGCGGACTGGGCCTGGCTGCGGCGGGCCGGATACCGGAAGCGGAGGCCTCCTATGCGACGTTGGCGGCCGGTCCGGGCAGCGGCGCCCAGGCCCAGCGGGTGCGGATGGGCCGCGGCTGGCTGCTGCTGGCCCTGGACCGGCCCGAGGCCGCCCGGGAGGAGCTGGCCTCCGCGGTGTCCACCGACTTCAGTGCCGGGTCCTTCCGCATCTCGCTCTGGGCCAGCGCCTGGCTGGCGCGGGCACAGTTCGCGCTGGGGGAGTGGGACCAGGCCCTGCGCACCGTGGACCGCGCCGCCGTACTGCAGCGGCGGACGGGGATGGAGCTGGTGCGCCCGCTGCTGCACTGGACGGCCGTGCAGATCCACGCGCTGCGCGGAGACGACGAAGGCGCGGCCCGGCACCTGGACGCCGGCCGTGCGGGGGCCGGCCACTATCCGATCATGCTGCTGCCGTATCGAATCGCCCAGGCGCAGGCAGCGGAGGCCCGGGCGGACCATGACGGGGTGCTGCGCGCCCTGCAGCCGGTGGCAGCCTCGGACCGCTGCGCCGGGCTGGACGAGCCGGGCTTCTGGCCCTGGCACGACATCTATGCCAAGGCCTTGATCATGACCGACCAGCTGTCCGAAGCCGAAACATTCCTTGCCGGCCCGGCCCGCCTCACCGCAGCCCGCGGGCATCGGTCCGCCTCCGCGAGGCTGGCTTCCGTACGCGGGCGGCTGCTGGGCAGCCGGGGGCAACTGGAGGAGGCGAAGGCTGCGTTCGACGCCGCGCTCGCCGCCCTGCACGGGGTCAACCTGCCGTACGAGCGCGCCCGGGTGGACTTCGCCTACGGACAGACGCTGCGTCGGGCGGGCAAGCGCCGGGAATCGGTGGCTCCGCTCCGCCGGGCCCGGGAAGTGTTCGGTGTCCTCGGGGCGGGGCTGCTCCTCGAAAGGTGCGACCGCGAGCTGCAGGCGGCCGGCGTCGGGGTGTCCCGGCGCGAGGCCATGGACTGGCACTCACTCACCGCCCAGGAGGAGGCCGTGGTCCGTCTGGTAGCGAGCGGCGCGAGCAACAAGCAGGCCGCGCAGGAGCTGTTCGTGAGCGTGAAGACCGTCCAGTACCACCTGACCCGGATCTACGCGAAGCTCGGCCTCAGCTCCCGCACTGAACTGGCCGCCCGTTTCCGGGCGGCCAGTTCAGAGACCGGGATGGAGGCGGAGGCGGACCCCGGCGCTCAGACCGGCGCCGGGCTGCCCGTCTCCTGAGCCGGCGCGGTCCTGGCGCCGGTGCCCGGGCCGGCGTCGGCCTCGCCACGGCGGGGAACGAACATGGTCACCAGCGCGCCGAGCACGGCCACGCCGGCGAAGACGTAGAACGCCGTCTCGTTCTCCACCCCGGCGGCGATCAGGAACCCGCCGATCAGCGGGCCGAAGATCCCGCCCAGCCGGCCGAACCCGGCGCACCAGGCGACACCGGCGCCGCGGGCGTTGGCACTGTAGTAGTTGGACACCAGCCCGTAGATCAGCACCTGCGTGCCGATGGTGCCGACGCCGGCCACGGCCACCAGCACCAGCAGCACCGCGAACGGCAGCTGCAGGGTCAGCGCGACCATCGCCACCGCGGCCAGGAAGAACGTGGAGGACACCACCCGGCCCGGGCCCAGCCGGTCCGCGGAGACGGAGGCGATCAACCCGCCGGCGATCGCCCCGGCGTTGAGCACCAGCAGGAACGTCAGCGAGAACTCCGGCCCGTAGCCGAACTGGCCCATGATCACCGGCAGCCAGGTGTTCAGCCCGTAGGTGAGCAGCAGCCCCGAGAAGCTCATCAGCCCGAGCAGCAGGGTCGGCAGTGCATACCGCCGGGTGGCCAGGGCGGCAAACCCGACCCGGCGGGCCGCGGCGTCCTCGGCCGATTCCGCCGGGACGGTCCCGCCGCCGGCGGGGGCTGCAGGTGCGGCGGAGGGCAGCACCAGTTCGACGCCGGTGCGCGCGGCCAGGGCCTGCGCCTCGGCGAGCCGGCCGCGGGCGGCCAGCCATTGCGGGGATTCAGGCAGCCGGAGCAAAGCCATTGGCAGCAGGATCAGCAGCGGCAGGGCACCGATGAGGAACAGGCCGCGCCAGCCGATCGGCTCCAGCAGCACAATCGCCAGCAGAGAAGCCAGCACGCCGCCGGCCGGGATGCCGGAGTAGACGATCGCGTTGTAGAAGTTGCGCTTGCCGGCGGGGGCGAACTCGGCCACCACGGCGCCCGCGGTAGCCACCAGCGCACCCACGCCGATGCCGGTTAGGAACCTGAACAGGCCGAAGACCACGGTGGAGGAGGCCAGCGCGGTCAGGGCCATGCCGATGGAGAACCAGACGATGCCGGTGATCATCACCCGCCGCCGGCCCAGGTAGTCGCCGACGGCGCCGGTGGTCAGGGCGCCGACGAGGACGCCGACCAGCGCGTAGCTGCCCAGGGCTCCGGCCTGGGCAGGATCCAGGGCGCCGATGTGTGACGGGTCGGCCAGCAGAGTGGAGACGACGGTGCCGTAGACCACCAGGTCATAGCCGTCGAAGAGCAGGGCGAGGGCGGCGATGGTGACCACCCAGCGGACGGTGGAACGCTGCTGCACCGTTGCAGCAGACGTGGATGAGGACATAAGGGACTCCATGATCAGCGAAGACCGCGGGGGTTGGCCGCGGGTGGGACAGCGGAGCAACAGAGCGGGTGGAGCGGTGGAGCAGATGGATCAGCCGGGCAGGCGCCCGGATGGTGCCGCCGACACCGGCCGGCGGCGTCGGCGGCGTCGGAGTGCGGAGCGTCAGCCGAGGTCGCCGCCGGCCACCGGCAGCACGCTGCCGGTGATGTAGGAGGCCTCGTCGGAGGCCAGGAAGGTGATCGCCGCGGCCTGCTCGGCCAGGGTGCCGTAGCGCTTGAGCAGGGAGGATTCCACGGTCTGGTCCACGATCTGCCGGTACCAGGCGCGCTCGCGTTCATCCTGCGGGGCGGGCCCGCGCCGGACCTTCCGTTCCGGGGCTTCGGTGCCGCCGGGAGCCGTGGCCACCACCCGGATTCCGTGCGGGGCGGCCTCCAGCGCCAGGGCGCTGGTGATGGCCTTGACCCCGCCCTTGGCCGCGGCGTAGGGCACCCGGTTCACCCCGCGGGTGGCGACCGAGGCGACGTTCACGATGGTTCCGCCGCCCTGCCCGATCATCACGGGCAGCGCGGCCCGGCAGGACCACAGGGTGGGGAACAGCGACCGGTTGATTTCCCGGGTGACTTCCTCCGGAGTGTAGTGCTCATACGGCTTGGCCCAGATGGTGCCGCCCACGTTGTTGATCAGCACGTCCACCCGGCCGAAGCCGGCCAGGGCGGCCGCCACGAAGGCCTCCGCTCCGGCGTAGGTCTCGAGGTCGGCAGTGACGGCCAGGGCCTCGCCTCCGGCGTCCCGGATGGACGCGGCGGTCTCGTGCACCAGGTCCGCCCGGTCCACCAGCACCACCTGGCCGGACTCGGCGGCCACCCGGCGGGCCACCGCCTCGCCGATGCCCTGAGCCGAGCCGGTGACCACCACCACCCGGCCGGCGAACCGGCCCGCAAAGAAGGCGGGCCGGTCCGTCGGGGTGGCGCCGGGCACGGCGGCCGCCGACGTCGCACCCTCAGCAGGAACGGGTGTGTTCATGCGGCTGCTCCGGCGTGCACGTTGTGCTCCTGGACCTCGCCGACGGCGAAGCGTTCGTAGTAGAAGTTCGCCGGGGTGATGCCGGCGTCGGCCCAGTAGCGGCGGACGGCGTCCACCATGGGCGGCGGCCCGCACAGGTAGACGTCCACATCGCCGTCGTTGAGGTGTTCGGGCAGCAGGTGCTGGGTGACGTAGCCCTTCTTCGGCGCGGCCGACTGCGGATCAGCCACGATGGTGTCGAAGGTGAACCCCTCGATGAGCCCGGCGTACCGTTCAAGGGCCTGCACCTCCACCAGGTCGGTGTCGAAGGTGACGCCGTAGGCCATGTGGATGGGGAACGCCGGCTGCACCCCGGAGGAGGCGATCTTCTCCAGCATGGCCAGCTGCGGGGCGACGCCGGTGCCGCCGGCGAGCATCAGCACCGGGCGGCGGACCTCGCGCAGGAAGAAGCTGCCCACCGGTCCTTCCAGGATCAGCTGGTCACCGACGGCGGCCCGCTCCTTGAGGTAGGTGGTCATCACCCCGTCGGGGGCGGTGCGGATCAGGAACCGCAGTTCGCGCTCCTCGGGCCCGGAGCTGAACGAGTAGCTGCGCTCGATCCCGGTGCCGGGCACCAGCACGTTCATGTACTGGCCGGGCAGGAAGTTCAGCTTGTCCCGGTTCTCGACCGACAGCGTGATCCCGGCGGTGTTGTCGGCGTACCAGTGCAGCCGCTCGATCCGGGCGGTGAATTTCTGGATGCCGGTCTTGGCCATCTCCGCGGTGCCGGAGATGCGCAGCACCAGGTCCGACTCGGGGGACATCTGGCAGGGCAGGCAGTACCCGGCGTCGGCCTCGTCGTCGGTCAGCGCCTCGTCGATGTAGTCGCCGCCGTCGTAGGTGCCGGATTCGCAGAACGCCTTGCAGGTGCCGCAGGCGCCGTCGCGGCAGTCCAGCGGAATGTTGATGCGGGCCTTGTACGCGGCGTCGGCCACCGTCTCGTGGGGCAGGACGTCGATGAACCGGGTGAGCCCGTCTTCGAAGCTGAGTGCAACTTTGTGCGTCATGGGAGGGCCCTTCCTAGATGTGGTAGACGTCCACGACGTGGTGGATGTAGTCGTTCTTCAGCACGACCTTCTTCTTGAGGATCACCGGCTGCGTGCCGGAGAGATCGATCGTGTAGAAGGAGGTGCCGAAGTAGGTGTCGGTGGACTCGTACCGGTAGTAGAGGGTGAACCAGTTGAACCGCACGTCCACCTGGTCCCCGCGGTGTTCGACGATTTCGACGTTGGTGATGTTGTGCCCGGTGCGGGGCTCGGGCAGGCTCGTGGCGCTGGAACGGTCGGTGCGGATCCGGAACACCCGGTCCTCGATGCCGCCGCGGTTGGAGTAGTAGATGAGCGAGATTTCGCGCTGCGGGTCCTCGGTCAGCTCGCCGTTGTCGTCCCAGGCGGGCATCCAGAACTCGGCATCCGGGTGGTAGCAGTCCACCCAGCGCTCGAATTCGCGGTCATCGAGGAACGCCGCCTCACGGTAGAGGAACTGGCGGATCTTCTCGAGCTCGACGGCGAGCTCGGCGTCGGTCAGCGGCGAGCGCTGCACTGCGGTGGTGGTCATTGGGGGATGGTCCTTCCGTAAATCAGGCGGTCAGTGGCCGCAGGGGGAGCCGGCGCCGGAGGCGGCAGCTGCTGCGGTTCCGCCGGCGGCGCGTTCGGCGGCCTCGCGTTCCTCGGCGGCAACGGCGGCGCGCATGGTTTCGGCCCAGTAGGAGTGCTGCACCGGGTACAGGCCTTCGTCCTCGGTCTTGGCGCCGCTGGAGATCGGGTTGAGCCCGATCTTCAGGGCCGTCTCATCCGGTCCCTTGATCTGGTGGGTGGCGCCCCGGGACATGTCGTTCCAGGGGGCGGTTTTGGCCAGATAGGTCTTCTGGCAGGAGCGGAACTCCTCCAGGTCATCCGGGGTGGCCATGCCCGTGGCGTTGAAGAAGTCCTCGTACTGGCGGATCCGGTTGGCGCGTGCTTCGGCCGACTCGCCCTTGGGGGCGATGCAGTAGATGGTCACCTCGGTCTTGTCCACGGAGATGGGCCGGAAGTGCCGGATCTGCGAGGAGAACTGGTCCATCAGGTAGACATTGGGATAGACGCACAGATTGCGCGAAGCACCGACCATGAACCGGGCCCGCTCCTGGCCGAACTGCGCGGACCATTCCTCGAGCTTGTCGTAGTTGGGCCGGTCCTGGGGGTTGCCCCACCACATCCACAGCAGCAGGTGCCCGTGCTCGAAGGAGTAGTAGCCGCCGCCCTGCTTGCCCCAGCTGCCGGCGTCCATGGCCTTGGTTTCGTTGGCGGATTCGCCGACCGTGCGGCGGGCCGTGGTCGCGGCGTAGTTCCAGTGGGTGGCGGAGACGTGGTAGCCGTCGGCGCCGTTCTCGGCCTGAACCTTCCAGTTGCCGTCATAGTGGTACGTCGAGGAGCCGCGCAGCACCTCCAGGCCCTCGGGGGACTGGTCCACGATCATGTCGATGACCTTGGCTGATTCCCCCAGATGCTCCTCGAGCGGCTTGACGTCGGCCTTCAGCGAGCCGAAGAGGAAGCCGCGGTAGCTCTCGAAGCGGGCCACCTTGGTCAGGTCATGCGAGCCGTCCTTGTTGAACTGCTCCGGGTAGCCGGCGTCGCGGGAGTCCTTGACCTTGAGCAGCTTGCCCTTGTTGTTGAACGTCCATCCGTGGAACGGGCAGGTGAAGTTGGTGCGGTTGTCCGTCTTGCGGCGGCAGAGCATGGCGCCGCGGTGGCTGCAGGCGTTGACCAGGCAGTTCAGCTCCCCGTCCTTGGACCGGGAGATGACCACCGGGGTGCGTCCGATGTACGTGGTGAAGTAATCGCCCACGTTCGGGATCTGCGACTCGTGGGCGAGGTAGACCCAGTTGCCCTCGAAGATGTGCTTCATTTCCAGCTCGAAGATCTCCTCGTCGGTGAAGATCTCCCGCTTGGTGCGGTGGATGCCGTTGTCCGGATCCTCAACCACGGCATCCCGCAGCTGGTGTTCGATCTGTTCCAGGGTCTCGGTCATGCTGTGCTCCTCGTGGTGCTGTGGGGCGGGTGGGGGCGGCGGTGCCCCGGCCGGGGTGTGCCCGGCAGAGAACGTTCCTTTCACTCTGCCCGGGTGTGTCTGCGGTCACACCAGCCAAATGCCTAGGCTCCACCTAGGCCCCCGGTGAGAGGCGAAGCGTCTCAATCTGCGGGAAATCGGTATTTGTTCACATCAATCCCTGCTGCCTACGGTGAGCAGGTTCCCGGCCCCAACCAGAAGGACGGCCTCGTTGCAGCCTCCGCAGAACCTCGCCGAATCCCCGGCGACGCCGCACCGGATCCGGCTTGGCGATTTCTCGCTCTCCGCCGTAACCGCCGGCCTGGTTGCGGTGGCGGTCTCCTACGCGGGTCCGCTGCTGGTGGTCCTGGGGGCGGCCGGCGCCGCGGGGCTCAGCCCGGAGCAGACCGCCTCCTGGGTCTGGGCGATCTCCGTGGGCAGCGGCGCGGTGTGCCTGGTGCTGAGCCTGCTCACCCGCATGCCGGTGGTGGTGGCCTGGTCCGTGCCCGGCGCTGCGCTGCTGATCACCGCGCTGGGCGACTATTCCTACGCGGAGGCGGTCGGCGCCTACATTGCGGCCGGTCTGCTCGGGATGGTCCTGGGCGTCACCGGTTGGTTCGGGAAGCTGCTGGAGCTCATTCCCCGGCCCATCGTCTCCGCCGTGCTGGCCGGGGTGCTGCTGCCGTTTGTGCTGCAGGCGGCCGGCGCCGTCGTCGCGGCGCCGCTGGTGGCCGGGGGCCTGGTGGCAACGTATCTGGCGGCGAGGCGCGCGGCGCCGAAGTATGCGGTGCTGCTGGCCCTCGGCGTCGCCGTCGCGCTCGCAGCCCTGTCAGGCCAGGTCGCCGCGCCGAGGCTGGTCCTGGACCAGTCGCCCATGCTCTGGACCACGCCGGAGTTCAGCCTTCAGGCCTTTGTCGGGATCGCGGTGCCGCTGCTGGTGGTGACCATGGCCGGGCAAAACGGTCCCGGGCTGGCGATGATGCAGTCCAGCGGGTACGCCCCGAACGACCGGCTGCTGCTGGGCGCCTCGTCCGCGGCGTCGGTGCTGTTCGCGCCGTTCGGTTCGCACGCCATCAACCTCGCCGCCATCACCGCCGGCATCTGCTCCGGCAGGGAAGCGCATGAGGACCCGGGACGGCGCTACGTCGCGGGGGTGTCCTGCGGGGTGTTCTTCCTGCTGTTCGGCGCCATGGGCGGACCGATCGTAGCTTTGCTGGGCGCCGTTCCCGGGGAGCTGATCACCGCTGCCGCCGGCGTGGCGCTGCTTGGGGCCCTGCAGGGGGCCGTCACCGAGGCCGTGGCACCGGGCGACGCAGGGGCGGGAGACGCCGGTAGGGGTGGCGTCGGCGGCGGGAGCGGCGGGAGCGGCAGCCCGGCGGCTCCGGAGGCGGGCCTGATCACGCTGGCCGTCACGGCCTCGGGCATCGCGCCGTTCGGGATCGTGGCACCGGTGTGGGGCACCGTGGCCGGGGTGGTGGCTTACGTGCTGCTGCGACGACGGCCGCGCTAGTCCAACAGGTCGGTCGCGCGCCGACGACCTGCTGCTGCAGTCAGCCGCGCGCCGCCGCCCTGCTGCTGCCGTGGCCCCGGCACATTCCCCGGGAATGACGAAGGGCGGAACCCCCACAAAGGTTCCGCCCTTCCAGCCCGCGTTCCGCTGCCGGTTTGGGTTCCCGCTGCCGGTGCGCAGCGGCAGCACGAGCCCAAACCGGCAGCAGAACCGGAACGGTGCCCGCCCCGCTGTCCTATTTGGCGCCGGCCAGCTGCACTGCGACGTCGACGATCATGTCTTCCTGGCCGCCCACGTAGCCGGCCTTGCCGACCTCTTCGAGGATCTGCCAGGCGGGGACGCCGTAGCGTTCGGCGGCGCGTTCGGCGTGGATCAGGAACGAGGAGTAGACCCCGGCGTAGCCCTGCATGATGGAGGCCCGGTCCATCACCGGCATGCGGGTGATGTAGGGCTTGACCACGTCTTCGGCGGCGGCCATGAGGCCCTGCACGTCGACGCCGGTCTCGATGTCCAGGCGCTCGAACGCGGCGGCGAGGACTTCGGTGGGGGAGTTGCCGGCACCGGCGCCCAGGGCCACCAGGGTGCCGTCGATCTGCTTGGCGCCGGCGCGGACGGCGAACACCGAGTTCGCGACGCCGAAGCTCATGTTCTGGTGCCCGTGGAAGCCCACCTGCGCGTCCTCGCCCAGCTCGGCGACCAGGGCGGCCACCCGTTCGGAGACGTCCTCGAGGATCAGGGCGCCGGCGGAGTCCACGACGTAGACGCACTGGCAGCCGGCGTCGGCCATGATCCGGCCCTGCCGGGCGAGCTCCTCCGGGATGGCGCGGTGCGAGAGCATCAGGAACCCGACGGTTTCCATGCCGAGTTCGCGGGCGTGCTGGAAGTGCTGGATGGACACATCCGCCTCGGTGCAGTGGGTGGCGATGCGGGCCACCGACGCACCGGCGTCGTGCGCCTGGTTCAGGTCGTGGATGGTGCCCAGGCCCGGGAGCATGAGCACGGCGATTTTGGCCTGCTTCGCTTCGTCCACCGCGGCGCGGACCAGGTCCAGCTCGGGGGTCAGGGAGAAGCCGTAGTTGAAGGAGGAGCCGCCCAGGCCGTCGCCGTGGGTGACCTCGATGACCTTCACGCCGGCGTCGTCCAGGGCGCGGACGGTGGAGCGCACGTGTTCCTCGGTGAACCGGTGGCTCATGGCGTGGGAGCCGTCGCGCAGCGTGGTGTCGGTCAGGCGGATGCTGTAGTTGCTCATGCGGATGCTCCTGCGGTGGCGGTGGCGGCGGTGCCCATGCGTTCGGCCAGCAGGTCTGCCGTGCGCGTCGCGGCCGCGGTGATGATGTCCAGGTTGCCGGCGTACTCCGGCAGGTAGTCGGCGGCGCCGCGGACCTGGATCCACACGCCGACCCGGCCGGCGCCGTTCCACTCCGGGCGCGCGGCGTCGAACTGCGGCTCCACGCGCAGCGAGTAGCCGGGCACGTAGCTCTGCACCTTTTCGACGGTGCGGGCGATGGATTCGCGGACCGCGTCCTGCAGGGCACCGGGTTCGGCGGCCTCGGCGGGTACCGCGGCGTAGACGGTGTTGCGCATGATCATCGGCGGTTCGACCGGGTTGATGATGATGATCGCCTTGCCGCGCTTGGCGCCGCCGACCACCTCCAGGGCCTTGGCCGTGGTTTCGGTGAACTCGTCCACGTTGGCGCGGGTGCCCGGGCCGGCGGACTTGGAGGCGATGGAGGCGACGATCTCGGCGTACTCCACCGGCACCACCGAGGAGATCGCCGCGACGATGGGCGTGGTGGCCTGCCCGCCGCAGGTGATCATGTTGACGTTCTGCGCCTGCGGCACCGAATCCAGGTTCACCACCGGGCAGACGTAGGGGCCGACGGCGGCCGGGGTCAGGTCGATCGCGGTGATCCCGGCCTCGGCGTAGCGGGGCGCGTTGGCGGCGTGCGCCTTCGCGGAGGTCGCCTCGAACACGAAGTCCGGCAGCTCGTCCTGGGCCAGCAGCCAGTCCACGCCGCCGGCGGAGGAGGCCAGGCCGAGCCGGGAGGCGCGGGCCAGGCCGTCGGAGGCGGGATCTACGCCGATCATGTACTTGGGTTCGATGTGCTCGCTGCGGCGCATCAGCTTGAACATCAGATCGGTGCCGATGTTCCCGGAGCCGACTATCGCGGCCGTTTTCTTGGCTGTCACTGGTGGATCCTTAGTCTGGTTCGCTGGCAGGGGCCAGCTGTGTCGATGGTGCCGATGCCCGGCGGCGGAGAGCCGCGGGCGGGTCAGCTGAAGTGGATGGTGAGGGAGCCCAGGTCCCCGAAGTCGGCGGTGGCGGATTCCCCGGCGCGCACCGGCAGGGCCTTGGTGAAGGACCCGGGCAGCACCAGCTGGCCGGCCTCCAGGGCCACGCCCTGCTCGCCGAGCACGTTCGCCAGCCAGGCCAGCGGTTCCACCGGGTTGCCCATCACGGCGTCACCGGTGCCGGTTTCCCGGGCCTCGCCGTCGATCCGCAGGGTGCACCGCACCCCGGCGAGGTCCTCGACGGCGACCGGCAGCGGGCTGGTGCCGACGGCGATCGCGCCGCAGGAGGCGTTGTCCGCCACCGTGTCCACCAGCTTGATGTCCCAGTCCGCGATGCGGGAGTCGATGATCTCGATGGCGGCGTACACCTCGCCGATGGCCGCCGCCGCCTGTTCCAGGGTCACGCCCGGGCCCTGCAGGGTGTGCTTGAGCCGGAAGCCGAACTCCGGCTCCACCTTGGGCGAGACGAACCCGCCGGCCGGAACCTGCGCCCCGTCGGTATGGACCATGTCCTCGAAGAAGAACCCGAAGTCGGGGGAGTCCACGCCCAGCTGGGCCTGCATGGCTGGGGAGGTCAGGCCCACCTTGCGCCCGGCCAGCACCCGGCCCGCAGCCAGATGCTCTTCCAGCTGCAGGGACTGCACCGCGTAGGCGTCGTCCAGGTCCATGCCCTCCAGCCGGGTCCGCAGCGGCGGCACCGGCTCCAGGGTCTTCGTGGCAGTCAGCAGCTCCGCGGCGAACGCGGCGATGCGCTCCCGGCGGGCCCCTGCGTCGGAGGACGCGGCGGAGGTGGTGATGTCGGAGGAAACAGTCATTACTTCAGCACCGCCGTCGTCACGCCGAAGCCGGCGATGTATTCCTTGATCGGCTTGTAGAACTCGTAGCTGACCTCGTACTCGCCGCAGGCGCGCAGCGCCGAGTAGGCGGCCACCCAGGTGCGCACCTCGTGGGAGGAGTGCCCGGCGACGGCGTCCATCTCATCGGCGCTGTAGGCGTCGAAGCCCTCGACGTTGCCGGAGCGGCACACGTCCAGGAAGCCGCGGTCCCATTCCGGGTTCAGCTCCATGATGTCCGCCTCGCCGGCGGCGAAGGCGATCGCGGTGTTGATGGTGCGCTGCTCGCGGGCGGCGCGGGCCTCCGGGGTGGGGTGGCGGCCGTTGGTCAGGAAGGCGCGCTGCTCCTCCGTGGCGGTGGCGATCTGCGGCACGGGCGGATCGTGGGAGAGCCCGCCCGAGCCGATGAACAGCACCTTCTTGTCCGACTTGGCAAAGTACTCGCCCACGGCCTGCCCGAATTTCCGGACCCGGGAGACCTTGGTGAACGGACGGGCCACGGAGTTCACGAAGATCGGAATCACGGGGGTGCGGTCCAGGCCGCCGAAGATGATCTCCATCGGCTGCACCGCGCCGTGGTCGACCTCCATCTTGCGGGAGATCGCGGTGTCGATGTCCTGGTCGATGACGTACTGGGCCAGCTGCTCGGCCTCGCCGGTGGGCACGTTGATCGGCCCGTCCCAGGAGTTGTAGTCGCCGGTGCCCAGCGCCTCGTAGCCGATGCAGAACGGCGGCATCAGGTCGTAGAAGAAGCCGTTGTAGTGGTCCGGCCCGAAGTTGACCACCAGGTCCGGGTTGAAGTCCTTGGCGAACTGGCGGGCCTGGTCAAACGCTGCCTCGACGGCGGCCTTGACGTCGGCGGGCGGGTTGGTGTGTTCCAGCAGCGGGCTGTGGGACATACAGATGAGGGCGTGGTTCACGGCCTACTCCTTAGAAGTCTGGTTCCTCGTACCTATTGCACGCCAGAGGGGTGCGTTGAAGGGTCTGCCCGTTCCGCTCTGCGGGACGGTGCGGAGCCGGGGCGTCGGGTCAGCGGCCCAGGCCGCGGTCCTTGAGCACGTAGGTGAACGTGGAGTGCACCAGGGCCTTGCCCTCGCTGTCGGCGACGGACACCTCCATCACGGCCACCGAGCCGCCGCCGCGCAGGATCCGGGCGGTGGCCACGGCCTCGGGGGCCTTGGAGTTGGACATGAAGTTCAGGTTGGACTGCACCGCCAGCGGGAACTGGCCGCGGTCCGCGAAGGCGAGCATGGCCATGAACGTGCCGGTGATGTCGGCGGCGCCGAACAGGGTGGCCGCGGCAAACATGCCGTTGGCCTGGGCCAGCGGGTCGGTCAGCTTCAGGGACATGCTCAGCGTGTCTTCGGTGACCGCGTGCGGCGTCAGGCCCAGGGTGGCGGCGATGTCGTCAAAGCCGCGCCGCTCCTCGAACTTGCGCCAGGCGGCGGTGAATTCGTCCAGGGAGGTGGGAAGGGCCACGGGTACTCCTCGATAGGTGTTGCATAGTGGGGTTTCTGCCACCCTAACGAGGGGCGGCACCCGTCCGGGAGGACGGGTGCCGCCTGACGGGACGCCGGTTACGGCAGCGTGCGCTCGGCGCCGCCGCGCGTCTCCTTGGAGAAGTACACGCACACCGCGGCGATCGCGATCAGCAGGATGAAGTACCAGGCGATGTTGCTGGTGCCGCCGTCGCCCAGGCCCACCAGCCACTGCGACATCAGCGGAGCGGTGCCGGCGCCGAGCACCGAGCCCAGCTGGAAGGTCAGCGAGACGCCGGTGTAGCGGGACTGGGTGTCGAACTTCTCGGCCAGGAACGCCCCGATGGGCCCGTACATGGAGGCCTGGATGATCGGGTTGCCGACCACGAAGGCCACGGCGATCAGCCAGAAGCTGCCGGAGTTGAACAGCGCGAACATGGGGAAGACCAGGGCCACCGAGATGCCGGCGCCGGCCAGCATCACCGGGCGGCGGCCGAAACGGTCCGACAGCCAGGCGAAGAACGGGATGGAGAAGATGTGCAGGAAGGAGGAGAAGGTCAGCATCATCAGCGCCTCCTGCCGGGTGACGGCGCCGGTGCCGACCACGTAGGGCACCATGAACACGGCCAGCAGCGCCTGCATGAACAGCGGCCCGGCCACGGCCAGGGTGCCGAGCACCGACTCCAGCGGGTACCGCTTGAGCACGCGGACGATCGGCACGCCGGTCTCCACGCGGCCCTCGGCCTGCGCCTTGACGAAGTCCGGGGACTCGGTCACCCGGTAGCGCATGTACAGGCCGATGATCACCAGGGCGGCGGAGAGCAGGAACGGAATCCGCCAGCCCCAGCTCAGGAACGCCTCTTCGGGCAGCCCGGCGAACAGGCCCAGCACCAGGGTCGCCAGGACCGAGCCGGTGGGCCCGCCGGTGACGGCGATGGAGGCGGCGAAGCCGCGGTTCTTCTGCTGCACGTGCTCGGCGGCCATCAGCGTGGCGCCGGCCCATTCACCGCCCACGGCCAGGCCCTGCACCACGCGCAGGAAGACCAGCACCAGGGGCGCGGCGACGCCGATGGTCTGGTAGGTGGGCATCAGGCCGATGGCCACCGAGACCAGGCCCATCATCATCAGGGTCACGAAGAGCATATTCTTGCGGCCGATCCGGTCACCGAAGTGGCCGAAGAGGATGCCGCCGATGGGCCGTGAGATGTAACCGGCCAGCAGGATGACGAACGACAGGACGGTGCCCAGCACCCGGTCCATGTCCGAGGGGAAGAACAGGACCGGGAAGACCAGGCCGGCGGCGGCTCCGTAGAGCAGGAAGTCGTAGTACTCCACGGTCGAGCCCAGGAAGCTGGAGACCAGGGCGCGCCGGGAGTCCTTCTTCGAGGGGGTGTGCCCGGGCGCCGTTGCCAGGGTGGGAACGGTCTGTTCCATCGGTCCTCCATAAGGTGAAAAAGCGGGGCAGCGGACAGCTGCGTCCCCCGAAGCGTCGCCCGTGTGATGCGCGTCACCCAACGGCCCGTGCCGCCTGTCGGAACGTTCGACGTCGGGCGCCGGGGCCGGCGTCAACTCTCACAGCGGCCCGGAACCGCGCCGCTGCGGGACGCAGCCGCCCGCCGTCGGCCGCCCGCCCGGAACCGCCTCCGGTTTGACAATCAGGGGTGTCTTAGGGTTCGGAACGCGAGCTGGCAGATGTGGTGCACGGCACGGTCTGATGGGAGACCGGGCCGGCCCCGCCTGCCCCGCGAAGACAGCCCCTTTCGTCTTTTGAAGGAATTGATCCAGATGACCACCACGGATTCCTGCC
Organism: Arthrobacter sp. Y3222053; assembly: GCF_059092805.1. Classification (NCBI taxonomy): domain Bacteria; kingdom Bacillati; phylum Actinomycetota; class Actinomycetes; order Micrococcales; family Micrococcaceae; genus Arthrobacter; species Arthrobacter sp. Y3222053. Next base: position 569,510 of record NZ_JBNHIA010000003.1, on the reverse strand, counting down.
CGTCGCAGGCCAACGCCGCCATCGGCCGGATGCCACGGCCGGCGCAGATGGCAGCGAACATCGACGTCTCCACCCTGGTGGACGCCGACGGCGGCCTGATCGACCGGTCGATCTACACGGACCCGGGCATCTACCAGCAGGAGATGCGGCGCATCTTCGCCCGCAGCTGGCTTTTCCTTGCGCACACCAGCCAGTTCAAGAAGCCCGGCGACTTCTTCACCACTTTCATGGGCGAAGACCCGGTCATCGTCACCATGGACAAGCAGAAGAACATCCGCGCCTACCTGAACTCCTGCCGGCACCGCGGCGTCCGCCTCTGCCGGGCCGACGCCGGGGCCACCAAGATGTTCACCTGCACCTACCACGGCTGGTCCTTCGACCTGGCCGGAGCCCTGCAGTCGGTGCCCAACGAGGGCGCCTACCCGGCGGACTTCGACAAGAAGCAGTGGGGGCTCATCGAGGTTCCGAACGTGGCCGTCTACAAGGGCCTGATCTTCGGCAACTGGGACTCCGGCGCGGAGCCGCTGGAGGACACCCTGGGCGACATGCGCTACTACATGGACGCCATGCTGGACCGCGATCCGGAAGGCACCGAGGTCATCGGCGGCGTCATGAAGTGGGTGCTGGAAGGCAACTGGAAGCTCGCCGCCGAGCAGTTCGCCACCGACTGGTACCACGTGAACATGTCCCACGCCTCGGCGCTGATGGTCCTCTCGCCCACCGGGCGCGGCCCCAAGCCGGAGATCGCCGCCACCCCGGGACGCCAGTACGTCTCGCCCAACGGCCACGGCGCCGGCTTCCCCACGCACCCCAAGTCCCGCTTCGACGCCCGGCCCGTGCACGAGTACTACGACTACGAGGCCCTGCGCGAACGCCTCGGCGACGCCGCCGTCGAGGGTCCCATGACCACCGGGCATGCCACCGTCTTCCCGTCCTTCTCCTACCTGCCGGTCAACGGCTCGATCCGCGTCTGGCACCCCAAGGGCCCGGACAAGATCGAGGTCTGGGCCTGGATCCTGGTGGACAAGTCCATGCCGGACGACGTCAAGGACGCCCAGCGGCTCTACAACCTGCGCACCTTCGGCCCGTCGGGCATTTTCGAGGCCGACGACGGAGAGAACTGGTCCGAGATCCAGGCCATCTCCCGCGGCTTCGTCACCAACAAGGTGCCCCTGAACTTCCAGATGGGCATCGGCAGCGAACGCGAGGACGGCACCTACCCGGGCCAGACCAGCGAACTGTACTCCGACGCCGCCGGGCGTTCCTTCTACCGCCACTGGTCGAAGCTGATGAACACCCCCGCCTGGCACGAAACCACGACCCAGCAGATCCCGGAGGAGACCCCGTGAGCGAGTCCATCACCATCGGAACCGTCGACGACATCGCCGAAGGCGAAGCGGCGGTCATTCCCGCGGCGGAGAACGGCACCAGCGAGGACATCGCCGTGTTCCACGCCGAGGACGGGCAGTTCTACGCCCTGAACGACAACTGCACGCACGAGACCGCGTCCCTGGCCGACGGCTGGATCGAAGGCACCGAGGTCGAATGCCCGATCCACTCCGCCAAGTTCTGCCTCAAGACCGGCGCGGCGCTGTGCATGCCGGCCACCATCGCGGCCCGCACCCACAAGGTGGAGGTCCAGGACGGCAACGTCCTGCTGTACCCCAACGCCCCCGCCGCCGTCTGATCCGCCGCGGACCGGAACAAGAGAGAACCCCCATGGCTTTGAACTCCGTGACCATCGTCGGCGGCGGGATGGCAGGCTTCACCACCGCCAAGGAGCTGCGCTCGCGCGGCTTCGAAGGCACCCTGACCATCATTGATCCCGCCGGCGTGCCGTACGACCGCCCGCCGCTGAGCAAGGACTACCTGCTCGGCCGGCGCAGCGCGGACGAGATCCTGCTTTCCCCGGCGGACTGGTTCGCTGGCCAGGACATCCGGATCGTGCCCGGACGCGCCGCGGCCCTGGACGCCGACTCCGGCACCGTGGAGCTGGAGGACGGCAGCGTCGTTACCGCGGACCGCGTGGTCCTGGCCACCGGCGGCACCGCCCGCCGGCTGTCCATCCCCGGCGGGGACCTGGACTCGCTGCTCTACCTGCGCACCCGCGAGGACGCCGACAAGCTGCGTTCCCTGCTGGCCCCCGGCACCCGGCTGGCCATCATCGGCGCCGGCCTGATCGGCGCCGAGACGGCCTCCTCCGCCAAGGAGCTGGGCGCCGACGTCGTGCTGATCGACCCGGTGGATCCGCCGCTGGTGCCCGCCGTGGGCCCGGAGCTGGCCCGCCGCCTGCATGACATGCACGCCGAGCGCGGCATCCGCGTGGTCACCGGCATCCCCGCGGCGATCACCGTGGACGCCGACGGCCACCACCTGGAGATGAACAGCGGCGAGGTGATCGACGCCGACGTCGTGCTGGTGGGCATCGGCATCGTCCCGGACACCGGGCTCGCCGCCGCCGCCGGCCTGGAGACCGACAACGGCACCATCGTGGACGAATCCCAGCGCACCACCCACCCCAACGTCTACGCGGTGGGCGACGCCGCGCGCACCCGGCTGCCGGACGGCACGCTGCTGCGCCGCGCCGAGCACTGGGAGCACGCCATGAACAGCGGCGCGACGGCGGCCGCGGCCCTGCTCGGCCAGGAACCGCCCCGCCACGGCGCGGCCTGGTTCTGGTCCGACCGGCACGGGGTGCACCTCGAAGGCGTGGGCAGCATGGTCGGCGAGGGCACCACCATCATCCGCGAAAAGGACGGGGTGCCCTCGGTGGTGTTCCGGCTGGACGCGGAGGGCTACCTGCTCGGCTGCGCCGCCGTCGACGGCGGGCTCACCGTCCGCGCCGCCCGGCGCATCATCGACCGCCGGATCCTGGTGGATCCGGAGAAACTCGCGGACCCGGCCGCGGACCTGAAGAAGCTCGCCAGGTAAGGACGCACACCATGACCGAACACGTTATTGCCACGCCCGCCGCCACCGCGGCGGATGAACTCGAAGGCCGGCTGGCCGACGCCGAGCTGGCCTACCGGGTCCAGCAGTTCTACTTCCTGGAGGCGGAGCTGCTCGACGACGGGCGCTTCGCCGACTGGCTGGAGATCTTCGACGAGGACCTCACCTACTGGGCGCCGCTGCGCACCAACCGGCTGCGCCGCCAGGCCGCCCTGGCCATCGGCGCCCGCGGCGAGGCCGCCTACTTCGACGAGACCAAGGAATCCCTGGCCTGGCGGATCCGCCGCTACGACTCCGGCATGGCCTGGGCGGAGGACCCGCCCTCGCGCACCCGCCACCTGGTGTCCAACGTGACCGTCCGCCACCACGCCGGGAACGAGCTGAAGGTCCGCTCCGCGTTCCTGGTCTACCGGAACCGGCTGCAGACCGAGACCGACATCTACGCCGGCGGCCGGACCGACCTGATCCGCATCCAGCCCGACGGCGGGTTCCGGGTCGCCAGCCGGGAGCTGCTGTTCGACGCGAACGTGCTCCAGGCCAAGAACCTCAGCACCTTCTTCTAGCCGCCCGCAGGCCGGGCCGCCCTTCCTACAGAGAGGTAGAAATGAGCAGCACAGCTTCCGCAGGCTGGGTGGACGGAGACGTCGCCTTCATCACCGGCGGCGGATCCGGCATCGGCCGGGCCGTGGCCGAACGGTTCCTGGCCGAAGGTGCCTCCGTGGCCATTTTCGGCCGGGACAAGGACAAGCTGCAGGCCGTGGCGGACGAGACCGGGGCCGGGGACCGGATCCTCGCCGTCGCCGGCGACGTCCGGGACTCACGCTCCCTGCACGACGCCGTCGCGCAGACCGTGGACCGGTTCGGGAAACTGGACATCCTGGTGCCCAACGCCGGGATCTGGGACTACAACCGCTCCGTGACCCGGCTCGACGGCGAGGAGCTGGGCGCCGCGTTCGACGAACTGTTCGCGATCAACGTCAAGGGCTACCTGCTCACCGTCGAGGCGGCGTGGCGGGAACTGGTCAAGACCCGCGGCAGCATCGTCATGACGCTCTCCAACGCCTCGTTCCACACGGCCGGCGGCGGCCCGGTGTACACCGCGTCCAAGTTCGCCTGCCGCGGGCTGGTCAACCAGCTCGCCTACGAACTCGCCCCCAAGGTGCGGGTCAACGGCGTCGCCGTGGGCGGCATGAACACCGACCTGCGCGGCCCCGAATCCATCGGACTGAAGGAGCGCTCCATCTCCGCCTCCTTCGCCCGCTCGGAGATCACCGGGAACAACCCGCTGATCCCGCTGCACGACGCGTCGGTGGAGCCGCGGGACTTCACCGGCTCCTACGTCCTGCTCGCCTCCCGGCGCAACTCCGGCAACATCACCGGAGCCATCATTCCCGCTGACGGCGGCATCGCCGTGCGCGGCTTCGGCGACCGCGCCGCAGGAGGAGACGAACTGTGAGCGAGACCAACATCAACCCGGTGGCGGGGCTGCTGCGGCAGGCCCGCTTCTCGCCCCGCAGCCGGGCGGTCATCTATGAAGACCAGGTCCTGGACTACGGGCAGCTGGCCGACGACGCGGCGCGGTATGCGCGCGCCTTCGCGGCCGCCGGCGTCCGCCCCGGGGACCGGGTGGCGTACCTGGGCCTGAACAGCCTGACGTTCTTCCGCGTCATGCTGGGCGCCTGGTGGATCGGCGCGGTCTTCCAGCCGTTGAACTTCCGGCTGGCGCCGCGGGAGATCAAGGCGCTGCTGGAGCGCGCCGCGCCCCGCGTCCTGGTCACCGAGCCCTGTCACCAGGATGTCGTGGACCACGTGGTGGACCTGACCGCCGAGGAGGGCGCCGGTGAGGTGCCGACCGGCGCGGCGCCGCTGCCGGTGCTGGTCGACGACGACGCCGCCGTCCCGGTCAAGGCTGCGGTGCGGGAGCACTGGCAGCTGCTGACCGGGTTCCTGGCCGCCGCCGACGCCGCGCCCACGCCGGAGCCGCTGCCGGCCCGGGATACCGACCTGGCCATCCTGATGTTCACCTCCGGCACCACCGGCCAGCCCAAGGGCGTGCAGCTGACCCACGGGAACGTGTGGTGGAACTCGGTCAACGTGGACTCGCTGGTGGACACCCGCCGCGGCGACGTGAACCTGGCCGTGGCGCCGCTGTTCCACATCGGCGGGCTCAACGCCCTGACCGTGCGGGTGCTGGTGCGCGGCGGGGTGACCCTGATCCGGCGGACCTTCGATCCCCGGCAGGTGCTCGCCGACATCGAGCAGTACCAGGTCAACCAGGCGTTCCTGGTGCCGTCCATGCTCTCGGCCATGCGGCAGGTCGAGGAGTTCGAGCGGCACGACCTGACCAGCCTGCGGGCGCTGATCTGCGCCGGCGCGCCGGTGCCGCCGGTGCTGCTCAAGCAGTACGAGACGAAGGGCATCGCGGTGCAGCAGGCCTGGGGCCTGACCGAAACCGCGCCGTTCGCCACCTACCTGCCCACCGAGCTCACCTACGAAAAGCCCGGCTCCTGCGGCATTCCCATGCCCTACACCGATGTGCGGGTGGTGGACCCGGTCACCGGAACCGACGTCACGGAGCCGGGTGCCACCGGCGAGCTGTGGGTGCGCGGGCCCAACGTCACCCCCGGCTACTGGAACAACCCGGAGGCCACCGCCGCCGCCTTCCAGGACGGCTGGTTCCGCTCCGGCGACCTCGGCTACCAGGACGCGGACGGCTACTTCTACATCGTGGACCGGCTCAAGGACATGATCGTCACCGGCGGGGAGAACGTGTACCCCGCCGAGGTCGAGCGGGCTCTGATGGAGTACCCCGGGGTGCTCGACGTCGCCGTGGTGGGCGTCCAGGACCCGAAGTGGGGTGAAAACGTGGTGGCCGTGATGGCCTGCCGCGACGGCGTCGAACCCACCATCGAGGACGTGCGCGAATTCGCCGCCGGCTACCTGGCCCGCTACAAACTGCCCAAGAAACTGATCGTCACCGGCACCGTGCCGCGCAACGGCTCGGGCAAGCTCGACAAGACGAGCATCCGGCAGATGGCACAGAACGGAGTACCCGCATAATGTCCAGCGACGAAGTCGACCTGCTCAAATGGCCCGAGCCGCTGCCCGCCGCCTGGCAGGCCGAGGAGGTGCCGGCGCCGTCGGGCTGGCACCGCTCCTACCGGGTCACCGAGGACGGCCGGCCCGCCGGTGAGGTCCGGGTGGCGTTCATGACCGCCACCCCGGTGGCCGCGGCGTACCCCGCCGGCGTGCGCGACCGGCTGATGGAACCGGACGCCGAGGCCGGCCCGCAGGCCCTGCAGCTGGTCTCCGAGATCGTGATGGCCGAGGACCCGGCCTGCCGCCGGCTGGTCGTGGCGGCGGGGGAGGGCGACGTCGCCGACATTGCCCGTGCCGAGGTCGCCGGCTACCGCTACGTGGTGGATGTGGACGTGCCCGGTCGCAGCCTGTCCCTGATGGTGGCTGAACCGGACTGGGTGCTGGAGGAATCCCGCAACCTGGACGACGTGCCCACCCAGTAGGGGATCCGGCACGCAGCCGGGGCCGGGCAGTGCCGCGGGGGTGGCGGCGCTGCCCGGCGTCGTGCTTTAAGTAGTGTCAGCCGGTGGGCGCCAGCCGGCGCGGCTGGGACCGCGGGGAGGCGGCGGCCACCGCCCGGCCCGCCGCATAGCAGACCTTGCGCAGCGCGTTGGCCTGCGAATCCGGCACGAACTTGCCCACCGGCCCGGAGATGGACAGCGCCGCCACCGGGCGGCCGTTGGGGCCCATCACCGGGGCGGCCACGCAGTTCAATCCGAGCAGGATCTCCTCCCGGTCAAAGGCCAGGCCGCTGCGGCGGACCTCCAGCAGCTCCCGGCGGAACAGCGCGGGATCGGTGATGGTGTGCGGCGTCCAGGTGGCCAGCTCGCCCTTGAGCACTTCGTCGGCCGTGTCCGGATCGAAGGCGAGCAGCACCTTGCCGACGGCGGTGCAGTAGGCCGGAGCGATGCCGCCGATGCGGGAGGGGCTGCGCACCTGCAGGTGCCCGTACAGCTTGTTCAGGTAGACGACGTCGCTGCCCTGCAGCACGGCCAGGTGCACGGTCTGCTTGGTCAGTTCGTAGAGGTCGGCCAGGAACGGGGTGAGCACGTCCCGCATCCGCCCGTGGGCGACCGTCTCCTGGTTATCGCCCAGGCTGAGGATCATCCGGCCCAGCCGGTAGGCGTTGCCCGCCCGCTCCACGGCGCCGTTGCGCTGCAGCATGCCCAGCAGCCGGAAGGCGGTGGACTTGGACAGCTCGGCGCGGCGGGCCAGTTCGCTGACCCCGACGCCGGTCAGCGCGTCGGCGCCGAAGGCGTTGAGCAGGCTCATCGCCTTGTCCACGGCGGCCCTGTCATCGCGTGCGGCGGAAACGGTGCGGCCCATGTAAACCTCCAACGGTGCAGGTTGCTCGTGGCAATGCTGAGACTGTGGTGCGGCCGGGGTCCGGCCTACGGCACACGCCGTGTACTTATCGTCCGTGGCCTGCATCACGAATGTCAAAGATGACTTTTCGTCACTTGTAAGTGACACTCTTCACATGCCCCTGAACGACCTCGTGTCCCGCAACATCCGCCGCTTCCGCGCCGAGCGGGAACTCTCCCTCGGGGAGCTCGCCGCCCGCGCCGGACTGTCCAAGCAGACCCTGTCCAAGATCGAGCAGGGCACCGGCAACCCCACGGTCGAAACCCTGGAGCGGATCGGCGCCGCGCTGGGCGTGAGCATCCGCCGGCTGGTCACCGAGTGGGGCTCACGCAGCTTCGTCTCCCGGGCTGAAGACGCGGCCTGGAAGGCCTCCTTCATCGGCGAGGAACGCAGCCTGGACCGGATCTACGGTTCCGGCTACGTGGAGACCAGGGTCGTCATGGTGGACGAGCACCAGCTCACCACCACCATTCCGGCCCGCTCCGCCGGCACCCTGAACCAGGTGTATGTGCTGGAGGGACGGATGGCGGTCGGCCCGGAACAGGAGGAGGTCGAGGTCGGCCCGGGGGACTTCCTGCGGTTCCCGGCCGACGTCGTCCATTCCTACCGCAGCCTGGGCGCCAGGGCGGTGGCGCACCTGACCACCACGGCACCTCAGCTGCCGCAGTTCTCGCCGTCGATGCAGGGCGGCGCCGGCACCTGGAGTCCATAGTCCCGCCTGCCGCCCGCCGCGGGCCGGTGGGTGCCAGGCATCTGTGCAGCAGATGTCGCCTGGGGTGGGCCGACTGAATCTGTTGTGCAGCAGATGTCGCCTGGGGCGGGCCGACTGAATCTGTTGTGCAGTTAATGCGGTTATTCCGGCTTCTAAGCGGCATTATCTGCACACTCGTTGAGTGGGGCGGCGAGCTGCGGCCGCGGGCCGGTGCCGTCAGGAGGAACGCGGGCTGGAGAAGCCGGCTTGGCCCGGTCAGGCTGATCGCTGAGATCCTGCCGCGCAGACCGGCGCGGCGCCCGTCCTGAAGGAGTGCCTCCGCATGCTTGCCGCCGTCGCCGTGTCCCAGAACCCCGAGGAGCCGCTGGCCGGGCTCGAGCTGCGGCAGGTGCCGGAGCCGCTGCCGCGCCCGGGCTGGACCCGGGTGAAGGTGCGGGCCTCCTCGCTGAACATGCACGACCTGTGGACGCTGCGCGGCGTCGGGCACGATCCGAAGAACATCCCCATCATCCTGGGCTGCGACGTCGCCGGGGTCACGGACGACGGCCGGGAGGTGGTGGTCCACCCGGTGATTGCCGACGCCGATGCCGGCTACGGCGACGAGACGCTTGATCCGAACCGCGCGCTGCTCTCGGAACGGCACGACGGCGGGTTCGCTGAGTACATCCTGGTGCCGGAGCGGTGCGTGCTGCAGAAGCCGCGGCACCTGAGCTTCGAGGAGGCGGCCTGCCTGCCGGTGGCCTGGTCCACCGCCTACCGCATGCTTTTCACCCAAGCCGGGGTCCGCGCCGGGGACCGGGTGCTGGTGCAGGGCGCCTCCGGGGGAGTGGCCTCCGCAGCCATCGCCCTCGCGGCCGCCGCGGGCGCCACCGTCTACGCGACGGCGCGCACCGCGGCGAAGCGGGACCTGGCCCTGAAGCTCGGCGCACGGGCCGCCTTCGCATCAGGGGAGCGGCTGCCCGAACGCGTGGACGCGGTCATCGAGACCGTGGGCAAGGCGACCTGGGGCCACTCGCTGCGCTGCCTGCGCCCGGGCGGAGCCATCGTCATCGCCGGCGCCACCAGCGGCACGGACCCGGATGCGGACCTGGCCCGGATCTTCTACCAGCAGCTGCGCGTGCTGGGCTCCACCGGGTCCACCCGCCACGAAACGGCAGCCATGCTGCGGATGGTCGAAGCCACCGGGCTGCGCCCGCAGATCGACCGGGTGTTGCCGCTGGCCCGGATTCATGAAGGCTTCCAGGCGATGATCGACGGCGAGGCGCTGGGCAAGATCGTGGTGGCCGTCGGCTAGCGCCCGGCCAGGTCAGCGCGAGGCCGGCACGGGCGCGGCCAGCACGGCCTGCAGGGCGTCGCGCAGCCGGGCTCCGGCCTCATCGGCATCCCAGACCGCCGCGGTGCAGCGCCAGGCGATGAACCCGTCGGGGCGCACCAGCAGCGCCCCGGCCTCGTCGATCTCCCGGCTCCGCGCCCAGTAGCCGTACGGATCCTCATATCCGGGCTCGCCCACCACCACCACGTCCAGGAACGGCGCCTCCACGGCGGCCGCGGCCTGCTTCCACGCCTGGCCGGACAGTCCGGTCAGAAGGGTGAACCTGCCCTTGCCGGTCACGTCGAGGGTGGAGATGCGCCGCCCATCCCGCCCGACCAGCCAGGCGTGGGGAAGCTTGGCTCCCGGGCGGGTGGTGGCCTGGAGGAAGAGCTGGGGATCGCGGGCAAAGTGCTCCTCGCCCGCATCCGGATCGGACAGCACAGCGGAGCTGGCGTAGCGCTGGTTGAGCTCGACGCCATGGGCGTTGAACTCATAGTTCTTCAGCTCCAGCGCCTCCACGACCTTCGCCCGCAGCCGGGCACCTTCCGGAGTGGGCGCCTGCAACCGGGCCAGACCCGTTTCCACCGAGTGGACGCCGTCGTCGCCCAGGGTGTCGAAGCACTCCCTCAGGGGAGCATAGTCCAGCCGGGACTGGTTGGCCCGGGCGACGATCTGCGCCCCGACCGGTACCCGCTCCTCGCTGTAGCTTTCCAGCAGTGCCGGCCCGGCGTGGCCCTTGATGACGTAGGCCAGCTTCCAGGCGAGGTTGAAGGCGTCCTGCAGGCAGGTGTTGGAGCCGAGGCCGCTGCTGGGCGGATGCCGGTGGGTAGCGTCGCCGCCGCAGAAGACCCGCCCCTTGGACATCGTCAGTGCGTGCTGCTGATTGACGTACCAGGTCGAGACCCCGTCCACTTCGAGCTGCAGGTCCGGGTCACCCACCAGTTGCCGGATCTGGGCGGTGACGCGTTCCAGGGAGAGGTCCGGCTCGCCGGCGTCCTTGTCGAAGCCCCAGCCGGCGATCCATTCATTCCACGGGCGGACGCAGCGCAGCAGGCCCATGCCGATTTCACCGAAGTTGGCGGCGGGGTTCATGATCCAGTGCAGGATGCTGGGCCGGTGGGCCACGTACTTCGAAAGGTCGGCGCGGAAGCGGACGTAGGCCGTGCCGGCCCGGGCCGTGTGCCCGACGATCTCCAGGCCGATTTCCTCCGCGATCCGGCTCTTGGCGCCGTCGGCGCCGATGAGGTACCGCGCCCGGACGGAGTATTCATGGCCGGAGGTGCGGTCCAGCAGGCGCACGGTGACGCCGTCGGTGTCCTGCGCGTGGCCCAGGTAGCGGGTGGAAAAGGCGACCTTCGCGCCCCGCTCCGCGGCGTTTTTGACCAGCAGCGGCTCCATATAGGTCTGGGGGATGTCCAGCATGGTGCACGGACTGGCCTGCAGGTAATCGCCGGAGCGCTCGTCGCCGGTGCCCCAGGTGCGCAGCCGGGCGATTTCCGGGCCGGCCAGCGAGGTGGTGAAGAGGGTGTCGCCCATCTGCTCCCACGGCACGGCGTAGAGCCGCGCCTCTTCCTCCAGCCCCAGGTCGCGCAGCACTTCAACGGCGCGCTGGTTGGTGATGTGGGCCCGGGGAGTGTTCGCCAGCCAGGACCACTGGGACACCATCATGGTCCGGATTCCGTAGGTGGCCAGGGCCAGCGCGGCGGTGGCGCCTGTCGGGCCGGTGCCCACAACCAGGACGTCGGTGTCGTAGGCGTTCGCCGGGCTGGCCTCGTCCAGCCGATCGGCGGCACCGGACACGTCGGTGAAGTTCTGGGACACGGTTTCCCTCCTTAAGGGTGTGATTGGCAACACAACGACTGAGATACTAGCATGCTAGTTGCTGCCCCGAGGTGACGAGCGCCACCACCGCCGCCGGGCCAGCACTCTGCTTTCATTCCGCATCCATGCCCCGGCCCAGCCGCCCCGCGAGGAGACACCACCCCATGACGACGACCACTGCCCCGCCCACGAGTGCCCGAAAGGTGGCCACGGCCAGCCTCATCGGGACCACCGTCGAGTACTACGACTTCTTCATCTACGGCACGGCCGCCGCCCTGGTCTTTCCGAAACTGTTCTTCCCCGACGCCGACCCCCTGATCGGCTCGCTGCTGGCCTTCGCGACCTTCGGCGTCGGCTTCCTGGCCCGGCCGCTCGGCGGCATCGTGTTCGGCCACTTCGGCGACCGCGTGGGCCGCAAGAAAATGCTGGTCATCTCGCTCGTCGGCATGGGCGGCGCCACCTGCCTCATGGGCCTGATGCCCACCTACGCGCAGATCGGCCTGGCCGCACCGATCCTGCTGACGGTCCTGCGTCTGATCCAAGGCTTTATGGTCGGCGGAGAATGGGGCGGCGCGGTCCTGATGGCAGTGGAGCATGCGCCCCAAGGCCGGCGCGGCTTCTACGGTGCGTTCCCGCAGACCGGCGCCCCCGCCGGCGTCGCGCTGGCGACCGTGTCGTTCCTGGCCGTGGCCCAGCTGCCGGATGAGGCGTTCCTGTCCTGGGGCTGGCGGATTCCGTTCCTGGTCAGCGCCGTGCTGGTGGTGGTGGGCCTGGTCATCCGGCTCACCATTGCCGAAAGTCCGGCCTTTGCCGCCGCCCGTGAGCAGCAGGAACTGGTCAAGATGCCGCTGGTCGAGTCCTTCCGGCGCCACTCCAAGGAGATCTTCCTGGTGGCCGGCACCTACCTCAGCCAGGGCGTCTTCGCGTACATCTGCATGTCCTACCTGGTCAACTACGGCACCTCGGTCACCGACATCAGCCGCACCCAGGCGCTGTCCGGCGTCGCCGTGGCCGCCGTCATCGCGGTGGTCCTGTATCCGCTCTTCGGGGCCCTGTCCGATGCGATCGGGCGCAAAACGGTCTACCTGATCGGGGCCGTCGCCATGGGCGTGGTCATCTGGCCGGCGTTCGCGCTGATCAACACCGGCAACCCCTGGCTGTTCATGGTGGCGCTGGTGCTGGTCTTCGGCCTGGCGATGGCTCCGGCCGGCGGTGCCACGGGGGCGCTGTTCTCCATGGTGTTCTCCCGGGAGGTCCGGTACACCGGCTCCTCGGTCGGCTACACCATCTCCCAGATCTGCGGCCCGGCCTTCGCGCCGATGATCGCCACCGCGCTGCTCGCCTCAACCGGCAGCAGCAACTCGATCGTGCTGTACATGGTGCTCGTCTCGGCCGTCTCGGTGGTGTGCGTCGCGCTGCTGCCCGGCGGCTGGGGCCGGCGCGAAGCCGCCGCCCAGCGGGAGGCATACTGGGTGAATGATTAGTGAGCCAGCCGCCGCCACCGTGGGCACGACCAGAACCGGAGGACGGCTCTCGGGCCACATCTACGAGGTCGTGAAGGCCCGGCTCCTGCTCGGAACCGTGCCCGCGGGGGGACGGCTGTCCGTGGAGGCCCTGCGCTCGGAGCTGGGCGTGAGCAAGCAGCCGATTATGGACGCCCTGCGGCTGCTTGCCGCGGACGGGCTGGTGGAGATCCGCCCGCAGATCGGTTGCGTGGTGGCGTCCTACTCGCCCGGAGAAGTCAGCGACTTCTTCCACATGTTCGCAGGATTGGAGGGGGCGGTCGCCTCGGTGGCAGCGCGCCGCTGCACGCCGGAGGCGCTCGACCACCTTGAGGAGCTCTCCCGCCTCACCCGTGAGCTGGGCCGGCAGGAGGACCCCCTGGCCCGGTCCCGCGGTTACCTCGAGCTGAACCGGGGCTTCCACGAAGGCATCCACCGGATGGCGGGGTCGCGGATTATCGCCGAGACCAGCCGGCGGATGTGGGATCTCAGCGACTTCCTTATCAACACCTCGGGCATCTCCGAACCCATGGCGGACTCGGTGGATGAGCGGCAGGACGACCACGACCGGATCCGCATCGCCCTGGCTGGCGGCGACGCGGCCGCCGCCAAGGCGGAAATGGAACAGCACATCCTGCAGACGCTGGACCTGATCGGTGAAGGAGCCGGGACGGCGCACGGCCTGAAATGACGAAAAGGCCCCGAGCTGTGAGGGGCTGGGGGCCTTTTCGTCGTCGCGCCTCCCGCCCGTGGGCGCGGACGGACGGCTGTCCTAGTTGGTCACGCCGTGGGTGGCCAGGTACTGCTTGATGACGGTGTTGAATTCCTCGGCGCGCTCCACCTGGGACCAGTGGCCGCACTGGCTGAAGATGTGCGCGTCGGCGTGCGGAATGACGTTGAGCAGCTCCCAGGTGCGGGAGACGGGAATGACGACGTCCTGGGTGCCGTGGATCAGCAGCACCGGGATGTCGAGCTTGCCGAGGACGTCGAAGTCCAGCGGCAGGGCCTCGCGGTCCCGGTCCCGGGCCGCGACGACGTCCTGCAGCCGGTCCGAGGCGGTGTCGTTCAGCGCGGACTGGTAGCGCAGGCCCACCAGCTCGTCGGTGACCAGGGACTTGTCCACGACGAACATCTCCAGGGTCTTCCGCACGCCCTCCTCGGTGAGCACCGGGTTGGAGTGGCCCTTCAGCGCCCCGGTGAGCTTGGCGCCGCCGGTGCCCATGGAGACGATGCCCAGCAGCCGCTCCGGGTAGTCGATGGCGAACTGGAAGGCCAGCCAGCCGCCGAGCGAGTTGCCCACGATCCAGGTCTTCTCGATGCCCAGGGCGTCCAGCACGCGCACCGCGTGGCGCACCCACTCGCGAATGCCGTATTCGGTGCCCGGCGCGACCACGCTCTGGCCGTAGCCGATCGAGTCGATGGCGATGCAGCGGCCCTGCTCGGCGATCTGCGGAAGGTTCAGCCACCAGTTCGCGGCGGCGGTGACTCCGGTGCCGGAACCGTGCAGGAACAGGATCGGGGTGCCCTCGCCGAGCTCGTGGTAGTGGGTGAGCTCGCCTTCGGCGGTCTCGAGCCACTTGTCCTCAAGGCCGAAGAACGCATCGGTCTTGTAGTCCGGAATCTGGATGGTCATGTGTACCTGCTCCTGTAATGCTGGGCGCCCGGCCGGACCGGGTCTGCGAAAGGGATCCTGCCACCCACGTTAGGCGGCCACCGGCACGGACGGGCCGGGCTGTTCCGCCTTCCGGCACGCGGGCTCGAACGACATGGCCGCGAGCACCCCGTCCAGGGTGCGCCCGGCGTCCTGGGCCAGGCAGGCCCCGGCCACGAAGCGGTCCGGGCGCAGGAACAGCACCGGGGTGGGCCGGTCATCGAACCAGCGCTTCAGCCGCCCGGTGACATCGCCGACGACGGTCACGTCCTCCGGGTACTCTGCCTCCGCCCAGCCGCGCTGGGTCTCCGGCACGGCGGCCACGAAGGTTGCGCCGAGCTCCTCCAGCCGGGCCAGCTCCGCCGGGGTGAACAGGCCCTTGGGGTTGTTGCCCCAGGCCAGCACCGTCCACCAGGTGCCCGCGGCGTCGTCGAGCAGCACGTTGGCCCCGTCGCAGGTGTTCACCCGCGGCTGGATGAACTGCACGCCCACCGGGGAGGTGCGGTTGTTGGCGGTGCGCACCGGCACCAGCCGGGAGGTCAGGGCCGGGGCGGCCGTTCCGGGCGCCAGCGTGGAGGGATCGACGACGACGCCGGCCCGGTAGCGGGGCATCGGCTTGAACCGCATGTCCGAGAAGTAGGACTTCACCTTCGGCAGCAGGTTCAGGGCGGCGGCGATCCCGTCCCGGGCGCCGACCACCACGGGGTTGGTGGGCTTGATGATCGCGCCGAGGGTCAGCGACAGATCGATCATGGCCTTGGCATGGTCCCGGCGCTCGGCGTCGTAGGTGTCCAGCAGCGCGTCGGAGGCCTGCCCGCGCAGCACCGTGGCGAGCTTCCAGCCCAGGTTCATGGCGTCCCGGACGCCGGAGTTCCAGCCCTGGCCCATCCACACCGGCATCAGGTGCGCGGCGTCGCCGGCGATGAGCTGCCGGCCGCGGCGGAAGGAGCCGGCGATCCGCCCGTGATGGGTGAAGACGCGCTCGCGGATCACGTTGAGGGCGGACGGATCCGGGACGTGCTCGGCCAGCAGTTTGTGGATGAAGGCCTTGTCGGTGACCTGCTCCTCGGTTTCGTGCTCGAAGAGCATGAACTCCCAGCGGCGGACGGCGTGGGCCAGCCCGATGGAGACGTAGGGCCGCTTGGGGTCCGCGCCGAGGAACACGTTCGGGGTGCCCAGCGGATCGTTGTTGACGTCCACCACCAGCCACCGGGTGGCGGGGGAGCGGCCGTCGAAGCTGACCCCGAGGCGCTTGCGGGTGGGCGACTTGCCGCCCTCGCAGCCGATCAGGTAGCGCGCCCGGATGCGCCGGACGGCGGTGCCGCCGTCGCCGTCGGGCGCCTCCACCGTGGCGATGACGTGATCGGCGGTCTCCTCGACGTCGACCACCCGGTGGTTGAACTCCACCCGCACCCGCTCGAAGCGCTCCAGCCCGTCCAGCAGGGCGCGGTCCACCAGCGGCTGGACGAAGCCGTTCTTGCGCGGCCAGCCGAAGTCGTCCGCCTTCGGCTCGTTGGTCATGATGACCCTTCCGCGGCCGTTGACCAGGCGCATGATGTGCTGCGGCGTGGTGTGCGGCAGGACGGTGCC
This sequence comes from Arthrobacter sp. Y3222053, assembly GCF_059092805.1. NCBI lineage: Bacteria > Bacillati > Actinomycetota > Actinomycetes > Micrococcales > Micrococcaceae > Arthrobacter > Arthrobacter sp. Y3222053. Next base: position 553,530 of record NZ_JBNHIA010000003.1, on the reverse strand, counting down.
GGTCAGGCCGACGGCCTGGACCGCGCGCAGGGACTCATCGTCCAGCCCGACGCCGCGGGGATAGTCGATCAGGTCGGGCAGCTGCTCCGCCACCACGGCCTGCCGGCCGTAGAGGCCCAGCAGGTTGGCGAGCATCAGCCCCACCGGCCCGGCGCCCACGATCAGGACCTCGGTGTCCAGATCGACGGGCTGCGGAACGGTGGCGGCAGGCAGTTCGGTGTTCATGGACCGCTTCCTTCGGGGCCGGGGAGCCCCAGGCTCCCTTGACGTGTAAATAACGCACTTGACTAGGCGTTAAGTGCAATGAGCGTCATCCCACCATCCGCCGCGGAAGTGTGTCAACCGCCACACCGCCAGGCGGAACGTTTACCTCAGCGCGGCCGAAATCCGCTGCGCGGCGTCGATGATGGCCGCCGGTGCGCCCTCGGCCAGGTCCTGCCGGTGGGTGATCAGGTTCAGGCAGGCGGGAGCGCCGGCCCCGGCGATGGGCGCCGCCACCCCGTAGGCGCCGGGTTCCACCTCCCCGAACGTGAGCGCGTAGCCCTGCTCCCGGGTGCGCCGCAGCTCCGCCGCGTCCCGCTCCGAGGGGAGGGCGCAGGCCTGCAGCGCCCGCCCCGCCGCTCCGCGTTCCAGCGGATGCCGGCTGCCCTGGGTGAAGGAAATGTGATAGCTGGCCCCGCGCGGGGCGCATACCAGCAGGGCCACGGCGTCGGCGCCTTCCTGGACCAGCAGGGACACGGTCGCTCCCAGTTCGTTGGCCACCGCCTCCATGACCGGCAGGGCCGCCGCCCGCATGGCCGAATGGGCCGACGTCGACAGCTCCAGCAGGCCGGCAGCACCGCGGTAGCGTCCGTCGGCGCCGCGCCGGACCAGCGCCTCGTCGTCGAGCGTGTTCAGGATGCGGTAGGCGATGGTCCGGTGCACGCCCAGCTGCTCGGCCACCTCCTGCACGCTCAACCCGTCCCGGGCCGCGGCGACGGCGCGCAGCACCCGCAGCCCGCGGGCCAGGGTCTGGGAGCCGGCGGTGCGCGACGGAGCGCTGGATGCGGTAGCCATGCCGCCCATCCTAGTGACTTCCCCGCCGCCGGGCGGCCGTGGGCGGGCGGCGGCAGGCCGGATCGGCCGGCGGGAACCGGCCGGTATCCTGTGCGTGTGTCCGTTCCTCCACCTTCCGGCTCAGCCGCCGACGCCGCCGACGCCGCTGACGCCGACGCGCGGGCCGACGTCGTTCCGGAGCCCGGCGCCGCCTGGACGGACTCCGCCGCCGCGCCGACCGCCGTCATCACGGTCCTGGGCACCACCGACCTGCACGGGTACGTGGAGAACTGGAATTACTACCAGGACGGCGAGTACCGCGACGAGGCGGGCAACGCCGTCGGCCTGGCCCGGCTGGCGACGCTGATCCACCGCATCCGGGCCGAGCGCGGGCCCGAGGCCACGCTGCTCATCGACGCCGGCGACACCATCCAAGGCACCCCGCTGACCGACTACTTCGCCTCGGTCGAGCCGATCACCGCAACCGGCGGGCTGCATCCGCTGGCCGCCGCCATGAACGCCGCCGGATTCGACGCCGCGGCGCTGGGCAACCACGAATTCAATTACGGCCTAGACCTGCTGCGGGCCTTCGAAGCGCAGCTGGACTTCCCGCTGCTCGGCGCCAACGCCGTGGACGAAGCCACCGGCGAACCGGCCTTTCCGCCGTACCTGCTCACCACCCTGCACCCGGCCGGAGCGCCGCCGGTGCGGGTGGGCATCCTGGGCCTGACCAACCCGGGCGTCGCGGTCTGGGACCGGGCGCACGTGGCCGGACGGCTGCGCTTCCCGGGCCTGGTCGAGCAGGCCCGCCGGTACGTGCCCGAGCTGCGCGCCGCCGGCGCCGACCTGGTGCTGGTCAGCGCCCACTCCGGGCTCGACGGCGCCTCCTCCTACGGTGACGGCCCGCCGCCGGAGAACGCGGCGGCGGAGCTGGCCGCCGAAGTGCCGGACATCGACGCGGTGCTGGTGGGCCACGCGCACCGGGAGATCGAGGAACACATCGTCCTCAACCGGCACACGGGCCGCCCGGTGGTGCTCACCGAGCCGCTGTGCTTCGGCATGCGGCTGTCCGTGCTGACCTTCGACCTGGCCTACGAGACGGACACCGACGACAGGGGCACGGGCGGGGCCCAGCCGGGCCCCCCGGAACCCGGCGCCGGACGGGCGGCGGGCCGCTGGCGGGTGCGGTCGGCGTCGGCCCGGCTGCTGAACGCCAACACGGCGGACCCGGATCCCGAGGTCAGCGCGGTGGTCCGCGACCAGCACCGGCGGGTGCTGGATTACGTGAACACCCCGGTGGGCACCGCCGTCGCACCCCTGTCCGCTGCCGAGGCGCGGCTGAAGCCCACCGCGGTCATGGAACTGGTGCACCGGGTGCAGGCGGGGGCGCTGTCCCGTGCGCTGGCCGGGACGGCCGATGCCGGGCTGCCGGTGCTCTCGGCCGCTTCGCCGTTCAGCAGGCGGGCCGTGCTGCCGGCCGGGCCGGTGACCATCCGCGACATTGCCGGGTTGTACCTGTTCCCCAACACGCTCTCCGGGGTGGAACTGACCGGGGCGCAGCTGCGGGAGTACCTGGAGCATGCCGCCCGCTTCTTCCGGCGGCCGGATCCTGCTGCCGGCGGCGCTGCCTCCGACGCCGCAACGGGCGGCCCCGCTGCCCTGGGCCCGGCTGCCCTGGACCCGGCGGCGCTGGACCCGGCGGCGCTGACCAACGCCGACGGCATCGCGGACTACAACTTCGACGCGATCTCCGGACTGGAGTACGACATCGACATCGCCCGCCCGGTGGGGGAACGGATCCGGAACCTCACCCACCAGGGACGCCCGGTGCAGGACGGGCAGCGGTTCGCGCTCGCCGTCAACAACTACCGGCAGTCCGGCTCCGGGAACTATCCGCACGTCGCCCGGGCCCGGCTGCTGGCACAGACTCCGCAGGAGATCCGGCAGCTGCTGATCGACCACGTCAGGGAGCAGGGCCGGCTGGACCCGGCCGATTACCCGGCGTCGAACTGGCGGCTGGTGTACGACGACGTGCCGCTGTTCCCCTGAGCAGCCGGCACCTGATCAGCTGTTCGGGCGGGCGATGGCGGCGAACTCCCCGGGGCTCCACCCGGTGGCGGCGCGGAAGTCCCGGGAAAAGTGCGCCTGGTCCGCGTAGCCCAGCTGGGCGGCCAGCCCACCCAAGGTGCCGCCGCCTGCCAAGGTCCCGCCGCCGCGCAGCAGCGTGCCGGCCTCCTGAAGCCGTCGCTGCCGAATGAGCCAGCGCGGGCTGACCCCGACGAACCGGGCGCACAGGCGCTGCAGGGTTCGCTCCGGCAGTCCGAACACCGCGCACAGCTGCGCCACCCCGGAGATGCCCGCGTCCTGCTCCACTCGCTGGACCACCCGGTCCACCAGCGCGCCGTCGCCGGACGGCGACGGCAGCACCGCGAGCCGGTCCGCCGCCAGCCGGCACGCCGCCCGGTGCGCGTCCGCGCTGCCGGGGCAGGCCGCCATCAGGGCCCGGACGGCGGGCACCAGATCAGCCAGCAGAGGCACACCGTCCAGGTCCAGGTGCCGGTCGGTCAGGGACGCGACGTCCCGCCCGAGCAGGGCCCGGCCCGCACTGGGGGCCAGCATCACCCCGAACGCCCACCCGGCGCCGGCCAACGGGGTACGCGCCGCCGTCGTCCGCGGTCCGAGCAGACGCGCGTAGCCGGCGGTGATGCTGATCAGGCAGACCGGATAGGTCAGGATCCGCTGCTCGCGGATCTCTCCGGCGGGCACGTTCCACACCGGAATCCAGAACACCCGGATCCAGGGCCGCACCGCCTCCGCCGGCTCATACCGATGCATGCGGACGGACCCATCACGGGCATCGCGCAGGTGGCCGCGGGAGATTTCGGTTTCGTTCACGGCGTCGAACACCGTCGGCCCCCTTCCGCCGCGGCAGGCTGTCGGGTTTGTTCAAGACATTCGCTCCGGCCGCGGCCTAGCCTCAGGGAACCGGAAACCACACGGGAAAGGCAAGGGAAGATCATGACCGAAGCTCTTCGTATCTGGCGGCGGCGCGCTGATCCGTTCACCGCCGTGGTCGACGCGGCAACCGACTGGAACGCCGCCACGCCCTGCACGGACTGGGCAGCCCGGGACCTGGTGGCTCATGTTGTGACCACCGAGCGTGACTTCCTGGCCGAACACGGGCTGCTGCCCGACGGCGTGAACGAACCCGGCACTGGAGACCCGGGCGGGTCTTTCGCCGACCCGATGAAGCTCTGGCAGGAGCACGACCGGCTGATATCCGGGCTGCTGGCCGATCCCGCCGTGGCTAAGCGGGAGTTCCCCGGCTACTTCGGCCCCAGCACCATCGGCGAGACGCTCACCGGGTTCTACGGCGTCGACCTGCTCATCCACCGCTGGGACCTGGCCGTCTCGCAGAGCCTGGACGCGCAGCTGGGTGAGGAGGACCTGGCCGCGATTGACGCCGCGGTGGACGGCTTCGGCGAGCAGGCCTACTCGCCGGGGGTGTACGCCGGCCCGGTTCCGGTGCCCGACGACGCCGGCCGCCTAACGCGGGTGCTCGCCCGCACCGGCCGCCACGCTTGAGGGGGGAAAGCAACCTGTCCGAACGGGGCCCCGGCTGAAGCTCGACTTCAACCGGGAGTAAGGGCAGGCGCCGGCCGGCCGGCTTTCAGATACCGCCTTCCAACCGGCCGGATCGGGGCGCATACTTTTGGCGCATCAGCAACGGTCCGTTCAGCGCCTAAGGAGACAGCTATGCCCACCGCCATGAACCCCTACCTCAGCTTCCGGGACAACGCCGCCGAGGCGATGGCGTTCTACCAGAACGTCTTCGGCGGAACCCTGGAGAGCAGCACGTTCGCGGAGATGAACGCCAGCGAGGACCCGTCCGAGGGGGACAAGATCATGCACTCGGCGCTGACCACCGAGGAGGGGTTCGTGCTGATGGCCTCGGATACGCCGAACGGAATGGACCTGGATACCGGCAACAACGTCACCATTTCGCTCAGCGGCAACAACGGCGACGCCCTGCGCTCCTACTGGGACAAACTGCTCGACGGCGGCCAGATGACCCTGCCGCTGGAACAGGCGCCCTGGGGTGATGTGTTCGGCATGGTCACTGACCGGTTCGGCACCAACTGGATGATCAGCATCGAGTCCGACGGGTCCTCCGGAAGCTGAGCCCGGATCCCACAGCAGCCGGAAAAACAGCCGGGTCCCGCGCAAAGCGGAACCCGGCTGCCCTGGGAGCCTCCCTCTCTGGGGGAAGAGGAAGGGTCAGGCGTTGCTGCGGCGGCGCAGTACCAACGCCGCTCCACCCAGGATCAACAGCGACAGGCCAGCTGCCGCAAACCATGCGATGCCCGTGGCCCCGGTCGAGGCCAGACGGGCCGGTCCGGTCTCGGCCGCCGCGGTCGCCTCAGCGTCGCCAGCCAACGCACCTCCTTGGACCGTAGTCGACTCCGGTGATGTAGGGGCGGCCGACGTCGGCGTGCCCGTAGGCTCACCCGTCGGTCCCGTGGTCGGTTCCTCGGAGGGGTCCGTGGTCGGTTCTGAAGTGGGTTCGTCGGTGGGCTGGTCCGTCGGTTCGTCGGTGGGCTGCCCGGTGGGTTCGTCGGTGGGCTGGTCCGTCGGTTCGTCGGTGGGCTGCCCGGTGGGTTCGTCGGTGGGCTGGTCCGTCGGTTCGTCGGTCGGCTGATCGGTGGGTTCCGTCGTCGGTTCGCCGGTCGGCGCTTCGGAGGGCTCGCGTGTCGGTGCGGATGTTGGTTCATCCGTGGGATCGGCGGTGGGGTCATCGCTCGGCTGGTCGCTGGGTTCCGTCGTCGGCTCGCCTGTCGGCTCACCGGTTGGTTCGCCGCCCGAGGCTGCGGCGCACGGCAGCTGGCCCAGGAAGGAGTGATGGTGCAGTTCTCCGCCGCCGCTGGAGGCGAAGCTTCCCGTGAGCCACTGCCCGTTGTGGGTCACTCCGGTAGCGAAGGTGACGTCCGCGTGCGGCGCGTAGACAGCGCCCATTTCCAGTCCGTCGACCGTCAGGGGGCCGGCAACGGCGGAAGCGTCGATGAAAATGTGGCGGGACAGCTTCTGCCCCTCGCCCTGCGCCGACCAGCCCTCGAAGCCAAGCCGGTTCAGCTCGGTGGTACCGGCCTCGACCTTGATGATCAGTGGCGCCTCGGCGGTCGGCCGGTAGCCGGCAGCGGCGTCGGGCTTGATGATGGTGCCGGCCAGGTCGGAGTAGTTCAGCACGTTCGGCCGGTCCGACGCGTAGGGGCCGGGGAACACCATGGAACCGTCCGCACGCAGCGGAACATCGTGGACCAGGCCGGTCCTGTCGTTGTACATAGCGGCGAGGCAGCGGGCATTGCGGTCCAGCAGCGCGGTGCGCTGCGGGAAGTAGTCGGCCACGGAGGGCAACGCGGTCCGCAGCAGAGCCAGGTCCGCGGCATGGACCGGGTCGTACGCAACGGTGGGCAGGTCCAAGTTGCCGCCGTCCGGGTTGGTCACCCGCAGCCAGTTGCTGCCGCGCGCCGATCCGGTGAGCCCGGCGACGTCGGTGAACCGTGCGGTGGCCAGGGCCTCCGGCGAGCCGGGCACGGCACTGCGGTTGCTGATCTCAAAGCTCCCCGGCCCGGCGAAGCCGCCGGCGAGGATGCGCACGGGCTCACCGTCGACGGCCGGCACGGTGTAGTCCGGGCTGCCGGCGACGTGATGCACCACGGGGTACCCGTTGGGGTTGCCGCTGGAAACGGTCCCGTCCACGGCAATGGACCCCTCCAATTCACCGTTGTCCAGCACCGCGTTGCCCTGGACCAGCAGGGTGAAGCCGCCGTTCACCTCGAACGGGTTGAAGGTGGTGTCCGCCGCGGTCGCTCCGGACGCACCAGCGAACGCTGACAGCGCCAGGAAGCCGGCCAGGCCGGAGGCGAGCATGATCTTCAGCGAAGGCGGCCGTACCGGCCGCCGGGATATATGTCCCATGATTTGGCTGTTCCTTTCGGGGCGCCCGCGCGCCGCTTACTTGCCTGCTGGTCAAGGCAAGCAGCGCGCAGGCAGGCTCCGGGCCGGAATGTCGCCTTCCTGCCATAACCTGTCGCGAAGCTGCACGAAAACCCGTCCGGCCCTCCGCCGAAGACCGCATGACGCCTTCGGCCGGCTGAAACACCGGACGAAACAGCCGGTCAGTCCGATAGCCTCAAAGCGTCAGGAACATCCGGCCAGGTGCACAAGGGGGCGCCGTCAATGAACGGCACAGCAGAGGATCCGCTGACGCTGCTGGATCGGCTGGGGGTGCAGGCCCTGCAGCCGCTTGGAGCCGCCCGGCCCGGGCTGAGCCAGCGGCGCCTGAACGACGTCGTGGTGCGGCGCGTGACCACCGGCGGATTCCGCAAGCCACAGGGCCCGGAACTGAACCCGGAGTCCGTGTACTGGACCACCCTCACCTCCGGAAACCTGACCGCAGTAGGCCGCGGCCAGCGCGTGGTGCTCACCCCCGAGCTATCCACTCTCCGCCGCGGCATCGGGGTGAGCAGCCTCGCCGTCCCGGACCCGGCGGACATCCTCTCGCTCGAAGTTCCTCGCGACCGGCTCAGCGACCGGGGGCTGGACGACGAGGCGGTGCTGCTGCCGATGGACCAGCTCGGCAGGCACACCCTGAACTACCTGACGCTGCTGCTCGGCGGTGACGACAATCCAGGGCTGGGTGTGGACCTGTGCCTGGCGAACGCCGCCGTGGAGCTGCTGGCCGGCACGGTCATCGCCGCCCGGGGGTACCGGATGGACTCCGCCACAGTCACCGGTGCGCTGCGGCTGCGCGCCGAGGCCGTCATCCGGGAAGGAAGCGGAGATCCGGAGATGCGCCCGCAGGACGTCGCGGACCGGTTGCATGTCTCGCTGCGCACCCTGCAGCGGGCCTGCGCCGAAGCCGGCACAACCGTCGCCGCCCGCATCGACCACCACCGCCTGCTGCGGGTGGAACGGCTGCTGGCCGCCGGCGGACGGCTGCCGGCGGACCAGCTCGCCGCCCGCGCCGGATTCGGCTCCGCCTACCAGCTGCGGCGGGCGATCCAGCAGGCCCACGGAGTCACCCTGCGCGACTACCGGGAAATGATCGCCACGGTCGACGGAGGGCCAATCAGGAAAAGTTGATGCCGCCGTCGATCAGGACCGTCTGGCCCGTCATGTGGTCCGAGTCCGGCCCGGAAAGGAAAGAGACCAGTTTCGCAACATCCTCCGGTACCGAAACCCGCCCGGCCAGGATGTTGTCGACCTGGCGTTCCAAAGCACTGCCCCGCGGTGTTCCCTCCAAGGTCGTGAGGCGCTCGTCAATGAGGTCCCACATGGCCGTGCCCACGACACCGGGCGCATAGGCGTTGACGGTGATTTTGTGCTTGGCGAATTCCATGGCTGCTGCCTGGGTCAGGCCTCGGACCGCCTATTTGCTGGCCGAATAGGACGCAAGCAGGGGGAAGGGCCGGAAAGCCACAATGGACGCCGCGCCGATGATCTTCCCCGGTGTTTTCTGGGCGATGAACTGCCGGGCCGCTGCCTGATAGCTGTAATAGACGCCTTTCATGCTGACGTCCAGCATCCTGTCGAGAGCCTCCGGCTCCACGTCCAGGATCGGGTCAACTTGGGCGATTCCCGCGTTGGCCACGAAGACACCGAGGTCGCCGACGGCGGCTGTGCCCTCGGCCACCATCCGGGCGACGTCGCCGGGGCTGGAGACGTCGCCGACCACCCCGGCGGCTGCCTGCCCGCGCTCCTGCACCGCTGCAACCACGCTGTCAATATTTTTCCTTGGCGTCGGGCAGCGTGGCCGGCAGTCGGTACACAACCACGTGAAGTTCCTCCGGCCAAGTCTCCTGCGGGCTTCCTCACCGGTTATCCGCGAACTTCCCTCCACCCGTTGACCCCTCCCGGACGCCGGGAGAAGACTGGCCCCAGTGCTGAGCTGACGAAGGAGTGGGCGTGAAGGCTGTCCGGGTGCACCGCTACGGTGAGGATCCGCAGATCGACGAGGTTCCGGAGCCGGTGGTCGCCGGGCCTTGGGACGTCCTGATCCAGGTGGGCGCCGCCGGGCTCTGCCGCACGGACCTGCACGTGGTCGAGGGCCAGTGGGAGCAGATCCAGCACCCGCGGTTGCCCTACATCCTGGGTCACGAGAACGCCGGCTGGGTGGTCGACGTCGGCCCGGCCGTCACCAACGTCGCCCCCGGGGACACGGTGATCATGCACCCGGTGGTCAGCTGCGGGGTCTGCGACCCGTGCCGCACCGGCAACGATTCGCACTGCCAGGACTCCGCCTTCCCCGGGCTGAACGCCGACGGCGGGATGGCGGAGTACCTGCGCACCAACGCCCGCGCCGTCGTGAAGCTGGAGGACGGCACCGACCCGGTGGAGATCGCCGCGCTCGCCGACGCCGGCGTCACGGCCTACCACGCGGTCCGCAAGGCGGCACCGCTGCTGGGACCGGGCACGCACGCCGTCGTCATCGGCGCCGGCGGGCTGGGGCACATCGGCGTCCAGGCGCTGGGGGCCCTGACCAACGCCGACATCACCGTCCTGGACTTCTCCGACGAGGCGCTCGCCCTGGCCGCGGCGCTCGGCGCCGACACCGTGCTGAACCCGCGCGAGTTTGACGGCCAGGACAGCGCGGTGATCAACGCCGTGCTGGGCGCCACCGACGGCGGCGCGCACGTGGTGTTCGACTTCGTCGGCGAGCACGGCACTGAACAGACCGGCCCGGCGATGCTGCGCAACGGCGGCAGCTACTACGCCATCGGCTACGGCGGCACCCTGAGTATTCCCACCATCGAGCTGATCTCCCGGGAGATCAGCATCGTCGGCAACCTGGTCGGCACCTACCAGGACCTGGCCGAACTGATGACCCTCACCGCTGAGGGGCAGATCAGCCTCACCACCGTCTCCTACCCGCTCGACGACGCGGTGCAGGCCATGCATGACCTGACCGCCGGCACCGTTACCGGCCGCGCCGTCCTGACCCCGAACAGCGTGGCCTGGCCCCGCCTCTGACCCGCCCGCCGGCGCCGTGGGACCGCCGGACGACCCCGGCCCCCCGGCCCGCGACTAAGGCCACCAAACCCGGCACGGCACCACCTGCGCCGCCCGACGCCGCGCGGCGCACCGCACCACAGGAGGTAAACCGCATGACCTATCCAGCCAAATACCCCACCCTGAACCAGACCACCCTCACCCCGGAGGCTCGCAGGATCCTCGAACGCATCGTCCGCGTCGCGTTTCCGCACCCGAACTTCCCGGACAGCGCCTATGAGAGGCTCGCGGACCGGATCGTCACCGAGGCCGAAGGCTCCACCTGGTTCCGGGTGGTGCTCACCCAGGGCCTGATTGCGCTCGGCGCCGAATCGGAGGAACCGTTCCTGGACCTGCCCGAGGAGCGCGCCCTGGCGGTGCTGCGCCGCGTCGCGGACCTGGAGTTCTTCGGCTTCATCCGCCGCACCGCCGTCCTGAACCTCTACGACGACCCCGAGGTCTGGCAGGTGCTCGGCTACGAGGGCGAGTCCTTCTCCAAGGGCGGCTACCTGCACCGCGGCTTCAACGACCTCGCCTGGCTGCCCAGCCCGCGGGTCGAGGAATACGACGGCGAGCCGGTGCCCGACGTCGGGCCGCTGCCGTACGCCGTCGACACCCCGGGCAGCCGTCCGCTGCGGGTGCGGGAGAACGCCCCGCAGCGCGACGAAGCCGCCGGATCCAAGGCCGCCGCGGCGGCCGGCCCGGCACCGGAATCCGGCACGACGGCGGAGGCCGGGGCCCTGCGCGGCGGCGGGGACGCCGTCGGCGAGAATCTCGGATCCACTGAAGGAGGCAGCAAATGAGCAGCGAGGCCAACGGCAACGGCAGCGGCGGCAGCGGAGGACAGGGCAGCGCCCGCCCGGCGGGTTCCGCCGACTTCAGCCGCGATGACGACTCAGTGGTCGTGGTCATCGGGTCCGGCGCCGGCGGCGGCACCCTGGCCCACGAGCTGACCGGCAAGGGAGTGAAGGTGGTGCTGCTCGAGGCCGGGCCGTACCTGACCAACGAGGACTACGTGAACAACGAGTGGGAGGCGTTCAACCAGATGGCCTGGCTGGACCCGCGCACCACCTCCGGGTCCTGGCGGATCGCCCGCGACTTCCCGAACCTGCCGGCCTGGATCGTCAAGGCCGTCGGCGGCACCACCACCCACTGGTCCGGGGCGACGCCGCGGTTCAAGGAGCACGAGTTCCGCACCCGCAGCACCTACGGCCGGATCGACGGCGCGAACCTGCTCGACTGGCCGCTGTCCCTGGCGGACCTGGAGCCGTACTACGACCGGGCCGAGCGGAAGATGGGCGTCACGCACCGGCATGGCCGGCCGCCGCTGCCGGCGAACAACAACTACAAGGTCTTCGCCAACGGCGCGGAGAAGGTCGGCTACCGGCACTACGCCACCGGCCCCTACGGCACCAACGCCGCACCCTTCGACGGGCGGCCGGCCTCCATCCAGGACGGCTTCAACTTCCAGGGCGACAAGAACAAGTCCAAGTGGTCCATCCTGGTCTCCGAGCTGCCCAAGTCCCTGGCCACCGGAAACCTGGATCTGCGCCCGGACTGCCACGCCGTGCAGATCACGCACGCCCCCGACGGGCTGGTGGACGGGGTGGTCTACGCCGACGCCGAGGGGAACCTGCACCGGCAGGCCGCGCGCGCCGTCGCCGTCGCCGCCAACGCGATTGAAACCCCGCGGCTGCTGCTGCTCTCCGCGTCCCCGCTGTTCCCGGACGGGCTGGCGAACTCCTCCGGGCAGGTGGGCCGGAACTACATGCGCCACACCACCGGCAGCGTGTACGCCCAGTTCGAGCAGCCGGTGCGGATGTACCGCGGCGAGACGATGGCCGGGCTGATCGCCGACGAGTCCCGGCACGATCCGGACCGCGGCTTCGCCGGCGGCTACTACATGGAGACCATTTCGCTGGGCCCGGCGTTCCTGGCCAGCTTCGTGGATCCCGGCGCCTGGGGCCCGGGCTTCGCCTCGATCCTGGACGGGTACGAGCGGACCGCCGGCATGTGGATCGTGGGCGAGGACATGCCGCAGGAGAGCAACCGGGTCACCCTGAACACCACGGTCACCGACCCCCTGGGCCTGCCGGTGCCGAACGTGCACTTCGACGACCACCCGAACGACGTCGCCATGCGCAACCACGGCTACGGGCAGGGCGAGCTGATCTATGAGGCGGTCGGCGCCGTGTCGGCGGTGCGCACGCCGCCGTATCCCTCCACCCACAACATGGGCACCGCCCGGATGAGCGAGCGGCCTGAGGACGGGGTGGTCAATGCCTTCGGGCAGGCTCACGACGTGCCCAACCTGTTCATTTCCGATGGCTCGCAGTTCACCACCGGCGCGGCGGCGAACCCGACGCTGACCATCGTGGCCCTGGCGATCCGGCAGGCCGAATACCTGGTGGAGCAGATGGGAGCGGGACAGATCTGAGCTCAGCCGCCGACGGCGGCCAGGAACGTCCGGGCCATCAGGTCCCGGTCCAAGGAGAACGCGACGTCGATCACCGGCACCGTGCCGGCCAGCCCGTGCTCCTCCTCCTCGCCGGCGAACGCGCGGCGGTCCACGATGGTCTGCCCGCGGCCGGGGCCGAAGAGCTGGACCTGCACCGGAAACGGGCGGACCGTCACCGTGCCCGAATCGGCGAGCAGGCAGGCCGCGCCGGCGTCGCCGATGGTCACCGCCTGCAGCCGGTCCGTGTCCTCGGGCAGCCCGGCGTCGACCGCCCGGGCCCGCGCCGCCCGGGTGAGCAGCGCGCCGGCCAGCGCGGCGCCGGCGCCGTCCGCCGCCGCGAGGGCGCGGAAGTCCGCCGGCTCGACGGTGGCCTGCAGGAACACGTCCAGCCCGTACATGGTCACCGGCACCTCGGCGCCCAGGACGACAGCCAGCGCCTCCGGATCCTGCCAGGCGTTAAACTCGGCCACCGCGCTGGCGTTGCCCAGCCCGGCGGAGCCGCCCATGAACACGATCCGCGCCAGCTTCCGCGCCGTGGCGGGATAGGCGCGCAGGAACAGGGCCAGGTTGGTCAGCGGGCCCAGTCCCAGCAGGGTCACCGGTTCGGGGGAGTCCTCGACCGTCCGGCGGATCAGCTCCACGGCGGCCAGCGGCGACGCGGCGGCGCCGCTGCGGGGCAGCTGCAGCCCGCCCAGGCCGCCCACGCCGTGGAAGCCGTGCGCGTGCCGCGGCTCGTTCAGCAGCGGCCGCTCCGCACCCCGGGCCACCGGAACGTCGCCGGCGCCAGCCAGGGCCAGCACGTCCAGGGTGTTGCGCAGCACCTGGTCGACGTCGGTGTTCCCGGCCGTGCAGGTCACCGCGCGCAGGTCGAGGCCCGGGTGCCGGGCCAGGAACAGCAGGACGAGCGCATCATCGGTGCCGGTGTCGACGTCGGCGACCACCGGCGTCGGGCGCACCGGGGCAGTGGCGGAAGGGATGGACACGGCAGCTCCTGGGGACGGGACGACGCCTTTGAGCATACGGCGCTGCCGCACCTTCGCCGGGCCGGGCGGGGTATCCGGGCGACGGGCGGGGCTAGAATTAACTGCCCATGGAATGCTCCTATTACGACGCCGGCCGGTGCCGCTCCTGCACCCTGATGGGTACCCCCTACCCGGCGCAGCTCGGGGGCAAGCAGGCGCACTGCACGAAACTGCTCGCCGATTACCCGGATCTGGAATGGCTGCCGCCGCTGGCGAGCCCCGAATCCGGGTTCCGGAACAAGGCGAAGATGGTGGTCTCCGGCACCCTCCGCCGGCCCAACATCGGCATCCTGGACGCCGACGGGCACGGCATCGACCTGCGCCGCTGCGGCATCTGCTCACCGGGGCTGACCGCCGCGTTCCCGGTCCTGTCGCATTTCATCCGGATCGCCGGGCTGGTGCCCTACGACGTCGCCGCCCGCACCGGCGAGCTGAAGTACCTGCTGCTCACCGAATCCCCGGACGGGGAGCTGATGGTCCGGTTCGTGCTGCGCAGCGACACGCTGCTGCCCAACGTCCGCGAGCACCTGCCCGGGCTGCGGAAGCGGCTGCCGCAGCTCGCCGTCGCCAGCGTCAACCTGCACCCGGAGCACAAGGCCGTCACCGAGGGCGAGACCGAGATCCTGCTCACCGAGCAGGCCACCCTGCGGATGGGCATCAACGGGCTGGACCTGTTCCTGCGCCCGCAGGGCTTCTTCCAGACCAACACCGAGGTCGCCGCCGCGCTGTACCGGCAGGGCCGGGACTGGGTGGACGAGGCCGCCCCGGCCAGCGTGTGGGACCTGTACTGCGGGGTGGGCGGGTTCGCGCTCAGCGTCGCCGACGGCAGCCGCGATGTGACCGGCATCGAGATCAGCGCCGAGGCGATCACCGCCGCCGAAACCAGCCGGGACCGGGCCGGGCTCTCCCGGCTGCGGTTCGCCGCCGGGGACGCGACGGCGTTCGCGCTGAACTCCGGGCAGGCGCCGGAGCTGGTGATCGTGAACCCGCCGCGGCGCGGCATCGGCGCCGAGCTGGCCGGCTGGCTGGAAGGCTCCGACGTGCGGCACGTGGTCTACTCCAGCTGCAACGCGGTGTCGCTGGCCAAGGACCTGGCCCGCATGCCGTCCCTGGCCCCGGCGCGGGCGAGAGTGATGGACATGTTCCCGCAGTCCACCCACTACGAGGCGATGGTGCTGCTCGAGCGGCGGTAGTGCCGTTGCCGGGCCGGAACCTTGTGCCGCGTCAGGGTCGCTGGTGACACTGGAAGCACGACGCCGACATCCGCTTCCCCAGGACGGTCACCATGGAACTCGTTCCCGGCAATTCCCTGATCTGCGCCACTCCCGAGGAGGGGCGCCAGCTGGCCGTGCAGCTGGCCCTGAAGACATCCTTCGCCGTCCAGCCGGACCACAACGTGCAGGAAATGATCCGCTCCGCCTATTCCAACGAGCCGGATGCCCTGATCGCCTCGGCGCACGTTGTCGCCATCGAGTTTGCGACCATCGCGGCGGCGAACAACTACTGGCGCTAGCTTCAGCACCGCGCCGGCGCACCTCGATGGGCGTCCTGGCTGGGCCGCCTGGCTCCCTGCCGGCCGCGTCAGCCGAGGGCGTCGTACGAGGTGATGACCGGAGCGTGCTCGCCCGCGTCGAACCACGGGGTCGCGTCGCTGAGGTCCGCGCCCTGCATATCTGCCAGGATGTCCGCCGCGGGGCGGGAGATCCGGTAGACCGCCAGGTAGCGCGGCGGCTGGCCGTCCGCCTGGGTGCGGAACCGTTCCACGGCTTCGATGCCGGGGACGCGTTCCCGGATTTCGGCCAGGTGGGTGTTGTCGTACCAGGCGTTGAACTCCGCCTCGTCGACGCCGGCCTGCGGCGTCGTGGTCACCAGCATGACGCCGGAATAGGTGGGGTGGTCCATGAAGGCTCCTTTGCATCATCGGGAGGGCAAATCCGGGCCAGCCTAACCGACGGTCTTCCACCGTGTGGTGCTCAGTCCCACCCTTGGAGACCGGCATGCAGTAGGCTCCCGCGCATGGGGAATCCGCTGACTGACGACGCCGACCACCATCTCTATGCCCGGCCGCGGCCAGGGCAGAACCGGGACTGGGTGGAGGTGGTGGACGACGGCGGCGGCCCCGGCCACCGACCCGGCCGGGCGCCGGGAGCCGATGGGCATGACGGCGGGGGCGCCGGCGAGGCAGCCGGCGCCCTGGCGGGACATCCGGCAGGACCCGACGGGTCCGACGGCGGAGAGGCCGGTGACGGGGCGGCGGAGCCGGAACGGCGCCGGAGGTTTCGTTTCAACCCCTATCTGGCCGCGGCCTGGGTGGTGATGGGGCTGGTCCTTGTGCCGGGCCTGCTCTGGGCCACCGGAATCATACGGCAGCCCCAGTTCATCACGATGGTTGAACCCGGCACCGGCCGTTCAGTGGAGAGCCCATCAGCGATCATCGCCATGCACCTGTACCAGGTGGGCCCTTTCATGCTTCTCCTCGGGCTGCTCGGGGCGGCAATGCTGCTTGCCTTCCACGGCCTGATTTACGCCCTCAAGACAGGGCGCCCGGCCCCGGCGGCAGCCGGAACCGGGCGTCGGAGCCGGCAGCCCTAGGCGTAGAACCGGTTCAGGAACGTCGCCACCACGGCGGGCCGCTCCTCGCCCTCGATCTCGATGACGGCGTCGGCCACCAGGTGCACACCGTTGCCCTTGACCTCCTGCACATCGGTGATGGTCACGCTCATCCGCACCCGCGAGCCCACCTTCACCGGGTTCGTGAACCGGACCTTGTCCAGGCCGTAGTTGACCTTGGTCTTCACGCCGGTGACGTCCAGCAGCTCTGTCCACATCGGAATCAGCAGCGACAGGGTGAGGAAGCCGTGCGCGATCGGGGCGCCGAACGGGCCGTCCTTTGCCTTCTCCGGGTCGGTGTGGATCCACTGGTGATCTTCGGTGGCGTCGGCGAAGGTGTTGATCTGCTCCTGCGTGATCTCGCGGTACTGCGAGTAGCCGAGGTTCCGGCCGGCAAGGCTGAGCACCTCCTCAAAGGGCACGACGACGGCGGGCTGGGTTTGGATCTCGGTCATGGGGGTCCTTTCGGAGGTTGGTCGGGAAAGCGGTTCAGGCGAAGGCGCTGACGCCGGTGAGGGAGCGGCCGACCACGAGCGCGTTGATCTCGTGGGTGCCTTCGTAGGAGTAGACGGCCTCGGCGTCGGCGTGGAAGCGCGCGACATCGGCGGCCAGGGTGATGCCGTTGCCGCCGGCCAGCTCGCGGGCCAAGGCGACGGTTTCGCGCATTCGCCGGCTGTTGCCCATCTTCGCCAGCGCCGAGTCCTGGTCCCGGTAGATGCCCTGTTCCTGGCGGGCGGTCAGGGCGGCGGCCACGGCCAGGGATGCGGTGACGTTGTCGAGCATGCGGGCCAGTTTTTCCTGCACCAGCTGGAACCCGCCCAGCGGTTTGCCGAACTGTTCCCGGCCCCGCACGTAGCGCAGCGCCGCCTCGTAGGCTCCGGCCTGCAGCCCGGCGGCGATCCAGGCCACGTCGGAGCGCATCGCCCGCAGCATGGCGGCCACGTCCCGGAAGGAGTCCACGCCGCCAAGCCGCCGTGCCTCGGGCACCCGGACGCCGTCGAGCCCGATGTCGGCGTTGTGGATCATCCGCAGCGAGGTCTTGCCCTCGATTTTCCGGAGCGTCACGCCGGGAGCCCGGCGGTCCACCAGGAAACCCTTGACCCGCCCGTCCGCCTCGTCCCGGGCAAAGACGGCCAGCACATCGGCGCTGTCCGCGCCGCCGATCCAGCGCTTCGCGCCGTCGAGCACCCACCCGTCGCCGTCGCGGCGCGCCCGGGTGGCCAGCCCGCCGGCAATGTCGGAGCCGTGCTCCGGCTCGGTCAGGCAGAACACCCCGGTCATCTCGAACCGGGTGATCAGCGGGTCCCAGGCGGCGAACTGCTCCGCGGTTCCGCCGACCCGGCAGGCAGTGCGGAACAGTCCGGCCTGCGCGTTGTAGAACGTGGCCACGCTGGCGTCGGTGCGGGCCAGCTCGAAGTTCCGGAACCCGTGATACAGCAGGGACGGCTCCGTACCGGCCCGGGTCACCTCCTGCGGCTGCATGAGATCCAGGCCCCGCAGCGCCGGCATGATCCGGTGCGGAAACTCGCCCTTTTCCCAGTGCTCGGCCAGCAGCGGATACACCTCGGAATCGAGCACGGTCCGGAGCCGGCGCAGCGACGCCCGCTCGCCGTCGGTGAGCCCATATTCGAAGCCGTAGGGGTCGCAGTCCGGGTACAGCCGGCCGGTATCGGCAGCGGTGTCCGCAACGGTGTCGACGGCGCTCACGCGCGTGCCCCGGAAGCGGCCCGGCTGGCCTGCCCGGCCGGCACGCCGGAGTCCAGGCCCAGCAGCCGCACCGCGTTGGCCTTGAGGATCTTCGGGCGCACCTCGTCCTTGAAGCTCTGCTGCTCAAACGCGCCCAGCCATTTCTGCGGGGGAATCAGCGGATAGTCGGTGCCGAAGAGCACCTTGTCCTGCAGCATGGCGTTCGAGGCCTTCACCAGGGACTCCGGGAAGTACTTCGGCGACCAGCCGGAGAGGTCGATCCAGACGTTCGCCTTGTGCGTGGCGATCGAGTTGGCCTCCTCCTGCCAGGGCACCGAGGGGTGCGCCATGATGACCTGCAGATGCGGGAAGTCGGCGGCCACGGCGTCGAGCAGCAGCGGGTTCGAGTACGCCAGCTTGATGCCGTATCCGCCGGGCAGCCCGGCCCCCATGCCGTTCTGCCCGGTGTGGAACAGGGCGGGCACCTCCAGCTCCTGGATCGCCTCGTACAGCGGATAGAAGCGCTGGTCCGAGGGGTCAAAGCCCTGCAGCGAGGGATGGAACTTGAACCCCTTGACCCCGTACTCGCGGACCAGCAGCTTCGCGCGTTCGACGGCGGCCGCTCCCTGCAGCGGGTCCACCGATCCGAACGGAATCAGCACGTCGTTGTTCCGGGCGGCGCCCTCGGCGATTTCCTCGATGGAGTTCGGGGCGTGGCCCAGGGCGGTGGTCGCGTCCACGGTGAACACGACGGCGGCCATCCGCCACTCCCGGTAGCGCTCGGCGATGGTGTCCAGCGAGGGGGAGCGGTCCTCCGCCTTGAAGTACTTGGCGCTGGCCTCCATCAACGCGGGCGGCAGCGAGGCGTGCCCGTGGTCGGAGCACTCAATGTGCACGTGCATATCGATCGCGTCCAGCGACGCGAGGTCCAGCCCGTATTCGTACATGCCGGTGCTCCTACTGCGCGGCCGGCTGCAGCTCGGCGGGCAGCGGCGGGAAGGTCTCGCCGACCGGGGCCAGGTGGCCTTCCGCCAGTTGCGGGAACCGCTCGGCCAGCGCTTCGAAGCTCCAGCCGCCGTCGGCGTACTCGGTGACCGTCGGCGCCGGGTGGCTGAACAGCTGCAGGCGGTCACCGCCGGCTCCGATGGCCTGGCCGGTGATGCCGGCGGCGGCGTCGGAGGCGAGGTAGGCAATCAGGCCGGCGACGTCGTCGGCGGTGCCGAAGCCGAGGTCATGGCGGAAGAAGGAGGGCATCGCCTCGCCCCGGTCCTGCGCGTCGATGGCGGCGGCGAAGTAGGGCACGGTGCGGGTCATGGCGGTCGCGGCGACCGGGATGACGGCGTTGGCGGTGACGCCCGACTTCTTCATTTCCAGCGCCCAGGTGCGCACCATGCCCACGATGCCGGCCTTGGCCGCCGCGTAGTTCGTCTGCCCGAAGTTGCCGTACTGGCCGGTGGGGGAGCCGATGGCGATGATCCGCCCGGCCACGCCGTTCTCCTTGAAATGGCGGTAGGCTTCCCGCACGCAGGTGAACGTGCCGCGCAGGTGCACCTGGATGACCAGGTCGAAGTCCTCGTCGGTCATCTTCAGCAGCGACTTGTCCCGCAGCACGCCGGCGTTGGTCACCAGGATGTCCAGGCCGCCGAAGGCGGCGACGGCGCCGTCCACCAGGGCGCGGGCGGCCTCGGTGCCGCCCACGGCGGCGACGACGGCGGTGGCCCGCCCGCCGGCGGCGGTGATGGACTCCACGGCGGCGCGGGCGGCGTCCTCGCTGACGTCGTTGATCACCACGGCGGCGCCCTGCCGTGCGAGCTCCTGTGCGTACGCCAAGCCCAGGCCCTGGCCGGACCCGGTGACGACGGCGACCTTGCCGGCGAGGGGAGCCGTGTTCTGCTCTGCCATGGAAACTCCTTTGGTTACGTGGCCGGCGGAAGGTCCCTGCCGCCGCCTTCAGCCATTCGACCCGTATTAGTTGAAAAAGTCAATGATTAAGGATTTCCATTTATGTAGGATCATTGGATCTCCTACACTGGAAGCTCAGTCGACCACCGGAGGAAAAACCAATGCCCGTGCCGCCATCCTCGGAGGCCGCCCCCGGCGTCGCGCCCATCGAAGCGGATGCCCGCCTCGAACAGACCGCCTTAGCCGCGGAACCCTTCTTCCTGATGGCACGGGCCTCCTCCCGGGGCTCCGCAGGCGCCAACCGGGTGCTCGCGGACCTGGATCTGAAGGTGCGCTCCTACTCCGTGCTGGCGCTCGCCTGCAGCGGCGAGGAGCCCACGCAGCGCGAGTTGAGCCAGTTCCTTGTCCTCGATCCCAGCCAGATCGTGGCCATCATCGACCAGCTGGAACGGCGCGGGGCCGTGGAACGGCGCCCGGACGCCCGCGACCGCCGCTCCAAGATCATCCTTGCCACCGAGGCGGGGCAGAAGCTGTACGCCGAAGCCAGGCGGCGCGTCGCCGAGGCCTCGGACAGATCCCTGGCGGTCCTCACCGCTGAGGAGCAGGACCAGCTGTTCCGCCTGCTGCGGAAGGCCGCGTTCCCGCGGGAGGCCGGCTCCGCCTGAGCGGCGGCGAAGCAGCTTCGGCACTACCGGGACGGCACGGGAAGCCTCCGGATGGCCGTCACCCGACGTTGGAAGCCAACAGGGCAGCCTCGGCATGCACCTGCTGTTGCCAGGGGCGCAGGTCGCGCATCGGCGCGTTCACCCCGACGATGCCTACGAGCCGGTCCTCTGCACGATGGGCGACGATGAAGCTGCCCTCCGACTCCGACCCCGAGACGATTTCGGCGTCCTCGCCGTCGAGGACCACCCCGTGGATCTGGATGCGGGTATCGAACTGGTACGACCAGGCGTAGGGCACCGAGAAATAGGCATCACCCGGACGGCCCTCCAGCGCAGCCAGAAGCGTGCGCGCGGAGTGTGCCCCCTGCTGGGTGGCGTTGGTGCGGTGTTCGACACGCATCAGGCGCCCGTACGCCGGATTGAACCAGCGGGCAACGTCGCCCGCGGCGACGATTCCCTCCGCCGCGGAACAATCCGAAGAGCACAGGACACCGTCGTCCAGCGGTATGCCGCTGCCTTCGAGCCAGCTCGTCGTGGCAACCGAGCCGGTGCAGGCGACAACGACGTCGGCTGCCAGGCGGGTGCCGTCCGCCAGGTCGGCTCCGGCGGCGTCAAGATGGATGGCGCGTATGCCCGAGCGCACCTCGACGCCGTGGGCCGAAAGCAGCGAGGCGACGTGGCGGGAAACCGGCGGGCCGAGGCGGGCCAGCAGTCCGGGACACGAATCCAGCAGGGTCACCTCGCAGCCGAGCACTGCTGCCGCTGCCGCCAGCTCCGTTCCCAGGAACCCCGCGCCGGCGATGACCAGGCGTGCGCCGGGCCGCAGGCGGGCCCGCAGGCGTTCCGCGTCGTCGAGGGTGCGCAGCGTCAGGACACTGTCATCGGCGGGTCGCACGGGGGTGACTCCGGTGGCGACGACGAGTCCGTCGAAGGCCAGCTCGGCGCCGTCGTCGAGCATCACCGTGCGGCGCCCGGCGTCGGCGGCCACCGCCCGCCGCCCCAGCCGGAGGTCTGCATTCAACGACGCCAGGTGCGCATCGTCCCGCAGGCAAAGGCGGCCTGCATCCCACAAACCGCCGAGCGCCTGTTTCGACAGCGGCGGGCGGTCATAAGGGACGTGGGGCTCCTCGCCGAGCAGCGTCACGGCCCCGTCGAAGCCGGCCCGGCGCAGCTCCTCGGCCGCGGCCAAGCCTGCGGCGGAGGCGCCGACGATCAGGATGCGGGTCATCAGGTGACCAGGCGCAGCGCCGCCGCGGGGCAGAGCATCACGGCTTCACGCACGCCGGCCAGGGACTCCTCCGCCGGCTCCTCGGTCAGCACAACCGCAATTCCGTCGTCATCCCGCTGGTCAAAGACGTCTGGGGCGACCATCACGCACAGGCCCGATGCCACGCATCTGGGCGCGTCGAGTTCTACTCGGGCTGTCACATGACCACCTCAGCCGACGGCGTCGTACGACACGATGCTGGGGGGATTGTCGACCATGTCGAGCATGGGCGCCGCATCACTGAGGCCAGCGCTGCGCATGTCGGCCAGTATGGCCGACGCCGGGCGGGAGATCCGATAGACGGCCAGGTAGCGCGGCGGCTGGTTGTCAGTCTCGGTGCGGTACCGTTCAACGCCTTCGACACCCGGCACCCGCTCCCGGATCTCCGCGACGTGTACGTCGTCGTACCAGGCGTTGAATTCAGCTTCGTCGACGCCGGGAAGCGGCGTGGTCGTCACCAGCATTACGCCGGAATAGGTACTCGTCTGGTCCACGGTGGGTTCCTTCGCGTCATCGGGAGGGCGGATGCCGGCCACCCTACTGCAAAGCAACGTTTTGCTCCAGAGTTGCTTCGGTTACCATGGCGCAATGCCTACCGCCGTCGTCCGCATCCACTTCACGTCTCCCGTCGAACCTGCCGTCTTCGAGGAGGGGGTGGCCATCCTACGGGGTCGCGGTATCCCCCTTGTGGAGTACACGGCGAACTCCGGTGAGGCGGTGCTCGACGGGATCGCCCTGCTGCGAGAGGAGGCCCAGGAGTGGACGCCCGATGAGGCCGTGGCGCTGTGCGCCGAAGCCTTCCGGGTGCCGGCGCGCAGGGGCCCCACGACCTACGTGAGCCGCGGCACCGATGCCGACGCCGAGTCCGTGCTCGCGCGCTTTGGACTGAAGGGAAAGGTGCGCAGGGAGCCGGGGCCCGACGGTGATGTCGTCGTAGTAACCGTCGCCGGAGCCGACATGCGCCACGTCCCCGAGAGCCGCCTTTCCACCGCGCTGGAGGCAGCGCTGAACGCTGAAGTGCGCATTGAGCTGGTTCCTGCGGTCAATGTGAGTTGAGGAAGCCCCGAAGCAATGAGTTGCGCAGGAACCGGTGCGCCTGCGCGGGGTTGGACTGAGAGGAATCGCCGAATGGCACCCAGGTGATGTACCGGATCTGCGGTGCGATCTGCGCCGGCGCCACCAGCGTGCGGACCGCCCCGTCCGCCATGGCCTTGGTCAGGGCCGCTTCCAGCAGCTTCAGGCGTGCAGCTGTGCTCTCCAGGTAGGACTTCAGTGGGCCGGAGGTCGGAGCCGTCCAGGGATTGGCGAGCTTGACGATTTCCGTCTCATGGCGGAACCTCCGCTTGGCCATGAGCATCACATAGGCCAGGGCGTCAAGGGATTCCACAGGAGAGTTGCCTGCGGTCAGTACCGAACGGACAGCCGCCTCCATATGTGCGTCGTAGGTGCCGAGTATCTCGGCCAGGACTTCATCCTTCGACGAGACCCGGCGGTAGAGGGTGCCCATCCGCACCTGGGCGGCTTCGGCGATGTCACGCACCGTGGTTGCGTCAAACCCCCGCCGCGCAAACTCGGTCCGTGCCGCGGCCACAATATGCTCAAGGCTGTTCGGCTCGTTCTGCTGTTCATCTGCACCCCAGCGGGCGATAGCCTCCCGCGCCGCCGCCATGGCGTCGGAGCTTTCCAGCAGGTCGTCGGCGGGGGTGTCGCGGGCGATCCCGTCGAGCAGCATCTCCACGTTGAGGTTGATAACGGATCGGGGCCGGGCGGCCTGTGCCGTGTTGAGGGCGGCATGGAGGCTCAGGTGTCCCAGGGCGAACCGCAGCAGGGCGACGTCGTCGTCGGCTTTGCCGTCCGCGGGGGAGATGTCCTCCACCAGGCGCTTCCACAAGGGTGCGAAGCTGGCAACCGCCGAGGCACGGGCCCGGCGGAAGCGCTCGATGGCCGTGGTGGGCGCCGCGTAGGCGGTCAGGCGCAGCGCTGCGCGATTCCGCTCGGAGAAGTCGGCGATGGACTCGGCCGTCTGGGTCAGGTGTGAGCGCGCGCTGCCCGCTCCGGGGGCATCGAGGCGTGCGGACAGCGACGCGGCCAGCTCGGAGGCCTCGCGCGCGAAATGGGAGACGATTTCGAGAGCGACGTCCTCCTTGGAGGCAAAATGATGATAAAGGCTGCCGGGAAGGACGCCGGCAGCCTTCGCGATGTCGGTCACTTTGGTCGATGAATAACCGGTGGTTTCGAACAGCCTTGCGGCCACCTGCCGGATCTCGTCTGCACGGTCGCTCGATTTTGCGGGCGGACCCATAAGCTCCCGGGACATATCCATCCGTTCATTATCTCCGGCACTGGGGCGGGCGGAACCACCTTGCCCACTTGCGGAGCAACTATTAGATTCACCCCCACGAAGGTTCCAGGTCAAGCGAAGGGGTATTCCTGTGGCGCAGATTAAGGTAAACGGCGGAATAGTTGAATACGAAATTCTCGGAGACGAGGGGGCAGACGTCATTACCGTGACACCGGGGGGGCGATTCAGCAAGGATTATCCGGGCGTCCGTCCCTTCGCGGAGGCCCTCGCTGCAGCCGGCAAGCGGGTCTTGATCTGGGATCGCCCCAATACCGGGCTTTCGGATGTGCAGCTGTACGGAGCCACCGAATCACACATGCGCGCCGAGACGCTCTCGACCATCGTCCGGGAGCTGGGCCTGGGACCGGTGTTCGCCCTCGGCGGTTCGGGCGGGGCGCGCGACTCCATCGTGTTCACGATCGAGTATCCCGAGCTGGTGAAAAAGCTCGTGGTGTGGTCAATCGTCGGAGGCGCGTTCTCATCGATGAGCCTGGCGTCCGTCTATGTCATGAATGAGATCCGCACGGTGCGCCGGCACGGGATCGAGGGGGTGCTTGAGCAACGGGGTCCTGCGGGCAGCTGGGCAGACCTGGTCGCCGTGAATCCGGACAACGCGCAGCGCCTGCGCGACGTTGGGGCGGAGCAATTTGAACGGGTCATGTGGCGGTGGCTTGAGGCGTATGTCCCCAAGGCAAACGAATCGATTCCCGGTGTTCCCGATCATCAGATGCGCACCATTGCAGTCCCGACGCTGATAGTCCGCGGCGGGGAGAACGACATTGACCATCCCAAGCGCACCTCGTTCGAAGTGCACTCGCTCATCAGCGGTTCAAAGCTGATCGATCCGCCCTGGCCGGAGGATGCCTGGGAGCGTGCGCAGGCCGCCCGCGATGCCGGCCGCGGCAGCATCTTCGATCCGTGGATGGACGCCGTACCGACGTTCCTCGACTTCCTGGACGCAGGAACTCGGTGAAACCCGGTAATCGGAACCGCGTTGGGGGGGTTGTGTAATGGGCCGCGAAGCAATAATTTGGTCCGCATGACCGAATCGACCCAGTCCCGGGCAGGCGCAGGCTTTCGCATCGATGCAAGCGCGCACGTGTTCTTCGCCTCCGACGCCGAGCTGCGTGAGTACCTCGGCGAGCCGTGGGCGAGCCGCGGGTTTCCCACTCCGGATGTCACCCACAGTCTCCAGCTGGGCAACCGCTACGTCGCCGGCTCGCAGCCGCGCCCTGATGCGCACGCCGGTTCCGCTCCCGACTTCGTCGGCCGGGTCCTTTTCGAGGAGAAGAGGTTCGACCTTGCGATCCTGCACCCGATGACCGTCGGTGTCCTGCCGGATTGGCACCTCGAGTCGGCGATCCACGAGGCAACGAACCGCATGCTCGTGGAGCGGTGGCTCGATTCAGGTACCTACGCGGATCAGTTCCTCGGCACCATTCGCGTCAATCCGAACGACATTGAGAGCGCCGTGCGGGAGATCCGCAGATGGTCGAACCACCCCAAGGTCGTGCAGATCGGTCTGCCCATGCAGACCCAGTCGCCGTACGGCCGGCCGCATTACAAACCTCTGTGGCGGGCCGCGGTCGAGGCGGGCCTGCCGGTAGCCATCCACAACGAGATGGGCCAGGGGATCACACATCCGCCGACTCCGAACGGAATCGCACGGACGTACCAGCAGCTCGTCGGGTTCCAGCCCCTGAACTTCGTTTACCACCTCATGAACATGATTGCCGAGGGCGTCTTCGAGGAGTTCCCCGAGTTGAAGATGGTCTTCGCGGATGGGGCGATCGACATGCTCACGCCGATGATCTGGCGCATGGACACGTTCGGCCGTCCTCACCTCGAACAGACGCCCTGGGCACCGAAAATGCCCAGCGACTACCTGCCGGGACATGTCTGGTTTGTGCAGGGTGCGCTGGACGGTCCCGGGGAAGTCGACTTCGCGTCGGAGTGGCTGCGGATGACAGGCAAGGAAGACATGCTCATGTTCGGTTCCAGCTATCCCGACTGGCAGACCGCAACCATTCAGTCGCTGCCGTCGGCGTGGAGCGCCGAGCAACTCGAGAAAGTGCTCTGGCGCAATGCCGCGGAGCTGTACGGCATCCGCGTCCAGGCGAACGCCTGACAGACAAAGGAGACGGGACATGACACAGACGGATATTCCGGGGGCGTCGCCGACGACGACCACCCAGGTGCGCGTTGTGGACTGCGATGTGCACCCGACACCGCGCCGGGGCGCCCTCATGGAGTTCCTCGACCCGAAGATCGCCCGCGAGGTAAAGCTGAAGGCCCAGGGCGCAGACAACGGGCTCTACTACGACCCGCCGGACTATCACCATTCGAAGGCGATGCGGGTGGATGCTTTTCCCGACGACGGCGAGTTCGCCTGCTCGGACCCGGCGCTTGCCTTCCAGCAGCTGGTGATGGACTCGGGCTCGGACCTGGTGATGCTCGGCCCCACCAGCGGCGGCCAGGGTGACACCGACGAAGAGGTCACCGCCATGGCCGCGGCCACCAACCTCTGGCAGGAGTCGGCCTGGCTCAACAAGGACGACAACTGGCATGGACGCTTCTACGGTTCCATCTGCGCCAACATCACCGAGCCCGAACGTGCGGTGCTGGAGATCGAGCACTGGGCGGGCCACGAGAAGTTCAAGCAGATCCTCATCCATGCCGAGCCCCGCCCCTCGTGGGGCCATCCAAAGTATGACCCGATCTGGGCGGCGGCGGTCAAGCACAACATCCCGGTGGCCTGCCATCTGGGCCGCGGCAAGCACAATTTGCTGCCCATGAGCCCCGTGGGGTTCATGACCTACAACCACGACTTCATGGTCACGTACTCCATGCTCGCCGCAAACCAAGTGATGAGCCTGATCTTCGACGGGGTGTTCGAGCGGTTCCCGACCCTGCAGATCGTGTTCATTGAGCACGCCTTCAGCTGGATACTTCCCCTGATGTGGCGGATGGATTCCATCCACGCGGCTCGAGGCAATGAGACCGGCCTGAGCAAGGAACCCTCGCAGTACGTGAAGGACAACATCTGGTTCACGACACAGCCGCTGGACTACCCCGAAGACAAACTCGAGCTGACCCGCCTGCTCGAGTGGATGCCGGCAGACAAGATGATGCTGTTCTCGTCGGACTACCCGCACTGGACGTTTGACGAGCCGCGCTGGCTCGCCAAGCACATCCCCGACCACATGCGGGATGCCGTGATGTACCGGAACGCCCTGGACCTGTTTGGCCTGCCCTCGCAGGTGCCGACGCTCCCCGGACAGGTGAAGGCTTTCTGATGAGCACAGCAGAACTGGCCCGCGGCCGTGAGTACGTAGTGGCCACGGTCGACGAAATTCCTCCCGGCGAGCACAAGGTCGTCCCGATCGGCCGCTACGGGGTCGGGGTCTACAACGTCCGGGGGGCGTTCTATGCCATTGCCAACTACTGCCCCCACGAGGGCGGTCCCCTCTGTGTCGGAAGGACGCGCGGGACGAACGTCGCCGATGCCTCCCGCCCGGGCGGGGCCCGGGAGACGCGCGACGGCGAGTTCATCTACTGCCCGTGGCATCAGTGGGGTTTCGAGCTGGCGACGGGAACAACGGCGGTCAAACCCGAGTGGAGCATCCGCACCTACCCGGTGAGGATCGACGGCAACCAGGTTGTGGTCACAGCGTGAGCGCGCAGGCTGAAACCACGGCGGCGATACCTGTCGACCGATATCCGGGCCTCACTCCCCGTCTCCTGACCGCAGATGGGGTTGAACGGATAGAGGACTACCTGGCCGGGGGAGGCTACGCCTCGCTGCGGGACCCGGGCGCACTGCTCGACCAGGTCGCGGCGGCGGGCCTGCGCGGCCGGGGCGGGGCGGCGTTTCCACTCGCCCGCAAGATCCTTACGGTGCGTGGAGGCGCCGCCACGCCGGTCCTCGTTGCCAACGGCGAAGAGGGAGAACCGTCCTCCGTCAAAGACAAGTGGCTCATGCGCCACCGTCCGCACCTTGTCCTGGATGGGGTTCGGCTGGCAGCAGCGATGATCGGTGCGCAGCAGGCGTATGTGTATGTCTCCGATGCCTCGGCAGCGGAGAGCGTCGAGCGGGCTCTCGGGGAGTTTGAATCGGAAGGCTGGAATGAGCTGCAGGTGGCGGTGCACCGCGTCGAACCCGCATACGTCGCGGGAGAGGAAACGGCCGCCGTGCGTTCCATCAACGGAGGCCCGGCACTGCCGTCGGACAAACCGCCGCGCCCGTTCGAACGGGGGGTGGACAACCGGCCCACGCAGATCAGCAACGTGGAGACCCTCAGCAACCTGCCGCTGATCCATGCCCGGGGAGGCGCCTGGTATCGGATGAGCGGCACCGACGACTCCACAGGAACGTTCCTGATGACACTGTCGACACCGCGCGAAACCGTGCTGGCGGAGATGCCGTTCGGCGTAACCCTGCGGGACATCCTGGCCTGGCGCGGCTACGACGGCGAGGTGCGCGGGGTGCTGATGGGCGGTTACTTCGCCGGACTTGCGTCGCCGCAGGTGCTCGATATCGCCTTGGACTACGGCTCGGTCGCCGCGGCCGGAAGCGGTCTCGGCTGCGGAGCGATCGGAGTATTCGACGAGACCACCTGTCCCGTGACCGTTGCTGCGGGCGTCCTGCGCTACTTCGCCGTCCACAACGCCGGTCAGTGCGGCTCATGCTTCAACGGAACCTCCGCGATGGCCGCGGTCGTCGACGGCCTGCGATCGAGGCAGACCCGGGAAGAGGACCTCGACCGCCTGCGGCACTGGGCACATGACCTGAGGGGCCGGGGCGCGTGCGGCACGCTCGACGGCGCGACGAATGCAGCGGCGACACTGCTGCGTGAGTTTCCGGAGGTGGTTGCATCCCATCTTGCCGGCGGGTGTCCCTCATGCACGGCAGCTGGCGAGGCTGTTCCCCCGCCGTTCTCGGTCGGACAGTAGGAGTGAACCCAATGCGCATCAAGCTCGACAGAACCGTATGCGATGGATTCGGCACCTGTGCGCTGCACGCGCCGGAAATGTTCTCCCTGGACGACTGGGGTTATCCCTCGCTGCGCAGCGGCAACGCCGTCCTGCCCGAAAACGAGGCCGCGGTGCGTCGGGCGATCCTTGACTGCCCCGCCCACGCGATCGTCGACCTGGACGACTCCCATCCGGACCTGCTCGGCGGGGAGGCCGGGATCTCGCGCTCCGGCCGCCCCGATGCCATGTGGCCCCGGGAGAGCCGCCCGGGAAATGCCTGAGCTCCTGTGAAACACCACGTTCGCCCCTGGTGAGCAAAGTTCGAATCCCCGAGGGAAGCCGGAGGGGAACCGACGAGTGAAAGGTTCAATGATGAGCACCGACACCGAGCACCTGTCCACGAAAGACATCGAATCCGCCATCGCGCCCGGCCCGAACGGCGACGAGGTCAATGCGAAAGTTCCCCATCACATGGTGGACTCGCTGCATGTGCCCGCGGAGCGCTACTACTCCCGGGAGTTTTTCGAACTGGAGAAGAAACATCTGTGGCCCAAAGTGTGGCAGATGGCCGCACGGGAAGAGGAGATTCCCTATCCCGGCGATTTCGTCGAGTATGAGGTCGTCGGCCAGTCCCTCCTGATCGTGCGCCAGCCCGACGGTTCCATCAAGGCGCTGCACAATGCCTGCCGACACCGTGCGACCGAGCTGGGCAAGGGGTGCGGCCGTTTCCCCGGAAACCAGATCGTCTGCCCCTTCCACGGCTGGCGGTGGAAGACCGATGGATCGATCAGCCACATCTTCGGCCGGGAGGGCTTCGATCCGACCACGATCGATCCGAGCAACATCAACCTGCGTGAGGCGCTCTGTGAGACGTGGGCGGGCATGGTCTGGATCAACATGGACCTCAACGCGCCGCCGCTGATGGAAGCGCTGTTCCCCGCGGCGAACATCCTGGAGCGCAACGGCGTCCAGAACATGCAGGCCAAGTGGTGGAAGGAAGGGATCATCAACTGCAACTGGAAGCTCGCCCAGGAGGCGTTCTTCGAAGGCTGGCACGTCAAACAGACGCATCCGCAGCTTTACACCTACAGCGGCGATGCCGACAGCGAGCAGAACAAGCAGAACGTGTCGTATACGCCGTTCATCAACGGCCACGGGCGTTTCCAGAGCGGTGACGCACGGGCGGGCTACGGCGGCAAGACCGACTTCCTCGAGTCGGCGCGCAACCTGTACAAAGGCCAGGACGCGATGACCCTCGAGCGGGACGTGACGATTTTCGAGTCCGTTGCCGGGGACATGGATACCAGTACGCCTGAGTACACCCAGAAGGCATTGAAGGCACTGTTCGACTTCTGGGAAGGAGCCGGCATCGCGGCTCCCGCCCTGACCCCCGAGGTGATGAAGATGTGGGGCGGCGACATCCACCTGTTCCCCAATTATCTGATGCTGCCCATGTACACCAACTGCCTTGTGTACCGGGTACGGCCCTACAACGACGATCCCGAGTGGTGCCGGTTCGAGGTCTGGTCGCTCACGACCTACCCCCAGGGCCATGAGAGCGGGCGGCTTACGCTCAGCGGCCGTTATGACAAGGATGACGCCGATCACTGGGGCCTCATTCCCCGGCAGGACTTCGCGAACCTGGAACGCATGCAGCGCGGCATCAAGAACGTATCTATGGACCGGACGACGCTGGCGTCGGAATGGGAAATCACCATCTCGAACATGCATCAGGAACTCGACCGGCGTCTCGCTGCGGAGCTCTGAAGGCAGTGTTCACGGCAAGCAATGTCCAGGATGTGACGCCGGAGGAGGGGGCTGACTTTACGGGCGCCCTGGCGGCGAAACTCGTCGACATCGACCGCACCCGCATCAACCGCTCGGATGAACTGGTACTGCGCAAGGCTGTCTTTGGGCTCATGGAAATCGTGAGCATGCTCGAAGCAAGGGTCGCTGCCCTGGAGGGCGAGGAATCTTCTGCGTCCTGGCGGCAGCGGTTTGAAGCCGACGTCGCCGCGCCCACCCCTGATGAGCTAAGGATCGGCGAATGATGCACGAAACAGCGGGAAGGCCGTGATGGCAAGGGTGCGAATTCTGCCGGCCGACATCGACCTCGAAGTCGAATCATTTGAGTCCGTCGCGGAAGCCGCGTGGCGTCAGGGTCTCGTCTGGCCCACTCAGTGCTGGGGACAGCTCGAATGCATGAGCTGCTTCGCCAGGATCGTCGACGGAGAACGGGATGCGCTGCCCGCCGAGGATCCCGAACTTGACGCGGTGCGGCTGAAGATGCCCGGCCCCCTGGCCAGCGACAGCCTCGTGCGTCTGGCATGTCAGCTGCGGTGCAGGGGCGACTCGCTCGTCCTCGAAAAACGGGGTGTTCGAGAGGCCGTGAGCGGGGACAACAACATGCAGGATTACGAAGGGAGTGCACCATGAGCACAACAACCGGGGCTGTCGAGGCGGAGCCCGCACTCGATGCGGCAGCGCTGAGGAGCCTTTGGCGCTCCATGGCCCGCGAAGAAGCGCTGGACACCCGCATCGTCACCGGCATCAAGCGGGGCGAACTCGCGACGGTGATCTGGCCCTCACGCGGCCAGGAAGCCGTGTCGGCGGCGATGGGACACGTCCTGCGGAAGGATGATCGGCTGATCACCACCTACCGCGGACTGCATGACCATGTCGCCAAGGGGGTTCCGCTCACCGAAATCATCGGCGAAGTGATGGGTACCGCTGTGGGTGCTTCCCGCGGCAAGGGCGGCACCATGCACATCGCCGACCCCGAACATGGTGTGCTGCTGACCACGGGGATCGTCGGATCCGGTGTGCCGATCGCCGTCGGGGCGGCCCTGGCCGCCGTCAAGCAGGGGTCTGACCGCGTCACCGTCGTTACCTTCGGCGACGGTGCCACCAACACCGGGTCATTTCATGAGGGCGTCAACCTCGCCGCCGTCTGGAACCTGCCCGTCATCTTCCTCTGCCAGAACAACCTCTATGCCGAGATGACACCGGTGGAAGACACCATGGCAATCCCGCACGTGGCTGACCGCGCCAAAGGCGTGGGAATGCCGGGAGTCACCGCCGACGGAAATGACCCGGTGGCGATGACGAAGGTACTGAGCGAGGCAGTGGAGAGGGCCCGCTCGGGCGGCGGCCCGACGCTGGTCGAGGCGGTGACGTTCCGGTTCGAAGGCCATTACGCGGGTGACCTGGGCAAGTACATTCCCGCTGAGCAGCTTGCCCGTCAGCGCGAACTGGATCCAATGGTCACCTTCCCCCGCCACCTCCTCGACAATGGCGTCACCCAGGAGGAAATCGACGCAATCCGGGCCGAAGCGGCAGCTGAGGTGGAGGCTGCCCTCAAGGAAGTGCTCGCGGCGCCCATTCCCGATACCGCCGAAATCCGTGCCGATATCTACTCCAATGGATTGGTAGTCACCCATGACTGAGACACGCGTCATCTCCATCCGAGAGGCCCTCAACGAAGCCCTCGAAGAAGCCCTGCGCACTGACCCTACGGTGTTCCTCCTCGGAGAAGACCTCGCGGATCCCGCCGCAGGCGTCAACGCCGTCACCCGCGGGTTGTCGACCACCTTCGGTCCGGACCGGGTGATGAACACGCCCATCTCCGAGGCAGCCATCATCGGTGCCGCCGTCGGGGCTGCCATCGAGGGGTTCAAACCTGTCGCCGAAATCATGATCATGGACTTCATCGGCATCGCGATGGACCAGATCGTCAACCACGCGGCCAAAGTGCGGTACATGTCGGGAGGGCGGACCACCTGCCCCCTGACGGTACGCACGGCGGTCTTCGCCGGGACCGGCTCAGGAGGAACGCACTCGCAGTCGCTTGAGGCCTGGTTCATGCATGTTCCCGGCATGAAGGTCGTCTTTCCCAGCAACCCGGCAGATGCGAAGGGACTGCTTCTCGAAGCCATCTTCGATCCTGATCCGGTGCTGGTCATCGAGGCCTCGCGCATGTACGGGCTGAAGGGAGAGGTGCCCGCCGGTGACGGCCACCGCGTCCCGATCGGCAAGGCGGCAACGCTGCGTCCAGGCACCGATCTCACCCTCATCACCTACGGACTCGCCACCGCCGCCACCATGCAGGCGGCCAAGCTGCTTGCCGACGAGGGGATCGATGCCGAGGTGCTCGACCTGCGCTCGCTGCTGCCGCTGGACATGGACACCGTCCTGGAGTCGGTCGGCCGCACCCGTCGCGCCGTGATTGCCCACAATGCCACCACGTTCGCCGGTCCCGGGGCCGAGGTGGCGGCACAGATCTCGGCCAAGCTTTTCGGCGTGCTCGCCGAGCCCGTGCAGCGCGTCGGGGCCCGGTTCACCCCGATTCCCGCCCGGGCTTCGGAAGCTGCCGTCACGCTCGGCGTCGAGGAGATCCTCAGAGCAGCAAGAACAGTGATGGGAGCGGTGCATGTCTGAAGTAGCAGTGACGATTCCAAAGGTCTCCATGGCGTCCGAGGAGGTGGTCTTCGTCGGCTGGCTGGTTGGTGACGGCGACCCCGTGGCCGAGGGAGACGCAATCTACAGCGTCGAGACCGAGAAGGTCGAGACCGACGTCGAGGCGGCCGCCAACGGTGTCCTGCGCCACGGCCAGGCCGCGGAAGACGGAACCTACCCCGTCGGTTGTGAGATCGGCCGGATCGAGGTGGCTTCGTGAGCACCCGGAACTGGGACGAGGAGTTCGACGTCGTCGCCATCGGCAGCGGCGGTGGCGGCCTGCTCGCCGGGCTGGCTGCGCAGGAAGCCGGCGGCCGGGCCCTCGTGGTGGAAAAACGGGACCTGATCGGCGGCTCCACGGCGATGTCAGGGGGAGTGGTGTGGCTCCCCAACAATCCGCTCATGCAGCGCGACGGCATCAATGACTCCGATGAGGCGGGCCTGCGGTATTTCGCCGAGACCGTGGGCGAGGTGGGCCCGGCATCCTCCCCGGAGCGACGCAGGGCCTTCATCAGCAGAGGAAACGAGATGGTACGGTTCCTCGAAGAACGCGGCGCCCGGTTCACCCGGTGTGAGAATTACAGCGACTACTACTCCAACCGTCCCGGCGGAAACGCCGTGGGCCGGTCAATCGAGCCCCTCCCCTTTGACGGTCGGCGGCTTGGGGAGTGGCTTCCGCGGGTACAGCCCGGCATGGCCATGGGGCTGGGCATGAACGTCATGACGAACGAGCTGCGCGACGTGCAGTACTTCAACCGGTCCATCCGCTCATTCGTTATTGCCGCTCAGGTCCAGATGCGCACATGGCGTGCTTCACTCACGAAGCGGCCGCTGCTCACCAACGGGACCGGCCTCGTGGCGATTCTCCTGAAGATGTGCGTGGACAGCGGTGTCGATGTACGGACGGGCACGGCTTTCGAGGAGTACGTGGTGGAAGACGGCGTCGTGACGGGCGTGCTGCTGCGCACCGGCGACGCCGTGCGGGCAGTCCGTGCGCGGCGGGGCGTCGTCGTGGCTGCCGGCGGATTCGCGCACAATCCGGAACTGAGAAAACAGTTCGGCGGCCTCCAGCAGGTGGATCCCGCCTGGTCCATCGCCAATCCGGGGGAGACCGGGGACACGGTGGCAGCGACGCTGGAACTCGGCGTTCAAACGGACTTCATGGATGAAGCCTGGTGGCTGCCCGGCCCGGCACGCGCATTGTCAGGGGGAACGCTCTCGGCAGCACGCAACCGGCCCCGGACCATTATCGTCGGGGCTGACGGCAAGCGCTTCGTCAACGAGTCGAACTCCTATGTGGAAGTCGGCAAGGCGATGTTCGCCCGTGACCGGCAGACCACGGCGGTGCCGGCCTGGCTGATCTTCGACGACGGCTACCGCCGCAGGTACGCTCATACGCGCAGTCTCCTGTTCGGACGGCTGCCGAAGGAATGGCTTGCCTCCGGAGAGCTTCAGCAGGCCTCGACGCTCTCCGGGCTGGCGGCCAGGTGTGGCATTGATCCGGTGGGGCTGAACGAGCAGGTCGACCGCTTCAACAGGCACGCAGCCGAAGGAAAGGATCCTGAGTTCGGACGCGGAGAATCCGAGTACAACCACTGTCTCGGTGATCCCGGCCCCCGCA
Organism: Arthrobacter sp. Y3222053; assembly: GCF_059092805.1. NCBI lineage: Bacteria > Bacillati > Actinomycetota > Actinomycetes > Micrococcales > Micrococcaceae > Arthrobacter > Arthrobacter sp. Y3222053. Next base: position 518,446 of record NZ_JBNHIA010000003.1, on the reverse strand, counting down.
TCCCGAACCCTGCGGTCGGCCCGCTCGACCAGGGTCCGTTCTACGCCGTCCCGATCTATCCGTCAGATGTGGGGACGTGCGGAGGCTTCCTCACGGACGAATTCGGGCGCGTCATGGGCGAGGATGGCCCGGTTCCCGGGCTCTACGCGACCGGAAACGTCACGGCCACAGTGATGGGGCGCCACTACCTCGGCGCGGGAGCCAGCATTGCCAATTCAATGGTCTTCGGTTACGCCGCCGGATGCCACGCCATGCAGAGCGCCGCCGTGGATGTAGCCGCCTGACCCGGCGGAAGCGCGGCAGTAAGTCCCGGTGGGCACGGACCAGCCGTGATCACCGGGACTTACTGCTGGTGAAGCGCCTTGGTCGGCTTTGCCCGTGACCGGCGGCGACGGGCGCCCCGGACCCTGCGTCCCCCGGGAGTGGCGACGGCAAGGCAGACGCTCACGATCGCGCCGCCGGCGCCGAGCAGCAGCGCGGCGTCAAACCCATGGGAGGTCGGGTTGCCGGTGGGCGAGGTGGCGGCGGACTGGGCGAGGATGGCAGCAACGATCGCGGAGGCAAGGGCCGTGCCGAGGGCGCGGACGAGCGTGTTCAGGCCGTTCGCAGCGGCAGTTCCCGTCACCGGGACCGCCTGCATGATCAAGGCAGGCATAGCGGCGTAGCCCAAACCGATGCCGACGCCGACCACCGCCATGACGAGTCCGATGGCCCACCCCGTCGGCGGAATGAGCAGGGCAAAGGCGTATGACACAAAAAGCACCAGGCTCCCGACGACCAGGAGGGGCTTGGGCCCGAGCCTGTCGATGCTGCGCCCGGCTATCGGTGACATGGCAAGCATGGCAAGTCCGGAGGGCATGAGAATGAGCCCGGCGATGATCAGCGGGAGCCCGAGGCCGCCCGAGGCCGCGGGAAGGGTGAGGATCTGCGGAAAAGCGACGCTCGGGACGAACATTGCGAAACCCATCGCCGCAGACGCGATGTTCGTCATGAGTACGGGGCGCTGCATGCTCACCCGGACATCTACGAGCGGATCGGACCTGCGCCACTGGTGCCACGTCCAGGCGATCAGGAAAACCACGGCGGCGCCTGCGCATGCGAGGGCCGGCAGGGACGCCCACCCCCATTCGTTGCCCTTGGAGAGAAGCACCAACAGGGCGGTCAGCCAGGCGGCCAGCCCGACCGCGCCGGTGACGTCAACCCGGCCGCCCTTGCCCGGACGGCTCGAGGGCAGGAACAGGGCGCAGAGAATCAGCGTCAGCACGCCCAGGGCGGTGGCTACGACGAACAACAGGTGCCAGTCGCCTGCCGAAGTGATGAAGGCGGCTACAGGGAGCCCGACAGCTGAACCGACCCCCATGGTGGCGCTGACCAAGGCGATCGCCGACCCAAGCCGCCCCGGCTGGACGGTGTCACGCAGCAGGGCTATGCCGACAGGGATTACTCCCATTCCCATGCCCTGAAGCGCACGCCCGGACAGCATCGGCACGATGCTGTCCGACAGCGCACACAGCAGCGACCCGGAGACGAGCAGACTGAGCAGGACAAGAATGACCCGGCGTTTGCCGAACATGTCGCCCAGTCGGCCCGAAATCGGCGTACAGACGCAGGAGACGAGGATGGTGATGGTGATGACCCAAGCCGTTTCGGCCCGGGGTGCCCCCAGCAGGTCCGGCAGCTCGGCCTGGATCGGGATCAGGATCGAGTGCATGAAGGAGCCGACCATGCCCGCCAAGCCCAGTACCGCGACGACCACGCCGGTGGGGGCCTTCCTCGGCAGGAGCCCGGTGGCGCGCGAAGGTGTTCTCCTGCTGCGCCGCCGGGCACGCCGCGATCCGGTCTGCAAGGGTTCCGTCTGGGTTTGTGCCACACGGTCTTTATACACCTGGTCTGGAACAAAAGTTAGGTCCGATTGACTGATGTCGATGACTTTGGCCGGCCATGGAGTCCGCCCCCAGTGCCCGACGGCCAATTCAGCTCTTGTGGGCCGCCCCGTCGGCTGCTAATCTCCGCCGTGGAGCAAAGTTTTGGTCCTGTAAGCTGCCGGGCGCCCATGACCGGGCAATCTCTCCCGACTCCCTCAAAGGCGAAGGAATCCGCATGAGCAGCAACTCCACCCTGGGAAGCCCTTCCTCCGGGCTGCCCCCCGCCCGCGCCGGTCAATGGACGAAGGGCATGGTCCTCACGGCCCTGCTGCTTGCCCTAACGCTGGAGGCGGTCTCGCTGGGCGCAATGATGATCTCCATGGCCCTGCCCAGCATCCTTGAGGACTTCCCGTCGGATCAGGGCGGGTGGCTGGCGTCGGCCTATTACCTGTCCGGCGCCGTGGCCGCCCCGCTGGTCGGGAAGTGCGCCGACCTCTACGGCAAGAAGCGCATGCTGTTGGTCGTCGTGGGCATCTCCGGCATCGGAACCGTCATCTGTGTGCTGGCACCCACGCTGGGGGTGCTGATTCTGGGCCGTGTATTCCAGGGCATGATCCTCGCAACGATGTCCCTGTCCTACTCGCTTCTCCGTGACATCTTTCCCCCCAAGCCCGCGGCCTTCGCCGCGAGCATCACCATCACCGGAATGGGTTTCTTCGGGATCGTCACCCCGATCCTCGTCGGCCTGCTTCTGGCGCGCTTCGGGTGGCGGGGCATGTTCATGTTCGACGTCGTGTGGACCTTCAGCATGCTGGTGCTGCTGGCGATCTTTGTCCCTGAGTCGAAGCTGCGCAAGAAGGCGCGGCCCGACATCATCGGCGGCGTCCTCCTCGCGTCCGGTGTCGCCGGCATGCTCATCTACGTGAGCCTGGGCCGCAGCTACGGCTGGGCCTCGGTGTTTGCGCTGTCCTTCCTCATCGGAGGCGCCATCCTGTTCGCCGCCGCCCTCATGCGGTCACGCCGCGTGGAGGAACCGATCATCAACATCAGCCTGTTCAAGCGCCGGTCGATCCTCTTTGCCGCCGTTCTCGGCGGGGTTGGATACGGGTTGGCGGCCACGGTCTCGCAGATTATTCCGTTGCTCGCGCTCACCAAGCGGGTTGACGGCGAGAGTTACGGCCTGGGCCTGACGACCGTCGAGTATGCACAAATCGAAACTCCCAAGGCAATCATCGCCGTCTTGGTCGGATTTCTCCTCGGCTGGCTCATCTCGCGCGGCCGGTCGCCGCGGAAGTTCCTCCTGCTGGGCATTGTGCTGTACGGAGTCGCCGCGGTGCTGCTTGCCACCCTGCATGACACGCAGGGCACGCTCACGATGGGCGCCCTCCTCGTTGGCGTGGCAGCCAGCATGGTCACTTCGTCCTTGCCCAATGTCGTCATCCAGGCCTCGCCTGCCGGGGAGCAGGCATCTGTCGCCGGTACCGTCCAGCTTGTCCAATCGGGTCTCGGCGCAGCTGCTCCCATCGTGATGTTCACGCTGATGGCGCCCTACATCAGGGAGAGTTCCACCGGAGGTGTGGTCTACGGCGTCGAAGGGTTCCACCTCTGGTTGTACGGGGCCGCCGCAGCCGTCGCGATCATCTTCCTGCTTTCGGTCACCCTCCTGCGTCCGCGGCCAGGTGAGGTGCAGACGGTCGACGAGCAGGTCCTGACAGCAGCAGCCCTGGCCGAGAGCGCACCGGTCCCGGCCGAAAATGCTCCGGCCCTCGTCCGCGAACGCGACTGAGGGGAGTCCGGGGTTTCGGCCCCGCGATATGCCCGGCAGCTCCGGCAGCGCGGCCTGACCGGGCTCAGGATCGGGTGCGCTAGAGAGCCAACCGCACCCGGCAAACCCGGTATCGCGACGAACGCGCCGGTGGGGGTCTTCCCTGTGAGGCCCCCACCGGCGCGCCGTCGGCCTTCTGGCACCCTCCGCACCCGCCGCAGCTCGTTTTGCCTGAGGGCAGGTTCTTGGGTGCGGGGTCTTCGTAAAGGGTTCCGTCGCGGAGCATGGCGAAGAGGACGTCGGAACGCCGCCGGGCCAGGGCGATGAGTGCTTGGTTGTGCCCTTTGCCCTCGGCACGCTTGCGGTCGTAGTACGCCCTGGACGGTGGATGATGCAGGGCGGCGAAGGTGGAGAGGAACAGGGCTCGTTTGAGTTCTTGTTGCCCCGCCGGCTCGAATGCTCACCGCGGATGGAGGTTCCGGAACGGCGGGTCCCCGGCGCGATCCCGGCGTAGGAAGCCAGATGGGCGGCGGAAGCGAAGTGTTTGCCAGTGACTTCGGTGAGGATACGTGCGCAGGTCCTGACGCCGATGCCGGGCATCGAGGTCAGGACCGAGTGAAGAGGGTGGGCCTCCACGAGGGCTTCGACCTGGGTGGCGATCTCCTCGCGTTGCCGGCGCAGGGCCAGGAGCTGCTCGGCCAGTTTCGGCAGCACGATCCGGTCATCCAGGCTTCGCCGGCGGGTGACCAGGCCTCCGTTGCCGGCACCGTGCAGCTGGTACAGACCGGCCTCGGCGCCATCGCCCCGGTCGTTATGTTCACGCTGATGGCGCCCTACATCGGGCGGACCGCGGCGGGCGGCATCGTCTACGGCGAAACGGCATTCCACGTCTGGCTGTACGGATCCGCCGGACTCATTGCGATCCTGCTCCTGCTCGCGGGTACGGTGCTGCGCCCGCGTCCCGGCGATGTGCAGACCCTTGAGCAACAGGCGGCGACGGCGGCGGCGGCCAAGGTCGAATCAGACCCGACGCTCATCGTTGACCGCGGCTGATCCCTCCCTTGTCTGGAGCGGGCCTGCCTTCGCCTCATCGCGAAGGCGGGCCCGCTCCAGCGAAACGGCGCCCGAAGTGCACAACCCCCACCACCCCTCCCGTCCGGCAACCCGTCACCGCCTCCCGGCCGCTAGGCTCGAAGCAGGCTCAAAACGGAAGGCGGAGGCAATGGAGAACGGCAGGCAGGTCGCAGTGCTCGGCGGCGGCGTCATCGGACTCTCGACCGCGGTGCAGCTGCTGCACGGTGGCGCCGAGGTGCTGCTTGTGACGGAGGCGGAGATCGGCAGCGGCGCGTCCGGGCGCTCGCTGTCCTGGCTGAACGCCGGCGGCGGCTACGGCGAGGACTACTACCGGCTGCGGATGGCCGGCATCGACCGCTACCGCACCCTGCTCACCCGCAACCCCGGAGTTGACTGGCTCGCCTTCGACGGCGGCCTGTACTGGGATGACGACCCCTTCACCGTCGTCGAGCGGCACAACGCGCAGACCCGGGCCGGCTACGACGCCCGGCTGCTGGACCGCGACGACGTGCCCGCCCACGTGCCCGGCGTGGACCCGGGCGTGCTGCCGCACCGGGTGCTGGTCAACCCGGGCGAAGGCTGGGTGTCCCTGCCCCACCTGGTCCGCCACCTGGCCGAGGAGTTCACGCTGCGCGGCGGCACCCTGATCGAACATGCCGGGCTCTGCACGCTCGTTGCGGCCGACGGCGGCGGTCCGGTGCGCGGGGTGCGCACCGCCGGCGGCGAGGAATACGGGGCCGACGCCGTCGTCGTCGCCTGCGGGGCCGGCACTCCGGCGGTGCTCGCCGGCGCGGGCGTGGAGCTGCCGAACTCCTCCGACCTGGCCATGCTGGTGATCAGCGAGCCGGTGGAGCACGGGCTGCGCGCGGTGCTGAACACCCCGCGGATCTCGCTGCGCCCGCATCCCGGCGGGCGGCTGGCGATGGACCACACCTGGTACCTGGACCGGGTGGAGCGCAGGGAGGACGGGTCCTGGAGCGTGGACCTGGAGGTGCTGGCGGAGCTGGCCGCGGAGGCCTCCCGGGTACTGGCGGGCCATCCCGAGGTGGTGCCGCAGAGCTGGCAGCCCGGGCTGAAGCCGGTGCCCGGAGACGGGGAGCCGGTGCTCGGCGAGCTCGCCGCGCTGCCCGGCTGCTGGGCCGCCTTCACCCACTCCGGAGCCACGCTGGGGCTGATCTCCGGCGAGCTGCTGGCCGATGAAATCCTCACCGGGCGCCGGCATCCGCTGCTGGATCCGTTCCGGGCCGAGCGGTTCGGGCACGGCGAGGAGTCCTAGGCGCCCCGCGCCGGCACGGCTTCGGTGGCTGCTCCCCGCAGCTCGGCGCCCGCGCTGAGCTGCAGTGCGGCCGCGGGCAGTGCGGCGTCGGCAAGGACCGGCTCGAAGGCCAGCTCCGCCGCGCCCACCAGCAGCAGCTCCGCGCCCAGCTGGGCCGGCCGGATGTCCACCTGCCGGCCCAGCCCGCCGATCGGGCCGCCGGCGACGGCGTCCTGCAGGCGCTGCGGTTCCAGTCCGTACAGGGCGGAGAGGAACCCGCCGAGCACCACCAGCTGGGGGTTGAAGATGTTGACCAGGTCGGTCAGTGCGGAGCCGAGCAGATCGAGCTGCCGGGCCGCCTCCGCCTGCAGAGCGGGGGAGGGGCCGGCGGCGATTGCCCGCTGCAGCTCGTCCAGGTCCGCCCGCTGCAGGCCCAGCGCGGCGAGCAGCCCGGCCAGGCTTACCTCCGTCTCGAGGCAGCCGCTGCGCCCGCAGTGGCAGGGCAGCCCCGGCACGCTCACCCGGGTGTGCCCGAACTCCCCGGCGTACCCGGCGCCGCCGTGCAGCGGAACCCCGCCCACCATGGCCCCGCCGCCGATGCCGCTGGCGCTGCCGTTGAGGTAGACGACGTCGGCCGCGCCCACGGCGGCCCCGTAGCGGGATTCGGCCAGGGAGCCCAGGTTCGCGTCATTGGCGGCGCGCACGGGCAGCTGCAGCGCCTCGGCGAGCCGGGCGGCAAACGGTTCGTCCTCCCAGCCCAGATGCGGCGCCAGCAGCACGTGGCCGTCCTCCGCGCGCACCAGCCCGGGCACCGCGGCGCCCACGCCCACGACGGCGTCGAGCCCGGCCAGCCCCTGCCGCAGCCCGGCGACGACGTCGGCCGCCAGCGCGGCGGCGGCCTCAGGGGACGGCGCGCCGTCGGTTTCCCGACGCACCCGGTGCCGCACGCCGCCGCCCAGGCCGACGACGCCGACCGTCACCGCATCCACGTCCGGGTGCACCGCCAGCGCGGCCACCTTGTCATTGGGGTGCACGATCGGGCTCGGCCGGCCCACCCGCCCGCCGTCGGGGGCGGTTTCGCGGGCCAGCCCCCGCTGCACCAGATCGGCGGCGAGGGCGCCGACGGTGGAGCGGTTGAAACCGGTGAGGCGGGTGAGCTGGGCCCGGGACAGCGGCCCCTGCCGGTGCAGCAGGGACAGCACCCGCGCCAGGTTCGCCCGGCGCACCTCGGTGCCGGTTGTCGCCTCGCCCATTCCGTCCTCCATGACTGTGGTGCCGCCGTCGTGCCTCTTCGCCAAGATATCAACGCCCAGGGGGTGCCGGCGGCGTCTGACGCTGCCGGGCCGGGCACGCTCCCGGCACGCTCCCGGCTGGCGCCGCGGCGGCGTGAAGCGGTTGACAGCACCACCCTGCCACCATATGTTGTCGGGTACAACTAATCCTGTGACCTGGAGCATACCGTGACGACGACGCCATCACCCGCAGATCGCTTTACCTTCGGACTCTGGACCGTGGGCTGGACCGGAAACGACCCCTTCGGCGTCGCCTCCCGCGCCGACCTGGACCCGGTCGAAGCCGTCCACAAGCTCGCCGAGCTGGGCGCCTACGGCATCACCTTCCATGACAACGACCTCATTCCCTTCGACGCCACCGCCCAGGAGCGGGACCTGATCCTCAAGCGGTTCCGCACCGCGCTGAGCGAGGCCGGCCTGGCGGTGCCGATGGTGACCACCAACCTGTTCAGCCACCCGGTGTTCAAGGATGGCGGCTTCACCTCCAACGACCGCTCCATCCGCCGCTTCGCGCTGCGCAAGGTCCTCGCCAACGTCGATCTCGCCGCTGAGATGGACGCCGAGACCTTTGTGATGTGGGGCGGGCGCGAAGGCGCCGAATACGACGGCTCCAAGGACTTGGCCGCCGCGTTCGACCGCATGAAGGAAGCCGTGGACACGGTCGCCGCCTACATCAAGGACAAGGGCTACGGGCTGCGGATCGCACTGGAGCCCAAGCCCAACGAACCGCGCGGCGACATCTTCCTGCCCACCGTCGGCCACGGCCTGGCGTTCATCTCCCAGCTCGAGCACGGCGACATTGTCGGCCTGAACCCGGAGACCGGGCATGAGCAGATGGCCGGGCTGAACTTCACCCACGGCATCGCCCAGGCGCTGTGGGCCGGCAAGCTCTTCCACATCGACCTCAACGGCCAGAAGTCCATCAAGTATGACCAGGACCTCGTGTTCGGCCACGGCGACCTGTCCAGCGCCTTCTTCACCGTGGACCTGCTGGAGAACGGCTTCCCGAACGGCGGCCCGCGCTACGAAGGTCCGCGGCACTTCGACTACAAGCCCTCCCGCACCGACGGCTACGACGGTGTCTGGGCCTCGGCTGAGGCGAACATGCGCATGTACCTGCTGCTCAAGGAGCGCGCCCAGGCCTTCCGCGCCGACCCCGAGGTGCAGGAGGCGCTGGCGCACTCCGGCGTCGGCGAGCTCGGCCGGCCCACCCTGGCCGAGGGCGAGACGACCGCGGATCTGCTGGCCGACGCCTCCGCCTTCGAGGATTTCGACGCCGACGCCGCCGCGCAGCGGGACTTCGGCTTCGTGCGCCTGAACCAGCTGGCCCTCGAGCACCTGATGGGCGCCCGCTGATCGGCACCGCCCTTCCCCGCCGCGGCCGTCGCAGTATGACGGCCGCGGCGACCCGCCCGCAGGCTGGCCGGTAGCCTGTTCCGCATCGCCGCGCAGCATTCCTTCGAAAGGCCACTGATGTCCCTCGTCGCCGGGGTGGACAGCTCCACCCAGTCCTGCAAGATCGTCATCCGCGACGCCGGCACCGGGGCCCTGGTCCGCTCCGGAGCCGCACCGCATCCGCCCGGCACCGAGGTGGATCCCGAAGCCTGGTGGCAGGCCCTGCTGGCCGCAGCCGAGGCCGCCGGCGGGCTGGATGACGTCGCCGCGATCGCCGTCGGCGGCCAGCAGCACGGCATGGTCTGCCTGGACGCCGACGGCGCCGTGGTGCGCCCGGCGCTGCTCTGGAACGATGTCCGGTCCGCCGACGCCGGCCGGCGGCTGGTGGAGGAGGCCGGGCCCGACGGCGCCCGGCACTGGGCGCAGGAGACCGGCAGCGTGCCGGTGGCCTCCTTCACCGTGACGAAGCTGCGCTGGCTGCGCGACAACGAACCCGAGAACGCCGCCCGCACGGCCGCGGTGTGCCTGCCGCACGACTGGCTCAGCTGGCGGCTGGCCGGCTACGGGCCGGGCAGCGGCGCCGAGGGGCTCGCCGCACTGTGCACCGACCGGTCCGACGCCTCCGGCACCGGCTACTGGTCCCCGGCGGCCGGCGGGTACCTGCCGGAGCTGCTCGAGCAGTCGCTGGGCCAGGTGCCGCAGTTGCCCCGCGTGCTCGGGCCGCTGGAGTCCGGCCTCCGGACCCCGGGCGGGGCGCTGATCGGCCCCGGGGCAGGGGACAACGCCGGCGCGGCGCTGGGAGTGGACGCTCGGGTGGGCGACGTCGTCGTCTCCATCGGCACCTCGGGCACCGTCTTTGCCGTGACGGCCGATCCCACCGCGGACGCCACCGGCCTGGTGGCCGGGTTCGCCGATGCCACCGGCCACTACCTGCCGCTGACGGCCACCCTGAATGCCTCCCGCGTGCTGGACGCCACCGCGGCGCTGCTCGGCGTGGACCTGCCGCAGCTGACCAGCCTGGCGCTTTCCGCCGCGCCCGGCGCCGGCGGGCTGAGCCTGATTCCCTACTTCGAGGGTGAGCGGACGCCCAACCTGCCCGACGCGACCGGCTCGCTGCACGGGATGACGCTGGCCAACTACACTCCGGCCAACCTTGCCCGCGCCGCGTTCGAAGCCGTGGCCTGCTCGCTCGCCGACGGGTTCCGGGCGCTGACCGACCTGGGCATCGAAGCCCGCAGGGTCGTGCTGGTGGGCGGGGCGGCCCGCTCCGCCGCCATGACCCAGGCGCTGTCCGCGGTGCTCGGGCTGCCCGTGTCCGTTCCGGAACCGGGGGAGTACGTGGCCGACGGCGCCGCGCGCCAGGCCGCTGCGGTGCTCGCCGGCAGCTGGCCGGAGTGGAAGGCGCGTGCCGCGGATGCCACGGCCGCCGAGCCCGCTCCCGAGGTGCTGGAACGCTACCGCACCGCCGTCCGCCGCGAACACGGCCTCGGCTGATGCCCGGCCACGGCACCGCACCGGCGCCCGGCGGTACAGCCTCGACCGGTCCGGTGTTCACCGCGCCCGCAGTTGAGCCCGCCGGGGGAGCGGCCGGCTCGCCGGCTGTCCCGGCCGGCGGCCGCTCCCCGAACGGCACCCCGGTGGAGCTGGCCGCCGGCCGCTACCGGGCGCTGCTCTCGCCGGTGGGGACGGCCCTGCTGGGCCTGTGGTTCGATGACCGGCCGCTGACCCTGCCCGCGGATCCGGCCGTGATCCCGGACGGCTACTCCGGCAAGGTCCTGATGCCCTGGCCCAACCGGATCGCCGGGGCGCGGTACCGCTTCGGCGGGCAGGAGTATCAGCTGCCGGTCAACGAGCCGGAAACCGGCAGCGCCCTGCACGGGCTGGTGCTCTGGCAGGAATGGGAACAGGGCCCGGCGCCCGCCACTCCCGACCGCACCAGCAGCGGCGGCACCGGCGCCACCAGCGCCTCCGGGACCGCCGTCGTCTTCCGGCTCCGCTTTGCCGGGGAACCGGGCTACCCCTTTCCCCTGGACCTGGAGGTCGGCTACCGCCTGCACCCGGAGACCGGGCTCGGCGTTCAGATGCGGGCCGTCAACGCCGGCACCGGGCCGGCGCCCTACGGCGTCTCCATCCACCCCTACCTCACCGCCGGAGGCGCCGACCTGGACCGCTGCCGGCTCACGCTGCCGGCCGGCCAGGTCCTCGACGGCGGCGGGCTCCGGCCGGTGGACGGCCCGCGGTTCGACTACCGCGAAGCAGGGCCGGCCGCCCGCCCGCTGGAGGGTACCCGGCTGGACCACGCCTTCACCGGGCTGCCCGCCGCCCCCTGGCAGGTGCGGCTGCAGGATCCTCAGGAGGATTTCGGGGTGCTGCTGGAGGCCGACGGCGCCGACGGCGCCCGCTGGGTGCAGGTGTACACCGGGGAGCGGCTGGGCCGGGCCGGGCTCGCCGTGGAGCCCATGAGCTGCCCCGCGGACGCCTTCAACTCCGGCACCGACCTGGCCGTCCTGGCGCCGGGGGAGGAGCACCGCTTCCACTGCCGGATCGCCGCCGCCTGACCCGTCGGCCGCCGGATCCGGGGAGGTGTTTGACCGGCGTCGCGTGACCGTGTGAGAGTATCTGATACATCATCAGCATGCTGATGATCTGCCGATACCTGATCACCACAGCGATGAGGAGAGCCAGTGCGAGCGATGGTTTACCGCGGCCCCTACAAGGTGCGCGTCGAAAACAAGGACATGCCGACAATCGAGCACCCCAACGACGCCATCGTGCGGGTGACGAAGGCGGCAATCTGTGGCTCGGACCTGCATCTCTACCACGGGCTGATGCCGGACACCCGGGTCGGGCACACCTTCGGGCACGAGTTCATCGGGGTCGTGGAGCAGGTCGGCCCCTCGGTGCAGAACCTCAAGCCCGGCGACCGGGTGATGGTTCCGGCCAACATCTACTGCGGCTCCTGCTTCTACTGCGCCCGGGGCCTGTACTCGAACTGCCACAACGTCAACCCCAACGCCACCGCCGTCGGCGCCCTGTACGGCTACTCGCACACCACCGGCGGGTACGACGGCGGCCAGGCCGAGTATGTGCGCGTGCCGTTCGCCGACGTCGGGCCCTCCATCATTCCGGACTGGCTGGACGAGGAGGATGCGCTGATGATGACCGACGCGCTGGCCACCGGCTACTTCGGCGCCCAGCTCGGCGACATCACCGAGGGCGACACCGTGGTGGTCTTCGGTGCCGGGCCGGTGGGCCTGTATGCGGCCAAGTCGGCCTGGCTGATGGGCGCCGGCCGGGTGATCGTGATCGACCACCTGGACTTCCGGCTGGAAAAAGCGCGCGACTTCGCCCACGCCGAGACGTACAACTTCACCGAGTACGACGACATCGTGGTCCACATGAAGAAGATCACGGATCACCTGGGCGCCGACGTCGCGATCGACGCGGTGGGCGCCGAGGCGGACGGCAACCTCATCCAGCACGTGACCAGCGCGAAGTTCAAGCTGCAGGGCGGCTCCCCGGTGGCCCTGAACTGGGCGATCGACTCGGTGCGCAAGGGCGCCACCATCTCCGTCATGGGCGCCTACGGACCGATCTTCAGCGCGGTCAAGTTCGGCGACGCCATGAACAAGGGCCTGACCCTGAACATGAACCAGGCCCCGATGAAACGGCAGTGGCCGCGCCTGTTCGAGCACATCCGGGCCGGCTACCTGAAGCCGAGCGAGATCATCACGCACCGGATCCCGTTGGAGCACATTGCCGAGGGCTATCACATGTTCTCCGCCAAACTGGACAACTGCATCAAGCCGATCATCGACCCCGCCGCTTCCTGAGCGCCTGAATCCACGAGGAGCGAAGACCATGGCCTACACCCCGCAGAAACCGGCGTTGACGCGCACCGCCGAGGAACTCCGCGCCCGCATCCCGGGCTGGGGAGCCGACCTGGACCCGAAGGACCGCCCGCAGGTGCCCCGGCTGCAGTTCGATCCGACCCTGAGCGGCGCGCACTGGGAGTTTCCGGAGCGCCAGGAGGAGAAGTACCCGCGGGAACGCTCGATCGAGCACAAGTTCCTGACCCCGGTCTTCGGCACCTCCTGCCCGCCCAAGGGCCTCTCCGGCGCCATCCGCCGGTACGCCTACGCCCGCCACAGCGAGGCCAAGGCGGCCCACTGGCTGCTGCTGATCGCCGCGGACCGGGTGGACGCGGTGGAGAGCCACCTGGCCTCCTTTGCCACCCTGCATCCGGACAATCCCATCACCGAGACCGGCGTGCTCAGCGAATTCAAGCGCGGCGGGCTTTCCTCCCGCCTCGGGCGCGGGCGGGTCGACGTGAACCACCAGTGGATTGATCCGATCCTGGTCGGCGGGCCGTGGATCCTGGCCGGGGGAGCCGTCTTTGCGGTGACGCGGCGGATCGTGCGCAGGCGCCGGCGCTGAGGCTGCGCTGCCGCCGGGCGCAGCGAATGTGAACAGGCGGGGTTCGTAAACCTTGAATTAGTTCAGGAATTACGTAATCCTTGAGGGCATGGATTCCGATCTTGAAGCACGCCTGCACGCCTTGGAGGAGCGGGTGACAGCGCTGGAGCGCGCCGCGCCGCCGTCCGGGGAGACGCCGCCGCCCCAGTCGCCGGCCGACGCCGAGGATGTGTTCTGGGCGCTGAACGGGCTCAAGGCCCGGGTGCCCGACCCCGGTGCCGTGCTGTTCGCCGGTGCCGTGACCGGCCCCGGCGAGGAGCGGTACGAGTACCAGTACGGGCTGGAAGCCGCGCGCCTGCTCGACCTCGACTGGAGCGCTTTCGCCGAGCCGCTGGCGGCGCTGGGCAACCCGGTGCGGCTGGCGATCCTGCGCGCGGTCGCCGGCGGCACCGAAACCGTGGCCGGGCTGGTCGAGGAGCTCGACGCCGGCACGGCCGGGCAGATCTACCATCACGTGAACCAGCTGGCGGCCCGCGGCTGGCTGGGCGCCCACGCCCGCTCCCGCTACCGGATTCCGCCGGCGCGAATGATTCCGCTGCTGGCCATCCTGGCTGCCGCCGCGGCAGGAGGTGCCTGAGATGGCCGCTCCCGCCGCCTCGCCTGCCGCCCGGCCCGCACGCCGCAGCCGGAAGGCCGCCGCCGGAGTGGCCGCCGGCGTCGTCCTTCTCTGCGGACTGCTGGCCGCGCCGTGGCCGCCGCGGCTGTCGCAGGACGTCCACGGCGACGTCGGGCTCGCAGAGCAGGTCCGCCCCCTGCTGGCTGATCCGGCGGACCGGATCAGCGTGGCCTATCTGGAGGGAGGCAACGTCCGCTTCGCCGGGTTCGGCGCCGATGAGCACACCGGCTTCGAGATCGGCTCGGTGACCAAGACCTTCACAGCCTCGCTGCTCGCCGACGCCGTCAGCCGCGGCGAGGTGACGCTGGAGACCACGGTCGCCGAGATCCTCGGCGGCGACCTGGCCGACCCGCAGGCGGAAATCGGAACCGTCACGCTGGCCGAACTGGCCAGCCACCGATCCGGGCTGCCCCGGCTGGCACCGGGTTGGGCGTCCTGGCGCGGACTGCTGGCCGGCCAGTTCCTGCACCGGGATCCCTACCCCGCATCGGCCGAGCAGGTGATCGCCCAGGCCCAGGACGCCGCCCTGAATGATCGCGGCACCGTGAACTACTCAAACCTGGGGTACGCGTTCCTGGGCCAGCTGCTGGCCAAGGCCGCCGGGCAGGACTATGACGAGCTGCTCCGCAGCCGTCTGCTGCAGCCGTTGGGATTGAGGGACACCTACCTGCCGGTCACCGCCGCCAATCTGCCGGAGGACGTCCCCGCCGGCCGCTCGGCCGGCGGGCATCGGGAAGGGCCCTGGACGCTGAACGGCAGCGCTCCTGCCGGCGGCATCCGCTCCACCGCCCGGGACATGGCCGCCTACGCCCAGGCGCAGCTGGATGGCACCGCGCCGGGCGCGGCCGCCCTCGAACCGCAGTGGCCGGACGGCGAATCAGGAGACCGGTACGGGCTGGCCTGGGTGACCAGTCCTGCCGAGACGGATGCCGGCGTCGAGGTGACCTGGCACAACGGGCAGACCGGCGGCTTTGCCGCCATGATCGCCTTGGACCGCAGCGCCGGCCGAGCCGTCGTGATCCTGTCCGATGTCTCCCATGGGCAGGAAGAAGCCGCCCTGAAGCTGCTCCGGCAGGGCGTGCAATGACACCGCTGATCGCCTGGGGGCTTGCCGGGCTGCTGGCCTTTACCTGCCTTTCCGCCGCCGTCTCCCTCTGGCGGCCGCGCGGCGCGCTGGCCAACGGCAGCCGCGCCGCGGTGCTGGCCACGCTGCTGGAAGCCGCCGCTGTGGCGGTGTTCTTCCGGCTGGTGGTGCAGTGGACGCCCGGAACGGTGATGCTGTGGGTGGCTGCCGTCGCCGCGTTTGCGGCGGCGGTCGCCGGCGCGGTGCTGCGCTGGCCGCAGCTGCCGCCCCGGAATGAGGCGGGCAAACCGGGTCCGCTGTCCGTGGGGATCCGGGTTGTCCTGCTGGCAGCGGCGCTCGCCGTGTCGTTCGCGGCGTTCCTGCCGGTCTGACTCACGTCGTGTTCCGGGCCGGCCGCGGCAGGCGGGCTCGCCAGGCCAGGACCACCCACAGGGCAGCCAGCGCGCCGGCAACGCCGGCGGTCAGGAACAGCATGGCCGGGCCGCCGCCTCCGGTCCGCGGATCGGATCCGAGGACCAGGGCGACGGCGCCCAGCAGCGAGGCCGCCGCGAGCAGCGCCGCTGCCAGGGCATCCGTCCAGACAAGCGCCCGACGGGACCGGAGGCCGTCCCGGGCCGCCAGGTGGACCAGGCGCCACAGGCACAGCAGCGCCACCTGACCGCCCGCGACGGCGAGCAGCATGAGGACCGTGATCGGCGTCCTCAGGTCCGCCACCTCGGGATAGTTCGCCGCCGCGTCCCGGCCCATGCCGGGCAGCAGTGCCTGGAGGAGAAGAGTTCCCGCGAGCAGTCCGGCCAGGAGGGGCTGCACTTCGGCGCTGGTGCTGGGTTTCATGACCGGACCTCGTTCCATGGGCGGACTGCGTATCGAGTATCGACTATCGATAGGAACGCACTGTCGCTCGATAGTGCCCGAGAATCCCCTCCGCCACAAGAGCCTGCCGCAGGAGGCCGGGGCCGGGGGCTCGGCGCCGCTCCGTGATGGTGCCGGCTGGCTCGGGTAGGTTGGGCGCATGCCTGTTCTGCTGCACCTTGACTCCTCCGCCGACCTGCTCACCTCCCGGTCCCGTGCCGTCACCGCAACCTTCGCGGACGCCTGGCGCCGGCTGGGCCCGGACCATGAGGTGGTCCACCGCGACCTGCACCGGGAGCCGCTGCCGCATCTCAGCGACGCCGCCCTGCACTTCCCGCCGCGGCTGCGCCCGGCCGGCGCGGCGCCGTCGGGGGAGCAGGAAGCCCTGCAGGAGAAGCTGGTGGCCGAGCTGCTGGCAGCCGACGTGCTGCTGATCGGGGTGCCGCTCTACAACTATTCGATGCCGTCCACGCTCAAGGCGTGGATCGACTACATCCACATTCCGGCGGTCACTGCTCCCTTTGACGATCCGGCCGCCCAGCAGCCGCTCGCCGGAAGGCCTGCGGTGCTGGTCTCCACCCGCGGGGGAGCGTACGACGCCGGCAGCGCCACCGAGTTCGACGACCACGCCGTGCCGGCGCTGAAACTGATCCTCGCCGACGCCCTCGGCATGCGGCTGGAGACCATCGTGGCCACCCGCACCCTGAGCGAGCGGCTGGGCGCTCCGGCCGAGGACGTGGCACGCCAGCACGCGGAGCTGGTCGCCGCCCATGAGGCCGCCGAGGCCGCCGCCCGCCGTCTGGGCTGAACCGATGCGGAACCTGGAGACCGAGCGGCTTCTCCTGCGGCCGTATGCTCCCGACGACGCCGATTTCGTCTACGACCTCTACTCCCGCGAGGACGTCCAGCGCTACCTGGGCGTGCAGCCGAAGCTGATGCAGGACCGGGCTGAAGCAACGGCGCGCATCCGGGCGTGGGCCGCGCTCGACGACGGAACCTGCGGCATCTGGGCCGTGCAGGACAAGAGCTCCGGACGGCCGGTGGGGAGCCTGCTGTTGAAAGCCATTCCGGCGTCGGGCCCGGACCTGCCGCCCTCGGGCGACATCGAAATCGGCTGGCACTTCCATCCGGACAGCTGGGGGCGCGGCTACGCTCCGGAGGCCGCCGCCGCCGTGCTGGCGCATGCCCTGCGGCAGGGCCTGCCGCAGGTGGTGGCCGTGATCAATCCGGCAAACTCCGCATCCCGGCGGGTGTGCGGGAAAATCGGCCGGCACCCGCGCGGGCTGACCGACCGCTACTACAACACGGTCTGCGAACTGTTCAGCACGGAGCCGGCCGATCCGGCATCCGGACGCTGAGAACGGCCCTGCCGATCAGGCCGCGCCGGGGCCGGCGAGCCGCTCGCGCACGAACGCCACGGCAGCGGTCTCGTCTTCAATGCCGCCGCCCTCGTGTCCGTTGAAGGGCCACACCATCAGCTCCTTGGGCCCGGCGTAGTTGTTGTAGGCGGCGTACACGGTGGACGGCGGCGTCGTCTCATCCATCAGCCCCACGGAGAACAGCGCCGGAACCTGGGCCCGGGGCACCAAGTTCACCATGTCGAAGTACCGCAGGGTATCCATCACCCGCTCCACCTCTCCGCGGTGCACCGCCAGGTAGTCACGCAGCTCCCGGTACGGGTAGGCATCGGTCACCTGCACAGCCCGCGGAATATCGGAAAGGAACGGCACGTACGCGACGACGGCGGCCAGGTCCGGTGCCAGCGCGGCCGCGGCCAGGGTCAGGGCCCCGCCCTGGCTGCCGCCCACGGCGGCGGTCCGGGCGCCGTCCACCAGGTCCAGGGACTGCAGCGCCTCCACGGCCCGGACCGCGTCCGTGAACAGCCGCCGGTAGTAGTAGGTGTGCGGGGCGGAAATGCCACGCGTCATCACTCCGGGGACCTGCGGGCCGCCGCTGCCGGCCGCGTCCGGGGTGGCGCCGCGGCTCCACCCCGCACCCTGCCCGCGGGTGTCCATCTGCAGGTGCGCGAATCCGGCGGAGGCCCAGAGCAGGTTCTCGTGCGCGTCCCCGCGCCCGCCGCCGTAGCCGACGAACTGCACGACGCCGGGCAGCGGTCCGGCCGCCCCGGCCGGGGCGCGCAGCCAGGCGCGGATGGGCTCCCCGCCGAACCCGTTGAAGGTCACATCCCAGACCTGCAGGGTCGCCAACTCCGTTTCCACCGGCTCCAGCCGCACCGCCAGCGGATGACGGCGCGTCTCGGCCAGGGTCTGCTCCCAGAAGGCATCAAAGTCGTCCGGCATGGTCTGCGAACCGCGGTAGTGCACCAGCTGGTCGGCGGGCAGGTCTGAATACACTCGGTTCTCCTTCGATGGCCGGGGACATGCGGTCGGTCGGTACGGCGGATCCGCGCGTCGGCGCGGTCTGATCCGCTGGTTTCCGTTGGTTGTGGAGTCTACTGCCGGTTCGGCCGGGCCGTGCAGGGCAGGCCCGGAAGCGCGGTGGGCGCTGCCCCCGGACGGGGAGGCAGCGCCCACGTTTACGGAGCGGCGGTCAGCCGGCGTCAGTGACCTCGACAGCAGTGACCTCGACGCCGCAGTGCAGCCGGCGCGTGTGGTCCAGGGGACGGACCGGGCCGGTCAGGGTGATCCCGACGGCGCCGCGGGTCTCGGCGCTGGAGGCGCCGAACCGCAGCTCCAGGGCGCCGGGCTCCACGATCCGCCTGCCGTCGCGGCCGGTGAACGCCGCCAGGTCCGCCGGGACGGTGAACCGGACCCGGGCGGCGGCGCCGGCGTCCAGCGGCACCCGGGCGAAGCCGATGAGCCGCTGGACCGGGCGCACCACCGAGGCGACCGGATCGTGCAGGTACAGCTGGACCACTTCGACGCCGGCCCGCCCGCCGGTATTGGTGACCGTCAGGCCCACCGTCGCCTCACCGTCGGTGGGCACCTCGGCCGGGCCGTCGAGTGCCGCGCCGGTCCAGTCGAACGACGTGTAGCCGAGCCCGTGACCGAAGCCGAAGGCCGGCGTCGGGTCGATGCTGGAAACGTCGCTGCGCCCGGCCAGCGGAGCGGCAAGGTAGCTGGCCGGCTGCGCGCCGGTGCCTGCCGGCACGCTGATCGGCAGCCGCCCCGACGGGTTGACGGCGCCGCTAAGCACGCGGGCCAGCGCCGGGCCGCCTTCCTCGCCGGGGAAGAACGCCTGCACGATGGCGGCAGCCTCGCCGACGGCGCGGCCCAGGGCGTAGGGGCGTCCGGTGAGCAGGGCGGCCACCACCGGGGTGCCCGCGTCCAGGAGGGCGTCGAGCAGCTGCTGCTGCACGCCCGGCAGGGCAAGGGACTCGACGTCGCATCCCTCGCCGCTGGTCCCGCGCCCGAACAGTCCGGCCCGGTCGCCCAGCGCGGCGATGACGACGTCGGCCTCCTTCGCCGCGGCCACGGCGGCGGCGAAGCCGTCGGTGTCGGGGGAGTCGATGCCGCAGCCGGGCACGGACACCACCTCGCTGTCCGGGAATCCGTCCCGCAGCGCCTGCGAGACCGTGGGCAGCTCGATGCCGGCGGCGACGTCGGGATGCTGGGAGCCGACGTGGGCGGGGAAGGAATAGCAGCCGAGGAAGGCCATCGGGTTGTCCGCGTTGGGCCCGATCACGGCGATCCGGCGCGGTGCGGCCAGCGGCAGGATTCCGTCATTGCTCAGCAGCACGACCGACTGCTCGGCGATGCGCCCGGCCAGTTCCCGGTTGGCCGGCGGATCCAGGTCCACCCGGCCGCGCAGCGCGCCGACGGCCGATGCAGCGTCGCTGTCCGCCCCGGCGTCGGCGGCCAGCTCCTCGGCGGTGACCGCTCCGGCCAGTGCATCCGGTACCGGCGACCATCCGTCGTCGAGCAGGCCCAGGCCGATCTTCTGCACCAGCACCCGGCGCAACGCCCGGTCCACCAGGGCCTCCTCAACGCGGCCTGCCTCGATCTCGCTGATCAGCTGGTCCCCGTAGGCGTCGACGGTGGGCAGCTCGACATCGACGCCGGCCGTCAGCGCGGCACCGGCGGCCTCGCCGAGGCTGGATGCCACCCCGTGCAGGTTCTGCAGGAAGTTCACCCCGAAGTAGTCGGCCACCACGGTGCCCGTGAAGCCCCAGGTCTCGCGCAGCAGTCCGGTGAGCAGGGCCTCGTCCGCCGCGGAGGGCACGCCGTCGATATCGGTGTAGGCGTGCATCACCGAGCGGACGCCGGTTTCCCGCACCGCCATCTCAAACGGCGGCAGGACGACGTCGGCCAGTTCCCGCGGACCGATCGAGACCGGGGCCAGGTTGCGGCCGGCGCGGGAGGCGGAGTAGCCGGCGAAGTGCTTCAGCGTGGCCACGATGCCGGCCGATTCAAGGCCGGACACGTAGGCGGAGGCGATCCGGCCCACCAGGTAGGGGTCCTCGCCGATGGTTTCCTCAACCCGGCCCCAGCGGGCGTCGCGGACGACGTCCAGCACCGGAGCGAGGCCCTGGTGGACGCCCACGGCGCGCATGTCGGCGCCGATGCGGGCGGACATTTCCTTGACCAGCTCCGGGTTGAAGGTGGCGCCCCAGGCCAGCGGCACCGGATAGGCGGTGGCCTGCCAGGCGGCGAAGCCGGCCAGGCATTCCTCGTGGGCCAGGGCGGGGATGCCGAAGCGGTTGGCGGCGGCGATCCGGGCCTGGGTGCGGGCCAGGGACAGCGCCCCGACGGCGGGGTCCACGGGGGAGGTGCCGAAGGGGCGGGTGAGCTGGCCCAGCCCGTGCGGCAGGACGTCGTCCAGGTGCGGGGCGCCGGCCATGTTGTCGTGCTGGTGCGGGGCGACGTCGCCGCCTTCGGCGGAGGCGCCCACCCAGATGCCGAACAGCTGGGAGGTCTTCTCCCGCAGCGTCATGGCGCTGATCAGCGCGTCCGCTCGGGCTTCGGGGGACAGGGATTCGTCGCGCCAGGCGGCGCGCTCGAGGGTGGTGTCTGACATGCGGCTACTTTCCGCCAGCGCCCATGAGGCCCTGGACGAGTGCGCGGCGGGCGAAGAGGTACACCAGCAGCACCGGGACCATGGAGACGGTCACGGCGGCGAGGATACCCGGAACGTTGACGCCGTACTGGGTTTGGAAGTTGAACAGGCCCTGGGTGACCACGCGGTTGGATTCGGACTGGGTCAGGATCAGCGGCAGCAGGAACCCGTTCCAGCCCTGCAGGGCGGAGAATACGGCGATGGTGGACAGCCCGCCCTTGGACAGCGGCAGCACCAGGCGCAGGAAGGTCCGCCACACGCTGGCCCCGTCGATCGCCATCGCCTCGTAGAGCTCGGGGGTGATGTCCCGCATGGTGCCGGTGAGGATCAGCGTGCAGATCGGCAGGGCGAACGCGGCGGTGGGCAGGATGACGCCCAGCAGCGTGTCGTACAGGCCCACGGAATTGATCAGGTAGAACATCGGCACGATCACCGCCTGCACCGGAATCGCCAGGCCGAGCAGGAAGAACCGGAAGATCAGCGTGGTGGTCCGGGACTGGGAGCGCACGATCGCGTAGGCCAGCGGCGGCACCACCAGCAGCACGATGCCGACCACGCCCGCGGTGACGATGAAGGTGTTCAGGAAGTACCGGCCGAAACCCTCGTTGAACACGCCGACGTAGTTTTCGAAGGTCAGTTCCGTGGGCACCGAGATGGGTCCGTTGGCGCTGAAGGAGGGTCGGGTCTGCAGGCTGGCCGTGATCATCACGTACAGCGGCACGGCGACGATGGCCAGCCAGAGGGCGACGGCGATGCCGGCGCCGTAGTTGGGGCGGGTACGCATCAGACTCCCTCCATGGTGCTGCGCATCTTGTCGTAGCCGGAGACCTTGACCATCACCAGGGAGATGGCGGTGGCAACCACAACCAGCACCAGCGCGACGGCGGAGGCGTAGCCGAAGTCGAAGCGGCGGAAGGCCTGCTCGAACATGTAGAAGGCCGTGATGGTGGTGTCGGTGCCGGGGCCGCCGTTGGTCAGGATCAGGACGGTCTCGAACGTGGTGAGCCCGCCGACGACCATCAGGATCACCGAGGTGATGATGGTGTTGCGCAGCTGCGGCAGCGTGATGCTGAAGAACTGCCGGATCCGGCCGGCGCCGTCGATCGCCGCGGCCTGGTAGAGCACCGGCGGCACCGACTTCGCGGCGCCCTGGTAGAGCAGGGTGTGGAACGGGGTGAACTGCCAGATGCCCACGAAGATGATCACGCCGATCGCTGTGGCCTGGTTGCCGAACAGGTTCCCGTCCCCGAAGAGCCAGCGCATCTGGCCGGGAATGCCGGAGTTCGGGTCCAGCAGCGCCCGCCACAGCACCGAGATCGCGGCGGAGGAGAGCAGCAGCGGAACGAAGAAGATGGCGCTGAGCACGGCGCGGTTGCGCTGCGGGCCGGCGGCCCAGACGCCGAGGAGGATGCTCATGGGGGTCTGGGTCACCACGCCGAGGATGATGAACAGCAGGCTCAGCCAGAGGCTCTTCTGCATGGTGGAGTCGTCGGCGAGGGTCTGCCAGTTCTCCGTGCCCACAAAGCTGGGCTGGCCGAGGCCGCCCCAGGTGGTGAAGGACAGCACCGCGACGGCGATCAGCGGCACCACGGCGAAAAACAGGAAGAAGACGGTGGCCGGCAGGGTCCAGAACAGGCCGGGCCGGGTACGGGCCGAGCCGCCCGGCCGCACCGGGCGGCCCCGCGAGGGGTCGTCCGGTGCGGCCGGCGGCCGGGGTGGGAGCAGGGTGGTCATGGAACAGGTGCTTCCCGGGTCAGTTCTTCAGGGACTGCATGGCTTCGATGAACCCGTCCTCGTCGATGCGTCCGGCGAAGAAGTCGGACACCGCGGCGTGGATGGTCGGAGTAGCTGCCGGCGGGTAGGCCTGGTCCCAGGAGAGCTGGAAGTTCGGGGCTTCCTGCACCAGCTCGAACTGGTAGCGGGCGTAGTCCGGGTTGGCCGCCTGGTCCAGGAACTGCTCGGTGTTGGTGGTGGTGGGCAGGTTGCCGATGCCCATCTGCTCCTGGACGAACTCATCGGAGTACATCAGCTTCAGGAAGTCCCGGACGGTGTCGGGGTACCGGGTGTTCTTGAGCACCGAGTAGTAGTTGTTGGTGTTGCCGGCGATGTTCGCCGGATCGCCCTTGCCGCCCTCGATTTCGGGGAAGTTGCTGTAGCCCAGGTCGGTTGCGGCGAATTCGGGGGCATAGTCCTGGATGGTGGCGTACATCCAGGAGCCCATCAGCTCGAAGCCGGAGTCTCCGGCGGCGAGCAGGTTGTGGGAGCCGCCGTCGGTGAACTTCACGGACTGGAAGTTGGTGCCGAAGGCGCCGGCATCCACCAGTTCGCGCAGCATGCCCAGGGCCTCGCGGGATTCCTCGGAGTCCCACACCTCGGTGTCGCCCTCCATTGCGGCCTGGAACAGCTCCGGGCCGGCGACGCGGTCGTAGACGTACTGGAACCACATCTGCGTGGGCCATTCGTCGCCGCCGCCCAGGGAGATCGGGGTCTTGCCGGCGGCCTTGAGCTTCTCGACGGCATCGAGCAGCTCGTCCCAGGTCTGCGGTTCCTCGATGCCGAGCTCGGCGAGGACTGCCTTGTTGTTGAACAGCATCACCGGCTGGGTGCCGCGCATCGGGATGCCGTACGGGGTGTCGTCGACGACGGCGACGTCGAACACCGAGGGCAGGAAGTTCTCCCGCAGCCCCGGATCCTCCTCGATGAAGTCGTCCAGCGGCATCAGCAGGTCCGCGTCGACGAACGGCTTGATGCTGCCGCCGCCCCAGTTGAAGAAGATGTCCGGTGCGGCATCGGTGTCGATGACGGTCTGCAGCTTCTGCTGGTATTCGGCGCCGGGGATGGTATCCAGCACCACCTTCACGTCGGAGGTCTCGTTGAACTGCTCGACCATGGCGTTTTCGACGTCGTTGCTCGCGTCCCCGTAGACCAGGACATGGATCTCGTTTTCCGGGCGGCTGCTGGATTCCGCCCCGCCACCGCTGCCGCATGCGGCAAGGGTGAGGCCAAGGGCCAGCGCACTGGCCCCTGCGATCAACGGCCGGCGCCGGTTGGTGTTGTTCTTCATTGAACACCTCTCGAAAGTTTCGATATTCTTGGCGAAAGTTCCTTGGTGCGCTCCAGCATAAGGGCGGGTAATGTGACGCGCAATACTTTTGTTGCAGGCGCCAACTTTCGAAAACCGGAGGCCTCATGACCAGCCAGTCCACGGCAGGGCGGGTAACCCTTGCCGACCTCGCCGCCGAGGCGCGCGTGTCGCTGTCAACGGTTTCGAAAGTGCTCAACGGCCGCTCCGACGTCTCCAGCAGCACCCGGGCCCGGGTGGAGGCGCTGCTCGATGACCACGGCTACCGGCCGCGCTCCGCCGCCCGCTCCCGCTCCACCCTGCTGGAACTGGTCTTCCATGAACTGGAGAGCGCCTGGGCGCTGGAGATCGTGCGCGGCGTGGAGAACGTGGCGAGGGAGAACGGGCTGTCGGTGGTGCTCACCGAGAGCGGCACCCGGCACGCCCCGGGCCCGGAGTGGGTGGACGGGGTGATTGCCCGCCGCCCCGCCGGCGTCGTGCTGGTCTTTTCGGACCTCGCGCAGGAAAGCCGGCGGCAGCTGGAGGCACGGTCCATTCCGTTCGCGATCATCGATCCGGCCGGCGACCCGGCCCCGGACGTGCCGTCGGTGGGCTCGGCCAACTGGTCCGGCGGGATGATGGCCACCCGGCACCTCATCGAGCTCGGCCACCGCCGGATCGCCGCGCTCACCGGGCCGGAGGACATGATGTGCTCGCTGGCCCGGATCGACGGCTACCGGTCGGCAATGAACACCGCGGGGCTGCCGATCGACCCGGACCTGATCCGCTACGGGGACTTCCACGTCGACGGCGGGCGCCGGCTCGCGCTGGAGCTGCTGGCCCTGGCCGAGAGGCCGACGGCGATCTTCGCCGGCAGTGACCTGCAGGCGCTGGGCGTGCTCGACGCCGCCCGGCAGCTGGGCATCAGCGTGCCGGAGGAGCTGTCGATCGTGGGCTACGACGACCTGCCCATGGCGCGGTGGTCCTCACCGGCGTTGACCACCGTGCACCAGCCGCTGATCGAAATGGCCCAGGAGGCCGCCCGGATGGTGATGCAGCTGCGCGACGGGGAGCACCCGAACAACCTGCGCCTGGACCTGGCCACGTCCCTGGTGGTGCGGGACAGCACCGCGCCGCCGCCTGCCGGCTGAGCGGCCGGTCAGTTCCCCGAGGCGGCCGGCGGGCGGCGCAGGCTGCGCCCGGTACCCGGCCGCCGGCGGGAGTAGGCGGAGGCGCCGAATGCCAGGATGAGCACCATCATGGCGGCGCAGCCGATGACCACCAGGGACAGGTCCAGGGCGGAGGAGCCCAGCAGCCCGACCAGCGGGCTGATCAGCCCGGCCAGGCCCACCTGCAGGCAGCCGATCAGGGCGGCCGCGGTGCCGGCCATGTGGCCGTAGTCGTTCAGGGCCAAGGCGCTGGCGTTGGCCATGATGAAGCCCTGCATGCCCAGCACCAGCCAAAGCACCGCGATCAGGCCGACGACGCCGCCGAGGTCCAGCGCGATGACCAGCGGCAGCAGCAGCGCCAGCAGCAGCAGCACGGGAGCGGCCGTGCGCAGGATGCGCAGCGGCGCCGCCCGCTGCACCAGGGCGGCGTTGACCTGGGCGGTGACCACCATGGCCACGCCGTTGAAGGCGAAGATCCCGGCGAACTGGGCCGGGCTGAACCCGTACTGCTCCTGGAACACGAACGGTGAGCCGACCACGTAGCTCATGATCACGCCCATGCCCAGGCCGGGCAGCACGGCCAGGGACAGGAAGCGGCGGTCCCGCAGCAGCACCCGGTACCCCCGCGGGCGGGCGGCGGCCGCGTCCTCGCCCGCCTCGGCGGCGCGTGCGGCTTCGGCCGTCTCCGCCGCGGCGGCCGCCCGGGCACGGCGGTGCGGCGGCAGGGTCTCGGGCATCCAGCGCCAGACGATGACCACCAGCACGACGCCGATCAGGGCCAGGGCGAGGAACACGGCACGCCACTGCCACACGGCGATCACCGCCTGTCCCAGGGTGGGCGCCAGCAGCGGCGCGAGGCCGATGATGAGCATCAGGCGGGAAAGCATCCGGGCCGCGTCGGAGCCCTGGAACCGGTCCCGGATGACGGCGATCGCCACCACGCCGGCCGCGGCGTTGAAGAATCCCTGGAGTACCCGCAGCCCGATCAGCGTCTCGATATTCGGCACCACCGAGCACAGCAGCGAGACCAGCACGTGCAGGCTGATGCCCAGCAGCAGCGGCAGCCGCCGGCCCACGCGGTCGGAGAACGGGCCGATCACCAGCTGCCCGACGGCGGCGCCGAGCAGGGTGCCGGAGAGGGTGAACTGCGCGGCGGCGGCGCTGGTGTGCAGGTCCTCCGCCACGGCCGGCAGGGCCGGAAGATACATGTCCGTGGTGACTGCCGGCAGTGCGGCCAGGGCACCGAGCATCAGCACGTATTTCAGGCCGCGGCGACGGGCGGCAACTGTGTCGGAAACGGAACGGGAGCGGGAATCGGCCGACGCGGCCGCAGTGGTCTTCCTAGGGCGCATAAGGACTACAGCCTAGTGGGCATGGGCAGGCGGGGGAATGGACGTCCATTTTACGGCTGCATGACGCCGGTCGGCGGCACACTCGGCCGCCGGGGGCGGACGCCGTGCGCACCCTTGTCGGCGTCGGAGCCGGCCTCCAGACTGAGGGAAGGGCTGTGGGGGAGGCGCCGGTTTCCGCGAGAGAGGCGTAGGAGATGAAGACCAGGTTCCTGAACTATCCCGACTGGCAGGCCACCGCCGATACGCTGCACATGTTCCTGCAGATGGCGGGCAAGGTGAAGCTCGAGCGCAGCCCCAAGCGGCCCGAGTGGGCGCACGTCCGCCTGTTCCTGACCATCGACGGGATCGGCACCGGGATCATTCCGGCGCACGAGTCGAACTTCGAGATCTATTTCAACCTGCGCCGGCACCACGTCGTCGTGCAGAACAGCCGCGGCCTGCGGGAGAAGATCCCGCTGGGGCCGGGCCTGAGCGTCAAGGACTTCTACGAGCAGCTGATGGTGGCGCTGGACGACATCAACGCACCCACCCCGATCAACGTCCGGCCGCAGGAGTTCCACGACCCGGTCGACTTCGACCAGGATGACCGGCACGCCTCCTACGACCGGGAAGCGGTGACCCTGTTCCTGGAAAACCTGCATTTCGCGTACCGCAGCATCGCCGCGTTCATGGCGCCGTGGCGGGGCAAGGTGGAGATGCCCGCCTACTGGTTCGGCACCATGGACCTCACCGGCACGCTGTTCAGCGGCCAGGCGGCGCCCTATCCCGGCCGCGGCGAGATCGCCGCCGGATCCTTCGACGAGAAAGCCTGCGAGTTCGGATTCTGGCCCGGCGATCCGAAGTCTCCACGGCCGTCCTTCTTCGTGCTGCCCTATCCGTTCGTCAGCGACATCGGCAGCTACGAGGCCATGCTGAAACCCGACGCCGCCCGGTTCCTGGCCAAGGAATGCGAGTACGTGCTTCCCCTTGAGGACGCCCTGGCCACGGCGGACCCGCAGCAGACCGTGGTGGACTTCTGCTCCAGCGCCTTCGCCATCCTGCAGCGCCAGGATCCCTGGCCGGACCTGGACTGGGCCACGGAGGCCCTGACCTACCGCCGCTGACGCGCTGCGGGCAGGGCCCGCCGGGGGTTTGCCCCTGCCTGTGAGCGGGGCTACAGTCGAGGGCAGTGACACGGGGTGCCGCAAGGCTGAGATGAGACCCGTCGAACCTGATCTAGTTAGAACTAGCGAAGGGATGTCGCGGATGAGCATTCGCCTGACTCCGGACCTGACCATTGACCTCCTCGCGCAGCTGCGCGCCGGCACGCCGCTGGTGCAGTCGCTGACCAACGCGGTGGTCACCAACTTCACCGCCAACGCCCTGCTCGCGCTCGGCGCCGCTCCGGCGATGACCGACATTCCCGGGGAGGCCGGACCGTTTGCCCGGATCGCCTCCGGGGTGCTGATCAACCTGGGCACGCCCACCGCGGAGCAGCGCGAGGCGATGGCAGAGGCAGCGGACGCCGCCGCCGACGCCGGCACCCCCTGGGTGCTGGACCCGGTGGCCGTCGGCTCGCTGCCCGTCCGGACCCGGCTGGCCGCCGAACTGCTCGAACGCCGCCCGGCCGTGATCCGCGGCAACGCCTCCGAGATTATTGCCCTGGCCGGCCAGGGCGCCGGCGGCCGCGGCGTCGACGCCACCGACAACCCCGAGGACGCGCTGCCGGCCGCGCAGCTGCTGGCCGGCAAGTACGGCTCCGTGGTCGCGGTGTCCGGTCCGGTGGACCTGATCACCGACGGGCGGGACGTGCTCCGGATCGCCAACGGGCATCCGCTGCTGACCCGGATCACCGGCGGCGGCTGCGCCCTGGGCGCCGTCACCGCTGCATTCCTGGGCTCCGCGCCCGACGCCGACCGGCTGGCCGCCGCAGCCGCCGGCACCGCCGTCTACACCGTGGCGGCCGAAATTGCCGCCGAGCAGGCCGCTGGCCCGGGCAGCTTCGCCGTCGCGTTCCTTGACGCGCTCGCCGCCGTAGACGCCGCCGAGCTCGAGACCCGTCTGGACATTGCATGAGCACGGAGAACCTGATGGAGAACAACGCCTTGATGAGCGCTGCCAGTCCCCGCGCCCGGGCCCGCAGCACCGGCATCTACCTGGTTACCGACACCGCCCAGTGCGGGTCCCGCGGCCTGGTGGACACGGTGCGCGCGGCCGTCGACGGCGGCATCCGCACCGTCCAGGTGCGCGAGAAGGAGGCCTCCGGAGCGGAGTTCTTCGCCCGGGTGATGGCTGTCGCCGAAGCGGTGGGAGACCGGGCGCTGGTGCTGGTCGATGACCGGGTGGACATCTACCTGGCGGCCCGGGCCGCCGGTGCGGCCGTGCACGGCGTGCACGTGGGCCAGTCGGACCTGCCCGTCACCTCGGTACGGCAGCTGGTCGGTCCGGACGCCGTCGTTGGACTGACCGCCAACCGGCCCGAGCACCTGGCCGCGCTCGCCGCCCTGCCGGCCGGAACCGTGGACCATCTGGGCACCGGGGTCATCCGGCCCACCGCCACCAAGAAGGACCACCCCGAACCGCTGGGCATCGACGGCTTCGCCCGGTTCGCGGCCGCGGCTCCGGTGCCCTGCGTAGCGATCGGCGGGGTCACGGCCGCCGACGTCGCGCCGCTGCGCGCCGCCGGGGCGAGCGGCGTCGCGATTGTCTCCGCGGTCTGCGCGGCCGCCGATCCGCGGCAGGCCGCAGCCGACCTGGTCCGGGAGTGGAACCGATGAGCGGGTCCACCGGCCGGGCTGCCGCGGAGGCGACGGCGGGCGGCGCGGCCGGAACCACCGCCGTGCCGCGGGTGCTCAGCATCGCCGGCACCGACCCGACCGGAGGAGCCGGCATCCAGGCGGACCTGAAGTCGATTGCCGCGAACGGCGGCTACGGCATGGCCGTGGTGACCGCCCTGGTGGCGCAGAACACCCACGGCGTGCGATCCATCCACACCCCGCCCGTGTCCTTCCTGGCCGAGCAGCTCGACGCCGTCTCCGACGACGTGCACCTCGATGCGGTGAAGATCGGCATGCTGGGCGGCGCCGACGTCGCCGCCACGGTCACGGCCTGGCTGGACCGGGTGCGTCCGCCCGCCGTCGTGCTGGATCCGGTGATGGTGGCCACCAGCGGCGACCGGCTGCTCGACGCCGCCGCGGAGGACGCGGTGCGGGACCTTTTGCACCGGGTGGACCTGGTGACGCCGAACCTGCCGGAGCTGGCCGCCCTGCTCGGCACCGAAGAAGCCGGCAGCTGGACCGAAGCACTGGAACAGGCCCAAGCCCTCGCCACCCGGCACCGGGTCCTCGTCCTGGCCAAGGGCGGGCACCTGCACGCGGACGCCGGCAGTCCGGATGCGCTGGTGTCCGCAGAGGGGTCGGTGGCGGAAGTCCGGTCACCGCGCGTTCAGACGGCGAACACGCACGGCACCGGCTGCTCGCTGTCCTCCGCCCTGGCCACCCTGTACCCGCGGCTCGGCAGCTGGGAGGCGGCCCTGCGGGCCGCCAAGGACTGGCTGCAGGAGGCGCTGCAGCACGCCGACGAGCTGCAGGTCGGCTCCGGGCACGGACCCATCCACCACTTCCACGGCGTCTGGGAGCGCGGCCTGACCGGGCCCCTGCGCGCCGCCGCATCCGAAGGGACCTCACGATGAGCCCGCACACGGCAGATCAGGACCTGACCGCACCCACGCAGCCCGGCTCCGCGGCCCCGTCCTCCAATTCCGACGAGTCCTTGGACGTACCCCGGCCCGCGGCAGCCGGGCCGCTCACGGAGGAGCTGTGGCGCCGCACGGCTGCGACGCGGCAGCGCGTCTACGCGCTGGAGTTCCTCGGCGGGCTGGCCAACGGCAGCCTGCCCGGCCCGGCGTTCGACACCTATCTCGCCCAGGATGCGCTGTATCTCGGCGGGTACGCCGACGCCCTGGCTCGGTGCGCCGACCTGGCCGACGACGAGCAGGCCCGGGCCTTCTGGGACGTCCAGGCACAGGCCTGCATCGAAGAGGAACAGCACCTGCACCGCAGCCGGCTGGCCGCGGCCCCCGTATCGCCGTCGCCGGTCACCCGCGGCTACCTCGCCCACCTGCAGAGCGACGACGCGGCGGCCCCGCGCGCCCACCGCCATCTGCGCGCGGTCGCCGCGGTGCTGCCCTGCTTCTGGCTGTACGCCGACGTCGGCGCGCGGCTGCTGCCGCGCACCGATCCCGCCGGCCCCTACCGGGACTGGGTGCAGACCTACAGCGCGACGGGGTTCAGCGAGGCCACGGCCCGCGCCGTTGCGCTGCTGGAGCAGGCGCTGGCCGCGGCCGACGGCGCCCCGGCGCGGGACGCGGCAGCGGCAGCCTTCGCCACGTCGATGGAATGGGAACTGGCGTTCTTTGCCCAGGGACTGCGCGAGGACGTGCCGGTTCCGGTCGGCGGCATCGGGGAGCCAACAGGGTAGGCTCGCAGGCATCTGTCCGGGCACCGATCGGGGGAACGATGCCGAACCGCACCTCAACCATGCTGCTCGCGCCTGCGATGGCGGCGGCCCTGCTGCTCGCCGGCTGCACCGGCGCCGCGGAGGAAAGCCGGGCGGCGTCCGCCTCCGGACCGCCGTCCTTCCACACCGGCGGACACCCGTGGATTAACGTGTTCGACGGCGAGGGCTGGCCGGCGGAGCAGCTGCAGCGGGTTCCGCTGGAAAAGGCGGCATACCGATACAGCGGCCCAACCGAGGCGGTGGACGGCTGGCTGTTTTCCTACACCGACAGCGGCGTGACCGTGACCGATTACCGCACCGGCGCCGTCCCCGCCTCCCTTCCGGAGCCTGACTACGAAGGCCGGTCGCTGAGCAAGGGCAGCACCCGGCTGAGCCGGGAGACCGCGCCGGTGATCGCCGACGGCTACCTCTACTTCGCCGACGAACGGATCGCCGGCACCGTCGGCGACGACGTCCGCGAAATCGGGCGCTACGACCTGGCCACCGGACGGGCAGAGGCGCTGGCCGCTGCGGGGGAGTTCCCCGTTCTCGCCGTCGACGGCGGCTTCCTGTATTACTTGGCCGACGGCGCCCTGACCGCCCTGGACACCGGCGCCGGGGACGACAACGCCCCCGGCGCCGCGGCGGCTGACGAAAGCGCCGTGGAGACCGGGGCGGCGGTGCAGCAGTGGCGGGCGGACAGCGGAGCCGCCGTCGGAGACCGGACCTCCATTGCCGTGTCCGGCGGCGTGCTGGCGGTGTCCGACGGTGGCGTCATCGAGCTCTTCGACCGTGCCGACGGCACCCGCCTGGTAGTCCGCCGAAGCGGCACCGAGTACGGGGCACTGACCGCCGACGCGGCTGGCTTCCTCGTCACCGAACGCCGGCCCGGCGGCGCGGAGGGCAGGGAAGACGTCCTTGACGTGCTGCGGGTGGGCGCCCGGGGAGAGAAAGAGGTGCTCGGCACCGTGCCCGCCCCGCAGACGGCATACGCCGGCCTCCCGGATGCGGTGGAGATCATGGCCGAGGGGCCGACCGTCCTGGTCCGTTCCGGCGGAGCCGTGCATGCCTTGGACGCCGGCGGCGCAGGAGCCCGGTGGACGGCGGGCCTTTCCGGTGGCACCGCAGCGGATGAGAGCGCACCGCCGTTCCCGCCCCCCGAGCTGCGCGCCGCCCTGGCCGGCGGCACGGCCTACGTCTTCGCCTCGTCCCATGACCCCGCCGTCCACGGCAGCGATGACGGCACCCCCTGGGGCCGCCACCGGCTGCTGGCCGTCGACGCCGCCACCGGTCAGGTGCGGGCCAGGACCGATTTCGAGGGCGACAGCGCGCCCTTGGGGCCGCTCGTGGACGGAGACAGCCTGCTGTTCCTTCAGGGCAGCGGCGACGATGCCGAAGTGCTGCTCCTGCCCCGGGCGAACTGATCCGGGCGATTAGGGGTGCCGGAGCCATGCTGACATAATGTTGGCAACGTCCATGTGGAAGGTAAGCGCATCGCCATGACTCCCCGGAAACTGTTCACCACCCTCGCATTCGCCGAGGCCGTGACGTGGACCCTGCTGATCGCGGCCCTGGTGGCCAAGTACGGCTTCGACAACGAGTCGTTCACGCCGATCGCCGGCGGCCTGCACGGCTTCGTCTTCCTCTCCTACGCCGCGGTCACCGTCTTCGTCTGGGCCAACCAGAAGTGGCCGGCCCGCACCGGCGTGCTGGGCGTGCTGCTCGCCGTCGTGCCCTGGGCCACCATCCCGTTCGAAAAGTCGGTGGACCGGCGCGGCATGCTCGAGGGCGGCTGGCGGATGGCGCCCGGCGGCGAGGAGCCGGCCAACTTCCCGGACAGGGTCGCCGCGCTGGTGCTTCGCCGCCCCGTGGCCGCCGCGCTGGTGGCGCTGGTCGGCGTCGCGGTGGTGTTCTCGGTGCTGCTCTACCTCGGTCCGCCCATTCCGAAGGGCTGAGCCCCACGACGCACGCAAAGGAGGCCGCTTCCCCCGGGGAAGCGGCCTCGTTTGCACTGTGCAGCTTGATTACGGGTGCCGGACGCCGGTGCCGGCGAGCACGGCCCGGTAGCCCTCCCGATACGTGGGATAGGTGAAGCTGAAGCCGGAGCCGCGCAGCCGGGCGTTGCTCAGCCGCCGGTTGCCGCCCCGCGGGGAGGGCCCGGCGTCGGGATCCACCGCCGGCGCGGGCAGTCCCAGCTCGGCGGCCAGGAAGGCCAGCACCTCGGCCTGCTCCACCGGCTCGTCGTCGACGCCCAGATACAGCGACGCCGGATCGGCCAGTCCCGCCAGGTGCACCAGCGCCGCGGCGCCGTCGTCGCGGTGGATGCGGTTCGTCAGCTGCCCGGGACGCACGACGGCGGCTCCGGAGCGCACCTGGTCGATCAGCCGGGTGCGGCCCGGGCCGTAGATTCCGGCCAGGCGGAGCGCCACCGCGTCAGGCCGGCGCGCCAGCAGCAGCTCCTCGGCTTCGCGCAGCACCGCCCCGGTGGCCGAGGCCGGAGCCGCGGGAGTGAGCTCGTCCACCCGGCCGCCGTCGGCGTCGCCGTACACCGCGGTGGAGGACACCAGCAGGATTCGTCGCGGGTGCACGCCGTCGCGCTCCAGCGCGTCCAGCACATGTACGGTGCCGTCCAGGTAGGTGGCCCGGTAGGCGGCCTCGCTCCGTTCCCGGGCAGCGGGGGTGATGACGACGACGTCGGTGTCCGTCGGCACCGGCGGCAGGCCGGCGTCGGTGAGGTCGGCGGCGGTGCCCTCGATCGGGGCGGGCAGCTTTTCCGCGCTGCGCCGCCATCCGGACACGGCGAGGCCGGCCGCAGCGAACCGCAGGCCGGCCTCGGTGCCCAGATCGCCGCAGCCGGCAATCAGGACGCGGCTCATCAGATCTCGTCGTCGCCGTCAACGGCGGCCAGCACGGCGGCGGCCGTGGCCACGGAGGACTGCGGGTTCTGGCCGGTGATCAGGTTCCCGTCGCGGACCACGAAGCTGCTCCAGGCCGGGCCGGCGTCCACCACGGCGCCCTTCTCGGCCAGGACGTCGGCGACCATCCAGGGGGTGTTCTCCCCGGTGCCGCCGTTCAGCTCCTCCTCGTTGGTGAACACGGTGACGCGGCGGCCGGCGAAGGCGAAGGCGCCGTCCTCGGTCACGGCGCTGAGCAGGGCGGCCGGGCCGTGGCAGTACGGGGCGATGATCAGCCCGGCGTCGTTCGCGGCGACCAGGATGCGGCCCATCTGCGGATCCACGGCCAGGTCGGTCATGGGGCCGTGCCCGCCCGGGATGACGACGGCGACGTAGTCGGCCGGGTCGACGTCGGCCAGGGCCAGCGGGTGCTCCAGCTCCGGTGCCAGGGTGTCCAGGTAGCGGCGCAGCTCGGTGGCGCGGTCCTCGCCGCCGGCCTGGGACGGATCAAGGCTGACCTGGTCCACGGTCGGGCGCTTGCCGCCCGGGGTGGCGAAGGTGACGGTGTGCCCGGCCTCCATCAGGGTGCGGTGGCCCTCGACGAGCTCCTCGGCCCAGAAGCCGGTGGGGTGTTCGGAGCCGTCCTTCATGGTGAGGGAATCGGCGGCGGATACGACCATCAGGATGTTCGACATGGGGGTCCTCCTTGTGGGGGGTGGGGGGTCAGGATGGCGCAGGGGCACGGCGGCGCCGTGCCGCGGTGCTGCGTCGGGTGCTACTTCGCGGCGGCGCGGCCGGCGGCGTCGAGCTCCTCGAAGGTGGCGTCGTCGAGCTGCAGGGACGCGGCGGCCATGTTCTCCTCCAGGTGCTGCACGGAGCCGGTGCCCGGAATCGGCATCATCACGGGGGAGCGGCGCAGCAGCCAGGCCAGGGCGACCTGGGAGGTGGTGGCGCCCAGGCGGCGGGCGGCGTCGTCCACGGGTCCGCCCGGCTGCGCCAGTTCGCCCGCGGAGATCGGCGCCCAGGGAATGAAGCCGATGCCGTTGGCCTCGGCGTACTCGAGCACGTCCTCGGAGGAACGGTCGGTGAGGTTGTAGCGGTTCTGCACGGTGGAAACGGTGAAGTACTTTTCTGCGGACTGCAGCTGCTCCACGGTGACCTGGGACAGGCCCAGGGCCTTGACCTTGCCCTCCTGCTGCAGGTCCCGCAGGACGGCGAACTGCTCTTCGGCGTCGACCTTGGGATCGATGCGGTGCAGCTGCAGCAGGTCCAGGGAGTCGACCTTGAGCTTCCGCAGGCTCAGCTCGGTCTGCTGGCGCAGGTACTCCGGCCGGCCGACCGGCACCCAGACGTCCGGACCGGTGCGCACGAAGCCGACCTTGGTGGCGATCCGGAGCCCCTCCGGGTAGGGGTAGAGGGCTTCGGCGATGATTTCCTCGCTGATGTTCGGCCCATAGGAGTCGGCGGTGTCAATGAAGTCGACGCCCAGCTCGACGGCGCGGCGCACCACCTCGACGGCGCTGCCGCGGCTCTCGGGCTCGCCCCACACGCCGTCGCCCACGATTCGCATGGCGCCGTAGCCCAGCCGGTGGACGGGGCCCAGGTCCTTCAGGTCGATGACGGGGGACAGATTCGGTTCTACGGTCTGCTCGCTCATGTAGTCGGCAACACAGGGCGACGCGGGGTTTATTCCTCAGCACCCTGATAAGTGATGGGCGGCCGGGGTGCCCCGGGAACGGATAAGTGATGGGCGGCCGGGGTGCCCCGGGAACGCCGGCCCCGCCCGGCCCGTCCCCACTCTGCCCGGATGCGGACCGATACCGTCCGCGAATCGCTTTCGGCTGCCGATGGGAACGCCCAGTGTCGCTGCATCGGCCGGGAAGCCCGGCCGACGACGCGAAGGGACGCACCGTGGACTGGAGAATCGAACTCGTGCCCGTGCCGGTGACGGACGTGGATGCCTCGAAGGACTTTTACGTGAACCGGGTCGGCTTCAACGCCGACCACGACCAGCAGGTCAACCCCGACCTGCGGTTCGTTCAGCTGACCCCGCCGGGGTCCGCCTGCTCGGTGGTGATCGGCACCGGAACCACGGATATGGTGCCGGGCAGCCAACGGATCCAGATCGTGGTGCCCGACGCCGAGGCCGCGCGCCGGCACCTGGTGGACAACGGCGTCGAAGCCAGCGAGGTGACGCCGCTGGACTGGGGCAGGTTCGTGTACTTCAGCGACCCGGACGGCAATGAGTGGTCGCTGCAGCAGCTGCCGCCGGAGTTCATCCCGAACTGAGCGGCCCTAAGCGTCGACGGGCGGGACGGCGCGGTCCGGATCCGGGGAGACGTCGGCCGGGACGGCGGACAGGTCAGTGACCTGTTGCCGCCGGCCGGCGTCCCGGCGCTGCCGGGTCAGCAGCAGCCTCGGGCCGGCCCCTTCCGCGGCCAGGGAGTCCCGGGAGTTGTACAGGCTGCAGCGGGTCAGGGACAGGCAGCCGCAGCCGATGCAGCCGTCCAGGTCATCACGAAGCCGCTCCATCTGCTCGATCCGCTCGTCGAGCACCTGCCGCCAGCCGGCGGAAAGCCGGGCCCATTCCTCCCGGCTCGGGGCACGGTCGGGCGGCAGGGTCGCCAGTGCGGCGCGGATGTCACGCAGCGGGATGCCCAGCTGCTGGGAGATGCGGATGAACGCCACCCGGCGCAGCATGTGCCTCGGATAGCGGCGCTGGTTGCCGGCGGTGCGGCGGCTGCTGATCAGCCCCTCACGCTCGTAGTAGTGCAGCGCGGAGACGGCTGCCCCGCTGCGTTCGGACAGCTGCCCGGGAGTCAGTTCCCGGTCCTGCTCGGGGTTGGGCGTCATGGTGTTCCTCCTGCTTGACCTCAACGGTACTTGAGGTTGTTCGCTGGACACTGCCGCCGCGAGCCGTGGCGCAGAATGTATCCGTGATCGACGAAGGAGCCCGAGTGCCCGAGCCCGGCAGCAGCCCCCATCCCGCCCCGCCGACGTCAGCCCCGGGGAACGCCGCCCGGGCGGACGCCGTCGTCGCGTCCTCTTCCGTTCCGGTTGGCGGCGCGCCGTCGGCGGCCCGGGTCTGGTCCCGTACCTACCGCACGACGACGGCGGGCCTGTTCGCGCTCGCGTTCCTCTTCGCCTTCGAGGCGCTCGCGGTGGCGACGGTGATGCCGGTCGTGGCCCGGGACCTGGACGGATTGAGCCTGTACGCGCTGGCGTTCGGCGCCTCCATGGCACTGTCTGTGGTCTCGATCGGGCTGGGCGGAGGATGGAGTGACGCCCGCGGACCGGGCCCGGCGCTGCGGCTGGGCGTCCTGCTGTTCTCCCTGGGGCTCGCGGCGGCCGCGCTGGCGCCGAGCATGGGGCTGCTGCTGGTGGGCCGCGGGCTGCAGGGTTTCGGCTCCGGGCTGGCCTCGGTGGCGATGTACGTGGTGGTGGCCCGCGCCTATCCGGAGGCCATGCGGCCGCAGGCGTTCACGGTGCTGACCAGCGGGTGGGTGCTGCCGGGGGTCATCGGACCGGTTATTGCCGGCGCGATCAACGATGTCCTCGGCTGGCGGTGGGTGTTCGGCATCGCCCCGGTGCTCGCCGTCGTCGCCTATCTGGCGCTGGAGCCGGTGCTGCGCGCCACCGCCTCCGACGGCCGGTGGCGGCCGCGGCCCGGCCCGGTGCTGTGGTCGGTGACCGCCGCGGCGGGCGTGCTGGGGCTGGGCAGCCTGGGCGAGCAGGGCATGGACGGATGGGGCTGGCCGGTGCTGCTCGCGGCGGTGTCGCTGGCGGCGGTGCTGCTGGGCGGGCCGCGCCTGCTGCCGAAGGGCACCTGGACCCTGCGCCGCGGCCTGCCGGCGGTCATCGCGTCCCGGGGCCTGGTGGGTGCTGCGTTCGTGGGCGTCGAGGCCTATCTGCCGCTGGCCCTGGTGGAGCAGCGGGGGTTCGAGCCGGTGGAGGCGGGCGCGCTGCTGAGCGTCTCCGCGCTGACCTGGTTCGGCGGTTCCTGGCTGGCGGCCAACCTGCGATTCCTGGCCCCGAAGGTCATGCGGGTGCGCATCGGTGTGCTGCTGATGGCCGCTGGCATGGTCCCGGCCCTGGCCGCCGTGCACCCGGAGGTGAGCGTCGCCGTCGTCATCGCCGGCTGGGCGGTGGCCGGGCTGGGCATCGGCATGGGGTTCTCCACCCTGTCGGTGCTGCTGTTGGACTGGTCCCGGCGGGGTGAGGAGGGCGCCAACAGCTCCTCGCTGCAGATCAACGACAACCTGGTGCAGTCGCTGTGGCTGGCGCTCGGCGGCATCGGTTTCGCGGCGCTGCTGCCGGCCTCCCCGGAGCAGGCATTCACCGCGGTGTTCGCCGGGGCCGTGGCGCTGGCCGTGGCCGCGCTGGCGGTTACCGCCCTGCTGCGGCCGGCGCGGGAGGCCGGCGACCGGGGCTGAGCAGCTGCGGAGATAAGCAGGTGTCTCCGCGCTGTCCGCGAATCGTTTGTACAGGTGATGCTGCCTGGCCTGGCGCCCGGGAATCCGTTGTACAGCAGATGCTGCCTGGCAGTGGGTGAAGGGACGTTATCTGTACAACGGATGCTTTGGGTGGCCAGGCCTGGCGCCCGCGCCGGTTCGTCTATCGGCGGGTTGGTGTTGCTTCGCGGGGGCCTTTCACACGTCAAGCCGCCGATAGTTGGCCTGGGGCCGGCGGTAAGGGACCTCAACACACCGATAGTTCGGCTAGCCGGCGTCGACGATCTCTCGGTTCCGCGGCAGCCAGGGCTCGCCGGTTAGGGGATGCTCGAAGGCCAGCGGCAGGCCACGTGCCCGTGCCCAGTCCATCGAATCGGTGACCTGCACATGAACGTGTGGCTCGGTGCTGTTGCCCGAGTTGCCGCATTCCGCCAGCCGTCCTCCCGGCACCACGGTGTCCCCGACGGCGACGCCGATGGAGCCCCGCCGCAGATGAGCGAGCAGCACATAGACGGTGCGGACGTCGACGCCGGCATCCGCCTGGCTCGGCACAGCCAGCACCACGTGGTTTCCGGCGACCGCCCCCACACCCCGCCGCACCCGGCCGGCCTGGGTCAGGGCATAGCCGAGCAGGGAAACGGGGGAGCGGCGGGCCTCATGGTCCGGTTCGCCGTCGTGCACCGCGGCGACGACGCCGGACGCCGGCGCCAGGATCGGTGCCTCGAAGCCGGTGAACCGTTCGGGCGGCTCGACGCCGACGACGGTGCGCCACGAGGGCGGGGCGGACCGGCCGCGCGCGTCCCTGCCGCCCAGACCGGCACCGCCCCTACCGCGTCGCCTCCGCCAGATACTCCAGGATGTGCCGGTAGGTGTGGCCGGTGGCCTTGGACATGCCGATTTCGCAGGTCCGGTTCACCGACGCGTAGCCGCCGAACTCGCGCGTGTTGATCTCCGCCGCCTGCCGGTCGGTCGCCGAGGCGGTGAGCTCCGGATGCAGCAGCCCGCGGTCGCCGGCGAAGGCGCAGCAGCCCCAGCTCGGCGGCACGTACACCTCGTCGCTGACCGCCGCGGCGATCTCGGACAGGGCGTCGTTGGCACCCAGCTGGGTGGAGGAGCAGGTCGGGTGCAGCGCCAGCGAGGTCAGCTTCCGCGAGACGGCCAGCCTCGGCAGCACCCGGTCCCGAACGAACTCGGTGGAGTCCACGAACCGCAGCGCCGCGTACTTCTCGCTCTGGGCGGCCGCCCGCTTCATGGTGTCCAGGCCCTCGGTGCACGACGCCGCGTCGCACACCACTGGCAGCGCCCCACCGCCGGAGGCCTCCCACAGCCCGGCCAGCACGCGGTCGGTCATCGATTCGTAGCCCTGGCTGAAGCCCTTGGACTTCCAGGGCGTGCCGCAGCACAGGCTGCCGATGCCCTCGGGCACCCGGACGCCCACGCCGGCCCGCCCGCACACCTCCAGGAACGCCGCTGCGGCGCCCTCGCCGTCGGCCGCCGGGCCGAACATGGTGCCGATGCAGGCGGGGAAGAACACGACCTCGGCGTCCGGATCCTCGCGCGGGGTGCGGGCGCTGCCGCCGCCGGGCAGTACGCCGGTGTATTCCGGAATGTTCTCGTCGCCGAGCACGGCGCGGGCGACGGCGGTGGCCGCCTTGGGCAGCGGCGCCGGGAACACCTTCGCGGCGGACAGGGCCAGGCCGCCGAGCCGGGTGGCTCCGCCCCAGCCCTTGGCCGCGGCCTTCCAGCCCAGCTGTGCCGCCGGGTTGGCGTCCTCGCGGCGGAGCCGGCGGGTCAGGTCGCCGGTGTTGATCAGCACCGGGCAGGCGGTGACGCACATGCCGTCGACGGCGCAGGTCTGGGTGCCGTCGTAGTCGTAGTCCTCGCGCAGCCGGCGGGCGAGGGCGTCGTCGCCGCGCTGCTCGGCTGCGGCGATCTCGCGGCGCAGCACGATCCGCTGGCGTGGGGTGGTGGTGATGTCCTTGCTGGGGCAGACCGGCTCGCAGTACCCGCACTCGACGCAGCGGTCCACCTCCTCCTCGACCGTCGGCGCCACCTTGAGGTCGCGGATGTAGGCCGCGGCGTCGTCGTTCAGCAGCACCCCGGGGTTGAGCAGGTTCGGGGGATCGATGAGCGCCTTCA
This sequence comes from Arthrobacter sp. Y3222053, assembly GCF_059092805.1. Lineage (NCBI taxonomy): Bacteria > Bacillati > Actinomycetota > Actinomycetes > Micrococcales > Micrococcaceae > Arthrobacter > Arthrobacter sp. Y3222053. Next base: position 478,214 of record NZ_JBNHIA010000003.1, on the reverse strand, counting down.
GCTCGCACATCACCTCGTACAGCTCGTCGCCGTACTGGCGGCGCACGAACGGGGCCATGATCCGCCCGGTGCCGTGCTCGGCCTTCAGCGAGCCGCCCTCGGCGAGGACCAGGTCCACCATGTCGTCGGTGAATGCCTGGTAGCGCTCCAGCTCCACCGGATCGTCGAAGCGTTCGTTGAGCATGAAGTGGACGTTGCCGTCCTTGGCGTGCCCGAAGATCACCGAGTCCCGGTAGCGGTGCTTGCCGAACAGCTCGGTCAGCTCGGCGCAGGTCCGGGCCAGTGCGGGCACCGGCACCACGATGTCTTCGAGCAAGGCGTTGGTGCCGGTGGGCCGGGCGCCGGCCACCGTGGTGTACAGGCCCTTGCGCATATGCCAGAGCCGGGCCCGGGCCTTCGCGTCGCCGGTCATTTCGAACGGCGCTGCCAGGTCCAGCGAGGCCAGCAGCGGATCGGTGGCGGCGCGCAGCTCCGCCAGCTGCTCGACGTCGGCCGCCTGGTGCTCGATCAGCAGCGCCGCATGCCGGTCCACCTCCAGCGCCTTCAGCTGCTCCGGGGCGTCGACGGCGGCGCGCGCCACCCGCAGCGAGGTGGCGTCCAGCAGCTCGACGGCGGCCAGGCCCTGGGCGACCAGGTCCGGCAGCGCGGTGGCCGCGGCGTCGAGGTCCTCGAACAGCAGCAGCCCGGTGGCCGCCTGGGGCAGCGCCGGCACGGTGCGGAACACCGCTTCGGCCACGAAGCCGAGGGTGCCTTCGGAACCGATCATCAGGTGGGCGAGGATCTGGACCGGATCCTCGTAGTCCAGGAAGGAGTTCAGCCCGTACCCCATGGTGTTCTTCATGGAGAACAGCCGGGTGATGGTGCGCACCGACTCCGGGTTCGCGACGATCCGGCCGCGCAGGCGCAGCAGCCCGTCGAACAGCTCCGGCTCCAGGGCGCGCAGCCGCTCGGCGGCGTCGGGGGCGGCGGAGTCGATGACGGTGCCCGAGGGCAGCACCATCACCAGGGATTCCACGGTCTGGTACGTGTTGAACTCGGTGCCGCAGGACATGCCGGAGGAGTTGTTGGCGACCACCCCGCCGATCGTGCAGGCGATCTCGCTGGCCGGGTCGGGGCCGAGCTTGCGCCCGTGCGGGGCGAGCCGGGCGTTGACAGCCCGCACGGTGACGCCGGGCTCCACGCGGACCCGGGCGCCGTCGTCGAGCACCTGGATGCCGCGGAAGTGGCGGCGGGTGTCGATGAGCAGCGAGTCGGTGATGCCCTGCCCGGAGAGGCTGGTGCCGCCGGAGCGGAAGGTGGCGGGGATGCCCTGGTCCCGGCTGCGGCGCAGCAGCGCGGCCACCTCCTCAGCGGAGCCGGGGGTGGCCACCGCCTGCGGAACCAGCAGGTAGTGCGAGGCGTCGTGGGCCATCTTGCGCCGGTCGATTTCCCGGGTGCTGATGTTCGGGCCCAGCCCGGCGAAGGAACCGGCGAACGGGGGGACGGGGTTTTCTGCAGTGACGCTCATATCGATCCTGATCCGTCGGGGGGAAGCGGCGATGCTCCAAGGACCAATCTAGGCCCTTGGAGCATCAGCGGAACACCTGTGGGCTATGGGAGCATCCAGCCCAGCACGGGGGTGGACTGCAGGTAGACCAGCGTGCAGAGCACCAGCAGCAGGCCCACGCTCCAGCCGACCACCTTCTTCAGCAGCACCGACTCCTGGCCGTCCAGCTTCACCGCGGTGACCGCGATGGCCAGGTTCTGCGGGCTGATCAGCTTGCCGACGACGCCGCCGGTGGTGTTGGCCGCGACCAGCAGGTTCGGGTCGATGCCGGCTTCGAGGCCGGCGGTCTGCTGCAGGCGGGCGAACAGGGCGTTGGCGGAGGTGTCGGAGCCGGTCACCGCGGTGCCCACCCAGCCGAGCACGGGGGAGAGGAAGGCGAAGAACGCGCCGGTGCCGGCCAGCCAGGTGCCGATGGCCACGGTCTGGCCGGAGAAGTTCATGACGTAGGCCAGGGACAGCACGGACAGGATGGTCAGCCCGGCCCAGCGCATGTTCCAAGTGGTGCGGCCGATTTCCTTCACGGCGTCGGCGACGCGCAGCGCGTACCGGCCGCTGTCGTTGAACTTCGCGTACACCACGGCCACGATCAGGCCGGTAATGAGCAGCAGCGTGCCGGGGGAGGAGAGCCAGGTGAAGGTGTAGATGGTGGAGGAGACCGGGCTGCCGGATTCGTCCAGCAGCCGCTCGTGCAGCCACGGCCAGGCGATCTTGACGTCGGTGGAGGCCAGGAACGCGGGCACGTCCACACCCCACCGCCACAGCTTGCCGATGCCGAACACCACGATGACCAGGAAGTACGGGAACAGGGCCAGCCAGGTGCGGGAGGCGGTCAGCTCGTCGCCGGTTCCGGCGGTGCCGCCGGCGGCAGCGCCGGCGCGGGATCCGGTGCCGGCGGTGACGGTCTCGGCCAGGGCGGGCAGGCCCATCCGCTCACGGGCGGCCTCCAGGCCGCGCGGCTGCCAGAAGCGCAGGAACACGACGGCGGCGCCGAGGCCGGCCAGGGCGGCGACGATGTCGGTCAGCTCGTAGGAGAAGTAGGTGGAGCACAGCACCTGGGCGACGGCGAACGCGACGCCGGTGACGACGGCGGCGGGCCAGGTGTCGCGCATGCCGCGGCGGCCGTCGAGGATGAAGACCAGCAGCAGCGGCACGAAGACGGCCAGCAGCGGGGCCTGGCGGCCGACGACGGTGCCCAGGTGGACGGCGTCGAGCCCGGTCAGGTTGGCGGCGGTGGTGATCGGGATGGCCATGGCGCCGAAGGCGACCGGGGCGGTGTTCGCCACGAGCACGGCTGCGGCGGCCTTCAACGGCTGGATGCCTAGGGCGACCAGCATGGTGGCGGTGATCGCCACCGGGGCGCCGAAGCCGGCCAGGGCCTCCAGCAGCCCGCCGAAGCAGAACGCGACCAGGATGGCCTGCACGCGGACGTCGCCGCCGCCGATCCGGTCGAAGACCCGGCGCAGGTCCTCGAACCGGCCGCTGAGCACGGTGATCTGGTACAGCCAGACGGCCATGATCACGATCCAGAGCACGGGGAACGCACCGAACACTGCCCCCTGGCTGGCCGAGAGCAGGGCCAGCCCGGCGGGCATCCGGTAGGCCAGCACGGCCACCACAATGGCCGCGAGCAGGGCGGCCGCCCCGGCGACGTGGGCCTTGACCTTGAGGAAGGCCAGCAGCACAAAGAAGACCAACAGCGGCAGCAGGGCGACCAGCGCGGACCAGGCCACGCTGTTCAGCACCGGGTCGGTGGCGGGGACGAACGTATCCACGGAGTTCCTTGGGGGGCTCGGAGAGGCGGGCGGCGGCCTGGCGCATGGTCAGGCCATATTGGTCAGGCCACAGAATGCTAGCCCACTTTTCGGAACACGGGTGACCGCCGTCACCGGCCGTGGTGCCCTTGGCTACACTGCTGCCACGTGTTCTACTATGGTCAGACCATACGTGCCGGGTGTCCGGCTGGGAGGCTTGTTATGAGAATCGCGCTGTTCGCCACCTGCATCGTCGATGCGATGTATCCGAGCACCGCCCGTGCCACCGCCGCCGTGCTGGAGCGGCTGGGCCACGAGGTGGTGTTCCCCGCCGGGCAGGCCTGCTGCGGGCAGATGCATATGAACTCCGGGTACTTCCCGGAGGCCCTGCCGGTGGTCCGCAATCACGTCGAGGCGTTCGACACGGGAGACTACGACGTCGCCGTCGCCCCGTCCGGATCCTGCGTCGCCTCCGTGAAGCACCAGCACCCGATGCTGGCGCGGGCCTGCGGCGACGCCGGCCTGGAGAAGCGCGCCGAGGAGGTCGGCGCCCGCACCTACGAGTTCGCCCAGCTGCTCACCGACGTGCTCGGCGTGACCGACGCCGCCGAACAGCTCGGCTCCTGGTTCCCGCACAAGGTCACCTACCACCCCAGCTGCCACGGCATGCGCCTGCTGCGGCTGGGCGACCGGCAGCTGGACCTGCTGCAGACGGTGGGCGGCATTGAGGTCGCCCCGCTGCCGTCGGCCGACCAGTGCTGCGGCTTCGGCGGCACCTTCTCGATCAAGAACTCCCAGGTTTCCACCGCGATGCTGGAGGACAAGGCCGCCAACATCGTCTCCACAGGTGCGGAGCTGTGCACCGGCGGCGACGCCTCCTGCCTGATGCATATCGGCGGCGGCCTCTCCCGCGAAGGCACCGGCGTCACTACCCTGCACCTGGCCGAGATCCTGGCCAGCACCCGGGAAAACCCTGTCGAAATCACGGGCGAGGCCCGCCTGGCCGGACGGAGCGGACGATGAGCACCTACCTGGGCATGCCCGAAGTGCGGGCGTACGGGCACGGCAACCTGCACGCCGCAAAGCCCTTCCCCGACGCCGCCGAGCACGAGCTGGGCAACGCGCAGCTGCGCGCCAACCTCGGCCACGCCACCTCCACCATCCGCAACAAGCGCGCCCGCGTGGTGGCCGAGCTGCCGGACTGGGAGGAGCTGCGCAGCGCCGGCAGCGCGGTCAAGGAGGCCGTGATGGCCCGCCTGCCCGAGCTGCTGGAGGAGTTCGAGAAGAACTTCACCGCGCGCGGCGGCATCATCCACTGGGCGCGCGACGCCGCTGAGGCGAACGCCATCGTCACTGACCTGATCCGGGAACAGGGCGCTGACGAGGTCGTCAAGATCAAGTCGATGGCCACCCAGGAGATCGGGCTCAACGAACACCTCGAGGCCGAAGGCATCGCCGCCTTCGAAACCGACCTCGCCGAGCTGATCGTCCAGCTGGACCACGACAAGCCCAGCCACATCCTGGTGCCGGCTATCCACAAGAACCGCACCCAGGTGCGGGACATCTTCCTGCGCGAAATGCCCGAGGTGGACCCGGCCCTGACCGACAATCCGGCCCGGCTGGCCGAGGCCGCCAGGCTGCACCTGCGCCGCAAGTTCCTCTCCGCCAAGGTGGCCGTCTCCGGCGCCAACTTCGCCGTGGCCGACGCCGGCACCCTGGGCGTGGTGGAGTCCGAGGGCAACGGGCGGATGTGCCTGACCCTGCCGGAAACCCTGATCACCGTCATGGGCGTGGAGAAGCTGGTGCCCACCTGGGCCGATCTCGAGGTCTTCCTGCAGCTGCTGCCGCGTTCATCCACCGGCGAGCGGATGAACCCCTACACCTCCATGTGGACAGGCGTCACCGAGGGGGACGGACCGAAGAACGTGCACCTGGTGCTGCTGGACAACGGCCGCTCAGCCGCCCTGGCGGACACCATGGGCCGCTCGGCGCTGCACTGCATCCGCTGCAGCGCCTGCATGAACGTCTGCCCGGTGTACGAGCGGACCGGCGGCCACGCCTACGGCTCCACCTATCCGGGCCCGATCGGCGCGATCCTCTCGCCGCTGATGACCGGCATTCAGGCCGAGGAGAACAACTCCCTGCCGTACGCCTCCTCGCTCTGCGGCGCCTGCTACGACGCCTGCCCGGTGAAGATCAACATCCCCGAGATCCTCGTGCACCTGCGCAAGGAGGACGTGGACAGCAAGCGCGGGAAGAAGAAGCTGCCCACGCAGATGGACGTGATCATGAAGGGCGCCTCCTGGGCCATGTCCAAGGGCTCCCGGCTGGGCCTGGCCGAGAAGGCGCTGCCGCTGGGCCGGCTTGCCGCGGGCCCGGACAAGGTGATCAAGCACCTGCCCGGCATCGCCGCCGGCTGGACCTCCAGCCGCGACCTGCCCGCGCCGCCGGCTCAGAGCTTCCGCGACTGGTGGAAAAAGCATCACGACGACGGCGGCGCGCCGGCCGAGGGGCAGGGCACCGAAGGCGGCGGCACGGAAGGGGAGCAGCGGTGAGCGCACGCGAAGAGATCCTGGGCCGGCTGCGCAGCGCCCTGGCCGACCAGCCGCCGGTGCCCGAGGTGCCGCGGAACTACCGGCACGAGTCCGGCCTGTCCACTGAGCAGCTGATTGATCTGCTGGTGGACCGGCTGGTCGACTACAAGGCCGGCGTCGAGGTCGTGATCGAAGACGAGCTGCCGGGGCGGATCGCCGCCCTGCTGGCCGAGGCGGAGAGCTACGTGGTTCCCGACGGCCTGGACCCGGCCTGGCTGGAGGAGGCCGAGGCGATCGACGCCCAGGCAGGAACCCGCTCCCGGCGCCGGACCGACGCTGCGGGCAGCCCGCTCAGCGTGGCCGAACTGGACGCCGTCGACGCCGTGGTCACCGGCAGCGCCGTCTCCGTCGCGGAGACCGGAACCATCATCCTGGACGGCAGCCCGAACCAGGGCCGCCGTGCCATCACCCTGGTGCCGGACCACCACATCTGCGTGGTCCGGGTGGCCGACATCGCCGGGATCGTGCCCGAGGCGCTGCGGCGGCTGGACGGCACCCGGCCGCTGACCATGATCAGCGGGCCGAGCGCCACCAGCGACATCGAGCTCGAACGCGTGGAGGGCGTGCACGGCCCGCGGACCCTGGACGTGCTGATCGTCCGCTGACCCCGGCCGGCTCAGATCGCCATCGCGGCGCGGACGGTCTCGGCCGCTGACGCCGTTCCGCCGGCCCCGCGGGAGGCGACCCGGCCGGAGGCCAGGACGGAATACTCGTGGGCGGCCTGCAGGGCGAAACCGATGTGCTGCTCCACCAGCAGCACCTGCATGCCCGGCCGGGCGGCCAGGGCCATGATGGTGCGTTCGATCTCGGCCACCACGTTGGGCTGGATGCCCTCGGTGGGTTCGTCCAGGATCAGCAGCCGCGGCTGCGTGATCAGGGCCCGGGCAATGGCCAGTTGCTGCCGCTGCCCGCCGGAGAGCAGCCCGGCCCGGCGGCCCAGCAGCGGCCGCAGCGCCGGGAACATGTCCAGCGCCTCCTCCACCAGGGCGGCGCCGTTGCGCCGTCCGTCGGCCGCGACCCGCAGGTTCTCCAGCGTGGTCAGCGGCCCGAACGCCTGCTGGCCCTGCGGCACGTAGGCGATGCCGCGCGCCGTACGCTGGTGCGGGCGCAGCCGGGTGATGTCCTCGCCGTCGAGCCGGATGCTGCCGGACGTGGGCTTGAGGAGGCCGACGACGGCGCGCAGCAGCGTGCTCTTGCCGGCGCCGTTGTGCCCCAGCACCGCCGCCACCGCATCCTCGGGCACGGTCAGGTCCACCCCGTGCAGCACCTCGGTGCGTCCGTAGCCGACCCGCAGGTCCTTCACTTCCAGCATCAGTGCCCTCCTCCGTCAGCGGCTGTCCCAAGATAGACCTCCTGCACGCGCGGATCCGCCTGGACCTCGGCCACGCTGCCTTCGCTGAGCACCCGGCCCGCGGCGAGCACGGTCACCGAGGTCGCGTACTCGCGGACGAAATCCATGTCGTGCTCCACCACCAGGGTGATCCGGCTGCCGCCGATGCGGCGCAGCAGCGCGCCGGTCTGTTCGCGCTCGTCCTGGCTCATCCCGGCGATCGGCTCGTCCAGCAGCAGCAGGTCGGCGTTCTGCACCAGCAGCATGCCGATCTCCAGCCACTGCTTCTGCCCGTGGGCCAGCTCTCCGGCCTGCCGGCCGGCCACGTGTTCGAGCCCGATGATCTCCAGCGCCTCCTCGACGGCGGGTTCGACCCCGCGGCGCCGACGCAGCAGCTGCAGCGGGCTGCGCCCGGCGCCGGCGGCGATGTCCAGGTTCTGCAGCACGGAGAGGTTCTCGAACACGCTGGCGGTCTGGAAGGTCCGCCCGACGCCCAGCCGCGCCACCTTGTGCACCTTGCGGCCCAGCAGCTCGGTGCCGGTGTGGTTCACCGAACCGGTGGCCTTCACCAGGCCGGTGATGGCGTCGATGACGGTGGTCTTGCCGGCGCCGTTGGGTCCGATGAGGAACCGCAGGTCGCCCTGGGTGACGTCCAGGTTTACGCCGTCCACGGCGGTGAACCCGTCGAAGGTCACCCGCAGGTCCCGGATCTCCAGGTACTGCGGACGGCCGGCGCGCAGCCCGCCCGGGGCGGGCTCGGCGTCGGGCAGCAGCGGGGCTGGCGGGGCGGCGGGAACGGGAGGGATGCGCGGGTTCATGCCGGCTGCTCCTTGGTGGTCGGGGCCGCGGCGGTGCGCGCGGGCTGCGGGGCGGGGTCGGGAGCCGAGCCGGTGCGCCGTTTCAGGCGTCCGGCCAGCCCGCCGAGCTTCAGCGAGGCCAGGCCGCCGGGCAGGAAGCCGATCACGAGGATGAACAGCAGGCCCTGGAAGTAGACCCAGAAGGAGGGGAAGGTGGAGGCCAGCCCGGACTGGGCGAACGCCACGCCGAGGGCACCGAGCACCGGGCCGAGCACGGTGGCCCGGCCGCCGATCGCCACGCCGATGAGGAACGCGATCGAGGGGGCCACGCCGACGTCCGCGGGGGAGATGATGCCCACGATCGGTACGAACAGCGCCCCGGCGATGCCGGCGAGCACCGCGGCAAGGACATACACGGCGGTCTTGAGGGCGGCCGGATCGTAGCCCAGGAACCGGACGCGCTCTTCCTGGTCCCGGACCGCGGTGAGCAGTTCCCCGAACCGGCTGTGGATCAGCTGCCGGGCCAGGGCGACGGCGCCGAGCAGCGCCCCGGCGGCGATCAGGTACAGCATCGTCTTGTTGGCCGGGTCCTGCAGGTCGAAGCCGAAGAAGGACCGGAAGCCGCTGAGCCCGTTGGAGCCGCCGGTGGTGGCCTGCTGGCCGACCAGGAACACAGCGAACGCGGCGGCCAGCGCCTGGCTGAGAATCGCGAAGTAGGCGCCCTTGACCCGGCGGCGGAACACGGCCAGGCCCAGCAGCAGCGCCACCGTGCCGGGCAGCAGGACGACGGCGGCCAGGGTCACCACCGGGCTGCGGAACGGCTCCCACCAGGCGGGCACGGTGCCGTTGCCGTAGAGCATCATGAAGTCCGGCACGCCGGTACCGCCGAACAGCGAGGCGTCGGCGAGCAGCATGTGCATGGCCATCACGTAGGCGCCCAGGCCGAAGAACACGCCCTGGCCGAGCGTCAGCATGCCGCCGCGGCCCCAGGCCAGGCCGATGCCGACGGCCACGATGGCCAGGCAGATGAATTTGCCGAACAGGCCCAGGTTGTAGGGGGAGAGGACGGCCGGGGCGAGCCCGAACAGCAGGACGGCGGCCAGCGCGAATCCGCCTAGGGTGCGGGGCCGGCCCGGGCGCAGCGCGCCGGTGAAGGGGTTGCTCATGCCAGGCTCCTCGTCTTGACGGTGAACAGGCCCTGCGGGCGGACCTGGAGGAAGACGACGACGGCCACCAGCACCAGCACCTTGGCCAGGCTGGCCGTCGTCGAGTATTCAAAGACGGACTGCAGCACGCCCAGCACGAAGGCAGCGATCGCCGCGCCCTTGATCTGCCCGATGCCGCCGGCAACCACCACCAGGAAGGCATCGACGATGTAGTTGGTGCCCAGGTACGGGCTGGTGGAGCCGATCAGGGTGACCGCGACGCCGGCCACCCCGGCCAGGCCGGAGCCGATGAAGAAGGTGAGCCGGTCGGTGCGGCGGGTGGAGATGCCGGTAGTCTCGGCCAGGTCCCGGTTCACCACGGTCGCCCGGATCCGCCGGCCGAGCGGGGTGGCCTTCAGCAGCGCGGCCAGGGCGGCCAGCGCGGTGAGGGAGAGCAGCAGGATGAACAGCCGGGGCAGCGGAATCGGTGCGCCCAGCAGCTCCACGTTGCCCTGCAGCCAGCCCGGGATCCGCACGTCCACGCTGGGAGCGCCGAAGATGTCCCGGGCCAGCTGCTGGAGCACCAGCGAGACGCCGAAGGTGACCAGCAGGGTGTCCAGCGGCCGGTGATACATGCGCCGCAGCAGCGCCCACTCGAGCACCAGGCCCAGCAGGCCGCCGAGGAGGAAGGCCAGCGGAATGGAGACCAGCAGCGAGGCGCCGACGTCGGCCACGATCTTCTGGACCACGAAGGCCGTGTATGCCCCGGCCATGATGAACTCGCCGTGCGCCATGTTGATGATGCCCATCTGCCCGAACGTCAGGGCCAGGCCCAGCGCCGCCAGCAGCAGGATTGAGCCCAGGCTGAGCCCGGCAAAGATTTGTCCGATCAGCAGTTCCATTCCGCTGTGCCTTTCACCCGTGGATGTCCGTTGGTCCGTTGCGGCGGGTCAGCCGCCCAGGCCCTCGGCCCAGTCGTAGGTCTCCAGGAACGGATCCGGCTCCACCGCCTCCGGGGCCTCCCAGACGGTCTCGATCAGCCCGTCGGAGGTGATCCGGCCGATGCGCGGGGTCTTGGTGATGTGGTTGTTCTCCCCGTTGACCGTGACGGTGCCTTCGGGGGCGTCGAAGCTGACGCCGTCGGCGGCTTCCTGGACGGCGGCGACGTCGAACGAGCCGGCCTTCTCGACCATGGCCTTCCACAGGTGCAGCGAGGTGTAGGCCGCCTCCATCGGGTCGCTGGTGACCCGGTCGGCGCCGAAGCGCTCCTTGAACGCGGCCACGAACTCCTGGTTGGCCGGGGTGTCGACGGTCTGGTAGTAGTCCCAGGCGGTGAGCTGGCCTTCGACGTTTTCGATGCCGATGCCGGGCACCTCCTCCTCGGCGATGGACACGGAGACCACCGGCATGGTCCCGGCGGTCAGGCCCACGCTGTTGTACTGGCGGAAGAAGGCCACGTTGGAGTCGCCGTTGAGGGTGTTGAACACGGCGTCGGCTCCGGAGTCACGGACCTTGTTCACGATGGTGGAGAACTCGGTGGAGCCCAGGGGCGTGTACTCCTCGCCGACGACCTCCATGCCGTGCGCCTCGGCGTAGGCGTGGATGATCTTGTTCGCGGTGCGCGGGAAGACGTAGTCGCTGCCGACCAGGAAGATCGTCTTGGTGCCCTGTTCGGCCAGGTAGTCCAGGGCGGGGATGATCTGCTGGTTGGTGGTGGCGCCGGTGTAGAAGATGTTGTCGGAGGACTCCAGACCCTCGTACTGCACCGGGTAGAACAGCAGGGCGTCGTTGGACTCGAAGACCGGCAGCATCGCCTTGCGCGAGGAGGAGGTCCAGCCGCCGAAGACGGCCGCCACGCAGTCCTGCTGGATCAGCTTGCCGGCGCGCTCCGCGAAGACGGTCGGTTCGCTGGCGCCGTCCTCGGTCACCACCTCGAGCTGCTTGCCGAGGACGCCGCCGTCGGCGTTGATCTCCTCGGCGGCGAGGGTCAGCGAATCGTGGACCGTGGTCTCGCTGATCGCCATGGTGCCGGAGAGCGAGTTCAGGAAACCGATCTTCACGCTGTCCCCGGAGGTGTCGACGCAGGAGCCGCCGGTGCTAGGTGCGTTGGCCGAGGTTTCGCTGATCTGCGAGCCGCAGGCCGTCATGGTGGCCACCAGGGCGGCGGCGGCCAGCGGCAGGACGCCGCGGCGGAAGCTGTTTCGGATCACGGGTTCATCCCCCTGTAGGTGCGCTGGCGGCCGCACCGGGCGGCCGCTGCCGGCTGCTTTTCTCCGGCTGCAGCCAACCTATTCGGGCCGTGTTTCGCGGACAGGCCGGTTGTGTAACCGCCGCATTTCCTTACCGCGGGGGTGGTTTCGTCCTTGTCAGAGGCATGTTGCGGGCAGATGTCGCAGGTGTTCCGGGGTCAGCGCGCGATGAACCGGAGGGCGGGCGTGCCAGGGGCGGTGCCACGTCCGCTGGGCGTAGGAGAGGCACCGATACAGCGCAGCGGGCCGACGTGTCGGCCCGTCCATCGGCGGGTTGGGGTTGTTATGTGAGGGGCAAAGGGACTTCAACCCGCCGGGAGTTGGAAGGCGGGACGGCGGGTGGCCCGTCTGTCGGCGGGTTGGAGTTGTTTCGGGAGGGTCTGAGGGGCTTCAACCCGCCGGGAGTTGGATGCCTCGTCGCCGCCCGCATCCTTTGTACAGCTGATGTCGCTTAGGGGACGTCATAACGGCGTTATCTGCACAATGGTCGGGGCCGGCACGGGCAGAGCAGCGTTATCTGCACAATAGGTTCAGCGGCCAGGACGGCGATCCTCGGTCCCGGCAGGCGGCCCGCCGGGAATCAGGGGCGCAGCGCCGCCTTGATCAGCTGGGTGCCGTCGGTGCGGCCGTAGGTCGAATCGTGCAGCGCGGCCAAGGCGTCGGTCAGCGGATAGGGGGTCACCAGGCGCGCACCGATATCGGGAATCCCGGCCAGGAACGCCAGCGCCTTGACGTAGTCGGCCTTGGAAGAGGCGTAGCTGGGGCGCACGGTGACATCAGGGCGGACCGTGATGGTGGCCGGGCGGCGGCTGCTGTCCGAGTACATGGCCACCGGGACCATCCGTCCGCCGGGGCGCAGCGCCCGCATGCCCAGCTCCAGGTGCCGGCCGGTGCCGGTCGCCTCGATCCAGACGTCAACGCTGCCCGGGGCCGGGGCGGCGTCGACGGCGAGCCCCAGGTCGGCGGCCAGCGCGCGCCGGGCGTCGTACTTGGGGTCGGGGCGCACCACCAGCGTCACCTCCGCACCGAAGCTCTGTGCCTGCAGTGCGGCCAGCAGCCCGATGGCACGGGTGGCGGACACGGCCACCCGCTCCCCGGCCCGGACCCGGCCGGTCACGGCAACGGCCCGCCAGGCCACCGAGGCGGGCTCGGTGAGGACGGCGGTCTCGTCCGGCACGTGGTCCGGAACGGCCACCAGGTTCCGCGCGGGCACCGTGCACCGCGCGGCGGCGGCGCCATGGCGGTTCAGGCCGAGGATCACCTGCTGCGGGCAGCCCTGCCCGTAGTCGGTGCGGCAGGCTTCGCACCGGCCGCAGCCGATGCCGCTGACCGGTACCACGCGGGTTCCGGGCGTGAAGTCCTCGGGCACCAGCAGGCCGGCCTCGGCGACCACGCCCACCGCTTCATGGCCCAACACGGTGCCGGGCCGCACCCAGGCGAACTCCGGATCACCCACGTACACCACAATGTCGGAGCCGCAGAGCCCGCAGAGCGTCACGGTCAGCTCCACGTCCTCGGGGCCGAGGAAAGCCGGAACGGCACGGCCCAGGGCCGCCCCGCCGTCGCCCCCGGCCCGCACGAGGGCCGGCACCGTTTCGTCCGAGGCCGCAGCCGGCCCCGCCATAAACTGCGTCACCCGCGGCCGTCCGCGGCGGAAGGACCGGCGGCGTCGTCCGCCGGCGCGCTGCCCAGCGCACCCCGCTGCCGGGCGCCGGCGACGAACGCGGTGTACTGCTCCGGATCCGAGGCCACACCGGCCACGGTCCAGGCCAGGGCGGCCGCGGCCTCGAACATCAGCTCGTAGGCGCCGGGGCTGTCGGCCAGCTCGGCGAACTCACGGGAATGGATGGGCGCCTGCACGCCGGGAATGCTCAGCCAGGGATGCAGGCTGGGAATGACCTGCGAGATGTTGCCCATGTCGGTGGAGCCGCCGGCCGGGCCCGCAGCGGGCCGGACGTCGCGGCCGAAGGCGTCCATCGCCTCGGTCCAATGCCCGGCGAGCACCTCGTCCTGCCGCAGCGGCTGATACAGCGGCTCGACGGATTCGAACTCCAGCGCGGTTCCGGTGGCCAGTGCCCCGGCGCGGAAGCAGTTGCGCACCCGCTCCAGCAGGGCCTCGTACTCGGGCAGGGTGAAGGCGCGGCATTCGAACTCCACCACGGCGCGGTCGGGGATGATGTTGGTGGCCCGCCCGGCCTCGCTGACGTAGGCGGAGACCCGGTGGTCGGCGGGCAGCTGCTGGCGGAGCAGGCCCACGGCCACCTGGGCGACGACGGCGGCGTCGGCCGCGTTCACGCCCCGGTGCGGTGCGGCGGCGGCATGGGCGGGGGAGCCGGAGTAGACGGCCCGGTACCGGCCCACGGCCTGCGCGGTGGTGCCGGCGGGGTTGCAGCTGAACCCGTCCTGGACGGGATGGACCATCAGGGCCAGGCCGACGCCGTCGAACGCGCCGCGCTCCAGCATGAGGATCTTCCCGCCGCCGTGTTCCTCCGCGGGGGTGCCGATCGCCTTCAGCGTGATGCCGAGGTGATCGGCGTACGGCAGCAGGGCCAGGGCGGCGGCGGTCGAGGCGCCGGCGATCAGGTTGTGGCCGCAGGCGTGGCCGATCTCGGGCAGGGCATCGTATTCAACGCAGAGCGCCACCACCAGGTCGCCGCTGCCGGCCGTCGCGGTGAACGCGGTGGGCAGGCCCGCGGTGCCGCGCTCGACGTCGAACCCCGCCTCCGCGAGCAGGGCGGCGACGGCGGCCGCGGCCCGGGTTTCGTCGAAGGACAGCTCCGGGTCCGCGTGCAGGCCGTGGCTGAGTCCCTGCACGCGCGGCCGCCACTTGTCCAGGTTCAGGGCCAGGTCCCGGCGGAGCCCGGCGCTGCTGTCGATGATGTCGCGGAGGTGCATGGGGATCCTTTGGCCGGGGCTGCTGCTGCAATTTTCCCCGCCGCACGTGCGGGCAGGCAAATTACGCGCCCCGGCCGCAACACTGGCCGGCATGTGGCGAAGATCATATACGATCAGCAGGGCGGCCGGGGTCAGGGCCGTGCACCGCAACGAAGGGGAGAGACGCCGCGTGCTGAACCAGGAAACGATTGAAGCCATCGCCGACGAGCTGGTCGAGGCCGGCCGCACGCGGACCCCGGTGCCGCGCCTGACGGCCCGCTGGCCGGAGATGACGGTGGAGGATTCCTACGCCGTGCAGAGCCTCTGGAGCCGGCGCCTGCAGGAATCCGGCCGGAAGCTGGTGGGCCGCAAGATCGGCCTCACCTCCAAGGCCATGCAGGCCGCCACCGGAATCACCGAACCGGACTACGGGGTGATTTTCGACGACATGGTGCTGGAGAACGGCTGCACCGTGGAGTGGGACAGGTACACCCATCCGCGCATCGAGGTGGAGCTGGCGTTCGTGCTCGGCAAGGAGCTGCGCGGCCCGGACTGCAGCATCTTCGACGTCCTGGACGCCACCGAGTACGTGGTGCCGGCCCTGGAGATCCTGGACTCGCGGATCGAGATGGAGGGCCGGACCATCGTGGACACCATTTCCGACAACGCGGCCATGGGCGCCATGGTGATCGGCGGCACCCCGGTGAAGCCCGCCGACGTCGACCTGCGATGGATCTCGGCGCTGCTGTACAAGAACCAGACCATCGAGGAGACCGGCGTGGCCGCCGGCGTCCTGAACCACCCCGGCGCCGGCGTGTACTGGCTGGCGAACAAGCTGGCCGCCCACGGCGCCGTGCTGGGCGCCGGGGAAATCATCCTCGCCGGGTCCTTCACCCGGCCTATGTGGGTGCACAAGGGTGACACCGTGCACGCCGACTACGGCCAGCTGGGGTCGGTGACATGCCGCTTCGTGTAACTCCCGAAACCCCGTTCAAGGCCCTGATCGGCCCGGAGGACCGTGCCCGGGTGGGCATGTGGGCGTGCTCGGGCAGCCCGCTGGTCGCCGAGATCTGCGCCGGTTCCGGGCTGGACTGGCTGCTGATCGACGCCGAGCACAGCCCCAACGGCCTGGAATCGCTCACCGCCCAGCTGCAGGCCGTGCACGGCTACCCGATCACCCCGGTGGTCCGCCCGCCGGCCAATGACACCGTGCTGATCAAGCAGTTCCTGGACCTGGGCGCGCAGAACCTGCTGGTGCCCATGGTGGACACCGCGGAGCAGGCACGCGCCGCCGTCGCCGCCGTCCGCTATCCGCCGCACGGGGTGCGCGGCGTCGGCAGCGCCCTCGCCCGCGCGGCCCGCTGGAACCGGATCCCCGAATATCTGCAGCGTGCCGACGAGACGATCACGCTGCTGGTGCAGATCGAATCGGCGCTCGCCGTCGACAACGTGGCGGAGATCGCCGGCACCGAGGGCGTGCACGGCATCTTCCTCGGCCCCTCGGACCTGGCCGCCTCCATGGGCCACCTCGGGCAGCAGGAACACCCGGAGGTGGTGGCCGCCGTCGAGCACTGCATCCGCACCGCCCGGGACCTGGGGGTGCCGGTGGGCGTGAACGCGTTCGCCGAGGCCACGGCCCGCCGCTACCTGGCGGCCGGCGTCGACTTCATCCTGGTGGGCGCCGACGTCGCGCTGCTGGCGCGCGGCTCCGAGGCCCTCGCGGCGAAGTACCTCCCGGAGGAGGGCCCGGGGCCGGTGGCCGCAAGCTACTGATCCGCAACCCTGGATGCTGCCCGCGGCTGCCTGCAGGCGGTCGGCTCAGCCGGGCAGCATCCAGGACAGCACCGGCGTCGACTGCAGGTAGACCAGCACGCACAGCGCCAGCAGCAGCACCACGGACCAGCCCAGGACCCGGCGGAACAGCACGTTCTCCTGCCCGCTCATGTTCACGGCCGCCGCGGCGATGGCCAGGTTCTGCGGGCTGATCAGCTTGCCCATCACCCCGCCGCCGGTGTTGGCGGCCACCAGCAGCGTGGGATCGATGCCCGCGGTGGTGCCGGCCGTCTGCTGGAGCTTTGCGAACAACGCGTTGGCCGACGTGTCCGAGCCGGTGACGGCGGTGCCGATCCAGCCGAGCACCGGGGACAGGAACGCGAAGAAGGCCCCGGTGCCGGCCAGCCAGGTGCCGATAGCGATGGTCTGGCCGGAGAAGTTCATGACGTACGCCAGCGCCAGCACGGCCAGGATGGTCAGCCCGGCGGAGACCATGCGGCGGGCGGTGCGGCCGATCTCGGCCAGGGCGTTGCCCAGCCGCAGCGGATACCGGCCGTGGTCGGTGAACCGGGAGTACACCACCGCGGTGATCAGCCCGGTGAACAGCAGCAGCGTGCCCGGGGTGGCCAGCCACTCGAAGTTGTAGATGGTCGAGGACTGCCGCTGCCCGTCGGCCCCGAGCAGGGCATCATGCAGCCACGGCCAGGGGATGCGGATGGTGCTGCGGGCCAGCAGCTCCGGCACGTTCACGCCCCAGGTCCACAGGTTCGCGACGCCGAAGATGACGATCACCAGGACGTAGGGGAACAGGGCCATCCAGGCCCGGGCCGGGGTGAGGCGGTCCCCGCCTCCGGCCGCCGTCGGGCCCTCGCCCCCGGCCTTCGGCGGCAGGCCGGCGGCCGCTTCGCCTTCAGTGCCGGCGGAGGCATCGGCGGCGCGTCCGGGTATCCCCGGACGGTCGGGGCCCTCACCCACTGGAGACCAGCCGGCGGCGCGGGCCCGGGCCAGCTCGGCGTTCATCCGCTCGGCCGCCTCGGGCGCGCCGTCC
Organism: Arthrobacter sp. Y3222053; assembly: GCF_059092805.1. Taxonomy (NCBI): domain Bacteria; kingdom Bacillati; phylum Actinomycetota; class Actinomycetes; order Micrococcales; family Micrococcaceae; genus Arthrobacter; species Arthrobacter sp. Y3222053. The sequence continues at coordinate 461,107 of NZ_JBNHIA010000003.1, read as the reverse complement.
GCCCGCCAGATGCGCAGGAACGCGACCGCCGCGGCGAGGGCCACCAGCGAGGCGACGATGTCGGTCAGCTCGTAGGAGAAGTAGTTCGAGCACAGGAACTGCATCAGCGCGAACACGACGCCGGTCACCGCGGCGACCGGCCAGCACTGGCGCAGCCCGCGGCGCCCGTCAAGGATGAACAGCAGGATCAGCGGAATGAACACGGCCAGCAGCGGCGTCTGCCGGCCCACCACGGCGCCGATTTCGTCGCCGGTGTAGTTGGTGAGGTTGGCTGCGGTGGTGATCGGAATCGCCAGCGCGCCGAAGGCCACCGGTGCGGTATTGGCGATCAGCACCGCGGTGGCCGCCCGCACCGGGGCGATGCCCAGCGCCAGCAGCATGGTGACCGTGATCGCCACCGGGGCGCCAAAGCCGGCCAGCGCCTCCAGCAGGCCGCCGAAGCAGAACGCCACCAGGATCCCCTGCACCCGCAGGTCGCCGCGGCCGATCCGGTCAAAGACCCGGCGCAGGTCTTCAAAGCGGCCGCTGAGCACGGTCACCTGGTACAGCCACACCGCCATGACAATGATCCAGACCACCGGAAACAGGCCGAACGCAGCGCCCTGGGTGGCGGAGAGCAGGGCCAGGCCCACGGGCATCCGGAAGCCGACGACGGCGATGACGAGGGCGGCCAGCAGGGCCCAGCCGCCGGCCACGTACGCCCTGGTCTTGGCCACGGCCAGCAGCAGGAAGAACACCAGCAGCGGCACCAGGGCCAGCAGTGCGGAGAGCACCAGGCTGCCTAGGACCGGGTTGGTGGTGGACGTAAAGGTTTCCATCATGACCTCCGAGCCGGCAGCGCCGGCCGCCGTGACGGCGGGCCGCGGACGCCGTGCCGTCGGCGGATGCGCGGTCCCCGGACCGGGAAGGCGCGTGGATTCCAGCCTAGAACGGGTCCCCGTGCGCTGGCACGCATCGGTGCGGCTTTGCCGCAGCCGGCGGCCGGATCAGCGGCGGGCTACCAGTCGGCGGCCAGGTAAATGTCCCTGCGTCCGTGGTGCTCGACGTCGAGGTCCGGGCGGCGCTCCAGGCCGGCGGCCAGCGCGGTGCGCTGGGAGGCCCGGTTTTCCTCAGTGGTGTACGCGACCACGGGCAGCCCGGGCAGATGCTCCCGGGACAGCCGGAGAGCGGCCGACGCCCCGTCGGTGGCCAGGCCGCTGCCCCAATGATCGGGGTGGAAGCGGTAGTAGAGGTTCAGGGCGGGCCGGCCCTGCACCACCCGGTGCGAGACACCGGCAAAGCCGATCAGCCCGGCGGGCTCTTCGGGGAGGGCCGCAGCCCAGACACCGAACCCAAAGCTGCGCCAGTGCTGGCTGATGACGTGGAAGGTGCGGGCGGCCTGGGCGGCGGTCACCGGACCGGGGGAGGGGTCGTGCACATTGGTCCGCGGGTCCAGGTGCAGCCGGACGGCGGCCGCCTCGTCACCGGGCTCCGGGCGGCGCAGCAGCAGCCGGCCGGTGAGGACCGGCGTCCAGTGGTCGGCATCCTGCATCGGCATTTGCCCACCCTAGGGCACCGGGCGCCGGCGGGGCAGCGCGCTCAGGTCGTGGACGCGCCGTCGGCGGGGGCGAGGGAGCGGTCATGGCGGTGGCGCAGGTAGCCGATCACCGCGACCGCGATGGAGATGACGGCCGAGACCGCCAGCCCGAGCCACAGCGCCACGTTCAGGGCCGCCGCGCCGGCCAGGGCACCGAGCAGGATGAGCGCGATCGCCAGGATGCGCCGTGCCCGGTACCTGCCGTCACCGCCCGCCAGCCGGGAGTCGGCGGCCAGCCCGGTGATCGTGGAGGTGACCACCACGGTGGTGATTTCGGCGACCTTCAGCCGCTTCGCGGTGGCGGCCTGCACGCCCATGACCGCGGCCAGGGCCGACGTAGTGATGCTGCCGAGCACCTCGTCGCCCTGTACGTCCGCGACGGCGACGAAGACCGCCAGCGCGGATATGGTCGCCGCGACCACCATCAGCGCGAGGGAGGTCCGCCAGGACCAGCCTTCCGGACCGCGGCGGAGCATCCGCCCGGCAGCCGCCGCGCCCAGCATGAAGAAGATCAGCGCCAGCACCGGGCGCAGGATCGGCAGGTTCTCCGCACCGGCGAGGCCCATGCCCAGCAGCACCACGTTTCCGGTCATGTTGCCGGTAAACACCCGGTCCAGACCGAGGTAGCCGACGGCGTCGACCACGCCGGTGGAAAAGGTGAGGGCCAGCATGAGCCACAAATGGACTCGTTCGGTGGGCACGGCGGCCAGGCGCTTCACGGCGGCTCCTCCGGGTCAGGGCAGGTGGGACGGACAGAAAACCTGAGCCTGAATGTATACGAAATCACAGGAAACGTTTAGGTTGTATGCAAACCGGCCCGGCTTCGTCGTCGGCCGCACCCGCCGCTCCGCCGTCGCAAAGGACACGCCGTGCCGTACACCGCACCCGATCCCTTCACCACCCGGCCCACCCTCGAAGGGTCGTTCGGCGTGAGCGCCTCGACGCATTGGCTGGCGACCGCCTCCGCCCAGGCGGTGTTGGAGCGCGGTGGCAACGCCTTCGACGCCGCCGTCGCCGGCGCGTTCGTGCTGCACGTCGTCGAACCGCACCTGAACGGACCCGGCGGGGACATGACCGGACTGTTCGCCACCGCCGAGGACCCGGGCCGGCCGGTGGTGCTGATGGGCCAGGGCCCGGCCCCGGCCGCCGCCACCCGGGAGCACTACCTCGCCGAGGGCCTGGAACTGGTGCCCGGTTCCGGTGCGCTCGCGGCCGCGGTGCCCGCGGCCGTGGACGCCTGGCTGCTGCTGCTGCGCGACCACGGCACCTGGGAGCTGGCGGACGTGCTCGACTTCGCCATCCATTACGCCCGGGCCGGGCACCCGCTGATGCCGCAGGCCGCCCGGACCATTGCCGCCGTTGCCGACCTGTTCACCGAACACTGGCCCAGCTCCGCCGCCCAGTGGATGCCGCAGGGGCGGCCGCCGCGGCCCGGTGAGCTGGTCACCAACCACGCCTACGCCTCCGTGCTGGAGCGGCTCATCAAGGCCGGGGCCGGCGCGGCGGGCCGCGGGGAGCGCATCGACGCCGCCCGCACCGAATGGCGCGGGGGCTTCGTGGCCCGCGCCGCCGTCGAATTCCTCCAGGACCCGCATATGCACTCCTCCGGCACGCTGCACGCCGGGGTGATGACGCTCGAGGACTTCGCCGGCTTCGAAGCCGGGTACGAACCGGCCGTGACCTATGAGTTCCGCGGGCACACCATCGCCAAGACCGGCGCCTGGGGCCAGGGTCCGGCGCTGCTGCAGACCCTGGCCATCCTGGCCGGATACGACGACGAGCTGCTTGATCCGTCCACTGTGGAGGGCGCGCATCTGATCCTCGAGGCGCAGAAGCTGGCCATCGCGGACCGCGAGGCCTGGTACGGGGACGCCGACGTGCCGCTGGATGTGCTGCTCGGCGAGGAGTACACCGCCACGCGCCGGGCGCTGATCACCGAGGAGGCCTCGCACGGGTTCCGGCCCGGGCAGCTGCCCGGCCGCACCCCGTTCACACCGCCGCTGCGGACCGAATACATGCCGCCCGCCGTCGCCTCCGCCGGCGGCACCGGCCCGGCCGGCGTCGGCGAACCCACCGTCTCGCCCACCGGGGAGAGCAGGGGCGACACCTGCCACATCGACGTCGTGGACCGCTGGGGCAACATGGTCTCGGCCACCCCCTCCGGCGGCTGGCTGCAGTCCTCCCCGACGATCCCCGAGCTGGGCTTCTGCCTCGGCTCGCGGCTGCAGATGACCTGGCTGGAGGAGGGCGGCCCGTCCACCCTGGCCCCGGGCCGGCGGCCGCGCACCACGCTCACCCCCACGCTGGTGCTGAAGGACGGCCTGGCCGTGGCCGCGCTCGGCTCACCCGGCGGCGACCAGCAGGACCAGTGGCAGCTGCTCTACCTGCTGCGCCGGATCGTCGGCGGCTACACGCCGCAGCAGGCGATGGATGCTCCGGCGCTGCACACCACCTCCATTCCCGGCTCCTTCTGGCCGCGCACCTGGACCCCCGGCGGCGCCGTCGTCGAGGACCGGCTGGGCGAGGACGTGATTGCCGGGCTCGAAGCCCGCGGCCACCGCATCACGCGGGCCGGAGACTGGGCGCTGGGCCGCCTGTCCACGGTGGAAAAGGACCCGGCGGACGGGCGGCTGCGCGCCGCGGCCAACCCGCGGGGCGCCCAGGGCTATGCCGCCGGCCGCTGACCCGGCGGCCGGCGCCGCCGGGAGCCGGCCGCCGGTGGAGGACGAGATCCGGCGGGACATCATCTTCGGCGCCCTGCCCGCCGGCACCCGCATCACCGAGGCGTCGCTGGCGCGGCGATACGGGCGGTCGCGGGTCCCGGTGCGTGAAGCACTGCGCGCCCTGGAGGCGGAAGGCTTCGTAGAGTCGAAGAAGTACGCCGGCTCCACCGTGGCCCGGATCCCCACCGACGAAGCCGAAGACCTCTTCGCGGTCCGGGAGGTGGTGGAAGCCGCGACGGCGCGGCGGGCGGCCCTGGCTGCAGCCGCGCAGCTGGCCGCCGGGACCCCCGACCAGGCCTGGTGGCAGGCACGCCGGGAAGTGGCCGAGATCCTGGACGCCGGGGACGCCGCCGTCGCCGCCGGGCGGCTGGAGCTGCTGCCGGAACTGAACGTGCGCTTCCACCTGGGCGTCGCCGCACTGGCCGGCAGCCGCTCCCTGACCGCGCTGCTGCGCCAGCTCGCCGGCAAGATCGAATGGCTGTACGCGGCCGACGTCGACAACCGCGGCAAGGACTCCTGGGCCGAACATCGCCGGATCATGGCGGCGGTGGACGCCGGCGACGGGAAGCGGGCCGGGGAGCTGATGCGGGGGCACGTCCACCGGTCCGGCAGCGGGTACCTGAGCCGCTTCGTAAACTGAGCGCGGATCCGGCGCGGGCCCGGCCCGGGCGGGGCGGCAGGCGGCGGGCCGGAGCCGTCGGCGGTCGTTCCCATTCACGGAGGTGCCGCCTATAGTTCCAGGGAAGGGGGAACCCTCCTACCGTGAGCGAGGCTTGTCATGGCCAACATCACCACCGTTCCCGTTACCAAGCTCGGCATTGTCGGCGCCGGCAGCGTGGGGACGTCCCTGGCCTACGCGGCGATCATCAGGGAAGCCGCCCGCGAGATCGCGCTGTACGACATTGATGCCACCCGGGCGGAGGCCGAGGGCCTGGACCTGGCGCACGGGACGCAGTTCACCGGCGCCAGCACGGTCACCGGCGGCGGGGACATCGAGGCCCTCGCCGGAGCGGACATCATCGTCATCACGGCCGGTGCGCGGCAGCAGCCGGGCCAGAGCCGTCTGGACCTGGCCGGGGCCAACATCCGCATCCTCGAAAAGCTGATGCCGCAGCTGATGGAACAGGCGCCCGACGCCGTCTACGTCCTGGTCACCAACCCGTGTGACGTGCTGACGATTGCGGCGCAGAAGATCAGCGGCCTGCCGCGGAACCGGATCTTCTGCTCCGGCACGGTGCTGGACACCTCGCGCCTGCGCTGGCTGCTGGCGAAGGAAGCCCACGTGCTGATGACCAGCGTGCACGCCACCATCATCGGCGAGCACGGAGACTCGGAGTTCCCGGTCTGGTCCAACGCCACCATTGGCCCGGTGCCCCTGCAGGACTGGCGGGTCAGCGGACGGCAGGTCTTCACCGATGAGTTCCTGGCCGCTGCCACTGACGACGTCGTCAACGCCGCCTACCGGGTGATCGAAGGGAAGGGCGCCACCAATTACGCGATCGGCCTGGCCGCGGTGCGGATCGTAGAGGCGGTGCTGCAGGCGGAAAACGCGGTGCTCCCGGTGTCCGCGGACCTGTCCGGAACCTACGGGATCAGCGGCGTCGCGCTGTCGCTGCCGACCGTCGTCGGCTCCGGCGGGGTGTACACGATGCTGGAGATGCCGATGAGCGAGAAGGAACACGGCCAGCTGATGGCCTCGGCGGAGCAGCTGCAGGGCGAACTGGCCAAGCTGGGCATCAGCAGCTGAGCAGGACGGCCCGCTCAGCCGGGTCGGCCGCGGCGGCGCCGCACCGCCCGGGGCAGGCCCGGGCGCCGGGGCTCCGCCGGGCCGGGATCAGGCCGGCCCGGCGGATGCGCGCAAAGTGGACATGGCCGCTTCCAGACCGCGGGAGGTCTGCGCGGCCACGTCCTGGAGCTGCTGCTCGGCGGCCCGGCCGAACAGGGTCTGCGGCGACATGGCCTCCACGACGGTGACGGGATCGTTGCGTTCCTGCCGGACCACCACGTTGCACGGCAGGATGGTGCCGGCGGCCGGGTCCAGTGCCAGCGCCTCGCCCATCAACGACGTGTCGCAGGCCCCCAGGATGCGGTAGTCGCCCAGCTCCGCCGGAGCGTCCGTCCCGAGCTGGGCAGCCAGGTCGGAGTCGCTGAGGATCCCGAAACCGTGCGCGGCGAGGGATTCCTTGGTCAGCCGCACGGCTTCGTTGAACGGCATGCGCATGGCTACGGTGTACATGTTTTCCACGACGGCCTCCCGGTCAGGGCCGCACGGCGGGCTGCCGGACGGCTTCCTTTCAGGGTAGGCACCGCCGTCGCACCGGCGGAAGGCACCGGGCCGCCGCAGGGGTCAGCGTGCGGGAGCCTGCTCCGGGGCCGCACCGTCGCGGCGGGCCAGGCGGCCGGCCTCCTCGAAGTCCGCGTCCAGGCCGGCCGGGGCCTTGGTCAGCAGGGACACAACGACGGCGAGCAGCAGGTTCACGGCGAAGCCGGGGATGATCTCGTACAGGGTGGCGGAGAGTTCGGAGCTGCCCCACGCGAACGCGGTGACCGCTCCGGCCGCCATGCCGGTCAGGGCCCCCGCGACGGTCAGCCGCCGCCAGAACAGGCAGAGCAGGATGGTCGGGCCGAAGGCGGCACCGAAGCCGGCCCAGGCGAAGCCGACCAGGTCCAGGATCGAGTTGCTGCGGTCCAGGGCCAGCAGCACCGACACCACCGCGACCACCAGCACGGCGCCGCGGCCGAGCATCACCATGGCGCGCTGTGAGGCCTCGCGCTTCACCACGATTTTGTACAGGTCCTCCACCAGGGCCGAGGAGGTGACGATCAGCTGCGAGGAGATCGTGCTCATGATCGCCGCGAGCACGGCGGCGAGCACGAACCCGGCGGCCAGCGGGTGGAACAGCACCTGCGCCATGGTCAGGAACACGGCCTCGGGGTCGCTTAGGGTGAGGTTGTTCTGCTGGAAGTACGCGGCGCCGACCAGTGCGGTGAGCACGGCGCCGACGACGCTGAGCAGCATCCAGCCGACGCCGATGCGGCGGCCGGCGACGGCGTCGGCGGGGGAGCGCAGGGCCATGAACCGGACGATGATGTGCGGCTGGCCGAAGTATCCCAGCCCCCAGGCCAGTGCGGAGATCACGGCCAGGGCGGTGGTGCCGGTGACCGGGTTCAGCATGGCCGGGTCGATCTCCCGCAGCGATTCGGTCATCCCCGACGGGCCGCCGACCAGGAACAGGCCCGTGACGGGCACGGCGATCAGCGCCAGCAGCATCATCAGGCCCTGCACGACGTCGGTGTAGCTGGCGCCCAGGAACCCGCCGAACAGGGTGTAGGCAATGGTCACGCCGCCGACGATGAGCATGCCGGTGGTGTAGCTGGAGCCGAAGGAGGACTCGAAGAACACGCCGCCGGCGACCATGCCGGAGGAGACGTAGAAGGTGAAGAAGACCAGGATGATCACCCCGGAGACCACGCGCAGCAGCCGGGTGCGGTCCTGCAGCCGGTTCTCGAAGAAGGACGGCACGGTGATCGAATTGTTGGCCACGAGCGTGTACGTGCGCAGCCGCGGCGCCACGAACTTCCAGTTCAGCCACGCGCCCACGGTCAGGCCGACGGCGATCCAGGCCTCGGTGAGCCCGGACAGGTAGATCGCCCCGGGCAGGCCCATAAGCAGCCATCCGGACATGTCCGACGCCCCGGCGCTGAGGGCGGCAACTCCTGGCTTCAGCCCACGTCCGGCGAGCATATAGTCGTCCAGGTTTGAGGTCCGCCGGTAGGCCCACCAGCCGATGCCGAGCATTGCGGCGAGGTAGAGGATCAGGGCAATCAGCTTGTACGTTTCGTCAGTCATGTAGCCGTTCCGGTTGGTCGCGTGTCACGTAGGTGTCGGTTCCAGCGGCCTCCGTCCGCGGCCTGCCGCGGTGGCGCAGGCCACAAACGCCCACCAGTATGCCAAGGCCACACCGGCACGGCTAATTTGCTATTCGCAGCCCGTTCCGTCTCCGTCGCCGTCCAGGCCGGCCCGGTAGCCGGGATCTCCCTGGCGGATCGGCGCCGCGCCGGCGGCGCGGACGGCAGCGCAGTTCGCGTAATACGTGTCCGTTCCGGGCCCGACGGCGGGTCCGGGCACCACGGCCTCGGGCGCCGGGGCCGCGGGCGCTGTGTCGGCGTCGGCGGCGCCGGCCGCGGCCCCGCCGGCGGGGACCTCCTGGCCCGGGCAGCCGGCGAGGATCCCGGCAATGGCGTCGTGTTCGGCCTGGGTCACCCACAGGGAGTACGCGGCCTTTACGGCCACCTGCCGGGCGACATACGCGCAGCGGTAGCCGCGGTTGGGCGGCAGCCAGGTGGCGGCGTCGCCGTCGCCCTTGGCCGCGTTGGTGGGCCCGTCCACGGCCAGCAGGTTCAGCGGGTCGTTGGCCAGCGCGCGGCGCTGCCCGGCGCTGAGCTGCTGGGCGCCTTTCTGCCACGCATCGCTGAGCGCCACCACATGGTCGATCTGCACGGCGGTGCTGGTGTCCTGGCCGCGCACGAAGGAGATGGTGCTTCCGGTATAGGGGTCGGCCAACGTGCCGGAGGCGACCTTGCAGCCGCCGGCGTTGGCGAAGACGACGTCGGTGAGCTGGGCCCTGAGGATGTCGTTGCGGGTGTCGCAGCCGTTGCGGTCCACGTCCTCCCAGGCCTGCCCGAACTGCTCCCGGTCATAGCCGGTCTTCGGGGCGCGGCCCTTGACCGGCAGGGTGGCCAGCACATCGATCGCGGCGGGCCCGGCGCCGGTGCCGTCCGCCGGGGGCGCCGCCCCGGCGTCGGTGGCCGCCTGCGGTTCCGTGGGCTGGGCGGGGACGCCGGCGGCGGAGGATGCCGCCTGGGACCCGGCGGCGGTGGCCGGAGCATCCGCCTCGCAGCCGGCGGCGGACAGGGCCAGGAGCGGGGCCGCGAGCAGCACGCCGAGGCGGCGGAGGGCGGAGGCAGAGGACGGGGCGGCGGGGGAGCGCATGGGCAGAACTTCAATTCCGGAAGACGAAAAGACCACCGTTATCCTATGGCAGGCCCGGCTCCCGGCTCCCGGCGCCGTGCCCGGCGCCCTGCCCATATTCCTACCGGCGGCGGAACACGGTGTCCTGCCAGTCCTTGTGCGCGGCCGGGTCCCGGCTCATCATCACGTGCTTGACGTTGGTGTACTCCTCGAAGGAGTACGCGGACATGTCCTTGCCGAAGCCGGAGGCCTTGTACCCGCCGTGCGGCATCTCCGACACGATCGGAATGTGGTCGTTGATCCACACGCAGCCGGCCTCGATCTCCGCCGCCGCCCGCAGCGAGCGGTCCAGGCTCCGGGTCCAGGCGGAGGCCGCCAGCCCGTAGGCGGTGTCGTTGGCCAGGGCCAGGCCCTCGTCGTCGCTGCCGAACGGCAGGGCGGTGAGCACCGGGCCGAACACTTCCTGCTGCACGATCTCCGCGTCCTGCGGCACGCCCGTGACCAGGGTGGGGCGGTAGAACGCCCCGCCGGCCAGGCTGCCGCCGGGTGCCTCGCCGCCGGCGAGGACCTTCGCGCCGGCCGCGCGGGCCCGGTCCACGAAACCGGCCACCTTGTCGCGGTGCGCGTGGCTGATCAGCGAGCCCAGGTCGGTGTCGGGATCCACGGGGTCGCCCACCCGCACCGCGTCCATCAGCTCCGCGACCCGGGCGGTGAACGCGTCGAACAGCGGGGCCTGGATGTAGGCGCGGGTCGCGGCGGTGCAGTCCTGCCCGCCGTTGATGATGGCCCCGGCCACCGCGCCGTGCGCGGCGGCCTCGACGTCGGCGTCGTCGAACACCAGGAACGGCGCCTTGCCGCCCAGCTCCAGGTGGACGCGCTTGGCGGTCCGCGCGGCCAGGGCCATGACCCGGCGGCCGACGCCGGTGGACCCGGTGAAGGAGGTCATCACGACGTCGGGGTGGGTCACCAGGGCCTCGCCGGCCTCGGGCCCGGTGCCGGTGACGATGTTGATGACGCCGTCGGGAATCCCGGCGGCGGCCGCGGCCTCGGCGAAGAGCAGCGACGTACCCGGGGTCAGTTCGCTGGGCTTGAGCACGATGGTGTTGCCGGCGGCGACGGCGGGCAGGATCTTCCAGCCGGCCATCTGCAGCGGGTAGTTCCAGGGCGCGATCGAGCCGATGACGCCGATCGCCTCGCGCCGGATCATCGAGGTGCCGCCGGCGCCGTACTCGCCCGCCGCGAGGCCGTGCAGCTGGCGGGCCGCGCCGGCGAAGAACGCGGCGTTGTCCACGGTGCCGGGCACGTCGAACTCGGCGGACATGCGGATGGACTTGCCGGTCTGGGCGGTTTCCACGCCGGCCAGCAGAGCCGCCCTGGCGTCCAGCTCTGTGGCCAGCCGGTGCAGTGCCTCGGCGCGCTCGCCGGGGGTGCGCCGGGACCAGCCGCCGAACGCCCGGGCGGCGGCGGCCACCGCGTCGTCGACGTCCCGGGCATCCCCGTAGCGCAGGGTTTCGGCCGGCTCCCCGGTCGCCGGATCGATCCGCCGCGCTTCGGCGCCGCGGCCGGTCCGGTAGCGGCCGTCGATGAACAGGTGGCCTTCACTGAACTGGTGCATGGAGTGCTCCGGGTGGGGTAGTGGCGGACAACAGCAGGAACGGGCAGAGGGGAAGCGGACGGACGAGGGCGGGCGGCGGCGCCGCCGTCAGGAGTCGAAGCCCATGCCGACGGCGTCGAGCACCTTCAGCAGGGGACCGCGCCGGCCCTGCCGGCGGTCGGCACGGATCATGGCGGCGGTGGTGAGCTTGACCCCGGCCCAGGCCAGCGGCTCGGGCGGAAAGGGAATCGGCTTGCGGCGCACCATCTCAAGCCGGGTCCGCTCGGTGGATTCTCCCGAGAGCAGGTCCAGCATCACGTTGGCTCCGAACCGGGTGGCACCCACGCCCAGGCCGGTGTACCCGGCTGAATAGGCGACCTTCCCGCCGCAGGCGGTGCTGAAGAAGGAGAAAAAGCGGCTGCAGGTGTCGATGGCTCCGCCCCAGGCGTGGCTGAAACGCACGTCGCCGAGCTGGGGGAACGTGGCCGAGAAGTGCGCGGACAGGCGTTCGAAGGTCTCGCGCCGCTGGTCGTGTCCGGGCTTCAGGGAGCGGCCGTAGTGGTAGACCGCGTCGTAGCCGCCGAACAGGATGCGGGTCCGCCCGTCCCGGTCGGTGGTGGGCCGGTAGTAGTGGAACCGGTTGTTGAGATCGCTGATGCCCTGGCGGTTCCGCCAGCCGAGGTCGGCCAGCTGCCCGTCGGTGAGCGGTTCGGTCATCAGCGCGTAGTCATAGACCGGAACGGTGTACAGCCGGGTCCGCTTCAGCAGCGAGGGGAAGGCGTTGGTCGCCAGCGCCACGCGGGCGGCGGTGACGGTGCCGCCGTCGACGGCCAGGCGCACCCGGTCCCCGCCCTCCGCGAGGGCGCGGACCGGAGTGTGCTCATGGATTTCGACGCCGGCGGCCAGGCAGGCGCGCTGCAGTCCCCAGGCCAGCCGCGCCGGATGCAGCAGGGCCGCGTGCCTGCGGTCCCACAGCCCGGCCAGGTAGAGCGGAGAATCGAGTTCGCTGCGCACCGCGTCCCGGTCCAGGAAGACGACGTCGGGGTCCCCGCCGGCCGCGCGGGCCTCGTCCTGCAGCCACTGCACCTGGTGCGGTTCGGTGGCCACCGAGATGGTGCCGGTGCGCTCGAAGCCGCAGTCGATGCCGTAGCGGGCCACCGTCTTGGCGATTTCGTCCAGGTTTTCCAGGCCCATCCGGTTCAGGAGGTCGGCTTCGCCGGGCAGGTGCTTCAGCCCGTTGGCGTCTCCGTGGGTCAGCGACGCCTCGCAGAACCCGCCGTTGCGCCCGGACGCCGCCCAGGCCACGCGCCGGCCCTCGAGCAGGATGACCCGCCGGCCGGGGTCCCGTTCCTTGGCCATCAGCGCGGTCCACAGCCCGGCGTAGCCGCCGCCGACGACGGCGAGGTCCGCCGCGGCGTCGCCGGCGAGGGCGGGCAGCGGGTCCGGCCGGTCGGGGTCGTCCAGCCAGTACGGCTCGGTGGAGGCGTCGGCGAGGGAGCGGGCGGTGCGCTGCGGGGACAGGCCGCGTTCGGCGAGGTCGTAGGAGGTGAGCATGCCCTATCCGCCCGTGGTGTAGGTATCGGCGATGGCCATCACTTCATCGAGGACGCCCAGCCCGGTGCGGGCCTGGTCATCGGTGAGGTTCAGCGGCGGGGCCACATGGATGCGGTTGAAGTTGGCGAACGGCAGCAGCCCGCGCTCCTTGCAGGCGGCGATCAGCGTGTTCATGGCCGGGCTGGACCCGCCGTAGGGGGCCATCGGCTCCCGGGTGGCGCGGTCGGTGACGAACTCGATGGCCCAGAAGGCGCCGGTGCCGCGGACCTCGCCCACGCTGGGGTGCTTTTCCGCGAGCGCGGCCAGGCCGGGCCCGAACACCTCGGCGCCGAGCCGGGCGGCGTTTTCCACCATGCCTTCCTCCCGCATGGCGCCGATGGTGGCGACCGCCGCGGCGCAGGCCAGCGGATGGCCGGAGTAGGTCAGGCCGCCCGGATAGGGGACGTCGGCGAAGGTCGCGGCGATCCCGTCGGAGATCGCGACGCCGCCGAGGGGAACGTAGCCGGAGTTGACGCCCTTGGCGAAGGTGAGCAGGTCCGGCTCCACGCCGGCGGCGTGTTCGACGGCGAACCACTTGCCGGAGCGGCCGAAGCCGGCCATCACCTCATCGGCGATGAAGACGATGCCGTACTTTTCGGTGATCTTCCGGACTCCGGCGAGGTAGCCCGGCGGGGGCACCATGATGCCGGCGGTGCCGGGGATGGACTCGAGGATGAGCGCGGCGAAGGCGCCGGGGCCTTCGAGCAGGATCAGCTGCTCCAGGTGGTCCAGCGCCCGACGGCACTCCTCCTCCTGTGTGGTGGCGTGGAACTGGCTGCGGTACAGGAACGGGGCGTGGAAGTGCACGGTCCCGGCGGTGCCGTAGTCGTTCGGGATGCGGCGCGGGTCGCCGGTGACGTTCACGGCCAGGGCGGTGCCGCCGTGGTAGGAGCGGTAGGCGGAGAGCACCTTGTAGCGGCCGGTGTGCAGCCGGGCCATGCGGATGGCGTGTTCGACGGCGTCGGCCCCGCCGTTCGTGAAGAACACCGTGTCCAGGTTGCCCGGGGTCAGCTCGGCGACCAGGCGGGCGGCCTCGGACCGGGCGTCGTTGACGTACTGCGGGGCGACGGTGCACAGCTTGGCGGCCTGCGCCTGGATGGCGGCCACCACCTTGGGGTGCTGGTGGCCGATGTTGGTGTTGACCAGCTGCGAGGAGAAGTCCAGCAGCCTGCGGCCCTCCCCGTCCCAGACGTAGGCGCCGTCGGCCCTCGTGACGGCCATGGGCGTGATCTGCTTCTGCGCGGACCAGGAGTGGAAGACGTGCCGGCGGTCCAGTTCATAGGCGCGGCGTCCGGCGGCCAGTTCCTCGTCGGTCACGGTGATGTTGTCTGCGGCAATGCTCATGTATGGGTGCTCCGTTGTGTGGCGCGGTCAGGCGTTCTGCGGGAAGCCGAGGTTCAGGCCTCCGTGGCTGGGGTCGAGCCAGCGGGTGGTGACGACCTTGCCGCGGGTGAAGAAGTGCACGCCCTCGGCGCCGTGGGCGTGGGAGTCGCCGAACAGCGAGTTCTTCCAGCCGCCGAAGGAGTAATAGGCCATGGGCACCGGGATGGGGACATTGATGCCGACCATGCCGACCTCGACCTCGTTTTCGAAGCGGCGGGCGGCTCCGCCGTCGTTGGTGAAGATCGCGGTGCCGTTGCCGTACGGGTTGGCGTTGATCAGGGCCAGCGCCTCGTCGTAGCTGGCCGTGCGGACCACGGAGAGCACCGGGCCGAAGATTTCGTCGGTGTAGATGGACATGTCGGGGCTGACGTGGTCGAAGAGGGTGGGGCCGAGGAAGAAGCCCCCGCCTTCGGCGTCGGCGTCCACGGCGCGGCCGTCCACCACCACGGAGGCGCCGGCCGCCTCGCCGGCGTCGATGTAGCCGGCCACCCGGTCGCGGTGCGCGGCGGTGACCAGCGGGCCCATGTCGGTGCCGCGCAGGCCGTCGCCGATGCGCAGGGTGCGGGTGCGCTCGGCGATCTTCGCGACCAGTTCGTCGGCGATCGGTTCGACGGCGACCAGGGCGGAGATCGCCATGCAGCGCTCGCCGGCGGAACCGAAACCGGCGTTGACGGCGGCGTCGGCGGCCAGGTCGAGGTCGGCGTCGGGCAGGACGATCATGTGGTTTTTCGCCCCGCCCAGGGCCTGGACCCGCTTCCCGGCGGCGGTGGCCTCCCGGTAGACGTACTGCGCGATCGGTGTGGAGCCGACAAAGGAGACGGACCGGATGTCCGGGTGGTGCAGCAGGGTGTCCACCGCCTCCTTGTCGCCGTGCACGACGTTGAACACGCCGTCGGGCAGTCCGGCCTCCTGCCACAGCTCGGCGAGCCAGTTCGCGGCCGTCGGGTCCTTCTCGCTCGGTTTGACCACCACGGTGTTGCCGCAGGCGATGGCCACCGGGAAGAACCACATGGGCACCATGGCGGGAAAGTTGAACGGGCTGATGATCGCGGCCGGGCCCACCGGCTGGCGGATGGAGTGCACGTCCACCTTAGTGGAGGCGTTCTCCGTGTAGCCGCCCTTGAGCAGGTGCGGGATGCCGCAGGCGAACTCGACCACCTCCTGGCCGCGGCTGATCTCGCCCAGGGCATCGTCCAGCACCTTGCCGTGCTCGGCGGTGATGATCGCCGCCAGCTCCGACTTGCGGGAGTTCAGCAGCTCACGGAACGCAAAGAGCACCTGCACCCGCCGGGCCAGGGACGTGTCCCGCCAGCCGGGAAAGGCCTCGGCCGCGGCCGCGACGGCGGCATCCACGGTGGCCGGGGAGGCCAGCGCCACCCGGGAGGTCACCTTTCCGGTGGCCGGGTTGGTGACGTCGGCCAGGCGGGAGTCGGCGGGGGAGGTGAAGGCCCCGTTGATCCAGTGCCGGGTGGTCTGCATGGGTGCTCCTGGTCCTCGTGCCGGTGATGAGTCTTTCGACCATCGTCGCGGCCTGCTGCGCTGCTGAGAATGGCCGAAGTGTCAGGAAATATCGGGAAACATTGACAGTGTGTAAGAACGGCGGGGTGTCGCCGCCCTAGACTCCAGCCATGAGCCTGACCCTGGAGGACGTGCTGGCGCTGGACGTGGTCCGCGCGGGAAAACCTGAGGTCTTGGCCGGCGCCGGGACCCTGGACCGGCCGGTGCGGTGGGCGCACGTCGCCGAGCTGCCGAGCCTGACGGACCTGCTGGAAGGCGGAGAACTGGTGCTGACCACGGGCCTGGCCTTCGGGGAGTCCGGCACGGCCGCCGCCGACTACCTCGACGGCCTGGGCCGCGCCGGCGCCGCCGGGGTGCTCGTGGAGATACCGGGCACCCGCCCGGCCGCCGCGGCGGCGCTCGCCGAAGGCGCGCGGGGGAGCAGCCTCCCGGTGATCCGGCTGCATCGGCAGATCCGCTTCGTGGAGGTCACCGAGGTGGTGCACCGGCGGATCGTCGCGCAGCAGCTGGAGCAGGTCGAGAAGGCCCGCCAGGTGCACGAGGTGTTTACCCTGCTGAGCCTGCAGAGCGCCGGGGTGCAGGAGATCGTAGACCGCGCGGCCCAGCTGCTCGGGACGCCGGTGGTGCTGGAGGACACCGCGCACCTGGTGGTGGCCTTCGCCGCGGCGGCGGTTCCCGCCCAGGACCTGCTGCAGGACTGGCAGCGGCGCTCGCGGGCCGCCAGGGCCACCGCGGAGACCGGCACGGCGGGGGATGAATGCTGGCTGCAGACCCCGGTGGGGCAGGGCAGCCAGCGCTGGGGGCGGCTGGTGGCGCCCTGCCTTCCCCCCGGCGGCGCAGTGGAGGCGGAGGCGGCCATGGTGCTCGAACGCGCCGGGCAGGCGCTGTCCATCAACCGGCTCGCCGAGCGTGACCAGGCAGGCCTGGCCCAGCAGGCCCAGGCCGGGCTGATCCATGAACTGCGGGCCCCGCTCGCCCGGGACGACGCCGCGGCCCTGGCCCGCGCCGTCGCGCTTGGCCTGGCGCCGTCGCCGGCCTACCTGCCGCTGGTGCTGCAGCTGGCCGCCGGCAGCGGAACCGATCCGATGTCCCTGCAGCGCAAGGAACGCGCCCTGCTGGAGGTCCTCGGCTCCGTCCTCGCCGCCAGCCGCAACACCGCGCTGGCCGCCGCGCTGCAGACCGGCCAGGTGGCGGTGCTGCTGGCGCTGCCGGCCCGGATGCTCGAGGACGGGCTGCTGGAGCGGATCTGCGGGGACCTCGCGGCCCGCACCGCGGCGGCCGATGAACCGCTGGACTGGACCGCCGGCGTCGGCCGGGCCGCTGCCTCCCTGGCCGCGGCCGCCGCCGGCCTCGACGAGGCCGCGCACGTGGCGCAGACCGCCGCGACCCTGCCGCGGAGCGGGCGGCGCTACTACCGCTCCACCGACGTCCGCCTGCGCGGGCTGCTGTCCCTGCTGCGCGAGGATCCGCGGGCGGTGTCCTTCGCCGAGGCCGAGCTGCACGGGCTGGCGGAGGGCGACGGCGCGGACCTGGACCTGCTCGAACGGTTTCTGGAAAGCGGCGGCAACAAGACGGCGCTGGCGCGCAGCGGCTACCTCAGCCGCCCGACCCTCTACGCCCGGCTGCAGCGCCTGCAGGCCCGGCTGGGCGTCAGCCTGGACGACGCCGAATCACGCACCTCGCTGCATGTTGCGGTGCTGCTTCATCGGCTTCGGCAGCGGCAGGGGCTGGGGTAGGTTTCTGCCATGACTTCCACCACCTCGGTTTACGGCCAGGCCGTGGCCACCGTGCAGATCGACAATGACCACGTCCGGGTGACCGAGTGGCGGTTCCCTCCGGGCACCGAGACCGGCTGGCACCGGCATGAGATGGACTACGTGGTGGTTCCCACCGTCGCCGGACACATGAGCTACGAGACCCCGGACGGCCAGGCCACCAACGACCTGGTGGTCGGCGCCTCCTACGCCCGCCCCGCCGGCGCCGAGCACAACGTCATCAACAAGACCGACACCGAGTTCGCGTTCGTCGAGATCGAACTCAAGCCGCAGGGCTGAGCGCCGGGACGGGCGGGCGCCGCGCGCCCGGCCCGTCCCTCCGTTTGTCGCGGACTCTTAGCGTCCCGACACGAGGTCCGCTGCCCGCGCGATCGGTGAGGTGTCCGCCCGCCCGTCGCGCTCGGCCCGGTCCGCGGCATGGTAGGCGCGGTACATGGCGTGCACGCCCAGCCAACGCAGCGGCTCCGGTTCCCAGCGCCGCACCTTCCGGTTGACCCAGGGCATGGCGGCCAGCTCGCTGTCCGCGCCGAGCACCAGGTCCCGCAGGGTGCGGCCGGCCAGGTTCGACGCCGCCACGCCGGTGCCCACGTAGCCGCCGGCCCAGCCCATGCCGCTGCGCGCATCGAGGCCCACACTGGCCCGCCAGTCCCGCGGAACGCCGAGCACCCCGGCCCAGGCGTGTTCAATCCGTGCCCCGCCCGCAGCAGGAAACATCGACCGGAGCAGCGCCGCCAGCGAGCGGACCGTGCCCGGCTGGGTCGCGCCGTCGGCGTCGGTCCGGGAACCGAACCGGTACGGCACGCCCCGCCCGCCCAGCGCGATGCGCCCGTCCGCCGTCCGCTGCGCGTACATGTAGGCATGGGCCAGGTCGCCGACCGTGTCCATGTGCTCCCAGCCGATCCGCTCCCAGGCGGCGTCGGAAAGCGGCTCCGTGACGATCATGGAGGAGTTCATCGGCAGCCAGTCGCGGTGCGTGGCGCGGAACCCCGCCGTGAAGCCCTCCGTGGCCCGCAGCACGAAGCGGGCCCGCACTGTGCCGCGGGGCGTGACCGCGGCCGCGGGCCTGCCGTCGGCGGCGGGGCGGATCTCGGTGACCGGCGTCTGCTCGCAGATTCGCACTCCGAGGGCCTCGACGGCGTCGGCGAGCCCGCGCACCAGCTTGGCCGGCTGGATCCGGGCGCAGTGCGGCTGGTGCAGCCCGCCCAGCGCCCCGGCGATCCGTACCCGCTCCGCCGTCCCGGCGGCGTCGAGCAGCCGTGCCCCGGACCCGGGCCACTGTTCCTCCGACTGCGCCCAGGCCTGCAGCCGGTGCAGCTGAGCCGGGTTCAGTGCCACGTTCAGTTCGCCGCCCTTGACGATGTCGGCGTCGATCCCCTCCGCCCGGGCAACGGTGATCACCTCGTCGACCGTTTCGTTCAGCAGCAGCTGGAACCGGGCGACCAGGTCCCGGCCGTGGCTGAGCACGTACTTGTCCCGGCCGCCGGTCATGGTGTTGGTCAGCCAGCCGCCGTTCCGGCCCGAGGCGCCGTATCCGGCGAACCGGCGCTCGAGCACGGTGATCTCCAGGTCCGGGCGGGCCCGCTTGAGGTAGTACGCCGTCCACAGGCCGGTGTAGCCGGCGCCGATAACCGCGACGTCGACGTCGGCGTCTCCCGCCAGCGGCGGCCGCGGGGCGGGCAGGCCCTGCCCGGCGTACCAGAAGGACACCGCTCCGTTGGCCGGCTGCGGTCCGGCCGAGGCGGAGCCGCTCAAAGGTGGTTCAGCCCGTCGGTGAGCACCGACCGCAGGATGGACTCGATCTGGTCGAACTCCGGCTGGCCGACGGTCAGCGGCGGCGCCAGCTGGATCACGGGGTCGCCGCGGTCATCGGCCCGGCAGTACAGGCCGGCGTCGTACAGCGCGGTGGAGAGATAGCCGCGCAGCAGCCGCTCCGATTCCTCGTCGTTGAAGGTCTCCTTGGTGGCCTTGTCCTTGACCAGCTCGATGCCGTAGAAGTAGCCCTCGCCGCGGACATCGCCGACGATCGGCAGGTCCAGCAGTTTCTCCAGGGTGGCGCGGAACGCGGGTGCGTTCTCGGCGACCCGGGCGTTGAGGCCCTCCCGTTCGAAGATGTCCAGGTTGGCCATGGCGACGGCGGCGGAGACCGGGTGCCCGCCGAAGGTGTAGCCGTGGTAGAAGGTGGTGTCGCCGTGCCGGAACGGCTCGAACAGCCGGTCCGAGGCAATCATCGCGCCGATCGGGGAGTAGCCGCTGGTCATGCCCTTGGCGCAGGTAATGATGTCCGGCTGGTAGCCGAAGTCGGTGCAGGCGAACATGGACTCGATCCGGCCGAACGCGCAGATGACCTCGTCGGAGACCAGCAGCACGTCGTATTCGTCGCAGATCTCGCGGACCCGCTCGAAGTAGCCGGGCGGCGGGGGGAAGCAGCCGCCGGAGTTCTGCACCGGCTCCAGGAACACCGCGGCCACGGTGTCCGGACCTTCGAACTCGATGGCCTCACCGATCCGGTCCGCCGCCCACCGGCCGAATGCCTTCGGATCCTCCAGGCCCACGGGCGCCCGGTACTGGTTGGTGTTCGGCACCCGGAACGCCCCGGGCACGAGCGGCTCGAACGGTGCCTTCATGTCGGGAATGCCGGTGATGGACAGCGCGCCCTGCGGTGTGCCGTGGTAGGCCACCGAGCGGGAAATGACCTTGGTCTTGCCCGGCTTGCCCTGCAGCTTGAAGTACTGCTTGGCCAGCTTCCACGCGGACTCCACCGCTTCGCCGCCGCCGGTGGTGAAGAAGACCCGGTTCAGGTCGCCGGGGGCATGGGCGGCGAGCCGTTCGGCCAGGTCGATGGCCTGGGGGTGGGCGTAGGACCACAGCGGCATGAACGCCAGCTCGCGGGCCTGCCGGGCGGCGGCATCGGCCAGTTCCTCGCGGCCGTGGCCGACCTGCACCGTGAACAGCCCGGCCAGGCCGTCGATGTAGCCCCGGCCCCGGTCGTCGTAGATCATGTGCCCCTCGCCCCGGGTGATCACCGGCACGGTGCCGCCCGAGGCCAGGTGGGAGTGCCGGGCCATGTGCATCCACAGGTGGTCCCGGGCCGCCTGCTGGCGGTCCGTTCCGCGCGCCGTGATGCTGCCGGTGGAGGTATCGGTCATCGTGTGCCCCAGTTGTAGGCCTGCTTCCGCAGGGAGAGATACATGAATGTTTCGGTGGCCTGGATGCCGGGCAGGGCCCGGATCCGGTCCACCAGTCCCAGCAGGTCGTCGTCGTTCTCGCAGACCACCTCGGCAAGGATGTCGAAGGAGCCGGCGGTGACCACGCAGTAGTCGACCTGGCCCAGGGCAGCCACCTCGTCGGCGGCGGCCCGCACGTCCCCGGTTGCGCGGATGCCCAGCATCGCCTGCCGGGGAAAGCCGAGCTGCAGCGGATCGGTCACCGCCACGATCTGCACGATCCCGGAGTCGGTGAGCTTCTGCACCCGCTGCCGGACCGCCGCCTCGGAGAGGCCCACGGCCTTGCCAATGGCGGCGTAGGACCGCCGCCCGTCCGCCTGGAGCTGTTCGATGATCGCCTTGGAGACATCGTCCACCGCAGGCGCTGCTGCGGATCCGGGCTCCGGGATCACCTGCCACCTCCGAGGTCGGGCCGCCCCTCAGGGGCTGCTGGTTCAGTCATTCAAACCGCTAATTCCGTGGAAGGCAAGGCTTCTCGGAGCGGATTCCGTTGCGTTATTGCACCGGAAACAATGGGACCGTTGCGTAACAAAAGATTTACAACGAAAACCTTGTCCGGGTCCGTCAAAGGCTGGCAATATCAACGGCAATCACTTCCTTTCCCCAGCACGCAAGGAGCCTCCGATGAGCCGTCGCCCCGTCCCGCTCGATCCCATGATGCGGCGGCTGGTCTCCGCCCGCATGTCCCGCCGCGGGCTGCTGGCCGGTGCCGGCGGCCTCGGGCTGGCAGCCTTCCTGTCCGCCTGCGGAACCGGGGGCACCGGCACCTCGGGCGCCACCTCCACGGGGGCGGCGGAAGACCTCTCGGCTTCGGAAAAGACGGTCAGCTGGGCCAACTGGACCCTCTACCTGGACTACGACGACGCCGCGGCCACCTACCCGTCGCTGGATGCCTTTACGGAAAAGACCGGTATCGAGGTCACGTATTCCGAGGATATTGACGGCAACGACACGTATTTCGGAAAAGTCCAGGGGCAGCTGGCCAACGGGCAGGACATCGGTCAGGACATCATCACCCTCACCGACTGGATGGCGGCGCGGATGATCCGGCTCGGCTATACCCAGGAACTGGACACGGCCAACATTCCGAACTCGGCCAACCTGCTCTCCAGCCTGAAGAACGTGGACTTCGATCCCGGGCGGAAGCACTCCCTGACCTGGCAGACCGGCTTCGCCGGCATTGCGTGGAACAAGGAGGCGTTCCCCAAAGGCCTGCGCACCGTCTCCGATCTCTGGCAGCCCGAGCTCAAGGGCAGGGTGGAGGTGCTCGACGAAATGCGCGACACCATGGGCCTGCTGATGCTCGACAACGGCGTCGACGTCACAGGGAAGTGGGGCGGCACGGAGTTCGACAACGCCCTGGACGTCCTGCAGGAACAGATCGCCAACGGGCAGATCCGCCAGGTCAAGGGCAACTCCTACAAGGAGGACCTGATCTCGGGCGACGCACTGGCGGTGATCGGCTGGTCCGGAGACATCACGCAGCTGAACTTCGAGGAAGGCGACAAGTGGGAGTTCGCCCTCCCCGAGGCCGGCGGCACGCTGTGGTCCGACAACCTGATGGTTCCGGTCGGCGCCCGGCACAAGGCCAACGCCGAGAAGCTGATGGACTACTACTTCGACCCGGTCAACGCCGCCACTGTGGCCGCCTACGTCAACTATGTCTGCCCGGTGGAGGGGGCGCGGGAGGCGATGGCCGACATCGATCCCGAGCTCGTGGACAACCCGCTGATCTTCCCCGACGAGGAGTTCCTGGCCAAGGCGCACGTGGTGCGCACCCTGACGCCGGACGAGGAAACCGACTTCAGCGACCGCTTCCAGACCGCGATCGGCAACTGATGAGCACCGCGGCCATCACCCGGGATCCCGGGGCGGCATTCGGGTCCGCGGGTGCGGACCTGGTGCTCTCGGGCGTCACCAAGCGGTTCGGCGACTTCACCGCCGTCGACAACCTCGACCTGGTCATTCCCTCCGGTTCCTTCTTCGCCCTCCTGGGCCCCTCCGGCTGCGGCAAGACCACCACCCTGCGGATGGTCGCAGGCCTGGAGGCCCCGACGTCGGGCACGCTCAGCATCGGCGGGAAGGACATCACCGGCACCGCCCCGCACCAGCGGCCGGTGAACACGGTGTTCCAGAACTACGCCCTGTTCCCGCACATGAGCGTGCTGGAGAACGTGGCGTTCGGGCTGAAGCGGCGCAAGGTCCGCGACGCCGAGGCGCAGGCCCGTGCCGCCCTGGACCTCGTCGAGCTCGGGCACCTCGGCGCCCGCCGTCCGGCGCAGCTCTCCGGCGGCCAGCAGCAGCGCGTGGCGCTGGCCAGGGCCGTGGTGAACCGGCCCGCGGTGCTGCTGCTGGACGAGCCGCTGGGCGCCCTGGACATGAAGCTGCGCCGGCAGATGCAGGTGGAGCTGAAGAAAATCCAGACCGAGGTCGGCCTGACCTTCGTCCATGTCACGCATGACCAGGAGGAGGCCATGACCATGGCCGACACGGTGGCCGTGATGAACAACGGGTGCGTGGAGCAGATGGGCCCGCCGCAGGAACTGTACGAACTTCCGCGAACGGCCTTCGTCGCGAACTTCCTGGGCAAGTCCAACCTCATGCAGGCCAGGGTCACCGGCGGGGCGGGGGAGTACCTGGAGCTGGACATCGCCGGCAACACGGTGGCCCTGCGCAGGGACCGCGCCACCGACCACAGCGGCCAGGTGCTGGTGGGCATCCGTCCGGAAAAGCTGCGGATGGAGCCTGCCTCCGCGGGCCCGGGCATCCGCGGCGTCGTCCTCGACGTCTCCTTCACCGGCGCCAGCACCGAATACCTGGTGGACGCCGAGGGCATCGGCACCGTGGGCGTGTTCGCGCAGAACCACGGCGGCACGCTGTTCGCCGACGGAGACCGGGTGCAGCTGGCCTGGGATCCGGAACACGCCTTCGGGCTGCGCGGCGATGAGGATTCCCGGGCCGGAGCCACGGACGGAGACGCCTGATGGCGCTGCTCACCGGCCGCACCCGGGAGAGCGCCAATCCGGTCAGCGCCACCGAGGACGACGCCGCCAAGCGCCGCTCCCGGGTCGGCTACCTGCTGATCCTGCCCGGCTTTGCCTTCATGCTGCTGTTCTTCGTGCTGCCGGTGTTCTCGCTGCTGGCCACCTCGCTGTACACCAAGCCCGAGGGCGCCGACGTCGGCCAGTTCGTTCCGGCGTTGGAGTTCGGCAACTACCTCCGCGTGCTGACCGACTACTGGCCCGCCATCGCCCGCTCCTTCGGGTTCGCGCTGATCGCCACCGTCGCGGCGCTGCTGATCGGGTATCCGATGGCTTACCTGGTGGCGGTGCGGCTGCGCGAGCGGCGGCTGCTCAAGGGCATCCTGCTGGTGCTGATCATCGCCCCGTTCTTCACCTCGTTCATCCTGCGCACGCAGGCCTGGAAGCAGATCCTGGCCGATGAGGGCCCGGTGGTCGGGGTGCTGCGGGCGGTGTCCCTGCTGCCGGAGGACGGACGGCTCACGGCCACCGCCTTCGCCGTGGTGTGCGGGCTGACCTACAACTTCCTGCCGTTCATGACGCTGCCCATCTACGCGTCGCTGGAACGGCTGGACACCCGGCTGATCGAGGCCGGCAGCGACCTGTACGCCTCGCCGTTCACCACGTTCCGCAAGGTCACCCTGCCGCTGTCGTTGCCCGGCGTCACCGCCGGCACCCTGCTGACCTTCATCCCGGCCACCGGCGACTACGTTAACGCCGCGCTGCTGGGCAACAACCAGAACACCACCATGATCGGGCAGGTGATCGACTCGCGGTTCTTCCGGGTGGTCGACTACCCGGGCGCCTCGGCCCTGTCCTTCGTCCTGATGCTGGCCATCCTGGCCCTGGTGATCCTCTACGTCCGCCGGTTCGGCACCAAGGAGCTGATGTAGCCATGGCAGGAGCAACCCGGTTCGGCCGCTGGCTGGTCCCCGCCTTCGGAGCGCTGGCCTTCCTCTTCCTGCTGGTGCCCATCGGCTACGTCTTTGCGTTTTCCTTCAACGACGCCGGCCGGACCAACCTCAGCTGGCGCGGTTTCACCCTGGACAACTGGGCGAATCCCTGCGGGGCGCCGGCAGTCTGCGAGGCACTGGGCAACAGCCTGCGGATCGGAGCCATGGCCACTATCCTGGCCACCGTGCTCGGTACCCTGATCGCCATCGGCCTGGTCCGCTACCGGTTCCGGTTCAACGCCACCGCGAACATGCTGATCTTCCTGCCGCTGGCCACCCCGGAGGTGGTCCTGGGCGCCTCCTTGCTGGCCCAGTTCCTCAACGTGGGAGCCCAGCTCGGCATGGGCACGGTGATCCTGGCCCACACCATGTTCTGCATCTCCTTCGTCGTCGTCACCGTCAAGGCACGGGTCGCCGGGCTGGATCCCAAGCTGGAGGAGGCCGCAGCGGATCTGTACGCCTCACCGCTGCAGGCCTTCTGGCGGGTGACCTTCCCGCTGCTGCTGCCGGGCATCACGGCCGCGGCGCTGCTCGCCTTCGCCATGAGCTTCGACGACTTCATCATCACGAACTTCAACTCCGGCAACGTCGACACGTTCCCCAAGTTCATTTACGTCTCGGCCACCCGCGGCATCCCGGCCCAGGCCAACGTGATCGGTTCGGCCATGTTCATCGTCTCGCTGCTGATCGTGATCGGCGGCCAGCTGCTCGCCCACCGGCGGCGGAAGATGCTGGCCGCCCGGTAGCGGGCGGCCTCAGTCTTCCGCAGAGCCTGCCTGGTCGGCGTCGCCGGGGAGGTGCGTGACCAGCACGGAGGTGCCGGCATGCGCCGCGACCGCCGAGCTGACCGAGCCCAGCAGCAGGCCGGCGAACCCGCCGCGCCCGCGGGAACCGACCACCACCAGGTCCGCGTCCCTTCCCGCATCCAGCAGCGCCCGGGCCGCCTGGCCCCGGACGACGGTCTGCTCCAGGTCCTCGGGGGCGCCCTCCGGCCAGACCTGGTCCGCGGCCTGCTTCACCGCCTCCCAGGCTGCTTCCTCCGGGTCCCAGGTCATGTCGTAGGCTCCGAGCAGGGCGGGGTACTGCCAGGCGATCACCACCTGCACCCGTGCGTTCATCGCTTCGGCGGCCTGTCGTGCCATCCGAAGCGCGTGCACCGCGTTGTCGGAGCCGTCCACTCCGACCACGACCTTCGCCCTGCGCGCATCAGTGCTCATGGGTCTTCCTTTCGGTCGGCGTCCCCTGAAGGCGGCTGGCCCGGGACCGCATCTCTGCCCTGCCTGCCGTCATAGCACGGCGCCCGGCCGCCGGACCAGAGACCGGCGGCGAGCCGGGGCGGCAACAGCCAACCATCGCGATGCCCGCGCCTCGGCGGTAATTGGCGGCAGCCCTTCCCGGCGGGCCGACGCCGTTACTAGATTGGTCGCGCACGGCCCGGTCCGCGGTCGAAAGGACAGGACATGGCTGAATACCCGGCTTCCGCTTCCGCCTATGTCCCCCCTGCCCGGATGAAGCCGGGGCACTGGGTGCTGCTGGTCCTTGGGGTTCTCCTTGTCCTCACCGGCTCCGGTGTTGCCACCGCCGGGGCCGCGCTGCTGGCCGGGAACGCCGCCCAGGGGGACAACGCCTACATCACCGCCCCCCGGGAACGCTACGAAAGCACCGGCTATGGCCTGCTCAGCGGGCCGGTACTCTTCGGGTCCAGTCCGACGTCGGCCGTTCCCGCCGGGGAACTGGCCGGAGTGCAGGTACGGGCCCGGCCGGTGATTCCCGGCCAGGAGGTTTTCGTCGGGATCGGTGACGCCGACGCGGTGGACGACTACCTGCAGGGCGTGGCGACGACGCCCTTCAGCCGCGCGGACGGGCCGCAGCCGGGGCCTTACTGGAATGACCCGTGGTCGGAGGACGATGACGTGGTCACCGAGGGCAGCCGGGTTCCCGATCCTCCGGGGGAGCAGGACTTCTGGGTGGTCTCCAGCTCGGGTGCCGGGCAGCAGGAACTGACCTGGGACCTGCAGCCGGGCGACTGGTCTCTCGTGGTGATGAACGCCGACGGCAGCCGGCCGGTCTGGATGGATGTTCAGGTCGGGGGCCGCTCGGACCTCCTCGGGCCGCTGGGGTCCGGCCTGCTGACCGGGGGACTGATCGCCCTGGGCATCGGTCTCCCGCTGCTGCTGTTCGGAACAGCCGGGCTGGGGCGCGACGTGGACCCGGCGCGTGCCGCCCGCTCCGGCGGCCCGGGCCCCGACGGGTCCGGATGGCCGTATCCCGCCCGCCTGGCGGGATACCTTGATGCCCGGCTCTCGCGCGGGCTGTGGCTGGTGAAATGGCTGCTGGCCATACCCCACTACTTCATCCTGGCGCTGCTGTGGGTAGGGCTGGCGGTCACCAGCGTGGCCGCCGGGGTGGCCATCCTGTTCACCGGGCGCTATCCCCGGTCCTGGTTCTGGTACACCGTGGGAGTCCTGCGCTGGTCCTGGCGGGTCGGCTTCTACGGCTACTCCGCCCTCGGCACCGACCGGTACCCGCCGTTCACCCTCGCCGCGGCCGACTACCCCGCGTCCTTCGACGTGGCCCGGCCCGAACGGCTCTCCCGGGGGCTGGTCCTGGTCAAATGGTGGCTGCTCGCCCTTCCGCATCTGCTGGTGATCGGCATCTTCACCGGAGGCACCGGGTTCGGCTGGCGGAACGGAGGGGACCGCGGAGGGGACGCCTGGGAGGGCTGGGGCCGAGGCCCGGGCGGCTGGTCCGGGGACTGGGGGTGGTCGCTGCTTGGCCTGCTCGTCCTGATCGCCGCCGTGATCCTGCTGATCACCGGCCGCTACCGGCATGAGCTGTTCAACCTGATCATCGGCATCAACCGATGGATCTACCGGGTAGCCGCCTACGTGCTGCTGCTGCGTGACGAATACCCTCCCTTCCGGCTGGACCAGGGGCCGGAGGAACCGCAGGCCCGCCCCGTCCCGGCCGGACCGGGCACCGGCGACGTCGAACCGCCGGGCCGGGCCGAGGCATAAGGAAAGGAGGCGACATGGACGACCGGAGCGGAAAGCCGCGGCAGAAGCCCGGCGGCCTGGACCTGGAGATCATCCGGTCCCTCGCCGCATCGCCCGGTGACGTCTACGCCGCATGGACCAGCGCGCAGGGCCTGGCCGGCTGGTGGCCGCCGGAGGGGTTCGTCGTTCCCGCGGACCGGGCCGGCTTCCACCCGGTTCCCGGCGGCAGCTACCGCGCCTGCATGGTGGACCCCGCGACCGGCACCGAACTGTGGTGGAGCGGGGAGTTCGGGGCGGTGCGCCCGCCGTCGCACCTGTCCTTCAGCCTGCTCTGGGAGGCCGACGACGGGCCGGCCGGCCCGCGGAGCCAGGTGGAGGTGGACTTCACGGCACACGACGGCGGAACCCGCCAGGAGTTCCGGCAGGGCACCTTTCCTTCCCGGAGCGCCCGGGATGACACCGCCGCCCGGTGGCAGGACGCCTTTGACCGGCTCGCCCTCTACCTGGCCCGGCAGGCGGGGGAGGGCGGCTGAGGGCCGCCGGAGGAGAAGCCCGGCCCGGGCCGGGCGCCTGCAGCCGGCGGACGGCCACGGGAAATAAGTGCCGGGCACGCGTGGTTGCAGAAGGCACAGCGGCCCGACCGGCCGCAGATGCTTCGCTACGAAAGGCCGCCACAGCAGATGAGTGTTCCCCTGTCCATCCTCGATCTCGCCATCATTGACGAGGGCAGGACGGCCCGTGATTCCTTCCAGGCCAGTGTTGAACTGGCGCAGCTGGCCGAACGGCTGGGCTACCGGCGGATCTGGTACGCCGAGCACCACAACATGCCGACCATCGCCTCCTCCGCCACCAGCGTGCTGATCAGCCACATCGCCGCGCACACCGAACGGATCCGGCTGGGCGCCGGCGGCGTGATGCTGCCCAACCACTCGCCGCTGACCATCGCCGAGCAGTTCGGCACCCTGGAAACGCTGTACCCCGGGCGCATCGACCTCGGCCTCGGCCGGGCCCCGGGCAGCGACCAGAAGACCTTCCGGGCGCTGCGCCGGGACCCGATGTCCGCCGACTCCTTCCCGCAGGACGTGCTGGAGCTGCAGGGGTACCTGACCGGTGAATCCCGGATCCCCGGCGTCGACGCCACCCCCGGCAAGGGCACCAATGTGCCGCTCTACATCCTCGGCTCCTCCCTCTTCGGCGCCCGCCTGGCGGCGGCACTGGGACTGCCCTACTCCTTTGCCTCGCACTTCGCCCCGCAGGCGCTGCAGGACGCCGTCGCCCTCTACCGCCGGGACTTCAAGCCCAGCGCGCAGCTGCAGGAGCCCTACGTGATCGCCGGCGTGAACGTCCTCGCCGCGGACACCGAGGAGCAGGCCCAGGCCGAGTTCCTGCACACGCGCCGCCGCCGGGTGGCCCAGCTGCTGGGCCGGGACCGGGCGTTCACCGACGAGGAAGCGGACCAGATCCTGAAGTCCCCGGCCGGCCTGCAGATCGAACAGATGGTGCGGTACTCCGCCGTCGGCACTCCGGACCAGGTCCGGGAGTATCTGGACTGGTTCAGCGGCCACGCGCAGGCCGACGAGCTGATCGTTGCCAGCCAGGCCTCCAGCCACCAGGCATGGCTTCGCTCCTATGAGCTGCTCGCACAGGCCATGGAGCTCACCGCCGCCTGAGCCGGCGGCATGGCGGTTCGGCAGCGCCCCGGGGCCCGGGTTTCCCTTTCCGGCCCCGGGGCCCGGGTTTCCCTTTCCGGCCCCGGGGCGCTGCTGTGCCAGAATCAAAGCCATGCCGACAGAACCGCAGGTCATCACCTGCTCCGTACCCATGCGCTGGGGCGATATGGACGCCTACGGCCACGTGAACAACGTTGAGGTGCTGCGCCTGCTCGAAGAGGCACGGATCCATGCGTTCGGGCCTCCGGGCGGAACCGGCGCTCCCGGGAGGGAGCCGGTTGCGGCGCTGTTCAGCGACGTGCCCGACGGCGTGCAGGCCCTGGTCGCCGAACACCGGGTCAAATACACTGCGCCCCTGGAATACCGGAACATTCCGGCCCGGGTCGATGTCTGGATCGCCGCGCTGAAACCGGCCAGCCTCACCATCGCCTACCTGCTCCGGGATCCGGTGACGGAGCTGGTCTGTGCCCGCGCGGAAACCACCCTGGCCTTTGTCCAGGCAGGCAGCGGCGTCCTGCAGCGCCTCACCGCCGCACAGCGGGAACGTGTGGCCCCCTACCTCGGCGCCGCGGTCTTTCCCTGACCGCTCCGCTGTCCCTTCCCGCCGCCGCCTTCCGCCGCCCTGCCGCCCGTCGTTACGATCAGGGCCTGGCCCGGTCGCTTCCAACCCTGCTCCGGCCGCCCTCCCGCGTCCCTGGTCCGCCGGTGCCGGCTAGGAGGAACAGCATGTGGCAAAACCTTGGCATTACCCCGCTGGCCGCACTGCTCGTGGTGATCAGCGCCGTCGGCATCTACACGGCCTGCTACCTGATGATCCGGGTGCTGGGCCAGCGGGCGCTGGGCCGATGGTCCACCTTCGACACGGCCATCGTCATCGCGCTCGGATCCGTGCTGGGCCGCGTCGTGCTCGGGTACACCCCGTCGCTGGCAGCCGGCATCATCGGCCTGGCAACGATGTTCGGCATGATGCGCCTGGAGAATGCGCTGCGCTGCACCCGCTGGGGCCCGATGCTCTCCGTGCGCCCCATCCTGCTGATGGCCGGAGCGGAAATCCTGCACGAAAACCTGCCCCGTGCCGGAGTCCAGCGGGTCGAGCTGATGTCCAAACTGCGGGAGGCGGGCATTCGGGACTTGTCCGAGGTGGCCGCGGTGATCATCGAGCCCACGGGAGATGTCAGCGTCCTGCGCCGGGGCGTGCTGCTGGACCCGGCGCTCATTGCTGACATCCCGATGGCCCATTTGATCCCGTCGGACCTGGTCAGGCGGGGGTGAAAAGCGGCGGTTCCTCCCGCTGCGGACAGCGCAGGGCCCCGCTGATTAGGTGAAACCCGGCTGCATGTGTATAGTGGAACGCAGTTGTTGTGTTGCGCATTTTGTATTACAAAGCGGCGAACCCATCCGGGCAAGCCGTTTTTTCTGTAGAAGCGGCAAAGAGACACCGCGACTGAGACTGCCCCGAAGGTCGGGGCCGGTTTCGAGCAGAAAGAAGAACAAAATGGCTACAGGTACCGTGAAGTGGTTCAACGCTGAAAAGGGCTTCGGCTTCATCGAGCCCGACGACGGCAGCGCCGACGTCTTCGCCCACTACTCCGCCATCAACTCCAATGGCTACCGCTCCCTCGAAGAGAACCAGAAGGTCTCCTTCGACACCGAGCAGGGCCCCAAGGGCCCGCAGGCCGTGAACATCTCCGGTCTGTAAGCATCCGCTTACCCGTTGGGCAGGACGCATTCGCGTCCTGCCCTTCGTGTTTTAAGGGCCGGCCCGTCCCGGGTCCTGCCGGTGCCTCATTGACCGGGCCGTCCCCGGCGTGGCCGAGGCGGCCGGGAAATGAACGGATGAAGGACAATCTGCGAACAACCGGCGCAAACCGTCCGCGGGGGTGTTGCGCTCCGGGGCCCGTCGGTAGACTCACGGACAAGTTGTTGCGCGGCATGTAAGCAGTTCCAGCGGCGATACCCGGCAGCGGGTGCAGCCGCTTTTTCATATGGATGGCCGGCGGAACCGCAGCAGCTTGGGAGCCTTCCGAAGGTCGGAGGGCTCGCACAGAAGGATGAAAAGAACATGGCAACAGGCACCGTGAAATGGTTCAACGCTGAAAAGGGCTTCGGGTTCATCGAGCCGGACGACGGCAGCGCCGACGTCTTCGCCCACTACTCCGCTATCAACGCCACCGGATACCGGTCCCTCGAGGAGAACCAGAAGGTCTCCTTCGACACCGAACAGGGCCCCAAGGGCCCCCAGGCGGTAAACATCCAGGCCATCTGAGCAGGGACTGTCAGAGGCGGGGCGGCGGCCGAAGGGCCGGTGCCCCGCCTTTTCCCTGCCCCGGCAGGCGCTGCACCTGTCGCCCTCAGCCGGCCGAACGTACCGTGAAGGAATGACAACGGCCAAGAAGCGCATGACACCCGCGGACCTGGGCATCGACACCGCCGGCGGAGATCCCGAGGCGCTTTACCGCTGGTTCCTGGCCAGCCTGCTGTTCGGCAACCGCATCGAACAGGCGACAGCCGCGCGGACGTACCACGTGCTCATCGACCACGGCCTGACCAGTCCCGAGGCATTCGCCGGCATCAGCCGGGAAGACCTGAGCGGCCTGCTGGTCGAAGGCGGATATCGGCACTATCGGTGGCTCGAGGACGATGAACTGCATCGGACCATGGCCGCCGTCGCCAGCCGGTACGGCAGCGTCAAGTCGATGCTGCGCAGCTCCGGTTCCGCCGGGGACCTGGAACACCGGCTGCTGGCCTTCGACGGGGTCGGGCCGACCACGGCCCGGATCTTCATGCAGTGGATACCGACGTCCCTGCACGGCACCATGCCGGCAGCCTGACGTACACGGCACCGTCCACGGAAAAATTGCTACCTCTTTGGCCCCGCACGTCGACTCCGATATCGGCAGGCACATCCTGCCACAGGGTCTCCCGTGCCCGGACCGGCGACGATGTATGCATGTGAGAGAATGCATACGGTCCGGTGACGGCAGCCACACTGCCGAAAGGAGTACGCCGGACGCACCCTTATTGAGTTAGGAACTCTGCAGTGTCTGTGGACAGCAATTACCCCGGCGGACCCTCCGCGGCCGCCGAGCGGGTCGACAACGACGGCGGCCGGCCCGCTAAATGGAAGATCATCGGCCCCGGCCTCGTCGTGGCCGCGACAGGCGTCGGCGCGGCGGACATGGTCGCCACCCTGGTCGCCGGATCCCGGTTCGGCTACGGCCTGCTCTGGGCCGTGGTGCTCGGCGTGATCCTGAAAATCATCCTGGTGGAGGGCGCCGGCCGCTACAGCCTCGCCACCGGGCGCACCATCTTCGAAGGCTGGCGTTCACTGGGCCGCTGGACCACCTGGTACTTCGGCCCCTACATCATGATCTGGGGCTTCGTCTACGGCGCGACGGCGATGTCTTCCGCGGCGCTGCCCCTGCACGCACTCTTCCCGGTCATGCCCCTTTGGGCCTGGGCCATCCTCATGGGCCTCGGCGGCTTCCTGATGGTCTGGTTCGGCCGTTACGCGACCTTCGAGAAGATCACCGCCGTCCTCGTCGGGCTGATGTTCGTCACCGTCGTGGGCCTCGCGGTGATCGCCGCGCCCAACATTCCGGAGATGCTCACCGGCCTGGTGCCCATGATTCCCTCGGGCGACGGCGCTGTCTTCTACACCCTCGCGCTGGCCGGCGGTGTGGGCGGCACGATCACCCTGGCAGCCTACGGCTACTGGCTGCGCGAAAAGGGCTGGCACACGCCGAAGTGGATGCGCGTCATGCGCATCGACAACTCGGCGGCCTACATCATGACCGGCATCTTCGTCATCGCGATGCTCATCGTCGGCGCAGAGGTTGTCCGCAGCGCGGGAGTGGCCCTGAGCGCCGGTGACGCAGGCCTGCTGGACCTCTCCAAGGTCCTCAACGAACGCTACGGCGAAGTCATCGGCACCGGGTTCCTGATCGGCTTCTGGGCCGCGTCGTTCTCCTCCATCATCGGTGTGTGGAACGGCGTTTCGCTGATGTTCGCAGATTTCTGGGGCAACATGCGGGGCAAGGAATCCGGGCACCCCGATACCCGCGTCGGCGGCCGGTACTTCAAGTTCTACCTGATCTGGCTCACCTTCCCGCCCATGCTGCTGTTCATCCTCGGCAAGCCGATCGCCCTGATCCTCATCTACGGCGTGCTCGGCTCGCTGTTCATGCCCTTCCTGGCGGTCACCCTGATCGGCCTGCTCAACGGCCGCCGGATTCCCAAGGAATGGGCCAACCGGCTGCACACCAACATCGCGCTGGGCTTGACCGCCGCGCTCTTCGTGGTGCTGGGCGTCTACCAGGTGGTGGATGCCATCCTCGACGCCGTTTCGTAGCTCTCGAACGCTGTCCGGAAAGCCCCCTTCCACCGCCGGTGGAAGGGGGCTTTCCGGGTTCGGCGGCCGGGCAGTTTACCCCAGAACACGGCCCGGCACGAGGGGGCGGAACAGGGCAAAAAAAAGAGGTTCCGGCCCATCTACGCTGCTCAATTGCTCGGCTACGCTTTAAGGGCCGAGAGAGGGTTGCAGCTATGGAATCAAGCTCAGCAGATGGCCTGACAAGGCTTATCGCAGGCCGTTACCGGCTCGTCGAACCCATTGGCCACGGGGGCATGGCCACCGTCTTCCGGGGGCAGGACGAAGTCCTCGGACGCCATGTGGCGGTCAAGCTGTTCCGGGCAAGCGCCGTCGATCCGGACGACGTCGGCAGGCAGGAAACGGAGATGCGGCTCCTGGCTTCGCTTTCCCACCCCGGCCTGGTGACGCTGTTCGACGCAGGCAAGGACGACGCCGGCCGTGATGACGGGGCTGCCGGAGAACCCCGGGCCTTCCTCGTCATGGAGCTCGTGGACGGGCCGGACCTGCGCAAGCGCCTGCGGGAGGGCCCGCCGATGACGGCCTTCGAAGCCGCGCACGTGGGGGCGGAACTCGCCGGTGCCCTGGCGTACATTCATGCCCGCGGCGTTATCCACCGCGATGTGAAGCCGGCGAACATCCT
The DNA here is from genome assembly GCF_059092805.1 of Arthrobacter sp. Y3222053. NCBI lineage: Bacteria > Bacillati > Actinomycetota > Actinomycetes > Micrococcales > Micrococcaceae > Arthrobacter > Arthrobacter sp. Y3222053. The sequence goes on along the minus strand of NZ_JBNHIA010000003.1, from coordinate 427,098 downwards.
GCTGCCCGCCACGATCCCCGGCATGCCGCCGCGTGCCCAGCTCACTGACTTCGGCATCGCCCGCATGATCGACGGCGCCCGGCTGACCGCCACCGGAGCGACCCTGGGCACAGCGAACTACCTCAGCCCCGAACAGGCCTCCGGCTCCTCCGCCACGACGGCCAGCGACGTGTATTCCCTTGGGCTGGTCCTGCTGGAGTGCCTCACCGGTCGGGTCGAGTTCAGCGGCAGTGCGGTGGAATCCGCCGTCGCCCGGCTCAGCCGGGATCCGGCCGTTCCGGAGGGCCTGGCGGAGCCCTGGCGGCGCCTGCTCCCGAGCATGACCGACCGCGATCCTGCCCGGCGGCCTGAGGCAGGGGCGGTGGCCGCCGAACTGCTGGGCTTTCGCTGGGGGGAAGCCAAGCCCCCGGACTCCCGGGCAACAACGCTGCCCGGCCCGTCGTCGAACGCTGAGCCGCCCGGGGCTGGCCGGGCTGCGGAAGAGCCTGCCGGTAAGGCGGCTGTGGATGCCGCCGGGCTGGTACCGCTGCCCACCCTGACCACAGCCGACGGGATCAGGCAGGGGATCAGCCGTGCCGTCCCGCCGCCGCCCACCCCTCCATCGATCGGCCGCCTTCCCGGGGCCGCCGGGGCGCCGGGCGCCGGCCGGGCCATCGGCCGGGGATCCGGCCCGGCTGCCTTCAGGGCCATGCTTCCGGCGGGCCGGCTGTCCATCGCATCGGCGGCGCTGCCCGTGCCTGCCGGACGGCGCACCGCCGGGCGCACCCTGCTGGCCCTGCTGGCCGTTACGGTGCTGACCATGGCCGTCATCCTGGCCTCCGGACGGATCGGCCAGGCGGCGGACGCAGAGCCGGTGCCCGGCAGCAGCGGCTGGACCGGCAGCTCCCTGGACCGGCCGCCGGCCTCGCCCTGAGCCGCGGGCAGCGCCGCTGACCCGCGGGGGATACTGGAAGGGTGACCCATGCCGCCCTGCCCCCTGAACCGCATACGGATGCACGCCGCTGCCCCTGCCTGAGCGGAGAGGACTATCCCTCCTGCTGCGGCCGGTTCCATGCCGGCGCACCCGCTCCCACGGCCGAGGCGCTGATGCGGTCCCGGTACAGCGCCTTCGCCCTCGGCGACAGCGCCTACCTCCTGCAGACCTGGCACCCGGACACGCGTCCCCGGGATCTGGACCTGGATCCGGACCTTGAGTGGCGCCGGCTGGACATTGTTCGGACTGCGGCCGGCGGGCCCCTGGACACGGAGGGAACAGTGCACTTCAAGGCTTATTGGCGGGCTCCCGAGGGCCGGGGCGTGCAGGAGGAAAACAGCCGGTTTCTCCGCCTCGACGGACGCTGGTACTACCTCGACGGACGATAACCGCCCCGGGGCTGGCAGTGCCCGCGGTTTCCCTTCCGGTCCCCTCGGCCCCGCCCTACGCTGGGATGAGGCCGACGTCGCCCCGCATCCGGCGGGCAGCCGTCGCCATCCCGGCGCCCGGACGGCGCCGCGGGTGGAGCCCCGGCGGAGTCGGATTCCGCAACGAGACAAGGACTCCCATGAAAGCGCTCGTTTACGAAGGTCCCGGCCAGAAGTCCTGGAAGGACGTCCCGGATCCCACCCTCCAGCACCCGCGGGACGCGATCGTCCGCATCGACACCACCACCATCTGCGGCACCGACCTGCACATCCTCAAAGGGGACGTGCCCGCGGTGACCCCCGGCCGCATTTTGGGACATGAGGGCGTGGGCACCATCACCGAGCTCGGCGACTCTGTCACCAACTTCAAGGTCGGCGACAAGGTCATCCTCTCCTGCGTGTGCGCGGACGCCCAGTGCACCTTCTGCCGGGACGGCCTGTACTCGCACTGCCTCGGCGAGGAAGGCCAGGTCGGCATCGGCTGGATCTTCGGCCACCTGATCGACGGCACCCAGGCCGAATACGTCCGCGTTCCCTACGCCGATACCTCCATGTATTCGCTGCCGGAGAACGTCAAAGGCGAGCACGGGGTCCTGCTCAGCGACATCCTGCCCACCGGTTTCGAAATTGGCGTCGAATACGGGAAGGTCAAGCCGGGCGACGTTGTCGCCGTGGTAGGCGCCGGGCCGGTCGGGCTCTCCGTCATGCTCACCGCAGGCCTCTACGGCGCCAGCAAGGTCATCGCCGTGGACCTGGATGACAACCGCATCGAGCAGGCCCGCAAATTCGGGGCCACCCACGGGGTCAACTCCGGCGGTCCCAACTGGCGCGAGCAGGTCCTGGCCGAAACCGACGGATGGGGCGTCGACGTCGCCGTGGAGGCGGTGGGCATCCCGCAGACGCTGCAGATGTGCACGCAGATTGTCCGCCCCGGCGGCAACGTGGCCAACGTCGGCGTCCACGGCTCTCCGGTGTCGCTCGACATGCAGGACCTCTGGATCCAGAACATCAACATCAGCACCGGGCTGGTGAACACCAACACCCTCGCCACACTGCTGCGGCTGGTGGCGGAGGGGAAGCTGAACGCGGACCCGTTCATCAGCCACCGCTTCCCCCTGCAGGACATCATGCAAGCCTATGAGACCTTCGGAAACGCGGCGGAGACCAAGGCGCTGAAGGTGATTTTGGAGGGGTAGGTCTGCCGGGCCCGCACTTAGCGGCGGGGACGCCGCGGGAGGGCTCGGAACGGCGGCAACGATATTCTTTGCTCGCAGGGCTCGCAAAGAATATTAAAGCCGCCTTCCTCCGAGCCCTCCCGGGGCTTTCACTTATGCTCGGGCCGTTTGCTGAGACGGGCCCCGGGTGGGAGGTGAGGCGTTGTGATGGTCCGCTTGGCCAGACGTTTAAGGGAGTAGCCTCGGGCTTACAAAGTCCGGATCGTCTGGAGAAGGGGAGATTGCGTGTCTGCAGCAACCATGATGGCAGGGCGGCTGAACGTCGAAAGCGGGACGTTCGCAATGGTGGAGGTGCCGGTTCCCGAACCCGGGCCGGGGTTCGTGCGGGTGAAGGTGGAGGCTGCCGGAGTGTGCCTCTCCGATGTGCACCTGATCCAAGGGCTGCTGAAGCCGCAGTTCCTCAAGGGCAGCGAAGTCACCCTCGGGCATGAGGTCGCAGGCACGGTGGACCTGCCCGGCCCGGGGACCCGGCACCGGGTAAGCCCCGGCGACCGGGTGGTGATCCAGGCCGGATACGAACACAACGGCGCCACGTTGACCATGGGCGTGGACTACGACGGCGGCTGGGCCGAGTATGTCTGCGTGCCGGCCGGAGTGCTGGTGCCGCTGGGGGACGGGATTCCCTTTGACCAGGCCGCCATCATTCCCGACGCCGTGTCCACGCCCTGGGGCGCCATCGCCGGAACCGCCGATGTGCGCGCCGGCGAAGCCGTGGGCGTCTGGGGCATCGGCGGGCTGGGAGCGCACGGCGTCCAGCTGCTCCGGCTGGTCGGCGCCGCACCGATCATCGCCGTCGATCCGCTTCCCGAAGCCCGGCAGCGTGCGCTCGACTTCGGTGCCGACGTCGCGCTGGACCCGCTCGACCCGGGTTTTGCGACAGCGCTGAAAACCGCCACCGGGGGCCGGGGGCTCGACGTCGCACTGGACTTTGCCGGGGTGGATGCCGTGCGCGCGCAGGCGCTGGCCAGCCTCGGGCTCAAGGGCCGGCTGGTCCTGGTGGGGCTGAGCGGCACCCCCATCACCATCGCGGACAGCACCGGCTTCTCCTACGCCCGCCGGCAGATCCTGGGCCATTACGGATCGGAAGCCCAGCACGTGCCGCAGCTGGTCGACCTGACCCGGCTCGGCCGGCTGGACTTCGCCCGCTCGGTCAGCGGCCGCCTGCCCCTGGCCGACGCCGAGAAAGCCGTCATGGCCCTGGACCGCAAGGAAGGCAACCCGATCAGGCTGGTACTGATCCCGTAGGCCGCGGCTGCACACCGGGCCCGTGCCCGCCGTTCCGAGCAGGACGGCGGGCACGGGCTTCTTTGCGCTGAGGGAAGACCTGCGGTTGGATGGACGGACCCCCCGTGAACCCGACTGGAGGACTGCAACGTGGCAAGCCCTGCAACCGAGACCCACAACGAAACCGCGCCGGGGATGCTGGCCCCCGCCGAAGACCGCCGCGTCCTGCTGCGCAAACGCACGGGGCTGGTGCTCGGCGTCGTGCTGGGCGCGGTGATCTACCTGGTCCTGCCCCAGGACCTGGCCCAGCCCGCCCGGGCCACCGCCGCCGTCGCCGTGCTGATGGCCGTCTGGTGGATGACCGAGGCGATTCCGCTCGCGGCGACGGCGCTGCTGCCGCTGGTGCTGTTTCCGGCGCTCGGGGTCTCGCCCATCAAGGAGACGGCCGCCCCCTACGCCGACCCCATCATCTTCCTGTTCATGGGCGGGTTCTTCCTGGCCCTGGCACTTCAGCGCTGGAACCTGCACCGGCGCATAGCGCTGGCCACCGTGCTGCTGGTCGGCACCAAGCCGCGGCAGCTGATCGCCGGCTTCATGGTCGCCACCGGGTTCCTCAGCATGTGGGTCTCCAACACTGCCACGGCGGTCATGATGCTGCCGATCGGCCTGTCCGTGCTGACCCTGGTCGCCAACCTCAACGAGGAGAAGAAGGCGCCGCGGAACTTCAGCATCGCGCTGATGCTCGGGATCGCCTACGCCGCGTCCATCGGTTCCCTCGGCACCATCATCGGCACCCCGCCCAACGCCCTCATGGTCGGCTACATGGCGGATGCCCACGATGTGAACATCGGTTTTGGCCAGTGGATGCTGGTCGGGGTGCCGCTCGCGGTCATCTTCATGGCGTTGGCCTGGTACCTGCTGACCTTCGTCATCTTCAAGCCTGAAATCACCGAGATCCCCGGCGGCAGGGAGATGATCCAGAGCGAATACCGCAAGCTCGGCCGGATGTCCGTGGGGGAGCGCCAGGTCCTGGCCATCTTTGTGCTGGCCGCCGCCTCCTGGATCACGGTCCCGCTGCTCTGGCCGGACTCGCTGATTGCCGACGCCGTCATCGCCATGGGCGTGGCGGTGCTGCTGTTCGTGATCCCCGCCAACATCCGCAAGGGCACCCCGCTGCTGGACTGGTCCAGCGCGAAGGAGCTTCCGTGGGACATTCTCATCCTCTTCGGCGGCGGCCTGGCCCTCTCCTCCCGGTTCACGGCGAGCGGGCTCAGCGAATGGATCGGCACCAAGGTCTCCGGGCTGGAACCGCTGCCGCTGATCCTCATCGTCCTGCTGATTGCAGCCCTGGTGCTGTTCCTGACGGAGCTGACCAGCAACACCGCGACGGCGGCCACCTTCCTGCCGCTGATCGGCGGCGTGGCCCTGGGCCTGGGCGTCGATCCGCTGCTCCTGGTGATTCCGGTGGCCATCGCGGCGACCTGCGCCTTCATGCTGCCGGTGGCGACCCCGCCGAACGCCATCGCCTTCTCCTCCGGGCACGTGCAGATCGTGGACATGGTGAAGGCCGGCGTCTGGCTGAACCTCATCGCCCTGGTGCTGACCACCCTGGTGACCTTCACTCTGGCCGTGTGGGTCTTCGGCATCGTCTACTGACGTCCGGAAGCACGCCTTGACGGGCGAGGAGCTTACCGGGCCGGGAAGAATTCCAGGATCTCGGCAAGCACCTCCTCCGGGGCCTCCTCAGGCAGATAGTGCCCGGCGTCCACCGCCCTGCCGGTGGCGCCGGGCACTGCCCTGCCCCACAGGGCCAGTGGATCAAAGAGCGCTTCGATGACGCCGTGCCGGCCCCACAGCACGCGCAGCGGGACATCCGGAGCGGTACCGGCGTCGCGGTCCGCCCGGTCGTGCTCCAGGTCGATGGTGGCGGAGGCCCGGTAGTCCTCACACATGGCGGCCACGGCGCCGGGGGAGGAGAGTGCCGCGACATAGGCGTCCAGCACCGGCGCAGGGAACGGGCCCAGGCCGGCGTAGCGGGACCCGATGATGTTCTCGATGTAGGCCCGCGGGTTGGCTTCGATCAACGCCTCGGGCAGCGGTGACGGCTGAATGAGGAAGAACCAGTGGAAGTACGCTTCTGCGAATTCACGGTTGGTGGCGGCGTACATGTCCAGGGTCGGGGCGATGTCCAGGAACATGGCCCGGGTGACCGCGCCGGGATGGTCCAGCAGCAGGCGGTGGCCCACCCTGGCACCCCGGTCATGGGCACACAGCGCGAAGCTGTCGAACCCCCGTTCGGCGCCGAAGTGTTCCATGAGGGCCACCGCGTCCCGGGCCATCTCCCGCTTGCTGTAGGTGGCATGGTCGGCGGCGCCTTCCGGCTTCGAGGAGCCGCCGTAGCCCCGTAGGTCCGGGGCGACGACGGTGAAGTGCTCTGCCAGGTCGTCGGCGATCCGGTGCCACATCAAGTGGGTTTCCGGGTGCCCGTGCAGCAGCAGCAGGGGCGGCTTGGCCGGGGAGCCCGTGCCCGGCGCCGGTCGATCCTGGCGGCTGATCCGTCCGGTGACGGTGATTCCGTTGACCGGCACGGCGAACTCCTCGTAACGGGTGAAGCCGTGGATGCCTGTGCTCATCGTGCGGGTCCTTTCGCGGCGGAAGCTGGGTGCACCCAGCCAACCACGCCCCGCCGGACGGCGCACGCCGCCGTCCGGCGTCCGCCGTCCTCCCACCTGTCTCGCTTGCGGCCGCGTAGAGCCCGGATTAGCCTCCGCGCCATGTCCCGGATCCGGAAGCTGCAGCTGCTTGGCCTGGTGCTGCTGCCGGTCGCGGGCGGCGCGGGGTACCTGCTGGGACTGGCCTATCAACAGCTGGGATGGGGAGACAAAGACCCCTGACTTACAGCCACGGTGCTGGCCCACGGGCTGGGGCTCGCCGTCGGAACTGCCGTGGAGAGCGAGCGACGGTACATCAGGCTGGCTCGCACTCCCGCTGATTACGTGCGCGACCGGGGGCTTGATACGGACAACGACAGGCTGCTGTGGCTGCTGATCGCCGCTAACGCGTTGATCACCGTGACACTGGCCGCCGTTGCAGTGTGGCTCGTACCCGCTCCGCCGGACGCTGTCTTCCTGGGCATCGCGGGCCTCACCACGGCGTACCTCTGGGGAAGCGTGGCCTGGGCCGCACGTCGCGGACGACGGCGGGTGGAGAGAACCGGTCGGCACGCCGCTGCCTCCGGCCGTAGGCAGGTGGCCCGCGCGGAACTGCCGGTAACGACGGGACCGGAGAACACGCAGACGGCGGTGTCCCGGGCAGCCAGGGAACTCGGCTTCAGCATCCTCGCGGAGCGGGGGCGCACGCTCTGGCTGCGTCCGCCCCTGCGGACCAAGGGGTTTGCCCTCGCCGTGCGGCTCGACCTGGAGCCCTCGCCGCACGGCACCGTGCTGCGTGCCTGCTGTTTTCCCACCAGCCGCTGGGCGGGAAAGACGGCCGCCGTCGGCGTGGACGTCCTGGTGGCCCTGCTGGACGGGACCGCCGAGCAGGCAGCCTGGCTGCCCCGCCAGCGGTTCACCCGTCCGGCGACCGCGGATGGCTAGCCCGCCGACGTCGGCGGTGGCCAGGGCCGGGGCTGTTTTTGGAAGGGTTGAAGGGGCCTCATCCCGCCGGGAGTTGGCAAGGATAGCGGGGAACGCTCACTGCGAAGGGCTCCCTTGCCGGACCCTTCCACCGTTCCGGGTCAGGCCGGCCCGGACCGGCCCAGCAGCTCGTCCTTCCAGACGTTCCAGCCCGCGTCCAGCTGCCGGTCGGCACGATGCGCGTTATCGGTCAGGGCCCGCAGGACGGCGCCGTCCCCGGCGAGGTCGAAGCGCCGCGCCGTCCCGCCGCCGGGGACTTCCGTGCCGGGGAGTTCCGACGTCGGCCCCACCGGGAGGGGAGCGGGGCGCCACCCGGCCGCGGTGGCGCCCGCCAGGACCTTGGTGCCGCCCAGCACGCCGACGGCGCGCCGCCGCGGCCCGGTCAGGTCCAGGTCCTCATACAGCAGGTCGCCGTCGGGTCCGGTCAGCCGGGTGATGCTCCGCAGGTCCCCGCCCTGCTCACCCGAACGGCCCAGCACCAGGGTCTCGCGGATCAGAGCCCGGGCCCCGGCAGCCAGGGAGATCCGGGTACTGCGGCGCACGTTCGCTCCGTCCGCCGCGATGAACGGCGCACCTTGCCAAATCAGGGCTGCGCCCTCCCCAAGCTGGGCGTCGAGGGTCCAGCGGGAGGCGACGCCGTCGGCATCGTAGGCCACCATGCCGGCAGGCTCGACCACCTCGAGCACGGTCCCGGGGCCGACCCGGACCTGCAGCTGCACATCGTCGCCGCCCAGCAGCATCATGTGGATGCCGATCAACGCCACCCTGACGTGGTTGGGGGCGGCCGGAAACGCGCCGCGGACCGGCCGGGGCGCGAGGTAGTGTCCCTGGTCCAGCTCCGTGAACCTGGCCCGCCCGCCGCGGCACTCGGCGGTGATCCGGGTGGGCCGGAACGACGGCGCCGGGCCGGGCTCCGCACCCGGCCCGGCACCGGCTCCACCGGACTCCGCACCCGGGCGGGTGCGCAGGTCCGGGCCGGCCGCCGTCAGGCAGTCCGCCGTGAGGCCGGTGTCAGTGGCTGTGGAGGGCACCGGGCTCCCCGTCATGGCTGTGCACGTAGCCGCCGTCCTCATCGGCATGGAAGTGCGGGGCCATCGGCCCCGGATCCTGCGGAACATGCGCGCCGGCCCGGTGGCGCTGCACCATGCCGCGCACCCAGTCGGCCAGCTCCGCGACGGTGGCCTCGCGCTTGCGGGACAGCGCCAGGACCGGACCGCCCTCACGGGCCGCCGTCGCGTCGGCGACCATCTGCTCCACATCGACGTCCACGTGCTCGGCGAGGTCGATCTTGTTGATCACCAGCAGATCCGCCCGCGCGATGCCGGGCCCGCCCTTGCGCGCGACGTCGCCGCCGCCGGCGACGTCGAGCACGAAGATCTGCGCGTCCACCAGGGCGGGGGAGAAGGTCGCGGTGAGGTTGTCGCCGCCGGACTCCACCAGGACCAGGTCCAGCGGGGAGAAGTCCGCCTCCAGGTCCTCCACCGCCAGCAGATTGGCGGTGACGTCGTCCCGGATGGCGGTGTGCGGGCAGGCGCCGGTCTCCACGGCGCGGATGCGTTCGGCCGGGAGGACGCCGGCGGAGCGCAGGAACCGGGCGTCCTCGTCGGTGTAGATGTCGTTGGTGATAACGCCGATCTGCAGTTCCCCGGACATGGCCCGGCAGATGGTGGCGATCAGCGAGCTCTTGCCGGTGCCCACGGGGCCGGCGACGCCGAGGCGCAGGGAACGGGCGGGTGTGGTGTTCTCAGGCAACGAACAGCCTCCTTGTTCTTTCGGTGTGGTCTTCGGCCCAGTGCTCCATCCAGGGAGCGCTGAGCGCCGGAATGTCCTCCGGCGTGCAGGTCTGCAGGGCGGCCTGGGTCACGGCGTCCATCTCGGCGGCGGCGTCCAGGATCCAGCCGGTGCCACGCATCGGATCCACCGGCAGGAGCTTCAGCGCGGCGGCCACCACCGACTGCGCGTCGTCGTAGCAGCACAGCCGGGCCAGCGGCTCGGCGCCCATGCCCAGCGCGGCGGCCGTGACGCCCAGCGCCACCGGGCGGGTCGGGCGCGGGACCTCGGCGCGCAGCGCCATCACCGCCGGGTGGTCCGGCCGCACGGTGCCGGCAAGGCGCAGCATGCCGCGGCCCAGCCGCCGGGACGCGTCCCGCTGGGCGGGGGAGGGCGTGCGCGCATCCAGCGCCCGCTCCAGCTCCGGGTAGGAGCAGCCGGAGTGCCCGGAGGCGATCCGGTGCGCCAGGACGGCGGCCGCCGTCTCCGTCCGCACCACCGTGTTCAGCCGGGAAAGCAGATACGGGTAGACGCCGTCGACGCCGAGGCCGGCCAGCACGGCCGGTTCCAGGCCCGCGGAATGCGAGTAGGCGCCGGAGGGCAGCCGTGAGTCGGCGAGCAGGAACCCGGCGAGGTGTCCCGCCGGATCGGGATGCGTGGTGGGACCCATGGCTAGAACAGCGTGTAGCGCTGGGTCAGCGGCAGCTCAGTGGCCGGCCGGGGCTCGATGACCTGCCCGTCGATGCTGACCATGAACGTCTCCGGGTTCACCCGGATGTCCGGCAGGGCGGTGTTGTTCGGCAGCGAGGCCTTGGTGATCCCGCGCGTGGACCGGATGGCCGTGAGCCGCCGGGTGAGGCCCAGACGGTCCGCCAGCCCGTCCTCCAGCGCGGCCGGCGCGACGAAGGTGGTGGACAGATGCGGAGCCGACGACGGCGCCGCGGCCAGCGATTCGCGCATCCAGACCGGCTGCGGGGTGGGCAGGGACGCGTTGGGATCGCCCATCTGCCCGGCCACGATGGCTCCGCCCTTGATCACCACATGCGGGCGGATGCCGAAGAACGCCGGATTCCAGAGCACCAGGTCGGCCATCTTGCCGACTTCCACGGAGCCCACCTCATGGTCGATGCCGTGCGCCACCGCGGGGCAGATCGTGTACTTGGCGATGTACCGGCGCACCCGCTCGTTGTCCGCCGGGAGCGCGGATTCCGCCGGCCCCATGTAGTCCTTCATGACGTGCGCCATCTGCCAGGTGCGGGTGATGGTTTCCCCGATCCGGCCCATGGCCTGCGCGTCGGAGGAGGTGATGGACATGGCGCCCAGATCCTGCAGGACGTCCTCGGCCATCATGGTGTTCGCCCGGATCCGGGACTCGGCGAAGGCCAGGTCCTCGGGGATGCGCGGGTTCAGGTGATGGCAGACCATCAGCATGTCCAGGTGCTCGGCCACGGTGTTGATCGTGAACGGCAGCGTGGGGTTGGTGGAGGCCGGCAGGACGTTCGACGCCGCGGCCACCGTGATGATGTCCGGGGCGTGTCCGCCGCCGGCACCCTCGGCGTGGAAGATGTGGATGCCGCGCCCGCCGATCGCCGCGAGGGTGTCCTGCACGTAGCCGGCCTCGTTGAGCGAGTCGGCGTGCAGGGCCACCTGGACGCCCCACCGGTCCGCCGCCGTGAGCGCGGCGTCGATCGCGGCCGGCGTCGAGCCCCAGTCCTCGTGCACCTTGTAGCCGGCGGCGCCGGCCAGCGCCTGTTCCTCCAGCGCCGCGGCGCTGACCGTGTTGCCCTTGCCGTAAAGCAGGAAATTCAGCGGCAGCCCGTCCAGCGCCCGATGCATGGTCTCCAGGTTCCAGCGCCCGGGGGTGACGGTGGTGGCCTTGGAGCCCTCCGCCGGGCCGGTGCCGCCGCCGCCGACCGTGGTGATGCCGGCGGCCAGGGCCTCGCGCAGGGCCTCGGGGCCGAGCAGATGGACGTGCGTATCGATGCCGCCGGCGGTCAGGATCCGCCCCTCGCCGGCGATGATCTCCGTGCCCGGGCCGATCACCAGGGCCGGATCCACGCCGTCCATGATGTCCGGGTTGCCGGCCTTGCCGATCCCGGCGATCCTGCCGTTGCGGACGCCGACGTCGGCCCGGACGATGCCCCAGTGGTCCACGATGAGCACGTTGGTGATGACCAGGTCCGGGGCACCCTGGTCGGAGGTGCGGGTGGACTGGGCCATGGACTCGCGGATGTTCTTGCCGCCGCCGAAGACCGATTCGTCGCCGCCGAAGGTGTAGTCCTTCTCCGGGCTGATCCACAGGTCCGTGTCGGCCAGGCGGACGCTGTCACCTACCGTGGGGCCGTAGAGGTGGGCGTATTCGTGCCGGCTGATCTGCATGGCTCAGGCTCCTGACGGGTCAGTGGAAGATGCGGCCGCCGGGCCGGCGGGCAGCCGCAGGCCCGGAACCGTGCCCGTGCCGGCCAGGCGCACGAGCAGGACCTCGCGCGAGGCGCCGGGCTCGAACCGGACGGCGGTGCCCGCCGGGACGCCCAGCCGGAAGCCGACGGCGGCCTCACGGTCGAAGCTCAGGGCGGCGTTGACGTCGGCGAAGTGGAAGTGGGAGCCGATCTGCACCGGCCGGTCGCCGTCGTTGGTGACGACGAGGGTGCGGGTCTCGCGGCCGGCGTTGAGCTCCAGCGGGCCGGTGCCGGTGCGGATTTCGCCGGGGACCATCGGGGTGCTCATGAGATCGGATCCGTGATGGTGACGAGCTTCCGGCCGTCCGGGAAGGTGGCTTCGATCTGCAGGTCGGGAATCATCTCGGGCACGCCTTCCATGACGTCCTCCCGGGCCAGCACCTTGCGGCCCTCGCTCATCAGATCCGTGACGAGCGCCCCCTCGCGGGCGCGTTCGATGACCCAGCAGGACAGCAGGGCGACGGCTTCGGGATAGTTCAGCTTGACGCCGCGGCCGCGGCGGTCCCGGGCCACCATGCCGGCCACGCTGAGCAGCAGCTTGTCGGTATCCGACGGGGTGAGGAACATGGCCTGAATTTTGTCAGCGGCATGTTTCAGCCGTGTTGCAGCTGATGTACAGCCGCGTTTCGGATCCCGGCCTACCTGCCTTGGGGCGAGGCGGTGGTGCCGCGCACCAGCAGCCGGGTGGGCAGCACGACCTCGGGCCGGTCCGCTTCACCCCGGCCCAGGGCCGCGAGCAGCATGTCCGCCCCGATGCGCCCCTGGTCCTGGACCGGCTGGGCCACGGTGGAAAGATCCAGCAGGTCCGCCATCAGGTGGTCGTCGAAACCCATCACGGAGAGGTCCCGGCCGGGTACCAGGTTGGAGCGCCGAAGCGTGCGCAGCGCACCGATGGCAACCTCATCGGACTCGCAGAACACGGCGGTCGGGGGACGGGAGGAGGCAAGCAGCTGCGCCATTGCCTCGGCTCCGCCTTCCACGCCCCAGGGCGCGGACGCCACGTACGCGTCCGGCACCTCCAGACCGCGTTCGGCCATGGCCTGCCGGTAGCCCCGGTAGCGCTCAACTGAGGCCGCTCCGTAGCTGCCGGTCACGGTGGTGGTGCGGATGACGGCGATCCGGCGGTGCCCCAGGTTGGTCAGGTGCCGGACGGCGGCCGCGGCGCCGGCGGCGTCGTCGATCCCCACGAAGCGCTGCCCGGGCAGGCGGCAGCTGATGCCGATCACGGGAATGCCGTGGCCGGCCAGGGCCGCGGTTTCGGCTTCGGAGAGCGAGATCGCGACGACGGCCAGGGCATCCACCCGGCGGCGGAAAGGCAGGGCGGAAAAGAAGGCCGACCGTTCCCCGGCGCTTTCCGCGCGGTAGAGCAGCAGGTCCATTCCCGTCTCCCGCAGCCCGTCCTCAAGGCCCGCCAGCACGGTGGAGTGGAACCAGCGGTCAATGTGCGGCACCAGCACGCCTACCGCCCCGGTCCGGCCGGAGGCCAGCCCCGAGGCGGCCGGGGAGACCGCGTAGTCCAGCTCGCGGGCCACGGCCAGGATGCGTTCGCGCTGCTCGTCCGAGACGCCCGGCTTTCCGCCCAGTGCCCGGGACACGGTGGACAGGGCCACCTGGGCGGCCCGGGCGACGTCGGCCATGGTCACCGGACGGTGTTGCCGGCCCGAGTGCGGGGGATGGGGGAGAGGCACAAGACAATGCTAGACGGATTCGCAAACGCTTGCGTACTGTTTTCGCCGCTGCAGGGTGCTGATGGCGTGCTAGTTTTTGCTGTGCGGCATCAAGGGTGTGCCAAATCACGGCCTGGCGCTCCCAATCATTATCCGTGAACTACGCAAGCGTTTGCGAAGGGAGCACGACGGCTATGGCGCACAAGCGAAGCCTGCGGACAGCGGCGGTGTTGGGGACGGCGGGACTCCTGCTGGGCACCGCCGGCTGTTCGCCCCCGGGTAACGAAGACCCGGTCGCCGGGCAGAGCACGTCCGAACCGACCTCCCCGGTCACCATCACCTGGCAGGCCTCCCCGTTCGGCAACCGCGCCGACGACGCCCGCGTCTGGCTCGTCGAGCAGTTCGAGGCGGAGCACCCGAACATCGACGTCGAAGTCATCAGCGCTCCGACCAACACGGACACGAACCGGGCCAGCCTGGCCACCCAGATCATGGGCGGCGCCGCCACCCCGGATGTCTACAACGGAGACATCTCCTGGGCGGCCCAGCTGGCCGACGCCGGGCTGGCGCTGCCGATCGACAGCTACCTGCCCGAGGACTGGTTTGAAGGGTTTGACGAGGCGATCGTGGCGGGCGCCAGCTATGAGGGACAGGTCTACGGCATGCCGCTGACCCTGGACCAGGCGTTCCTCTACTACCGCACCGACCTGCTGGAAAAGCACGGCCTGCCGGTACCCACCACCTGGCAGCAGGTGGCGGAGCAGGCCCGGCAGCTGCAGGACGCCGGCGAGGTGAGCGACGGCATCGCCTGGCCCGGTGCCTCGTACGAGGGGCTGACCGCCGTGACCAACGAATTCGTGGCGGCCGCCGGCGGCTCGCTGGTCGCCGAGGACCTCAGCGGGCCGGGCACCGACAGCCCCGAGGCCGCCGAGGCCGTGGACTTCATGCGCGGGCTGATCGAGGACGGGGTCAGCTCCCGCGGCGTGCCCACCTACCAGGAACCCCAGGCGCTGCAGACCTTCACCAACGGCGACGCGGCATTCCTGCGCAACTGGGCCTACGCCTACGCCAGCGCCGAAAACCCCGAAAGCTCCGCCGTCGCCGGCAACGTGGGCGTCACGGCCATGCCGGCCTTCGGAGACAAAGACGTCCGCGCCTCCACGGTGGGCGGCTGGAACGTGTACATCAACCCCCACACCGAGCAGCTGGGCGCGTCGCTGGCCTTCCTGACCTGGCTGACGAGCGCGGAGACCCAGCAGCAGCTCGCCGAGCGGTCCACGGTGGTTCCCGCCCTGGACGCGGTGCGGACCTCGCCCGAGGTGCAGGAGCTGTCGCCGGTGATCGCGGCCAGCGTGGACAACGACCTGGTGCCCCGGCCCACCGCCTCGCCCTACTACGCCCAGATCTCCCAGTCGGTCTACGGCAACGTCAACGGCGTCCTGGCCGGGAGCACTCCCGCCGCCGACGGGCTGGCGGCCGTGACGCGGGGCATCCGATCCGCGCTGGATGGAAGGAGCCTCTGATGGCCGTCTCCGCCCCCGCCCGCCCGGAGCCGGCCCGCGGGCCGGCGTCCGCACCGCCGCGCCGCAGCAGGCTCTCCAGCTCGGCCGCCCGCACCGGATGGATCTACCTCAGCCCTACGCTGGCCGTTGTGGGTCTGGTGACCCTGTTCCCGATTGCCTTCTCCATTGCGATGAGCTTCTCGAAGGTGGAACTGGGCTACACCGGTTTCGCGCTCACCGGGTTCACCACCGACAACTACGCGGCGCTGTTCAGCAGCGGCCGCTGGGCCTACGCAGCCTTGTTCACCATCTTCTACACCGTGGTCACCGTGGTCATCGAACTGATCCTGGGCACCCTCGTGGCGCTGGTCCTGGAGCGGCTGACCAGCTGGCGGGGCTGGATGATGGCCCTGCTGCTGATCCCCTGGGCCATGATCACGGTGATCTCCGCGCAGCTGTGGTCCTACCTGTACAACTCCGCTTATGGAGCCGTCTCGTGGGTTTTCGACCTCTTCGGCGGCGACCCGGTGATCCTCGGCGAACCGGCGTCGGCCATCACCGCAATGATGGTCGCGGACATCTGGAAGACCACGCCGTTCGTGGCGATCATCGTGCTCGCCGGGCTGGTGGCCATCCCGGGCGACATCTATGAGGCCGCCGAGCTCGACGGTGCGAACGCCTGGCAGACCTTCTGGCAGGTCACCCTGCCGCAGCTGTCCGCGACGCTGGCGATCGCCGTCCTGTTCCGGGTGCTGCAGGCCTTCGGCGTCTTCGACCTGCCGTTCGTCCTGACCGGCGGAGGCCCTGGGACGTCCACGGAGTCCCTGGCCCTGCTCGGCTGGAAAGTCATGTTCCAGAGCCTGAACCTGGGCACCGGGGCCGCGGTGGCGGTCACCACCGGCGCCCTGGTCCTGATCGCCTGCCTGCTGTCGCTGCGGGCCTTCCGCTCCCAGGTCAACGAGGAGAAGCCATGAGGAACCGCACCCGCAGGGGCTGGCGCCGCTACATCAACACCATCAACATCAGCGCCGCGGTGATCGCCCTGCTGACCGCCGCGCCCATCTACTGGCTGTTCGCCAGCTCCTTCAAGCCTTCCGCGGAGCTGGGCTCGCTGCCGCCCACCCTGCTGCCCCGCGAGCCGAGCCTGGAACACTACCGTGAGGCGTTCGGCCAGTACTCCTTCGGCACGTACATGTTCAACAGCGTCCTGATCGCGCTCACGGCCACGGCCGTGGTGCTGCTGCTGGCCCTGCTGGCCGGGTACGCCCTGGCCCGGCTGCCGGTGCGCGGCAAGGGCCCCATGCTGGTGGGCCTGCTGGTCATCTCGGTGTTTCCGACGATCGCCGTGGTCACCCCGCTGTACCTCCTCGAGCGCTCGCTGGGCATGCTCAACAGCTACCAGGGGCTGATCCTGCCCTATATCGCCTTCAACCTGCCCTTCGCGGTGTGGATCATGCGCAACTACCTCAAGGACCTGCCGTTCGAGCTGGAGGAGTCCGCACGGATGGACGGCGCTTCGGTCACCCGCACGGTGTTTTCGATCATCCTGCCCGCCGCCCGGCCGGGCCTGTTCACCGCCGGGATCTTCACCTTCACGGCCTGCTTCACCGAGTTCCTGATGGCGATGACCTTCAACGCCGAGGACCGCTTCCGCACGGTGCCGGTGGGCATCGCCCTGTTCGGGGCCGAGTTCGAAGTTCCGTACGGGACCATTTTCGCGGCATCGGTGGTGGCGATCCTTCCGGTCGCCATCCTGGTGCTGGTATTCCGCAGGGCCGTGGTCTCAGGCATGACCGCCGGCGCCGTCAAAGGCTAGGAGCAACAATGAACAGCACATGGTGGCGCGACGCCGTCATCTACCAGGTCTACGTCCGCAGCTTCGCGGATTCGAACGGCGACGGGACCGGGGACCTGCCCGGCGTCGTGTCGAAGCTGGACTATCTGGAGGAGCTGGGCGTGGACGCGCTCTGGCTGACCCCGTTCTTCCCTTCGCCGCAGGCCGACGGCGGGTACGACGTCAGCGACTACCGCGATGTCGATCCCATGTACGGGAGCCTCGATGACTTCCGGACGCTGCTGGCCGAGGCGCACGCCCGCCGGATCCGGATCATTGTCGACATTGTGCCCAACCACTGCTCCGACGCGCATCCGGATTTCCAGGCCGCGCTCGCCGCAGGGCCGGGCTCGCCGGAACGGGACAAGTTCATCTTCCGTGACGGGCTGGGTGAGAACGGGGAGCTGCCGCCGTCGGACTGGCAGTCCAAGTTCGGCGGCCCGGCGTGGGACCGGGTGGCTGACGGGCAGTGGTACATGCACATCTTTTCCCGCGAGCAGCCGGACTTTAACTGGCGCAACCCGGCGGTCCGGGAGGACTTCGACCGGACCCTGCGCTTCTGGTCCGACCTCGGCGTGGACGGGTTCCGGATCGACGTCGCGCACGGGCTGATGAAGGACCTGGACCTGCCGCTGCGCAACACCTACGGCGCCGACATCGCGCCGCTGCTCTCTCCGCCGGAGGGGGACAACCACCCCTTCTGGGACCGGGACGAGGTGCACGAGGTGTACCGCGAATGGCGCAAGGTGCTCGATGAGTACGATCCGCCGCGGCTGGCGGTCGCCGAAGCAGGCGTGAGCCTGGACCGGCTGCCGCTGTACGTGCGGCAGGACGAGCTGGACCAGGCCTTCAACTTCTTCTACCTGCGCTGCCCCTGGCAGGCCGACGAGTTCCGGCGGGTGATCGATTCGGCGCTCGCCGGCGTCGCATCGGTCGGGGCGTCCACGTCCTGGGTGCTGTCCAACCATGACGTCGTGCGGCACCGGACCCGCTACGGGCTGCCGAACGGCACCGACCCGGTCAAGTGGCTGGCCGGCAACGGAACCGAACCGCCGGCCGATGATGCCCTGGGAGAGAAGCGGGCCAGGGCCTCGGTGCTGCTCACGCTGGCCCTGCCCGGTGCAGCCTACCTGTACCAGGGGGAGGAGCTCGGGCTGCCCGAGGTGCCGGACCTTCCGGCGGCGGCCCTGCGCGACCCGATTTACGAGCGGACCGGCGGCCGGGAAAAGGGGCGGGACGGGTGCCGGGTGCCGCTGCCCTGGAATGCGGCCGAACCGGGGTTCGGGTTCGGGGCGGGGACGCCGTGGCTGCCCCAGCCGCAGGGTTGGGGCCGGTATGCCGCTTCGGAACAGGAAGGCGACGAGGGCTCGTTCCTGGCGCTGTACCGCCGCGCCGTCCGGGCCCGCCGGCAGCTGCTGGCGCTGGCACCCGGCGACGACATCGAATGGATCGACGCCGGGCCGGACGTGCTGGCCTTCCGCCGCGGTCCGCTGCAGTGCCTGCTCAACTTCGGCCCGACTCCGGTGCCGGTGCCCGCCGGCCGCGTGCTGCTGTCCAGCACCGGCGGCGAACCGCAGGAGCTCGGTGCCGACGAATCGGTCTGGGTACTGGTCTGAGCCGCTGCCGGCCGGGCCACAACCCGGCCGGCCGGTAGGGATACCAAGACCGCACGGATACGCAGCGGCCGGCGTCGCCCGCGGGGAACGACGCCGGCCGCCGCGCCGGTCTCAGCTGTGGTTGATCAGGACTTGACCGACTTGGCGGCCTTCGCTGCCGTACCGGCTGCCTTGCCTGCGGCCTTCTGAGTCGCCTTGCCGGCTCCCTTGACGGCGGCGGCGGCCGCGCCGGCCTTGGCCGGCGCAGGAACCTTGACGACCTTGACCTTCGTCCGTGCCTTCTTCGCCATCAGCAGCGAGGCGGCGATGCCAGCCATCCAGACGTCCTTGGCCAGGCCGGTGCCCTGCTGGGTGGGGCGGATGCCGTCCTCCTCGGTCATGCCCGGAGTCTTCAGGTACATGGCAATCATGCCGCCGGAGAAGGCGCCCAGGGCCAGTCCCGCCACCCGTGCGGGGATGAACGGCGCCAGCAGGGTCGCGCCGACGCCGATTTCGGCGGCGGAGAGCAGCTTGCCGAACTTCTCCGGCTCCATCTCGGCGACCTGCGGGAAAGCGTTGGCGGCCATCGCCTGCAGCCCCGCGGCGCTGTCGGCGTCGAGGTTGCGCTTGTTCAGGCCCGAGTTGAGGATGAAGGCGCCGGTGGTCAGGCGCAGCGGGATCTGGCTGAGCTTCATGGAAAGTCCTTCCTTCGAAAGTAAGGGTGCTTCTTTCCCTGAGCCTAATGCTGTTTTGCCCGGAAACGCCAGACGAGGCCTCAGGCGGAACACGCTCCGCGGCGCTGCTTCGCCTTCCGGATGTGTTTCTGCTTACATGGAGGAAGGTAGCCCGCAGCTGTCGAGACGAATAGGAAATCCCATGGAATTCCTCCCGGCCGAGCACCCCCGGCCGCGACATTTCATCCTCCATCTCAGTGACACCCATCTGGTGGGTGAGAACCGGCTGCTGTACGGCGACGTCGACAGCCGCGCCCGGCTGCACCGCCTGTTCGAGCGGCTGCGGAACTCGGAGATGCGCCCCGACGCCCTGGTCCTGACGGGGGACCTCGCCGACCGCGGAGAGCGGGACGCCTACGCCGCCCTGCGGGAGCTGGTGGTGCCGGCGGCCCGGGAGATGGGCGCCCAGCTGATCTTCGCGGTGGGAAACCATGATGACCGTGCCGGCTTCAAGGCTGAGCTGCTCGGGGAGGCGCCGGACCTGCGACCGGTGGACCGCAGCTACGACGTCAACGGGCTGCGGATCATCACGCTGGACTCCAGCGTGCCGGGATACCACCACGGCGAGCTGGACCCCGGGCAGCTGCGGTGGCTGCGCAGCGAGCTCGCCGTCCCGGCACCCCACGGCACCATCCTGGCGCTGCACCATCCGCCGGTGCCCAGCGTCCAGGACCTCAGCGTCCTGGTGGAGCTGCGGGACCAGGAGCGGCTGGCCGAGGCGCTGGAAGGCTCCGATGTCCGGGCCATCATTGCCGGCCATCTGCATTATTCGACGTTCGCGACCTTCGCCGGAATACCCGTCTCAGTGGCCTCCGCCACCTGCTACACCCAGGACCTGGCGACGCCGGGAACCCGGGGGCAGGACGCGGCGCAGGGCTTCAACATGGTGCACGTGTACGACCACACCGTGGTGCACTCGGTGGTGCCGCTCGACGAGGCGCCGACCGTGGGGGAACAGGTGGGCCCCCAGGAGGCACGCAGGCGCCTGGACCGGGCCGGCGTCCGGATCCCGGAGCCCCGGCAGATGGCGGGTGCGCCGGATTATCCGCCTCAGATGTCGTAGCGCGCAGGCTCCCGGCCGAGGTTGAAGAACCGCCCGGTGATCCGCTCCGGCCGGATCTCCACGTACTGGTACTTCAATGTGCGAACCCACGGCTCCAGCGGCAGCGCGTCGGCTGCCTCGATTTCTGCGGAGCGCTCCAGCAGCCGGGAGGTACCGGTGACGACCACGGACCAGGCCTGGTCGCTGGTGATGCCGTCCGCTTCGAAGGCGACGTTCGAGTTCACGGCCAGTTCGGCGAGCTTGGTGCCGGGCGAGGTGCGGAACACGATGCGGCCGTCCCGTGCAACGTAATTCAACGGATAGATGTGCGGGCGGTTCTGCACACTGACCGCAAGCCGTCCGTGGGCCGTGTGCTCGAGGTAATTCCACGACTCTTCGGCGGTGAGTTCCACGACGGGAGGGAGGTCATCGTTTCTCATGCTCCCAGTGTGCAGCGTTGCCCCCTGCCGCGCCAGCCCGGCCTTTCCAGCCAACTTGACGGTCCCGGGAACCGCCAATAAGAGTGTAGATGGGCAGTTGTTTACCCTGATCAGCTCAAAACTCTACTTAGAGAGAACGTGATGACAGACGCAGAGCAGAACCCCAATCCCTCCAACGCCGGGCAGAGCGAACCCGCGAACCACCTGACCACGCGGCAGGGCCACCCGGTCTACGACAACCAGAACACCCGCACCGTCGGCTCCCGCGGTCCGGCCACGCTGGAGAACTACCAGTTCCTGGAGAAGATCAGCCACTTCGACCGTGAACGGATTCCGGAGCGCGTGGTCCACGCCCGCGGCTTCGTGGCCTACGGTGAATTCGAAGCCAGCGGCAAGTGGGGCGACGAGCCGATCTCGAAGTACACCCGCGCCAAGCTGTTCCAGGAGCCCGGCAAGAAGACCGACGTCGCCATCCGCTTCTCCTCGGTGATCGGCGGCCGCGACTCCTCGGAGGCGGCCCGCGACCCGCGCGGCTTCGCCGTGAAGTTCTACACGGAGGACGGCAACTGGGACCTGGTCGGTAACAACCTGGGTGTCTTCTTCATCCGGGACGCCATCAAGTTCCCCGATGTCATCCACTCCCTGAAGCCGGACCCCGTCACCTTCCGGCAGGAGCCGGCCCGGATTTTCGACTTCATGTCGCAGACTCCCGAGTCCATGCACATGCTGGTGAACCTCTTCAGCCCCCGCGGCATCCCATCCGACTACCGGCACATGCAGGGCTTCGGCGTGAACACCTACCGCTGGGTCAACGCCCAGGGCGAGTCCAAGCTGGTCAAGTACCACTGGCTGCCGAAGCAGGGCGTGAAGTCCCTGACCGAAGAGGACGCCGCGAACATCCAGGCCCAGGACCTCGGCCACGCTTCCAAGGACCTCTACGAGGCGATTGAGCGCGGCGACTACCCGCAGTGGGACCTGTACGTGCAGCTCATGGACGACCACGACCACCCGGAGCTGGACTTCGACCCGCTCGATGACACCAAGACCTGGCCTGAGCAGGAGTTCGAGCCGAAGTACGTCGGCACGATGACCCTGAACCGCAACGTCCAGGACCACCACAACGAGAACGAGCAGATCGCCTTCGGCACCGGCGTGCTGGTGGACGGGCTGGAGTTCTCCGACGACAAGATGCTCGTCGGCCGCACCTTCAGCTACTCCGACACCCAGCGCTACCGGGTGGGCCCGAACTACCTGCAGCTGCCGGTCAACTCGGCCAAGAACGCGAAGGTGGCCACCAACCAGCGCGGCGGCCAGATGTCCTACGGCACCGATCTCGCGCCGGGCCAGAACCCGCACGTGAACTACGAGCCGAACATCACCGGCGGGCTGCAGGAGGCTCCGAAGCCGGGCCAGGCCGAGGTCGGCCCCGAGCTGCAGGGCCGCCTGACGCGCGCCCGGATCGAGCGGACCAACGACTACATGCAGGCCGGCCAGCGCTACCAGCTGATGGAGCAGTGGGAGAAGGACGACCTGGTCGCCAACTTCGTCGCCAACATCTCCCAGGCCGTGCGCGAAGTGCAGGAGCGCATGCTCTGGCACTTCTACATGTGCGACGACGAGCTGGGCGCCCGGGTGGGCGAGGGCCTGGGCATCACCCTGGACGAGGTCAAGGACCTCGGCCCGCTGGCCACCCAGACCCTGAACGAGGAGGAGACTGAGCGCATGAAGAACCTGGGCCACAACGGCCCGCGCAACGTCGAGGGCCTCACCATGACGCACTGCGTGCCCAACGAGCACGTGGTGGTCACCCGCTAGTCCTTGAGTGACGAGCGACGGCGGCGGCTCGCTTCGGCGGGCCGCCGCCGTCGGCGTTAACACTCCCGGGACAGTTCCCCGGTTCCCCTTCCGCCGTTCCGCGGTGCCTCGAACCGCGCCGCGGCACGGAGTAGGCTCGGGCCATGGCCGCTTCGCCCGCACGCCGCATCGCCGTCTCCTGGGCCCGGACCGCCGCGTCCCACAGCCCGCAGTTCTCCGCCAAACTGGGGCGGCTGGCCGCCGCCGCCGTGGCGGGGCTGGCTGCGGCGGGCGCGGATCCGGTGGAGGTCGACGCCGCCGCCGGACCCGCCGGCGTCGACGGATTCGACGGCGTGCTGGTGCTCGGCGGCGGTGACGTGGACCCGCGGCTGTACGGCGGGGATGCCGGCCATCCCAGCCTCGGCAACGTCTGCCGCGACGCCGACGAGGCCGAGCTGGCCCTGATCCGGGAGGCCGCGGAGCGGGGCCTGCCGGTCCTGGGCATCTGCCGGGGCATGCAGCTGCTCAACGTAGCCTTCGGCGGCACCCTGGTGGAGGACCTCGGCCCCGGGTCGGTGCACAAGGTCTTCGCCGACCACACGGACAGGGACACCGCCGGCATGGCGGCGCACGACGTCGTCGTCCGCCCCGGCACCCTGCTGGCGGCCGTCCTGCAAAAGGTCGCGAAGGACGGCAGGGTTCCGGTGCAGTCCGGACATCACCAAGCGGTCCGCGGGCTGGGTCAGGGGCTCAGCGTCAGCGCGACGGCAGGAGACGGCGTGGTGGAAGGCATCGAGGGGCAGGACCCCAACGCCGGGTGGCTGCTGGGGGTGCAGTGGCACCCGGAGGCGCCGGGAACGGCGCCCGGCCAGTTCCCGGCCCTGCTGGAGGCCTTCCTGGCCGCGGCGCGTTCCCGGGTTACTTCTCCCAGGGTGCCTTGATCGGGAAGTAGGCCTCCAGGAACGCGGTCACCCGCTCGGCCCGCTCGTCGGCGGAGACCTCGGGGAAGGAGCCGTCGTTGAGACAGAACATGTCCTTGTTGCGCTTGGCCAGCAGCTTGTCCATGCTGCGCAGACCCGCACGGGTGGTGGTGTCCACGTACTTCACCTTCGCCGTCTCCTGGGTGACGGCGCGCCCGGTGAGCAGCGCGTAGTAGTGGTACAGCGAGTTGGTCACCGAGATGTTGTCCTGGGCGCGGAAGGTGCTGGCGGCGGTCGCGGCGAACTCGTCCGGGAAGACCGCTTCCAATTCCAGCAGCACGCTGCGGCGCAGCGGCGCAGCGCAGTGCTCCAGGTGCCGGGTGGTGATCCGGCCGAACCGCTCCCAGAGCAGGCGCCGGTTCACCCGGGCGGCGTTTTCGAAGCCGCTGCGCTCCGGGTCGTTGGCGCCCAGGCCGATCCGGGTGCTGGCCTCGATGAACTTGGTGATCCCGCCGGGGGAGAAGAACATGTCCGGGCCCACCGGGCGGCCGAAGAACATGTCGTCGTTGGAGTACAGGAAGTGCTCGGCCAGGTCCGGAATGTGCTGCAGCTGGGACTCCACGGCCTGCGAGTTGTGGGTCGGCAGCACCGAGGGGTCCTTGAAGTGCTCGACCGCCGGGACCAGGGTGACTGAGGGATGCTCGGCCAGCCAGGCGGGGGCGGGGGAGTCGGTGGCGATGAAGATCCGCCGGATCCACGGGGCGAACATGTACACCGAGCGCAGCGCGTACTTGAGTTCGTTGATCTGCCGGTACCGGGCTTCGTGATCGTCGCCCTCGCCCACCACCGCGTTCTTCATCCGGGCGGCGCGGGCCGCCTGGAACTCGGGAGAGCTGCCGTCCACCCAGGAGAAGACGAGGTCGACGTCGAACCGGATGTCGGTGGCGTGGTCGGCGAACATGTTCTCGATGGTCGGCCAGATCAGCCCGTGCCGTTCGACCGTGCCGCGGACCACCTCGGAAGCGGGCAGGGTGCGGCGGGTGAGCGAGTTCTCCACCGGCAGGGTGATCTGTTCACCGGACAGGTCCCACAGTTCAAGCTGGACGCCGGCGGAGGCGCCGTAGACCAGGTTGGTGCCGCTTACACTGCGTGGCCGGAAGACGCGGATGATGCGGCTTTCCGCGGGGGCGAGCTCGCCGTCGGCGATCAGACGGGTGCGGGCCTTGCGGTCCACGCTGCGGGAGTAGAAGGGCTCCTCGCGGCAGGCCTCGACCATGGCTTTGGCGAGCTGCCCGCGGGCGCCGAGGTCCACGGCGAGCACCGGGCGTTCGTCGTTGCCGCGTACGAGCAGGAAGGGGATGCCGGCGTCGTCGAGCACCCGGCGGACGAACAGCAGGTCCTCGACCATCGCCTGATGCGGGGTGAGCCCGGTATCCATCAGGGTCAGGCGCCCCTTGACCTTGGCCACGTCCGGCCGCTCACCGACCCGGCGGAGGACGGCGAGCGAAGCGGTCTGCAGGTCCTCCGCCTCCGGGGTTTCCTCCGGCGTGCCGAAGTAGACGTCGTGTTCAGCTGAGATGTCGGTAATCGGAACCTCCAACAGTCACGGCGCCGCGGCGCCGGTGGAATAAGGGACCTGTGCGGCGCTGCACGTGAAAGAGCTGGCTCCAGGCGTGAAAACGCCGTTGGTCTGGGATGCCCCGTACTGTCCCGATAGCATGAGTGCCCGAGGCGGAGATCTCCGGGGAGCCGATGTGGGATACCGTAACACCAGCGCCGCCGCAGTGCTGATTGCCGTGATGACTATGTCTTCATGCGCCGCACCGCCGGCCCAGGAAGACCGGTCGTCGGCGGCATCGCAGCCGGCGCAGTGGAGCACCTACACCACGGCCGACAGGCGGCTGGCCTTCGAATATCCGGGCGACTGGTCCGTGAGCGCCGTCGAACCGCTGGCCAACGATCCCGACGGCGGTGTATCCGTCAGGGTGCGGGACGGCGCAGGCCGGATTATTGCCGCGTTGGACACCGGCCTCATCGTCGGACAGGAATGCAGCCCGCCCGCAGAACCCACGCAGTACACCGAGTACGAGGCGCGTCCGATGCCCGACCTGACCGCGTCGGGCGGAACGCAGCAGCGGTTCGTGTACCACTCCGTGGATCCGGCGGAGGGGCCGTCCAAGGCCACCTATGCGGTGGTGAGCGGAGCCGAGGAAACCGGCCAATGCGGGCTGTTCGACTTCTTCCGCCTTACCGAGAGCAGCGGCGGGCGGTTCATGGGAGAGTTCGTGAGCGGGCAGCCGCCGGAGAGCCCGGAGTTCCTGGAAGAGGCCGCGGCCTATCCGCAGACGGAGGAGTACCGGGACGTGCTGCGCATGCTCACCTCCCTGCGGAACGCCGGGTAGGGGCCGGCACGGCAGAACCCGGCTCGGTGAATGCAGGCGAAACCTCCTCCTGTGGATAAGGACTGCGGGAGCGCCCAAGGGCTTAGGGTGGATTCCAATTCGGCTGCCGGGGAGGGTCGTTTCCCCGCCCACGCTGGTGTTTTCGGCGCAGACGGGTACCTTCGGCGGCAGTCTCTGACCGTCGCCCAAGCCGGCGGTCCGTCCGCATCGGGGGTTTGCATGGTTCCGTGTGACAAGGTCCGCTCCCTGGCGGCGGCTGCACTGCTGTCGTCGCTTCTGCTGGCCGTCAGCGGCTGCTCTGGCGGCGAAGCGGGGGCTGACGGGGCTCCGTCGTCAACGCCGACTCCCGCAGGGCCATCGTCTGCCTCTGCGCCGGGGCCCGGGACGCCGGCTGCGGGCCCTTCCTCATCATCCAACGGCCGATACGTTCCCGCGTCCGCCGCCGGGCCGGCGCAGAACGTTCCCCTTCCCGTGATGCCGGAAGAGGCGAAGGAGTTCTCCAAAGAGGGCCTGGAGGCCTTTGCGAGGCACTTCTATGCACTGCTCAATTACGGATATGAAACCGGTGATACGCAACCAGTACGTGCGCTCAGTGGTCCGGATTGTTTCGGATGCAACAACTGGTATCCGGTCGTAGAAGAAGGCTTCGTGGAGGACGACTGGATGGCTGGTGCAAAGATTGAGGCCAGATCGGTGGTATCGGAGTTCATACGCACCCCAGAGGGGCGCTATCAAGTTCTCATTCAGATGACCCAGGAACCATTGCAGTTTTATAGCCCTGAAGAATATCTGGGGTCAGAGCCGGGGAACGATCGGCTATACGTGCAGATGATGGAAGCCACGTATAGAGAAGAAGGCTGGTTCACCGATGAGCTCGTCACTATTCAGCGCTAGCCGGATATGCACGGCTCTCATGCTCATAGCGTGCATACTCCTCGGGGGGTCAGGCACTGCCAAGGCAGGAAAGAATGCAGGCGGGGGGTTCGGCGACGGTTCGGTAACCGCGGGTGTGTGGCAGCAGGATCCGGAGTCAGGCCTGTATACCGATGTCCCAATAGGCGCAGCTGACAAACTGAATGGATTCCGGTTTGTTGCCCTGTGTTTTGAAGGAGACGTGGGAAGCATCAAGTGCTTCGCGGATTTGGGGTTCAGCTGCGACGAGGCTGAGGGCGGAACGGCAGTGCAGTGGTACAGCGGCCTGAAGTCAGCTGATCCGGCAACGTGGCTGCCATACGGTGGACCCACCTGCGTGTACTCGGAGGAACCAGAAAGCTTGGAAGAACGGATCCGTGCGGTCATTCTTTCCGAGTTTCAGCAGCGGCCGATCGCGGCGGGTGAGCTTGTCATTCAGCCCGGACCGCATTCCCTGGTCGGAATGCACACCAACATGTTCGTGGATGCCCGGGAGCAGGTCTTCGACATGACCCTGTTGGGGCAAAACCTGCGGATCGTGGCCGCGCCGACCGAGTATGAGTGGAACTACGGCGACGGCACCTCATACGGACCGAGCCCCGTGCCCGGCGGCCCGCTGCCGGAGGAACGATGGGGTGAACCGACGCAGACCAGCCACGTGTACACCGCCACTAGGGACTACCAGGTCTCAGTCACCACGTACTTCTCCGGCGAGTATTCGGTCAACGGCGGTCCGATGATCGCCATTGACGGACGGGCCCAGGTCGCTTCACCGCCGCAGCTGCTGAGTATCTGGCGGTCCGAGTCCCGAAACGTGGCGGACAACTGCTTGGTGAATCCAGCCGGCTTCGGCTGCTGAAAATGGAAGGCCAGGTCATCTCTGTGCGTCGAACCGTTGGTAAGTCAGTGACCTCGGCCGTCCTGCTGTCGTCCCTGATGCTGGGCGTCAGCTCCTGCGGTGACGGAGACGTGGGGGCCGAAGAGCGGCCGTCTGACGCGGCGTCCTCGTCCAGGGGCTCGACCTCCAGCCCTTCGGCGGGACGTCCCTCCGCATCCTCGATACCTTCACCGACGGTCCGCTACGTTCCCGCTTCTGCCGCCGGCCCCGCGCAGAACGTCCCTCTTCCGGTGATGCCGGAAGAGGCGAAGGAATTCTCCAAGGAGGGGCTGGAGGCCTTTGCGAGGCATTGGTTTGCCCTCGTAAATCACGGATATGAAAGCGGAGAAACCAAGTTGATCCGTGACATCAGCGGTCCTGCTTGTACAGCGTGCAATAGCTGGTATCCGGTCATTGACCGGGGGTACGCCGATGGAAAATGGCTGGTGGGAGGAGAGCTTGAGGTCATGTCCGTCGGCACGAAGTTTTCGCCCACGAACGAGGGGCGTTATCAGGTCCTTATTCAGCTGATTCAAGACCCTCTCGAGTTCCATGCCGAGACCGGGATCCTCGAATCAACTGCAGGAAGGAAAACACCAGCCGTCCAGATGATCCAAGCGGCCTACACCGGGTCTGGCTGGGTTGCCGAAGACGTCGTCACGATTGAATACTAGCCGGGGGTTCAAATGGTTTGGCGTGCCAAGCTTCGGTCGCTGGCCGGAGCTGCCCTGCTCGCGTCGCTCTTGCCGGGCATAAGCGCTTGCGCTGGCAGCGACAGGGAATCCGACCTGCCCCCTTCAACGTCCAGCGCGGGAACACAACGTGCTGTTTCCGACGAATCCGGACCGGCAGCTGTCAGTGCAACGGCAGCGCCCTCGCCTCCTGGGGCATACGTTCGTGCGTCCGCTGAGGGGCCGGCGCAGAACGTCCCTCTTCCGGTGATGCCTGAAGAGGCCAAGGAATTCTCCAAGGAGGGGCTGGAAGCCTTTGCACGGCATTGGTACGCGCTGGCGAACTACGGCTACGAGACGGGCGATACAGCCCCTCTCCGGGCTGTCAGCGGCCCTGCCTGCGTTGCCTGTAACAGTTACTATCCGGCCGTGCAAACAGGATATGCGGGAAACGACTGGATGGCTGGGGCACGCATCAACATACAAAGCGTGGCGTCTAATTTCGTCGAAACACCGGAGGGGCGGTTCCAAGTGCTGGTCCAATATATGCAGGACGACTTGGAATACCATTCGCCCGAAGGGCACCTCTCGACCTACCCCGGTGACGACCGGCCTGCCGTCCAGATGATTGAAGGCCGGCACACAAATGGCAATTGGACGGCCGAAGACGTTGTCACGGTCAGCCAATAAATCGGCCTGTCTGTTCCCTCTTCTTACCGCTTCTGCTGCTGCGAGGCCCCTAAAACGGCAGGGCCGCGGAAAGCCGAAGCCTTCCGCGGCCCACGCCGCCTCGCGGAGCCGGATCAGCCCTTGACGGCGCCGGCCACCAGGCCGGAGGAGATGTATCGCTGCAGGAACAGGAACAACGCCATCACCGGAACGGCCGCCAGCACGGCGCCGGCGGAGAAAACACCCCAGGTGCGGGACTGGTTGTCGCCCACGAACGAATACAGCCCCACGGCCAGGGTCTGCGAGTCCGGATCGTTCAGCACAATCGAGGCGATCATGAACTCGCCCGTGGTCGTAATGAACGTCAGCAGCCCCACGATCGCGAGGATCGGAGTGACCAGGCGCAGGATGATGGTGAAGAAGATCTGGAAATGG
Organism: Arthrobacter sp. Y3222053; assembly: GCF_059092805.1. Taxonomy (NCBI): domain Bacteria; kingdom Bacillati; phylum Actinomycetota; class Actinomycetes; order Micrococcales; family Micrococcaceae; genus Arthrobacter; species Arthrobacter sp. Y3222053. Next base: position 397,880 of record NZ_JBNHIA010000003.1, on the reverse strand, counting down.
CCGGCACCGTCAATTCGCGCCGCTTCATCGAGAGACTGAGGCACCGTGTTGAAGAACCCGTACATCAGGTACGTGTTCACGCCCAGCGCGCCGCCCAGGTACACCATGATGAGGCCCAGCTGGCTGCCCAGGCCCAGCGCCGGGATAATGTCGCTGATTCCCGACAGCAGCAGGAAGATCGCCACCACGCCGAGCATCTGCGGGAACATCTGCAGCAGGAGCAGGCTCAGCAGGCCCATCCGGCGGCCCTTGAACCGCATCCTCGAGAAGCTGTACGCGGCCAGCGCCCCCAGGAAGACCGTCGCGGCGCTGGTGACCAGTCCGATCACCAGGGTGTTCATAAACCACCGGGCGAACGGCTTCTGCGGATCCGAGAACAGCGCCTGGAAGTTGTCCAGGCCCACGTTCCGGAACAGTCCGCCGGAGGAGACGAGGGTGCCGGTGGGGCTCAGCGCTGCGGACAGCACATAGACAAGGGGCAGCAGCGCGAAGGCCGCGGTCACCCAGCCCACGAGATGACGCCATCCTGTATCGCGGAACCACGCGGCGAAGCGGCGTCGGCGGGGGTGCGGCGCCCGCTGGATGGCAGCGGGACGGGACTCTGTAGCTGCGCTCATGAGTTCACTTCCTCCAGCGATTTGGTCTGCCTAAAGCTGATTGCGGAGATAACGGCGACGATGATGAAGATCAGGATGGCCAGCGCGCTGGCCAGACCGTAGTCACGGCCCGATCCCTGACCGAACGCCACCTTGTACACCACCGTGATGAGCAGGTCGGTGGCTCCGATGTCCTGGCTGGTGTCCGGGAAGCGCGGCCCGCCGCCGGTAAGCATGAAGATCACGTTGAAGTTGTTGAAGTTGAACGCGAACGTGGAGATCAGCAGCGGGGCGGTGGAGACCAGCAGGAGCGGCAGCTTGATGGAGCGGAAGATGCGCCAGGCGCTCGCCCCGTCCATCCGGGCCGCCTCGTTGACCTCCTCGGGCAGCGACTGCAGCGCACCGGTGCAGACCAGGAACATGTAGGGGAAGCCCAGCCACGTGTTCACCAGCAGCACGCTGGCCTTGGCCAGCCACGGGTCGTTCAGCCACGGAATCGAAGCTCCGCCCAGCAGGGCCTGGTTGATGAACCCGAACTCCTCGTTCAGCATGCCGGACCAGACCAAACCGGCCAGGAAGGCCGGGAAGGCGTAGGGCAGGATCATCAGGACCCGGTAGATCCGCTTGCCCTTGAGCGTGGGGTGGTTGAAGGTGATCGCCAGGAACAGCCCGAGCCCGAAGCACAGGGCCACCGAGGCGACAGCGAAGGTAAAGGTCCACACGATCACGCTCAGCAGCGGATCGCGCAGGTTCGGGTCGGTCAGCGCGTGCTCGAAGTTCTCGAAGCCGACGTTGATCTTCCAGCCGGTGGCGAGCGCCTCGCCGCTGTCGGACACGAAGGAGCCCTCACCGCCGTCGCGGTACACGGTCCCGGTGTCGATGTTCGTGAAGGTGTCCGCTGCCTCGTCGTAGACCAGCACCGGCTTGTAGACGTAGGCGTTGGAGCCGTCGGCGGTCTGCAGGGTGCCGTCGTCGAGGTCATCGGTGAGCGGAACCTGGAGCGCCAGGATCTCCGACTGCCGGTTGAGCAGTTCGTTGAACGCGAGCGTCCGGTAGCCGTCGGCGCCCACGGCCTTGCCGGCGGACCCGATCTCCGGATCGTCGACGGCGGCCAGGGGAACCTCGCTGCCACCCAGCTGCACCTCGCCGTCGGGGTCGGTGACGAGCAGGAACAGGTCATCATCCTGTTCCAGGACCGAGACCTGGTAGGCGGGGGAGTCGGGGACGCGCTGCTGGGCGGTGAGGGAGATGGCCGCAATCGCGTCATCCTTGGTGCTGTTGTGCCCGTCGCCGTAGTTGGTGAAGGCAACGTAGCCGCTGTAGGCCACGACGAAGACCTGGAAGACCATCAGGAACAGCACGCCGGGGGCCAGGTACTTGGCGGGCAGTCCGCCGCGGCGCAGGTAGATCCAGTTGATCAGCAGGGTGACCGAGGCGGCGATGGCCAGGATCAGCCACTTCTCCGCCATGAATAACGTGATCAGGACGTAGACGGCGAACGCGTCCACCAGCCCGAGCAGCAGGATTTTGGCCAAAGTTCCGGCCACGGAGTCGGGGCCGCGGCGCGGCGGGCGCGGCGGAGCGGGTTTTGAGGGGCGGACGGCAGTGTCCACGGATACGACCATGATTTCTTCCTTCGGCGCAGGCGGGCGGGGCACCAGCCCCGCCCGCCCGATGTCCGCCTGAGCGGAATACCGCTACTTGGCGATCTTGGATTCGATGTTGGAGACCATGGCGGCCCAGGCCGACGCCGGCTCGCCCTCGCCCTTGATCAGGGCCAGCTCAGTGCCGCCCCAGTCGGCCCACACGGCTTCCATTTCCGGGATCGCGGGCATGGGAACACCGTTGGCACCGATCGCGCCGAATGCCTCAACCACCGGATCGGAGGCGGCCTTCTCGAAGGAGGCGGTCAGGGCCGGAGGACGGCCGCCGGCCTCGAACATGGCGTCCTGCACGGCCTCGGTGGTGAGGTAGTTCAGGGCGAATTCGTTCGCGGCCAGCGCGTTCTGGCTCTTGGCGCTGATGAAGAAGCCGTTGACGCCGATGAACGGCTGGGCCGGCAGGTCGCCGGCGGTAGGCAGCGGATCCACGACGACGTTGATGCCGGCGTCGACGGCGTCCGGCACGTTCCACGGGCCGGTCAGGAAGTACGGGGACTCGCCGGCGCTGAACTTCTCCTTGGCAATGTCCGGGGAGATGTTGGAGTTCAGGATGCCCTCGCCGGCTTCGCCCCAGGCGAGCAGCTTGGCGGCGAACTCGGCGCCGCCGGGGTTGCCCAGCTCGAGCTTGGAGGCGTCATAGCCGCCGGTCTCGTCGGTGCCGAACACCGGAGCGCCCATGGACGTCTGGAACGGGTACAGGTGGTACGGGTCGCCCTGCTTGGGATCCAGGCCCACCAGGAACGGGAACTCCGCGGCGCCGTCGGCCACCGCGGCCTTGCCGTTGGCGATGACTTCATCCATGGTGGCCGCGGCCTCGGGAACGAGGTCGGCGTTGCGCAGCAGTCCGATGTTCTCGATGGAGTAGGGGACGCCGTAGGTGTTGCCCTCATAGGTCATCGCCTGGATGGCCGAATCCTGGAACAGCTCCGCCTTGTCGCCCAGCTCGACGGGCGCGACCACACCGTTCTGGACGAACTTGCCCAGCCAATCGTGCGGGCCCACGATCAGGTCCGGGCCCTTGCCGGTCGGGACCTGGGTGATGAAATCGTCCGAGACCTGCTGGAAGTCCTTGGTGACCAGCTTGACCTCGATGCCCGTGTCCTCCTTGAAACGGGCGGCGACGTCGGTCAGGGCGGGGGAGCGCTCGGCGTCAACCCACATGGTGAGCGTCGTGGCGCCGGCCGAGGCGAGGTCTTCGCTCCCGGCGTTTTCGCCGGCGTCGGATCCGCCGCAGGCACTGAGGACGAGGGCGGCGGTGACGGATACCGCACCGAGAGCCAGGGTGCGGCGGCCGCGGGCAGCCCCACCCATTGTGTGCACCTTCATTGGTGTACCTCTTCTGTGTTGGCCCCGTGAGAAACGGGGAAGCGTGGTTAGCCGGTCCGGTGGCCGGACGGCGGCATGGGGAAAGTGTAAGCGCGTGCACATCCCTCGTCCAGTTCCCCAATATGCGGTCCCCAAGCGGCAGTATCCCCTGGAACAGACAGGTGCATAATCAGCCCACTTGGCAAGGAAGGGAGCGCTCGGGCCGCCGAGTGAGACACGCCCATTTCGTTATGTAAGCGTTTGCACTAGTGGTGAGTAGTTCCCCTAGGATGCAAGGCATGCCTAGCTCTCTTGCCGCTCCCCCCGCACCGCTGCCGGGAGCCTCCCTCGTGCCCGTGCATGACGCGCGGGCCGAACGGGACCGCCACTGGTGGCGCTCCTCGGTCATCTACCAGATCTACCCCCGCTCCTTCCGCGACCTGCGCGGCGACGGCATCGGCGATCTGCCCGGCATCACGGCCGGGATTCCCGCCCTCGCTGAACTCGACGTCGACGCCGTCTGGCTCTCGCCCTTCTTCAAGTCTCCGCAGAAGGACGCCGGATACGACGTCGCCGACTACTGCGCCGTCGATCCGATCTTCGGCACCCTCGAGGACTTCGACGCCCTCACGGCCGAGGCGGGCCGGCACGGCATCCGCGTCATCGTCGACCTGGTGCCGAACCACTGCTCCGACCAGCACGCGCTCTTCCAGGCCGCCCTGGCCGCGCCGGCCGGCTCCGCCGCCCGCGAGATGTTCATCTTCCGCGACGGCCGGGGCGAGCACGGCGAGCTGCCCCCGAACAACTGGCAGTCGCACTTCGGCGGTTCCGCCTGGACCCGCGTCACCGAACCGGACGGCACGCCGGGGCAGTGGTACCTGCACCTGTTCGACTCCTCGCAGCCGGACTTCAACTGGGACAACCCCGCCGTGCATGACGAGTTCGAACGGATCCTGCGCTTCTGGCTGGACCGCGGCGTCGGCGGCTTCCGGGTGGACGTCGCGCATGCCCTGATCAAGAAGTCCGGGCTGCCGGACTGGGGCGGACGCGCCGACGGCTCCTCCAGCGAAGGCTTCCCTGGCCATGAGGCGCCGATGTTCGGCCAGGACGGCATCCACGACATCTTCCGCCGCTGGCGCAGCATCCTGAACGAGTACGACGGCGAGCGGGTGCTCTGCGCCGAGGCCACCATCGATCCGCTGGACCGGCTGGCGGACTGGGTCCGTCCAGACGAGATGCACCAGACGTTCAACTTCGCCTACCTGCACCACCCGTGGAACGCCTGGGACCTGCGCCGGATCATCGAGTCCTCCCTGCGGGCCTTCGACCGCGTGGGCGCGCCGACCACCTGGGTGCTGTCCAACCACGACGTCGTCCGGCACGTCTCCCGCTTCGGCATGACCGGCGGCCACGCCCGGCCCGGCGACGGCCTGGGCCCGGCGGATCCGCAGCCCGACTACTGGCTCGGCCTGGCCCGGGCCCGCGCCGCGACGCTGCTCATGCTGGCGCTGCCGGGCGGGGTCTACCTGTACCAGGGCGAGGAACTGGGCCTGCCGGACCACACCACGCTCGACCATGACCACCGCCAGGACCCCACCTTCCACCGCACCTCAGGGGAGCGCCTGGGCCGCGACGGCTGCCGCGTGCCGCTGCCCTGGACTGCCGATGCGCCCGCCTACGGGTTCAGCAGCTCCGGCGCCAGCTGGCTGCCCCAGCCCGGGGACTGGGCCGGCCTGGCCCGCGACCGGCAGGCGGCGGACCCGGGGTCCACGCTGAACCTCTACAAGGCCGCGCTGCGGCTCCGGCGGAAACTGGCGCTGGGGCACGGCACGCTGGCCTGGTGGCCGGAGCACGACGACGCCGGCGTCATCGCCCTGGTGAACGGCGACGTGCTGGCCGTCATGAACATGGGCGGCGGCCCCGTGCAGCTGCCCGCCGGCGAGCTGCTGCTCGGCAGCCACCCGGAAGCCGGGCGGGACGGGATGCTCCACCCGGATACCAGCGTCTGGCTTCGGCTAGCCTGACATCCGTGGAAAAACATGCCCGGGGAGCCGGCATCAAGGAGGTCGCCGCCCGCGCCGGCGTGTCGGCGGCGACCGTATCCCGGGCGCTGAGCGGCAACGGACGGGTCTCGGAGGCCACGCGCAGGAAGGTGCAGCAGGCAGCGGACGAACTGGGGTTCGTCATCTCCTACAACGCCTCCTCGCTGGCCTCCGGGCGCAGCCGCAACATCGGCATCGTCATGCCCAGCGTGGGCCGCTGGTACTTCTCGCAGGTCCTGGAGGGGGCGGCGTCGGCGCTGATCGAGGCCGGCTACGACCTGACCCTGTACAACACCAGCGACGGGCCGGGCCACCGGGAAAGCGTGCTGAAGGAGATGCTGCGGCGCAAGCGGCTCGACGCCGTCATCACCGTGGCGCTGCGGCTCACCGAGGAGGAGCTCGGCCAGCTGCGGGCCGTGGACAAGCCGATCGTGGCGATCGGCGGCCCGCTGCCGGAGACCCCCACGGTCCGGGTGGATGAGTTCAGCATCTCCGCCCTGGCCACCCGGCACCTGATCTCCCTGGGGCACCGGCGCATCGCCCACATCGGCGGCGGCGAAGAGCTGGAGCGTGATTTCCGGATGGGCAGCACCCGGCAGGACGGCTACCTGCACGCGATGGCCGAAGCGGGAATCGAGGTGCAGCCGCAGTGGCTGGCAAGCTCGGAGTTCAGCGTGGCCGGAGGACGGACCGCGGCGAAGCGGCTGCTCGCCGATCCGGACACCCGGGTGACCGGGATCTTCTGCGCGGCGGATGAAATCGCCGTCGGGACGCTGCTGGCGGCCCGCGAGCTGGGCCTGCGCGTGCCGGAGGATCTGTCCGTGATCGGCATTGACGACCATGAGCTGGCGGAGGTCTTCGGGCTGACCACCATCGGCCAGGATCCGGCCGGTCAGGGCGCTGCGGCAGTCGCGGCGGTCCTCTCGCTGCTGCAGAACCGTGCTCCCGCCCCGGACCTGCTGCACGGTTACTATCCGACCGAGTTCGTGGTCCGCTCCAGCACCGCCGTGCCGCGGACGCCGCCGGCCGAGTCGGACGCCAACGCCTGACGCCGCCGGGGCCTCAGTCCGTGCGGCCGGCGGCCGGCTGCGGGGCGGGAATCCGGAACAGCGTCCGAGGATCCTGCAGCAGTGCCGGGCTGGCGAAGTCGCTGCGGGCGGCCTGCCCGGTGAGGAGGACCTCCCGCTCCGCGGTGTCGTTGGTCAGCCGCACCGGTCCGGCCGTTCCCAGCAGCACGACGGACGGGTCCCCGGCCAGCACCGCCACCGGATCGCCGTCGGCCATGTCCTCCAGCAGCCGCGCAAGCTGGCGGCCGCGCTTCCCGGTGACCGGCGTGCCCTTCACCGAGAGCATCGGCAACCGGATCAGCGCCCGGCCCCGCTCGGGCGGCCCCGTCCGCGCCGCCCAGATCCCCCGGGGCGGATCCTGTGGCCGGATCAGCGTGCGCGGTTCCGGCCAGACGTAGGGCAGCCCGCCGTCGGTGTCCGGAAACCGCGGGCCGTAGAAGGCCGGGTCCTTGGCGATCAGGTTGGAGCGGTGGCTGCGGTGCACCCGCTCATCGCCGACCCAGTACGGCAGGCCGACGTCTCCGGCGTCCGCCTCCGGGGCGAACTCCAGGATCTGCTCCCGGGTGGTGTCGGCATGTCCGCGGCGGATCCATTCATCCGCCATCGCCAGGCCGTAGGCGACCAGGGCGGGCACATGGCCCATCCACATCAGCGTCGCCGGATGGTTCTGCCAGCCGTAGTCCGGCACCACCAGCGCGCGCAGGATCTGCAGGGTCTCCACCCGCTGCTTGCCCAGCCGGGGCTGGTCCAGCACGGCCGCGCTGCGCCCGAAGTCGGCGTAGGGGAGGAAGGTCTGCATCCCACCAGTGTGCCAGCAGCCCCCGCCCCGCCCGCGGGCCTCAGTACCCGGCGGCCAGCTCGCCGGCCGTCACCGGGGCCGGAACCCGGTTTTCCGGCCCGGGCAGGGGACAGGCCCAGGCCGGGTCGTAGGCGCAGGAGGGGTTGTACAGGAAGTTGAAGTCCAGGATCAGCGAGCCCTCCCGCGCGCCGGCGCCCAGGAACGCGCCCTTGATCGTGTCCAGCAGGTAGCGGCCGCCGCCGTAGCTGCCGCCCTCAGCCGCCGGCCGGCCGGAGCTGCCGTCATGCAGGGGCAGGAACAGTCCACCGCCGTACGAGGCCAGGCGCCACAGCGCCAGCCGGCCGACGCCGTCCGCCGCCAGCGTGCCCAGCCGCTCGAACCGGACGGTGCCGTCGGTGCCGGTGGGGACCTCGCGCACCTGGCCCGCGCCGTCCTCGTCGGGCACCGCCTGCACCCGCAGCCACGGATCATAGGGCGCGACGGCGAGACCCCCGAAGTCCGCGCGGGCGGCGGGGGAGAGGGGCGACGCCGGATGGTCGGCGAAAAGCCGGTCCCGGCCCTCGCGCCAGATCCGGTGGGCCGCCGGCGGCGAGTCAGCAGCGGCCTCGCGCACCCGGGCGTACAGCTCGAAGACGCGCAGGCGCCAATCGGCCGTGTGAAGTGCCAAAAGCGGGGAAACCATGGAACCAGCCTAGGATGTGCTGGTGAGTGTGGGACTGCTGATCATTGTGCTGGCGGCGATTTTCCTGGGCGCCATGGCGCAGCGGATCGCGGGCCTTGGCTTTGCGCTGTTGATTTCACCGTTCTTGGTCATCATCCTGGGCGCCCACGGCGGGGTGCTGATGGTGAACGTGTGCGGAATGGTTTCCTCGCTGCTGATCCTGTTCCGGGTGCACCGGGACGTGGACTGGAGCATGTTCCGGTGGCTGGTGATTCCCGCGGTGCTGGGCAGCATCCCGGCCTCCGTGGCGGCGGTCTACCTGCCCGCCGCGCCGATGGCGGTCATCGTCGGGTCGGTCGTGCTGGCGGCCCTGTCCGTCTCGCTGCTGCTGACCCGGACCAGCGTGGTCGTCAGGGGCAACACCGCCAAGGTCGTCGCGGGTTTCACCTCGGGAGTGACCAACGCCGTCGCCGGCGTCGGCGGGCCCTCCGTCAGCGCCTATGCGCTGCTGTCGCGCTGGCCGCAGCGGCCGTTCGCCGCGACGCTGCAGCCCTTCTTCGTCTCGATCGCGGCGGTCACGCTCGCCACCAAGCTCTCGCTGGATCCCGGGCACATGCCCCCGTTCGCGCCCTGGGCCTGGGCGTTGATCATCCTGATGATCGTCGGCGGCATCTACGCCGGTGAACGGCTCCAGCGCCGGATCCGGGACGAGCAGGCCCGCGCCGCCGTGATCGTCTTTGCGTTCTTCGGCGCCGGCGCGGCCCTGATCAAGGGCATCCTGGACCTGGCGGGCTAACCGGCCGGGCGGGCGCGCCGGCGGCTGCCGCCGGCTGCCGCGGTCCCGCCGGGGAAGGCGGATGTGGACTCACGCCGGCCTCCTCAGCCGCGGGCCGGGCCGCTGGTGGCACGATAGAGGGGATGAAACTCTTTACCCGCCCCAAGGGGCCGGGCGTTCTACCCATGCCGCTGTGGCTGCAGGGCGCCTTTGAGCTTGGCCAGGCCGCCGTGATCTCCGCCCTGGTGGTCGTGCTGCCGCTGACCGGCGTCTGGTTTGCCGACGGATTCACCGACCGGGACTTCGGCTCCCTGGCCCGCCTGGCCGGGCAGGCCTGGCTGCTGATCCACGGTGTACCGCTGACCCTGACCTTCGCGCCGGGAGAAGTCGCCCCCGAGGCGGCCTCCGGCCTGCTCTCGCTGGTTCCGCTCGGCCTGACCCTGCTGCCGTTTTTCCTGGCCTGGCGGGCCGGGCGCCGCCTGGCCCGCGCCAGCTACACGGACCAGCTCTGGCAGGCGCTGCTCGGCGCGCTCGGCATCTATGCGGCGGCCGGCGGCGTCACCGCCTGGTTCTCCTCCAACGAGGAGGTCAGCATCTCGCCGGTGGCGGGGGCGCTGGTGCCCCTGCTGGCCTCCGGGCTGGGGCTGGTCATCGGCCTGCGGCGGGAAGCCGGGTCCTGGGAACGGCTCTTCGGCGTGGATGTGGCCGCCTGGGTCTCCCGCACCAGCCAGCATTCGCGGTGGGCAGGCTCCTACCTGTGGGCGGTCGTGCGTGCGGGAACCGTGGGCGCCGTTGCCGCGACAGGGCTGGCGGCGGCGTTGCTGGCCGTCTGCCTCGGCCTGCACTGGGCCGAGGTGGCAACCGTATACCAGCACCTGGACGCCGGGCTGATCGGCGGCGTCGTGCTGACGGTGGCCCAGCTGGGCCTGATGCCCAACTTCGTGGGCTGGGCGCTGGGCTGGTCCTCGGGCGCCGGGTTCGCGCTGGGCGCGGGCAGCAGCGTCAGCCCCCTGGAGACCGCCGTCGGCCCGCTGCCCGCGGTGCCGGTGCTTGCCGCGCTGCCCGGCGGAACCCTCGAATACGGGTACGCCGCACTCCTGCTTCCGGTGCTGGCCGGAGTGCTGGCGGGCTGGTGGTTCCTGCGCGAAGGCGAGAACCACTTCGATGAATGGCTGTCCATCCGCATCCATGCCCGCTGGTTCACCGCTCCGGCCTCCACCGTGGTGCTGGGGATCCTGGTGGGGCTGGTCAGCGGCCTGCTGGCGGCGGCCGTGGCCCTGGTCAGCCGCGGCTCACTGGGCATCGGGCGCTTCACCGAGCTCGGGCCGGACCCGCTGTGGACCGGGCTCCTGATCGCCGCGGAGGTCGCGGTGGGCGTGGTCATCGGGTACGCGGCCGGTCCCTGGCTGGAGCGGGAGAAGCGGTAGCCGCCTCACCGGAGCCGGCGCGGCGTCAGGCCTGCGAAGGCCTCAGGGCATGCTGACGCCGGCGGACTCGCTCAGCTCGGCGTCGCACGCCTCCTGCGCCTGCAGCGTCAGCGCGCCGGTACGGCACTGCTCCCAGGACGCGGTCAGCGGCCACGCCGCGACCATGACGGCCATCAGCAGCGTCATCATGGCGCTCATGCCCAGCAGCAGCACCGTGGTGACCGTCAGCAGCGGCCGCGACTTCAGGCGGACCAGCTTGACCAGCGTCATGACCCCGATCACGAGCGCCGCGACGCCGAGCACCAGCGGCACCAGCTTCCACGGCAGCACGAGGTTGCTGGAAAGGGCCAGGCCCAGGACCAGCAGCGTGAACAAACCGAGGTAGTTGCGGGCCTCCCGCGCCTGGTCCTCGGGAGGACGGCGAGGGGCCGAAGGGCGGGCGGGCGGGGGAGTCTGGCCGGGTGCGGTCATGGTTTAAGGGTAGGCGACGGGCTCGCCTAAGGTTGACGCATGCGCATCGTCGTCCTCGTTTCCGGCACCGGGTCCAACCTCCAGGCGGTCCTCGACGCCGTGGCGGAGGGCAGCCTGGACGTGGAGATCGCCGCGGTCGGCGCGGACCGGCACGGCACCGGAGGGGTGCAGCGGGCGGCCGACGCCGGCTGCGAAACCTTCGTGGTGAACTTCCGCGACTACGCCGACCGCGCCGAGTGGAACCGGGCGCTGACCGCACAGGTCGCCTCATACCGGCCGGACCTGGTGCTGTCCTCGGGGTTCATGCGGATAGTGGATGCGGACTTCATCGACACCTTCGCAGGCCGCTACCTGAACACCCATCCGGCACTGCTGCCCTCCTTCCCCGGCGCGCACGGCGTGCGGGACGCGCTGGCCTACGGTGTGAAGGTCACCGGCTGCACCGTGCACTGGGCCGACGCCGGGGTGGACACCGGCCCGATCATCGCGCAGGCCGCCGTCGAGGTCCGCGACGGGGACACCGAGGAAAGCCTGCACGAGCGGATCAAGGTCCAGGAGCGGCAGCTGCTGATCGAGACCCTGGCCCGGTTTGCGGCCGACGGGCTGCCGGCTGCCTGAACCGGCCGTCCCGGCCGATCCGGCCGGGAAGCTAGGCCAGCGCCGCCTCGCGGGTCTCCGGGGCACTCCGGGCCATCCACAGCACGGCCAGCAGTACCAGGGCCGCGGCCAGCGCGAATGACAGCGGCAGCCCAAGGTAGGGCCAGAGCACGGAAACGAACAGCAGCGGGCCGAACCCGGCCGCAACCCGGGAGGCCGTGGATGCCCAGCCGAACCCTGCCGCGCGCAGGTGGGTCGGATACAGCTCCGAGACATAGGTGTACAGCACCGGGATGGCCACTTGGATGACCACCCCGAAGACGACCACGCAGGCCACCACTGCCGCAGGCACGTCCGTAACCAGCCCAAGCACGATCAGCAGCCCCGCAGCGGCCGGCGCCGAAAGACTCAGCACCGGTTTCCGGCCGAATCGGTCCACGAGCAGGGCAGCCACGACCACGCCGACCAGCCCGGCGGCCGCCATGACGGAGGTGGTGAGGAACGCGGCGGACACCGCAAAGCCGGCATCCACCAGGATCTTCGGCATCCACTGGTTCGCGAGGTAGTACACCAGCAGGATGGTCATGAACAGCGCCCAGGCCACCCCGGTGACCTTCCAGTTCCAGCGCCACAGCTCGGAGAGCTGATGGCCCAGGGCCGCCGGCCCGACGCGTTCGGCGGGAGCGGCGTCGGGCATCCGCCAGGGCCGCTCTTCGGCGCCGGTGGCGCGGACCAGCCCGTCGATGACGGCGCGGGCCTCCTCCGTCCGGCCCCGCCGCACCAGGAAGAGCGGCGATTCGGGGACGGAACGGCGCACCCAGAACACCAGCAGTGCCGGCAGGACCATGATCAGCATGGTCCAGCGCCAGTCGGCGACCGTCGCCATGATCAGGGCGGAGACGGCGCCGCACAGGGCCGCACCCACCGGCCACCAGCCGTCCATCGCCGCCAGCACCCTGCCACGCTGCCGCCGGGGCGTGAATTCGCCCACCAGCGCGTAGTCCACGGGAACGCATCCGCCGAGCCCGAAGCCGGCCAGGAATCGGAAGACGCAGAACCAGGCGATGTCCGGGGCGAAAGCGCCGGCCACGGTGAAGACTGAAAACACGAGCAGGGTTGCCGAAAAGGCCGCCTTCCGGCCGATCAGGTCCGCGATCGAGCCCCACACGAAGGCGCCGATCGCCATGCCCAGCAGGTTGGCGGTGCCGATCCAGGCCGCCTGGGCCGGGGCCAGGTCCCAGTGGTCCGAGAGCAGCGGAATCAGCACGCCGTTGAGCGTCACGTCCCACGCGTCAAACATGAAGCCGAGGCCGCCGATGAGGAAGATGCGGCCCTGGACACGCCAGCGCCAGGGCAGGTCCTGCACCACCTGGTCGCCGGTGGGCAGGAGCTGGGATGTCGTCATGGACAGCTTTCCGGAAGGAGGAAGGAAGAAGCAGGACGGCAGTACTCTACCGGCCGACGGCCGGATGATTCGGTACGATTGCGACCCTCCGGCGAGGTTCTGTTACCAGCGGCCTGCAGCCCGCCGCCGGCCCCGGCATAGACTGGCCCCAGGCCCGCCCGGCCCCGATCCGAGGCGCCGGAGGGTCCGTATCGCCGAACCCCATCATCTGGAGTGCCTTCGTGAACAACGCCCCCCTTGACCGTGTTCCCATCCGCCGGGCCCTGATTTCGGTCTATGACAAGACGGGGCTCACCGAGCTCGCCACGGGCCTGGCCGCCGCCGGCGTCAGCATCGTCTCCACCGGTTCCACCGCGAAGCAGATTGCGGCGGCAGGCGTCGCGGTCACCGAGGTCGCCGAAGTGACCGGCTTTGAGGAATGCCTGGACGGGCGGGTCAAGACGCTGCATCCGCGGGTGCACGCCGGCATCCTGGCCGACCGCCGCCGCGCCGACCATGTAGAGCAGCTCGAGGCGCTGGGCATCGAGGCCTTCGACCTGGTGGTGGTGAACCTGTATCCGTTCGTGGAGACCGTGGCCTCGGGCGCCGGCCAGGACGAGGTCGTGGAACAGATCGACATCGGCGGCCCCTCGATGGTGCGCGCCGCCGCCAAGAACCACCCCTCCGTCGCGGTCGTGGTCGACCCGGCCCGCTACGGCGACGTCGTGGCCGCCGCGGCCGAAGGCGGCTTCACGCTGGGCCAGCGCCGCCGCCTCGCCGCCGACGCGTTCGCCCACACCGCCGCCTACGACACCGCCGTCGCGACCTGGACCGCCGAGCAGTTCGGCGGCGACGGCGCCTGGCCGCCCTATGCCGGCCTGGCGCTGGAGCGCTCCGAGGTGCTGCGCTACGGCGAGAACCCGCACCAGGACGCCGCCCTCTACGTGGACAAGGCCGCTGCGCAGGGCATCGCGCAGGCCGACCAGCTGCACGGCAAGGCCATGTCCTACAACAACTACGTCGACGCCGACGCCGCGCTGCGCGCCGCCTTCGACTTTGACGAGCCGGCCGTGGCCATCATCAAGCACGCCAACCCGTGCGGGGTCGCCGTCGCGACTACCGGCGCGGCCGACCCCATTGCCGACGCACACCGGAAGGCCCACGCCTGCGATCCGGTCTCGGCCTTCGGCGGGGTGATCGCCGCCAACCGCACCGTCACCGCCGGCATGGCCGAGTCCGTCAAGGACATCTTCACCGAAGTGGTCATCGCCCCGGACTTCGAACCGGAAGCGGTGCAGATCCTCTCGGCCAGGAAGAACATCCGCCTGCTCGCCCTGCCCGAGGGATACGGGAAGATCGACGCCGAGCTGCGCCAGGTCTCCGGCGGCATGCTCGTGCAGAAGCGTGACGCGCTGCAGGCCGAGGGCGATGACCCGGCGAACTGGACCCTGGCCAGCGGGCCGGCCGCCGACGACGCCGAACTGGCGGACCTCGCGTTCGCCTGGCGCGCGGTGCGCGCCGCCAAGTCCAACGCCATCCTGCTGGCCCGCGACGGTGCATCGGTGGGCGTGGGCATGGGCCAGGTCAACCGGGTGGATTCCTGCCGCCTTGCCGTGGAGCGGGCCAACACGCTCGGGCCCGACGGCGCGGACCGCGCCCGCGGCTCGGTGGCGGCGTCGGACGCCTTCTTCCCCTTCGCCGACGGACTGCAGATCCTGATCGACGCCGGCGTGCGCGCCGTCGTCCAGCCGGGCGGGTCGGTGCGGGACCATGAGGTCATCGACGCTGCTCAGGCCGCCGGCATCACCATGTACTTCACCGGCGCCCGGCACTTCTTCCACTAAGCAGTTCGGCGGGGCGGGCCGAGGGCCCGCCCCGCCGGCCGCCGCAGTCCGGCGCCGCAATGGCGTTCCGCCGGCGACCCGGTTTAGGGGCGCAAACGTGCGCTGTGGCATAGTTGAGGCAGAAACCAGACCAAGAATGGACGGGCTCCGTCATGCCAAAAGTCATGTCCGGGGCCCACGAATCACACTAGGAGTTTGTGTGGCTGAGAAGATCAAGGTCGTAGGCTCCGTCGTCGAGCTCGACGGCGATGAGATGACCCGCATCATTTGGCAGTTCATCAAGGACCGCCTGATCAACCCCTACCTGGATGTCGACCTGAAGTACTACGACCTCTCCATCCAGAACCGCGACGCGACCAACGACCAGGTCACCATCGACGCCGCGAACGCCATCAAGGAACACGGCGTGGGCGTCAAGTGCGCCACCATCACCCCTGACGAGGCACGCGTCGAGGAATTCGGCCTGAAGAAGATGTGGGTGTCCCCGAACGGGACCATCCGCAACATCCTGGGCGGCGTGGTCTTCCGCGAGCCGATCATCATCTCCAACATCCCGCGTCTGGTTCCGGGCTGGAACAAGCCGATCATCATCGGCCGCCACGCACACGGCGACCAGTACAAGGCCACCAACTTCAAGGTTCCCGGCGCCGGCACCCTGACGCTGACCTACACCCCCGCCGACGGCGGCGAGGAGATCAAGCAGCAGGTTGTCACCTACCCCGAAGAGGGCGGCGTGGCGATGGGCATGTACAACTTCAACGAGTCCATCAAGGACTTCGCCCGCGCTTCCTTCGCCTACGGCCTGCAGCGCAACTACCCGGTGTACCTCTCCACCAAGAACACGATCCTGAAGGCCTACGACGGCCAGTTCAAGGACCTGTTCCAGGAGGTCTTCGACAACGAGTTCAAGGACCAGTTCGAAGCCGCCGGCCTCACCTACGAGCACCGCCTGATCGACGACATGGTCGCTTCGGCCATGAAGTGGGAAGGCGGCTACGTCTGGGCCTGCAAGAACTACGACGGCGACGTCCAGTCCGACACCGTGGCCCAGGGCTTCGGCTCGCTCGGCCTGATGACCTCCGTGCTGATGACCCCGGACGGCAAGACCGTCGAGGCTGAAGCGGCCCACGGTACGGTGAC
The DNA here is from genome assembly GCF_059092805.1 of Arthrobacter sp. Y3222053. Taxonomy (NCBI): domain Bacteria; kingdom Bacillati; phylum Actinomycetota; class Actinomycetes; order Micrococcales; family Micrococcaceae; genus Arthrobacter; species Arthrobacter sp. Y3222053. The sequence continues at coordinate 382,111 of NZ_JBNHIA010000003.1, read as the reverse complement.
CCGCCACTACCGCCAGCACCAGCAGGGCAAGCCCACCTCCACCAACCCGATCGCCTCGATCTTCGCGTGGACCCGTGGCCTGATGCACCGCGGCAAGCTGGACAACACCCCCGAGGTCATCAACTTCGCCGAGACCCTGGAAGACGTCGTCGTCAAGACCGTCGAGTCCGGCAAGATGACCAAGGACCTGGCCCTGCTCGTGGGCAAGGACCAGGAATGGCTCACCACCGAGGACTTCCTCGCCGCACTGGACGAGAACCTCAAGGCCCGCCTGGGCTAGATCCGACCGGATCAGTGCAACCGCGTTCGGCGCGGCCCCGCGGAAGGGGCCGCGCCGAACGGCGTTAACGCGCCCGTAACAAAGTCGCAGGCCCCCGGGTGCGGTGCCAGCATATGGGGATGCCAACGAACCAGCCTGCGGAGACCGCCCGCCGCGCCGAGGAACGCAGCGCCCGGGTGGCCGTCACGCTCTTCCCCCTGCTCATCCTGGCCGGAGGAGCGGTGGCCCTGTTCTTTCCGGATCCCTTCACAGGGCTGTCCCCGTTCATCAACCCGGGCCTGATGCTCATCATGTTCGGCATGGGCCTGACCCTGACCCTGCCGGACTTCGGGCTCGTGGTCCGCCAGCCCCTTCCCGTGCTCCTCGGAGTGCTGGCTCAGTACCTGATCATGCCCCTGCTCGGCTGGGCGATCTCCGCCGCCCTGGGACTGCCGCCGGCCCTGGCCGCCGGGGTCATTCTCGTCGGCTGCGCGCCGGGCGGCACCGCCTCCAACGTCGTGACCTACCTGGCCCGCGGCAACGTCGCCCTGTCAGTGGCCATGACGAGCGTCTCCACGCTGCTGGCCCCGCTGTTCACCCCGCTGCTCACTCTCTGGCTGGCCGGACAGTACCTGCCCGTGGATCCGGCGTCCATGGCGCTGTCGATCGTGCAGATCGTGCTGGTCCCGGTGGTCCTGGGGCTGGCCGTGCGGGCACTCCTGCCGCGGCTGGTGGACCGCGTCCTGCCCGCCCTGCCCTGGGTCTCGGTGGCAGCGATCACCTTCGTGGTGATCGCCGTCGTCGCCGGCAGCGCCGAGGCGATCTTCAGCGCCGGCCTGCTGATCCTGCTGGCCGTGGTGCTGCACAACGCGTTGGGCTATGCGCTCGGCTACGGCGCGGCCAAGGCCTTCCGGCTGCCGGTGCCGTCCCGCCGCACCATGGCGGTGGAGGTGGGCATGCAGAACTCGGGGCTGGCAGCCGGGCTGGCCAAGACCTACTTCGCCCCCGAGGCCGCGCTGCCGGGCGCGGTGTTCTCCGTCTGGCACAACGTCTCCGGCGCCCTGATGGCCGCCATCTGGCGACGCAGCGGCGCCGCCGCCCGGGTGGAGGAACCCGCTCCGCGCTGACCCCGGCGGCCGGACACGGCAGGGAGCCGGGGAAAGCATGTGCCTTCGCCCCGGCTCCCTGCCGTGATCACTGCATCAGCGTGTCAATGCGCCGATTTCCGGCCTCAGCTGCCCGACCCCGGGGTTCCGGCTGAGCCATGGCCGCCGGAGCCGCCTTCGGAGCCCCCGCCCATGGACCCGGATCCGCCGGAGGACATGCCGCTGCCCGAGGAGGAGCTGCTGCTGACCGACGCCGGTTCGCTGGTGGCCGAGCCGGAAATCGTCTCGCCGTCCTTGTAGGACGCCGAGACCTCGATCTTCCGCGGCTTGGCGCGCTCTGATACCGGGATGTGCACGCTCAGCACGCCGTTTTCGTAACGTGCGGAGATGTTGTCGATATCGATGCCCTGGCCGAGGTTCAGCTGCCGCAGGAAGGTGCCGGATTCCCGCTCGCGGGTCAGCCAGGTCGCGCCGTCAGGCACATTGATGGTCCGCTCGGCGCGGATCGTCAGCAGCTGCCCGTCCACGTCGACGTCCACGGAGCCGGGGTCGATGCCGGGCAAATCGGCGTTGAGAATGTAGTGGTCGCCCTGCCGGTACAGGTCTATGGGCATCAGCCGCAGCCGCTGGCGGGGATCCAGGAGGGCGCCCGCCATCCGGTCGAGTTCCCGGAACGGATCGAATTTCATGGCCATTGTCATCAACTCCTTGTTCACACCGCCCGCCGGTCGGGCCGGTGGTAGTTCTTAGCGCTGCAGAAGGGTCGATAACTTGAGTCCGAAGGGCTCAAGATGGCAATAACGTTAGCACTCGGGTGTGTAGAGTGCCAGACTCCGCGCCAAAAACGCCCGGCGCCGGAACGGAAATCATGCCGCGGGCCACAGATGGACCGGATCGTTGCTGTGCATGAGCTCCCGATAGCGCCGGGTCATCTCCGCCAGGGCGTCGGGGCGGTCCATTCCCTCCGCCTCCAGGGCCAGGACCGTCTCGGACTGCCACGCGGCGCCGTTGCGCTCGGTGCGGGCCCGTTCGCGGAGCACGTTCAGGTACCGGTCCACCAGGGCGTCGTCCACGCCGAGTTCGCGCAGCCCGCGCTCCGCCTCGGGTAGCAGGTGACGGAGGATCAGTTCCGCCACCGGGATCTCTCCGATGCCCGGCCAGTACACCGACGCCGCCAGTCCGCGCCGGGCGCAGGCCAGGAAGTTCTCGGTGGCGGTCTTGAATGCCATGCGCGTCCACAGGGGTCGCTCCGAGGTTCGCATCACCTGCATCAGCCCGTAGAAGAAGGCCGCATTCGCCACCACGTCCAGGACCGTCGGCCCGGCCGGCAGCACCCGGTTCTCCAGCCGGAGGTTCGGCACCCGGCCCCCCGGGTCGTAGATCGGCCGGTTCCAGCGGTACACGGTTCCGTTGTGCAGCCTCAGTTCCGGCAGCAGGGGAGCCCCCGCCTCCGTGTGGACGCCGGAGTTGTCTGAGAGCTCGGGCAGGAGGGCGGGAAAATAGCGGACGTTTTCCTCGAACAGGTCGAAGATCGAGGTGATCCACCGTTCGCCGAACCAGACCCGGGGGCGGACGCCCTGATTGCGCATCTCCGGAGGGCGGGTGTCGATGGCCTGCTTGAACAGCTCGATGCGCGTCTCCTGCCAGAGCAGGCGCTCCAGGAAAACCGGAGAGTTGGCGGCCAGCGCCACTTGGGGAGCGGCGATCACCTGAGCCGCGTTCCATGCCGGTGCGAACTCCTCCGGCCGCAGCTCCAGGTGCAGCTGGACCGAGGTGCAGGCAGCCTCGGGCGCGATGCTCGCGGCATAGAAGGACAGGGTTTCCGGTCCGGTCAGGTTCAGCAGCACGTCCTCGCCGCGGGCCTGGAGCACGGAGGTGTTGAGGGCGGCGTAGCGGTGGCCGCTGCTGAGCCATTCATCCGTCGTGAGGATTTCAGGCCTGAGGGTAGGCAGGATGCCCACCATCAGGATCCCCGTCTCCAGGCCCGACGCCTGCTCCTCGGCCCGGTTCAGCTGACTCCGCAGGCTGTCCTCGAGGCGCTGCAGTCCGTCACCGGCGATCCCGAGGGCCGGGTGGTTCATCTCGATGTTGAAGGCGCCGATCTCCGTCTGGAAGGCGGGATCGGCGATACGGTCCAGGACGGCGTCGTTGCGCATGGCGGGGGAGCCGTCCTTGTTGATGAGGTTCAGCTCCAGCTCAAGCCCGATGCAGGCCGAATCCGCGAACTCTGCCGTGCCCAGGAACCTGGCAAAGCGGTCGAGGTTCTCCAACAGCCGCTGCCGGTACCGGGTCCGCTGCTCACGGCTGAATTCCCTGCTGTTGACTTCCGCGCCCATGGATGAAGATAACCACGGCGGATAGGGGATGTATAGCGTTCCGGGAACCGGAAATACACCGTCGCGTTCCGGTCAACACCCGCCCCGCGAGGAGCAGCGCAGACCGCTTGGAGGGCCAGGGATCAAGGGGAGCGAGTTGCCCGGATGATCATAAGTGTGCTTATGATCATCCCACCGGAACATCGGAATCCCAGATGCAGTCGTTTGACGAGAAAGGGCGAAGATGACAGAGAACGCCAATCCCGGCCAGGGAAGCCACGCAGCGGCACCGCTGCCGGCAGATACCACTGATGGCGCCGAAGGCCAGTCCCGCACCGAAGCCGTGAAGCAGCAGGCCGACGCCGCGAAGGCGCAGGCCGGCGACGTCGCCCAGCACGCTGCGGACAGCGCCCAGCAGGTTGCCTCCACCGCCAAGGAACAGGCGGCGGAAGTCGCCTCCGAGGTGAAGACCAACGCCAGGGACCTATATGACCAGGCCCGCGCGGACCTGACCGAGCAGGCCGGCGCCCAGCAGCAGAAGGTGGCCGAGGGCCTGCGTTCGGTGGCCGACGAGCTGCAGAGCATGGCGCGCTCGTCCGACCAGCCCGGCGTCGCCGCGGACCTGGTCCGCCAGGTCGCCGACCGCACCTCCTCCGCAGCCTCATGGCTGGACGGCAGGGACCCCGGCTCCCTTGTCAGCGAGGTCAAGGACTTCGCCCGACGCCGCCCGGGAGCCTTCCTCGCCCTCGCCGCCGGAGCCGGGCTGCTCGCCGGACGCCTGACGAAGAGCCTGAGCGCCGGGGCCCCCGGCTCAGGCACCGCGCAGCCGTCGGCTCCGACTGCCTCCATTCCGGCTGCGCCCGCCGTTCCCCCCGCCGCCGCACCGGCCACGCCGGCGGCACCGCCGGGCCCGGCGGTGCCGCCGGCTCCCGCACCGGCAGCCAGCGCCGGTCCGGCCGGCGCTGCGCCCGTGCCGCCCGCTCCCGTTCCCCCCGCCGACGGGACTCATGGGTTCCCCGAGACCCCGTCGCCGCAGCACCGGGTGCCCGAGGACCTGCTCCCGCCGACGCAGCCCGGTGACCGCGGCCCCGTTGACCCCTACGCAGGCGGTCGTCACTCATGAGTTCGGAAGTACCTCCCACCGCCGCCCAGCAGAAGGCGGACACAACCTCCCTGGGTGACCTGTTGGGCCAGGTCAGCCAGGACATGTCCACCCTGATGCGCCAGGAGCTGGAACTGGCGAAAGCCGAGCTGAAGCAGACCACCGGCCGCGCCGGCAAGGGAGCGGGCCTGCTGACCGGCGCCGCGGTTGCCGGCTGGTTTGTCCTGCTGTTCCTCTCCGTCGCCCTGTGGTGGGCGCTTGGGCTCTGGCTGGGCCTGGGCTGGTCCGCCGTGATCGTGGCCGTCATTTGGGCCGTCGTCGCGGCCGTTCTCGCCGCCCGCGGGCGGACGGAACTCAAGGCTGTCCGCGGCATGCCCCAGACCCAGCAGACACTCCAGGAGATTCCCCCGACCCTCAAGCCGAACGAGGAGACACCATGAGCGAAAACCCGGATGCCATCCGTGCCGAGATCGAAGCGACCCGACGCCGGCTCGGAACCAATGTGGACGCCGTCGCGGACAAGGTCACCCCGTCCAACGTGGTGAACCGCCAGAAGGACAAGGTGAGGGACGCCGTATTCGGCGCGAAGGACAAGGTCATGGGAAAGGCGTCAGACATGAGTGATTCGGTGCAGGGCCAGGCCGCCAGCGCCCAGGACAGCCTGTCCCAGGCCTCCGACGCCGTCACCGGTGCCCCGCGGAGGGCAGCGGACAAGGCCCAGGGCAACCCCCTGGCCGCCGGACTGATCGCCTTCGGCGCCGGACTGCTGGCCGCGTCCCTGATTCCGGCAAGCGAGAAGGAGCGCGAGGCGGCCGACAACCTGAAGACGGCCGCGGAGCCCATGACCGGCCAGCTCGCCGACGCCGCCCGGGAAGTGGCCGAGGGCCTGAAGGAACCGGCCCAGGAAGCCGTGGAGAACGTGAAGGAAACGGCAGCGGGCGCCGCGGACACTGTCCGCGGCGAAGGACAGGCCGCGGCGTCCGACGTACGTGACCACGCGGCCGGCGCCGCCGACGACGTCCGCGGCTCCTAGCGCGACGCCCAACGGACCCACGACAGGAGGCAGCATGACGGAACGGAACGAACACACCGAAGAGCCTGCAGCCGGCGGCTCTGAGGCCGCGGCGGCTGAGACGGCAGCGGGAGCGTCAGGCAGCGCCGGCGCCGGCGCGCCGGCCGGCGCGGCGGACACCTCCGGTGCCGACAGCGGCGACGCGGAGCCCACCATCGACAATTTCGCGGAAATCTCGGGGCCGGACCGGCGGACCGAAGAGGATAAGCTCCCGCCGGTTCCCGGAGCCGACGGCGGTGCCACGGAGCCCCATCCAGGCGGCAGCCCCGTCTAGGAGACGGACTCCATCACGAGGGACGACGGCGGGGCCGCAGCTTTGGCTGCGGCCTCGCCGCTCTGTCTGCCACCGGTCAGGCGCTGCGCGCCGGCAGGGCCTCGTCGTTGGGATACCGGACCCCGAGGTCGGCGCGCACGGCGTCGAACAGCTGCAGGGTCCGCACGGATTCCGACCAGGGCATGGTGGGGCTTTCCAGCAGCCCGTCCTGGACGCAGCGGGTCACCTCGCGGACCTCGTAGGTGTAGCCGTTGCCGACCTGCGGGAAGCGCTCCACCCGTTCGCTTCCGCCGTGCGGGGCGACGGTGAGCTCCACCGGGTTGTGCAGCGGCGCGCCGGTCCGCAGCCACCCGGCGCTGCCGCTGATCGTGGCCGTCCTCGGACCCGATGCCGCCAGGGACGACATGAGCTGCGCGATGGCGCCGGAGGCGTATCGGAAGGTGAGGGCGTTCTGCACGTCCACCCCGTCCTGGTTCAGGACGCCGACGGCGCCGACTTCGTCGGGGAAGCCCAGGGCACCGACGGCGAGGGTCAGCGGGTAGACGGTCAGGTCCAGCAGGGCGCCGCCGCCGGCCGCCGGATTCCACAGCCGGCTGGCCGGATCATAGGGTGCGGGGAAACCCAGGTCCGCCTGCACCCAGCGGATCTCGCCCAATTCTCCGGAGGCAATGATTTCCCAGATCCGGTTGATGCAGGGAAGGAACCGTGTCCAGGCGGCCTCCATGAGGAAGACCTGCCGCGCTTCGGCCAGGGCGACCAGGTCCTCGGCCTCCCGAGCGTTGATGGTCAGCGACTTTTCACAGAGCACGTGCTTGCCGGCCTCGATGGCCTCACGCGCGATCTCGTAATGCTGGCCGTGCGGCGCCGCGATGTAGACGACGTCCACGTCCGGGTCCTCGAAGAGCCGTGAGTAGCCCTTCCCCTCGGGGCCGTCATAATAGGCGCGGGCGAAACCAAAGCGTTCGGCGAACTCCTCGGCATTTGCACGGCTGCGCGAGCTCACCGCCTGCAGGACGGCGTCCTCCAGGCGTGCAATGTCCTCAGTGACCCGGCCGGCGATCCCGCCGGTGGCGACCACGCCCCATCGCAGGGTCCGGCCGGTGGCTTGGACGGGACTTGGGGCTCCCGGCAGGACACAGGGAGGGGTGGGGATGCGTGTTTGCGCGTACATCGTCGTTGACTTCGCTTTCTCCTGGACACCGGCTTCACTCATTGTGCGCCCCGTCGGCCGGGCCGCCTACCGTCCGGGGTGTTTCCCGCCCTTGGGACGCTGCCGCCGGTCAGCGCGCAGCGGGGGAGCCGGGCGCGGCCACGGCCTCGCGGTGGGCCGCCGCGGTCTCGACGTAGTGTTCCGCGCTCCGGGTCAGGGCGGCGGCCTCGGCCTCGGTCAGCTCCCGCCGGACCTTGGCGGGCACGCCCGCAACCAGCGAGCCGGGCGGCACGACCGTGCCTTCCAGGACCAGGGCCCCGGCGGCAACCAGCGACCCGGCGCCGATGTGCGCGCCGTTCATGACCGTTGCGCTCATGCCGATCAGGCAGCCGTCCTCCACCGTGCAGCCGTGCACGACGGCGCCGTGGCCCACGGTGACCCCGTTGCCCAGCGTGGCCGGAAACTCGGGGTCGGCGTGCACCACCACGTTGTCCTGCAGGTTGGTGTCTGCGCCGATGCGGATGGGCGCGCTGTCGCCGCGCACGCTGGCGCCGTAGAACGCACTGGACCGCGGCCCCATGGCCACATCGCCGATCAGCGAGGCGGTGGGGGCCAGGAACACGGAGGGATCGACGTCGGGCGTGTGCCCGCGGAGGGAAATGATGTGAGCCATGCCATAGACCCTACCCGGCGTTCTGCCGCGTGGAGCCGCAGGCGGGTGCCCCGGAGGATCGGGTCAGTTGAAGACGATGGTGCGGCGTCCGTCCAGCAGGACGCGGTGCTCGGCGTGCCACTGCACGGCCTTGGACAGGGTGCGGCCCTCCACGCCGCTGCCGATGGCCACCAGCTGCGACGTGGTGCGGGCATGGTCCACCCGGACCACTTCCTGTTCGATGATCGGGCCCTCGTCCAGGTCGCTGGTCACGTAATGCGCGGTGGCGCCGATGAGCTTCACCCCGCGGGCATGGGCCTGGTGGTAGGGGCGCGCGCCCTTGAAGGAGGGCAGGAAGGAATGGTGGATGTTGATGGCGCGCCCCGCCAGGTCCCGGCACAGCCCGTCGCTCAGGATCTGCATGTAGCGGGCCAGCACCACCAGCTCAATGTCGAGCTCCGCCATCAGCGCGCGGAGGCGGTCCTCGGCGTCGGCCTTGGAGTCGGCGGTCACCGGCACGTGGTGGAAGGGGACGCCGTAGAAGTCCGCCATGCCCTCCAGGTCCCGGTGGTTGGAGACGATGGCCGGGACCTCGATGGGGAGGTTCCCGGCGCGCTGCTGGAACAGCAGGTCGTTGAGGCAGTGCCCGGCCTTGGAAGCCATGATCAGCGTGCGCACCGGCACCCCGGCGCGGTGCAGCTGCCAGTCCATGCCGAAGCGGCCGGCCACCTCGGCCAGGGCCGAGTGCACGACGTCGCGCCCGGACCCGGAGGTGAAGGCCACCCGCATGAAGAAGGAGCCGGTTTCGGGGGATCCGTACTGCTGCGATTCGGTGATGTTTCCGCCGGCCGAGGCCAGGGCGCCGGCGACGGCGGCGACGATGCCGGGCCGGTCCGCGCAGGACAAGGTCAGCGTGTAGGCGCCGGAGTCGGCGGAAACGGCGGAAGCAGGGGGAAGCACGGGATCACTCACCCGACAAGGTTACCGTCAGGCACGGGAGCTGGCTTAGGCTGGCGCCATGGACGTAACTTTCGTGCAGCTCTCCGACAAGGACGAGGAAGAGCTGGTGAAGTTCCTGACCACCAACAGCTTTCCGTTCCACCGCAACGCCGCGCCCTCCGAGGCCCTGGTGCGGCAGCTGCTGCTGGAAGGCCGCTTCGAATCCGACGCCGTCCGCACCTTCTGGCTCATTGGAGACAACCACCGCATGGGCCTGGTGATCCTGGAGGACCTGGACGGGCCCCGCCCGGCGTTCGACCTGAGGCTGGTCGAGGAGTTCCGCGGGCACGGCTACGGCGTGCCGGTCGCCAAGGCGCTCGCCGGCCATGTCTTCACCACCTATCCGCAGACGCAGCGACTGGCCGGGCGCACCCGGGCGGACAACATCGCCATGCGCCTGACCCTGCTGCGCGCCGGGTTCGTCAAGGAATCCCACCACCGCCAGGCCTGGGAGCTGGAGGACGGGCAGGCGCTCGACGCCGTGACCTACGTCCTGCTGCGCTCCGACTGGGAGGCGGGAACCGTCACCCGCTTCCCGTGGGAGGACCTCGAGGAGCCGTCCGCGCCGAGCTGAGCGACGGCGGCCAGCGCCGCTGCGCGTCCCGCCCGGGTCGCCCCCAGGGTCGATGCGGACTCCCCGTAGCCGACCAGCAGCAGCCGCGGCTCGCGGGCGGCCTGGGCGCCGTCCATCCGGATCCCGCCGCCCGGTTCACGCAGGTGCAGCGGGGCCAGGTGCTCCAGTGCGGCGCGGAAGCCTGTCGCCCACAGCACCGCGTCCACCGGCTCCACCGACCCGTCGGCGAACTCCGCGGCATCCTCGTGCAGGCGGCGCAGCGGTCCGCGGGAGACCAGGACGCCGGCTTCGATGCCGGCCCGGTACTGCTCCGTCAGCGGCAGGCCGGTCACGGACACCACGCTCTGCGGCGGCAGCCCGGCCCGGGTGCGCTCCCGGACCTTCGACTCGACCTCCCGGCCCCACTCGGCGTCGAACGGGCTGCGGGTGAACTGCGGCGGGCGGCGGGTGGACCACAGGGTGCGGGCACCGGCGGCATCGAGCTGCAGCAGGAACTGCACCGCGGAGGTTCCCGCTCCGACCACCAGCACCCGCCGGCCGGCGAATTCCCCGGCGGAGCGGAAGTCGTGGGTGTGCAGCTGCCGGCCGGTGAAGGCCTCCCGGCCCGGATACCAGGGCCAGTATGGCCGGTCCCATGTGCCGGTGGCGTTGATGACCGTCCGCGCCCGCCAGTGCCGGCCGTCGGCGGCCGAGACCAGCAGCCCGGCGTCGCCGTCGCGGCGGACCGAATCAACCCGCACCGGACGGATCACCGGCAGCTCGAACTGCTGCTCGTACCGTCCGTAGTAGCGGGCGACGACGGCGGACGCCGGCTCGGCCGGGTCCGCAGGGCCCAGCGGCAGCCCGGGCAGGTCGTGCAGCCGGTGGGCGGCGCCGAGGGTGAGTGAGTCCCAGCGGTGGCGCCAGGCCCCGCCAGGGCCCTCGCTGGCGTCCAGCACCGTGAAGCCGCACCCCGGGTCGAGTCCGCGCCGCCGCAGATGCCATGCCGCGCTCAGTCCCGCCTGCCCCGCACCGATGACCACGACGTCGACTGCCGCTGCCGAACCCGTTAGCTCCATGACAGATGGAACAGGCTGCCTGTGACGGCTATTCCTGCGGCAGCGCCGGAAGGCAGGCTAGGATGGGATGGCCGCGACTGGCGTCGGGTGGGTCACCACCGGGAAGCGGCAAAGCTCAAGACCAACCACGGATCGCACGCCTGGGCCGAGGGTCACGCAGTCATCTTCTGGTCATGCCCCGCAGGCGGCCGTGCCTGGCAGGTAGCCTGACCTTGTCAATACCACCCCCGGGAGAACAACTCGTGAGACTTTCAACCCAGCCGGTCACCAATGCTCCGCTGTCGGAGATTGACCCGGAGATCGCCGCCGTCCTCAACGACGAACTGGCCCGCCAGCGCAACACCCTCGAAATGATCGCGTCGGAGAACTTCGCTCCGCGCGCCGTCCTCGAGGCGCAGGGCTCGGTCCTGACCAACAAGTACGCCGAGGGTTATCCGGGGCGGCGCTACTACGGCGGGTGCGAGCATGTGGACGTGGCCGAGAACCTGGCCATCGACCGGGCGAAGTCACTGTTCGGCGCCGAGTTCGCCAACGTCCAGCCGCACTCCGGCGCGCAGGCCAACGCCGCCGCGCTCGCCGCGATGATCAAGCCCGGCGACAAGATGATGGGCCTGTCCCTGGCCCACGGCGGCCACCTGACCCACGGCATGAAGCTGAACTTCTCCGGCAAGCTCTATGAAGTAGCCGCGTACGGCGTCGAAGAGGACACGCACCGGATCGACATGGACCGGGTCCGCGAGCAGGCCCTGGCCGAGAAGCCGCAGGTCATCGTCGCCGGCTGGTCCGCCTACCCGCGGCAGCTGGACTTCGAGGCGTTCCGCTCGATCGCCGACGAGGTCGGCGCCTTCTTCTGGACCGACATGGCCCACTTTGCCGGCCTGGTGGCCGCCGGCCTGCACCCGAACCCGGTGCCGCACGCCGACGTCGTGACCTCCACCGTCCACAAGACCCTGGCCGGACCGCGGTCGGGCCTGATCCTGGCGAAGCAGGACTACGCGAAGAAGCTGAACTCGGCCGTGTTCCCCGGCCAGCAGGGCGGTCCGCTGATGCACGTGATCGCCGCGAAGGCCGTGGCCTTCAAGGTCGCCGCGGGCGAGGAGTTCCGCGAGCGGCAGGAACGTGTGCTCGAGGGCGCCCGGATCATTGCCGAGCGCCTCAACGCCGCCGACGTCGCCGAGCACGGCGTCTCGGTCCTCACCGGCGGCACCGACGTGCACCTGGTCCTGGTGGACCTGCGCAACGCCGCCCTGGACGGCAAGCAGGCCGAAGACCTGCTGCACGAGGTCGGCATCACCGTGAACCGCAACGCGGTGCCGTTCGATCCGCGCCCGCCGATGGTCACCTCCGGCCTGCGCATCGGCACCCCGGCCCTGGCCACCCGCGGATTCGGCGCAGCCGAGTTCTCCGAGGTCGCCGAGATCCTGGCCGCCGCCCTGAAGCCCGGGGCCGACGTCGACGCGCTGCGGGCCCGGGTGGGCGTGCTGGCCGAGAACTTCCCGCTCTACCCCGGCCAGGAAGAGTGGTAGGCCGTGGAAAAGGGCTCCAACATGGAGGGCGCCGTCTCCGACACGGCTGAGGACACCTCCGCCAACCTGGGCTGGGAAAAGAAGGAACGCACCCCGCTGGGCACCCCGGTGGCGGCGCAGATCCTGGACGGGCGCAAGGCCGCCGCTGACATCAAGGACGAGCTGAAGCAGCGCATTCAGGTGCTGAAGGACGAGCACGGCGTGACGCCGGGCCTGGGCACGGTGCTGGTCGGCGACGACCCGGCCAGCCACTCCTACGTGGGCGGCAAACACAAGGACTGCGACCAGGTGGGCATCCGTTCCATCCGCCGGGACCTGCCCGCCGACATCAGCCAGGAGGAACTCGAAGCCGTCCTGGACGAGCTGAACGCCGATCCGGAAACCACCGGGTACATTGTCCAGCTGCCGCTGCCGGCGCACATCGACACCAACGCCATCCTGGAGCGGATCGATCCGGCCAAGGACGCCGACGGGCTGCATCCGGTCAACCTCGGCAGGCTGGTGCTCAACGTCAGCGAACCCATGACCTCGCCGCTGCCGTGCACCCCGCACGGCATCGTGCAGCTGCTGGTCCGCAACGGCATCAGCCTCAACGGCAAGAAGGTGCTGGTCATCGGCCGCGGCGTCACCGTCGGCCGGCCGCTCGGGCTGCTGCTGACCCGCCGCCCGATCAACGCCACCGTCACCCTGGCGCACACCGGCACCGCCGACCTCTACCAGCACCTGGCCGAGGCCGACGTCGTGATCGCCGCCGCCGGCTTCCCGGAAATGGTGCGGGCGGAGGAACTGAAGCCCGGGGCGATCGTGCTCGACGTCGGGGTCACCCGCGTCACGGACCCGGAGACCGGCAAGACCACCCTGACCGGCGACGTGGACAAGGCCGCGGCCGATGTCGCCTCCTGGATCTCGCCGAACCCGGGCGGCGTGGGCCCGATGACCCGCGCCATGCTGCTGGCCAACGTCGTCGAGGCCGCCGAGCGCCGCGTGGGCATCCTGCCCTCCTGACCGCCGGCGAAGCTGCGCCGCAGGGCCCGTTCCCGTTCCGGGGGACGGGCCCTGCCGTTTGCACTATGCTGGCAGGCGTGTCCTGGACCACATCGCCGCAGCAGGCGGCCCGCACTGCACTGCAGTCCGTCATCTCGGCCCGTGCCGTGACCAAGGCGTACGGGGACTTCACAGCCGTCGACGGGATCAGCTTCGACGTCGCGCCGGGGGAGTCCTTCGGGCTGCTCGGACCCAACGGCGCCGGCAAATCGACCACCATGAAAATGATCGGCGGCGTCTCGCAGCGCACGGCCGGCGAGCTGAGCATCATGGGGCTGGACCCCAACGAGCACGGACCGGAGGTCCGCGCGCACCTCGGCGTGGTCCCGCAGCAGGACAACCTGGACGAAGAGCTCCGGGTACGGGAGAACCTGCTGGCCTACGGGCGCTACTTCGGACTGCCCAAAACGTACCTGCAGCCCAAGGCCGACGAACTGCTCGAGTTTGCCCAGCTGACCGACAAGGCAGGTGCCCGCGTCGATGCCCTGTCCGGCGGCATGAAGCGCCGCCTGACCATCGCCCGCTCGCTGATCAACGATCCGAAGATCCTGCTGCTGGATGAACCGACCACCGGCCTCGACCCGCAGGCCCGGCACATCCTCTGGGACCGGCTCTTCCGGCTCAAGGAGGCAGGCGTCACCCTGATCCTCACCACCCACTACATGGACGAGGCCGAGCAGCTCTGCGACCGGCTGATCGTGGTGGACAAGGGCACCATCATGGCCGAGGGATCGCCCGCGGCCCTGATCCGCGAACACTCCACCCGGGAAGTGGTGGAAATGCGGTTCGGCTCCGAACGCAACACCACGGTGGCCGCCGAGCTGGACGGAATCGGCGAACGCCTGGAGACCCTGCCGGACCGGGTGCTGATCTATGCCGACGACGGCGAGGCCGCCCTGGAGGCCGTGACCTCACGCGGGCTGCGGCCCATCACCTCGCTGGTGCGGCGCTCCTCGCTGGAGGACGTGTTCCTGCGCCTGACCGGACGGAGCCTCGTTGACTGAGCAGCCGCGAACCGGACCCGGCACGGCAGCGGCCGAACGGCACCCCGTCCTGGGGCTGCGTTCACCGCTGGCTCCACAGCAGACGGCCGCCAGGGCGCGGCGCTTCGGAGCCTTCTACTACGCCGAGCACTGGATCAGGCGGATGGGCGGCTACCGCTGGACCGTGCTCATGACCGCCGTCGGCACGCCCCTGGTGTACCTGCTGGGCATGGGGATGGGCCTGGGCATGCTGGTCGACGCGAACTCCCCGGCGGCCTTCGGAGGAGGAGGCGGGCCGGTGCCGTACCTGGTGTTCCTGGGCCCTGCCCTGGTGGCGACCGCCGCCATCATGATCTGCAGCGAGGAAAACACCTACACCGTCATGGACGGGTTCAAGTGGCACCGCACCTACTACGGGCCCAACGCCTCGCCGCTGTCGAGCGGACAGATAGCGGCCGGCCACGTGCTGGGCCTGACCGTGCGGATCCTGCTGACCACCGGCATCTACTACCTTTTCCTGCTGCTCTTCGGGGCGGTTCCGCTGCCCGGCACCGGCTGGCTGATGATCTTCACCGCCCTGCTCGGCGGCCTGGCCTTCGGCCTGCCGCTGCTGGCCTTCAGCGCCACGCTGAAGGAGGACAAGGGGCAGTTCGCCATGGTGCAGCGGTTCATCGTGATGCCGCTGTTCCTCTTCTCCGGCACCTTCTTTCCGCTGGACTCGCTGCCGATCGGCGTCCGCTGGATCGGCTGGATCTCTCCGCTCTGGCACTCCGCCGAACTGGGGCGGGTGCTCAGCTACGCCCAGCCCGAACCGGCCGGCCTGGGCCTGGTGCACCTGGCGTACCTGCTGATCCTCGCGGCGGCAGGCATGGTCCTGGCGCGGCGCAGCTTCACCCGGAGGCTGGCCGGATGAGCGCCGTCGACCGCACCGCCCCGGTCTCCCTGCAGCCACGGGACCGGTTCCTCGGCTCCCTGTATGGACGCAACACCCGCGCGGTGATTGCCCGTGGGCTGAAGGCGACCTGGGGCACCAACTGGAGCATCATGATCAGCGGGTTCGTTGAACCGGTGCTCTACCTGGTGGCCATGGGCATCGGCCTCGGCGCCCTGGTCGGGACGGTAACCGGTCCCGGCGGCACCGAGATGGGCTACGCCAACTTCATTGCGCCGGCCCTGCTCGCGGTCTCGGCCATGAACGGCGCCGTCTACGACTCGACCCTCAACGTGTTCTTCAAGCTCAACTACGCCCGCCTCTACGAGGGCATGCTGGCCACCTCGCTGGGGCCGCTGGACGTGGCGCTGGGGGAGATCTTCCTGGCCCTGCTCCGGGGGGCCCTGTACGCCACCGGCTTCACAGCCGTGATGGGCGCGATGGGACTGATCACCACCCCGTGGGCGCTGCTCATGATCCCGGCAGCCGTGGTGGTGGCCTTTGGGTTCGCGTCCTTCGGCATGGCCGTCACCAGCTACATGAAGACCTTCCAGCAGCTGGACTGGGTCAACTTCGTCATGCTGCCCATGTTCCTGCTCTCCGCCACCTTCTACCCGCTGAGCGTCTACCCGGCTCCGGTCCAGGCGGTCATCCAGGCGCTGCCGCTGTGGCACGGGGTGGAGATGCTGCGGCAGATCAGCGTGGGCATGTTCAGCTGGGCAACCGCCGGGCACCTGGCCTACTTCGCGGTCATGATCGCCGTCGGGCTGACGGTGACGACCGCACGGCTGCGCGCACTGTTCCTGAAATAGGGCGGCGGTTGCGGAAGCCGGACGGAACGCCGGGCAGGCCTACCCGCCGTCCGCCCCGCCCAGCGCCGCCCGGAAAACCTCGGCCATCGGCCTGCTGAAGAGCACGAACTCCACCCGCTGCGGCGGCTGCGGATGGCTCCGCACGGCCTGGACCCCGATCCGGGCGACGTCGTCGGCGGGCCAGCCGTACACGCCGCCGCTGATGGCCGGAAAGGCGACGCTCGCGGCTCCGAGCTCCGCCGCCACGTCAAGGCTGGAGGTGAAGGCCGAGGCCAGCAGCGCCGGGTCGGTCTGCCCGGCCCGGGCGTCCGGGCCGACGGTGTGGATCACCCACCGTGCCGGCAGCCGGAAGCCGGGGGTCGCCACGGCCGCCCCGGTCGGCAGCCCGGCGGGCAGGGAGGTGCGGCGCAGCCGGCGGCAGGCCTCGAGCAGCTCCGGGCCCGCGGCGGCGTGAATCGCGCCGTCGACCCCGCCGCCGCCCAGGAGGGAGGAATTGGCGGCATTGACCACCGCGTCGACGTTTCTTTCGGTGATGTCCCCGGTGACCAGCTCGATCCGCATGGCCTCCAGTGTGCCACCGCCGGTAGGATTCCGGGCACCACACAGCCCGGGGGGACGCCCGGGGGACGGGAGACCAATAACCATGATCTATTCCTGGCATACCCTCGTCATCGACTGTCCCGACGCCGACGCGCTCGCCTCCTTCTATCAGGAGCTGCTGGACCTGCCCCGGCTGCTGACCGAATCGGACTGGGTCGCGATCGGCGGAGACGTGCAGCGCCCGTCGCTGTCCTTCCAGCAGGTGGAGGACTACCGGGCTCCCGAGTGGCCGGGCCAGGGGGTCCCGCAGCAGATGCACCTGGATGTGCACGTCCGGAACCTGGACCACGCCGAGAAGGAGGTCCTGGCCAGGGGCGCCCGGCGGCTGCCGGGCGGGGCGGAGGACTTCCGTGTCTACGCGGATCCGGCCGGCCACCCGTTCTGCCTGGTGCAGCAGGCAGAGGATCCCGGGGACTGGGCCGGTCCCTGAGCGTGCGCGGACCCCGCAGGGCATGTTCAGCCTGAGCGAACCCGTGCGCGGGACACTCCGCGGCTCTGCGAGAATGGAAGCATGCAGTCCCTGAGCAAAGGCAAAACGCCCTCTACGTCCTTCCCCGGCCGCGGAATCAGCAGCCGCATGGCCACTATTGGAATGAGCCTGCTGCTGCTGGCCTTCCTGGTTGCCGTCATCTTCGCCGCCAATGAGAACGACGTCATCGGCTGGCTCGTGGTGATTATCGCCTTCGGCTGGCTGCTGCTGGCAGGCTTCGTGGTCTTCAGCGTCCGGGGCGCCGCCAAGCGGGCCGGAGCCAAACTGGCCGAAGCGCAGGAGTCCCTCAACCGCGCCGCCGGCGGGACAGGCCCCGGCGTCACCACCGTCGTCGACGAGGAGACGGTGATCAGGGACCGCAAGCTGGACCACAGCTTCAAGATCGTCCAGGTGCAGACGCGGGTCATCCGTGAACAGCTGGGCCAGGACCAGGACATGGTCGACCGCGCCATCGAGACCATCGAGATCACCGCGCACAATGCCCGCGGCATGATCCGCCGCGACGAGGGCGGGCCCGTCGAGGGCACCGTCGTCGACTAGGCAACTGACCGGGAGCAGTCGGCGAAGTTGGTAAGGTTGATCAGGTGAACGCGGCATTGACAGGGCAGCAGGAGACGGCGGCGACAGCCAAACCCGAGGGGGCGCTGCGCATCGCCAGCGTCAACGTCAACGGAATCCGGGCCGCGTACAAGCGCGGCATGGCCGACTGGCTGGCGGCCCGCGACGTCGACATCCTCTGCCTGCAGGAGGTGCGGGCACCCGACGCGATCGTCCGCCAGCTGCTGGGCGAGGACTGGCACATCCTGCACGCGGAGTGCGAAAACAAGGGCCGCGCCGGGGTGCTCATCGCCTCCCGGCAGGCGCCGTCGGCTGAGCGCCACCACATCGGCGACGAGTACTTCGAGCTCTCCGGGCGCTGGGTCGAGGCCGACTTCAAGGTCTCCGCCCAAGGGGCGGAAAAGACCCTCACGGTGGTCAGCGCCTACGTCCACTCCGGCGAGGCGGACACGCCCAAGCAGGTCGACAAGTACCGGTTCCTCGATGTGATGAGCGAACGGCTGCCCGCCCTGGCCCAGGCCAGCGACTTCGGCCTGGTGGTCGGGGACCTTAACGTGGGGCACACGACGCTCGACATCAAGAACTGGAAGGGCAACGTCAAGAAGGCCGGGTTCCTCCCCGAGGAACGCGCCTACTTCGACCGCTTCTTCGGCGAGGAGATCGGCTGGCGCGACGTCGCCCGGCAGCTCGCCGGCGACGTCGACGGCCCGTACACCTGGTGGTCCTGGCGCGGCCAGGCCTTCGACAACGACGCCGGCTGGCGCATCGACTACCACATGGCCACGCCCGGCCTCGCCGAGCGCGCGGTCAGCGCCGTCGTCGACCGCGCCCCCACCTATGCCGAACGTTTCTCCGACCACGCGCCGCTTGTGGTCGACTACCAGTTCTGAGGAAATCCGCATGAGCACCCCTGTTGCCGAACCACGCCAACGCATCCTGTCCGGGATGCAGCCCTCCGCCGACTCGCTGCACCTGGGCAACTACCTCGGCGCGCTGGTGAACTGGGTGCGGCTGCAGGAACAGTACGACGCGTTCTTCTTCATCCCCGACCTGCATGCCATTACGGTGCCGCAGGACCCGGCCGACCTGCGCCAGCGCACCCGGGTCACCGCCGCCCAGTACATCGCCGGCGGCGTCGACGTGAACCGTGCCACCCTGTTCGTCCAGTCCCAGGTGCCCGAACACGCGCAGCTGGCGTGGGTGCTGAACTGCCTGACCGGCTTCGGCGAGGCCTCCCGGATGACCCAGTTCAAGGACAAGCAGCAGCGCTTCGGCGCCGACGCCGCCTCGGTGGGGCTGTTCACCTACCCCATCCTGCAGGTCGCCGACATCCTGCTCTACCAGCCGCACGGCGTGCCGGTCGGCGAGGACCAGCGCCAGCACGTCGAACTGAGCCGCGACCTCGCCAAGCGCTTCAACACCCGCTATGGCCAGACGTTCACCGTGCCCGAGGCCTTCATCCAGAAGGAAGGCGCGAAGATCTACGATCTGCAGAACCCGACGGCGAAGATGTCCAAGTCCGCCGCCTCCCCGGCCGGCCTGATCAACCTGCTTGACGACGACAAGACGGTCGCCAAGCGGATCAAGTCCGCGGTCACTGACGACGGAACGGAGATCCGCTTCGACCGTGAGGCCAAGCCCGGGGTCTCCAACCTGCTGTCGATCTATTCGCTGATCTCCGGCAAGGACATCCCCACCCTGGAGCAGGACTACGAAGGCCGGATGTACGGCCACCTGAAGGTGGACCTCGCCGAGGTGGTCACCGAGCATCTCCGTCCGATCCGCACCCGCGCGCTGGAGCTGCTGGACGATCCCGCCGAGCTGGACCGGCTGCTGGCGGTAGGCGCCGGCAAAGCCAGGCAGACGGCGTCGGCTACACTGGCCGATGTGTACAACAAAGTAGGCTTCCTACCCGTTGGATCTTCCGGCATCTGAACCATGCGCACCGTGAATCCGTCCGTCGCGAACCCTCCCGCAGCCGCCGCCGGCTGCGCGGTGCAGGCGCGCTGCGTTGGCATCGTGATCGCAGTGCCTGAGCCGATGGCCACCCACCTGCAGCACGCACGTGCCTCCTTCGGCGACCCCATGGCATCGGTTGTCCCCGCGCACATCACGCTGGTCACCACCACCGAGGCCGAGGACTGGGACGCGGCAGTGCGGCACGTGCGCGAGGTGACCAGGCGCCAGCAGGCCTTCCGGATCACCCTCCGCGGCACCGATTCCTTCCGGCCGGTCTCCCCGGTGGTCTTCCTGCGCGTGGAGGACGGGTTCGAGGAGTGCACCTCGCTGCACAAGGAGCTGCAGACCGGACCGCTGGCCAGGGACCTGGCCTTCCCCTACCACCCGCATGTGACCGTGGCCCACGACGTCAGCGAGGCCGGCATGGACCATGCCGTCGAGCGGCTGCGGGATTACGAGACCAGCTTCACCGTCAACAGCGTAGGCCTCTACGAGCACGACCCGAGCGGGATCTGGCGGCTGCGCGAGGAGATGCCGCTCGGCGGCTGACGGTGCCGCCCCCCGGTGGGCCGTACCGGCCGCTCAGGCGCGCGCGTCGGGATTCAGGAGCGTTCCGGGTCGGGGGAGTGCCGCCCGTCCACGTAGGCGGCAGCCCAGGCGGCGATGATGCCCGCAGCGCGGTCCGTGTGGTCCCGGTCCGTCATCAAGTGGTCGCAGCCCTCCAAACACACGAAGCTGCGCGGGTGGCGCGCCGCCGCGAAGATCTCCGAGGCATTGTCCATCGGTACCGCCCGGTCGTCGGGGGAGTGCAGGACCAGCAGCGGCCGGCCCAGTGATGCGATGCAGCCGGCGAGGTCGTGGCCCTGCAGGTCGTCAACCAGTTCCCGCCGGATCGGCAGCGGGCCCGCGCCCAGGTCCACCCGCGCCTGACCGGACTCCCGAACGGCCTGCAGCTCCTCCTCGGCGAAGAGCTCCAACACATGCGCAGGATCCGCGGGCGCACCGATGGTCACGACGGCGGCGACGTCGGGCAGGCCGGCGGCAGCGGCCAGGACCGCCGCGCCGCCCAGGGAATGGCCGATGAGCAGGGTGGCCGGGGTTCCCCGGCCGTCGAGGAAGGCCGCCGCGCTGCGGACGTCGGCCACCTTGGTGCTGAAGGTGCCGTCCTCCCAGCTGCCGGAGGACCCGCCCAGGCCGGCGGCGTCGTACCGCAGGACCCCGAAGCCGTGCTCCGCCAGGGCCTGGGAGATGCGTGAGGCGGCGGCGCTGTTCTTGCCCAGCGCAAATCCATGGCAGAACACTGCCCAGCCCCGGACCCGGCCGTCGTGGGGCAGCTCGAGCCGCCCGGCCAGGGTGGTGCCGTTGACGCCGGGAAAAGTGACACGCTCGGAACGGGACATGGACTTCACTCTAGCGAAAACGTCGGAAGGCGCCGGTCCGCATGGGGACCGGCGCCTTCCGACGCTGTGCAGCCGTGGCTAGACGGAGCGGCTGAGGATCGCCTGCTTCACCTCGGCAATGGCCTTGGTGACCTGGATGCCGCGCGGGCACGCCTCCGAGCAGTTGAAGGTGGTGCGGCAGCGCCACACGCCTTCCTTGTCGTTGAGGATCTCCAGGCGCATGTCGCCGGCATCATCGCGGGAGTCGAAGATGAAGCGGTGCGCGTTCACGATCGCAGCCGGACCGAAGTACTGGCCGTCGGTCCAGAACACCGGGCAGGACGAGGTGCACGCAGCGCAGAGGATGCACTTGGTGGTGTCGTCGAACCGCTCGCGGTCCTCGGGGGACTGCAGGCGCTCCTTGGTCGGCTCGTGGCCCTTGGTGACCAGGAAGGGCATGATCTCCCGGTAGGACTGGAAGAACGGCTCCATGTCCACGATCAGGTCCTTCTCCACCGGCAGGCCCTTGATGGGCTCGACCAGGATGGGCTTGGACGTGTCCAGGTCCTTGAGCAGCGTCTTGCAGGCCAGGCGGTTGCGGCCGTTGATGCGCATGGCATCGGAGCCGCAGACACCGTGGGCGCAGGAGCGGCGGAAGGAGACGGAACCGTCATGCTCCCACTTCACCTTGTGCAGGGCGTCCAGCACGCGGTCGGTGCCGTACATGGTGAGCTTCCACTCGTCCCAGTAGGCCTCGTCGGAAACCTCGGGGTTGTAGCGGCGGACCTTCAGAGTGATCTCGAAGGACTCGATCTGTCCGCCGACGGACTCCGGGAGTTCGACCTTGGAGGCCGGCTCGGCAATTTCCGTTGTCATCAGTACTTCCTCACCATCGGCTCGTAGCGCGTGTACACGACGGGCTTGGTGTCGAGGCGGATGCCGGCGGTGTGCTCGGCGTTGTCGGCCTCGTCAACCTTGTAGGCCATCGAGTGCTTCATGAATTTCTCGTCGTCCCGCTCCGGGAAGTCCTCGCGGTAGTGGCCGCCGCGGGATTCCTCGCGGTGCAGCGCGGCGACGGTCATGACCTTCGCGAGGTCCAGCAGGAAGCCCAGCTCCACGGCCTCGAGGAGGTCGAGGTTGAAGCGCTTGCCCTTGTCCTGGACATTGATCTTCTTGTACCGCTCCTCGAAGGAAGCGATGTCGGACAGCACCTGGTTCAGGGTCTCCGCGGAGCGGAACACCTGCATGTTGGCGTCCATCGTGTTCTGCAGGTCGCGGCGGATCTCCGAGACCCGCTCGGTGCCCTCGGAGTTGCGGGCAATGTCCAGCAGCTCGATGGTCTTGGACTCCGGGTCCTCCGGCAGCGGCACGAAATCGGCCTGCAGGGCGTACTCGGCGGCGTAGATGCCGGCACGCTTGCCGAAGACGTTGATGTCCAGCAGGGAGTTGGTGCCCAGGCGGTTGGAGCCGTGCACGGACACACAGGCGACCTCACCGGCGGCGTACAGGCCCGGAATCACGGTCTCGTTGTCCGCCAGCACCTCGGTCTTGATGTTGGTCGGGATGCCGCCCATGGCGTAGTGCGCCGTCGGGAACACCGGCACCGGCTCCGTGTACGGCTCGACGCCGAGGTACGTCCGGGCGAACTCGGTGATGTCCGGAAGCTTGGCATCAATGTGCGCCGGCTCCAAGTGGGTCAGGTCCAGCAGCACGTAGTCCTTGTTCGGACCGCAGCCGCGGCCCTCGCGCACTTCGTTCGCCATGGACCGGGCCACGATGTCACGCGGGGCGAGGTCCTTGATGGTCGGGGCGTAGCGCTCCATGAAGCGCTCACCCTCGGAGTTGCGCAGGATCGCGCCTTCGCCGCGGGCGGCCTCGGAGAGCAGGATGCCCAGGCCCGCCAGGCCCGTCGGGTGGAACTGGAAGAACTCCATGTCCTCCAGCGGGATGCCGCGGCGGAACGCGATGGCCATGCCGTCACCGGTCAGGGTGTGGGCGTTGGAGGTGGTCTTGAAGACCTTGCCGGCACCGCCGGAGGCGAAGACCACGGACTTGGCCTGGAAGACGTGCAGCTCACCGGTGGCCAGGTCGTAGGAGACGACGCCGGCGGTCCGCTTGCGGCCGAAGGTGTCCTCGACCATCAGCAGGTCCAGCACGTAGTACTCGTTGTAGAACTCGACGTTGTGCTTGACGCAGTTTTGGTACAGGGTCTGCAGAATCATGTGGCCGGTGCGGTCGGCCGCGTAGCACGCGCGGCGGACGGGCGCCTTGCCGTGGTCGCGGGTGTGACCGCCGAAGCGGCGCTGGTCAATCCGGCCTTCGGGGGTCCGGTTGAACGGCAGGCCCATCTTCTCCAGGTCGAGGACGGCGTCGATGGCCTCCTTGGCCATCACCTCCGCGGCGTCCTGGTCCACCAGGTAGTCGCCGCCCTTGACCGTGTCAAAGGTGTGCCACTCCCAGTTGTCCTCTTCCACATTTGCCAGCGCGGCGCACATGCCGCCCTGGGCCGCACCCGTGTGGGACCGGGTCGGGTACAGCTTGGTCAGTACCGCCGTCCGCGCGCGCTGTCCGGATTCGATCGCGGCGCGCATACCGGCGCCGCCGGCGCCGACAATGACGACGTCGTACTTATGGACCTGCATACCAGATGCTCTTTCTGTTGAAACTGTTGTGGGGGCGGGGCTGCGGGCTGCTTCTCCGCCTTAGCGGGAGGAGCAGAACGAGGCCAGCTGATCCGCCGTCGCGTTGGCGGGGCACGGATCGAACGTGAAGATCACCAGGGTGCCGAGCACGACGATGACCACCGTCGAGATGTACAGGACGGTCTTGAGCCACATGCGGGTGGAGTTCTTGTCCGCGTAGTCATTGATGATCGTCCGCACGCCGTTGGCGCCGTGGAGCATGGCCAGCCAGAGCATCACCAGGTCCCAGACCTGCCACAGCGGGCTGGCCCACTTGCCGGCAACGAAGCCGAAATCGATGGCCTTGATGCCGTCGCCCACCATGAGGTTCATGAACAGGTGGGTGAAGATCAGCACGATCAGCAGGACACCGGAGAGGCGCATGAACAGCCATGCGATCATCTCGAAGTTGCCGCGGGAGTTGCCGGTGCGGGTGTACCGGGGAGCAATGCGCCCGGAACGGGGTGCTTCGATGGAAGGAGCGCTCATGGTTTAGTGACCCCCGAAAACGATGGGAAGGTGGCGGATGGAGAAGCCGATCATGGTCACGGCCCAGAGGCCGACGACTCCCCACAGCATCTGCCGCTGGTACTTGGGGCCCTTCTTCCAGAAATCGATCAGCACCACACGCAGGCCGTTGAAGGCGTGGAACACGATGGCTGCCACGAGGCCCAGCTCGCCAAGGCCCATGATCGGGTTCTTGTAGGCGTTGATCACCACGTTGTAGGCCTCGGGCGAAACGCGCACGAGCGAGGTGTCCAGAACGTGAACCAAAAGGAAGAAGAAGATCACCACGCCGGTAATGCGATGTGCAACCCACGACCACTGGCCTTCACGGCCGCGGTAGAGAGTGCCTGCTGGTAACTTCGACACTGAAATATTCCTCCCTGCTGCGCAGCGGCGCTAGCGCGTCTTCCACGCAGTGTTGACGCCGGTGCGAGCACTATAAGCTCCAGCATAATCTAGGCCGGTGTTCCGGGTCTTTCAATTTAGGACGGCCTATCATGTGGCCCTGATCACACCTGCTTGCGCGGGGTGACCGACACCCCTTATGCGCCTCGCAGCCGACGCCGCGCACACTCGGCTAGCCTTGGGGTCTGATGACTACCGAGATGCACAGCACAAGCGACCGTGACGCGTTCAGCCGTTTCTACGGGGTGATTCCCGCGGGCGGAACCGGAACCCGTCTCTGGCCTCTTTCCCGCGCCGCGGCGCCGAAGTTCCTGCACGACCTGACCGGATCCGGCAGCACGCTGATCCGGGCGACCTACGACAGGCTCTGCCCGCTGGCGGGCGACCGGGTCATGGTCGTGACCGGCACCCTGCACCGCCGTGCCGTCAAGCAGCAGCTGCCGGAGATATCCAACGACAACCTGGTCCTGGAGCTGGAGCCCAAGGACTCTGCTGCGGCGATCGGCCTGGCGGCCGCCATCCTGTACCGGCGCGACCCGGAGATCATCATGGGCTCCTTCGCGGCGGACCAGGTGATCACCCCGGTTGAGGTGTTCCAGGAAGCGGTCCGCGAGGCCATCCTGACCGCGGCACGCGGCTACATCGTGACCATCGGGATCCAGCCGACGCATCCCTCCACCGGTTTCGGCTACATCCGTGCCGGCGAAAGCCTGGCGATCGACGGCGCCCCGAACGCCCGCGCCGTCGCCGAGTTCGTCGAGAAGCCGAGCGAAGACGTGGCCCGCAGCTACCTGCGTGACGGCTCGTTCAGCTGGAACGCCGGCATGTTCGTGGCCCCGGTCAGCCTCATGCTCAAGCACCTTGAGGCGAACGAGCCGGAGCTCCATGCCGGACTGACCGAGATCGCCGAGGCCTGGGACACCGCCCGCCGGCGGGACGTGGTCCGGCGGATCTGGCCCACCCTGCCCAAGACGGCCATCGACTACGCGGTGGCCGAACCGGCCGCCGCGGCCGGCGACGTCGCGATGATCCCGGGCGCCTTCACCTGGGACGACGTCGGGGACTTCGCCGCGATCGGCCGGCTGAACCCGGCCGCGGAGAACACCGAGCTGCGCGTCATGGGCGAGGGAGCCCGGGTGTACTCGGAAAACGCCTCGGGCATCGTCGTCTCCGACACCAAGCGCGTCATCGCGCTGATCGGCATCGAGGACGTCGTCATCGTGGACACCCCCGACGCCCTGCTGGTGACCACGAAGGAGCACGCCCAGGAGGTCAAGAAGGCCGTGGAGCACCTCAAGGCCAGCGGCGACACCGACGTCCTGTAGCGGGAGTGTGACGAACGCCGTCGCGCCGGAGCGGAACCGGCAGCCTCATGTGAACGGCCCGTACCTTTATTAACGCGGCCGGTTCACGCCGCCGGGCCGGGGTTGGCTAATCTGGAGGATGTGCAGACCATCCCCTTGAGCAGCTCACCGGTACCATCGATCCGCGGACGGGTGGTGCCCCTGCTGGAGGAGCTGATCGGGTTCCGGCGCGACATCCACGCCCACCCCGAGCTTTCCAACAAGGAGTTCCGCACCACCGACCAGATCATTGCGCATCTGGAGGCCGCCGGGCTCGCGCCCAAGCGGCTGGAGAACACCGGGGCGGTGGTCGACATCGGTGACGGTCCGCTGAGCCTGGCCCTGCGGGCGGACATCGACGCCCTGCCTGTCCTCGAGGAAACCGGCCTGCCCTACGCCTCGACGCATACCGGCATCGCGCATGCGTGCGGCCATGACATCCACACCACCGTGATGCTCGGGGTCGCCCGGGTGCTGGCTGCCCTCGACGCCGAAGGCAAGCTGGGCGGCAGGGTCCGGGTGATCTTCCAGCCCGCGGAGGAGGTCATGCCCGGCGGGGCACTTACCGTCATCGAGCAGGGGGCCCTTGAAGGCGTGCCCCGGATCCTGGCCCTGCACTGCGATCCGCGGATCGACGCCGGGAAGGTCGGCACCCGCATCGGGGCCATCACCTCGGCCTCTGACACCATCCGCCTCGAACTGACCGGCCGGGGCGGCCACACCTCCCGTCCGCACCTGACCGAGGACATGGTGTTCGCCCTGGCGGAGATCGCCGTCGGCGTGCCTGCCGTCCTGTCCCGACGGATCGACGTGCGCAGCGGCGTGTCCGTGGTCTGGGGCCAGATCCACGCCGGCTCCGCACCCAATGCCATTCCTGCCGCCGGCAGCCTCTCCGGCACCATGCGCTGCCTGGATACCGAGGCCTGGCACGCCGCCGGCGACCTGCTCGACGACGTCGTGCGGCAGATCGCCGCGCCCTACGGCGTGGAGGTAGCCCTGCAGCACACCCGGGGCGTTCCGCCGGTGATCAACGCCGAAGCGGAAACCGGGCTGCTGGAGGCGGCCGCGCGGGCCGAACTGGGCGAGGATTCCGTCGTCCTCGCCCCGCAGTCCATGGGCGGCGAGGACTTCGCGTGGATGACCCAGGCCGTGCCGGGCGCGATGATGCGCCTCGGAACGCGCACCCCCGGGGGAGAGACCTATGACCTGCACCGCGGCGACTACCGGCCCGACGAGCGGGCCATCAGCAGCGGCGTCCTGGTCATGGCATCGGCGGCGCTGAGGGCGGCCCGCGGGCTGCGGCGCTAAGGCCGATGATGATAACAACATGTAAACAATTGGGAACGCGCCCCCGAATTGGGACTGCTGTGATTGCGCTAACGTTAGGGTAAGTGCTGGCGTCCGAAACGGCTGAGCCGAAGGATGCACCACACGCGCCTTTCAGCCCCGGAACGGCCCCAACGGCCGGCGGCGGATCCTGAAGAACAACACGGGTGGAACAACCACTTCTTTCCTGGAGGAACCTTGAAGAATTTCCCGCGCATCAAGCGCAACGCGGGCGTCTCCGCCGCCATGCTGGGCGTGTCCGCTCTCCTGCTCTCGGGCTGCGGTGCTGCTCCGGAAGAGGAGAACGGCGGCTCGGAGGCTGCGGCCACCGACTTCACCGGCTGCATCGTCTCGGACTCCGGCGGATGGGATGACCGTTCGTTCAACCAGTCCAGCTACGAGGGCCTGATGGCCGCCAAGGAAGAGCTGGGCATCGACACCAAGGAAGCTGAGTCCCAGGCTCCCACCGACTTCGCCAACAACGTCGACAGCATGGTCCAGGGCGGCTGCGACCTGACCGTCACCGTGGGCTTCCTGCTCTCCGACGCCACCAAGGCCGCCGCCGAGGCGAACCCCGACGTGAACTTCGCGATCGTTGACGACAACGCCATCGAGCTCGACAACGTCAAGCCGATCATCTACGACACGGCGCAGGCCGCGTTCCTGGCCGGCTACGTCGCCGCGGGTTCCAGCCAGACCGGCACCGTCGCCACCTACGGCGGCATGAACATCCCGACCGTGACCATCTTCATGGACGGCTTCGCGCAGGGCGTGGAGTACTACAACGAGGAGAACGGCGCAGACGTCAAGCTCCTCGGCGCCGACTCCTTCGTCGACAGCTTCGAGAACCGCGCCGCCGGCAAGACCCTGACCCAGAACTTCATCAACGAAGGCGCCGACGTCATCATGCCGGTCGCCGGACCGGTGGGCCTGGGCACCATGGAGGCCGTGGTCGAGGCCAACGAAGGCGGCAGGGACGTCAAGGCCGTCTGGGTTGACTCCGACGGCTACGAGACCGCAGGCATCGGCCAGGAGTACATCCTGACCTCGGTCATGAAGCTCATGGGCGAAGCAGTCCAGG
The DNA here is from genome assembly GCF_059092805.1 of Arthrobacter sp. Y3222053. Taxonomy (NCBI): domain Bacteria; kingdom Bacillati; phylum Actinomycetota; class Actinomycetes; order Micrococcales; family Micrococcaceae; genus Arthrobacter; species Arthrobacter sp. Y3222053. Next base: position 353,925 of record NZ_JBNHIA010000003.1, on the reverse strand, counting down.
AGGTCGTCACCGAGTCCGCCGAGGGCAACTTCAACGCCGAGCCCTACGTCGGTACGCTGGAAAACGGCGGTGTCGACCTCGCTCCGTTCCACGACCAGGAAGCCAACGTCCCCGAAGAGGTGAAGAACGCCATCGAGGACCTGAAGGCGAAGATCATCTCCGGTGAGATCACCGTCGAGTCCGAGTCCAGCCCCCAGTAACGGACCGGACCGCCCGCAGGCGACCGCCATGTCCCGCAGCCGCGGCTGCCGGGACATGGCGGTTTGTCTGTGCCGGGCAACAGTTCCTCCCACACAGCATTTCCGAACAGATTGGTTGGGGTTTTGAAACTCGAACTGAAGGGCATCACCAAGCGGTTTGGTTCCCTGGTGGCCAACGACCACATCGACCTCGTGGTCGAGCCCGGACAGGTCCACAGCCTGCTGGGCGAAAACGGCGCCGGCAAGTCCACGCTGATGAATGTCCTCTATGGCCTCTACGAGCCCACCGAGGGGCAGATCCTCCTCGACGGCCGGCCCGTCACCTTCAACGGCCCCTCCGACGCCATGGCCGCGGGCATCGGCATGGTGCACCAGCACTTCATGCTTGTGCCCGTGTTCACCGTGGCTGAAAACGTCGCGCTGGGCAACGAATCCACCCGCCTCGGCGGGGCGCTCAACCTCGACGTCACCCGCGCCCGCATCCGGGAAATCTCCGACCAGTACGGGTTCGACGTCGATCCCGACGCCGTCGTCGGGGACCTCCCGGTCGGCGTGCAGCAGCGGGTGGAGATCATCAAGGCGCTGATCCGCGACGCGGAGGTCCTGATCCTCGACGAGCCCACCGCCGTGCTCACCCCGCGCGAGACCGACGAGCTGCTCTCGATCATGCGCCAGCTCACCGCGGACGGCAAAGGCGTCGTCTTCATCTCCCACAAGCTGCGTGAGGTCAAGGCCGTCTCCGACGTCATCACGGTGATCCGCCGCGGCAAGGTCGTCGGGGAAGCCGAGCCTTCCGCCTCCACCACCGAACTGGCCGCCATGATGGTCGGCCGGTCGGTGAGCCTGAGCCTGGACAAGGCCCCGGCGGAACCGGGGGAGGAGACCTTCCGCGTCACCGACCTCACCGTGCTTTCCGCCACCGGGCAGCCCGTGGTCGACAAGCTCAGCTTCGGCATCGCCAAGGGCGAGATCCTGGCCGTCGCCGGTGTCCAGGGCAATGGCCAGACCGAGCTCACTGAAGCCATCATGGGCCTGCAGGAGCACGTCACCGGATCCATCACCCTGGACGGCCGCGAGCTGGTGGGGCTGAAGACCCGGCAGATCATCGACTCCGGCGTCGGCTTCGTCCCCGAGGACCGCAGCGTGGACGGCCTGGTCGGCACGTTCTCGGTGGCCGAGAACCTGGTGCTGAACCGCTATGACGAGGCGCCCTTCGCCGCCGGCCTGTCCATGAAGCCCGGCGTCGTGACCGCAAACGCGGATGAGAAGATCGCCGAGTACGACATCCGCACGCAGTCGGCCTCGACCCCGGCGGGCACCCTGTCCGGCGGAAACCAGCAGAAGGTCGTCATGGCCCGTGAGCTGTCCCGGCCGCTGTCCCTGTTCATCGCCTCCCAGCCCACCCGCGGCGTCGACGTCGGGTCCATCGAGTTCCTGCACCGGCGCATCGTCGCCGAACGGGAAGTCGGCACCCCGGTGATGATCGTCTCCACCGAACTTGACGAGGTCCTCGAACTCGGGGACCGGATCGCCGTGCTGTACGGCGGCCGGCTGATGGGCATCGTACCCGCCGGCACTTCCCGGAACGTGCTCGGCCTCATGATGGCCGGCATGACCGCAGATGAGGCGCTGGCCCGCGAGGCCGCGCCCGAGGACACCCACACCGAGGGAGGGGCGCAGTGAGCCCGGACAAGTCCACCACAAGCGGGCAGACACCAGACCGCAGCACATCGGCTGCCGACGAGGTCCGCCTGGAGATGGCCGCCGAAACGGCCGGCGGGCAGCTGCCGCCGCCGGCCGCCGCCGTCGGCGCCACCCTTGCCCCGGAGACCGACGCCCCGCGCGGAGTGCTTGAACGCATCGTCACCGGCAGCGCGCTGGTTTCGGTGCTCTCCGTGCTCATGGCGCTGGTGGTCGGCGGCATCCTGATCGCCCTGACCAACGAAGAGGCCACGGAGGCCGCCGGATACCTGTTCGCCCGCCCCGGCGACTTCTTCGGCGCCGCCTGGGACGCCGCTGCGGGAGCCTACTACTCCCTGTTCCAGGGCTCGATCATCAACCTGGAGGCTGACACCTTCACCCGGATGATCTATCCGCTGACCCAGACGCTGACCACAGCCACCCCGCTGATCTGCGCCGGCCTCGGCGTCGCCCTGGCCTTCCGCGCCGGCCTGTTCAACATCGGCGCCCAGGGGCAGATCGTGATGGGCGCCGCGCTGGCTGCCTGGGTCGGGTTCACCTGGCAGCTGCCCTTCGGGCTGCACCTGCTGCTGGTGATTATCGCCGGCCTGCTGGGCGGGGCCATCTGGGGCGGCATCGCCGGCCTGCTCAAGGCCCGCACTGGTGCCCACGAGGTGATCGTCACGATCATGCTCAACTACGTCGCAATCCAGCTGGTGGCCTTCCTGCTGACCACCCCCGGCTTCCAGCGGGAGGGGTCGAACAACCCGATCAGCCCCCAGCTGAACGACACCGCCATGTTCCCCAAGCTGCTGGGCGAGAGCTTCCGCCTGCACTGGGGCTTCGTGCTGGCCATCCTGGCCACCGTCTTCGTCTGGTGGCTGCTGAACCGCTCCACGGTCGGCTTCGAGCTGCGCGCCGTCGGCGCCAACCCCGACGCTGCCCGCAACGCGGGCATCAGCACCACCAAGGGCTACGTGGTGGTCATGCTCATCGCCGGCGCGCTCTCCGGCCTGGCCGGCGTCTCCCAGGTCTCCGGCACCGAACGCGTGCTGACCAGCGAAGTGGCGGCAAGCTTCGGCTTCGACGCGATCACCGTCGCCCTGCTCGGCCGCTCCACCCCGTGGGGCACCTTCGCGGCAGGGCTGCTGTTCGGCGCCTTCCGTGCCGGCGGCGTGGCCATGCAGACCAACACGGGCACCAGCATCGACATTGTCCTGGTGGTGCAGTCCCTGATCGTGCTGTTCATCGCGGCCCCGCCGCTGGTGCGCTCCCTGTTCAGGATCCCGCCGCCCGGTGCGTTCCGCACCACCCGCAAGCGCACCGATGCCGCTGAAGCAGCCGGAGGAGCAGCATGAGCACCGCCACCACCACATCCTCCGCGCCCGCACCGGCGCCTGAAGCCGCCGTCGTCCGCAGCTGGAAGACGCCCATCCTGCTCGGCGTGCTGGCACTGCTGGGCCTGGGCGGCTTCGCGCTGGGCGCGCCGGACAGCGACGTCACCTTCCGCCTGACCGACCCCAACGCCGCGCTGACCCTGCCCGACCTCGTGTTCTCCGCCGCAGCCTTCGGCTGGGCTGCGGCCGTGGTCCTGGTGCTGGCGGCGGCCTGGGCCTTCGTGCTGGTCCGCAGCGGCCGCCGGATTCCGATCTGGCTGCCGATCATCTTCGGCGTGGTGTTCGTCGCCGCGTTCCTGTCCTGGGCCGTCGGCAGCGCCAACACCCCCAACGTGGCGCTGTACGGGCTGCTCGCCGGGTCCATCTCGCTGGCCATTCCGCTGATCTTCGGCTCGCTTTCCGGCGTGCTGTGCGAGCGGGCCGGCGTGGTGAACATCGCCATCGAGGGGCAGCTGCTCTTCGGTGCCTTCGCCGCCGCCGTGGCCGGCACCGTTTCCGGCAACGCGTTCGTCGGCCTGCTGGCCGCCGCGGTCGCCGGTGTGCTGGTGTCCCTGGTGCTGGCGGTGTTCAGCATCAAGTACATCGTCAACCAGGTGATCGTGGGCGTGGTGCTGAACGTCCTGGTCTCCGGCCTGACCGGGTTCCTGTTCTCCACGGTGCTCAGCGCCAACCCCTCCGAGCTGAACTCCGCACCCCGGCTGCCCAACATCCGGATCCCGTTCCTGGCCGATATTCCGATCCTGGGCCCGATCCTGTTCGACCAGTCACTGATCGGCTACCTGATGTACTTCGCGGTTGCGGCGATCTGGTTCGGGCTCTTCCACACCCGCTGGGGCCTGCGCACCCGTGCCGTCGGCGAGCACCCCAAGGCGGCCGACACCCTGGGCGTCAACGTGAACCGGACCCGGTTCACGAACGTGCTCATGGCCGGTGCGGTGGCGGGCATCGGCGGGTCGTTCTTCACGCTGGTCTCGGTCTCCAGCTTCGGCCGGGACATGACCGGCGGCCAGGGCTACATCGCCCTCGCCGCCCTCATCCTGGGCCGCTGGAACCCGCTCGGCGCCGTGGCCGCGGCGCTGCTGTTCGGCTTCGCCACGAACCTGCAGTACGTGCTCGGGCTGCTCGGCACCTCGGTGCCCAGCCAGTTCCTGGCCATGCTGCCCTACGTGGTCACGATCTTCGCCGTCGCCGGCGTCGTGGGCCGCTCCCGTGGCCCGGCGGCCAGCGGCGTGCCGTACATCAAGGGATAACCGCACGCGGGACCGGCGGCCGGGCAACCGGCAGCCGGTCCCGCTGCGCATCGCGGCCGTTCCGGCCGCGAGGGAAGGAAACCATGACCGAGAACATCCCCGCCGTGGACTGGGACGTGCTCCTGGAGCACGCCCGCGCCGCCCTGGCCCACGCCTACGTGCCCTACTCCAAGTACCCGGTCGGCGCCGCCGCCCTCACCGAGGACGGCCGGATCGTCTCCGGCTGCAACGTCGAGAACGCCTCCTACGGGCTGACACTGTGCGCTGAATGCTCGCTGATCAGCCAGCTCAACATGACCGGCGGCGGACGGCTCGCCGCCTTCACCTGCGTGGACGGCGAAGGCGCCATCCTGATGCCGTGCGGGCGCTGCCGCCAGCTGCTCTACGAATTCCGTGCCCCCGGAATGCAGCTGCTCACCGTCAGCGGCATCCGCAGCATGGACGAGGTCCTGCCCGACGCCTTCGGCCCCCAGCATCTGGAAGGAAACACCCCCGCATGAACCCCAAGGACTTTGACGCCGTCGACATCATCCGCACCAAGCGCGACGGCGGCACCCTGAGCCCCGAAGCCATCGACTGGACGATCGACGCCTACACCCGCGGCACCATCGCCGATGAGCAGATGGCGGCCCTGAACATGGCGATCCTGCTGCGCGGCATGGACCGCGCCGAAATCTCCCGCTGGACGGCCGCCATGATCGCCTCCGGGGAGCGGATGGACTTCTCCTCGCTGGGCAAGCCCACCGCCGACAAGCACTCCACCGGCGGCGTGGGGGACAAGATCACCCTGCCGCTGGCACCGCTGGTCGCCGTCTTCGGCGTCGCCGTTCCGCAGCTCTCCGGCCGCGGCCTCGGCCACACCGGCGGCACCCTGGACAAGCTCGAGGCCATCCCCGGCTGGCGGGCCGCCCTCTCCAACGATGAGCTGATGCGCCAGCTGTCCGACGTCGGCGCCGTCATCTGCGCGGCCGGCGCCGGACTCGCCCCCGCCGACAAGAAGCTCTACGCCCTGCGCGACGTGACCGGCACCGTCGAGGCCATCCCGCTGATCGCCTCCTCGATCATGAGCAAGAAGATCGCCGAAGGCACCGACTCGCTGGTGCTGGACGTCAAGGTCGGCTCCGGCGCCTTCATGAAGGACGAGGCGAAGGCCCGCGAGCTCGCCGAGACCATGGTGGCGCTGGGCACCGATGCCGGCGTGCGCACCGTGGCGCTGCTGACCGACATGTCCACCCCGCTGGGTTTGACCGCCGGCAACGCCATCGAGGTCGAGGAGTCCGTGGAGGTCCTGGCCGGCGGCGGGCCCGAGGACGTCGTGGAGCTCACCGTCCGCCTGGCCGAGGAAATGCTGACCGCTGCCGGGCGGCCGGACGCCGACCCGGCAGCGGCGCTGAAGGACGGCCGGGCCATGGACGTCTGGCGGCGGATGATCGCTGCCCAGGGCGGGGACCCGGACGCCAAGCTGCCCGTGGCGAAGGAATCGGAGACCATCTACGCGCCGGCCGACGGCGTCCTGGTGGAACTCGACGCCCTCGCGGTGGGCGTCGCGGCCTGGCGCCTCGGCGCCGGGCGGGCCCGCAAAGAGGACGCGGTGCAGGCCGGTGCCGGCGTGCGGATGCACGCCAAGCCCGGCGCCGTCGTCCGGGCGGGAGAGCCGCTGATGACGCTGCTGACCGACACCCCGGAGAAGTTCGACCGCGCCCGGGAAGCGCTGGCCGAGGCCGTCACCATCGCTCCGGAGGGCGCACGGAGCGGCCGCCGGCTGGTCATCGACCGCATCGCCTAGGCCTGGATCGCCGGCATCCACGCGGTTGGTTTCCGCGGATTTCCACAGTCCGGAAATCCGCGGAAACCAAACGGATGCCGGCGTCGTTGGACGAGTCAGACCCCCAGCACTAGGAGCGCCGCCCCATTGGACGTCCTGAACGCCTTGATGGACAGCATCAACACCTTTGTCCTGACCCATGCCGGCCAGCCGTGGGTGTACGCGGTGCTCTTCGCCGGGTGCCTGATCGACGGGTTCTTCCCGCCGGTGCCCAGCGAATCGCTGGTGGTGGGCCTGGCCGCACTGGTCTACGCGGCGGACGGACCGAACGCCTGGGCGATTTTCGGCGTCGCGGCCGCCGGGGCGTTCCTGGGCGACAACCTGGCCTACGCCATCGGCCGCGGCATCGGCACCGACCGCTGGCGCTGGATGCGCAGCCCGCGCATGCAGCGCGGCATCGTCTGGGCCCGGCGTGAGCTTGACCGCCGCGCCGTATCGCTGATCCTGGTGGCGCGCTTCATCCCCATCGGCCGGGTCGTCGTGAACCTGGGCGCGGGGGCCACCCGCTATCCGCGGACCTGGTTCATTCCCCTCACCGGGTTTTCCGCCCTCGCCTGGGCCGGGTACAGCACCGCGATCGGCGTCCTCGCCGGGGCGTGGTTCAAGGACAACCAGATGCTTGGCGTGGTGGTGGCCGTCGCGGTGGCCCTGGTCCTGGGCGTGCTGATTGACAAGGTGATCAGCAGGCTGCGCGGCACCACGCCGATGCGCCGGGACAACCCGGCGGAGGAGGGGACCGAGGAGGCCGAGGAAGCCGCCTGAACCGCCGGCCTGGACCAACGCTCCCGTAGAGTGGAGCTGTGACTGAGCCTCTTACCTCCGAAAACACCGCCTCCGCCGCCGGCCTGGACATCCGCTCGCTGCCGAAGGTGTCCCTGCACGACCATCTCGACGGCGGCCTGCGGCCGGCCACCATCATCGAGCTGGCCGCCGAAATCGGCCACGACCTTCCCTCCACCGATCCGGTCGCGCTCGGCCAGTGGTTCCGCGACTCCGCGGACTCCGGCTCCCTGGTGCGCTACCTCGAAACCTTCGACCACACCATCGCCGTGATGCAGACCCGCGAGGGCCTGATCCGCGTGGCCCGCGAGTTCGTCGAGGACCTGGCCGACGACGGCGTCGTCTACGGAGAAGTCCGCTGGGCGCCTGAACAGCACCTGCGCGCCGGCCTGAGCCTGGACGAAGCGGTCGAGGCCGTGCAGGAAGGCCTGGAGCAGGGCGTGGAGGCGGCTGAGCAGCAGGGCCGGCTGATCCAGGTCGGGCAGCTGATCACCGCCATGCGGCACGCCGACCGGGCCATGGAGATCGCCGAACTGGCCGTCCGGCACCGCGACCGCGGCGTCGTCGGCTTCGACATCGCCGGCGCCGAGGACGGATTCCCGCCCTCGCGCTTCAAGGACGCCTTCACCTACCTGGCCGAGCAGCAGTTCCCCGCCACCGTGCACGCCGGCGAGGCCGCCGGTGTCGAGTCCATCGTGGACGCGCTCGTGCACGGCCGGGCGCTGCGCCTGGGCCACGGCGTGCGCATCGCCGAGGACATCGAGGTGGACTTCGAGGACGAGGAGCTGACCGCCCAGGAGCAGAACGCCGACGTCGGCATGGTCACCCTGGGCCGGGTCGCCGCCTGGGTGCGGGACCGGGGCATCGCCCTGGAGATCTGCCCGTCCTCGAACCTGCAGACCGGCGCCGTGTCCGGCTTCGGCGAGAGCATCTACGAGCACCCGATCGACCTGCTGTTCCAGACCGGATTCCAGGTCACGGTGAACACCGACAACCGCCTGATGAGCGGCGTCAGCCTCACCGACGAGTTCGAACTGCTCGTCGAGACCTTCGACTACGACCTCGACGACATCCTCGAGCTGACCATGAACGCCGTCAACGCCGCGTTCCTGCCGCTGGAGGAGCGCGAGGTGCTGGCCGCGTACATCACCGAAGGGTTCACCGCTGCCCGCGGCTGAGCCGGCCGACGGCCTGGGCGGGCGCTTCGAGCGCCTCGCCCGGGTCATCGCCGACCTGCGCACGCACTGCCCGTGGACCCGGCAGCTGGACCACCGGTCGCTGCTGGAGTACCTCGTCGAGGAAGCCTACGAGGTGGTCGAGCAGGTCGAAACCGGCGCGACCGACAGGGAAGACGCAGCGGGCTTCCGCAGCGAACTGGGCGACGTGCTGCTGCAGGTCCTGCTGCACGCCCGCATCCAGGAGGAAGCCGGGCACTTCGGCGTCGGGGACGTGCTGGACGCGCTCACGGAGAAGATGATCCGCCGCAACCCGCACGTGTTCACCCCCGACGGCGCCGTCCGCGGCGGCATCCCGCAGGACCCGGCCGAAATCGAACGGGCCTGGGACGCCGCCAAGCGCACCGAGGCACCCGGGCGGAACGTCTTCGACGGCGTCCCGGCCTCGCTGCCGGCCCTGCTGCTGGCGGCAAAGGTGCAGTCCAGGGCCCGCCGTGCCGGCGTGCCGGTGCCTGCACGGGGCCGGCCGGGGCCGGCGGAGGACGAAGCGCCCTCCACCCGGGAGACGCCCGCCGGTGCGGGCCGCTGGGCGGACGAGGACCAGCTGGGCGAGGACCTGTTCGACATGGTCCGCCGGGCCGGAGAGCAGGGGCTGGACGCCGAGGCGGCCCTGCGGTCGGCGGTCCGCCGCTTCACCGCCGACGCGGGCGGGAACAGCCGTCCGCAACCTGAGGACGGAGCCTCGGGCCACGGGGACCCATTGGCGTAAAGGGAGCTTACGGGGTGGGCTGCGTCAACTAGGCTGGGAGCAGACAGCGTGGTCCCTGACATGGGACCGGCGCTGGTGCCATTCCAAGTTCCAACGACAGGAGCATTTCCATGGCCATCATCGATGCCATCCACGCCCGCGAGATCCTTGATTCCCGTGGCAACCCCACGGTCGAGGTCGAGGTGCTGCTCGACGACGACACCTTCGGCCGCGCCGCTGTTCCCTCCGGCGCCTCCACCGGCGCGTTCGAAGCCAACGAGCGCCGCGACGGCGAGAAGAACCGCTACCAGGGCAAGGGCGTGCTGCAGGCCGTGGAGGCCGTGATCGAGCAGATCCAGCCCGCCCTGCTGGGCTTCGATGCCGCCGATCAGCGCGCCATCGACCAGGCCATGCTGGACCTGGACGGCACCGACAACAAGTCCAGCCTCGGCGCCAACGCCATCCTCGGCGTGTCCCTGGCCGTGGCCCGCGCCGCCGCCGAGTCCGCTGCCCTGCCGCTGTACCGGTACCTGGGCGGCCCGAACGCCCACATCCTGCCGGTGCCGCTGATGAACATCCTCAACGGCGGCTCGCACGCCGACTCCGACGTCGACATCCAGGAATTCATGATCGTTCCGCTCGGTGCGTCCACCTACTCCGAGGCGCTGCGCTGGGGCGTGGAGGTCTACCACAACCTCAAGAGCGTCCTGAAGGAACAGGGCCTGTCCACCGGCCTGGGCGACGAGGGCGGCTTCGCCCCGAACCTGCCCTCCAACCGGGCCGCCCTGGACCTGATCCTCGAGGCGATCCGCCGGGCCGGCTACGAGCCTGGCCGCGACATCGCGCTGGCCCTGGACGTGGCCAGCTCCGAGTTCTACAAGGACGGCGCCTACGTCTTCGAGGGCACCAACCGTTCCGCCGAGGAGATGAGCGCCTATTACGAGGAGCTCGTGCGCGACTACCCGCTGGTCTCCATCGAGGATCCGCTGGACGAAGAGGACTGGGACGGCTGGCAGGCCCTGACCGCCCGCCTGGGCGACAAGGTCCAGCTGGTGGGCGATGACCTGTTCGTCACCAACCCGGCCCGCCTGGCGACCGGCATCAAGAACAACGCCGCCAACTCGCTGCTGGTGAAGGTCAACCAGATCGGCACCCTGTCCGAGACCCTGGACGCGATCACCATGGCCCAGCGCGCCGGGTACACGACGATCACCTCGCACCGTTCCGGTGAAACCGAGGACACCACGATCGCCGACATCTGCGTTGCGACCAACGCCGGCCAGATCAAGACCGGTGCACCGGCCCGCTCCGAGCGCGTGGCCAAGTACAACCAGCTGCTGCGCATCGAGGAGGAGCTGGACGACTCGGCACGCTACGCCGGGCGCAGCGCCTTCCCGCGTTTCTCGGCCTAGCGCACCGGGGCCGCCGGGTACCCTCGAAGGGAGGGCACCCGGCGGCCTTTTGCGTATCCGCCGCACCTCCCGCCGGCCGGCAGGCGGCCGACGGCCCAGCGCAGAGGAGTTCCATGTCCACCCGACGGCCCAAAGTGCCCCGGCAGCCGGCGGCAGCAGCGTCCCACCGGCCGGAACCCGGCGCACCGGCCCGCCCCCGGCCGCCCGCCGGTGCCGACGTCCGGCGCGCCAAGGCCGCTGCGGAGGGCCCGGGGGAGGGCACCGGGACGGGCCGGGATCCGCAGACGGAACGGACGGCGGGCACCGGGCGCGGCGGTCGTCCGCGCGACACGGACACGCCGGCAGCCGGGCGTGCGGCGCGGAGCGAGGAACGTTCCCGCCGCAGGGCCGAAGCCAGGGCGGAGCTCGAAGGGGCCATCCGCACCGGCGTGGACGGATCCGGGCAGAAGGCCCCCTCGGGCGGCGCGGGCGTCCAGGACAGCGACTTCCGGCCCGTTCCGGCCAAGGCCTTTTCCGGGCGGCTGCTGGCGCTGGGGCTGGTGATGCTGGCCATCACGGTGCTGCTGGCGCCGTCGGTGCACACCTGGGCCCAGCAGCGCAGCGAGATCGCCGCCCTGGAAGCCGAGATCGCCGCCGCCCGGGCCGAGCAGGAAGGCCTCGAACACCAGCTGGAGCGCTGGGAGGATCCCGCCTTCGTCCGGCAGCAGGCACGGGACCGCATCTTCCTGGTCCTGCCGGGAGACCGCACCTACCTGGTCAAGGGCGAGGACGGGGTCCAGGCCGTGGAGCAGGACGCCGCGGCGCAGGAAGCCGAGGACCTGCAGTGGGTGGATGAACTCTGGGAGTCCGTCCGCCAGGCGGCCACTGCTCCCTGACGGCAGGCCCCGCGAAGGCTGCGCCGCCCGCGGAAGATCGTGGCGGTCCCGGAGGAAGGCGCCCCGAGGCTCCGGGCGAAGTAATCTGGTAGCTGCGCCTTTTCGGCGCGCCCTGTTCCCACCCGGGCCGCTACGGCCCCCAGGAAGGATGCCCCGGCATGACCCGCAACCAGCGCACGCCCAGCCAGGAAGACCTGGAGACCCTGAGCAGGCAGCTCGGGCGACCGGTCCGCGACGTCGTCGAAATCGGTGCCCGCTGCGTCTGCGGCAATCCGCTGGTGGCCACCACGGCGCCGCGGCTGGGCAACGGGATTCCCTTCCCGACGACCTTCTACCTCACCCACCCCGTCATCACCGCGGCCGTGTCACGGCTGGAGGCGGCAGGGCTGATGACCCGGATGACCGAACGCCTCGAACAGGACGCCGAGCTCGCCGAGCGCTACCGCGCCGCCCACGAGCACTACCTGCAGATGCGCGACGACATCGGTGAGCGCTCCGGCACCGGGGCGGTGCCGGAGATCGCCGGCGTATCCGCCGGCGGCATGCCCAACCGGGTCAAGTGCCTCCATGTGCTGGTCGGACACTCGCTGGCCGCCGGCCGGGGAGTCAACCCGCTCGGCGACGAGGCGCTGGACGCGATCGCGGAATGGTGGACGCCCGAGCGCTGTTACTGTGACGGAGCCTGGGACACCGCAGGCGAGGCGCCCTCCCGCGATCTGAGCCGGCATACCCGCACCCAGGGCCTGACCGCCGAGGAGATCGAGGCCAAGCGGGCCGCCCGCCGCTCCGCCAGGCCTGCCGGCACCGATCCGAACAACGAGGGGGAGAACATGGACGCGTCGAACAGCACCATCCGGGTGGCCGCAGTGGACTGCGGCACCAACTCGATCCGCCTGCTGATCGCCGACGTGGACCCGGCCGCCGGCACGCTCACCGACGTCGTGCGCCAGATGCGGGTGGTGCGCCTGGGGCAGGACGTCGATGCCACCGGACGTCTCGCCCCCGAAGCCCTCGAGCGCACCTTCGCGGCCACTGAAGACTACGCGGCGATGATCCGCGAGCACGGGGCGGAACGGATCCGCTTCGTCGCCACCTCGGCCAGCCGCGACGCGGAGAACCGCAGCGAGTTCGTTGACGGCATCCGGGCCCGGCTCGGCGTCGAGCCTGAAGTCATCAGCGGAGACGAGGAAGCGGCACTGTCCTTCGCCGGGGCGGCCAGCGTGTTCGGTGACACCGGAAGCGCCCGGACCCTCGTCGTCGACCTCGGCGGCGGCAGCACCGAGTTCGTCCTCGGCACCGCCGACGGCGTCACCGCCGCCCGCAGCACGGACATGGGCTGCGTGCGCTACACCGAGCGCTACCTGCGGTCCAACCCGCCCACGGAGGCGGAGATCGCCGCGGCCCGGGCCGACGTCCTGGACCAGATCGCCCAGACGCTGGAGACCGTGCCGCTGGCCGATGCCGACCGGCTGGTCGGCGTGGCGGGGACCATCACCACCGTCACCGCGCATGCCCTGCAGCTGCCGGGCTACGAGCCGGCCCGGATCAACGGCGCCGAGCTCGCCGTCGACCAGGTCACCGCCGCCGCACAGGACCTGCTGGCGATGGACCGCGACAGCCGCGCCCGCCTGCCGTACATGCATCCGGGACGCGTCGACGTGATCGGTGCCGGCGCGCTCATCTGGGCCACCATCGTGGACCGGGTCCACGAACTCACCGACGGGCGGGTGGCGACGGCGGTGGCCAGCGAGCATGACATCCTCGACGGCATTGCCCTGAGCGCCGCCCGGTGACGCCCGGCATGGCGAAGGATCCGCACCCGCCCGCCCGCCGCAGGAGCGGAAACGCCGTCCGCCCGGTCCGGGCCGCCGCGGTGCTGGCCTCCGTCCTGCTGCTGCCGCTGCTGCAGGCACCGGCGGCGCAGGCGGACGAATGGCGGGACCGGCAGTACTGGCTGTCCGACTACGGCATCACCGACGCGTGGAAGATATCCCGCGGGGAAGGGGTCAAGGTGGCCGTCATCGACACCGGCATCGACTCCAGCCACCCCGATCTCGCCGGCGCCGTGACGGCCGGCACCGATGTCTCCGGCGCCGGTGCGCCCGACGGGACCTCCAGCCTCGGGCCGAACCGCGAACACGGCACCCTGGTCGCCACCCTCCTGGCGGGCCGGGGCCATGTGGGGGAGGACAGCGAGAAACCGAAGGACGGCAAGCCGAACCCCGACGGCGTCATCGGCGTCGCCCCGGCGGCGGAGCTGCTCTCCGTCTCGGCCTGGATCGGCGGATCGAACCCTGGAGGCATACCCATCGAGGAGCAGATACCGCAGGCCGTGCGCTGGGCGGTGGACAGCGGCGCCAAGGTGATCAACATGTCCCTGGGCAGCACCAGCACCGCCTGGCCCGAAAGCTGGGACGACGCCTTCCTCTACGCCGAACAGAACGACGTCGTGATTGTGGCCGCCGCAGGCAACCGCGGCGGCGGCATCACCCAGGTGGGCGCTCCGGCGACCATTCCGGGCGTGCTGACCGTCGCCGGCCTGGACCGCGGGGGCGAAGCCAGCGTGGACTCCTCGGCTCAGGGCATCAGCATTGCCGTGGCCGCCCCGGCGGAGGAGCTGATCGGCGGGATGCCCGAGGGCGCCTCCCGCTACGCGCGGTGGAGCGGATCCAGCGCCGCAGCGCCCATCGTCGCCGGCGTCGCGGCCCTGATCCGCTCGGCCTACCCCGAGCTCAGCGCCGCCGATGTCATCAACCGGATCATCACCACCGCAGAGGATCGGGGGGATCCGGGCCTGGATCCGATCTACGGCTACGGCGTCCTGGACGCCGCAGCCGCGGTGGGCCCGGGCCTGCCCGGCGCGGCCGTGAATCCGCTGGGTACCATCGAAGAGTGGATCCGCATCCACCGCCGCGGCAGCACCCCGGACGACGCCGCGGTACCCCCGCCGGTGGGCGAGCCGGCGCCGGACATCCCCGCCGCCGCGGCACCCGAGCCGAAGGCCTCCGGACTGGAATCCGAGGCGCTCCCCGCCGTGCTGGTACTGGGGTTCGGCGCCCTGACGGCGGGCATCGCGGCGGCCGGAGCGGTCCGCATCCGCCGGGTACGCCGGGATGGAGGCGAAGCGCCGGAAACCCTGCCCGGAGCAGGCCCGGACGGCGGCGGCAGCTGACCGGCGGGCGGCACGAAAAGCAGCGCCGGGACGGCGCCGACACAGCTCGTGAAGCTTTTCACAAATAGCGTTAGGATTGGACTCATGGCATCGAACACCCAGTTCTCTGATCGCCCGCGGATCCTTGTGGTCGGCGGCGGATACGTTGGTCTCTACGTGGCCAAGAACCTCCAGAAGAAGGTCAAGGCCCAGGGCGGCATTGTCACGGTAGTGGATCCGCTGCCGTACATGACCTACCAGCCCTTCCTGCCCGAGGTGGCAGCCGGCACCATCGAGGCCCGCCACGCCGTGGTCTCGCACCGGATGCACCTGAAGGACACCGAGCTGATCGCAGGCAAGGTCACCGGCGTCGACCACGCCGCGCGTACCGCCACCGTCGAGCCGGCCGACGGCAGCCCGTCCTTCCAGCTGCCCTACACCGACGTCGTGATGGCAGCGGGCTCAATCACCCGCACCTTCCCGATTCCGGGCCTGGCGGAGAGCGGCATCGGCCTGAAGACCATCGAGGAAGCCCTCTCGCTGCGCAACAAGATCCTCGAGCGGATCGAAACCGCCTCCCTGATGGAGGACGAAGCCGCCCGGAAGCGCGCGCTGACCTTCGTCGTCGTCGGCGGCGGCTTTGCCGGCATCGAAACCCTCACCGAGATCGAGGACATGGCCCGCGCCGCCGTCCGCGAGAACGACCGCCTCAAGCGCGAGGACCTGCGCTTCGTCATGATCGAGGCCATGGGCCGCGTGATGCCCGAGGTGACCCAGGAACAGGCCGAGTGGGTTGTTTCCGACATGCGCTCCCGCGGCATCGAGGTGCTGCTGAACACCTCCCTCGCCTCCGCCGAGAACGGTGAGCTGAAGCTCATCAACATGGCCGACAAGTCCCCGGCCGGGGAGTTCGCCACCGACACCCTGATCTGGACCGCCGGCGTGCAGGCCAACCCCATGGTGCGCGCCACCGACTTCCCGATCGATGACCGCGGCCGCGTGCGTGCCAACGCCGAGCTGCGGATCACCGGCGACGACGGCCCCCTTGAGGGCGCCTGGGCCGCCGGCGACGTCGCGGCCGTGCCGGATCTCACCGGCGGCGGCGTGGGCGGCTTCTGCGTGCCGAACGCCCAGCACGCCGTCCGCCAGGCCAAGCTGCTGGCGAAGAACATCTACGCCGCACGCTTCGGCGAGGGCACCGTGAAGGAATACCGCCACGAGAACCTCGGTGCGGTGGCCGGCATGGGCCAGTACAAGGGCGTGGCCAACCTCAAGCCGTTCGGCAAGGCCATCGGCCTGAAGGGCTTCCCGGCCTGGCTGGCGCACCGCGGCTACCACGGCCTGGCCATGCCGATGTACGAGCGCAAGGCCCGGGTCATCTCCGGCTGGCTGCTGAACGTGGCCTTCGGCCGCGACCTCACCCAGCTGCTGCACCTGAAGACCCCGCGCGCGGCGTTCGAAGCGGCGGCGACTCCGGCGAAGAAGCCCGCCGAAAAGAAGTAACGGCCCCGGCCGGTTGTTGACGGCGGCGGTTCCCTTCGGGGGCCGCCGCCGCTGCCGTTTCCAGCCCCGCTTTTCCCCGGCCCGCAGCCGTACATTAGGCTGGACTGATGTCCGGCAGATGCCCGGACGGCACGCCCCAGTAGCCCAATTGGCAGAGGCATCGGACTTAAAATCCGCGTGTTGTGGGTTCGAGTCCCACCTGGGGTACCCCTGAGCCGTGGCTGCCTTTGGGCCGCCCTGGTCGCCCTCCCGGGCCCGTGCGCCCGGCCTCTGTCCGTGGCGCGCGCCCTGTGTCCGCGCCCTTCGCGCCCCGTCCTCCGTCATTGCGCAAGTTGCTGGTGTGACGAGCGTTACAAGGATGTAACCGGAAACTCTTATGTTGGACACGAGATTCCATTAGCTTTCTTCTCACTCAGGCATTACAGCTGGGCCTTCGCCTGCAGGCGGGCCTTTGATCGGGGAGAGAAACACCTATGACTGCACCAAACACTGGCGCACGCCTTGGCCGGGGCCAGGCCAGGGCCGCCAAGCTCGCAGCACTTGGGCTCGGTTTCGTGATGTTCACCACCGCCTGCAGCGGCGGCGGTGATTCCGAGTCCGGCGCGACCAACAGCGCCGACGGCGGCAACACGGCGGAGGCCGCCTCGCTGACCTGCCCCACGGGGGAAGGCACCGAAGGTTCGGAGCCGGAAGGGGCCGGCGACGCGTCGGCGGTGCCCGCCTCCACCGGCACCACGGAAACGCCGCTGAAGATCGGCTCGCTGCTTCCCGTCACGGGATCGCTGGCCTACCTCGGCCCGCCGGAAATCGCGGGCGTCAAGCTCGCCGTCCAGCACATCAACGAGGCAGGCGGTGTCCTGGGCCAGGATGTCGAAGCGGTGTACCGGGATTCGGGCGACACCACCACCGACATCGCCACCCAGTCCGTCAATGACCTGCTCGGCCAGGGTGTCAGCGCCGTCGTCGGCGCGGCGTCGTCGGGCGTGTCCAAGCTGGTGATCGGCCAGATCACCGGAGCAGGCGTCATCCAGATTTCGCCGGCCAACACCTCGCCGGACTTCACCACGTGGGACGACGGCGGCCTGTACTGGCGCACCGCTCCCTCGGACGTGCTGCAGGGCACCACCCTGGGCAACTACATCATGGAGTGCGGCGCACAGACGGTCGGCATGATTGTCCTGAACGACGCCTACGGTACGGGCCTGCAGGCCAACGTCACCGAGGCGGTGGAGGCAGCCGGAGGACAGGTGGTCATCTCCGAGATGTTCAACGAGGGCGACTCCCAGTTCAGCAGCCAGGTGGACGCCGTCGTCGGCGCCGACCCCGACGCGATCGTGGTGATCAGCTTCGACCAGGCGAAGAGCATCGTCCCGCTGTTGACCGCCAAGGGCGTGGACCCGTCCCAGCTGTTCTTCGTGGACGGCAACACCTCCGACTACAGCGAGGACCTCGAGGCCGGCACGCTGGAGGGAGCCCAGGGCACCATCCCGGGCCCGTTCGCCTCGCAGTCCTTCAAGGATGAGCTGCTTGCCATCGATCCGGCCCTGAAGGACTGGGCGTACTCCGGTGAGAGCTACGACGCCGTGACGCTGGTTGCCCTGGCCTCCGAGGCCGCCGGCAGCACCGACGGCAAGGCCATTGCCGCGGAGCTGCAGGGCGTGTCGGCCGACGGCGAGAAGTGCTCCGACTTCGCCAGCTGCGTGACGATCCTGCGTGAAGGCGGAGACATCGACTACGACGGCTACTCCGGCCCGGTTACCTTCGACGAGAACGGCGACCCGACCGAGGCATACATCGGCATCTACCGCTTCGATGCGGACAACGTTCCGCAGCCGAGCCAGGCCGAAGTGGGCAGCCTGAACTAAGCAGCCTGCAGCCGGCTGCGGCTGCAGGAGGAGGACCGGCCCCGCCTGGGTCCGGTCCTCCCGCATGTCCGGTCCGGCCCGCCGGCCGGGCAGCACCGGCGGCAGCGTGGCGCGTCTCATGCCGGTTTTTGGCTGATCCGGGGACACAGCCGCGCTGCTGCTGGGTATGCTGTCGCCATGCTCAAGCGATTCGCCGTGCGTGCCGCGGCCGCCGCCGTCGCCCTGGCTGCACTGGTCGCCGGACTTGCCGCCTCGTTCTGCTACCTTGCGTTCTTCTTCCTGCAGTCGGCCCTCGCCGAAGTGGCCGACGTCGGCGGGGAGGATCCGGAGCTCTCCCTGGGGGTGCTGCTCGGCTTGTTCATGGGCCCCTCGCTGCTGGTGGGCGGGCTGGTGGCTGCCTTCATCGGGGCCCGTCGCAGCCGGCGGGCCCTGCTCTCCCGCCGCGGACGGAAGCTCGATGCCGCAGCCCGAAGCCACGCCTGGCGGATGCTCCACGCCCGCCGCGACGACCTGATGGTGCGCTGGTCCCGGTACGAGACCGACGTCGCGCTGATGATCGACTACCCGGTGATGACCGACTACAGCGACCCCGTGATCCGGGAGGTGCTGAAGTCGATGCAGGCGGTCCGGGCGGCGGAGGCGGAAGCCGACGAAAGCCGCGACCCGGCCCGCTCCTCCCTTCGGGCAGCGGTGGACAGGTTCGAGGTGGCGTTCCTGGCCGCCGAACGCCATGCCCGCAGGCTCGGCCAGTCGAAGCTCACTCCGCAGGAGCGCAGCCGGCTCTCGGCGGCACGCACGGCGCTGAACATCATCCTGGATCCCGGGGCTCCTCCATCGGAGGTTGAAGCCGCCCATCGGAGCCTGCGCAGCAGCCTTCGCGGGATCCTTGACCTCCCGCCGCAGGTGATCGCCGGGCTGGAAGCCCGGGCCCGGCCGGCGCGCCCGGCCGCGCAGCCACAGACGCCCGTGCAGCCGCAGGCAGCCCACCTGTCCTAGGTGCGCCGGGGCCGACCCCGGGCAGGAGCAGCGAAGCGCCCCTGCCTTCCCCTGAGGGAAAGGAGGGGCGCTTCGCCGACGGGGATCCGGCGGTCAGACGGCGTCGGCCAGGGTGCCGAGGTAAAGCTGAATGACCTTGGGATCCTTCATCAGT
The DNA here is from genome assembly GCF_059092805.1 of Arthrobacter sp. Y3222053. Classification (NCBI taxonomy): domain Bacteria; kingdom Bacillati; phylum Actinomycetota; class Actinomycetes; order Micrococcales; family Micrococcaceae; genus Arthrobacter; species Arthrobacter sp. Y3222053. The sequence continues at coordinate 334,914 of NZ_JBNHIA010000003.1, read as the reverse complement.
TCACGACCGGTGCCGGTGTAGGCGTCCCGGCCCTGGTCCAGCACGTAGGCGCGGTCGCAGATCTGCAGGCAGCGCCGTGCGTTCTGCTCGACCATGATCACGCTGACGCCTGCACGGTTGATTTCATGCACCCTCAGGAAGGTCTCGTCCTGCTTGACGGGGGAGAGACCTGCACTGGGCTCATCGAGCAGCAGCACGGCCGGCTCCATCATCAGGGCCCGTCCCATAGCCACCATCTGGCGCTCACCGCCGGACAGGGACCCCGCGCGCTGGGCCCGGCGCTTGGCGAGCTCCGGAAACAGCTCGGTGACGAAGTCGAACCGCTCACGGAACCGCTTCGGACGCTGGTACATGCCCATCTGCAGGTTCTCCTCGATCGTGAGCGAGGGGAAGACGTTGTTGGTCTGCGGTACGAACCCCACCCCGCGGCTCACCAGCTTGTTGGCCTTCAGTCCGGTCAGGTCCTGGCCACGCACGGTGACGGTGCCCGAATGGACCTTCACCAGCCCGAACATGGCCTTGAGAAGGGTCGACTTCCCCGCCCCGTTGGGCCCGATGATGCCGATCAGCTCACCCCGCCTGGCCTCGATGCTGCAGCCGTTGAGGATGTTCACGCCCGGCAGGTAGCCGGCCACGAGGTCGGTGACGGTGACGACGGCGTCGCCCTCGAAGTCCTGGGCGGTCATGGCTTCTCCTTGCGTTCGTCGATGCGCCGGCCGACGATGCCGTCCGGCTCCTCACCGATCACGGACTCGGGGTCGTGCTCGAGTTCCTCCTCGAGCTTCTCGAAGCCCTTGGAATCGCCCAGGTCGACGTCGTGGTGGGCGCCGAGGTAGGCGTCGATGACCGCGGGATCCTTCATCACCTCGGCCGGCGGGCCCTCGGCCACCACCTTTCCTTCCGCCATGACGATCACCCAGTCCGCGATGTGCCGGACCATGTGCATGTCGTGCTCCACGAAGAGCACCGTCATGCCGTCGGCCTTCAGGTTGCGGATGTGGTCGAGCAGGGACTGCGTCAGGGCGGGGTTCACGCCTGCCATCGGCTCGTCGAGCATGACCAGCTTGGGGCGGACCATCAGGGCGCGGGCCATCTCCAGCAGCTTCCGCTGCCCGCCTGAAAGGGACGCGGCGTAATCGGTGCGCTTGGTGTCGAGTTTGAACCGGGCCAGCAGTTCATCCGCCTGCTCAGTGATTTCCTGCTCCCGCCGCTTCCACAGCGGCGGCAGCAGGGCCCGCCGCAGGGCCTCGCCGGGCTGCTGCGACGCGCCCAGGCGCATGTTCTCCAGCACGGTCAGCTTGCCCATCACCTTGGTCAGCTGGAACGTGCGCACCATGCCCAGCCGCGCCACCTTGTAGGCCGGCACGCCGGCCAGGTCCTGCCCCTCGAACGTCCACGTCCCGGACTGCGGCGTGTCGAATCCGGTCAGGAGGTTGAACAGGGTGGTCTTACCGGCCCCGTTGGGCCCGATCAGGGCGGTGATCTTGTTCCGCGGGATCTCCACATGCCCGACATCGACCGCTTTGATGCCGCCGAACGCCCGGGTCACGTCGCTGGCGACCAGGATGGGATCGCGCTTGCGGCAGCCGGGGCCGGGCTGTTCGGCGATGGGCCGCGTGTCGGTCATGTGGTCGACGGCGGACGGCGCGTCGGCTGCGTGGGCTCCGGCCGGCCCCTGGCCTGCCGGTTCTGCTGCATGGCTCATGCGAACGAGAGCTCCTTCTTGTTCCCGAGGATGCCCTGGGGCCGGTAGATCATCAGCAGCATCAGGGCCACGCCGACCAGGATGTAGCGCAGCTGGCCGGCCTGGACGGTGCTGATGAAGGTGACGGCGCCGGATTCGACGGCGCCGTAGATCAGGCTCTGGGTCAGCGAGAGCACGGCCCAGAACACCATGGCCCCCAGCACGGGTCCCAGGACCGTGGACATGCCGCCAAGCAGGAGCGCCGTGTAGAGGAAGAACGTCAGCTCCGTGCCGTAGTTGGCCGGCTGGACCGCCCCCCGCTGCAGCGTGAAGATGATGCCGGCCAGTGAGCCCAGGAGGCCGCCGATGATCAGGGCCTGCATCTTGTAGGCGTAGACGTTCTTGCCCAGGGCGCGGACGGCGTTCTCATCCTCCCGGATGCCCTTGACCACCCGCCCCCAGGGGCTGCGGATCAGCATCCAGACCACCAGGCAGGCCGCGGCGACGACGATCCAGGCGATGATGCGGATCCACAGGTCCCGCTCGTTCCAGGTGAACAAGACCAGGTCATAGCTGCCGGCCGGGATGGGGTTCAGGGCGTAGAACCCGCCCTCGAAGGCGGCCAGGCCGTTGGCTGAGCCGGTGACTTCGGTGAGCCCGTTGGTGGTGACGACGTAGCGGACGATTTCCGCGGCGGCGATGGTGACGATGGCCAAATAGTCGGCCCGCAGGCGCAGCGTCGGCAGGCCGAGCACGACGGCGAACGCGACCGAGGCGATGAGCGCCACCAGCAGCGCCACCGGCAGCGGCGCACCGAAGGTCAGGACGGAGATGGCGAAGCCGTAGGCGCCGACGGCCATGAAGCCCGCCTGGCCGAAGTTCAGCAGGCCGGTGTAGCCGAAGTGCACCGCCAGCCCGAGGGCCGCGAGTGCGTATGCGGCGGTGGTGGGGCTGATCATTTCCCCCAGCGCGTTGATCAGGATGTTGCCGATGTCCATGCCGAAGCCCCTAACCTATGCGCTCGCGGCGGCCCAGGATGCCCTGCGGCCGGACGAGGAGGACGAGAATCATGATGACCAGCGCGCCTACGTATTTTAGGTCCGCTTCCAGCCAAAGGGTGGAGATCTCCACGAAAAGCCCGACGATCACCGAGCCGATGAGCGCCCCGAAGACCGTGCCGAGACCGCCGAGGGTGACGCCGGCGAAGATCAGCAGGAGAATCTGCTGGCCCATGTTGAACGAAACCCCGGGACGGTAGTAGGCCCACAGGATGCCGCCCAGCGCCGCGAGGGCGCCGCCGGTGGTCCAGACGATCCGGATCACCCTGTCGACGTCGATGCCCGACGCCGCGGCCAGCGGGGGATTGTCCGCCACCGCCCGGGTGGCCTTGCCGATCCTGGTGCGCAGCAGCAGCATCGCCACGACCAGGATCACCACCAGGCTGACCCCCAGCGAGACCAGGCTGTTGCGGGAGATCGATACCGGACCGAAGTTCAGGATGGGACTCTGCGCTCCCGGCAGCTGCTGCGTGCCGCCGCCGAAGAAGAACAGGATGATGTACCGGGCCGCCAGTGCCAGGCCGATGCTGACGATCATCATCGGTACCAGGCCGCTGCCGCGGCGGCGCAGCGGTTTCCAGAGTCCGGCGTCCTGCCCCCAGCCCGCGGCGGCGCCGCCGACCACGGCCAGTGGGATGGCCAGCCACGTGGGCAGCCCCGCGGAGTAGAAGGCAAAGGCCAGCACCGCCCCGAGGGTGACCATCTCGCCGTGCGCGAAGTTCGTCAGCCCGGTGGTGCCGAAGATCAGCGAGAGGCCGACGGCGCTCAGCGCCAGCAGCAGCCCGAAGCTCAGGCCCGCCACGGCCCGTTCGGCCAGCACGGTGGCGAAGCTGTCCTGCTGCACCACGATGCCCTCGCCCAGCAGGAAGAGGGTGGTGATGTTCGAGGTGCCGGTGAAGGCGACGTCGCGCGGATTCTCCTGGCCCTCGGCCAGGGCGACGCCGTCCGGCAGCGTGGATTCGTCCACGGCCACCTCCCAGGTGCCCTGCTCCGGGACACCGATGGACCAGGAGCCGTTCTCCGAGGTGAAGGTCTCCGCCTCGTATCCGTTGCCGACGGCGGTGATCCGCACGTCCGGTACCGGTGCGCCGGCGTTGCGGAGGACTCCGCTGATGCGGTTCTGGAAGTCCGCACCGTCGGTCGCGCCCGGGCTGGCCGACGCCTCAGGTGCGGGCGTGCCGGGCGGAGTGGTGGTGGCCTGCGCGGGCAAGGAGCCGAACAGCAGTGCGGCCCAGATGCCGATCACCGCTGCCAGCACCCCGGTCATCCGGGCTGGCGCCGAAGTAGTTCCCAAGACTGAAACCTCCACGCGGGGGTTCGGGCGCCGGATAGGCGCAGTGGCGTGACGCATGTGATGCATGTCACGGAGTGAGGAACATGCTAACCGTGGTTTGTTTCCGTCGGGACGCGATTATGTTGACGGCGGGTCGCGAAACGATAACGACTTCGCTCAGGCGGCGCGGGAGCAAGGGCGAACGGGGTCGGCGCGCGGGGGTGAAGCCGAATCGTTATGCGCAGGCGCCCGGTTGCGGGAATCCCGGAGTCCTCCCGTCCGTTGGGATTGGTAGGCTTCTGAAAACAGCCCCCCGACGATGGAGGACAGACCCACATGGCACTTGGCGGCAACCCAGTATTCAACGGAAAGAACTTCCGTTCCCAGACCGGCGGTGCAGCCATGGCTGAACACCCGGCAGCCCCCGCGGCCGCCGGACAGTACATGAGCCCGCAGCAGCTGCAGGAAATGTATACGGCGCCGTCCGCCGGCCCGGCTCAGACCGGCCGGATGACCTACGACGACGTCATCATGAAGACCCTGGTCTGCCTGGCCGTCGTGGTGGCCGGCGCGGCCGTCGCCCTCGCCGTCGCACCTGGGCTGGCCATGGGCCTGATGATCATCGGTGCCCTGGGCGGTTTCGTCCTGGGTCTGGTCAACTCCTTCAAGCGCGAGCCGGTGCCCGGCCTGATCCTCGCCTACGCCGGCCTTGAGGGCCTGTTCCTGGGCGGCATCACCCGCGTCATCGACAGCTACGCCCCGGGCGTGGGCCTGCAGGCCGTGCTCGGCACCCTGGCCGTCTTCGGCGTCACCCTCGCCCTGTTCAAGAGCGGCAAGGTCCGCGCCACCCCGAAGGCCATGCGGTTCTTCCTGATCGCCATGGTCGGGTACGCGGTGTTCTCGCTGCTCAACCTGGGGCTCATGCTCTTCGGCGCCACCGACAGCGCCTGGGGCCTGCGCACCGACGTGACCATCATGGGCATTCCGCTGGGCGTGCTCGTGGGCCTGCTGGCCATCGGCCTCGCTGCGTTCTCCCTGATTGTGGACTTCACCTCCATCGAGGCGGGCGTGCGCAACGGCGCTCCGCAGCGCTACTCCTGGTCCGCGGCCTTCGGCCTGACCGTGACCCTGGTGTGGCTCTACGTCGAGATCCTTCGCCTGCTGGCCATCCTGCGCGGCGGCGACGAGTAAGGCAGAGCAGCTCAAAAACCCAAGGCGGGGGCCGCGGACCATGTCCGCGGCCTCCGCCTTTTGCGTTTCACTCTGGTCCCGCGCCGAGGCCTGCGCCTACAGTCGTGCTTTCCGCCGCTGCCGGACCTTCCGGACCGCATGGCAGCAGCGGGCACGGCGGACCGCGGTCGGGGGACCGGCGCCGGGAGAGGACGGTCATGGCGGGGAACGGCACGGCCAAGGTCCCGGAACGCCTCCAGCAGCTGCTGCTTGACGCCGGGGGGCTGGAGGACTTCCTTGCCGCGTTCGCCGCCTTCTGTGCGGACGAGCACGCCGGCATGGGCGTGCACGAATGCGCCGTCACGCTCGAGCGGAGCCGGCGCCCGCGGCTCTGGACCGGCAGCAGCGGGCGGGCGGACCGGATGGACGAGGCCGGGGTGGGGGAGGAAGGCCCCTGCAGCACGGTACTGGACACCGGAGCGGAGGTCCTGGTCCGGGATCTGGGCAGCCACCGCCGGTACCGGGCGTACGGTGCCGCCGTGGCCGAAACCGGGCTGAGGTCGGCTGCAGCCCTCGCCCTGGTCCTGGAACCCGGCAGCCGCGGAGCGCTGGCCTGCTACGCGGAGGCCCCCGAGTCCTTCGGCACCGACAGCATGGGACTGCTGAGGCGCTTTACCGCCGCCGCCGCCCCCTCCCTTCGGCTGGCACTGCGCCTGGACGCCCAGCTCCACCGTGCGCGGAACCTCCAGGCGGCCCTGGAGTCACGCACCGTCGTGGACATCGCCGTCGGCATCATCATGGGGCAGAACAGCTGCAGCCAGGAGGCAGCGGTCCAGATCCTGCGCAACGTCTCCAACTCCCGCAACATCAAGGTTCGGGACGTCGCCGCCGGCGTGGTTGCAGGCGTGAGCGAGCGGGTTCGCACCCATTTCGATGAATAGCCGGGGGTGCTGCGGGTAGGCTGGATCCATGTCCCAGATACACCCGGAAGGACAGCCGGCCACCGGCGAGCAGTTCACCCTTTCCCGGGGGGACTCCCACGCCGTTATTGCGGCCCTCGCAGGCGGGCTCCGAAGTTTTACGGTGGAGGGCGTCCAGCTGGTCGAGACCTATCCGGACGATTCGATTGCCCCCTCAGCCGCCGGAATCCTGCTCGCCCCATGGCCCAACCGCGTGGCCGACGCCCGGTGGACGCTCGGCGGCGAGGTCCAGCAGCTGGACATCACCGAGCCGTCCCGCGGCCACGCCAGCCACGGGCTCCTGCGCAACACCGCGTACGGCCTGGTCCGGCAGACGTCGGAGTGCGTCATCCTGCAGGCCGCCATCCATCCCCAGCACGGGTGGCCCTTCCATCTGCTGCACCGGGTGAGCTACTGCCTCGACGGGGCCGGCCTGAGAGTGCGGCAGGAACTGGTGAACCTCTCCAGCCGCAGCGCGCCGGCTGCCTTCGGCGCCCATCCCTTCCTGAGGCTGGGCGACACGCCCACCGAGGATCTGGAACTGAGCGTGCAGGCCTCCGCGCGCCTGGAAACGGATGACCGGCTCATACCCATCGGCGAAGTACCTGTCGACGGCGGCTACGACCTGCGCCGCGGCCGGAGGGTGGGTGAACTGCTCACGGACACCGCCTACACCCGGCTCACCGCCGAACAGGGCGAATACCGCCATGTGCTCCGGGCCCCGGACGGGCGCAGCCTCACGCTGTGGACGGACCAGGCCTTCCCCTATGTGCACGTCTTCGTCACCGACCGGTTCCCGGGGCGGGCCCGCGCCGTCGCGATCGAGCCCATGACCGCCCCCGCCAACGCCCTGAACTCCGGCGAAGGCCTGCTGTGGCTCGATCCCGGGGCCTCCGTGGGCGGCGAATGGGGGATCAGGCCCGGCCGCTCCACCCGGTTCCCGTAACGGACCGGCGGCGAGAAGCCTTTATGGAAAGATGAGGCCATGAGACCCCACGCACGACGGACCGCCGCCCCCCGGGCTGTCCAGGCGGCGGCCGTGCGTTCCGCCCGCGCCGGCGACGACGTTCCCTACGCCCTTCGGATCAGCGCCTCCTGGGCTTGGCGGCTCGGCGTCGTGCTGATCGTCGGCTCCGGGCTGATCTGGATCCTGAGCCATTTCACGCTGATCATCATTCCGCTGATGATCGCCGCTCTGCTGGCCGGGCTGCTGGCACCGATCTCGGCCTGGCTGCAGCGCAACCGGGTGCCCGGCGGGCTTGCCGTGACCGTCACCATCGTGACTTTCCTCGGCCTGATCGTCGCGGCCCTGACCCTGGTGGGACGCCAGCTGGCCCTCGGTTTCCGGAATCTCTGGGGCGAGCTGCTCACCGGCTTCGAGCAGATCCAGGACTGGCTGGCCAGCGGACCGCTGCAGGTCACGAGCGCCCAGATGCAGGACCTGCTGGACGAGGCCGCCGGCACCCTGCAGAACAATTCCGCCAACATCCTGTCCGGTGCCCTGACCGTGGGCAGCAGCGCCGGCCACTTCGCGGCAGGCATCCTCCTGGTCCTGTTCGCGCTGATTTTCTTCCTGCTCGACGGGCGGCGGATCTGGCTGTTCACCGTGCAGCTGATGCCGCGCCGCGCCCGGCCGGCGGCCTACGGCGCGGGCGTGCGCGGCTGGACGTCGATGGTCAACTACGTGCGGGTGCAGATGGTCGTCGCCCTGATCGACGCCGTCGGCATCGGGGGCGGTGCCGCCCTCATCGGTGTTCCGCTGGCGCTGCCGCTGGCCGTGCTGGTCTTCCTCGGCGCCTTCGTGCCGCTGGTGGGGGCGTTCGTCACCGGCTTCGTGGCCGTGCTGCTGGCCCTGGTTGCCAACGGCTGGGTGAACGCGCTCATCATGCTGGGCATCGTGCTGCTGGTCCAGCAGGTGGAGTCCCACATCCTGCAGCCGCTGATCATGGGCCGCGCGGTGTCCCTCCACCCCCTGGCCGTGGTTGTCGCCGTCACCGGCGGCACGCTGGTCGCCGGCATCGCCGGTGCGCTGTTCTCGGTGCCCCTGCTGGCGATCCTGAACGCCATGGTGCGCTACATTTCCGGCCGGGAATGGGAACACGACCCCGCCCTGGAGAAGGATCCCCTGTTCAGCTCCGAGGCGGCGGGGCCACCCCCCGGAGCCGCGGAACCCGAAGACGATGACGAAGACGAGCCGGCGCACGGCGCCGGCGATGGAAAAAGAGAACTGACGTGACCGACCTGCCCCTGCTGCCCGTAACCATCGACGACGTCGAAGCTGCCGCCAAGCTGCTGGACGGCGTGATTGAACGCACCCCCATCGAGGCCTCCCGCGCCCTGGGCCGGATGACGGGCGGCGAGGTGTTCTTCAAGTGCGAGAACCTGCAGCGGGCCGGGTCCTTCAAGGTCCGCGGCGCCTACGTGCGGATGGCGCGGCTCAGCGACGAGGAGAAGGCCAGGGGAGTGGTGGCGGCCTCCGCCGGCAACCACGCCCAGGGCGTGGCCGTGGCGGCCGCCCGGCTGGGCATCCATGCACGGATCTACATGCCGCTGGGCGTCGCGCTGCCGAAGCTCGCCGCGACCCGCGGGCACGGCGCCGAAGTGGTGCTGCACGGGCACAACGTCGACGAGGCCCTGGCCGAGGCCCAGCGGTTCGCCGATGAGACCGGCGCGGTCTTCGTGCACCCGTTCGACAACGTGGACATCATCGCCGGCCAGGGCACCATCGGACTGGAACTGCTCGAGCAGGTACCCCACCTGGATACCGTCCTGATGGGTGTCGGCGGCGGCGGGCTGCTCGCCGGCGTCGCCGTCGCCCTGCGGAACCGGGCCCGCGAGCTGGGCCGCGAGATCCGCATCATCGGGGTGCAGGCGGAGAACGCCGCAGCCTACCCGCCGTCCCTGGCCGCGGATGCGCTGGTGCCCCTGACCAAGGTCTCCACGATTGCCGACGGCATCGCCGTGGGGCGGCCCGGACAGCTGCCTTTCTCGATCATCCGGGAGCTGGTGGACGACGTGGTGACCGTCAGCGAGGATTCACTCGCCCGGGCGCTGATCTTCCTCCTGGAGCGGTCCAAGATGGTGGTCGAGCCGGCCGGCGCGGTCGGCGTGGCGGCCCTGCTGGACGGCCGGATCGAGAACCCCGGCACCACCGCCGTCGTGCTTTCCGGCGGCAACATCGACCCGATGCTGATGCTCAAGGTGATCCAGCGCGGCCTGGCCGCCGCGGGACGCTACCTGACCGTGCGGATGCTGCTCGACGACCGGCCCGGTTCCCTGGCCGCGATCTCCCGCATCATTGCCGAATCCGACGCGAACGTCACCGGCGTCGACCACACCCGGGTGGGCGGCTCGATCAGCATGGGAGACGTCGCCATCACCATCAACATGGAAACCAAGGGCGCGGAACACTGCGAGCAGGTGCTGAACAACCTGCGGGCACAGGGGTTCCAGCCGATGGTCCTGGAAGGCTGACCATGGGAGAGCGCGCCCGCACCGCACTGGCATGTTCGCTGGGTTTCGCTGCGGTGCTCTGGGGCGTGTTCATCCTGACGGTGTTCTCCGGCGGCGGGCTCATCCGCGAACTGGGCATTGCCCCGCGCCGGGTGGACGGCCTCGACGGCGTCCTTTTCGGGCCGCTGCTGCACGCCGGCGTCCCGCACCTGCTGGGCAACACCGTGCCGCTGATCATCTTCTCGTTCCTGGTGCTGCTCGAGGGCGTCCGCCGGTTCCTGCTGGTGGCGGGGATCTGCTGGCTGGCCTCCGGCCTCGGCGTGTGGATCTTCGGCAGCGGCCTGACGGTCGGCGTCTCGGGCGTGGTCTTCGGGCTCTTCGCCTATCTGCTGGTCCGCGGGTTCTACAACCGCAGCGCCGGGCAGATCCTGCTGGCCCTGCTGCTGTTCGCCGTCTTCGGCTCCATCCTCTGGGGCGTGCTGCCGGTCAGCTTCGGCGTGTCCTGGCAGGCGCACCTGTTCGGAGCCGCCGGCGGGGTGCTGGCCGCCGTCCTGCTGCGGCCGCGGCAGGCAGACCCGGCGCTGCCGCAGCGCTGAGCCCGGGGCGGCACCCACCGGCCCGTCCGGTGCCGGCAGCGCTTTCCCAGCCCGGGTTCCCCGCGTGCAGGCGGTGCAGACGCCGACGGCGGGCGCCTCCCAGGGGAGGAGCCCGCCGTCGGCGTGTGGGTGCAGGTGCCTAGCCTGCGTACGGCTTGGCGGAGATGATCTCCACCTCGATGCTCTTGCCGTTCGGTGCAGTGTACGTGGTGCTCTCGCCGGCCTTGAGGCCGTTGATTGCGGCGCCGAGGGGCGACTTTTCGCTGTAGACGTCGATGCTGCTGTCACCGGCGATCTCGCGGCTGCCCAGCAGGAAGGTTTCGGTGTCCCCGGCAATGCGGGCCTCGACCAGCATGCCCGGCTCGACGACGCCGTCGTCGGCCGGCGGCTCGCCCACATGGGCGTTGTTCAGCAGATCGGTCAGCTGGCGGATCCGGGCCTCAGCCTTGCCCTGTTCCTCCTTGGCGGCGTGGTAGCCGCCGTTTTCCTTGAGGTCGCCCTCGGACCGCGCCTGCTCGATGCGGGCCACGATTTCCGTGCGCCCGGGGCCGGACAGGTGATCCAGTTCCGCCTTCAGGCGGTCGTAAGACTCCTGTGTGAGCCAGGCGACAGGTGCGCTGTTGGTAGACACGGTCTCTCCTTAATGACATCCGGGCCGCTGGACGGCCCGGTTGGCTGACTGCCCGCCGGGCAACAGCCTGACAAGCAAATACCCCGCCGTGCGGTGACCGGAGGCCAGATTCCCTGGCGTCCCGAGTCCCTGGCATCACCTGGGGCATCACCTGGCGGGGCTGAACGTAGGTCCATATTAGTTGGGCAACCGGAATAACCCAATACCTGCCTCCGGCGGGCCGGGGCGGGAACGGAGGCGTGCTGTGGACCCGCCGGGGCGACGGCGGGCCGGGAACCCGAGGGCGGGGTCAGGAATCCGTGCCGACCACCCAGCAGGTGTGCACGCTTCCCGTGGTGGCCAGGGACACTGTCCTGAGCTCGGCCCGGTGGTGGGTTACCGACTCCTCGGCGGGGCCGATGGTGACGTACTCCCAGCCGACCACGGCGTACCCCTCGTTCAAGGCCTGCACCGCGCAGGTCACCGTCGCCTCGGGGGACTTGGTGAGCTTGAAGTCGACCAGGGTGGAAGTCTCGTCCGGAACGGTGAAACCGACGGGGTCGGTCGTCATTTCCGCCCCGGGCGAGGGCCAGGACGCGTACGCAACCGCGGCGACGGCCACAGCCACACCGCCGCCTGCCAGCAGGAGGCGGGACCGGCGGGACAGCCCCCGCTTGGGCGCCCCGTACCGATTGGCTAGGCTGGGAGCGGAGGCAGCTTCGTCCGAAGGCCTCCGATGGTCCGCGGGGTCCTGGGTGCTCACCCGATCAGTCTACCGAACCGCGGTCCGTCCCTTCCGCACAAACGTTCAGGAGCTCTGCCTTGTCGATGTCCTCTTCGGCACAATCCCCGTCGCTCCGGCCGCAGCCCGGAGCGCTCAGGCTGCTGGCCGTGCACGCCCATCCCGATGACGAAGCGAGCAAAGGCGCCGCCACGATGGCCTCCTACGCCGCCGCCGGCGTCGAGGTCATGGTCGCCACCTGCACCGGCGGAGAGCGCGGCTCGATCCTGAACCCGGCCATGGAGACGAACCCCGCGGCCACGCGCGACCTCGCCGGGCTGCGCCGCCGGGAAATGGCCGCAAGCCGGGACGTGCTCGGGGTCCGGCACCGCTGGCTGGGCTTCATGGACAGCGGCCTGCCCGAGGGCGATCCGCTGCCGGAGCTGCCGTTCGGCTGCTTCGCCCGGCAGCCGCTCGAGACGGCCGCCGCTCCGCTGGTGCGGCTGGTCCGCTCCTTCCGCCCGCATGTGATCCTCAGCTACGACGAGAACGGCGGCTACCCCCACCCGGACCACATCATGGCGCACCGGATCGCCGTCGAGGCCTTCCACGCGGCCGGCGACCCGGAACGCTACCCGGGCACCGGAGCGGCCTGGGAGCCGCTGAAGCTCTACTACGACCGGGCCTTCAACCCGGAGCGCTTCCTGGCGCTGCACCGCGCCCTGGAGGAAGCCGGCCTGGAGTCCCCGTACGCGGCCCGGCTGGCGGCGGTGCTGGAGAGCGACAGCGAAGGCCACCAGCCGCCGCAGCCCACCCACCCCACCACCACCCAGATCGAATGCGGTGAGTGGTTCGACACACGTGACCGGGCACTCATCAGCCACGCAACCCAGGTCGACCCGCAGGGATTCTTCTTCGCCGTCAGCACCGACCTGCAGCGCCGGGTCTGGCCGTGGGAGGACTATTCCCTGATCGAATCCCGCGTACCGACCGAACTCCCTGAACGCGACCTTTTCGCTGGCATACGATAGAGGGCGGGTGAGCAAGCCGCCTGCCTGCCGCAGCAGAAGAAAGACAGACCCGTGAACCTCCTTTACAGCCTGCCCCTGACCGTCAACCCGGTACCGGACGATGAGCTCAAGGAAGGGCTCACTCCCGACATGGTGACCCCCGGCGTGGCGGGCTTCCTGTTCACCCTCTTCGTGGCGGTCGCCATCTTCCTGCTGATCCGCGACATGGTGAAGCGCATCCGGCGGGTCCGATACCGCAGCCAGGTGATGCTCGAAGAGGAAAACGCCGCCGCCGGAACCGGGGCGGCAGAGCAGTCCGACGCCGGTACCTCCGCCGGCCCCGGAGCCGAAGGCTCCGCCCCCCGCACCGGATCCAGGGGCTGACCCGTGGGCCGGCGGCTGCAGGAGCAGGCTTCCGCCTATCTGCGCCAGCACGCCGACAACCCGGTGGACTGGTGGCCCTTCGGCGATGAGGCTTTCGAGGAAGCGCAGCGCCGGCAGGTGCCCGTCTTCGTCTCGGTGGGCTATGCCGCCTGCCACTGGTGCCACGTCATGGCCCACGAGTCGTTCGAGGACCCGGAGACAGCCGAGTACCTCAACCGGCACTTCGTGAACATCAAGGTCGACCGCGAGGAACGCCCCGACGTCGACGCCGCCTACATGGCCGCCGTCCAGGCCCTCACCGGCCAGGGCGGCTGGCCGATGAGCGTCTTCACCCTGCCGGACGGACGCACCTTCTACGCGGGCACCTATTACCCGCCCCGGACCGTCCAGGGCATGCCCGCCTTCCGGCAGGTGCTGGAGGCGGTGAATGAGGCCTTCACCGCCCGCCGCGCCGAAACCGAGGAGGCAGCCGCCCGGATCGCCGCGCATCTGGCTGGCGCCCAGCAGGGAAACCGGCGGCTGCTGGGGCCCCTGGACATGAGCGCCTTCTCGCCCGAAGGCAGCGCCGCCGACGTCTCCGCGGCAGCCCTGTCGCAGGCCGTGGAAACCCTCGCCGACCAGGAGGATCCCGCCTACGGCGGTTTCGGCCAGGCACCCAAGTTCCCGCCGTCGACCGTCCTGCGCTTCCTGCAGCTCCACGCCCGCTCCGATTCCTCCACCGCCGACGTCGCGGCAGGGCTGGCCGGGCGCACCCTGGCCGCGATGGCGCTCTCGGGAACCTATGACCAGCTTGAGGGCGGCTTCGCCCGATACGCCGTGGACCGGCGCTGGGCGGTGCCGCACTTCGAGAAGATGCTCTACGACAATGCCCAGCTGGTGCGCCTCTATGCCTGGTGGGCCCGGGACGCGGCTCCCGCCGACCGCCCGCTGGCCCTTCGCACCGCCCTGGACACCGCGGACTGGATGATCTCGCAGCTGCAGGTATCCGGCGGCGGGTTCGCCTCCTCCCTGGACGCCGACACCGTCATCGACGGCCGGCGGGTCGAGGGCGGAACCTACGTGTGGACCCGTGCCGGGCTGGAGGAGGCCCTGGGCGCCGAGGACGCCGGGTTCGTGGCCGAGCTGATGGATTTGGAGTCCGGCGCGGTGGAGGATGGGGCGTTCACCCTGCATTTCGCCCGCCGGCCTTCCCCGGCGGATGAGGAACGCTGGCTGCGGCTGCGCCCGCGTCTGGCCAGGGCCCGGGACGCCCGTCCGCAGCCTGAACGGGACGCAAAGGTGGTGGCCGGCTGGAACGGCCTGGCCGTGGCCGGGCTGGCCGACGCCGCCGCGGTCGCCGCCGACCTCGGAGACGGCGCCGCCGCGGACCGGCTGCTGGATGCGGCCCGGGCGGCAGCCGACTATGTCCTGGACGTGCACGTGCAGGACGGCAGGCTGCTGCGCACCTCGCACGACGGCGCGGCGCAGGGCATTGAAGGGCTGCTGGAGGACTATGCGGGGCTGGCGGAAGGGCTCTACACGCTGTTTGCCGCCACCGGGGAAGTGCGCTGGTACCGCGAGGCGGAGTGGCTGCTCGCCACGGTCGAGCAGCGCTTCCTGACGGAGGGCCTGCTGCGGGATACGGCGGAGCAGACCGAGCAGCTGGTCCGGGCGCAGGGCACCGCAGCAGCGGCGGACCCGCTGGACGGCCCCGCTCCCAGCGGCACGGCCCTGTTTGCCGGCGTGCTGCTGACCTCCGCCGCCTACACCGGTTCCGCCCGCCGCCGGGCCATGGCCGAAAGCCTGCTGACCCACGCGGCCCTGTTGTCGGTGCGCGCCCCCCGCGCCGTCGGCTGGGCCATGGGCGTGCTGCAGGCCGCCGTCGCCGGTCCGCAGGAACTGGCCGTGGTGGGCTCCGACGCCGCCGAGGTGGCCGCGATGCTCGCCGAGGCCCGCAGGGACGGCGGGCCGGGCATCGTGATCGCCCCGCGGCTGCTGGACGGCGCGCAGCCCGACGCCGGCTCCGCTGCGGCGGCCGCCGCTGCCGTCTCCGCCGGGGCTCGGGCGGTACCGGATGTGCCGCTGCTGGCCTCGCGCGGAGCCGGCGACGGCGCCCGGGCCTACTTGTGCCGGGGCATGGTCTGCGCCCGGCCGGTGGACACCGCCGAGGAGCTCGGCGAGCTGCTGCGCGGCGAGTAGGCGCGGGTCGGCCCGCGCGGCGCGGTCAGGGCTGAACGGCGAGGACGGCCATCATGATGGCTGCGTAGTGCGCGCTGAATCCCGCCAGGGTGAAGGCGTGGAAGATCTCGTGGAAACCGAACCACTCGATGGACGGGTTGGGACGCTTCATGGCGTAGATGACCGCCCCGGCGATGTACATGACACCGCCGACGATGACCAGGACGGCGGCGGGGAGGTTGACGGACCAGAAATCGGGAATGTAGAAGACGGCCGCGAGTCCGAGGGCAATGTAGACCGGCGTGTACAGCCAGCGGGGCGCATTGAGCCAGAGCAGCCGGAACGCGATGCCGGCCAGGGCCCCGGCCCAGATGATGATCAGCAGCAGCCGTGCCTTGTCGTGGGGCAGCAGCGACCAGGCCAGCGGCGTGTAGGACCCGGCGATGACGAGCATGATGTTGGTGTGGTCCAGGCGTTTGAGGACCTTCTTCACCGGCGGAGACCAGTTGCCCCGGTGGTAGACGGCGGAGACGCCGAACAGCAGCACACCGGTCGCTGCGTACACTGCCGAGGCGATCCGGGTGCCGGTGGTGGGAGCAAGGGTCACCAGGATGATGCCGGCGATGAGGGCCAGCGGTGCGGCGCCCAGGTGCAGCCAGCCGCGCAGCCGCGGCTTGATGTCCAGGATGTCGGCCACGGTCTCCACCGCGGATTCGACCGGCCCCGGGGAGCGCCGCGACTCGGGATCGTGCTCGGGCAGGGCTGAGGACTGACGGGAATCCATGACTGCCATCCTAACCTACGGGTCGGTAAGTTACCGGTTGGTAAGCAGGGGGCGGGGCAGGCAGGCGGTAACCTTGGAACTGCCCGATCCACCCACCGATTCCCGAAGGCAGGTGAGAGCCCCGTTGCGCTTTCCCGGCATCGCCTACGCCTGGTACGAGCGTCGCCTGCGGCAGAGCCTGCCCGCGGAGCGGCTCCCTGAGCACATCGGCGTGATGGTGGACGGCAACCGCCGCTGGGCGCGCCTGGCCGGCGCGCCGACCCGGGACGGGCACCAGGCGGGAGCCGACAAGATCCTCGAGTTCCTGGGCTGGTGCCAGGAGCTGGGCGTCCGGGTGGTGACGCTCTATATGCTCTCCACCGACAACCTCAACCGCGATCCCGAGGAGCTGGAACCCCTGCTGGGGATCATCGGCAATACGCTCGATCGGCTGGGAGAACAGCGGGACCTCCGCGTGCAGCCGGTCGGGGCCCTCGACATCCTGCCGGAGGACCTCGCAGCGCAGCTCTGCCGCCTGGGCGAAAGCACCGCCGGCGGCCAGGGGCTGCACGTGAACGTGGCGATCGGCTACGGCGGGCGCCGCGAAATCGTGGATGCCGTCAAGGAACTGCTCCGGGACGCCGAGGCGAACGGCCGCAGCATCGCCGAGGTCACCGAGACGCTCACCGATTCCCAGATCTCCGAGTACCTCTACACCCGCGGCCAGCCTGATCCGGAGCTGGTGATCCGCACTTCCGGCGAGCAGCGGCTGTCCGGATTCCTGATGTGGCAGAGCGCGTACAGCGAGTTCTACTTCTGCGAAGCGCTCTGGCCTGATTTCCGGCGGGTGGACTTCCTGCGCGCCCTCCGCGACTACGCCAGCCGGCAGCGGCGGTTCGGGTCCTGAACCATGCGGGCCCACAGCCGGCGGGAAGTGGGCCTGGCGGCGCTGCTCGCCGCCAGCGCAGGCTTCGTTGACGCTGCCGGCTTCATCCACTTCGGCGGCTGGTTCGTCGCCTTCATGACAGGAAACTCGACCCGCGCCGCGGCGTCGCTGGCCGCCTTCTCCCTGGAGGGATTTCTGGCCGCCTTCGCCTTGATCGCGGCCTTCCTGGCCGGCGTCATCACAGCCTCCCTGCTGCGCCGGGCCGTGCCGTCACGGCCTGCGGCCGCGGTCTGCGCGCTCGTGGGCCTGCTGCTGCTGGGCGCCTGGGCCAGCGTGGAGCCGGCCGGTGTGATGACGGCACCGCTGCTGTCCCTGGCCATGGGCGCGCTGAACTCGGTGTTCGAACGGGACGGGGAAGTGAGCATCGGGCTGACCTATATGACCGGAACGCTGGTGAAGCTTGGCCAGCAGATCGCCGCCGCGCTGGCCGGCGGCAGGCGGACGGGCGCCGGGCGGTACTTCCTGCTCTGGGCGTCCCTGACCGCGGGATCCCTGGCCGGCGGACTCGGGTACCTCGCCGTCGGCCTGGACTGCCTGCCGGCCGCAGCCGCCGTCATTCTGGCCGTCGGCCTGCGCCTGGCCACCCGCACCCCGCGGCCCGGGGAACGGCCCAGGGCCAACGCCGGGTGAATTCCTTTCCCCCTCCCCGTGTCACGGTGCACGGTATGCGGTGCCGGGCGTACCTTGGTGCTATCAATCAGCCAGACGCTGATGAACCGGAGGCCGGATGCACACCAGACGGGTGGTCCAGGCCGCGGCCGGCCCCCGTTCCGGCCTGCGGCAGCTTACTTCGACCCGGGGCCGCCAGGCCCCTGACTGGAGACACCGTGGCCGCCAACACCACCATGCGTCCGGACGAGACCGCCGGCTCCGGAGCCCGGGGCTCCGCCGAAAGCAGCTTTGTCCTCGATACGTCGGTGCTGCTTTCCGACCCGGGCGCGCTCTTCCGCTTCGCTGAACACGAGGTGATCCTGCCGCTGGCGGTGATTACGGAGCTGGAGCACAAACGCCACGATCCGGAGCTGGGCCTGTTTGCGCGCAGCGCGCTGCGCAACCTCGACGACCTGCGGGTCGAGCACGGCGGCCTCGCCGATCCGGTGCCCCTGCCATCCGGCGGCACCCTGCGGGTTGAGCTGAACCACATCGCCCTGGATGTGCTGCCCGCCGGCATGCGGGGCCCGGACAATGACAGCCGGATCCTGGCGGTAGCCTGCAACCTTGCCGCCGGGGGCCGGAACGTCACGGTCGTCTCGAAGGATCTGCCGCTGCGGCTGCGCGCCTCGGCGTTGGGCCTGGCGGCGGAGGAATACCGCAACGGGCTCGTGCGCGATGCCGGATGGACCGGAGTGGCGGAGCAGGAGGTCTCCGAGCAGGACATCGTCGAGCTCTACGCCCACCGCCCGGTGTTCCTGCCCGACGCCGCGGAACTGCCGTGCAACACCGGCCTGGTCCTGCTCTCCGGACGTGGTTCGGCGCTGGCCCGGGTGGGCGCGGACAAACACGTGCGCCTGGTCCGCGGCGAGAACGACGTCTTTGGGCTGCACGGACGCTCGGCCGAACAGCGGCTGGCCATCGACCTGCTCCGCAACCCTGAGGTGGGCATCGTCTCGCTCGGCGGACGGGCGGGCACCGGCAAGTCCGCGCTTGCGCTCTGTGCGGGCCTGGACGCCGTGCTGGAGCGGCGCGAACACCGCAAGGTGATGGTGTTCCGGCCCCTGTATGCCGTCGGCGGCCAGGAGCTGGGCTATCTGCCCGGTACCGAGTCGGACAAGATGGGCCCGTGGGGGCAGGCGGTCTTCGACACCCTGGAGGCCGTGGTGTCGCCGGCCGTGGTCGAGGAGGTCCTGGAGCGGGGCATGCTCGAGGTGCTGCCGCTCACGCATATCCGCGGACGCTCCCTGCACGACGCCTTCGTGATTGTGGACGAGGCGCAGTCCCTGGAACGCAACGTGCTGCTGACCGTGCTGTCCCGGATCGGCCGGAACTCCAAGGTGGTGCTGACCCATGACATCGCCCAGAGGGACAACCTGCGCGTCGGCCGGCATGACGGCGTGGCCGCCGTCGTCGAGGCCCTGAAGGGCCATCCGCTGTTCGGGCACGTCACCTTGAACCGATCGGAGCGCTCGCCGATCGCCGCGCTGGTGACCGAGCTGCTGGAGGAGGGCCAGCACGGTTGAACCCGGGCGGGGCCGGACGGCGGCTACATCCGGCCCCAGCGGGCCCGGGCGAGGGCGAAGATGCCGTAACAGATGAGCCCCACGGCGATCACCAGGATCACCGGCACGCCGACCGGATACTGCAGCAGCGTCCTCAGGCTGCCGTCCAGTCCGGTGGAGTCCTGCGGCCGATAATTGTACGCGGCGGCTGCGAACAGCAGCCCGACCAGGACCAGGGCCACGCCCTTGGCTATGTGCCCGACGACGCCGAGCGCGTTGAGCACGCGCCCGCGGCGGGTGTCCTCAAAGTACCGCAGCTCCGGTCGAAAGCGGCGCGCCGAGCCTTTGTAGATGAAGTAGACGCCGATCCCCAGGATCAGGGCCCCGACGCCGGCCAGCGCCGGGATGCCCGCGGCGGAGTCCAGGACCGTGCGGCTGAAGGAGGAGATGCTCTCGCCCGAGTCCCTGCCCCGGCCCCGGGCGAAGGAGGCAAAGGTGAGGGCCACACTGCCGTAGATGAAGAACAGCGAGCCGGAGGAAACGGCCTTCGCCGCCCGTGCCCGCAGCTTCTCCCGCCGCATCCGGACCGTGGCCTCCGCCAGCTGCCAGACGGCCAGCGCTGCGCACGCAACGCAGCCGGCCCACATGATCGCCGGCCCGAAGGGCTCCGTCCGGGCCAGCGGGCCGATGGCCCCGCTGGTTTCCGCCTCGCCGTAACCGCCGAGGGCAACCTGCAGGGCAATGCTCCCGATCAGTATGTGCAGCAGCGCCATCACCGCGAATCCGATGCGGGCCGTGACGTCCAGCCAGGGGCGGTTGGAGGCGCGCTCCAACGTTGCCGCGGCGCCCTCGGCCGCACCGCTCCCGTCCGGCGTGCTGTCCCACGGGCGCTCCGAAGCCATAACCATCCTTTCCTGCGTGCTGCGGCCGATGCCGCTCCGGACCGGTCCCGGGAGCGGGCCCCGCCCCCGGGTACCCCCTTCACCTTGGCGGCGGGCGCTCCGTGGCGGGCAACGTGGCCCGCCGCGCCCCGTCTTTGTCCACAATAGAACCGCGCCGGGCCCTCTGCGGCTGTCCACCGGGTAGCCTGCCGGTCATGGGAGCACTCCTGGGGGACTACGCTGCGGCCGGCGGGCCGGCGGCCTGGTTCCTCGCGGCGGCGCTGGGCCTCTTCGCCGCGCTCGCCGTACTGCTGTGTGTTGAGGACCTGCGCTCGCACCGGCTGCCCAACCGGCTGGTGCTGCCGGCATACCCCGCAGCCGCCGTGCTGCTGGGCGGGGCGGCCGCCGCGGCGGGGGAGGCAGGCAGGGCCGTGGCCATGCTCGCCGGGGCCGCCGCCCTGTGGCTGGGCTACTTCCTGTTGCGGCTGATCAGTCCTGCCGGGCTCGGCTACGGCGATGTAAAGCTGGCTGGGGTGCTGGGCCTGTACCTGGGGTTCCTGGGCTGGTCCCACGTACTGGCGGGCACCATGGCCGCGTTCCTCATCGGCGGTCTCTGGGCGGGGGCACTGGTGGCCTTCCGGCGGGCAACGCTCAAGACCGCGATCGCGTTCGGACCCTGCATGCTGCTGGGGACGGCGGCGGCCATGCTCCTGCCCGTCGCCGGGTAGGCCTGCCCTAGGCTGGGTTCATGGCTACACCCGAATTTGTCACCTCGCTGCGCGCCAGGATCGGTCACGACCCGCTGTGGCTGCCCGGAGTCACGGCGGTGACCTTCGACGACGCGGGACGCGTGCTGCTGTGCCGGCGTGCGGATTCAGGGAAATGGGCGCTGATCACCGGCATTCTGGATCCGGGGGAGGAACCGGCGCCGGGCGCGCTTCGGGAGCTGGAAGAGGAAACCGGGGTGGTGGCCGAGGTCGAGCATATGATCCACGCCGGGTCGCACGGGCCCATCACGTTCCCCAACGGAGATGTCTGCCGGTTCCTCAACCTGGCCTTCCGCTGCCGGCGGGTGTCCGGGCAGGCGCGGGTGAACGACGACGAGTCGCTGGAGGTGGCGTGGTTCGCCGTCGACGCGCTGCCCGACCTCAGCGACCGGCACCGCATGCTGATCGATCTGGCGGTCCGGGCCGACGGCGTGCCTGCCTTCGCACGCTGAACGGGCCGGAACGGCCCGGCGCCTCCTCCCCTACGGGAGGAGGCGCCGAAATTCCGGAATGCCGGCTAGGAGCGGCTTTCCCGGCCGGGGATGTCCGGCCTGGCTTCGCCTGCGTCCTGCGCTGCCGGTGAGGCGGCGGGCCCGCCGTCCTGCAGCCCGGCAGCCTCGGATCCGGCGCCGGCGGCCAGCCGTTCGGCTTCGAGCCGCTCGGCCTCCTCGCCGCCGACCGCCTCGCCGCGCGCCACCATGCCGGCCACATCCGAGAGCGGAATCTGCTTGAGGAACAGTGCGAGGACCAGGGCGATGGCCAGGAACGGAATCAGGTACCAGAACACCGGCGCCAGGGCGTCCGCGTAGGCGGTGACAATGCCGTCGCGCAGAGGCTCCGGCAGGTCCTGCAGCACCGAGGGCTGCAGGGTGGCGGTGGCTTCGCCGGCCGCGGCCGGATCCAGGCCTGCCGAGCCAAAGACGCCCATCAGGTTCTCTGAGAGCCGGGTCGTGAACATGGCGCCGAAGATGGCCACGCCGAGCGCGGCCCCGACTTCACGGAAGTAGTTGTTCGAGGAGGTGGCGGTGCCGATCTGGTCCACCGGAACGGAGTTCTGCACCACCAGGACGACCACCTGCATGATCAGGCCCAGCCCGGCGCCGAACACGAACAGCTGCGCGCAGATCACCCAGACGGGGGTGTCGGCCGCCAGCGTGGTCAGCCAGAGCATGGCGGCGATGACCAGGACGGCGCCGGCGATCGGGTACTTCCTGTAGGTGCCCGTCTTGGTGATGGCGAGCCCGGACCAGATGGAGGTGCCCATCATGCCCACCATCATCGGCAGCAGCAGCAGCCCGGAGACGGCGGCGGAGGTGCCGGTGGACATCTGCAGGAACGTCGGCACGAACGCGAGGGCGGCGAACATGCCCATGCCCAGGGCGAAGCCGATGGCCGTGGCGTTGACGAAGATCCGGTTGCGGAACAGGCTGAGCGGAATGATCGGATCCTCGGCCCGCCGTTCGACCAGCACGAACGCGGCGGCGGCCGCCAGCATCCCGGCGCCGAAGGCCAGGGTCAGCGGATCGGTCCAGCCGCGCTCGTCGCTGCCGCCGAAGTCGGTGAAGAAGATCAGGCAGGTGGTGGCGATGGACAGCAGCACGACGCCGGCGATGTCGATGCGCTGCCGGATCTTCTTTCCGGGCAGGGTGAGGGTGAAGAAGGCAATGGCGAACGCTGCAATGCCGATCGGGATGTTGATGTAGAAGGCCCACTGCCAGGTCATGTGGTCCACGAAGAAGCCGCCCAGCAGGGGGCCGCCGACAGCCGAGAGGCCGAAGATGCCGCCCAGCGGGCCCATGTACTTGCCGCGCTCATTGGCCGGCACAATGTCGGCGATGATGGCTTGGGAGAGGATCATCAGGCCGCCGCCGCCCAGGCCCTGCAGGGCGCGGAAGACCACGAAGCCCCAGAAATCCGTGGCGAAGGCGCAGCCCACGGACGCGAGCGTGAACAGCGCGATGGCGAACAGGAACAGGTTCCTTCGGCCGAGCACGTCGCCGAACTTGCCGTAGATCGGCATCACGATGGTGGTGGCCAGCAGGTAGGCCGTGGTGATCCAGGTCTGGTGCTCGACGCCGCCGAGCTCGCCGACGATGGTCGGCATGGCGGTGGAGACGATGGTCTGGTCCAGGCTGGCCAGCAGCATGCCGGCGATCAGCGCGGAGAAGATGATCCAGATCCTCTTCTTGGTCAGCAGGAGCGGCTCGGAGGAGCGCGCCTCGGTGGTGGTCATACGGATTCCTTGGGGGAGCGGGGCAGGGAAGGGGCAGCGGGCACCGGGTCCACCATGGTGAAGACCGAGCGGACTGTGTTCAGCGCCTCGGTGATCAGCTCGCGGTAGGGACGGGTGTTGCCGGGGGTGAAGAAGACGGGGCCCACGCGCTGCAGCACGGCGTTGAGCACACCGATCATGAGACGGATCCGGGGGTCGTCGGGGGCAAGGCCCTCGCGCCGGGAGAGGACCCGGGCGAAGTGGTCCTCCGCGTCCTGCGTGCCGCGCAGGACCTTGTGGAGCAGGCGCGGCTCAGCGGCGACGGCGGACTGCAGCTGGGACATTTCGTCGCGGGTCATGGCCATCCGGTCCATCATGGCCTCGGCCAGGTCGACGAAATCGGCGAGGAGGGTCGGTGAGATGCCGTCGCCGGGAAAGCCCGAACCGCCGGCAACGAACCGCTCCACCAGGTCCTCGGGGATATCGTCCGTGGGCGAACCGAGGATCGCGTCTTCCTTCGCCGGGAAGTAGTTGAAGAAGGTGCGGCGGGAAATCCCCACCTCCTCGCACAGTTCCTCGACCGTAAAGCCGCCGACGCCGCGCGCGGCGGTCAGGGCGCGGGCTGCCTCGGTAATCGCGATGCGGGTCGCACGCCGCTTGCGCTCACGCAGTCCTGATCCGCCGTCGTCCGATGCACTCTCCATCACGGAGTGAAGTTTTGCACTCCAGGGCAACAAGTGCAAGTTTCGCTGTAGGGACTCGAAGCGGGCGGGCGGGGGCGTTGGTTAAGCGAAGGGCGGGGCGCCCGGCACATGCCCGGACGCCCCGCCCCTGAAGCCGCGTTGCGTTAGGCCTGCGGCGGCCGGGTCATGGACAGCACGTCCAGAGCCGCGTCCAGCTGCTCTTCGGTCAGCTCGCCGCGCTCCAGGTAGCCGAGCTCCTCGACGGCCTGGCGGATGGTCTTGCCCTCCTTGACCGAGTACTTGGCGATCTTGGCCGCGTTCTCGTAGCCGATGAACTTGTTCAGCGGAGTGACGATGGACGGGGACGCCTCGGCCAGGTAGCGGGCGCGCTCGACGTTGGCTTCGATGCCGTCGATCATCTTGTCGGCCATCACGCGCGAGGAGTTCGCCAGCAGGCGGATGGACTCCAGCAGGTTCGCGGCGATCACCGGGATGCCGACGTTCAGCTCGAAGTAACCGAAGGTGCCGGCCCAGGCGACGGCGGCGTCGTTGCCGACAACCTGCGCGGCAACCTGCATGACGGCTTCGGAGATGACGGGGTTGACCTTGCCCGGCATGATCGAGGAGCCCGGCTGCAGGTCGGGGATCGCGATTTCGCCGAGGCCGGTGTTGGGGCCGGAGCCCATCCAGCGCAGGTCGTTGGCGATCTTGGAGAAGGACACCGCGATGGTGCGCAGCATGCCGGAGACCTCCACGAGCGCGTCGCGGTTGGCCTGGGCCTCGAAGTGGTCGCGCGCCTCGGTCAGCGGCAGGCCGGTGTCGGCGGCGAGCAGCGCGATGACGCGCTGCGGGAAGCCGGCCGGGGTGTTGATGCCGGTGCCGACGGCGGTGCCGCCCAGCGGAACCTCGGCCACGCGCGGCAGGGAGGCCTGCACGCGCTCGATGCCGTAGCGGACCTGTGCGGCGTAGCCGCCGAACTCCTGGCCCAGGGTGACCGGGGTCGCGTCCATCAGGTGCGTGCGGCCGGACTTGACGACCTCCTTGAACTCCTCGGCCTTGCGCTCCAGGGAGGCGGCGAGGTGCTCCAGGGCCGGGATCAGGTTGTTGATCAGCGCGCTGGTGGCGGCCACGTGCACCGAGGTCGGGAAGACGTCGTTGGAGGACTGCGAGGCGTTGACATGGTCGTTCGGGTGAACGGTGGTCTCGCTGCCGGCCTCCTTCAGCGCGCGGGTGGCCAGCTCGGCGAGGACCTCGTTGGTGTTCATGTTCGAGGAGGTGCCGGACCCGGTCTGGAACACGTCGATCGGGAAGTGCTCGTCGTAGCCGCCGCCGGCGACGGCGTCGGCGGCCTCGGCGATGGCACGGGCACGCTCGTCGTCGAGCACGCCGAGTTCGGCGTTGGCCGTGGCGGCGGCCTTCTTGATTCGGGCCAGGGCCTCAATGTGCGAGCTTTCCAGCGTCGTGCCGGAGATCGGGAAGTTCTCCACGGCGCGCTGGGTCTGGGCGCGGTAAAGGGCGTTTACCGGAACCCGGACCTCGCCCATGGTGTCATGTTCGATGCGGTACTCAGGGGAGTTGGTCATGGTTCCAAGCCTAGTCTGCGGCTGCCCCCGTGCTGAAACCTGCGTCACGTCCGCGGGTGGAGCGGACCACTGCCGGGTGGGAGACGGCGCCGAAGCCGGAGACCAGGTCCGCGCCGCCCTCGGCCAGGTGGTAGAACACGCCGACGACGGCGGTGCTGCCGGCCTCGACGGCGGAGGCGATCACCTGGGAGCTCTCCACCAGCCGGGCCGCGGTCTGGCGGGTGTGCTCCACGACCATGTCGTTGACCTCGTTGCTGCCCGAGCGCTGCGCGGCGAGCACCGAGGGCGTGATCCTCTCCACCAGGGAGCGGAGGTGGCCGCCGGGCATCTCGCCGGTCTCCACGGTCTTCTTCGCCTCGGTGACGGCGCCGCAGCTGTCATGCCCGAGCACGACCACGAGCGGGACGCCGAGCGCGGCCACGGAGTACTCGAGGGAACCGAGCACGGCGTCGTCGATCACCTGCCCGGCGGTGCGGACCACGAACGCGTCGCCGAGCCCGAGGTCGAAGATGATCTCGGCGGCCAGCCGGGAGTCGGAGCAGCCGAAGATGACGGCGAAGGGGTTCTGCCCGGCGGCCAGGGAGCTGCGCCTGGAGGCGTCCTGGTTGGGGTGGGAGGCAGTGCCGGCCACGAAGCGTTCGTTGCCCTCGCGCAGCCGCTGCCAGGCGGCGGCCGGGGTCAGGGCAGGGGAAGCGGATTCTGTTACGGAAGCGGGTTCACTCACATAGACAGCCTACTGCGCGTCCGGGCCGGGTGCGGTGCCGGCGGCCGCGGATTACGGGGCGGGCTGCCCGGCGTCGCGCAGATCGGCGGCGATGGCCTCGGCCAGGACATCGAACTCAGCCAGGTCCGCGGCGCCGCTGAGGATCACCGTGCTGCCGTCGAATTCGCCGATCAGGTGGGCGTCGCCGTCCGTGCCGTCCCGCAGCTCCCAGGTGTGCCCGCCCGCGGTGCGCTCACCGGCGGGGGCGGCCTGCTCGGCCATCTGCGCGACCCAGGTCGGATTGGCCTGGCTGGTCTGGCTCATGCGGATGAATTCCTCCGTGGGGGAGAGCCAGCCCACTTCCCAGTGGGCCACGCCGTCGGTGGAACCGTTGTTCCAGCGGGCGTAGTTGGCGCTCCAGCCCTCCGGCAGTTCGGGGGAGAGCGGAGCGTAGCCGGCGATGTCTTCAGCCTCGGCGGCGATGGCCGCCACGTCGGCGCCGGGACGCTGCCCCTGCGGAGCGGGGTTGAGCATGACCGCGCCCAGCACCAGGGCCAGTGTGAGGCCGGTGGAGATCAGCATCCCGATGACCGTGGCGTTGGCACGCTTGGCCTGCTTGGCCGTCAGGACGGGGGTGACGGGGGCTTCCGCCGGCCCGGCGGTCTCGGGCCCCGCAGGGGCGGCGGGGGAGGGGGCCTGGCCGGCCCGGGGATCGGACTGCTGCTGTTCACTCACGCCTTCCATGATCGCGCATTCGGCGGACTGCGCCTATTCCGCTGCGCATGCCCGCTTCCCTGTCGGCTGCGGTACCTGCGAGGAGGCCGGGCCGGCTGCCCGGGCGGCCCGGCGTTCTCCGCCGGGCCGGGGTTTGCCGCCACGCTGGCCGTGCCGAACAGGGCGGGGACTATGATCGGAAGGAGAAGGAGCCGCCCGGCGGTTCCCCGCAGGCAGGTCCAGTGCGATTTCGAAGATGAGGTAAGACGTGACCCAAGGTGCCCAGTACTCCACACTTTCCCCCGCCCTGGCAGTCGGGGATGACGAGCCGGACCGGAACCTGGCCCTTGAACTGGTGCGCGTCACCGAGGCCGCGGCCATCGCCGGCGGCCACTGGGTCGGTTTCGGGGACAAGAACGCTGCCGACGGCGCCGCCGTCGACGCCATGCGCTCGCTGCTCTCCACCGTCCACTTCAACGGTGTTGTGGTCATCGGCGAGGGCGAGAAGGACGAAGCCCCCATGCTGTACAACGGCGAGAAGGTGGGCGACGGCAGCGGACCCGAGGTCGACGTCGCGGTCGACCCGATCGACGGCACCCGCCTGACCGCCCTGGGCTACGACAACGCGCTGGCCGTCCTGGCGGTGGCCGAGCGCGGTTCCATGTTCGATCCCTCCGCCGTGTTCTACATGGAGAAGCTCGTCACCGGCCCCGAAGCCGCCGACATGGTGGACCTGCGCCTGCCCGTGAAGCAGAACCTGCACCTGATCGCCAAGGCCAAGGGCAAGAAGATCAACCAGCTCTCGGTTGCCGTGCTGGACCGGGACCGGCACAAGCCGCTGATCCAGGAAATCCGCGACGCCGGCGCCCGCACCCGGATGATCATGGACGGCGACGTCGCCGGCGCGATCGCCGCCGCCCGCGAGGGCACCGGCGTCGACGCCCTGATGGGCGTCGGCGGAACGCCGGAGGGCATTGTCACCGCCTGCGCCATCAAGGCCACCGGCGGCGTCATCCAGGGCCGGCTCTGGCCGACCTCCGATGAGGAGAAGCAGAAGGCGATCGACGCCGGCCACGACCTGGACCGGGTGCTGTCCACCGACGACCTGGTCACCAGCGACAACTGCTACTTCGCCGCCACCGGCATCACCAACGGCGACCTGCTGCGCGGCGTGCGCTACCAGGGCCAGAAGGTGCTGACCCAGTCCATCGTCATGCGCTCGAAGTCGGGCACCATCCGCGTGGTCAGCGGCGAGCACCAGTCGCACAAGTGGGAGTCCTACGCCCGGCTGAAGTAGGCCTGAACAGCGGAGGGGCCGTGCAGGATGTCCTGCACGGCCCCTCTGCATGTCTGCCGCTGCGCGGAGGCAGTGCCTGTCAGCCCCTCCGGAACAAAACCATTTGTGCCAGGCTTCGGGCAGGTCGGGGCCCCGGGCTCCGAACCCGCTGCTTTCCCCGGTCGGACTCAGCCGGCGGTCTGCGGCCGGGCAGCGCCGACGGGTCGGCTGTCCGTGCTGCGGCGGCTGCGCAGTCGGAAGACGGCCGTACCGAGCAGGACCAGGGCCGCGCCGACGGCGGCAGCCACGGCGGTGGCGGTGTTCTCCAGCCCGCCGTTGACCCGGGAGGCCGCGATCCACGCCAGGCCCCACCCGATCGCCAGCGCGGGGGCCAGCCGGCCCCGGCCGTATGCAGCGAGCCCGACGGCGACCAGCACGATGGCGGCCAGGACGGCGATGGACCAGGCCTCGGCGGGGAGACCGAAGCCGCGGAAGCCCTGCGAGGTCAGCAGGGAAGCGGTATTGGCGGCGGTGGCGACGCTGACCCACCCCAGGTACAGGCCCAACGTGCCGTCCACGACGACAGCCTCCACCCAGCTGCCGGGGCGGCATGCGGTGTACCGCACGAACAGCCAGGCCAGCACCGCGAGCAGCAGGACGATGACCGCCACGCTCAGGGGAACCGAATCTGCCTGAACGCTGAGGATCCAGGCGGCGTTGAGCACCAGCGACGCAGCTACGAGCCAGCCCAGGGATCGCTGCCTCGGGGAGGTACGCTGCCGCGGCAGCCACTGGTACAGGGTGTAGAGGCCCAGACCGGTGTAGATGACGCTCCAGATCGAGAAGGCCGGACTGGCGGGGGCGAGGTAGGTGGCGTCGGCTGACAGGGCGCCGCCGGCCGACTCGGCCACAGGCGTTCCGCCGAACACCCCGACCCCGACCATGGAACCGACAATGCAGAAAATGAAGCAGGCGGTCACCGCGATCTGGCGGGCAAGGTCGGAGCCACGGGCCGGTTCACGGGTTCGGGCTGCGGAGGATGTCGATGAAGTAGCCATAGTCGACGATAACAAAGGCTGCTTAGTATTTTCAGTCCTGAGTATCTCGAGCGCCTAACGACTGCCCCGAAGGATCAGCCGATCCGCAGCACCACCATCCGCTCTCGCGGGCTCGGCGGGATCAGCCTGCGTCCGGGCGCCGCCATGCCGCCTGCCGCACCCGGCCGGCCAGGTCCCGGAGCCGGCCCTTGGCCCGGACGGCGAAGCCCGCCCCGGTGCGGGCGAGACGGTAGGCACGGTACGCCGCGCGGTTGACGGGCAGATCCCAGGTGCCCGGATACGCGGCGGCCCGTCCGCCGAAGGATTTCTTGAACTTGGTGAAGCCGGCCCACTCATGCTCCGGGTCGTCGTCGGGCGCGATGCCCCACAGGTCCACGGTCTGCAGGCCGGCCGCGGCGGCGTCCAGAATCAGGTTGACCAGCAGCGGTACTCCGGCGTTGAGCCTGCGGTGCTCGAAACTCGCCGCGGCGTGGGCGTAGGTGCGCGTGTCGGAGGAGTCATAGGCGAGGGCCGCCGCGATCGGCTGGCCGTCGAGCCAGGCCAGGTGCAGGCTCGCCGCGCCAAGCGGCATCAGGGTCTGCGCGGCCTGGCGGAGGTAGCTGTCCGGCTGTGGCCGGAATCCGGTGCGGGCTGCGGTTTCGTGGAGGAACCCCAGCAGGATCCCGATGTCGGCAGGATCCCGGGATACCGAGAAGGAAACGCCCTTCTTGTGGATGTTGCGGTGGATGTTGCGGTTGCTGGAGCGCATGTCGGCCAGCACGGCGTCCGGCTCCCGGGCGATGTCGATCAGCCAGGTCAGGTCCGGCTGCAGGTTCTTCGGTGCCCGGACCAGGCCGCGGCCGGCCAGCAGCTGCTCCGCCGCGTCGGCGCTGATACCGGCGCTGACCGGTTCAATCCGCACATAAGCGGCCCCGCGGGAGCGTGCCAGGGCGGTCAGGGCCGCCAGCGCGGCGTCGAACCCCTCCGGCCCGGAGGCCACTGGCCCGTACGGCACGTACAGGAAACGGCCCAGCGCGGTCTTCTCCTCCACGGCCACGAACCGGTACTCCGGCTCTGCGGCCCGATGCACCACCTTGCCCAGGGATTCCTGGAAACGTGCCCAGGGTTCCGTCTGCAGGAACTGCTCCACGACTACCTTTCGTCGACTTCTTGGTCCATGTTCGTCGTCACGGCGAAAGCCAGCGCCCCCTGCGCGTGCTGTGCCGAGTCGGCGGAAAGCTTGGCGATCACCGGCGCCTCGGCCGCCGGAATGAACGCGCTGGATCCCTGCTCCAGCAGCAGGTTGCCCTTCGGGGAATCCAGGAGGATCGTGCCGCGCACGGCCAGCACCACCGTCGGCCCGTTCTGCAGCACCGGCACGTCCGCACCCGACATGGTGTGCGCCGGATCATAGGCCGGCTCGGCCGCCTCCCGGCTGGACAGTTCCAGCCGCTGCAGCTGGAACTCGGCGAACGGCGGGCGGTACAGCTCCTGGGCCATTCCGGTGAACCGGGGCTGGACCAGCGGGGGATCGATCGGCCGGAAGTCGACGGTCTTCAGCAGCTCCGGCACGTCAACGTGCTTCTGGGTCAGGCCGCCGCGCAGCACGTTGTCGGAGGAGGCCATCACTTCGATGCCGGTTCCGCACAGATACGCGTGCAGGTTTCCCGCGGGCAGATGGACCGCCTCGCCGGGCCGCAGGCACACCCGGTTGAGCAGCAGGGAGATCAGTACGCCGGCGTCGTCCGGATACAGCCCGCCCAGCTCGCCCACGGTGGCCAGCTCACGCAGGTGGCCGTCGCCGTCGTCCTCCCCGCCTTCAGCGCCGGGGCGGCGCAGCGGCGCGACGGCGGACACCGCCAGCCGGACGGCCTCCACAACTTCCTCGTCGCCGCGGATGAGGCGGCGGAACACCGCCGAGCAGCGCTCTGCTTCGGGGCGCCCGGATTCCAGTTCCGCCGTGATCCATTCCATCAGATCCGGCAGGGGAGTTCCCGTGCCCTGGACCATGGCATTCAAGGCCCGGAAGCGCTGCGCGGAGGCCTCCGGACGGCTGAAGCCGCAGAGCGCATCGAAGGGCGTCAGTGCCAGGATCATTTCGGGTTTGTGGAACTCGTCCCGATAGTTGCGGTCGGGCGCGGCCCGGTCCAGGCCGGCCTGTTCCTCCGCCGCGAACCCGGCCCGGGCCTGCTCGGCGGTCGGATGGACCTGCAGGCTGAGGGGGGACCCGGCGGCAAGGACCTTGGCCAGGAAGGGCAGCCGGGGCCCGAAGCGCTCCATGGCCTCGAAGCCCAGGGTTCCCTCCGGGTCGGCATCGATCAGGGCATCGAGGGTGGCCCCGTCCCCGACGGGAGGACGCAGGGCGGACGGAGCACCTGGGTGCGCGCCGATCCACAGCTCCGCCTCGGGCTCCCCGGACGGCTCACGGCCAAACAGCTCGGCCATGGCCGTGCGCGATCCCCAGGCATAGGGGCGGACGGTGTTGTCCAGCAGGTACATTTCTTTCCCTCCCGGGGTCGGTGCTGCGGTGGGCGTGCGGGACAGCCCGGGCACCATGCGTCGGGACGACGACGGCGGTGCGGGCCGGGTCAGGGGCAGGGCTACCCGGGGGAGCACTGCCCGTTGTTGTCCAGCAGCATGCCCAGGGTGGCGTCGTCCTGCAGGACAGCCAGTTCCTGCAGGTACTCCTCGGTGATGTCCGGTGCGGGGGCGGCGGGCTGCGGTTCGGCCGCGGGGGCCTCGGGCTGCGCGGCGCCGTCTTCGGCGGGGGCCTGTTCCTCCGCAGGCGCTTCCGCCTCCCGGGGAGC
Organism: Arthrobacter sp. Y3222053; assembly: GCF_059092805.1. Taxonomy (NCBI): domain Bacteria; kingdom Bacillati; phylum Actinomycetota; class Actinomycetes; order Micrococcales; family Micrococcaceae; genus Arthrobacter; species Arthrobacter sp. Y3222053. The sequence continues at coordinate 303,311 of NZ_JBNHIA010000003.1, read as the reverse complement.
CGGTTCGGGCGCGGCGGCGGCCAGCCGTTCCTGCACCCGGGCATGAATGAGGTCGAAATCCGGGTAGGTGACGAAGTTGTCCGCTGCGGTGCCGAAGTCCGGCGGGCCGATCGTCATGCTTTCCACCGGCTGGCTGCGCGCCTTCAGGGCCAGGTCGAGGAAGCTGCCCAGCTGGTCGGCGGGAATGTTGGTGGTCACCATCTGTTCGCCGGCGGAGGCGATGGACTGGAAGCGGGTGAGCAGGGTGGCCGGATCCAGCTGGCTGATCATCGCCTGCTGGACACACTGCTGCCGGGAGATCCGGTGGTAGTCGGTCACGAATTCCCGGGAGCGGGCGTACCAGAGGGCGTGGTAGCCATCCAGTTTCTGCACTCCCGGAGGGATCCAGCCGTCCGGCGGATAGTGCCGGTTGGTACCGGGAATCTCGCCCGCGGTGATCGGCACCCAGCCTCCGGCGTTGACAGTGATGCCGCCCATGGCGTCGATGAGCCGTTCAAACCCGGCCATATCCACCGTGACGTAGCCCTGCACCTCCAGGCCCAGGATGCCGCTGGCGGCATCCATCATGGCCTCGGCTCCGGGATCCGTTCCCTCCGGGTAGAGGTAGGGGTAGTTGTCGGTGACCACCTGGTACAGGCTGTTCAGGATGCACTCGTCGCCGCAGTTGTATCCCCCGGGCCAGATCTCCCACAGCGGGGAGTCCGCTCCGAAGCGGGCGTTCTGGAAGTTGCGCGGCAGGCTGAAGGTTGAGGTCTTGCCGGTTTTCGCGTCAACGCTGATCACCGACATGCTGTCGGGGCGCAGGCCGGTGCGGTCCGCCCCGGCGTCGCCGCCCATCAGCAGGAAGTTGTAGCGGCCGTCCACCGGATCGAAGGCGGGCCCCGCCTGAAAGACGCTGCCCACGGTCTGTCGGCTCACGTTCAGCAGGTAGGCGCCGTAGCCGAGGCTGCCGCTGGTCACCGCCATCAGGGCGGCAAGGGACACGGCGACGACGGGGCGCACGCCGCGGCGGAGCAGGGGCGGGCGGATGATCCGCAGCGTATCAAGGAACAGCAGCGCCCAGCCGACGGCGAGCAGCGCCAGCACCGCGATGATGACGATGGACATCCACCCGTGGGTGAGCAAATCCACCAGCCGGGCACGGCTGGTCAGCGCGAGCACCAGGGCGGCCAGGGCCAGGATCCAGATGCTGAAGGTGACCAGCAGCGCCCGCCTGCCCAGCCGCCGGTCTCCGGCGACCACCTGGGCGGAGCCCGGCAGGACCAGGGTCAGCAGCAGCAGGATGAAGGCCCGGCGCGTGCGCAGGCCCTCCGGTGCGGCCTGCGGATAACGGACCGGGTCGGTCAGCGGCGTGCCGGTGCGGGCTGAGGCGGGATGAGTCACGGCGGGCCTAGGCGGGCGGGGCGACGGACGCGCGAAGGTTGGCGCCCTTGGCCATGGCGGTGCGGCGCAGGCCGTCGGCGAAGTCCACCAGCTGCTGCTGCAGCTTGGCGGCCAGAGGGTCGGTTCCGGAGGCCAGCATCCGTACTGCGAGCAGGCCGGCGTTGCGGGCACCGCCCACCGAGACGGTTGCCACCGGGACCCCGGCGGGCATCTGCACGATGGACAGCAGGGAATCCATGCCGTCGAGGTACTTCAGCGGAACGGGAACGCCGATCACCGGCAGCGGGGTGAGGGCGGCAAGCATGCCGGGCAGATGCGCGGCGCCGCCGGCACCGGCGATGATGACCCGCAGCCCGCGGCGGTGTGCGGTGCGGCCGTACTCGAGCATCTCCTCCGGCATCCGGTGGGCCGAAACCACATCGGCCTCGAAGGGGATGTCGAACTCCGCCAGGGCGGCCGCGGCGGCGTCCATGACGGCCCAGTCCGAGTCCGAGCCCATCACCACACCGATCAGGGGGGTCTGCGCCTTGTTCATTCCTGTCCTTCCGAATCCCGGCCGTCGCGGATGATCGCAGCCGCCCGGGCGGCGCTGCGGCGCAGTGCCGGCAGGTCCGCTGCGCTGCGGCCCACGGCGTTGACGTGCCCGATCTTACGTCCGGGGCGGACGGATTTGCCGTAACCGTGCACTTTGACGCCGGGTTCGGCGGCCATCGCTGCCGGGTAGGCCGAGAAGAGGTCCTGGTTGGCGCCGCCAAGATAGTTCTTCATCACGGCCACCCCGCCCAGCAGATCGGTCGCGCCCAGGGGCAGGTCCAGGACCGCGCGCAGGTGCTGCTCGAACTGCCCCGTAACCGACCCGTCCATGGTCCAGTGCCCGGAGTTGTGCGGGCGCATGGCCAGCTCGTTGATCAGGAAGCCGGGGGAGCGGCCCGGGGTCTCGAACATCTCCACCGCCATCACTCCGGTGACGCCCAGCTCGGCGGCCAGGCGCAGCGCCGCGTCACGGGCGGCCTCGGCTGTTGACGGGGAGAGTTCCTGGGCGGGCGCGATGACCTCGTCGCAGACGCCGTCGACCTGGATCGAGTGGACCACGGGCCAGGCGGCGCAGGCACCACCGGGGGTGCGCGCGACCAGGGCGGAAAGCTCACGGGAGAACGGCACCTTCTCCTCGGCCAGCAGCGGGCCCTGACCGAACCAGTCGGCGGCCGCCTCGGCGTCGGCGGCGTCGGCGATGATCCGCACCCCCTTGCCGTCGTAACCGCCGCGGGGAGTCTTCAGGACCACCGGCCAGCCGGCCGCCTTGCCGAAGTCCACCAGTTCTCCGACGGAGGCCACGGCGCTCCAGCGCGGATTGGGCAGCCCGAGCCGCTCGACCGCGGCTCGCATCACCAGTTTGTCCTGGGCATGAACCAGGGCCTCGGGTCCGGGCTGGACGTTGACGCCGGCGGCCTGCAGGGCACGCAGGTGCTCCGTGGGCACGTGCTCGTGGTCGAAGGTCAGCACATCGACGCCGCGGGCGAACTCCGCCAGCGTGTCGTAGTCGCGGTAGTCGCCGACGTCGGTGGCGCGCACCGCGGAGACGGCGGAGACGTCGGGAGCCTCGGCCAGGACCCGAAGGTCAAAGCCGAGGGCGGTGGCGGCCGGTGCCATCATTCGCGCCAGCTGGCCGCCGCCAACTACGCCGATTACTGGAAAAGTCACATCCCAAGGGTACCGAACGCGGCCGGACGAACCTGCTCGGTTAACGGCCGATCATCGGGTGCGCCGGGGAAACTGCCAAGGTTGGCAGGTATTATCGCTCTGGCCGCCGTGCTTCTGCCGCGGCCTCCCCACCCCGGTGCGCCCTGCCTCCGGGATTTACGCTTTAACGCCCACGGAGGGTCATGTTTGCAACGTTGTCGGCACGGATCAGGAGCCTGGCTTCCCTGTTTTGGCGGGAGGTGGCGAAGTTCGGAACGGTGGGGGCCGTGGCCTTCGTCATCGACAACGCGATGACCTGGATCCTCATGCACGGTGCCCTGGAAGGCAGCCCGGCCAAGGCCCGCTTCGTGGGGGCCTCGATCGCCACCCTGTTCTCCTGGGTGGCCAACCGCTGGTGGACCTTCCGGCACCGCAGGCAGTCGAACGTGGGCCGGGAACTGGCGCAGTTCCTGCTCATCAACGGCGTGGGCATTGTCATCTCCACCGGCTTCACCTGGGTGGCGCGGTATCCGATGGGCATCACCGACAACAACGTGCTGTTCATGGCCGGGGTCGTGGGGATCGTCGTCGCGACGGTCCTGCGGTTCTTCGCCTACCGTTTCTGGGTCTTCAACGCCGAGCTGGACGAGGAGCCCGGTTTTGAGGCCGACGCCGAGGCGATCCTCGGCAGTCCGCGGCAGGCCGCCAAGCCGGCCGAGGCGTCCAGCGCGCGGCCCGAAGCCGTCAGGCCCCGGACCGAGTCGTAACCCGCTCCGCAGCCAGCAGTGCCGCGTCCGGCGTCCGCCCGTCTCCGGTGAGGACCACCGTCCCGCCGGCCTGCCAGGCGGCCAGGGCGGCCTCGACTGCACGAAGCAGCCCGGCTTCCGCCTGCACGAGCACCACCGGCGTCCCGTCCCCGGCGGCGCCGTCCAACCCCGGGCCGGCCTCCAGCGCCGACCAGGGCAGGGCCCCCTCCGGGGTGGCCAGGGCCGGCTGCACCGGGGACGGTGTGCCGAAGTCGTCGAAGCTGTCGGCGAAGGAGCGGACCTCGGCGGCGTAATCCACGGCCCCGGCCGGAAGGTCCTGGTCCCAGCGCATCTGCAGCGCTCCGAGGGCCACCGCCATGGGCACTCCTGCAGCCGAGTCGAGTGCTTCCCGCTGCGCGGAGGCTGTCGCGAAGACCTCGACGCCGGCCTCGCCTGCCGTGCCCCGGTCCGCCGCGGCCGGGCCGCCGTCGGACTGCCCTGCCTCCACCGCCGAGCCGGCCGCCCAGGCGCCGAGGATCAGGACCAGGGCCTTCCAATGCACGGGAAGGTGCAGCCGAAGCGCCGTCCCCGGCGCGGCATCCAGCTCTTCCACCAGCAGGTTGGCGGTCTTGGCCGCCCAATTCTCCAGCACCCTTCCGGACAGCTCCACCCGCTCCGTATCAGCGCCGTACCAGACCAGGGCCGGCGAACTGGCCTGGGTGGTCCGCAGCTGGGAAAACAGGGCCTGCATCGGGTTGTCCATGGGAACCTCGGTTTCTGTCCGGAAACGCTGACGCTTCGATGCTACCGGCGGCCCGGCGGCCGGAAGCCCCGCCCGGAGGGCGGAAGGCACCAGCCGGCGGAAGCGCCCGGCGCCCGTTCCGGTGAGCCCTGAACGGCGTGGTGTGCCGTTCCTGCTAACCCCCGGGACCGGCGCGCCGATAAGTACCTGCGGGAATCCCGGGCGTGGCGAAGTCCGGGAATCACCGAGGAGTTGTATAGGATGCCGGGACAGCTTGACGCCGCCGTATTACACACGTGTAATTTGGGTACGGATTTGTTCCAGCAATCCACGTTCGCAGTCGACGTCCGCGACTCCGCGCGGGCCATCCATCCGCTGCTGGGGCAATAACACCGGGAGGAATCCATGGGGCAAGCTGAACAAACGCACGACGTCTCTGCCGCTGCACCCTACGCGGGACGGTCCGTGCCCGGCGACTGGTATGTCGATCCGGCCGATCCCTCCGCAGCGGACCGCTACCGCCAGGACGAGGCCACGAGCCTTGAGGAACAGGCAACCGCCTTCCTTGCCGCGCACGAAGCCCTGGACGGGTCGGAGGACCTCGATCCGCCCGTCGCGCTGTTCGCCCCGGCGCCCGCTCCCACCTGGATCGGCCTGCCCGGCGACGCCGGCGACTACGAGGGTGAGCTGGGCTGGCAGGCCGACGCGCTCTGCGCCCAGACCGACCCCGAAGCGTTCTTCCCTGAGAAGGGCGGCTCCACGCGGGACGCGAAGAAGGTCTGCGCCGGCTGCGCCGTCCGTGTGCAGTGCCTGGACTATGCGCTGGCCAATGACGAGCGTTTCGGCATCTGGGGCGGGCTATCCGAGCGTGAACGCCGTCGGCTCAGGAAGCGGGCAGTCTAATTCGTTCGCGTGTCCGTGTTTGTGCCGTCGTGGTCGCCCACAACGGCGCGCAGTACCTTCCCCACACCCTGGCCGCCCTGGCCGGTCAGAGCAGGCCGGTGGATTTCTGCATCGGCGTGGACACCGGGTCCGACGACGCCTCCGCATCCCTGCTCCAGCTGGGCCTTCCGGTAGGCAGCCCGGTGATTGCCGCTCCGGGGCGCAGCCGCTTCGGGGCGGCGGTCAGCGCCGGTCTGGCTGAACTTCCCGCAGCATTCTCCGACGGCGCCGAGCAGGAATGGATCTGGCTGCTGCACGACGACTCCGCTCCCGATCCCCGGGCACTGGAGGAACTGCTCCTGGCCGTGGAGCGCGCCCCGTCCGTCGCCGTGGCCGGCGGCAAGCTGGTGGATTGGAACAACCCGCGCCGCCTGGCTGAAGCAGGTCTCTCCGTCAGCCGCTGGGCGGAACGCCTGACCCTGATCGACGCCGACGAGCTGGATCAGGGGCAGTACGACGCGCGCAGCGACACCTTCGCCGTCAACTCGGCCGGGATGCTGGTCCGTCGCGACGTCTGGACCGCCCTCGGCGGGTTCGACCCCGCACTCCCCGGGCCCGGCGACGACATCGACCTCTGCTGGCGGGCCCGCCTGGCCGGTCACCGGGTCGTCGTGGTGCCGCAGGCGAGGATCCGCCACGCCGGCTCCAGGACGCCCGCGGCCCAAGCCGCCTGGGCCGCACGACGCAGCGAAATCCAGCTGCGCCTCAAGCATGCTCCCGGCTGGCAGGTGCCGTTCCTGGCCGTGGGCGCGGTACTCGGCGGGCTGTGGCGCTTCCTGCTCGGCATGGTCGCCAAGCAGCCCGGCTATGCCGTCCGCTCCCTGGGGGCCAGCGTGGCCGGCGTGCTGCATCCGCTGGAGCTGGCCCGCTCCCGCCGTGTCGCCGCAGCCACCCGCACCAGGCCGCGCAGCGCCGTGAACGCCCTGGTGACCGGACCGCGCGAGGTGCGCGAACACCGCCGTTCACTGTTCGAGTCGCGGGCGGTCTCCGGGGCCGATGAGGCCGGCGGCGTCGACCCTTCAGCACACGAGCCGACAGGCGACCTGCATGATGACTTCGCCGATCTGGCGGCGCCCTCCCGGACCTGGGTGGGGCTGGGGGCGCTGACCGCGGCGCTGGTGCTGCTGGGCGCCTCGCTGCTCGCGCTGCGCGGACTGCTCGGAGCGCCCGCCGCGGCCGGCGGCGCTCTGCTGCCCGTCTCCGAACGGCTGGGCGACATCTGGGCGCACGCTTCGGGCTGGTGGTCCGCCGTGGGGGCAGGAGCTCCGGGGCACGGCGACCCCTTCGATTATCTGCTGTGGCTGCTCGGCGCAGCCGGGGCCGGCAATGCCAACGCCGCCGTGCTGGTCCTGCTGCTGATCGCGCTGCCCGCCGCCGGGGTGGCCGCCTGGTTCGCGGCAGGTGCGTTCACGCGCCGCAGGGGCCTGCGGTTCTGGGCCGCCATGGCCTGGGGAACCGCCCCGGCGCTGCACCTGGCCCTGGGGGAGGGCCGGCTGGGGGCTGTCATCGCGCATCTGGCGATTCCCCTGGCCGTGCTGGCCACGGCACGGGCGGTGGGCGCCGGCGGGACGGAAACCGCTGCGGCGCCGGGCCCGAACGAAGCCCCCGTGCGCCCGCGTCCGGGCACCGGCGGCATGCCCAGCTGGACGGCCGCCGCCGGAGCCGGCCTGGCCTTCGCCGTGCTGGCCGCCTGTGCTCCGTCCACGGTGCCCGTCATGGTGCTCGCGGTCGTTGCGCTCATGCTGGGGCTGCGGCGGCGGGCACGCACCCTGTGGTGGGCCCTGCTGCCGCCCGCGGCCGTGCTGCTGCCCAACGTCCTTTCCTCCCTTTCCGGGAACCCCAGGGCACTCGCTGCAGACCCCGGGCTTCCCCTGGGCTTCGCCGCCGCGGACCCCTGGCAGCAGCTGCTGGGCTACCCGATCCGCTTTGACATCTTCGATCCACTCTCGGAAACGCTGCCGGAGACTGTGCCCTGGGCACTGGCCGCGGCGCTGATCATCGGGGCGCCGACCGTGGTCCTGGCCGTGCTGGGCCTGTTCCTCGGTCCCCGCCCGGGCCTGGCCAGGCTGTGCTGGCTGCTGGCCTTGGCCTCGCTGGGCACCGCAGCGGCCGCCGGCCACCTCGCCACCGGCGCATCGGCTTCGGGCATCGTGGCCCCGTTCCCCGGACCGCTGGTCGGCATTGCGGGCTTCTGCCTGCTTGCTGCGGGCCTGCCCGCCGCGCAGGCACTGCTGGGGAGCCGCCGGCAGGGCGCCCGACGCCGGACCTCGCCGCAGCGCGCACGCCGCACCTCCGCCGTCGTCCTCACGGTGCTGCTGGGTGCCGGGCCCGCCCTCTCCCTGGCCGCCTGGACCGTCCCGACGTTCGTGGACGGCTTGGACGCCGGCCCGGTGCTGCCGGGCAGCCGGATCAGCGTGCGGGAGTCGGCTCCGGCCACCCTGCCGATGACGGCCGCGGACCGTGGGACCGGTCCGGAGCACACGCACGCCCTGGTGATCGGCACCGATTCCGCCGGCACCGTCACGGCGGCGCTGATGCGCGGCAGCGGCACGACCCTGGACTCGCTGTCCGCCGCCGCCGCTTCCCGCGCCGTCGTCGGCTCCGATCCCGCCGGGCAGCTTGCCCGTGACGACGCCGCGGCCGCGGACATCCGCCGCGCCGTCGCCATCATCACCGAAGGCAACGGCACCGACCCCGGCGCGGAACTGCACCGCCTCGGCGCGGCGTTCGTCGTGCTGCAGCACTCCTCCACAGCCTCGGAACTGCTGGCCTCGCGGATCGACGCCGTACCCGGCCTCGCCGCGGTCGGCAGCACGAATGCCGGCTGGCTCTGGCGGGTCACCGGAGACCTCGATGAGCAGGGCACGGAAGCCGACTCCGGGCAGATTGGACGGGTGCGGGTCGAAGCGCAGGACGGGGCCGCGGAAGCCGTCCTGGACTCCGGCCTGCAGGACGCCTCGGGCGAGCTGCAGCCGGGCAGCGAGGGCCGCCGGCTGGTGCTGTCCGAACGCAGCGATCCGGGCTGGTATGCCCGGCTGGACGGCCGGCCCCTCGAGGACGCGACGGACGGGTGGGCGCAGGCCTTCGCGCTGCCGGCGGAGGGCGGCCACCTGGAAGTGGGGTACAGCAGCCCCTGGCAGCCGTGGACCGAAGTGGTCCAGGTCACCGTCCTGGCCCTGACGCTGCTGCTGGCCGTTCCGGTCCCCGCCCGCCGGACGGCTCCGCGGCTGCCCGGCGCAGCGGCCGGAACCGCACAGGCTCCGCCGCCCGCACCGCCGGCCGCCGCACCGGCCGCCGCACCGGCTGCCGCACCGGGCCCGGTGACGGACACGGGGGAACCGCCGGCGTCCCGGCCCAACGACATGACCGACGCGGAGAAGCCGGCAGGCCGGCCCGCTGCCGAGAAAACGCGCCACGAGGAAGAGGCACATTGATGGCAGTCAGGAAGGCGGCACCTGCCCGGCGCGCCGGAACCGGTGCCGGTCCGGGCCGGGCCGCCGCGGGAGCCGGAATCATTGCGGTCACCGCCGCGCTGGTGGCGGCGGGAACGCTGGCCGGTGCCGGCGGCGCGGGGCGGACGGTGGCGGCGCCGCCGGTAGAGGTTCCGGCCCCGGATCTGGCGGCTGTCTGCGCCGAGCCGCCCCGGCTGCTCTCGGGAAACGTCGCCGGAACGGACGCCCAGTTCAGCCCCGCGTCCGAATCCGCTCGTACCCGGGTGAAATCCCTGGTCCTGGCCGAGGCCGGGAGCGCGGCCCCGGGCGCACGGCTGGACACCCTGGCCGGAGAGACCGTGCGTGCCCTCGGCGGCTCCGACGAGACCCCGCTGACGAACGTGCGCGGAGCTGCCACGCTGCCCGCGCAGGAGGTCGGAGCGGCGACCGTGCTGAGGGTGGACCCCGCAGGCGTGCGGCAGGCCCTCGCCAACGCCCAGCTCACCTTCACCGCGGACGACGGCGACCTGACCGGCCTCGCGGCCGCAAACTGCCAGGCGCCCGGCAACGACATATGGCTGGCCGGGGCCAGGACGACCGTGGGCGTATCCACGGTCCTCCAGCTGACGAACGCTTCGGCGACCGCGGCAAGCGTGGACCTGGACATCTACACGGGGGAGGGCCCGGTGCAGTCCGCCGGCACCCGCGGCCTCGCGGTGGCCCCCGGGGAGACCCGCTCCGTGGTCCTCGCGGGCCTGGCCGCCGGGCAGGAGGCGGTGGCGGTGCACGTGCGCAGCTCCGGCGGTCCGGTCGCCGCGGTCATCCAGCAGAACATCCTGCGCGGCCTCACCCCCGGCGGTGTCGAACTGATCCAGCCGGCCGCGTCGCCGGCGCAGCGCCAGGTCATTCCGGGCCTGAGGCTGCAGCCCGCCCAGGACTCGGCCCGGCTCAGCCGCGACCGCTACGCCTCCGCAGCCAGCGCGGTGCAGGTCACCGTCCCGGGAACCACGCCGGCCGCCGTGACGGTCCGTGCCATCGGGACCGACGGCCGCGGGCAGGTGGTTGCGGAACGGTCCGACGTGCCCGCCGGCCGGTCGGTGCTGCTGCCCCTGGACCTGCCGCCGGGCAGCTGGACGCTGGAGCTGACCTCCGACGTTGCGGTCCTCGGGGCGGCCGTGTTCAGCCGCGGCACGGATCCGGAAGCGCCGGCCGACTTCGCCGTCGCGCCCTCCGCAGCGCGGCTCAGCGGCGAACAGCTCGCCCTCATCCCCGCTGCGGGCAGCGCCTCGCTGGTCCTGACCGCTCCCGCCGGTCCGGCCGAGGTGCAGCTGGTGGCCCTGGGCGCGGACGGGGCTGTGGCGGGTGAGCGCCTGCTCGACCTGGCTGCGGACGGCACAGTGACGATCGCACCCTCGGACGTCGGCGGCGACGGTACGTCAGCCCTGCTGATCAGTTCCGCCGGAGACGAGGTGTATGCCGCGCAGGTGGTGACCACGGGCGAGACCGGCATCTCGACCTTGCCGGTGCCGCGCGGCGGCATCGGCGGCCGCAGCGTGGAGGTCGGGCTCGGCTACTGAAGCGGCCGGTAACGCCCGTAGCCCGGGTCCACGGCTTCGGGCTCGAGGTTCATATGGGCGGCCAGCTGCTCGACCACCACGTCGTGGACCAGCTCCTCCACGGCGACCAGGCCCCGGGCGGCAGATTCAACCGGGCGGCGGTACACGGTAATCACCGGGGGCCGGCCGCGGCCGCCAGGTTCTGCAGCGCCCAGGGGCACGGGTTCCCCTGACCGGGCCAGGTCCTCCAGCCCGGGCGGAATCTCCGCCACCATGAACTGGTAGGACTGGAGCTGTTCGCCCCAGATCCGTTCCAGCCGGGCGGCGGACTCCATGACCCAGTCCTCGAACCGTTCCCCCCGGGTGCGGGAGCCGGCCAGATGCCGGGGGATCAGTTCTCCGCGCAGCCCCCGGCCGTGCCGGTTCCGCCGCCGACGCCGGTACGGCCGGCCGGTGCCGGAAGCCTCGGAATCGATCCGGAGCGGCGATGCAGGAGACATACGCCCACTGTAACCCTTGGCCCGGGTCGCCGTCCCGGCAACCGGGCCGGGGGAGTCGGCAGGCACGGCGTGCCTTCGGCCCTGCCGCAGCCCGGCGCTGTAGAGTGGTCCTCCGTGGAATCAATACGCCAGTGCTCACGATCCGCCTGCCGCAACCCTGCGGTGGCAACCCTGACCTACGTGTACGCCGATTCCACCGCGGTGCTCGGGCCCCTGGCGGTCTACGCCGAACCGCACTGCTATGACCTGTGTTCCCAGCACGCCGACCGGCTCACCGTGCCGCGCGGATGGGAAGTGCTCCGGCTGGACCTGGCCGGGCAGCCGCGTACCGCCCGCCGGGATGAGCTCTCCGCCATCGTCGACGCTGTCCGTGAACCGGAGGCGGACACCGAACCGGAACCCGACCCGGAGGGCCCGCGCCGCCCCGGGCGCCACGTCATCGAGCCGCCCGCCGACGCTCCGCTGACCCGGCGCGCTCACCTGCGCGTGCTGCGCGAGCAGGGCTGAACCGGTCTCAGCGCGCCGCTTAACCCCGCCCTGAGGTCGGACCGAGGCGCTAGGCTGGGAGGGAAGGGCCGCAGCATCGGCGGCCGTCCGTCCTGAAGGAAGAGACCGGCCCATGGCACAACTGACCGCAGAACTGCTGGCGGTGCTGCGCTGCCCCGTGACGCGCACCCCGCTGGTCCAGGAAGGTGACGAGCTGGTGTCGACCGGCCCCGGCGGCACCTTCCGCTACCGCCTCGACGAAGGCATCCCCGTCCTCCTGCCGCAGCAGGAGTCCCGCCCGGTTCCCGCCGCCGGCACTGACACCACCAACTGAGGATTGACACGCGTGAGCTTTGACTACAAGGTAGCCGACCTGTCCCTGGCCGAAGCCGGCCGCCATCAGATCCGCCTGGCCGAGCATGAGATGCCGGGGCTGATGGCGCTGCGCCGCGAATACGGCCCCAGCCAGCCGCTGAAGGGCGCCCGCATCGCCGGCTCCCTGCACATGACGGTGCAGACCGCCGTCCTGATCGAGACGCTCACCGCCCTCGGCGCCGAGGTCCGCTGGGCCTCCTGCAACATCTTCTCGACCCAGGATGAAGCGGCCGCCGCCATGGTGGTGGGCACCGGCACGCCCGAGGACCCCCGCGGCGTTCCCGTCTTCGCCTGGAAGAACGAGTCGCTGGAGGAATACTGGTGGACGGCCGAGCAGATTCTCACCTGGCCTGAAGGCTCCGGCGGCCCCAACATGATCCTCGACGACGGCGGCGACGCCACCCTGCTGCTGCACAAGGGCGTCGAATTCGAGGCCGCCGGCGCGGTGCCCGCTAACCCGGCCGAGGGCGATCCCGACTACTCCCATGAGTACACGATCATCCTGGATCGCCTGCGCGCCTCCCTCGCCTCGGACCCGCAGAAGTTCACCCGCATTGCCGCCGGGATCCGCGGCGTCACCGAGGAAACCACCACCGGCGTGCTGCGCCTGTACCAGCTGGCCTCCGAGGGCAAGCTGCTGTTCCCGGCGATCAACGTGAACGACTCGGTCACCAAGTCGAAGTTCGACAACAAGTACGGGATCCGCCACTCCCTGCCCGACGGCCTGAACCGTGCCACCGACACGCTGATCGGCGGCAAGGTCGCCGTCGTCTGCGGCTACGGCGACGTCGGCAAGGGAGCCGCCGAGGCCCTGCGCGGGCAGGGTGCCCGGGTAATCGTCACCGAGATCGATCCGATCTGCGCCCTGCAGGCTGCCATGGACGGCTACCAGGTCGCGCGGCTGGAATCCGTGCTGGACCAGGGCGACATTTTCATCACCACCACCGGCAACAAGGACATCATCATGGCCCGCCACATGGCGGCGATGAAGCACCAGGCCATCGTGGGCAACGTCGGGCACTTCGACAACGAGATCGACATGGCCGGCCTCGCCAAGGTGCCCGGCATCCGCAAGGTCGAAATCAAGCCCCAGGTCCACGAGTGGATCTTCGATGAGGGCACCGACACCCAGCGCAGCATCATCGTGCTCTCCGAAGGCCGCCTGCTGAACCTGGGCAACGCCACCGGCCATCCCTCCTTCGTGATGAGCAACTCCTTCGCCAACCAGACCATCGGGCAGATCGAGCTGTTCACCAAGCACGGCCTCGCTCCCGAGGACGGCGGATACGCGAACCAGGTCTATGTGCTGCCCAAGCTGCTGGACGAGAAGGTGGCGCGCCTGCACCTGGACGCCCTGGGCGTGGAGCTGACCGAGCTCACCAAGCCGCAGGCCGAGTACCTGGGCGTGGAGCCGGCGGGACCGTACAAGCCCGAGCACTACCGCTACTAGGCGGAACCGGCGGAACGGAAAGGGCGGATGCGCAGCACGCATCCGCCCTTTCCGTTCCACCCACGCCGGCTCAAATGTTTCCTCCAGGGACCGGCTGCTATTCGAAGGGCAGCCGGTGCAGCCGCTGCGCGAGCACCTCGCTGCGCTGCCGGTGCCCGGCCAGACGGTGCAGGTCCCGGTCCCGGCGCTCCGACAGCAGCGCCAGCAGGAACGCCTCCGGGTGCGTGTGCGGCGGGGGCGGGGGCGCGGTGTAGCCCGCAGCCTCCGCGGCAAGGGACGCGCCAAGAGCGGCCCGGGACGCCGGCGCCATCCGGGGAGCCTGCATCAGGAAGCGGTGGATCCGGCGGGCGAGGCCGTCGGGCAGCCGGCCCAGATCCGCCAGCGCCGCCCACGGCTGCAGCTCCACGGGGGTATGCAGAGGCGCGGGCCGCTGCGCCGCCACCCGGTCCCGCAGCGAGTACGTGCCGGCCAGCATGTCGCCCACCCGTTTGGACCGCTCGTTGAACACAGCGGCCAGGAAAGCCACCGACCCCAGGGTCAGGTAGATCTCCAGGATGCCCACCAGGGCCCGGATGAAGGCGTGCCGGAAACGGACGGCCCCGCCGTCGTCACGGACAATCCGCAGCCCCATGGCCAGCCGGCCGAGCGAGCGGCCGCGGGTGAGGGTCTCCACCGCCACCGGAAGCAGCAGGAAAACCCCGACCACGGTGAGCATCAGGGTGGCCTGGGCGGCGGCCGGATCCAGCCGGTCCAGCAGCGGCGACATGAGCGCAAGCAGCAGGACGAGCAGGATCACCTGCGCGGCGACGTCGATCGCTGCCCCCAGCATGCGCGCGCCGAAGGACGCCGGACGCAGCTCCAGGACCACGGCTTCGCCGGTGACCACACTTCCCATGCCGTTTCCTCCCATGCCGTTCCGATGCCACTCTACCCAGCGCGGCCGGCCCGACCTGCGGGGACGGGCTGCGGGGACCGGCGCAGCGGCGGTCCGGGCGCTAGGGTAGAGCCCGTGGACATTGACGCCTTCAGCACCGTGAACCGGGCCGACTGGGACCGGCTGGACCAGCTGGCTGCGCGGCGGCGGCTGAGCGGCGTCGAGGCGGATGAGCTGCTGCGCCTCTACCAGCGCACTTCCACCCACCTCTCGATGGTCCGCTCGGTGGAGCCGGAGGGCGCGTTGTCGGCGGCCCTGTCCATGCGGCTGTCCCGGGCCAGGACCCGCCTTACGGGCGCCCGTTCCAACTTCGCAGAAGACCTGGGCACCTTCTTCGCGTTCTCGCTGCCGGCGGCCTTCTACCGGATCCGCTGGCTGACCGTGGCCTGCATGGCGGCGTTCATCCTCGTCGGCTGGCTCAGCGCGGCCTGGGTGGCCGGCACCCCGGGGGCTTTGGCCGCCATCGGGACGGATAGCAAGATCCGGCGGTACCTGGAGGATGACTTCATCAACTACTACTCGGAAAACCCGGCCGCCTCGTTCGCCGGGCAGGTCTGGACCAACAACGCCTGGATCGCCCTGCAGTGCGTGGCCTTCGGCATCACCGGGATTTTTGTGCCCTACGTCCTGCTGGTCAACGCCGTGGGCGTGGGCCAGTCCGCCGGACTGTTCGCCGCTTACGACCGGCTCGACGTCTTCTTCAGCTACATCCTCCCGCACGGGCTGATGGAGCTGACCGCGGTGTTCATCGCGGCCGCCGCGGGACTGCGGATCTTCTGGGCCTGGGTGGCACCAGGGCGGCGGCGCCGGCTGGACGCGCTGGCGGCGGAGGGCCGGTCTCTGATGACCGTGGGCCTTGGCCTGGTCCTGGTGCTGTTCATCTCCGGGCTGGTGGAGGGGTTCGTTACGCCCAGCGGCCTCCCGGTGGGCGTGAAGATCGGAATCGGGGCGGCGGTCCTGGCCGCGTACTGGGCCTACACGCTGATCCTGGGGCGCCGGGCATGGCGGGCCGGGCACCGGGGCGATCTGTACGTGCGCGACGCCGGCGACCAGGTCCGCACGGCCTGACCAGGCAGCGGCTTGGTTACGGTCCGGGGTGGCGGCCATCCCGCAGTGCGCTCTGCCGGTAGTGTCTTTGGGAGAACACAAGGACGCCGTCGTCCCTCATGACGGCGGAATGACGCAGAGGGAACCGAAAGGAAGCCGTGGCACGCCAGGATGAAACCCCCACACCGGGCCCACGCAGGGAAGGGCCGGCAGAGGGCGCCACCGAGGCGCCCGACCCCGGAGCTGCAGCCCAGGCGGAGGATCAAGGCCGCCCCGCCGGGCCCGACGGCGAAGCGCCGGACCACGACCACGACGCCTGGGACGCGGCATTCGCCGCCGCCCTGCCCGGCACCGGCCAGCAGGAGGCCCGCCCCGGCGGCCCCGCACCCGAAGCCGCCGACACAGCCGCCCTCCGGGCCGCTCCCGAAGCCGGAACCGTTCCCGACGCAGCCCTCCGGGCCGTTCCCGAAGCCGGAGCCGTTCCGGAGGCGGCCGCCGTTCCGGACACCGGAGCCGAAAACGTCTCCCGCAACGGTACCGTTCCGGGCGGGCACCCTTCGCTGGCCCAGCGCAGCTCGCTGCCGATGCGGCGGGCCAGCACGCTGCCGGACATCAGCCGCCTGGAGCGCGCCGGGGGCGGGGACGCCTCCGACACCGGCAACAGCCCGGAGGCTGACCCGAAGCCCCAGCCACCCACCACGGATGCGCAGGCTGCGGCGTCCCCGGCGGACGGCCCGGCCGCTGCCACCACCGCTGCCGTACCGTCAGCGGCGGCGCCCCGGGCAGCGGGATCGCATGCAGCCTCCCCGCAGGGACAGGGCGACCGGACGGACGACGACGACGCCGCCGACGCCGGTGACACCGATGGGCTGAGCCCCGAGGAGGCGGCGGAGGCACGGCGCCGCGCCGCGGAACGTGAAGCCGCAGCCGACCCCCGCCCGGTCCTGGCCCGCGTGCTGCAGGTCATGATCGCCGTCTTCTTCCCCGTGATGCTGCTGGCCGCCGCGATTCGCGCGGTCGCCACCCCGCTGTTCCTGTGGATTGAATACCACCGCCCCGGGTTCCCCGCAGACGCCTACGGTTTCAGCACCGAGGACCGCATGACCTACGGGTCCTATGCGGTGGACTACCTGCTGAACTGGTCCGGGCCGCGCTACTTGGGAGACCTCGTTGCCGCCGACGGCCAGCCGTTGTACCTGGACACCGAGGTCAGCCACATGGCCGACGTCAAGCTTGTGCTGACGGTGGCCTTCCTGACCGCCCTGGGCATGCTGCTGCTGAGCATCCTCGCCGCCGTCTACCTGGCCCGCCGCAGCCCCGGCGGCATCCGGAGGGCGCTGTTCAGCGGTGCGCTGCTGACCCTGGTGCTGATCGGCGCCCTCGTGGTGACGGCCGTGCTGAGCTGGGAGCAGTTCTTCACGCAGATGCACAATGTCTTTTTTGCCCAGGGCAACTGGACCTTCCGCCTCGATGACACCCTGATCCGGCTCTTCCCGGCCCAGTTCTGGATGGATGCGGGGATCGCCATTGCCGGGATCGTTCTCCTGGTCTGCGTGGCGGTGCTGGCGTCGGCGTGGCCGACCCGGCGCCGTCGGGAGAAGGACCGGAAGGCCCGCGAAGCGGCGCGGCTCCGGCGCCGCGCGGCCCTTGAAGACGTGCACTGACAGGACGTCCAGACCGGCACGGACGCCGCATACGCCGAGGCCCCGGCCGCTCCTGAAGGAGCGGCCGGGGCCTCGGCGTATACCCTGCCGTGGATCGGCTACCGGGCGTAAAGCAGTTCCACCTCGGCGGCATGGTCTGCGATGACCGCGTTCCGGCGCAGCTTCAGCGTGGCGGTCAGATGCCCGGACTCCAGGGAGAAGTCCCGGCCCAGGGTCCGGAACCTGCGGATCTGTTCCGCCCGGGAGACGGTGGCGTTGGCGGCGTCGATGGCCTGCTGGATCTGTTCCAGCACCCGCGGATCATCCGCGGCGGGCACGGCGGGAAGTCCCTTTTCCCGGGCCCAGGCGGTCATCTCCTCCTCGTCCAGAGTGATCAGCGCGGCAACGTAGGGCCGCCCCTCGCCGACGACGACCACCTGGGAGACCAGCCGGTGCTCCCGGATCTTCTCCTCCAGCGGGCCGGGGGCGACGTTCTTGCCCCCGGCGGTGACGAGCAGGTCCTTCTTGCGGCCGGTGATCGTGAGGAACCCGTCGTCGTCCAGGGTGCCGACGTCGCCCGTGTGGAACCAGCCGTCGGCAAATGCCTCCGCCGTGGCCTCGGGGTTGTTGTGGTAGCCGCGGAACACTCCCGCCCCGGACGCCAGCACCTCACCGTCGTCGGCGATGCGGACGCTCGTGCCGGGCATCGGCAGGCCGACGCTGCCGACCCGGGTCAGCGGCACCGTGTTGACCGAGAGAGGCGCGGTCGTTTCGGTCAGTCCGTACCCCTCCAGAACCGTGATGCCCGCGCCGCGGAAGAAGTGGGCGAGGGTGGGCGAGAGTGCGCTCGCCCCGGAGATGGCGATCTTCATCTGCCCGCCGAAGGCGGCCCGCACCCGGGGGAACAGGAGGCGGTCGAACACCGCGTGCCGGGCCTTGAGCGCCGGGGAGGGGCCGCGGCCGCCGCGGCGGGCGCGGTCCTGTGCTTCGGAATAGGCGATCGCGGTGGCGGACGCCGCCCGGAACAGCTTTCCCTTGCCGGCGGCCTCGGCCTTCGCCGCCGCGCCGGCGTGGATCTTCTCGAAGATCCGGGGCACGGCGAGGATGAAGGTGGGCCGGAACGAGGCCATGTCCTCCATGAGGTCGTTCGGGCTGCTGTGCCCCAGCCGGATGCCGCTGGCGATGCAGCCCACCTGCACCGCGCGGGCCAGGACATGGGCCAGGGGAAGGAACATGAGCGTGCTGGAGCCTTCGGGCTTGAGCATCTCGGGCAGGAACTCGGGAACGTTGACCGCGAAGAGCGCGAAGTTGCCGTGCGTGATCTCGCAGCCCTTGGGGCGCCCGGTGGTGCCGGACGTGTACACCATGGAGGCGACGTCGGCCAGGCCCGGCTTGGACCGCGCGGCCTCCAGCTCGTCGTCCGTGATCGGGACGCCGGCGGCACGCACACCGTCCAGTGATTCCGGCCCCTCACCGTCCATCAGCCACAGCCCCACCTTGGCGCCCGACGCCGCCGCGGCGGCATGGACGACGGCCGCCTTGCGGGCATCCTCCACGAATACATGGGAGGCACCGGAGTCCTGGAGGATCCACTCCACCTGGCTGGCGGAGGAGGTCTCGTAGATCGGCACCGTTACCGCTCCCGCGAACCAGATCGCCACGTCCACCAGGGTCCATTCGTAGCGGGTGCGGGACATGACCGCCACGCTGTCGCCGGGCTGCACGCCGAGCCCGATCAGCCCCTTGGCGAGCTTGGAGACCTGGGCCAGAAACTGGGCGGCGCTGATGTCCTGCCAGCGGCCCTGATCGTCCTTGACGGCGTAGAGCGGCCGCCCCGGCGCCTCGGCGTGGACCTTCAGGAGCAGGTCGGTGGTGTTGGATCCCTCCGGCAGATGGACGAGCAGATCCGTGGCGGACTCGCGCAACCGCGGCCTCACTTTCCGTGCTTGTGGCACTTTTTGTTGCTAGATCCAGCTGGGCATCCACATGCGGAGCCGCCAGTCAGGATACGGGATAACCTCGGCCGTCCAGACCGGCACAAAGAACGCGGAGACCAGCAGTACCGCCACCAGGTACGCCCCGATGGCGAGCAGTCCGATCCGCCGGCGTCGGGCGGGAGCTTCGGGGGGTCCGGCGGCCAGACCCAGGACGTAGGTCAGCCCCAGCACCAGGAAGGGCAGGAAAGAGACGGCGTAGAAGTAAAACATGGTTCGGTCGGGAAACGCGAACCAGGGCAGATATCCGGCCGCGACGCCGGCCAGCACCGCGCCGGCGCGCCAGTCCCGCCGCCCCAGCCACCACAGCAGCAGCAGCGGCAGGCAGAGGGCGGCCGCCCACCAGATCAGCGGATTGCCCACGGAGGTGACGGCGGCCGAGCAGCTGGCCGCAGCGCAGCCGGCCTCGCCGTCTGCGTAGGTTTCGTAGTGGAAGGAGGTCGGCCGGCCCAGCAGCAGCCAGCTCCAGGCGCTCGACTCGTAGGGATGGTCCGAGCCCAGCCCGTTGTGGAAGACATAGGCACTGCGGTGGTAGTCGGCGAGGGACCGCAGCGGTGCCGGCAGCCATTGCCAGCCCTCGCCGGGGTTCTGCTCGGCCCAGGACCGGTTGTAGGCGCCGTCGGACCGGAACCAGCCGGTCCATGCTGCGAGGTAAGAGGCCAGTGCGGCGGGCAGCAGGGTGAAGAAGGCAGGCAGCCCGTCCTTCAACACTCCGGCGGGCAGCCAGAGCCGGACCCCGGCCACCCGGCGTGCCGAAACATCCCAGAGCACGCTCATCAGCCCGAACACAGCAACGAAGGCCAGCGCCGACCACTTGGTGCCCACGGCGAGGCCCAGGCACAGCCCGGCCGCCAGCCGCCACGGACGCCACAGCACCCACGGACCCCAGACCGGAGCCGTGCGTTGCGCCGCGCCGCGCACGTCCTCCTCCAGACGGGCCGCCAGCCGCCGTCGCCCGTCATACCGGTCCAGCAGCAGGGCACCGAAGCCGGCGGTGATCCAGAAGGTGAGGAAGACATCGAGCAGCGACGTGCGCGAATGCACCAGATGGTGTCCGTCCACGGCGAGCAGCAACCCGGCGGTGAGGCCGAGGGCGGGCGAGCGGAACAACCGCCAGGCGATCAGGGCAACCAGCAGGACCGTGAGTGAACCGGCCAGAGCCGCACCGAAGCGCCAGCCGAACGCGTTGTCCGTGCCGAACAGCTGCATGCCGAAGGCGATCATCCACTTCCCGACCGGCGGATGGACCACATATTCGGGCTCATCGAGCGGCCCGACCGGAGAACCGGCGTTGAACGAGTCGTTGGCGTCCTCCGGCCAGGCCCGCTCGTAGCCGGACTGGAGGTAGGAAAAGGCGTCCTTCACGTAGTACGTCTCGTCGAACACCAGGCTGCCCGGCTCGCCCAGCCGGACGAAGCGCAGGACCCCGGCCACGACGGCGGCGGCCAGGGCGGCGATCCAACCGGCTGCCCGCCGGTCCAGGCGCAGCGCTCCGAGGCGCTCGACCAGGACGGGGTACCGGAACGCGGCGGCCGGGTCCTGGAGCAGCGGCGCGGCCGGTCGCGTGCCGACGGTCGTAGCAGGGCTCACGCGCTCCACCTTAGCCGCTCGCGTAGGGTAGGAGAGTGGATACAGGCACCCCCGAAGGCACCGGCAACACTCCCCGCAACGACCCCCGCAGCACCGGCGGCGCTGCCGTGACGGGCGGCCAGGGGGCAGGACCGGGAGGGATCGTCCTGGCCGCGACTCCGATCGGAAACATGGGCGACGCCACACCGCGGCTGGTGGAGCTGCTGCAGACCGCGGACATTGTCGCCGCGGAGGACACCCGGCGCCTGCACCGGCTCGTCTCCGCCCTCGGCATCACGGTGTCCGGCCGGACGATCAGCTACCACGAGCACAACGAAGCCACCCGCACGGCGGAGCTGCTCGCCGCCGTCCGCGGAGGCGCCACCCTGCTCGTGGTGACCGATGCCGGCATGCCGGCGGTCTCCGACCCGGGCTTCCGGCTCGTGGCCGCCGCGGTCGAGCAGGACCTTCCGGTGACCGCGGCACCCGGTGCGTCCGCCGTCCTGACGGCGCTGGCCCTGTCGGGGCTGCCCACCGATCGGTTCTGCTTCGAGGGGTTCCTGCCGCGCAAGGCCGGGGACCGCGCCGCACGGCTCGCGGAACTGGCGGGCGAGCGGCGGACCATGGTTTTCTTTGAGGCCCCGCACCGGCTCGAGGTGATGCTGCGTGCCCTGGACGAGGCCTTCGGCCCGGAGCGCCGGGCCGCGGTGGCCCGTGAGCTGACCAAGCTGCATGAGGAGGTGCTGCGCGGGCCGCTGCGCCGGCTGCTGAAATGGGCCGAGGACTCGGAGATCCGCGGCGAAATCGCCGTGGTCGTCGAAGGGGCGCCGGAACCGGAACCCGCCCGGCCCGAGGACCACGTGGCGGCTGTGAACGCCCTCATCGCCGACGGCTCCCGGCTCAAGGACGCCGTCGCCGCGGTCGCGGCCGACGCCCGAGTCAGCCGCCGCGAACTCTACGAGGCCGTCCTGCACTCCCGCAGCGCACCGCCCGCGTCCTGACCGGGCAGGCCGCCCCCACCGCTGGCTGTGCGGCTGCACAACCGCAGCCGCCCGTCACAGTGCAGCACTGTATTTACAGTATTTGTCCGCGCCACTTACGGTGAAGACAATCACCCGGGCACCTGCCCGCACCCATCCGCCTAATCTGGAGGCTACATCCATGGCTATTACCGCTGAGCGCGAGGCGCAACTGCTGGCGACCGTCCCCACCGGACTGCTGATCAACGGCGAGTGGCGCGAGGCAGCGGGCGGAAAGACCTTCGACGTCGAGGATCCGGCCACCGGCAAGGTGCTGCTGAGCATCGCGGATGCCTCCACCGAGGACGGCGCGGCCGCAATGGACGCCGCCGCAGCCGCCCAGGACGCGTGGGCCCGCACCGCCCCCCGTGAGCGCGGGGAGATCCTGCGCCGCGCCTTTGAACTGGTCACCGAGCGCGCCGAGGACTTTGCCCTGCTGATGACCCTGGAAATGGGCAAGCCGCTGGCCGAGGCGCGCGGCGAGGTCGCCTACGGCGCCGAGTTCCTCCGGTGGTTTTCCGAGGAGGCTGTGCGCATCTCCGGCCGCTACGGCACCAGCCCGGACGGCAAATCCCGGCTCATGGTCACCAAGAAGCCCGTGGGGCCCTGCCTGCTGATCACGCCCTGGAACTTCCCGCTGGCCATGGCCACCCGCAAGATCGCCCCGGCCGTCGCCGCCGGCTGCACCATGGTGCTCAAGCCCGCCAAGCTCACTCCGCTGACCAGCCAGCTGTTCGCCGCCGTCATGATCGAGGCGGGGCTGCCCGCCGGCGTGCTGAACGTCGTCTCCACCACCAAGGCCGGCGAGGTCACCGGACCGATCATGAAGGATGACCGGCTGCGCAAGGTCTCCTTCACCGGCTCCACGCCGGTGGGCCAGGGCCTGATCCGCGACGCCGCCGACAAGGTGCTGCGAACCTCCATGGAACTGGGCGGCAACGCCCCGTTCGTGGTCTTCGAGGACGCCGACCTGGACAAGGCCGTGACCGGCGCCATGGCCGCCAAGCTGCGCAACATGGGCGAGGCCTGCACCGCCGCCAACCGCTTCATCGTGCACGAGTCGGTGGCCGAGGAGTTCGCCGCGAAGTTCGCTGAAAAGGTCGCCGCCATGACCCCGGCCCGCGGCACCGAGGACGAGTCCAAGGTCGGCCCGCTGATCGATGCCAAGTCCCGCGACAAGGTGCACTCCCTGGTCACCGACGCCGTCGAGCGCGGCGCCAAGGCCGTTGTCGGCGGTGCTCCGGTGGAAGGCCCGGGCTACTTCTACCAGCCCACGGTGCTGGCGGACGTGCCCGCGGACGCCCAGATCCTCAAGGAGGAGATCTTCGGACCGGTGGCCCCCGTGGTCACCTTCTCCACCGAGGACGAGGCGGTGGCCCTGGCCAACAACACCGAATACGGCCTGGTGGCCTACGTGTTCACCGAGGACCTGAACCGCGGCCTGCGGATCGGCGAAAAGCTGGAGACCGGCATGCTCGGCCTGAACGCCGGCGTGGTGTCCAATGCGGCCGCCCCGTTCGGCGGCGTGAAGCAGTCCGGCCTGGGCCGCGAAGGCGGCGACGAAGGCATCGAGGAGTACCTCTACACCCAGTACATCGGCATCGCCGACCCGTACGCGTCCTAGCGGTCTCATGGCCGGAAGGAGCGGGAGCCGCGGTGCGGCCCCCGCTCCTTCCGTCGTTGGGAGCTCGGTCCCGGCCTTACGGGCGGGTCCGGCCCAGGGACGCGGGGAGCACCCGTGCCTTGAGCCGGGCCACCGGGCCGGAGGCGGCATCGAGGGCGGCCTGGAGCCGGCGGACATCGCTCCAGTCCGCTGCCGGCGGCCTGCCGGCCCGGAGGCCGCTCCGGGCATAGCTCTCCTGTTCGAACGCTGCCCGCAGCCGGTCCACCGCCGCCGCGCCTTCCGGGTCCAGGCCTGCCGCCAGCCGCGCCGCATAGCCGGCTGCCGTATCGGCAGTGTGCATGCCGGTCCCGTAGTCATGGCCCAGGTCGACCGCCTCCTGCCAGGCGGCTGCCGCGGGCGGGTTCCCGCGGCCGGGGTGCTCCGCCGCCGCCCGCCGCCTGGAGCTGCGGTGCCGCCGCAGCTGCCAGGGGGCCAGCAGGGCGCCCACAGCGGCGAGCAGGCCGACCAGGACGCCGACCCAGGGCGCCATTCCGGTCTCCGCCGGCGCCTCCGAAGCAGCCTCCGGGCTGTCGGCAGGCGCCGGAGTTCTCGGCGGAGCAGCAGGCGGGGCAACCTGCCCGCCGCGCGGATCGATGTCATCCTCACGTACCGCATCGGGCCCGGCCTGCGGTTCGCGCGCGTACGCGGGAACCGAACCGCGCGAGGGCGTCGGTTCAAAGCGCACCCAGCCCGCCCCCTCGAAGTACAGCTCCGGCCAGGCATGGGCGTCGCGGGCATCGACCGCGTACTCGCGCAGCTGGATTCCGCCGCTGCCCTCCGTCACCTCGCCGGTGGACCGACCCGGGGCGTAACCCAGCGCCATCCGGCTGGGAATGCCCAGTTCCCGGGCCATGACCGCCATCGCGGCCGCGAAGTGGATGCAGTAGCCCGAGCGCTCCCGCATAAAGCCCTCCAGCACGCTCATCCCGTTGCCGTCGTAGCCGCCGTCGACCGGGGCCTCCAGGGAATAGCTGAACTCCGGCCCGCGCAGGTAGGCCTGCAGGGCCATGGCCTGCTCATACGGCCCGCCGGCATCGGCCGCCGCCTCCCGGGCTGCGTCGGCCAGCGATTGCGGAACGTCGTCCGGCAGGTCCGTGAAGACGGGGTCGAGGGCATCGCCCGGAGCGGCGGGCAACGCGGCAAGCTGCTCCCGGGTGATCCTGAGGTCCAGGCTTTGGACCTCATAGTCGGCTCCGGGGGAGGAGCCGCCGTCGACGGTGCGGATGCTCATGGTCCGCGGATCCCAGGTCCAGGCGCCCTCCACCCCGTTGACCGACGTTGCGGCGTAGGGGGCCAGCAGCCACGGACTTGAGTAGGTGCGGGAGCTGACGCGCGTGGTCGTCCGGGCCGCCGGAACCGCCAGGGCGGCCTCCGCCGGCACCATCGTCGAGACGCCGCGCCGTCGGGTTTCATCACGGGCGGTGGGCCCCCACCTGGCGCCGGAGAAGTCCTCCACCGTAGTGGAGCGCAGATAGACGGGATCGGCGGCGTCGGTGGCGTAGGTGATGCGCCCGGTGGCGGTCGGCCGGCGCAGGTCGCTGCCCAGGGTGACCACCGGGTTCAGGCCGCTGCCGCCGGAGCCGAGCTGGAACCTGGCGCCCTGGGGGAAGGAGCCGGAGGTGAACCCGGGAACCGCCAGCGGCAGCACCAGCGCCAGGACGAGCGCGGCGCCGCCGACGCCGACGGCGGCCAGGGGTGACCGCCGGCTGTCCTCGGCACCGCCGTCCTCCCGGCGCGCGCAGATGACCAGCACCGCCACGTATCCGCCGGCGGCAAGGATGAACGGCAGGGCACCGACGCTGTTCGGCTTGATGACGGCGGGAACGACCAGGATGGCGAGCAGCCCGGCTCCGGCGGTCCCCGGCATGCGCAGCGTGACGGCGAGCGTGTCGGTGAGCACGGCCATCAGGCCGACGCCCAGGCAGGTCAGGAACACCACCCCGGGTTCGGCGAGGACCGGAATGACCTGCGTTGA
Source organism: Arthrobacter sp. Y3222053 (assembly GCF_059092805.1). Lineage (NCBI taxonomy): Bacteria > Bacillati > Actinomycetota > Actinomycetes > Micrococcales > Micrococcaceae > Arthrobacter > Arthrobacter sp. Y3222053. The sequence continues at coordinate 278,176 of NZ_JBNHIA010000003.1, read as the reverse complement.
CACGGCGGCCTGGGCTTGGTCCAGGAGCACGCCGAGATGGCGCACCGAGTCTGCGGTGGGCACCACCCCGAGCAGGTTGTGCTCCGCCGTAAAGGCCACGCAGAGGGCGAGCCCGAGGGCGGCCAGCTCCGCGGCGGGCACCAGCGGCAGCGGGGCGCGGAGCCGCCGGGCCGCCGCTCCTGCACCCAGGGCGGCCAGGATGCAGAACGCCAGCGGCAGCAGCCAGGATGCACCTTCCAGGACACCGCTGAGACTCAGCGAAGCGGCGAGCACGGCCGCCGTCACGGACGCCGTGGCGCGGAGCCCGGCGTCGGGCGGGGCCGGGCGCGCGGGGGAAGAAACGGACCGGGGCGGGGCGGTGAGGGTCATCGCCTGCCCCCGACTCCGGCGCCGCCCCGGCCGCCCGCAGGAGCCGTGCGTCCCGGCACCTGCGCGGCGGGCGCTCCGCGGGCGGGCAGCGCGTCCAGCATGCTCCACGCCACGGGAACGGGCGTGTCCGGGCTGACCGCTGCCACCTGCCACCCTGCGCTTCGAAGCACGCGGATTCCATCCCGGGCGGTGCCGGGCGAGTCGAGGGCCAGCACAGCGAATGCCTGTCCGCCGGGACCGGGCAGGGCGGCCAGGGCGCGGGCCTCTGCGGCGGTCAGGGCGCCGAGAACGGCGATCAGCGGCCCCCGGTAGCGGGCCTCGGCCAGCTTCCCGGCCAGCGGCTGCCCAAACGCGGCCCCCTGGCCGGCTTCAGTGCCGTTCGGCTGCAGGCCAAGGGCCGCCAGGCCTTCAGCGAAATCCTGCAGTCCCGCCCCGCCCACGAACTCATCCCTGTCCGGATCAGCGCAGGATGATGAGCCGGCGAGCATGGGCCGGCCCGCCTGGTCCACGGCGCTGAGGGCCCACCCGGCGCCGGCCAGATGCGCCGCCGCGGACACGGTCATCGTCACGCACCATTCGAAGGAGTCGCTGGTGGGCAGATCAGGGGCCTCCTCCCACAGCGACGCCGCGGCGCTCCGCCCGTGCACTGCCTCGCGCCGGTCCAGCAGCAGCGTCGCCCACGGAGTGGAAATGGGTTGTTCCTGCCGTACCATCAGCTGCGCGTGCCGTGCCGTGGCCGCCCAGTGCACCCGGCGCATCGGATCCCCGGGCCGGTAACCGCGCGTGGTCGCCTCATCGTCGCTGGGACCGCCCGGCCGGGGATGGAGCACGGTACCGTCCGGACCCCCGGCCGCGTCGGGGAACGGAGGCGGAAGCGGCAGCGGTGCGGGCGCGACGACCAGCTGGTCGCTGCCGCCCAGCTCCTGGTCCGTACGGGCCAGTCCGAGCGGGTCGATGAACACGGCGCCCGCCGGGCCGATCCGGAAAACCCCACGCCGGCTGGAACGGAGCCGGTACTCATAGTCCGCCCTCAGCGCACCGCTCGCGGACAGGGGAGGGAAGTGGAAGGCCGGGCTTTGTCCGAACCGGGCCGGCAGGCCCTCATGCATGGTCACCGACGACACCGGAAGGCTCGGTGCGGACACCGCCAGCCGGACCGTGGCCGGGGTGCCTGCCTCCACCACCGGAGGCGTGAAGGAGCGTCGGATGTCCAGCCGCGGCCGGGCCAGCCGGAGCAGGACGGCGGAGGCGGCCGGCAGGGCGGCCAGGAAGACCGCCAGCGTGAGCAGGTCCCGCCGCCCCAGGACCCACCCGGCCAGGAGGGCAGCGGCGGCGGAGACCAGGAAACCGGCTCCGCGACGGGTCAGCGAGGTGGACGGCAGCAGGCGGGCGAGCATCGCGGCGGCCCGGATCAGTGCCGGGAACGCTCGGTCGGGGCCGGGCGGGGAACCGCGACCCGGGAGCGGACCTCCGCCAGGATCCCGGCCGCCGTGTCGCCGGCCGCTGCAGAACGGCGGTCCAGGATCAGCCGGTGGGCCAGCACTGGCTCCATGAGGCCGGCCAGGTCATCGGGCAGGACGAAGTCCCGTCCGGCCAGCGCGGCACGCGCCTTGGCCGCACGCACCAGCTGCAGCAGGGCCCGCGGGCTGGCGCCCAGGCGCACGGCGGGATGCTCACGGGTGGCCCGGCCCAGGGCCACGGCGTATTCCTTGACCGGGCCGGAGACGTAGACCTCGCGAACGCGTGCGGCCATGGCCGAAACCTGTGCCAGGCCGACGACGGGAACCACGTCGTCGAGCGGGTCCGCCGCCTGGTGGTGCTCCAGCATGTCCACCTCGGCGCGGGCGTCCGGATAGCCGAGCGAAAGCCGCACCATGAAGCGGTCCCGCTGCGCCTCGGGCAGGGCGTAGGTGCCTTCCATCTCCACTGGGTTCTGGGTGGCGACCACCATGAACGGATCGGCCAGCGGCCACGTGGCGCCGTCCACGCTCACCTGGCGCTCCTCCATGCATTCGAGCAGCGCGGACTGGGTCTTCGCCGATGCACGGTTGATTTCGTCGCCGATCACGATGTTGGCGAAGACGGGGCCGCGGCGGAACTCGAAGCGGTGCGTGTCCTGGTTGTAGATGGACACTCCGGTGACATCGGACGGCAGCAGGTCGGGCGTGAACTGCAGCCGGGTGACCGAGCAGTCGACTGTGCGGGCCAGCGACTTGGCCAGCATCGTCTTGCCCACTCCGGGCACGTCTTCCAGCAGCACATGCCCCTGGGCGAGCAGCGCGGTAAGCATCAGGGCCGCGGCTTCCGCCTTCCCGTCGATGACGGTGCCCATGGAGGCCAGGATCCGGCCTGCGGCATCGGCGAACTCCTGCGCGTCCATGGGTGCCGGCCCTCGGCGGACCGGCGCGGCCGAAGGCCCGGCGGGCGGGCCGGCGTCGGGATGAAGAATGGGCGGGGCGGTGGCCGTTGAGGTTTCTCGGGCGTCCATGGATACCTTCCGGACAACGGCGCTCAGGCGCCGGCGGCAGCGGTGTGGAGCACGTGCGGGCAACCGGCTGCCGGCCCTGCGGGGGCGGCCCGGCCACGGTGTCTGTTCAGGGTACTAGCTCCCTTAGGGTTAAGAACATGTGCAATTCCAGCGGTGGCCCTTCCGGTTCCGTCCCCGGCGCGTACGCCGCGCTCGACCGCCCCGACGCCGGCGGCCGCGGCTGGCCTCCCGCCCCGGAACCGCTGCCGGTGCCGGTGATGGACAACCACACCCACCTCGACTTTCCCGCCGACGCGGGTATCGTTCCGGCCGCCCTGGCCCTCGATGCCGCCGCCGCGGTGGGGGTGCGCGGCGCCGTCCAGGTCGGCACCGACCTCGAATCGAGCCGGCGCACGGTGGAGCTGGTGGAGCAGGAGCCCCGGCTGCTGGGCGCGGTCGCAATCCATCCCAACGACGCCCCCGACCTGGCGGCGGCCGGCACCCTGGAAGCGGCCCTCACTGAGATCGAGCAGCTGGCCCGCCATCCGAGGGTGCGCGCCGTGGGGGAGACCGGACTGGACTACTTCCGCACCGGCCCGGAAGGCCTGGAACGCCAGCAGTATTCGTTCCGGCGGCACATCGACATCGCCAAGCGCACCGGTACCGCCCTGCAGATCCACGACCGGGAGGCGCACGCGGACGTGGTCCGGATCCTGAGGGAAGAGGGTGCACCGGAGAAGGTGGTCTTCCACTGCTTCTCCGGCGATGCGGAGCTGGCCCGCACCTGCAACGAGTTCGGCTGGTACATGTCGTTTGCCGGCACGGTCACCTTCCGCAACGCCGCCTATCTGCGTGAAGCGCTCGCGGTCGCCGATCCTTCGCTGATCCTCGTCGAAACCGACGCCCCGTTCCTCACCCCGCATCCCTGGCGCGGCCGGCCCAACGCCAGCTACCTCGTACCCGCCACCGTCCGTGCCATGGCCGCTGAACTGGATCGCGACCTGGCTGCCCTGTGCACGGACCTGGCCGCCAACACCGAGCGGGTCTACGGCACCTGGTGAGCCGCGGGACCACTGTGGCCGGCGGGGAACAGGGGGCCACCGTGAAATCTGTGGTTGCCGAGCAGATCACGTTTCGGTTACGGTAGGGACCAGTTAGCCGGGGTCGGGGAAGGCTGCCGGAAAACGAAGCTGATGCACGCATCGGCCCGGACTGCTGTGCCCTGCCCTGCGCAAACGCGCCTCAAGGGGTGCCGCCAGGCCGGACCGGGCGCGCCCATACGCCTGTGCAGGGCTGTTCCGCCGTGGGATTCGGCGGAAGCCGCCCCTGCACTTCATCCCCGTGCCCGGACACCGCAAGCGTTTGGAATTAAGTGGCACAGGCAGTCGTAAGGCGTGGAACCAGGCTCATCGGACAGGGCACCGTGATGGCGGCCCTCGTGCTGGGGCTCGTGGCCTTCGTGGGCAACAACAAGACCGTTGAAATCAGCGTTGACGGACAGGCCAGCGACGTCCAGACGTTCGGCGGAACCGTGGAGGACGTGCTGGAGCGCGCCGGGGTGAGCGTCGACGCCGCAGACCAGGTCACGCCGGCCCTCGGATCCCAGGTCGGGGACGGGGCCCGAATCGAGGTGCTGACCGCGAAGACCGTGGACATTACCCTCGACGGCGCCGGGCACACCGTGCAGACCACCGGGAGCACGGTTGAGGATCTGGTCTCGGAACTGCGGGTCTCCGCCGCGTCAGCCGTCTCGGCCTCGTTCGACACCTCCCTCGCCGGGCTGGACCGGGACCTGTCCATCACCACCCCCAAGACCGTCATCCTCCTGGTTGACGGCGGTTCCCGGGAACACAGCACCACAGCCGGCAACGTGGGCGAGCTGCTGGACGAGGCAGGCGTCCGCCTGGGTGCGAGGGATCGGGTCTCCGCCCCGGCGCAGGCCGCCGTGGTGGACGGCATGATCCTGAAGGTCACCAGGCTCAGCGCCAATGGGGAGGAAACCGTCACCGAGACGGTTCCGTTCGACACCGTCGAGACTCCCAACGCCGATCTGCCCGAAGGGGAGCGGAAGGTCACCCGCGAAGGCGTGGCCGGAGAAAAGGTCAGCGTCTTCCGCGTCGTCACCGTGGACGGCCGTGAGGCCAGCCGCACCCTGGTCACTTCGTCGGTCACCCGCGAACCCGTGGCCGAGGAAGTAGCGGTCGGCACCAAGAAGCGCCCGGCCGCACCGTCGGGCACCGCCCCCGCGGGAGGCGCCTGGGCAGCCCTGGCCCAGTGCGAATCAGGCGGCAACTGGCACATCAACACGGGCAACGGCTACTACGGCGGGCTGCAGTTCAGTGCCTCCAGCTGGCTTGGAGCCGGGGGCGGGAAGTATGCACCCGTGGCCAGTGACGCCACACCCGCTCAGCAGATCGAGATCGCCGAGAACCTGCGCGCCAGCGGCGGCTGGGGCCACTGGCCGTCCTGCGCCGCCAAGCTGGGTCTGCTTTAGCCTCCAGCGGGGCTTCACCCGTCGAGCCCGCTTACCAGCCGTGCCGCATGGGCGGAGCGGTCATCGGCACCGGCACGGCGAAACCAGCGGCTGCTCTCCGTCAGGCGGTCCCGCGCGGCCCGCGTGCGTCCCAGATCCGCCAGGCTCAGCCCCAGCTGCAGGGCCAGTTCCGCCGCCGCCTGGGGGGAGAGCGCGCCGCGGGCCTCATAGGCTCGGGAGAGCAGTTCCGCTCCCGCCTGGGGATTCCCGGCCAGATGCAGGTACCGGCCGCGGCAGCGCAGCAGGTCCAGCCGCTCCGCCGCCGGTGCGTCCAGGACCGCCATCGCCGTTTCGGCGCGGTCGATGCACTGCAGGGTCGCGGCGTCATGCAGCCCTGCGGCGACGCGTTTGGAGGCGGAACCGCGGTTGAAGGCTGCCCACAGCTGCAGGTCGTCGTCGGGCGAGAGCAGCTGTGCGGCCCGCTCGTGGAAGTGGGCACCGGCGCCGGGGTCTCCGCACAGGAACGCGGCGTTGCCGGCAGCCCACCAGCCCCGGCCGGCGTCGGCCGGATCCTGAAGCGTCGGCAGCAGCGGCATCAGCAGGGCGGTGCAGTGGGTCCAGGCCTGCTGCGGCCGGCCGCTTTCGCCCAGGGCCGCGACCAGGGCAAGGAGGACCTCGAGGAGCACCGCCGCTCCGACGGTGTCCGAAAGGGCGGTCCGCAGCGCGCGGGCGGCGTCGTCCACCGCAGTATCCAGCTGTCCCGCTCCCTGCCGGGCGGTGGCCAGCAGGGCCAGGCCCTGGGCCCGGCGTGCGGGATCGGTCCGGGCCAGCGGATCGTTCGCGAGGTCGACGGAGAACCGCACGGCCTCGTCGAAGCGGTGCAGGTGCCGCAGTGCCCGCACGGCCAGCACCGTGTCCTCCCAGGCCGTCGTCGGCTCTTCCCTGTCCCGCCGCAGCTGCGCGGACTGCAGGGCCAGGGACACGGCTGCGGGGTAACTGCGCTCGTCCCACGCCTGACGGGCGGCCAGGCCCGTCATCACCGCCGGCCCGGCGCTCCGTTCCGGGCCGCCCTCCCGCCCGGCCAGCCTGGCGGCCAGGGCCTGCAGCTCCACACCGGACGGCTCGGCTGCTCCGGCCTCGAGGGAACCGACCCGGCCGGCTGCCGCGAGGCCCTCGCCGAGGGCCGCCCTGCTGAGTCCGCGCATCTTCCGCTCTGCTTGGAGCCTGTACCCAAACGTTCTGCCCATGGATGTTCCCGCCTGTCACCGGGTGCTGAACACTGGAAAGGTGCCGCGTTCCGAAGGAATGCTAGCCACCGGTACCCGGGCGCGGCAGAGCAGGCGGCAGGACCGGGAGGATAAGACATGAAACCGCTGACATCCGTTTCCCGCCGGGACGAATCCGCATGCCGGGGGCCCGTGGGGGACTGGCCGGACTGACCGGCCGCCGCGTCCATCCGGCTGTCGGGGGTTGGCTAGAATTGGCCGGTGACTGATTCCGCTCCCGATGCCCGCCCGCCCGCACCGCTGCTTGGCGCGGCTGACATCCGCGCCCTGGCCGCCGAGCTGGACGTCCGCCCTACCAAGACCCTCGGCCAGAACTTCGTGATCGACGGCAACACCATCCGCCGGATCGTCGAGGCTGCGAAGGTGGACCCGGCGGAGACGGTGCTGGAGGTGGGCCCGGGCCTTGGGTCCCTGACCCTGGGACTGCTCGACGCCGCCGCCCGCGTGGTGGCGGTGGAGATCGACCCGGTGCTGGCCGGCCGGCTTCCGGAAACGGTGCGCACCTGGCGCCCGGACCGCGCCGCGGACCTGCACGTGGTGCAGGCCGACGCGATGCGGGTCACTGACCTGCCGGCGGAACCGACCGCGCTGGTGGCGAACCTGCCCTACAACGTTGCCGTGCCCGTGGTGCTGCACCTGCTCGCGCACTTCCCGTCCCTGCGGCACGGCCTGGTGATGGTGCAGGACGAGGTGGCGGACCGGATGGCCGCCCGCCCGGGGTCGCGCACCTACGGTGTGCCCTCGGTGAAGGCAGCCTGGTACGGCACCATGCGCAAGGCCGGCGTCATCGGCATGAACGTGTTCTGGCCCGCCCCGCGCATCTCTTCCGGCTTGGTGGCCTTTGAACGCACCGCGCCGCCGCAGACCAGCGCCACCCGCGAAGAGGTCTTCGCGGTCATCGATGCCGCGTTCGCCCAGCGGAGGAAGACCCTGCGGGCCGCCCTCGCCGGGTGGGCGGGCAGCCCCGCCGCGGCCGAGGCCGCGCTGCGTGCCGCAGGCGTCGATCCCTCCGCCCGGGGCGAGGTGCTCGACATACACGCCTTCGCCCGGATCGCCGAGGCCGGGACCCCGTCCTGAGCGCCGGGGTGCAGGGAACCGCGGCTGATTTCGGCGGCCCCGGACCGGTCGCCTAAGTTGGAAGACATGACCGCTGTTTCTCCGTCCTGGACCGTCCGTGTCCTGGCACCGGGCAAGATCAACGCCTCGCTGCTGGTCGGCCCGCCCCGGACGGACGGCTACCACACCGTCGCCAGCGTGTATCTGGCCGTGTCCCTCTACGAGGAGGTTCTCGCCGGGCCGTCCGAGGCGCCGGGCATCACGCTGACCATGTCCTCGGGCGGCGACGGCCTGGGCGTCTCCGTGGACGGGCTTCCGCTGGGTCCGGACAACCTGGCGGTCCGTGCCGCTGAGCTGGTCGCGGCGCAGCTGGACCGCCCGGTGCCCGGCGTCCGCCTGCACATCGTGAAGCGTGTACCCGTCGCCGGCGGGATGGGAGGCGGCTCGGCCGATGCCGCCGCCGCGCTGCTGGCCTGCAACCTGTTCTGGAACGCCGGTCTCTCCGGCACGGACCTCGCCGCCCTGGCCGCCCGGCTGGGTGCCGACGTGCCGTTCGCCCTGGCTGGCGCGGCCGCCGTCGGCCTTGGCGTGGGGGACCGGCTCACCGAGGTGCCGGTGGAAGGCACCTTCCATTGGGTCCTCTCCGCGGCTGACGACGGCCTGTCCACTCCGGAGGTGTACCGGACCCTGGACCGCCTGCGGGAAGCGGACGCCGCTCCCGTCCCCGAGCCGACGGCGGCGGATCCGGCCGTCCTCGCAGCGCTGGCGGGCGGGGATGCCCGCGCCCTGGCCGCGGCACTGCGCAACGACATGCAGCCCGCCGCGCTCGCCCTGGCCCCCCGGCTGGCCGCCACGCTCGACGCCGGGGTCCAGGCCGGCGCCCTGGCCGCCATGGTCTCCGGCTCCGGGCCCACCGTGGCCTTCCTTGCGGCCGACGCCGCGGCCGCATCCGCACTGGAACGCGGCCTGCGGGACCGGGGGCACCGCGCGCTCGCGGTGACCGGCCCAGCCCGGGGCGCGCACGCCGTCGGGCCCCAGGGCGTCCCGGCCGGGACCATCCCGCACCAGACCGTTCCGCACCAGGGCGCTGATGCGCCCGCCGACCCCTCTTCCGGAAAGTAGCGTCCATTGGCACACCTGCTTGGAGCCGAGAACCTCAGCATCTCCTTCGGCACCCGCACCATCCTCGACGAGGTTTCCCTCGGCATCGACGAGGGCGACCGGATCGGCATGGTCGGCCGCAACGGCGACGGCAAGTCCACGCTCATGCGGCTGCTCGCCGAACGGCAGAGCCCCGACGCCGGCCGGGTCACCCGACGCCGTGACGTCACCGTCGGCTACCTGGACCAGTCCGACGTCCTGGACGGCTCGCTCACCGTGGGCGAGGCCGTCGTCGGCGACCGCCCCGAGCACGAGTGGGCCTCCGACCCGCGAATCCGCGACGTCATGGGCGGACTGATCAGTGAGGTGGACTGGCACGCCACCGTTTCCTCGCTCTCCGGCGGCCAGAAGCGCCGGGTGGCCCTGGCGAAGCTGCTGGTCCGCGAGGACGACGTGGTGATGCTGGACGAGCCGACCAACCACCTCGACGTGGAAGGGGTGGCCTGGCTGGCCGGGCACCTGAAGCAGCGGTGGCGCGCCACCGAAGGCGGGCTGCTGGTGGTCACCCACGACCGCTGGTTCCTCGACGAGGTCTGCACCCGGACCTGGGAAGTGCACGACGCCGTCGTCGACGGGTTCGACGGCGGCTACGCGGCCTACGTCCTGGCCCGCGCCGAACGGGACCGGATGGCCGCCGTGGTCGAGAACAAGCGCCAGCAGCTGGTGAAGAAGGAACTGGCCTGGCTGCGCCGCGGCGCCCCGGCCCGCACCTCCAAGCCCAAGTTCCGCATCGAGGCCGCCAACGCCCTGATCGCCGACGTGCCGGATCCCCGCGACACGCTGTCCCTGAACAAGATGGCCACCGCCCGGCTGGGCAAGGACGTGCTGGATCTGGAGGACGTGTCGCTGGAACTTGGCGGCAACGTGCTGTTCAAGGACATCACCCTGCGCCTGGCACCGGGGGAGCGGCTGGGCCTGGTGGGCGTCAACGGCGCCGGCAAGACGACCCTGCTCCGGCTGCTGAACGGCGACATCGCCCCCACCTCCGGCAGGTTCAAGCGCGGCAAGACGGTGCAGACCGCCGTCCTCACTCAGGACGTTCGCGAGCTGGCGGACGTGGAGGACCTGCGGGTCATCGAGGTCATTGAGAAGGAGAAGCGGGTCTTCAGCGTCGGCGGCCGGGAGCTGTCGGCGGGGCAGCTGGTCGAGCAGCTGGGCTTCAGCAACCAGCGCCAGTGGACGCCCGTGAAGGAGCTCTCCGGCGGAGAACGGCGGCGCCTGCAGCTGCTGCGGCTGCTGGTCGGGGAACCGAACGTGCTGATGCTCGATGAGCCCACCAACGACCTGGACACCGACACCCTGGCCGCCGTCGAGGACGTCCTGGACGGGTGGCCCGGCACCCTGGTGGTCGTCTCACACGACCGCTACCTGCTTGAACGGGTGACCGACCACCAGATGGCGCTGCTCGGCGACGGGCACCTGCGCGGGCTGCCCGGCGGCGTGGACCAATACCTGCAGCTGCGAAAGGCGGCGGAAGGAAGCGGGCAGGCGGCCGCCTCGGTACTGGGAGCGGCCGGCCCGGCGTCGGGCACTTCCGCAGCCGACGACGGCGGCTCAGGCGCCAGCGAGGCGGAGAAGCGTGCCGCCCGCAAGGAGCTCACCCGGATCGAGCGCCAGCTGACCCGGCTGGCGCAGCAGTCCGACAAGCTGAAGGCGCAGATGGCCGAGGTCACCGAGGCCTCCGGCGGTGCGGACTTTGAGAAGCTCGGTGAGCTGAACACGAAGCTGCAGGCCGTCGCAGCCGAGCAGGAGGAGCTGGAAATGCAGTGGCTTGAGGCATCCGAGGTGCTGGAGTAACGGTCAAGCCCCAGCCCCGGGCTGCCCGTCCCGCGGCTGCCGGTTGGGGAAACTGCTGCCGGTACGCGCCGGCAGCGGCTTCCCCAACCGGCAGCGGTTTCGGTTGGCACCCGGCAGCCGCCGGCGCCCGACGGCGACGAGCCGGTCAGGAAGCGAGCAGCTGCGGCAGGATGTGGTCACGCAGCAGGGGAGACAGGTCCCCGCGCTTCGCCGCGGCTGCAGGCTGTACCCAGAGCAGCTCCTCGATCTCCGCGGCGGGCTCCGGCAGCGGTGACCCCGCCGGCAGCTCCATGGAGAACAGGCCTGCGTCAATGAAGGTGTCGGCCTCGTTGGCCGCCGGGCCGTACCACCGGCCCAGGTTCCCAAGGTCCGAAGGCGCGACCTCAAGTCCCAGTTCCTCGCCGACCTCGCGGGCGGCGGCCTCGGCAAACGACTCTCCCGGTTCCAGCTTGCCGCCGGGCTGCATGAAGCGGGAGGTGCCGCGCTTGCGGACCAGCAGGATCCGCCCGTCCTCGTCGCGGAGCAGGACGGCGGACAGGGTGAGGACAGCGGGCGACGACGCCGCGCCGGCCTGCCCGCCCGCATCGGCGGAGTCGGGGACTGAGGCGGAAACATCGGCGGCGGACTCAGCTCCGGCGGCGGGCACGGACAGGGCCAGGCCCGGCTCCTTCTGCAGCCCGGTCATCCCGTACCACGCCAGATTCACCACATGCGCCGCCACCGTCGCCTTGTCGGGCGATTTGGCGTCGAGCCACCACTGGCCGGTCATGGCGACCATGCCCACCAGCATCTGCGCGTACATGCCGCCCATGGACGGGCTGTAGCCGCGCCGGTCAAACTCATGGGCAAGAATGTGCTCCACCTGCACGGCAATCCGGGAAAGAAGACTGGAAAAGATGCCTTCCGGCTGCGACGGCGGGGCGTCCCGCATCAGGATCCGGAAACCGTCCGAATCCGTGTCGATGTAGTCCAGCAGCGCATAGGCCGCCCGTTCGAGCAGGATCCGCGGTCCTGCGGAAGCCGACAGCGCCTCGGTGATGAGCTCCAGCACGCGCTGGAACTCGGTCTCCACCACCTCCGTGTACAGGCCTTCCTTGGAGCCGAAGTGTTCATAGACCACCGGCTTCGACACCCCTGCGGCGGCGGCGATTTCCTCGATCGTCGCCCCGTCCGGTCCGCGCAGGGCGAACTGGGCGCGAGCCACCCGCATCAGCTGCACGCGACGCTGCGCTCCGGTCATGCGCAGGCGGGCGCTGCCTGCGGAAGTTCTTGCCACCCCCACAGTCTAAGGGCACCTGCCGGGCAGGGCCCCAAGTCGCGGGCGGTCGCGCGGACGTGGCAGACTTAGGAGCGGTGCGGGCCGCGCGCGGGCCGCATGATCCGCTCTGGTGTAACGGCAGCACCCCGGCCTTTGGAGCCGTGGAGTATAGGTTCGAATCCTATGGGCGGAACGGCAGGTTCTGTCCCCGGCCGACATGACAGCGCGGGGCATAGGCGGCAGAAAACCCCGGCAGCAGCAGACAAAGGAGCGACCCCTTCGTGACGAGCCCGGAAGTGCATACCCCCGGAGTCCACCCCGCACCACCATCCGCAGCCCCCGCAGCCGTCATCGTGCTGGCCGCGGGCGCCGGGACGCGGATGAAGTCCCGCACCCCCAAGATCCTGCACCCCGTCGGCGGTACGCCCATGATCGGGCACGCGGTCGCGGCCGCCGAGGCGCTTTCACCCCGGGAACTCGCCGTGGTCGTCCGCCACGAGCGGGACCTCGTCGCTCCCGCGGTCAGCGCCCTGTCGCCCGCCGTGCGGATCGTCGACCAGGACGAGGTGCCCGGCACCGGGCGGGCCGTGCAGGTGGCCCTGGAGGCACTCGACGCCGCGGCTCCGCTGGAAGGCACTGTGGTCGTCACCTACGGCGACGTGCCGCTGCTCGAGGCCGAAACCCTGCGCCGCCTGGTTCAGGAGCATCAGGCCGGCGGCAACGCCGTCACCGTCCTGACCGCCGTCGTTCCCGACCCCACTGGATACGGCCGCATCATCCGCGGAGCCGACGGATCCGTGGAGCGCATTGTCGAGCACAAGGACGCCGACGACGCCCAGCGCGCCGTCAACGAGGTCAATTCCGGCATCTACGCCTTCGACGCGGACGTGCTGCGCCGTGCGCTGGCCCGCGTCACCACCGACAACGCCCAGGGCGAGATGTACCTGACCGACGTCCTGGGCCTGGCCCGGGCCGACGGCGGCCGCGTCGCCGCCTGCACCGTGGCCGACTACTGGCAGGTCGAAGGCGCCAACGACCGTGTCCAGCTCGCCGCGCTCGGCGCCGAACACAACCGGCGCAACCTGCGCCGCTGGATGGTTGCCGGCGTCACCGTCGTCGACCCGGCGACCACCTGGATCGACTCCACGGTCGAGCTGGCGGAGGATGTCACCGTCCTGCCCGGCACCCAGCTGCATGGACGCACCGTCATTGCCCGCGACGCCGTCATCGGCCCGGATACCACGCTCACCGACGTGGTCGTCGGCGAAGGCGCCAAAGTGGTGCGCACCCACGGCTCCTCAGCGCACATCGGCGCACGGGCCGACGTCGGCCCGTTCGCCTTCCTCCGCCCCGGCACCGTGCTGGGGGAGAAGGGCAAAATCGGTACGTTCGTCGAGACCAAGAACGCCAACATCGGCGCCGGCTCGAAGGTCCCGCATCTGTCCTACGTCGGCGACGCCACCATCGGTGAGCGCTCCAACATCGGTGCCGCGTCCGTTTTCGTCAACTACGACGGTGTGAACAAGCACCACACGGTGATTGGCTCCGATGTCCGCATGGGCTCCGACAACATGTACGTGGCCCCGGTGACTGTGGGCGACGGCGCCTACTCCGGAGCGGGCACCGTGATCCGCAAGGATGTCCCCGCCGGCGCATTGGCCATCAACGTGGCCCCGCAGCGCAACCTGGACGGCTGGGTTGGGGCCAACCGTCCCGGAACCGCCGCCGCCGAGGCCGCGGCCCGGGCACAAGCTTCCTCTCCCGCAACCGAACCCTCCACGCAAGAAAGCGAATCCAAATGAGCAGCGAAATCACCTCCCAGGGTGAAAAGAAGCTTGTCCTGGCCACTGGCCGGGCCCACCCGGAGCTGGCGGAGGAAATCGCCCGCTGCCTGGATACGGACCTGCTGCCGCTCGCGGCCTACGACTTCGCCAACGGTGAGATCTACGTCCGTCCGGGAGAGAGCGTCCGCGGGACCGACGCGTTCGTGATCCAGTCCCACCCGGCGCCGCTGAACAACTGGCTGATGGAGCAGCTCATCACCATTGATGCCCTGAAGCGGGCCTCCGCCCAGCGCATCACGGTGGTCTCCCCGTTCTACCCGTATGCCCGGCAGGACAAGAAGGGCCGCGGCCGCGAGCCGATCAGCGCCCGCCTGGTCGCCGACCTGTACAAGACGGCCGGCGCCGACCGGCTGATGAGTGTCGACCTGCACACCGCGCAGATCCAGGGCTTCTTCGACGGCCCGGTCGACCACCTGATGGCCATCCCGCTGCTGGCCGACTACATCCGCACCCGGGTGGATGTCTCCAACGTCACCGTGGTTTCCCCGGATACCGGACGCGTCCGGGTCGCCGAGCAGTGGGCCGAGCGCCTGGGCGGCGCCCCGCTCGCGTTCGTGCACAAGAGCCGGGACCTCACCGTGCCGAACCAGGCTGTCTCCAAGCAGGTCGTGGGCCAGGTCGAGGGCCGGACCTGTGTGCTGATCGACGACATGATCGACACCGGCGGCACCATCGCGGGTGCCGTGCGGGTACTGAAGGAAGCCGGCGCGAAGGACGTCATCATCGCGGCCACGCACGCCGTGTTCTCCGACCCCGCCGCCCGCACGCTGGCCGAGTCCGGCGCACGGGAAGTGGTGGTCACCAACACGCTGCCCATTCCGGCGGCCAAGCGGTTCGATCAGCTCACCGTGCTGTCCATCGCGCCGCTGATCGCGCGGGCCATCCGTGAGGTCTTTGAAGACGGGTCCGTGACCAGCCTCTTCGACGGCAAGGCGTAGCACGTACGCTCCGGGGGCGGCGCCGCAAGGTCCTCCGGAGCCGGAGCCGGAGCCGGAGCCGGCGGCGCAGGGCGGGGTCCTGATGATCATCAGGACCCCGCCCTCTGCTGTAGTATGGATGGCGATGCCTAGGCGAGGGAGCCGTCCGCACTGCGGACGGACTCCGTTATCGACGGTGGCCGGATCTCCACAGCTGTGCCTGCACTGCAGGCCGTGGCGCTCCGCGGTCCCCGCCCGGGCGACCCGGAACACCCACCATCAGGAGAACCCCATGTCCGAGCAGAAGCTCGCCGCCACCGCCCGCACCGAATTCGGCAAGGGCGCCGCCCGCAAGGCACGCGTCGCCGGCAAGATCCCCGCCGTCATCTACGGTCACGGCGCCGACGTCATGCACATCCTGCTGCCGGCCCGCGAGACCACGCTCGCCGTCCGCACCCCCAACGCCCTGCTGTCCATCGACGTCGACGGCGAGGCCCACCTGGCCCTGGCCAAGGACATCCAGCGCGACCCGATCAAGCAGATCATCGAGCACATCGACCTGCTGACCGTCCGCAAGGGTGAAAAGGTCGAGGTCGAGGTTGCTGTCCACCTCGACGGCGAGCCCGCCCCCGGCGTGGTCGTGACCCAGGAGGCCGTCACCATGCTGCTCTCCGCCGACGCCACCAACCTCCCCGAGGTCGTCACCGTGTCCATCGAAGGCCGCGGCGCGGGCGAGCATGTCTACGCCTCCGACGTCCAGCTGCCGGCCGGCGTCGAGCTGATCCTCGACCCCGAGACCATGGTCGCCAACCTCTCCCTCCCGGCTGCAGCCTCCGCCAACGAGACCCCCGAGGGTGACGTTGTCGCAGAGAACGCCGAGTAACCTCACCGCGTGAACAGCAACACCTGGCTCGTAGCCGGGCTCGGAAACCCCGGGCCCGGCTACGCGCGCAACCGCCACAATGTCGGCCAGATGGTTCTGGACGAGCTGGCCGGGCGAATGGGCGGCAGCTTCAAGACCCACAAGGCCCGCGCCTCGGTGCTTGAAGGACGGCTCTTCCCGGGCGGGCCCAGGCTGGTCCTGGCCAAACCGTCCACCTACATGAACCTCTCCGGCGGCCCGGTCTCGGCCCTCGCCCGGTTCTACGACATTCCGGCGGAACAGGTCATCGCCGTCCACGACGAAATCGACATCCCGTTTGCCGCCCTGCGGCTTAAGCGCGGCGGCGGCGAAGGCGGCCACAACGGCCTGCGCGACATCAGCAAGGCCCTGGGTACCAAGGACTATCTGCGGGTCCGTGTGGGCGTGGGACGCCCGCCGGGCCGAATGGACACCGCGGACTACGTGCTCAAGGATTTCGGCACCGTCGAGTCCCGCGAGCTGCCCTTCCTGATCTCGGATGCGGCCGACGCCGTCGACCTGCTGATCCGCGAAGGCCTCACCGCCGCCCAGCAGAAGGTTCACGCCCAGTCCTCCGGAGGCTGATCCCCGGGGGCCGGTCCCGCCCCTTCCCAGCGGCCGGCGGACCCCTCATCCCGCGCCGGGCGGCTGCCGACAGGGACAAGACCTGCGATGAACGGGTATGCCGCCAACAATTTCGGGTAGTTCTCCCGTGCACCTGTTCCCCCCGGGACCCGTTGTTGTGCCCCGGGCACCGTCCTACCATTTAAGGAGCCCCACAAGGTTCAGCACCACGGGCTCCGAAGACGGGGCCGGCGCCGGGAGGCCTCCGAGACTGGGCCACCCCCATCCCGGCGTCGGTCCCTTTTCTTTGCCTTGGCCCGGTCGGGCTTCTTCGGCCTCGGCGCGGAGCCGCCGAGGCGCCCTGCAGGGCTGGAACGGCGGATTCCGGCTCGTGACGGCGGACAGATTTTTTGGTGGACGGCTTGCGGGCCAGCGCGTACTCTCAACCCAGCGGCGCTTCCGCAGCCAGCTGGAAGCCCCGCTGCGGCGAGCCGCACAGGGGGATAGATATGGAAATCGGATCCGAGCCGGGCGCTGCCCAGCTCATCGGGCGGGCTGAGGAGTATCGGGAGCTCATCGACGCCGTGGCCGGCGGCAGACTGGGCGCCGTCGTGGTCGGTGCTTCCGGGGTGGGCAAGACCGTCCTGGTCCGGGCGGCGTGCAATGAGCTGGCCGGCCGCTACTGCTATTTCCACCTCCGCGGCAGCATCGTTTCGGCCAAGACACCGTTCGGCGCGCTGGGCTGGCTGCTCAGCGAGCTGCCCGAAGGGCAGGGCCTGAGTCCCGTGCTCCTGTTGCCGCGTCTGCATGCCCATCTGACGCGCCGTGCGGGAGGACGGACTCCGCTGCTCGTGGTCGACAATGCCGACCTGTTGGACCGCTCCTCGGTGTCGGTCATCAGCCAGCTGGTGCGTGCCTTCGGCATTCCGATGCTGGCCACCGCGGAGGGCATGACCGGGCAACTGGCCGAGTTCACTTCCTTATGGTCCGATGGGCTGCTGGCCCGGATCGACCTGGAACCGCTGACGAGGGGGCAGACCGCGCAGCTGATGGAGCAGCTGCTGGAGGGGCGGGTGTCGGCCCGGGCGTCGGCGAGCATGTGGAGCGAGTCAGGCGGGAACCCGCACTACGTCACACTGCTGACCCGTGAACAGCGGGACGCCGGCACCCTGGTGCGCCGTGACGGAACGTGGGTGCTCGCCGCCCCGTACGTGCATACAGGCGAGATCGCCGAGCTTATGGCTGCACGCCTGCGGCGCATGACCCCGGGGGAACGCAAGCTGGTGGAAGTCCTCGCGCTTATGGTCGTCCTGCCGCTGGACACCGTGCTGCGGTTGGTGCCGGGCGAGGCTGTTGAGGCAATGGAGGAACGGCGGACCATAGAGATCACCGCGACCCGGGCACCTGTCGTCCGCATCAGCATTGCCGCCTCCGGCGCCCTGGTGGCTGCGGCGGTCCCCGCCGGGCGCAGCCGCGAACTGTGGGAGGAAGTGTCCGCACTTGTCAGCCCGGAAGAGCTTGAACCCGCTGCCGTAGCCGCCTACGCCGCCTGGACCCTGCGCTGCGGCAGCTCCCTGGAGCCGGCCCTGGCCCTGGCGGCGGCGCGGCTGGAGAACGCCTCGGGTAATTCCGCGGCCGCGCTGCGGTACGTCCGCTGCGTCCAGCCTGCCGCGCAGACCAGGGACACGGTGGTGGAGGAGGTCGAGGCGCTCACCCAGATGGGCAGGATCGTCGAAGCCTCCAACGCCCTGGCAGGGTATCTTTCCCGTCCCAAACCACAGGACCCGGCGGACCGGGACTGCCCCAGCAGCCGGCTTGACCTGGTGCTTCTGCAGGTCCGCCTGGAGCTGGCCACCGGCGACCCCGCACGTGCGGCCGCCATCCTGGAATCAGCTGCCATGGACCTGGACAGCGACGACGCCGTCCGGCCCGCGGGAGACCCTTCCTGGCATTCTGCCGCGGCGGGCCGGACCCGGATCCAACTGGCCCGTGCGTCCCTCGCGCTGGATACCGGGGCCGGCCGCGACGCCGACCCGGCGCAGCTGGAGGTCCTCGCGAAGGACAACAGCAACGCGCTGCCGGCCCGTGCAACGGCATTCGCCCTCCGCGGAGCAATCCTCGCCTCCCAGGGCGACGCCACCGGAGCCATGGCGGCCGTGTCCGCCGGCCAGGCGCTGCTGAGCGACCAGATGCCGGCCGCCGGTCAGGACGAGGTTTACCGGCGTCTGTTCGAGGCGTGCGTGCTCAGCGGAGATCTCTGCGCCGCCGCCGAGCTGTCGTGGGACCGGCTCGCGCTGCCCCCGCAACCGGCCACGTTCCGCGGCAGCGCCGGGGAGATGGCCCGCGGCCTGGCGGCGGTGCTCGGCGGGCGGGCCGACGACGCCGTCGATCTTCTGGCAGCCGCCGTCAGCCAGCTGCGCCACCGGGATCCGGACAACCAGCTGCCGCTGGCACAGGCGGGCCTGGCCTGCGCCCATGCCCAACAGGGTAACGTCCCGCGTGCCCGGACCCTCGCCGGCGAGGTGGCGGTCTCCAAGTACCACCGAGGCTGGCTGATGGAACAGCTTCATCTGTTGTTGCTGCTGCAGGCGGAGCTCGCCGGCACGGAGGAACCTGTAACGGACCAGCTGCTGGCTGCTGCCCGTCACGCCCGTGAGCGCGGCCAGCCCGCCATGGCCCTCCTGCAGCTGGCCGCGGCCGCCGAATCCGGGCGCGACGACGTGCTGCAGGAAATCGTCGTCCTCGCCGCAGAGGCGACCGGCCCGTGGGCAGCTGCGCTGGCGGGCTATGCCTCAGGCCGGCTCAGCGGCAACGCGGCGGACCTCATGGCCTCCGCACGGACCGCGCTGGAGCTGCATCAGTACCTGCTCGCCCTTCACGCGGCCCGGGCAGCCGGGCAGGCGGCGCCCGGTCCCCGCAGCCTGACAGCGCAGGAGGCACGGAGCCTCGAAAGCGCGGCCCGCCGGGCCCTGCGGCACCGGAACCGGATGGAACACCGCCTGGCCCGCCTTACTGACTTTGAACGGGACCTGGCCCGCCGGGCGGCAGGCGCCCTGAGCCGGCAGGAGATCAGCGCGGCCCTGAACCTGTCACCCCGCACCGTGGACTGGCACCTCGGCAAGCTCTTCGCGAAGCTCGGTGTTTCAGGCCGGGCTGAGCTGCGCGAACAGATGGATCCGGGGGCCGGAGGACAGGATGGTTGAGGGCGCCGCTGCTGGACGGCTGGTTGGGCGGGAGCGGGAACTCGCCGCGTTGGCCGGGGAACTGACGCGGCCGGGCAGCAGGGGAGCCCTCATTGTGGGTGAAGGGGGCGTGGGCAAGACTGCGCTCTCCAATGCCCTGCTGACCCAGCTGGAGGACAGACTCTCGATCTTCCGTGTCCACGCCTCATCGGCGCTGACCAACATCCCGTACGGGGCCCTTGCGCCGCTGCTCCCGACGCTGGCGAATTCCGATGCGGATTCGCCGCTTGGGGTGATGCGCGCCCTGCTGGAGCAACTGGACCTCGACCGCGAGGCATTGGACGCCCTGCCCCGCACCCTGGTAGTGGTGGACGACGCCCATCTCCTTGACGAGCCCGGCGCCGACCTCCTGTCCCAGCTCGCCTCCTCCGGGCGGATCCGCCTGCTCCTGCTGGCGCGGTCCATTCAGCAGCTGCCGGCCGGACTGCCCGCCCAGGTCTGGGACGGGCTGCTGGCGCGCTTCAGGCTGCAGCCGCTGACACCAAACCAGGTCCACGAGGTCTGCGAACGCGTTCTGGGCGGCCCCCTCCTGTACACGAGCGGGATCGAGCTCGCCGCCCTCAGCGGCGGTAACCCGATGTTTGTACTGGCCCTGGTCGAGGAAGGGCAACGGGCAGGGGGACTCCGGAACCTTAACGGGGTGTGGCTGATGGAGCAGCGGACGCTGCCGTCCGAGGGGCGGCTCGGTGACCTGCTTCGGGCCCAGCTGGCAGGATTGACGCCGCTGGAACGGGAAGCCTTCGAGCTGGTCGTCCTGGCGGATCCGCTTCCGCTGACCGCAGCATTCCGGATGGGCCTGCACCGGGCGGTTGACGTGCTGGTGGAAGCCGAGCTGGTCACCTTGACGGAGGACAATCCCCGGCTCCTGTGCCCGCGCTATCCGCTGCACGCCGAGGTGGTCAGGCGAATGGTGCCGGCGGCACGCAGCACACGGCTGCGCAGGGGACTGCTGGCGGCGGCTCCCGAAACGGCCACAGGGAGGCAGCAGACACTGCGGCAGGTCTCGTGGGCTCTTGACTGCGGTCAAGAGGTCGCGCCTGCCCAGCTGTTGCGGGCGGCGCGGCTCGCCAACGACGGATTCCAACCCGATCTGGCTGCGCGGGCCGCTGCCGGTATCGACGACCCGGCCCTGCTGATTCCGGCACGCGTAGAGAAGGCCCGGGCACGCCTGCAGGAGGGAGAGACTGTCCGGGCGTTGGAGCTGCTGGGGGACGCCGTCGAAGAGGCGCCGGACCACCTGACCCTGCGCAACGCGGTCATTGCCGAGGCGACCATGCGGTTGCCTGGACAGGAATCCTCCAACCAATTGGCGGAGCTGTGTGGCCGCTGGGCGGCGGCGATCGACCGGCTGGAACCGAACAGCAGGCGGTCCGATACGGCCTCCGCCCGGCGCGGCGCCAAGCTGCTCGCCTGCCTGGCCCGGTTGGACGCCCCCGCTGCGTCGGCCCTCGAGCCCGAGCTTGAGGTGCTGCTGGCAGAGGCGCGGACAGCCGGCGATTCCGAATCGGTGCTGATCGCCCACGCCATCCTGGCCGACCTGCATGTCCTGTCCGGGCGGCCGGAAACGGCGCTGCAGCCTGCCAGGGAGGCATTTCTCGCAGTGCAGGGAAACGACGGGCGCTTCCAGAGCTATTACCTGTTCATCCTTCACCGGTACCTTGCCGTGCTGCTGTGGCTGGACCGATGGGAGGAACTGGAGGACGTGCTGGAGCAGGATGGGACCCTCGCCCTGCGGGGGCAGCTGCAGCTGGGTGGGACCGCGGACTTTTGCCTGGCGGTGAGGAGTGCCCGGCAGGGAGACTCCGCGGGTGCCCTGAAACGGCTGCGCGTCGCTGTGGCCGGATTTCGGCGACGTGATCCGGAAGGGCTGCTGACGCTGGCGCTGGGATTCGCGGCCATCCAGGCTGCCCAGCAGGAGGAGGCGGAGTGCGCGGCGGAGGTCGCCGCGCTGCTGGCCGCGCGGCCGCCGCGCGGGCCGCTGCAGTACAGGCTGATCTGCCGGGGGTATGTTGCGGCTGCGCGGGCATTGTCAGCCGGCGACAGGGACCTTGCGGGCCTCCATGCCGCGGCGGAAGAGGCCTCGGCTGCCGGACAGACCGCGGCTGAATTCGATCTGCGCAGCATGGCCGTCCGGTTGGGGGACCTGTCGAACATCGGAACCCTGCTGAAACTCGCGGAGGAATGCGAGGGCCCCCAGGCCGTGCAGATGCGCCGCTTCGCGCGTGCCGTGGTGGACCAGGACATCGACGAGCTTCTCCGAATGGTCCCTGAGGATCACCCTCCGAGGCCGTTCACGGGAGTGGAACGGCAGTGTCTTGAGGAAGCGCTGCGGCTGGCCAGGCGCAGCGGAGACCGGACACTCAGCCATCGGATCCAGCGAAGGATCGCCCGCGGAACGCCGTCCCCGCGGACAGGTGTTTCCTCCACCCTGACCCGGCGGGAACGTGACGTCGCCGCCCTGGCGGCCCAGGGAGTCCGGAATGCGGAGATCGCTGCCCGCCTTCTCCTGTCCGTTCGGACGGTGGAGGGGCATATCTACCGCACCTTCGAGAAGCTGGGGATCAGCCGGCGGGAGGACCTGCGGGAGGCCCTCGACCGGCTGGAGAGCGGAACCGGGGCAGGCGAGGCGCGGGGGAGCTGACCCCACGTCGGCTGCACCGTATGTCCACTCATTGGCCGGGTCCTTTGCCGGTGGAGGCAGACGGGTATTCGATCCTTTCGACCACAGTAATTCCCGCACGTGACCAGGGGTGCTACTTGCCGTGGCCCCGCCCAAGACCAGTAGGGCTACTGGAGCCGCCGCACCGGCCGCCGCTGTACCCTTCCATCGGTGCCGGGGGGCGCCTGAGCGGTGATGGTCTCTTGAATCAAGGAACGCAATGTCCTATACGCGCCGGGTCACCGGGCAGCCCGCCAAGACCACCTGATGAATACGCAATCCCTCCTGTCGCGCGCGCCGGGCCCGGCAAGCGGCTGGCAGCAGCGCCCCGGGGCAACGGGGCTGATCGACCGTGCGGAAGCCACCGGGCGTACTGCACGTGCCCTTGACGTCGGCGGGGCGGTTCTGCTGGGACCGCCCGGCATCGGAAAGACCGCCGTGATGCGTGCGGTGGCGGAACAGACGGCCGGCTCCTGCTTCGTATGGGTGCGGGGCAGCGAAACCTCGGCCCGCACTCCATACGGCGCCCTGGCCTGGCTGCTGTCGGATCTGCCGCGGGATACCGTCGACAACCCCGTCCTCGTACTGCGTGGTCTGAAGGAGCTCCTGACGGCGCGGGCTGCCGGCCGTCGGCCGGTCCTCGTGCTTGATAACGCCGACCGGCTTGATGACCTGGCCGTCATGGTTGCCACCCAGCTGTGCCGCCAGGGCGTGGTCGCGCTCCTGGTGGCCGCACCCGACCTTTCCGCCTGCGCCCCCGAACTCGCCCGGCTATGGTCCGACGGGCTGCTGCAGCGCATTGACCTCGGCCCGCTGAGCCGCACCTCACTGGGGATCCTCATGCACCGGGTTGCCGGTGCGCCGCCCACCGCCGAGGCTTTGGAGAACGTCTGGCGATACACGGGTGGGAATCCGTTGGCTGCTGAACTCACCACGCGCGACCAGCTGGCGGCCGGCAGGTTCCGGCTCCAGGCCGGCTACTGCGCCGTGGCCGGTCGGCTCTCCCTTGCCGGCGAGCTGGCTGAACGCGTGGAAGTCGGCCTGCGTCGGCTCACTGCCGCCCAGCGCGATGCGCTGGATCTGCTGGCGTTGTGCTCCGAGCTTCCGGTCCCGCTGTTTGCGGCACTGGCCGGCCCTGACACCGTCGACGGCTTGGAGGAGCTCGGACTGCTGGCCGTCAGGACCGGCGGAGCGGTGACTGCCAGGCTGCGGTCGGCGACAGCCGCGAAGGTCCTGCCGGCAGTCGTACCGCTCGGCCGCCGGCTGGACCTGCTGGAGACCTACGGGCGCCGCCTCAATTTGTCCCAGGCATCTGATGCGGCCTGTTTGGCGGCGGGCCAGTGGCTGGCCTCCTGCGGACACACTCTGAGGGGAAAGGAGCTCGTGCGTGCGCTGCGCGGCGGCCGCCGTCAAGGCGATTACGCCGCGGTGGAACTGATGGCCGACGCGGCCGGCCCAACACTCCATCCGCGGGCCACGATCGAGCTGGCTGCGGCGCGGCTGCAGTACCGTCCGGAGCGCGCGCTGGAAGTGCTCATCCCCGATACCGACTCACCCGAGCGGACCTGCCTCGAACTCATCCATGTCCTGGCGGCCGCGGTGCAGGCGAGCTCGGATGCCGGTGCCCTCTCAGTCCGGGAGGCCGAGGACAGCGGCCGCGCTGAGCAAGCCATGAGGCAGGCGAAGACGGAACTTGTTGCCCGCCTTGAGGCCCTGGACAGCGGTGACGGCTCAGCCAGCCGTTCGGTCCTGCACGGCGTCCTGCAGCCGGCCAGGCTTGAGGTACTGCACCGCCTGGGACACTGGGAACCTGCCCCTTCGGGGCTGGCCGGATCGACCGCGGACACCGCCGCGTTCCGGGACCGGCTTGCCGCGGGTGCAGCGGCGGCCCGCAGTCTGGCGGTTCAGGGCGCGGCGGACGAGGCGGCAGCCTTGGCCGAGCATCTTCTGGGTGAAATCGGCAGCGGGGCGGCGGAGGACACGGACCTGATGGACCTGGAAGCGGCCTTCCTTGAGCTTCAGCTCGTCCTGCTGCTGGCGGGCCGGCCGGCCGTCGTGCTGCGGATCTGCCGGCAGGCGGCCTGCCGCAGCCCGGGCGAGCCCTCCCACCCCGGCAGCGCCCTCTGGGAGGTCCCGGCCGGGCTGGCGCATCTGCTCGCCGGCCGGGCGGACGCCGCCGGAAGGGTGCTGGAGCCCGCGCTTGCCCAACTCGCGACCATGGACCGTCATGGACTGTACCGGTTGGCCGCGGCGGGTGCAGGAGCGGCGCGCGTCGAAGACGCTTCCGCCGACGGACTGCCGGCATGGCCCCGTCCGGCCGCCCAACGGCACCGTGCGCGCTCACCCGTTCTGGCCGCGGTCCTGACCGAACATTTCGGTACGGCGGCCGGCCGCGGACCGGCCGCCGCGCCCCGCCTGCACCGGCTGGGGCTGCGCAACCTTGCCGCCGGCAACGTAGGAGCGGCGCTGTTAAACCTCTCCGCCGCCGTAGTTGATGGCCGGACGGCAGCCGTGGAAGACCTGGCGAGGGCAGCGCGATCGGCGAAGGGCCAGGCCGCGATCCTCCACGATGCACTCAGCGCCGGGCTCTCACGCAACGACGCGCAGGCCCTGGCCCAGGTCGCCCGCACGGCGCTGGCCGCCGGGCAGGCACGTCTGGCGTACTTTGCCGCCTCCGCAGCGCAGCAGGCGGCGTCGGCCAGCGGCGAGAAGCGGCTCTCCCGGAACCTCCGGCAGCTGGAGAACCAGGCTTACCGCCTGCTCGCGGACGCCAACCGGGTTGAAGAGGGAATTAAACGGCTGCCCGACTTTGACCGGACGCTGTTGCTCCGGGCGGCGGAAGGCGAATCAAGTTCGGTTCTGGGCCGCGACCTGCACCTGTCGCCCCGGACCGTGGACTGGCATCTGGGCCGGATGTTCCGAACCCTTCGCGTGTCGGGCCGGGGGGAGCTGCGGGAGATTCTCGCGCAGGCAGGTTCCAGCGAGTGGGTGGTGCCTTCCACCGTCCCCTGACCCAGGTAGCCAACCACGCGTTCGTACCGGCGGAACCGGGGCTGCGAGTAGCAATCCGAGTAGCTCATTGCTTCCTTCGGATGGCGGGGCTAAGTAATTGAAGGCCAAGGGCTGGTGTCTCCTACTCACGACGACACTTCTTGTTCTTTTTTACTCTCCAGTCACTTGCTGCTCCGGCTCAGAGGGGACGGCAGGCAGCTCAGCCGACATCGAAGAGAATAGACGGGTCTCGACGTGCAGCTTTCCCACCACAACTCTCCGTATCCTCCGGGACCGGCGGCAGGAGCAGCTGGCTCCTCCCGCGGCACCGGCTACCTCCCCTCCGGCGGCACCTCGGCTGCCGCCCCGCCGCCCCGCAGAGACGAACCTCCGGCGGAGGCCCTCGTTCTCGACGGTCGTTCCTGGATTCTTGACCGGATCGATCTCGCACTGCAGTCAGGGCCGGGCCGCGGCTGCCTGTTGGTGGGGGGCCCCGGCATCGGAAAAACCTCGCTGATGCAGCAGGTGCTCCGACGCCGCGAAGATCACTATGTCGTCCAGGTGCGGGGGTCGGAGTTCGCAGGCCGCTCGGCGTTCGGCGCTCTGACCTTCCTGCTCTCAGACCTTGACCCCCAGGCCTCCGCGCATCCCGTGCTGATCCTGCGGGGGCTGAGCAACCTTATCCGTGAGCGGGCCGACGGCCGCCCCGTCCTGCTGGCCGTGGACAACGCCGAAGACCTGGACGAGTTCTCAGCCATGGTCCTCAACCAGCTGGTGCTGGGCAAAGCGGCAGCCATGGTGGCGGCTTTCCGCGACCTGAACCGTGCCCCGGGGGAATTCATGGGGCTGTGGCGCGAAGGACTGATGGACCGGATCGATGTACCGGCCCTCGACGCAGCTGACGCCGCTGCCCTGGTCCGGGCGCACCTGGGCGGACCGGTCACGCGGACCGCCGTGCAGCGCCTGCGCAGCGTCAGCGGAAGCAACCCCCTGCTGCTTGGTCTTGCCTGCGCCGATTACCGCGAAGGCGGTTGGCTCCGCCGGGATCAGGGCACCTGGGTCTTCCATCCCACCGGGCCGGAACCGCTGTCCCGTATGGCTGAAGCCGTCTTTGACACCGTCGGAGAGATGGCGGACGACGAGCGCGACCTGCTGCACGCCGTCGCGCTCGCCGGGCTCCTGCGGCTTGCCGATGCTGAAAGCTTCACCCGATCCGAGGCGGTCGACAGGCTGCAGGAACGCGGCCTGCTTGTCCTGGACCCGGCACCCGTCGCGGGGCTGCGGATCGCTGCCCCGGTACTCGCCGGCGCAGTGCTGGCCACCGTCAACACGACAGAGCGACGCCGCCTGCGCCGCGAGCTGGGAGACGCACGGGGAGAGCCGCTCTCCGAAGCACGCTGGCGCCTGAGCATCGACGAGCCGCTGGATGCCGCAGACGCGGCACCTGCGGCGGCCGCTGCGCTGGAGTCCGGCGACCCCGCCGCGGCGGCGGCCCTGGTTCCTGCTGCCGTTCAGTGGAAAGACCATCCCGAATCACTGCTCATGGTTGCCGGCGCGAGGATCGAACTCGGCGACTTTGCGGGCGCGGCACAGGTCCTGCAGCTTGCCGACGGCGTCGACGCCTCGGACGGCACGGCCGTCAGGCTGATCCTGGCGCGCTGCCGGCTGCTGTGCATGGCCTCCACCGGCGCGGCCGACAGCGGCCACCTGGCCGGATGGGGTGAGGACCATGTCCGGGGGCATAAGCTTCTCCTGGACCAGGCGGCAGGCATGGCCTCAGCCGCAGGCGTATCGGAAACGGACCCGGGCCTGGCCCGCGAGGTGCTGCTGGCCCGTGCAACCTGCAACTCGGCCCACGGGCGGTTCGCTGAGAACATCAACCTGCTGTCGGACCTCGCTGAAGCCTACGACCCCGGGTTCCGCCTGACATCCGGATCACTGCTGGTCGAGGCGCTGGGGCTGACCGACCGCCAGGCCGATGCGTTTGAGCGTGCGCGTGAGGTGGAACAGATGCTTCCGCACCGCAGCTGCTCCGTGGGTGCCCGCATCGCCGCCGCGGAGCGGTTGCTCACCACCTATGTGGCAACCGGTGCCTTGGACGCGGCACGGCGGCTGTTGGAGCTGGCAGCAGCGCACGAATTGTCCTCGCCGCTGCTCACGGACCTGGGGGAGGGCCTGCGGCAGGCATGCGCCGGCTCGCCGGAAGATGCGCTGGCTGTGCTGGAGCCGGGGCTGGCCCAGCTCCTGGCCACCGGCCCGGTCTGGCTGATACCTCCGGCGGCGGCCGCAGCGGCTTACAGCTTCGCACTCCTCGGTGACGCCGATCAGGCCAGGCGGTGTCTGCAGCTTCGGGACCGTGGGCGCGACGGCGGGCCCTGGGTGATCCGCCGGACGGCCCGGCACTTCGCTGCTCTTGCCGATGCGGCACTGGGTGCTGAACGGGCGGTGGACCGGCTGCGGAACCTCGCCGATCAGGACGGGCGGCGCGGGGCGGCGGCGTTCGAGATGCTCTCGCGTTTCACCGGGCTGCGGTTGGGGGACCATGAAGCTGTGGAGCAGGTCCTGGGAACCTCCGCCCGGCTGCAGGGAGACTTCGCCCGGTCCTGCGAAACCTATGCCAAGGCGCTGGCGGCGTTCGATGTGCAGCTGCTGCTGGAAGCGGGCCAGATGGGAGCAGCCTGCGGCCACGCACTCTTGGCCCGCGAAGCCTCCGAACGTGCCCTGGCCATGGCGACAGGGTCCGGAGACCGGGCCACCGTGCGGCTGATCCATCAGGCCAGGCGCACCGGGAACAGCCAGGCGGATCCAGCGGAATTCGCGAGCGAGCTGCTGGACGCACTGACCCAGCGGGAACGGACGATTGCCGTGCGGGCCGCGGCCGGTGCAAGCAACAAGGCAATCGCCGAGGAACTGGGCATTTCGGTGCGGACCGTGGAGGGGCACCTGTACCAGGTGTACTCAAAACTGCACGTCGCCAGCAGGCGCGAACTCGCCCGGCTGCTCTCGGAACGCAGCGGAGCGGTGAAGTGACTGCGACGGTGCAGGGATCGTCCCGGGCGGCGGAAGCACGGTCACGTGAGGTCGAGGAAGCCTGTTCCGGCATCCTGAATCCCTCCCAGCGTGGTGCGGTCGTGCTGGGAAAGGAAGGGATGGGCAAGTCCTGCCTGGCCGAACTGACCGTGGTACGGCTGGGCGGGGTTGTGGACCCCGTATGGGTGTACGGCAGCCCGCTGCTCGCCAAGGTTCCCTACGGCGTCCTTGCCCCTTTCCTTGAAGCAGCAGACGCCGGGGACATGGATTCGCCGCTCGCGGTGCTGCGGGCGGTGCGGCGCTGGTTCAGCCGCCGGACGGAAACGGGAAAGCCGCCGGCACTGCTGGTCGTCGACGACGCGCACCACCTCGACGAAGGCAGCACCCACGTGCTGAGCCAGCTGGCTCTCTCCGGGGAAATCCGCCTGCTGGTGCTCGCCAGGGCGGCGGCCCCGGAGGTGCAGGAGCTCATCGCCCTTTCCCGCGACGGGATCCTGGCCCGGGTGGACCTGACACCGCTGGACGGGCCTGCCGTACACGCGCTCTGCGAGGAGCTGTTGGGGGGCCCGGTCCTGCGGGCATCCGGCACGGTGATCGCAACACTGACGGCCGGGAATCCGCTGTATGCAAAGGTGCTGGTGGAGCACCTGCGCACCTCCGGCCACTTTGCCGAGGGCAACGGGGCCTGGTTTTTGCAGGGGCTGCCGGACACCTACGGGAGCCCCCTTGAGGACCTGGTCAAGGGGATGCTGGCCGACCGCCCGCAGGAGCAGCGCGCCGTCCTCGAGGCTGCAGCGCTGGCCGGGCCGCTTCCCAGGACGCTGTTGGCTTCGGCAACGGACGCAGCGGCTCTGCAGTCGCTGCTTCAGGAGGGGCTTCTCGTCTGCGCTCAGGATGGGTCCGAAACCACTGAACTTGGCGTTCCACTTCAGGGCGAAGTGCTCCGGCAGCTGGTACCTCCGGCGAGGAGCGCCCGGACCCATGCGCTGTTCGCGGGGCGACCGGGATATCCCCGGGGCGCCGAGCAGCAGGTCAGGTCCACGCTTTGGGCACTGGAGTGCGGCAGCTGTCCCGACGACGCGACCCTGCTGGAGGCCGCAGCGACCGCGAACCGCCTGGGCCGGCCGCAGGCAGCGATCCGCCTTGCGGCGTCCGTGTCGGCGTCCGAACACCAGCCGGGGGCCCGGGTGGAGATCGCGGCCGCTTACGTGGAGACCGGCGTCTTCGCCCAGGCGCGGGTCCTCCTTGACGGAGTGCTCGAATCCGGGCCCGCCGCGGTAGGGCCGGCCTCTGGACCCGGGCATCTTGAACGCGCCGTGGTGGTGATGGCCCGCCTTCTGCACCGTACCGGAGCATCGGGTGAGGACGTCCGTCGCCTGGCGGGCATCCTGCGGCGGGAAGAAAACCGCATCGCACACCGGGCGGCAGTCGAGGACACGGGGGAGGGACAAGAGGCAGCGTCGCCGGGCCGCGTCCCGGCGGCCGGGGCTGCCTTGATCGAGGCCAGGGCGCTGCTGGCAGAGGGCCGGTACGACGAAGCAGCGGCACGCCTGCGCGAACAGGTGAATGACCCCGGGCAGCGTCCTGTCGACGTCCTGATCGGGAATGGTCTGCTGGCGGAAGCGCTGACAGCCCTCGGCCGGCCGGAGGAAGCCGTCCGCTATTCCTCCGCCGCGTTGCGGGCGCTGGAAGGCGCGTCGTCGGAGCTGGGAGAGTTCTGTACCTTCGCAGTTGTTCGGCATGCCTTCGCCCTGCTCCACCTGGGACGCTATGAGGACCTCGACGAGCTGCTGGCCGAGTGCCGCCTCAGGGGAGGAGCGCACCTGCTGGGCTCGGGGGGCACCCTCGGCGTATTCCAAGGCCTGGCCGAGCTGCATCAGGGACGGCTGCGGGAGGGGCTCGCGCGGCTCCACCCGGCCGTTGAGGCCCTCCGCCGCAACGACCCTGAGCTGCTTCTGCCCTTTGCGCTGGGCGCAGCCGGATACGCCTCCGCCGTCGTCGGGGAATCGATGGCGACAGCCCGGTACGCCAAGGAGGTGGCCGGAACACTCAAGACGGCGCCGATTCACCTGCAGCTCGTCGCCCGGGCCTACGCCGCCGCCGCCGTCGCAGCCAGCGAGGGAGCCGACGCCGAGATTCCCGGTGACCTTCGCGAGGCGGCGGAGCAGGCGAAGACGGCGGGGCTCCGCACCGCCGAAAAGGACATCCTGGAACTCTGCCTGGCCGTGGGGGATCTCAGCCAGGCACGGCGGCTGGCTGATCTCACCTCCGACTACCCGGGGGGAGAGGCACGCGCCCTGCTCGCCTACGCGGAGGCGGTGGCGTCCGGAAACCCGGAACGCATGGTGGCCGCCGCAGATGAAGCTGTCCGGCACCGCAAGTACCTGGTGGCCGTGGAGAGCATCGGCCATGCCATCCGGTTCTACGGCAACCATGGCAACCTGAGGCGACAGCGGGCCCTGATCCAGCAGCTCCGACGCCGCCGTGAGGAGCTGGCGGGAGTGACGGTCTCATACCTCAGCCCTTCACTGCATCTGGTCCGGCTCACCCGCAGGGAACACGAGATCGTGCACCTGCTGCTCGAGGGCGCGGGATCACGGGACATCGCGGGCCATTTCACTCTCTCGCAGCGCACCGTGGAGGGCCATATCTACCGGATCTACGTGAAGCTCGGAATCAGCCGCAGGGCGGACCTCGAGTCTGCGTACCGCGCGTTGGAGCCCGGTCCCCGTGCTCCGGCCACCCCCGGCGGAACGCCACCCTCGGGTAGCTGAGCCCCCGGCACAGAGTGGGAGCCCCCGGCCTGGGCAGGTAAGGCGGCTACGGGCCGCGAAGCCGAAGCCGGAACATGCGTATCGGTTACTGGTGCTGTATCTGTCCGGCCCCGCCTAGCCTTCTGATCGTTGATTGGAAGCTAGCCAAAGGTCTCAAGATGCGTGCTGATCATTCTGCGGAAACGCTGTTGGGCACCACCCGATCAATACCACCAGCGCTCGCGCTGGTCCCCCGAGCGGGGTCGACGGCGTCGAAGCCTCCTGAGACCAAGGCTTCCCCCCAGCCGCCGTCGACCCCTTCGGTGACTTCCCGGCCTGCAGCCGGAGTGCTTGTCCCTTCGGCCGGGTCCGGCCCGGACAGCCGAACCCGGTCCCCCCTGCTGCAGGAGACGGGCTCGGATCTCAGGTTTCCCGGCCTGCACCGCAGCGGCGAGCCCGTCGGGCTCCACTGGGGCCGGCGGTACCGCAGGATCCTGCTCGCCTTTGACGCGCTGGTGATCCTTGCCGTGGTCGCTGCCGCGCACCTGGCCCGCTTCGGGACGGAAGCAGCCAGCGTCACGGCCGCCAGCATCGAGCTGCCCTACGTGCTGGTGGCCGCGTGCATCGCAGCAGGCTGGCTTGCGGCCCTGACGATCTACCGCACCCGCAACGACCGGGTGGTGGGCATCGGTGCCGACGAATACAAGCAGGTCATCTCGGCAACGGTCACGCTGCTGGGCGTTGTCGCCCTGGCCTGCGTAGTACTGGGCGTGGACATCGCCCGCGGGTTCTTCGCCATCGCCCTCGCCGGCGGCATCACGGGACTGACTGCCACGCGGTGGCTGCTCCGGCGCTGGCTGACACACCAGCGCAGCCAAGGCCGCTACCAGTCCCGCGTCCTGGTGCTCGGCCGTTCCCGGGACGCCCGCTATGTCGTCAAGCAGATCGAAAACAAGGCCGGCGGTGCCTACCAGGTCCTCGGCGTCGCACTGGTCTCATCCACACGGCGCACGGCCCTCCGGGTCGACGGCCGGGACTACCCTGTCCTCGCCGACGGTGAGAGCGTCGTGGCCGCCGCTCGGCTGCTCCGCGCGGACGCTGTCGTGGTTGCCGGTCCGGTGCGGGGCGGGAGCGCGTACGTGCAGGAACTCGGATGGCGGCTGGAGGAGACCTCCACCGAACTGATCCTCACCACCGGCCTGACAAACGTAGCGGGGCCGAGGATCCATGCCCGCCCGGTGGAGGGCCTGCCGCTGATGCACGTCGAGCTGCCCCAGTACACCGGGGCGCGCCACGTGCTCAAGCGGGGCCTGGACGTCGTGGGCTCCGCCCTGGCGCTGATCCTGCTGCTGCCAGTCTTCGCCGTGCTTGCCATCCTGATCAAGCGGGACAGCCCGGGGCCCGTGTTCTTCCGGCAGGAACGCGTGGGCCGTGCCGGGCGCACCTTCCGGATGGTCAAGTTCCGCTCCATGGCGGCGAGCGCCGAAGACGACCTGGAGGGGCTGCTGGACCGCAACGAGGCCTCCGGGCTCCTGTTCAAGATGCAGCACGATCCGCGGGTCACGCGCGTGGGCCGCTGGATGCGCCGCTACTCGCTGGATGAACTGCCCCAGTTCTGGAACGTCCTTGTCGGCCAGATGTCCCTGGTGGGTCCGCGGCCTCCGCTACAGCGTGAGGTCGACCGGTATGAGGATCGGGTGTACCGGCGGCTGTACATCAAACCTGGCATCACCGGGATGTGGCAGACCAACGGGCGCAGCGAACTGAACTGGAAGGACGGGGTGCGGCTGGACCTGTATTACGTGGAGAACTGGTCCCTGGCCGGCGACCTGCAGATCCTGTGGCGCACGGTCAGGGTCATGTTCCGCCCCGTGGGGGCGTGGTGATGCGAGTCGGATACGCCGCAGGCGCATTCGACCTGTTCCATATCGGCCACCTGAACCTGCTGCGCCGGGCACGCGCCGGATGTGACTTTCTGGTCGCCGGCGTGGTCACCGACGAGCTCCTGGTCGAACGCAAGGGCCGGGAACCGTTCATTCCCCTGGCCGAGCGGCTGGAAATCGTCGGAGCGCTCGATTGCGTGGACAAGGCCGTTGCGGAAACCACCGACAAGGTCACGATGTGCCGGGAGCTGGGGGTCTCCGTGCTGTTCAAGGGCGACGACTGGCGCGGCACCCTCCGGGGCCGTCAGCTCGAGCAGGACCTGTACCCCTTGGGCGTGGAGGTGGAGTACTTCCCCTATACCGCCCATACCTCAAGCTCCCGCCTGCGCCGCACTCTCGAACTCTATAACTTGGGTCCGGCAGCTGCGCGACGCACGGCGGACGGATAGGAGGACGACGTATGGCCGCGACGCCGCGCCCCCTGCACATTGCCCTGATGGGAACCCGAGGCGTGCCCGCACGCTACGGGGGGTTCGAAACCTGCGTCGAAGAAGTAGGCCGCCGGCTCGCGGCCCGGGGACACCGGGTGACGGTGTACTGTCGCTCCGCTGCCGGCGCGCCAGTCCTGTCCACCCACCTCGGCATGCAGCTCGTGCACCTGCCGGCGGCCCGGCGACGCTCCCTGGAGACGTTGACCCACACCGGGCTCTCCGTCGGCCACCTGCTGAGCAGGGCGCTGCGGGAGCGCTCCCGGCCCGACGCTGCCATCGTTTTCAACTCCGCCAACGCCCCCTGGCTTCCGGTCCTCCGCGCCGCAAAGGTTCCTGTGGCCACGCACGTAGACGGCCTGGAGTGGAAACGCGCCAAGTGGGGACCCAGCGGCCGGCGCTACTACCGGATGGCGGAGGCCCTGGCAGTGCGGTGGTCCGACGCCCTCATCGCCGACGCACGTGGCATCCAGGACTACTACCGGCGCGAGTTTGACGCCGACACCACGTATCTCGCGTACGGCGCCCCACTGCAGCGCGCTCCGGGGCACGACCGGCTGGCCGGATTGAACCTGCAGCCCGGCCGGTTCCATCTGGCCGTGGCGCGGTTCGAACCGGAGAACCACCTGCACCTGATCATCGAGGGGTACGCCCACAGCAGGGCATTCCTGCCGTTGGTGGTGGTGGGCAGCGCTCCCTATTCGCGCGAGTACACGCGCCGTCTCCACGACCTGGCGGATTCCCGGGTGCGGTTTACCGGCGGACTCTGGGACCAGGACCTGCTCGACCAGCTCTACGCCAACGCCCTGGTCTACTGGCACGGGCATTCCGTGGGCGGCACCAACCCCTCCCTGCTGCGCGCCATGGGGGCCGGCGCCCCCACGAATGCGTTCGACGTCGATTTCAACCGCGAGGTGCTGGGTGGTGAGGGCCGGTATTTCCGGAACCCGGACGACGTCGGGCGGCTGGCGGAGGACGCCGAAGCGGCGCCCTCCGAGACCGCCCTGCGGGGCAAGCTCGCCCAGCGGAATGCCGAAGCCTACGACTGGGACGAGGTGTCTCTCGGCTACGAGGATCTCTGCCTGCGCCTGGCCGGGCGAAGCACGCCGGCCCGCCGGCCGCGCGGACGCCGCCGATCAATGAATGAGGAAGCACGATGAGCAGGCTATGGCGATCAGCAAGGGCACGATGGCTTGCGGCGGCCGCTTTGGCGGCTGTCCTGGCCGTCGTTGCCGCCGTGCTGGTGCTTGACCGCGGCGACGGCAAACAGGAAGCGACGGCCGTGCAGCAGGACGAAGGGACAGAGAGCGCCGCCCCTCGGCAGACAGCGACGACGGCCCCACCCTCCGTGCCCCCTGCCGAGGCGGAACCCCAACCGGCACCGGAGGAGGAGACTAGCCAGGCGCCGGAGGAGGATACAGGCCCGGTGACCGAGCCAGCCGTCGAGCCGGCACCCCAGCCCCCGCCCCCCGCCCCTCCGATGGACCCCAACGCGCCCGTGCCGGCGCCGGATGCGGACCTGGCCGCGATAGAGCAGCCCGTTGCCCCGCCCGCACCGATCGACCAGCCGAGCCGGCACGGCGGCGTCGAAGCAGCGGTCACCGGGCTCGAAGCGGTGGTGGGGGAGGCCGAGGGCATCGGACAGATCGGCGGCCCCGCCCTCCGCTTCCGCCTCAGCGTCGTAAACAACACCACCTCGCCGCTCGATCTGTCCGACGCCCTTTTGACCGTTGAAGCGGGTCCGGATCGGGAGCCCTGCATGGAGCTCATGGGGCCCGGGGGCACCGTCCTGCCGTCCAGCGTGCAGCCGGGACAACGGGTCGAAGCGACCTATGTGTTCCTGGTACCACCGGAGCAACGGTCAAAGGTGCTGATCCGGTTCAACTATTCCGCAGCGGCTCCGATCCTCGCCTTCGAGGGGCCGACGCCCGGGTAGGGGGTGGCGGGAGCGGCCACACACAGCGTAGGGGGACCAGGACGGGGGACAGGGAAAGGAGCAGCCGTTTGTCACCGGAATGTCCCGCGGACACTGACCGCGGGACGGCAAACACCCACAGTTAGGCAGACGTATGAAGAAGTACGAGCCCGGTTCCTCCGGGCACATCGTTGGCCGCGCCGCCCGGCGCATCGCGGCACTGGCCATGACACTCGCACTGACCGCAGGCGGACTTGGAGCGATGGCGGGCGCCGCCTCGGCCGACACCGCACCGGCCAATCCGAATGACCCGCGAACGCCCGTCACGGTGTCCGCGGACGCGTTGCCCACCGCCCAGCACAACGGGGTTGCCTGGCAGAGCGCCATCATCGGCAACACCGCGTATGTGGTCGGCAAGTTCAGCCAGGCCCGCCCGGCAGGAGCGGCACCCGGCACACAGAACGTGCCGCGCAGCAACATACTCGCCTTCAACCTCACCACCGGGGCACTGGTTTCCTCCTTTGCGCCAAAGCTTAACGGGCAGGCACTGGCCGTGACGGCGTCCCCTGACGGGCGGCGGCTCTATATAGGCGGCGATTTCACGACCGTCAACGGCCAGCCCCGCTCCAGGCTCGCAGCCCTGGATCCCGCAACCGGCGCGCTCATTGATTCGTTCGCGCCCAAGGTCGGCGGGTCCGTGCGCAGCATCGTCGCCACCGGCAGCTTCGTCTACCTTGGCGGGAACTTCACCACCGTCGGATCGACGGCGCGGTCCAGGCTGGCTGCGGTCGCGGCCAACGGCGGCGCCCTGCTCTCCTGGGCGCCGAGGGCAAATGGGAGGGTCAACGCGATGGCCCTGTCCCCTGATGGACAGCAGATGGTCATCGGCGGTGCGTTCACCACAATGAACGGCTCCGGCAACCCGGGGTTTGGGCTGGCCCGCGTCAACGCGCTCTCGGGCATCAACATGTCGCTGGGTGTAAACAGCATCGTCAGAAACGGCGGC
The DNA here is from genome assembly GCF_059092805.1 of Arthrobacter sp. Y3222053. Lineage (NCBI taxonomy): Bacteria > Bacillati > Actinomycetota > Actinomycetes > Micrococcales > Micrococcaceae > Arthrobacter > Arthrobacter sp. Y3222053. The sequence continues at coordinate 242,116 of NZ_JBNHIA010000003.1, read as the reverse complement.
GATACAGCCGCCATCCTGTCGCTGCACTCCGACGGGACGAATTTCTACGGCACCGGCTACCACTACAAGGGAGGCGGAAACCTCGAGGGCGCCTTTGCCGGCAACTGGTCCGACGGGAACCTGAAGTGGGTTCAGGATTGTCGGGGAGACAGCTACGGAGTGTGGGCGTCGGCGAGCGCCGTCTATGTAGCCAGCCACTCCCACAGTTGCGTCAACCTGCCCGGCGGGGGCTTCCCCGAGACGAAACCCCAGACTTGGTATCGCGCCACTGCATTCAGTAAGGCAGCCACAGGTGTCCTCGCGCCGACGGCTTGGGCTCTCTTACGGGGCAAGCCGGCACCGAGTCAACTGGCTTGGTATCCGGCATTGAACACGGGCACCGCGACCGGCCAGTACCAGGGGCCGTGGGCCGTCACCGGCAACAGCAACTACGTGGTCATGGTGGGCGAGTTCACCACGGCAAACGGCACCCCGCAGCAGGGGATGGTCCGCTACGCCGGAAAGGGACTGGCGCCCAACAAGCAGGGACCCCAGGTCAGCGGTGCCGCCGCGAACCCGACGGCGAAGTATGTTTCGGCCGGAAAGGTCACCGTCGGTTGGCAGGCCAACCACGACCGGGACAACGAGGTGCTGACCTATCAGGTAATCAGGGACGGCAGAGTCGTTCACACCGTCCAGGCGGTTTCGCGGTTCTATTCACGGCCCGCATTGAGCTTCACTGACAGCGGGCTCACCAAAGGGCAGCACACATATCAGATCGTCGCCAAGGATCCCTTCGGTAACACGGTCAGGAGTGGAACGGTGGCGGTCAATGTGACAGCCGGCGGCTGATTGACAGTTAGGGCATGGCCGGGTGTTGCATGCTTGGTCTTTCCCCCAACGGCCACGGTGGGGCCCTTACCGGCGCTGCCGTGGTCGTTGGCCGCGGATGAGTGCCGCACGCCCGGGTAGGTATCGACGTAGGTACGCGGCAGGTAGCCGCCTGATGCGGGCATCGCGGAACGAGTACCTGCTACCCGTGCCCCGGGTACGGGTAGGTTCCTAGTCTGGGCGCGAAAGCCGGCCTGGCGGCACTTGAGGGACTGCACGCACGGCTGGGGATACCTGCACGGAAATCGGTCTCAGAATGGTACTCACGCAGCATGGCGCTGGAGCAGTAAAGTGACCCCGGCGATGGGGGGCGGCCAGCGAAGGATCCGGGCGGGACATGGCAGGAGGGCCGCCCGCACCCAGGGTGGCCGCGCGCCCGCCGTCTGGGCCGTGGCTGCCCAAGCCAGCCAGGGCCTTACCGCCTTCCTGATCCTGGCTGTCGCAGCACGCACCCTGTCGCTGCCGGAGCTCGGCAGCCTGAGTATCCTGTACGGGCTGCTGGTGGTGTGCAGCGCGTTGACCACCGGGTTTGTTGGGGATTCGCTGACTGTCCTGGACCGCTTCGACCCCGGCACCCGCGGCGGCCTGCTGGGCTGGCTCGTCGTTCTTGGGGTGGGCTGCTCCTTGTCCGTGCCGCCGGCGGCCTGGGCCGTGGGCCTGATCGGCCCGCCGGAGCTTTCGGTGCTGGCGGCCGCGGTGGCCACCTACCTGGTCAAGGATGTGCTGCGCCGGACGCTGATGGTGCGCCTGCGCTTCACCGGGATCGTGGTCGCTGACCTCACGGTGCTGCCCGTGGCCGGGAGTGTGCTGGCGGCAGGCCACGCGGGGGACGGCGAGGGCGGCCTTGGCCTGTTCCTCGCGGCGCTCGCCGTTGGCCAGTTGGCAGGGATTGTTGTCGCCTGGCTGATGCTGCCGGTCCAGGAACGCTCCCTGGTCTCTCTGCGCGGGGCCCGGTGGCGCCGGATCGCCGGTTTCGGTGCCTGGCGGGCAGCACAGCAGGCTCTGCGGCCGGCGCTCCTGACCGGACTTCGCACGGCGGTGGTGCTCGTGCTGTCACTGGAGGCGGCTGGACTGCTGGAGGTAGCCCGGGTTTACGCGGCTCCGGCCATGCAGATCGTTGCAGGCATTTCGTCCTATCTGTTCGCGTCCTTCGCGGGGAACCGCGCCGCACCCATGGCAACCCTGCTCCGGCAGGCAGACCGAGGGGTAGCCGCGCTGACGCTGATAACCCTCACGGGCAGCGTGGCTGCACTGCTCCTTCTTCCCGTGGCCGGACCGATCGTCACCGGCCGAAGTCCGGATGCGTGGGCCGTCGCTGCCTGGCTGGCCTACGCTGGAGCAACCGCCGCGGCCACCCCGTACGGCACTCTGGCTGCCGTCCGTGCCGGATCGCTGCGGGTCTTCCTCATCCGCTTGGCCGACACCGCGGCGGCTTTGCTTGCCGGTGCCGCCGTCCTCGCCGTCGCTGGTTCCGCTTCCCCGGTACCGTTCGCCGCCGCCGCCGCAGCGCTGGCCGGCGGGCTGGCACTGCGGCGCTTCCTGCTCGTTCCGCTGCTGGCAACCGATGGTGAAGCTGACCGAGCCGGGGCGGCAGCTGGCCAGAAGTGGGTGCATCAATGACGGGGCAGGAATCGCTGCGAACCCGGCGGATGGCCGGTCGGCTCTCCACTCGGCAGGCGCTGGCCGCCCTGGGCAACGCCCAGAAGACCAGCAAGGGCGCCCCCGCGTACTCGCGTTTCATCAACCGGCGCTTGGGACGCCTCCTTGCAGCATGGGCGTACACTGCCGGGTTCAGTCCAAACCATGTCACGGCTGCCAGCGCCGCCTGCACCTTTGCAGGAATCGGGCTGCTCGCCGCTGGACCGTTGGCCACCCTGACGGCCATCCTCGTTGCCTTGCTCCTGGTCGTGGGATACGCACTGGACTCAGCGGACGGGCAGCTTGCCCGGCTCCAAGGGACCGGCAGCGCCGCCGGTGAGTGGCTGGACCACACGGTCGATGCCTTCAAGGTCGGGACCATCCATCTGGCGGTGCTTGTTTGCTGGTGGCGCTCCTATGACCTCGAACCGCTCTGGTACCTGGTGCCGCTGGCATTCCAGGCCGGCGCGACCGTGCACTTCTTCGCGACCCTGCTGATGGACCAGCTGCGCCGTGCACGCAGGGGCGACGGCGGGACCCGCCTGGCCGGTGACGGCCGCTCCTCAGTGGTGTACTCGCTGGCGGTGCTGCCCACGGACTTCGGGCTTTTGTGTGTCCTGTTCCTGCTGCTGGCTGCTCCGCCGGCCTTCACCGCCGCGTACACCCTCCTTGCGGTGCTGACGTGGGCGTTCCTCATTCTGGCGCTGGGGAAGTGGTACCGGGAGGTCAAATCGTGGAACTGAGCCAGTACATGGAGGTTTTCCGCCGCCGCGCAGCGCTGATCCTGCTGGTGACCTTCCTGGCCGTCGATGCGGCGGCCCTCGCCACATGGTTCGGCCCCCGCACCTATGAGGCGTACGCGCTCCTTCAGGTGCGCGCCTCTTCCATCGACGGAACCTCTTATCAGGATGCCGAGTACGCGGAGGACCGGATGCCCAACTACCCTCCGCTGGTCGGCTCGCCTGCCGTCGTGGAATCTGCCGCGCAGGCGTCAGGTGTGCTGCCGGAGGAGGTGACCGACGCGGTGAGCGCCGCCAACCCGCCCGGAACCACGCAACTGCAGATCACAGGCCGGTCCGCCGATGCCGATGCAGCTGCCAGGCTCGCAGATGCAACAGCTGAGGCGGTAGCGGATGCCATAGCTGACCAGGAGCCGGGCCCGGTAAGGGTACGGGCCGAGCTGCTTGTTCCGGCTGCGGTTCCGGTGCGCCCCGCTTCGCCCAACCTGACGCTGAACCTGGCCGGAGGAGCGCTGGCCGGGGTGGCGCTGGGCATGCTTGCCGCCCTGGCCGGCGGCGGCGGCCCGCGTGTCCTGCGTGGAGCCCGTGACGTTGAGCGGGTGGCGGGACTGGAGCTGCTCGCTCAGGTTCCTCCGGCCGGTGGCCGTCATCGGGGCGGCACGGCGGCGGAGGACTGCTTCCGCGAGCTGACGGCGTCAGTGCTGCAGGCCGCCGGTGGGGGGCTGCCCGGGATTTTGCTGCTGTCCTCGTGCTGCCCGGGGTCCTCGAATGCCCAGCGCGATCTGGTGGAGGGGTGGGCCGGGCATCTGGCCGCCGGCGGCCGGAGGGTGGGTGTCCTCGAAGCCGCCCCCGGGCCGGTCGCCGGAGGTGCCAAGGGGGGCCTTGGCTGGACTGACCTGCTGGCAGCAGGAACGTCCCCGGAGCGGATCATGGTACCGGTGCACGGAGGTCAGTTCATCCTCGTGCCGGTCGGCGGATCAGCGGACCTGCTGCCCGCCGCGGACCTCGCCGCCCGCTCCGGTCCGATGCTGAACGATCTCGCGGCGCGCTTCGACCTGTTGCTGGTCCCGACCCGGCCGGGAACGGGCCCGCTGAACAACACCCTGCTCGCTCCCGCAGTCTCCGCCGCCGTCGTGCTGGCCTGCTATTGCGAGACCACCGACGAGCAGCTGGATCTCGGAGTCCTGGAGCTGCAGACCCTCCGGGTCCGGCTGCTGGGTGCAGTGTTGCAGGAGGTCCCTCCACGGCGGCGCAGCCGCGTGCTGCACCTGTCCCGCGGCCGGACCGGAAGCCATGGCCCGCGGACGGTAGACGGCCGGTCCCGCGGACCCGCCGCAGCTGCGCGTCCTGCGGGGCAGACCGGACCTTCGAATACCGGGCAGGCGGGCAGCCGTCACGTCACAGACACGGGGCCGGTGCCCGCCCGGGCACCGGCCCGTCCGCCGGTAAGCGGTGCCGCGGCGAGTGTTGTTCCCACCGCCCCCACCGTGACGGAGGGCTGATGGTGACGGCGTGGATCCACCGCGGGGCAGGCTTTGCTGTCTGGTGCCTGCTGCTGGTGAGCGTGGTGCCCTGGCGGCAGGGCGTGTACTACGACGGGGGGCTGGACACCGTGGTACTGGCCAAGGCCGCTTTGCAGGGCATCGCCCTGGCCGCCGCGGCAGCCTGGAATCTCGCCGGGGAGCGACGGCCCGTGGCGGCGGGGCCCGCGCTTCTCCTGCTGTTATTCGCAGCGGTGTCGCTGCTCGGCGCCGCCCAGGGCGGAGAACTGCTTCCCTCCGCGGTGCTGGCCGTCCGCCTGATCCTGGCGGGTCTGACTGCCGTCCTGGTGCTGCGGGTGCTCCCGGGCTCCGACGCACTTGGGCTGCTGCTGGCCGCGATGGGCACGGTCGGGGCCGTCGCGGCCGCCGGCGGAGTGGGTGAACTGCTGGACGGCGGGCGGCTGGAGGGCGGCATCCTGCCCCTGAGCCCAAACCTCATTGCTCTGCTGGCAGCGGCGCCGGGACTGGGCTGCGTGCACCTGGTGCTGCGGGGACGCCGGCTTGCCTGGGCGGTGCCGGGCGCGGTCGTCCTGGGGGCGGCGGTCCTGGCCACCGGCTCCCGGACCGGCATCGCGGTGATGGCAGCCGCCGTTCTGGTCAACGTGCTCTACCTCGGCCGGATCCGTCGGGTCCTGGTGGTGCTGTTCCTTGCCGCGGTGCCGCTCGCCGTCGGCGTCGCCTTCTTCACGCCGCTGGTGTCTTCACTGCTGATGCGCCCCGACAGCGCCTCCCTGCTGACCCTGAATTCCCGCACCATCGCCTGGGAAGCGGTGCTCTCGACTCCGCCCGGCACCTGGACCTGGTGGGTGGGGGAAGGGCTTTCCATCAAGACCGTCCCGGTACAGGGGCAGTACTGGGACGAACAGGTGCTGGACTCCAGCTGGGTATCCGCGCTCGCTCAGGCCGGCGTGGTGGGGGTGTTGGTACTGGCCGTCTGGGTCCTGACGGCCGTGTTCCAAGCGTTTGCCAACAGGGGCATCCCGGGTGGCCTGCCGCCCACCCTGCTGACCTTCGTCGTCGGCCGAAGCGCGTTGGAGAACGGACTGACGGAGGCCAGCGCCGCCTTTGTCCTGTTCTTCGTCATCGCGCTGATCGTCGCCGGGAGGACTCGGGACGCCCGCGTCGAAAGCGCCGTCTATCCGCCCGAGCCCGCATCCGTACCGGCTTCCGCCCAGCCCGCGTCGGAGACGCTGACGAAGGCGCCCAAATGACGGGCGCCAGGGGGACGGCCGGCCAGCGCCGCAAGATCGGCCGGCAGCGGCAAAGCGGTGGCAGCGGCCTTCGCTGCAACGTGGGGCAGCGCAGTCAAGGAACCTTCCTCGACGAGCGGACCGTGCAGCTGGATGAGTGCCTGCTCCTGGCCGGTGCCTGCGGCGAATTCCGCAGCGGTGGCGAAGGCCCGGTTGCTTCCTCCCGGGCCTGCCCACAGGACCGCCGGAGCCGCCGCACCCGCCTCCGGCCGCTGATAGGCATTGCCGTCCGCCATGATGCCGAGGTTCTCGGCGGAGGACTGGCGCGAGTAGTCCTCCACGCACAGCAGGCAGTCGTTGCCCGCCCCGTAGAAGATATTGTTGTGAACTGCCGTCGGGCCGCTGGTCCAGGGCACCTGCGGGTCGAACCCGTACCGTGGATCCCGCCCGGGAGTGCCCGGCTGGTCTGCCCTTCGGGGGTCCTGGACGATGTTCAGCTCCCGTCCGTTGCCCACGAACGTGTTGTTCCAGATCCGCACCCGGGTGCAGTTGTTGACCTTGGCGCCGGCCCCGCTGTTGCCGCTGATCACATTGTCGACCACATCCACGTCGGCGGAGATTTCGGCGGAGAAGCCATGCGCCGCGTTCCCGCTGAGGACGTTCCCGCTAACCGCGGCACCGCGCACCGATTCGTCCAGCCACAGTCCGGTGCCGTGGTTGTTCTCCAGCAGGCTTCCACGGATCTCCACCCCGCGGCTGCGGGCTATCTTGATGCCTCCCGCCACGGGGGAGTGGCGGAAATGCTCCCGGTTGTTGCCGATGACCGCTGCGTTCTGCAGCTTCAGCCCGTCCGCATGGGTTGCGGTCACGCCCAGCATGCCGTTGCCCGCCACAGTCAGATGGGAGACGCGGATGTCCGGCGCGCCCAGGAACAAGCCCGTGGTGGCGTTGTCACTGATGGTCAGCGCCTCGAGAACCGTGTCCGGGCGTTCAACGGTCACTGCTCCCATGTGCGGGACGGATGGGGCGTACCGTCTGATGCCCAGACCCCTGACCACAGTGCCCTCGGATCGTATGCTCAGGGCTTTGGCCAGCGCACTGGCGCGGACACTTCGCCCGGCAGGGTCAGCGCCGAGGGTGAGACGACCGGCTGCGTAATCGACGTGGAAGCTCTCGGCGTCGAGCTCCTCAACGCTCGCGACCTGCCGCAGCGGCTGCCCGTCGAGCCAGACCTGGTCCGGGTGCGCTGCCAGCGGATACTGCGCATCCAGGAAATGCCAGCCGTGCTCGTGTCCGTCCCGCGCGCCCCAGGTGTAGGTCGGGCTGTGGTCGAAGCGCACGTCCCAATCAGCGGAGAAAGCGGCGCCGACCGGGACGAACCCGGCCACCGGCCGGCTGCCGTCCAACCAGACAGCTTCATCGGGGTAGGGCTGGAGGGTGATTCGGGTGCCCTCGGGAATGGTGATGCTCTCGTGGTAGCTGCCCGCCCGCAGTACCACCGTCTGCCCGTCGCTGGCGGCTTTCACCGCTGCGGTGACCGTCCGGAGCGGCCGCCGTTGAGTGCCGGGGCCTCGGTCGGAGCCGTCCGGGGCTACGAACAGCGCGTTCGCAGGCACGGCATAGGCGCTGCCGCCGGGGGCCGGGGCCCCCATGGCAGCCTGCGGCGCCGCGGGGCTGCCGGCCTGGCCGCCGTCGGGATCGGGACTGACGCCCTCCGCCGCCTTCGGGGACTCGAAGGCCGACGGCGCGGGCGCCGGTGCGGACGATCCGGAGGTTTCCGGAATGGGGCCCGCGCTGCAGCCGCTGCCCAGCACCGCGAGCAGCAGCAGGATCATCGGGTGCAGCCCGCGGCGCTGAGAGGGACGGGAGCGGCGCCGTGAAACAGACATCGATTCTCCTGACCGCGGCCCGTGCAGGTTCCGGTCGAAGGCAATCACACCGGCCGGCGCCGTGCCACGGTGGCGCCGAATCCATCCCAGCGACCTCAGCCGTCCCGTTATCAAGGAGCCTGCCATGAGCGCCATGCACGCACGCGTCCACCCGCCGGGGCTGCCGTCGCTCCACGCTGTCGGCCCGGGCTTCCCGGGTCCGGCCGCCTGCCGGCAGGCCCTGCCCCTGGTGCTGGTGGCCCATCCGGTGGCGGATCTTTACGGGTCGGACCGGATGCTGCTGGAGAGCATCCGGGGCCTGTCCGAGGCCGGCGCCCGGGTGGTGCTGACCGTGCCGGCACCCGGGCCGCTGGTGACCGAGGCCCGGAGGTACGGTGCACAGGTGCGGTATTGCCCGACGCCGGTGCTGCGCAAGGCGCTGCTGTCTCCCCGCGCCGCCATGTCTGCCGCCCTGCGGCTGCCCGGCGAGGCAGCGGCCATGCTGCGCCTGCTGCGGGAGCTGCGCCCGCAGACGGTCTATGTCAGCACCCTCACAGTGCCGCTGTGGACGGTGCTGGCCCGGCTCGCCGGGTGCCGGGTGGTGGCCCATGTGCATGAAGCCGAGGAATCGGCACCCCTGCCGCTGCGTGTGGCTTTGGCCGTGCCGCTGACTGCCGCCCACGAAGTGCTGGTGAACAGCCGCTTCAGCCGTGATGTGCTGCGCCGTTCGCTTCCGCTGAGCCCGGGCGGAACACCCCGGGCACAGGTGCTGCCGAATGCCGTGTCCGGCCCGCCGGATCTGCCGGCTCCGCGTGCCGTGCTCGACGGCGTCCTGCGGCTCGTGTACGTGGGCCGGCTGTCGCACCGCAAGGGCGTGGACGTGGCCGTCAGTGCGCTGGCCCTGCTGCGGGAACGGGGAGTGCCGGCGGAACTGGACATTGTCGGAGCGGTCTTCAGCGGCAACGAGGCCTTTGAACGGGGGCTGCGCGGGCTGATCACGGAACTCGGTGTGAGTGGCTCGGTCCGCCTGCACGGCTTTCAGCCCGAGCCCTGGCCCTACCTCGCCGATGCCGATGTCTGCCTGGTCCCGTCCAGGCAGGACGAACCGTTCGGCAACACGGCCGTGGAGAGCGTGCTCGCCGCCCGCCCGGCGGTGGTCAGCGATACCTCAGGGCTCCGGGAAGCCGGCGGGGTCTACAACAGCGTTTACTTGGTGCCACCCGCTGATGCTGCCGCGCTCGCGGACGCCCTGACATGCATCGCTCGACACTGGGCACGGTGGCGGGCGCGGGCGGTGGCCAATGCGGCCGACGCCGCCCGCCGACACTCGCCCGTCCGCTACCGCAGGCGTATCGCGTCGACCGTGCTGGGGGTGCAGCCTGGCGCGCCGGCGCCCGCTTTCCCGCCCCCCATGGCCCTTGCATCTGCTCCGTATGCTGCGGCACCACCGCCGGCCACCGGATCGGCCGACCCCGGTCCATCGGCTTCCGACGCCATCCTGTCCAAGTTCTCCATGTCTGACCCGAGGAGCCGCCATGATGTCCAGGCCTGAAACCACGCCCCGGGCATCGCCGCGACCTGCCGGCCGGGCCCTGCGCCGGGACATCCAGGGCCTGCGCGCGCTGGCCGTGACGGTGGTGGTGCTCAACCACCTGGTCCAGGCCCCCTCCGGAGGGTTCTTCGGGGTGGACGTGTTCCTGGTGATCTCCGGGTTCCTGATCACCGGGCTCCTGATCCGCGAACTCGGCGCCACCGGTCGGATCAGCATCGCGGAGTTCTACCGCCGCCGGGCCCGGCGGATTCTGCCTGCAGCGCTGCTGGTGGTCCTGGTCACCGTGCTGGCCACCTACCTGCTGGTGAATGCCTCCCGGGGCGATGCGGTCCGCACGGACGGAATCTGGGCGGTACTGTTCGCGGCGAACTGGCACTTCGCCGCCGTGGGCACGGACTACTGGCAGATGGACGGCACTGTCTCGCCGCTGCAGCATTACTGGTCGCTGGCGGTGGAGGAACAGTTTTATCTGCTGTGGCCCTGGCTGGTGGTCCTCGCAGGTGCCCTGGCGCTCGGCGGCTCCGGAGGGCGGGTCAGGAGGCTGGCGCCCCTCCTGGCTCTGTTTGCCGGCGTGGTTGCCGCAGGCTCCTTCGCTTTTGCGTTGTGGCAGTCCGCGGCCCAGCCGACCTGGGCCTACTTCTCATCCCTGACCCGCGGATGGGAGCTTGCCGCCGGCGCCCTGCTCGCCGTCGTCGCGCCCGCCCTTGCCCGCCTGAATCGGCGGGCCAGGGGCGTGCTTGGCCTGGCCGGGCTGATCCTGATCGCGTTTGCGGTGCTTGCCATGGACAAGGCCAGCGGCGTCCCTGCGCCTGCGGCGCTGCTGCCGGTGTCCGGCACGGTCCTGCTCATCGCCGCCGGCACGGGCGGGGATGCTCCGGGCACCGGGTGGCTGACCAACCGTGTCAGCCAGTACCTGGGGCGGATCTCCTATTCGGTCTACCTCTGGCACTTCCCGGTGATCATCCTGCTGCCGGCCCTGCTGCCTGCCGACGGGCTGCTCTTTGCCCCGGCCGCACTGCTGCTGATTCTGGCGCTCTCCGCGGCATCGTTCCACCTGGTGGAGTATCCGCTGCAGCACAGCTCGCTGTTCGGACGCCGGCCCGGGGCTCCGCCCGTTCCGCGTCGGATCCGCCGGGCCCGGCTGCTGACCGCGATGGCTGCGCTCACCGCCGTCGTGGTTGGCGCGGCGGTGCTGAGCCTGCGGCTGCCGGGCCCCGCAGACCCGGGCGGTGCCGTTGCCGCCGAAGACCCTGCCGGCGGGGCGGCAGCAGGGGAGGCGTTTCGCGAGGAACTTGAACAGCGCATTGACGACGCCGTGCAGGCAGAGCAGTTCCCGGAGTTCAGCCCGGACCTCGCTTCCCTGGGCACCACGACCTGGGTGAAGTCGGTGAACCAGGACGGATGCGCGGAGATCAGCGCCGGAAACACCGCGCGGTGCCGCGGCGGGGCCGAAACCGGCAGCAGGACCGTGGCCGTGCTCGGCGACTCCTACGCCATCGCGTGGATGCCGGGCATCGACGCCGCGGCTGCGGAACTGGGGTGGGAAACCGTCCCGCTGACCCGTGGCCAGTGCCCGGCCGCCGGGGTCCAGGTGACCCGTAACGGCGGCGAGCCCTATCCGGAGTGCGCGGCGCACCGGGACTGGGCGATGGCGCAGATCCTGCGGCTCCGCCCCGATGTTCTGATCATCGCCGATTCGGACGACACCCTGTCCAGGTTGGACTCCGGCAGCACCGGCGCCGAGGCGGTGCAGGAAGCCTCCACCGGACTGGCGGCCACCCTTTCGCGTCTCGCCCCGGCCGTGGAGGAAGAGATCCTGGTCCTTTCGCCCCCGCCCGGCGGGCGCAGCCTCCAGGACTGCGTCACCGCGCTCGGCTCCCCCGGGGACTGCCTGACACGGATCAACTCCACCTGGGAGGGCATGCAGCGGGCTCAGCTGAACGCCGTGGCCGAGGCCCCGGGGGAGGACGCCGGCGGCGCCGTGCATGCCTCCATCCGCTACGTGGACACCCAGCGGTGGTTCTGCGACCGCGAAGGACGCTGCCCCGGCTTTGTGGGCACCACTCCGGTGCGGGTGGACAACAGCCACCTCACCCCGGAGTACTCCCGGTCCCTGGCGCCGCTGCTGGCCGACGTCCTCGGCGGAGCCGGAACTTAGGCAGCACTTAAGTGCGCGCCGGGGCGGTGCGTGGCATGATCATCCGTGGGATCATTTAGGGCAGACTTGTGTTGCGTAATAGGTCCGCCAGCGTATCCCGGCCGATCGTCCAGCGGAGGAGTTCCCTTGCCCGTTGTTTCCACGCCCTCCAGCCTCCGCCCCGCGGACAGCGCCCTCGACAATGAGGAGGCGCTGCGGATCCGCAACGACTTCCCGATCCTGCAGCAGGAGGTGAACGGCCGCCCCCTGGTGTATCTGGACTCCGGGGCGACGTCGCAGAACCCCACCTGCGTGATGGAAGCGGAGCAGGAGTTCTACGAACAGCGCAACTCCGCCGTGCACCGCGGAGCGCACTCCCTGGCGGTCGCGGCCACTGATGTCTTCGAGGATGCACGGCAGACGGTCGCCGGGTTCATCAACGCCGGCACCGACGAACTGGTCTGGACCTCCAACGCGACTGAGGGCATCAACCTTGTGGCCTATGCCTTCTCCAACGCCAGCCTTGGCCGCGGCGGCGAGGCAGCTGAGCGGTTCCGGCTCGGCCCCGCGGACGAAATCGTGGTGACCGAGATGGAGCACCACGCCAATCTGATTCCCTGGCAGGAGCTGGCCTTCCGTACCGGCGCGACGCTGCGGTTCATTCCGGTGGACGACGACGGCGGCCTGCGGCTGGACGAGGCCGAGCGGATCATCGGCCCGCGGACCAGGATTCTTGCTTTTACCCACGCCTCGAACGTGCTCGGCACCATCAACCCGGTGGACCAGCTGACCGCCCTGGCGCACCGGCACGGGGCGCTCGTGCTGCTGGATGCCTGCCAGTCCGTGCCCCACATGCCGGTGGACGTCAAGGCGCTGGACGTGGACTTCGCCGTCTTCTCCGGACACAAGATGCTGGGCCCCACCGGCATCGGCGCCCTCTACGGGCGGCGCGAGCTGCTCAATGCCCTGCCCCCGTTCCTCACCGGCGGGTCCATGATCACCACGGTGACGATGGAAAAGGCCGAGTACCTGCCGGCTCCGCAGCGCTTCGAGGCCGGCACCCAGCGGATATCCCAGGCGATGGCCCTGGCCACGGCCGTGAACTACCTGCGGGAGACCGGCATGGAGCGCATCCATGCCTGGGAGGCGCAGCTGGGGGAGCGGCTGGTCGCCGGCCTTGAGCAGATCCCGGGCGTCCGGGTGCTGGGCCCGAAGGCGGGTGTGGAGCGCATCGGCCTGGCCGCGTTCGACGTCGAGGGCGTGCACTCGCACGACGTCGGCCAGTTCCTGGACGACAAGGGCATCGCCGTGCGGGTGGGCCACCATTGTGCGCAGCCGCTGCACCGGCGGCTGGGACTGGTCTCCACGACCCGCGCCAGCACTTATCTGTACAACACCACCGACGACGTCGATGCCTTCCTTGAAGCGGTTGCCGGCGTCCGCCCCTTCTTTGGAGTCTCCTCATGAGTTCGGACCTGCAGCAGTTGTACCAGCAGATCATTCTCGACCATGCGAGGCAGCGCCACGGCGCCGGCCTGCAGGAGGCCGCCGACGGCCTGCACACGGGCGAATCGCATCAGCTCAATCCCACGTGCGGAGACGAGATTACCCTGCGGGCGGCCGTCGACGGCGGTGCGGGCCGGGTGGCCGGGATCAGCTGGGAAGGGCAGGGGTGCTCCATCTCCATGGCATCGGCGTCGGTGCTGACCGACCTGATGCAGGGCGTTGACCGGGATGAGGCCGGCCGCCTGGTGGAGAACTTCCGCGAGGTGATGCGGTCCCGCGGCTCCGTAGCGGCCGATGAAGAGGTGCTGGGTGATGCCGCGGCCTTTTCCGGTGTGGCGCGCTACCCGGCCCGGGTCAAGTGCGCGATGCTGGCGTGGGTTGCCCTGGAGGAGGCGCTCGCCGCCGCCGGATCCCCGGCATCCTGAAGCCTGGCCCCGGGCTCAGGCCCGGGCCGTGCCGCCGGACTCAGACGGGCAGTGGCTGCCGGTCGCCGGTTTCAAGCAGCCCGAGCAGGTAGGCGCCGTAGCCGCTCTTGCGCAGCGGCTCGGCCAGGGCGCGCAGCTCCTCATCGGAGATGAAACCCTGCCGCCAGGCGACTTCCTCGGGGGCGCCGATTTTCAGGCCCTGCCGGTTCTCGATGGTGCGGATGAAATTGGAGGCGTCGTTGAGGGAGGAAAACGTGCCGGTGTCCAGCCAGGCGCTGCCCCGCGGCAGGATTTCGACCTGCAGTCGTCCCTGCTCCAGGTAGATCCGGTTCAGGTCGGTGATTTCCAGCTCGCCGCGGGCCGACGGCTGCAGCCCCGCCGCCAGCTCCACGACGTCGTTGTCGTAGAAGTACAGCCCGGGCACCGCGTAGGAGCTGCGCGGAGCCGCCGGCTTTTCCTCCAGGGACAGGACACGATGGGCGGCATCGAACTCCACGACGCCGTAGGCGCTCGGGTCGGAGACCTGGTATCCGAAGATCACGGCGCCCTCCGGCGCCGTATGCCGGCGCAGCCGGCCGCCCATGCCGTGCCCGTAGAAGATGTTGTCGCCGAGCACCAGAGCTACGGGGTCGGCGCCGATATGGTCGGCTCCCAGCACGAAGGCCTGCGCCAGACCCTCGGGCGCGGGCTGCGCCCGGTAGGAGAGCGAGACTCCGAAGCGGGAGCCGTCTCCGAGCAGCCGCCGGAACTGTTCCTCGTCCTGCGGGGTGGTGATCACGAGGATGTCCCGGATCCCCGCCAGAATCAAGGTGGACAGCGGGTAATAGACCATGGGCTTGTCGTAGACAGGCATCAGCTGCTTGCTGATGCCCAAAGTGATCGGATGAAGCCTGGAGCCGGTGCCGCCGGCAAGGATGATCCCCCGCATGCCGCACATGATTACGGTTAAGTACCGCACCGGCAATGCGTAATGTGCCCGCATGCAGAACTACTTGGTCACCGGGGGCGCCGGGTTCATCGGATCCAACTTCGTCCGGCAGGTGCTCGCGCGCAGGGATGACGCGGTCACCGTCCTGGACAAACTGACCTACGCAGGCAACCAAGACTCGCTGGCGGGGCTGCCGCCGGACCGGCTGACCTTCGTGCAGGGGGACATCTGCGACGCCGCGGTGGTGGATCCGCTGGTGGCCGCGGCCGACGTCGTCGTGCACTTCGCCGCCGAATCCCACAACGACAACTCGCTGCACGATCCCCGGCCCTTCCTGGACACCAACATCATCGGCACCTACACGCTGATCGAGGCCGCCCGGAAGCACGACACCCGATTCCACCACATCTCCACCGACGAGGTGTACGGCGACCTGGAGCTGGACGATCCGCAGCGGTTCACCGAGTCCACGCCGTACAACCCATCCAGCCCGTACTCCTCTACGAAGGCCGGCTCCGACCTGCTGGTGCGCGCGTGGGTACGCTCCTTCGGTCTGCGCGCGACGATCAGCAACTGCTCGAACAATTACGGCCCGTATCAGCACGTGGAGAAGTTCATTCCACGCCAGATCACCAACGTGCTCGACGGCGTCCGCCCCAAGCTTTACGGCGCCGGAGCCAACGTGCGCGACTGGATCCATGCAGATGACCACTCCTCCGCCGTGCTGCGGATCATCGAGGCCGGGCAGATCGGGCAGACCTACCTGATCGGCGCCGACGGGGAGCGGAACAACAAGGACGTCGTCGAACTGATCCTGAAGCTGACCGGCCAGCCCGCCGACGCCTACGACCAGGTCGTCGACCGGCCCGGACACGACCTGCGGTACGCCATTGACTCCACCCGGCTGCGCACCGAGCTGGGCTGGTCCCCGCAGTTCTCCGACTTCGAGCAGGGCCTGGAGGCGACTATCGACTGGTACCGGGAGAACGAGTCCTGGTGGCGGCCCCGCAAGGCCGCCACCGAGGCCAAGTACCGGGAGCAGGGACAGTAGCCATGGAGTTCGCCAAGCCGCTGACCGTGCGCACCACGCCGATCCCGGGACTGCTGCTGTTTGGTCTTCCGGTGCACGGCGACAATCGGGGCTGGTTCAAGGAGAACTGGCAGCGGGAAAAGATGCTCGCCGCAGGCCTGCCGGATTTCGGCCCGGCGCAGAACAACATTTCCTTCAACGAGACGGCAGGGACCACCCGCGGCATCCACGCCGAGCCGTGGGACAAGTACGTGTCCGTGGCCACCGGCCGGATCTTCGGCGCCTGGGTGGACCTGCGCGAAGGCGAGAGCTTCGGAACCGTCTTCACTGCGGAGGTCGATCCCTCCACCGCAGTGTTCGTGCCCCGAGGGGTGGGCAACGCCTTCCAGACCCTCGAGGACGGCACAGCCTACGTCTACCTGGTCAACGACCACTGGTCCGCGGGAGCGCAGGAGCAGTACACCTTCCTGAACCTGGCCGATCCCCAGGCCGGCATCGACTGGCCCATTCCGCTGGAGCAGGCCGAACTCTCGGCCAAGGACCGCGCGCATCCGATGCTCGCCGACGTCGCACCGATGCCGCCGCGGCGGATCCTGGTCACCGGCGCCGACGGGCAGCTCGGCCGCGCCCTGCGGGCGGAGTACGCCGACGCCGGGCACGTGGACTACGTCAGCCGCGCAGAGCTGGACCTGACCGACCCGGCAGCGCTGGAGCGCTTCCGCTGGCAGGACTACTCGACGATCATCAACGCCGCCGCCTACACCAATGTGGACGGCGCCGAAACCGTGGAGGGCCGCCGCGCCGCCTGGGCAGTCAACGCCATGGCCGTGGCCCGGCTCGCCGAGACTGCAGCCCGGCACAGGCTCACCCTGGTCCAGATCTCCAGCGACTACGTCTTCGACGGCACCGTGCCCGACGGCGGCGCGGATCCCTTCGTGGGCCACCGCGAGGACGAGCCGTTCTCCCCGCTCGGCGTCTACGGGCAGACGAAGGCTGCCGGCGACCTGGCCGCCGCAGCCGCCCCGCAGCATTTCATTGTGCGCACCAGCTGGGTCGTCGGCGAGGGTCCGAACTTCGTCCGCACCATGCTGTCCCTGGCACGGCGCGGCGTCCGGCCCGCCGTCGTCGCCGACCAGACCGGCAGGCTGACGTTTGCCGAGGACCTTGCCGCAGGCATCCGTCACCTGCTGGACTCCGGCGCTCCGTACGGCACGTACAACCTGACCAACACCGGCGGGCAGGGTTCCTGGGCCGACATTGCGGCCGAGGTGTACCGGCTGGCGGGCGCCGACCCGGCCGCCGTCATCCCGGTGAGCACCGCGGACTACTATGCGGGAAAGGGCGGCACCGCGCCGCGCCCGGGCCTCAGCACCCTGAACCTGGCCAAGATCCGGGGCACCGGGTTCGTGCCGCCCGACGCCGGGTCCCGCCTGCAGGATTACGTTGCCGCCGCCCTCGCCATGGTCTAGGAAGCCGAGGTGTCGGCGCCGGCAGCAGTCTCAGCGGGCGCCTCCTCCGGGGCGGCGGGCAGCCAGACCCGGAAGGTCGTGCCCACGTCCGCCTCGGAGCTGAAGGAGATCCGCCCGCCGTGGGCTTCGACGATCGACTTGGAGATCACCAGGCCCAGCCCGACTCCGGGGATGGCCTTCCGGCGCACTCCGGCGGTGCGGAAAAACCGGGTGAAGACCTCCGACTGTTCCGTGGCGCTCATGCCCATGCCGGTGTCCTCCACCTCCACCAGCACGCCGTCCCGGGTGCTCCTGGCCCGCACCCATACGGTGCCGCCCCGGGGTGTGTACTTAATGGCGTTGGACAGCAGGTTGTCCAGCACCTGGCCCAACCGGCCGGGGTCTGCGCGCAGGGGAAGATGACCGGCGGATTCATCGACGAGCAGGACCTGGGCTGCTTCCGCCCGGGGACCGGCCGCCTCCAGGCTGTCGGAGACCACCTGCGCCAGGTCCATCGGGGCAGGGTCGATCGCCACCGCGCCGGAGGCCGTGGACAGCAGATCCGAAACCAGTGCCAGCAGCCGCTCTGCATTGCGCAGCGAGACCTGCAGTGCTGCGGGGATCGGCCCCTGCAGGTTGATGTCCTCAGCTTCCTCCAGGGCAAGGTCCATGTAGCCGATAATCGAAGTCAGCGGAGTCCGCAGCTCGTGCGACACACTGGCAACGAACTCGTCCTTCACCCGCAGTGCGGACACCAGTTCAGTGACGTCGGAGAAGGCCAGCACGGAGCCGGTCAACACACCGTCATCATCGCGCATCGGACGGGTGGAGACGGACAGCGTGCGCTGCCGTTCGCCGACCCCGGCCCAGATCAGGCAGCCGGAGAAGGCTTCACCGCGCAGGGCACGGAAGCCGGGGCGTTCCTCCGTGACCAGCGGGGTCTTGCCGTCCGGCGCGAACAGCAGGTAATCGGCCTCGCCTCGGCGAGGGGCGCCGGACGGCGGCAGGACCAGCTGCCGGTACCCTTCCTGTCGGGTGTTGCGGACCAGCTCCCGGCCGTCCGCTCCCAAAGCCAGGACGCCGACGTCGACCGCGTCCAGCACGGCGTCCAGGAGGACGGTGCGCAGCCGGGATTCCGCCAGGGAAGCTGAGACCCGTGACTCCGCGCTGCGCAGCTGCCGCTGCTGCCGGGTGGAGCCCAGGCTGACCACGGAGGTGGTGGCGGAGACGGCCACCATGATGAAGGGAATGAGCATCGTCGCGGCGAGCGAGGCCGCCGTGAGGTTGGGGGAGCCAAGGATCGGAGCCCACAGAATCAGCGCGGTTCCGACAAAGCTCAGCAGTGCTGCGGTTTTGGGGGCAATTTCCGACCATGCGAGCCAAAAAACGGGAAAAACGGCGAGGAGGCTCAGCCCGAGAACCGCGGAGCGGCCGCTGTCGTAGAGATAGCCGATGGCCACAAAATCCAGCAGCGGAATGGTCCAATAAAGCAGAGGCGGCAGGCGGTGCCACGGAACGGCGGCAGCAGCGGCGGTCAGGGCCGCGACCAGTATCAGCCCGGTGCGGAAATGCTGATCGGCAAGGAGCCACGGGCTGACGAACCAGACCATGGGCAGGGCCAGCAGGACGGTAAGGGCCAGCGGGAGCTGACTGACAAAAACGCGCCAACGCAGGTTCATTTCATGGAACTGCCAACGTATGCCCAGGACATTCCGGGTGCCGTGTGGAGAACTGGACATACGGGTGAAAACCCTTCCGAACTACGTGCTGATCCGCCCACATTACCCGGATTACCTGTAGAATGACGCGCAGCGGGGGCGGGGAACCCCGCAGGGTCACGCAGGACAGGAAAAACCTACATTCATGGAATCACAGCGCGTCGCGGTCATCATTGAGGACGACACGGACATTCGCGACCTGCTGCATGCCGTCCTGCAGCAGTCCGGATTCGAAGTCCACGCCAGCCCCAACGGCAGCGAAGGAGTGGAGGCGGTGCGCCGCCACAACCCCGCCGTCGTGACCCTGGACCTGGGCCTGCCGGACATCGACGGGTTCGAGGTGATCCGGCAGCTTCGGCAGTTCAGCGACGCCTATATCGTCATGCTCACCGCTCGGGCGGAGGAGCTGGACACGCTGATGGGCCTCGAAGCCGGAGCCGATGACTACGTGACCAAACCGTTCCGGCCGCGCGAGCTGCGGGCCAGAATCTCCGCCATGCTCCGCCGCCCCCGCACCGCAGCCGAACCGGCCGGCGGGCAGGGGACTCCCGGTACCGCTGCTCCCGCGCAGGTCCCGGCCATGGTTCCCTCCGCCAACGAGGGCGTGTACCGCCACAACGGCCTGGTGCTCGACTCCGGTACGCGCAGCACCGAGATCGGCGGGCGGCAGATCTCCCTGACCCGCACCGAATTCGACCTGCTGGAAGCGCTGCTCTCCGGCGGTCGGCGCGTCCGTACGAAGCCGGACCTCGTGCGCCGGCTCCGGGGCGAGGAATACGACACCGGCTCGTACATCAGCGACGCCGATGAACGGACCATCGAGGTCCACGTGGGCAACCTGCGGCGCAAACTCGGTGATGATTCCCGGGCGCCCCGCTGGCTTGAGACTGTCCGCGGCGTGGGTTACCGCCTGGCTCCGGAACAGGGCTGATCGGGCGCCACCGGCGCCGGTACGTAGGTGAGCCCCGCCAGGTACCGCGGGATCAGGCGCAGCCGGTGCGGGCTGCCAGCGAGAGCATGGTTTCGGCGCCGCAGGAACGGAAACAGCCGAGCATGGCGGAGACCGCAGCCACGTCGTAGCTTCCCAGATGGTGCTGGGCCGTCGAAGCCAGCGCGGAGAGGCGGGCCGCCCCGGCCATATGGCTGGCGGTCTTGATGGACAGGACCACATCCATGGCGGCCGCGGCGTCATCTTCGAGGCAGGCAGTTTCCAGCCGAGCGTAGCGGCTGTCCCACATGCTGATGTAGTTCCGTACGAAGGCAGCCGTGGCCTCCGTGCCCATCTGCTCGTGCAGTTCCTGCAGCAGGGCCCGGGCAAGCAGGGGAGGCCGCTCTTCGCGGGTCATCACAGCCGGCCCTGGGACGGGTCGGCCGGCCCGGAACGGCAGCAGGCGGAGCTGGATGGGAGGTGGATGGTGGGGGCCCCTTCACCTTGGTCGATGGGAATTGCCCTGCCAGCCTGCCATCGCAGCCTCAACGCTGATCCACGTAACGCTCAAGATCGCTGCAACTTTGGCACTCCCCGCGCAGCGCCTTTTGGCGGGCGACGGCGGCGCCGGGTCCCGCAGGGGGAACCGGCGCCGCTGGCAGCGCGTACCTTAGTCGGCGATGTAAAGCAGCCGCTTGTTGACGAACTCGTCCATGCCGAGCGGGCCCAGTTCCCGGCCGTAGCCGGAGCGCTTGACGCCGCCGAAGGGCATGTCGGCGCCTTCGCCCTCCGCCGCATTGACGGCCGCCATGCCGGACTGGAGGCGGTTGGCCACGGCGCGGGCGCGGTCCTCATCGGTGCTGAACACGGCGGCGCCGAGCCCGTAGTCGCTGTCGTTGGCCAGCCGCACCGCTTCGTCGTCGTCGGCCACCTGGTAGACCACGACGGCCGGCCCGAACAGCTCTTCGCGGTAGGCGCGCATTTCAGGCGTGATGCCCGTCAGCACGGCCGGCTCCACGTAGGCCCCGGGCCCGTCGATCCGCCGCCCGCCCGCGTGCAGGACGGCGCCCTTCTCGACCGCGTCGTTGATCTGGGCGACCAGGGCGTCCGCGGCGGCGGCGGAGGACAGCGGGGCGAACGTGCCGGGCTCCTCGGCCATGGGATCGCCCGGAACCAGGCCCTTGGCGAGGGAAGCCAGCTCGGCGACAAACCCCTCGAAGAGGTCCTCGGTCACGATGATGCGCTTGTTCGAGTTGCAGGCCTGGCCGGTGTTGCCCATACGGGTGGCGAACGCGGCCTCAGCGGCGGCCTTCACATCCGGGGTGTCGAGGATGATGTAGGGGTCCGAGCCGCCAAGCTCGAGCACCACCTTCTTCAGGTTGCGGCCGGCGATCTCCGCCACTGCCGCACCCGCCCGCTCCGAACCGGTCAGCGACACGCCCTGCACACGGGGATCGGCGATGATGTCGGCGACCTGCCCGTGGGTGGCGAAGACGTTGGTGTAGCCGCCGGCCGGGACGCCGGCGTCGTCCATCAGCTGCTGCAGCGCCAACGCGGAGCGCGGGCAGTTCTCGGCGTGCTTGAGGATGATCGTGTTGCCCAGCATCAGGTTGGGGGCGGCGAAGCGGGCCACCTGGTAGTACGGGTAGTTCCACGGCATGATGCCCAGCAGCACCCCCACGGGCAGCTTCTGGATCACGGCGCGGCCGCCGTTGATCGGCTTGATCGGCTGGTCGGCGGCGAGCTCCGGGCCGTTCTCCGCGAAATAGGTGAAGATGTCCGCGCAGAATTCGACCTCGCCCTTGGACTCGGACAACGGCTTGCCCATTTCCTCGGTAATGATGGCGGCCAGCTCGTCAGCGCGTTCGGTGAAGAGTTCCGCGATGCGCGTGACGACTTTGGCACGCTCCTCGATCGGGACGTCTTTCCAGGTCTCGAACGCGGCCTGGGCGCCGGTGAGGGCCTGCGCCACCTGGTCGTCGGTGGCCGTGGGGAATTCCTCCAGCACCTCACCGGTGGCGGGGTTGACCACCCGGTAGGCGGTGCTGCGGTTGGAGGGGGTGGTGGAAGTGGCGGTCACGTCCTGCTCCTATCGTTCCTGTGAGTTCCCTCATCTTCGCGTGTTTCGCCTCCGTTGGGAAACACGCGTACGCGTACGGGCCGAATACGTCGCCCGCAGCCGGCTCGGTGTCGAAAACGCCGGTGGGGAAGGGGAACCGTACCCGTTGTTGAGGCGTCCTTGCGGGGCGCTTGAGCGTTGCCGGAATGTTTCATGAACCCTGCGGACAGCAGCGCCCGATTCTTGAGCCGTTTGCCGGAATCTGGTTTCAGCAGCGGGGAGGGACCCCGCCGCCTGACAGGGAACGGGGAACGACATGAACAAGATGACCAAGGGTGCACTGGCTACCGGCCTCGGCGTGGCGCTGCTGATCGGCGGCGGCGGAACCCTCGCCGTCTGGAACGACACGGCCCGTACCAACGCCGGCACCATCGCCGCGGGTGACCTGAAGCTCACCGCCAACCCCGGTACCTGGACCGTCAACGGCCAGGAGATCGCGGATATCAACGCCTACAAGATCGTCCCCGGTCAGACCCTGACCTTCACCCAGAACGTCGACGTCGCACTGGTGGGCGACGCCATGCAGGCCAAGTTCGAGTTCACCGGCATCCCCTCCAGCACCGGAGACTTCCTCAACACCCTGAAGCTTGGGGACGTCACCGTCACCCAGAACGGCGCCCCGCTGGACAAGGTGCTGGACGCCGAGAACAACGGCACGGTCACCGTGACCGGCTCGGTCACCTTCGATGCCAACGAGCGGGTCGCCACCAACGCGTCGCTGAACCTCTCCGAGATCGGCTACAAGCTGACCCAGCTGCCGGTCTCCAAGTAGTTCCTTCCCACCCAGGCGTTCCCCGGCTGCGCGCGGCACAGGACCCGCCGCGCGCAGCCCGCTTTCAGGAGAGATCAGATGCGCATCATCAGGACGTTGAAGGCCGCGGCACTTGTCGCCGCCGCCGTCGTGCTGGGGCTCCTGACCGCTTCGGGAAGCTACGCCATGTGGAACGCCTTCGAGCCGGCGGGCTACGGCACGGTCCAGGCCGCCGATTTCAACGTGACCGTCAACGGACAGCCGGCCAATTCCGCCGCCGTGCCGCTGGCCCTGGACCTGGGACAGCTGACCCCGGGCACCGCCTCCTACCTGGAGGTGCCGGTGGGCAACTACAATAACGCCGGGTCGCCGATGGCGGTCACCGCCACGCTCTCCTCCGGAGCCGGCCCGCGCCTCGCAGCGGCCACTCCCGGCTACCAGCAGTGGGTCGAGGTCCGCGCCGCGTCCGTCCTGCGGCCCGGCGCCTGCGCCGCACAGGCCTACGGCGCCGTCGGCGCGGTACCGCCTCCCATCCGGATCGAGCAGGGAACCACGGGCCGCGTCTGCGTCCAGGTGCTCCTGAAGAAGGACGCACCGGCCAGCCTGCTGGCCTCCGCTCCCCGGCTCTCCATTCCGGTCATCGTCACTTTCGACCAGGTCCCCGCGGCCTAGAACACCCTTGGAAGAGGATCCCATGTCGAACGGTAAAGCAGCCAAGCGCTCGGCCCTGGCCCTGGTCGGCTCACTGCTGAGCTACGTCGCCCTCTGCATCACCGTCCTGGCGGCGCTGGTGCTGATCGTGGTCCCGCTCCTGACCGGATCCCAGACCTACAGCGTGCTGACCAGCTCGATGGCACCGCACTACGCGCCCGGCACCTTCCTGGTCGTCAAGCCGACCCCGTATAACGAACTGCAGGTCGGCGACGTGGTCACCTACCAGATGGAGTCCGGCAAGCCGGCCGTCATCACCCACCGCATCATCTCCTTCGGCGCCGACCAGGCCGGCAACCGTACCCTGATCACCAAGGGCGACAACAACGACATCGCGGACGAGCAGCCGGTGACCGAACTCCAGGTCCGCGGCAAGCTCTTCTACGCCGTCCCGTTAGTCGGTTTCGCCGCGAACGCCCTGGGCAACACGGACCGCGGGGCGGCCGTGCAGTGGGCCGCCGTCGGTTTGCTGGGCTACGGGGTCGTGACCCTGGTGCGCGGAGCGCTCAGCCGCAGGCGGAAGGGCAGCAGCCCGGAGGCGGAGGGCGAAGCGGCCGAGGAGATCCGCACCTCGGAGATCCATCACCTGCACGCCGGCCGGCAGCCCGGTGCCCACGCGGATACGGACCACGCGGACCCGGTCCTGGGCGACTGCGACTGCGGTGCCGACCACCACGACGACTCACGGTCCCTGCACCAGCGGAGGGTAGCCGTCTGATGCAGCCGAGCACACCCCGCCGCCGCGGTACCAGGAGGCTTCTCGCCGCCGGGGCGGCGGCGGCACTCGCCGGAACGCTGTCCCTGGCCTCCGGAGCTTCTGCCCAGGCCGAAGGGCAGTACCTTGAAGTCAGCGGGAACGGGACCGACTATCGTTCGGTCCTGACCGATCCCGTCTTTGCCGCCGAGTTGAGGCTCGTGCCGGGCGCAGCCGCCGGCTCCGCCCTTTGGGTGCGCAGCAGCGCCAACGAGCCGGCTGTGCTCTCGATGGCCGCAGTGACCACCCGCTCCGGCGGCGGGCTGGCGGGCATCCTGGAGATCGGCGCCCGTGCCTCCGGTGAGGACTACGATCGGGTGCCCATGGGCGAGGCGGGACAATGCGCAGAGCTGGCCCGGAACTGGGAGCTCGCGCCCGGAGAAGTCCTCCGACTCGACGTGGAAGCGCTGCTGCCGTTGTCAGCCCCCAACTCGACGAAGAGTTCGACCGCCGACTTCGACCTGCTGTTCCTCCTTGAACCCTCCGCGGCCGCCGGCGAAGGCGGTGCGTGCAGGAGCTACACCGCACCGGAGCCCGCGCCCGAGCCCGGGAGCGGCCAGGAGACGGAGGGCACCGGGACCCGGGACGCCACCGTCATCGGCACCGGTACGGACGGCGGCACAGGCCCGGAAGGGATGACGCCGGCCGGGGGGCCGCGCCAGGCAGCTCCAGGGGAAGCCGTGGCGGCCGTCGCCGCCGGAACCGAACCCCTGCAGCCGGGCGGTGCCGTGTTGGATAAGTACGGACGCTCGCTGCCGTCCCTGGCGCCGGCGTCCTTCGAAAGCACCGTGGAGCCGATTGCCCGCACCCTGCAGGGTGCGCTCATGCTGGTTCTGGGCGCCGCGTTCTGCGCGGCGGCGGTGCTGCGGATCAGGAATAATGCGTCATGATGGCATGCACAACCGGGAGGGGGCCGGGCAGATGAAGGCACAGTGGCTGACACGGCTTCGCGCACAGCCGGGTTTCAAAGCGGCAGCCGTCGCGTTCTGCCTGACCCTGGTGCTGGGGCTGGGCGGCGGTGCGGCCTACGCCTACTGGCAGGCCTCGGCGCGGGCCGACATCACCGCCTCGACCCAGCCGGTACTGGCTCCGGTGCAGCAGCCGCTGCAGTGCAGTTCCCCCTGGCACAAGCGGACGGAGCTGTCATGGCCGGCGGCGGCAGGGAATCCGCAGGGGACCAACTACCTGCTGACGTTCTCGGCAGGAAACCGTTCCGTGAGCTACATCCTGCCGCAGGAAACGCTGCGCATTGAGCTCTCCGACTATCGGCACGGCCTTCGGGATGTCTTTGGCGAAGGCTGGTGGCGCCAGCTGAACGTCACCGTATCGACGGCGGTCTTCCCCACCTACGTCACCGCGCCTGAGCGGGCGGGCAGGCAGACGGCACTGCTGACCTCACAGAACAACCCGTCCAGGACCTTGTGGTACATGCAGGGCGCGGCCATAGCCGACTTCAGCTGCGACAAGCCCTGGAACGCCTAGCTCAGCCCTGCCCCTCGTCGTCATCATCAAACGCGTCCGGGATCCCGTCCCGGTCCGTGTCCCGGCGCTCGCGCTCCTCAAGCACCCGGTAATGGCGGTTCCTGGCGAGCAGGATAGCGGACGCGGCCGCCGCCGCCAGCAGTGATGCCGTGAGGATGCCCAGCTTCGCGTCGGTGTTGGAGCCGGTGCCGGGGTCGAAGCTCAGGTCGTTGACCAGCAATGAGACGGTAAACCCGATGCCGGACAGCACGCCCAGACCGGCGAGGTCCACCCAGCGCAGATCTGTGTCCAGCCGGGCCCGGGTGACGGTGGTGAGCAGCCAGGTGGTCAGCAGGATCCCCAGCGGCTTGCCCAGCACCAGGCCGAGCACGACCCCCAGGGCCACGGGATCGCTGACCGCCCGGGTCACGCCTCCGCTGAGCACGACGCCGGCGGAGAACAACGCGAACACCGGGACCGCGAAACCGCTGGAAAAGGGCCGGATGCGGTGCTCGAAAATCTCCGCGAGCCCGGGCCTGCCGGCAATGGGCGGCTCCGGCCCGTCGCGCCCCCGGCGCAGCACCGGTACCGTGAAGCCGAGCAGCACGCCCGCGACCGTCGCATGCACTCCCGAAGCATGCACCAGCGCCCAGGTGGCCAGGGCCAGCGGCAGCAGCACGATCAGCGCGACCCACGGATGCCTCGCCAGGAACGGGCGGACGGTCTGCACGAGTACCGCGAAGGCGGCCAGCGGCAGCAGCGCCCAGCCCAGCAGACCCAGGGACACGTCGGCAGAATAGAAGAACGCGATGATGACGATCGCGATCAGGTCATCGACCACGGCCAGGGTGAGCAGGAAGATGCGCAGCGCGCCGGGCAGGTGGGAGCCGATCACCGCGAGCACCGCCAGCGCGAAGGCGATGTCGGTGGCGGTGGGAATCGCCCAACCGCGCAGCCCGTCCGAACCGGCCGCAAGGTTCACCCCGACGTAGATCAGCGCCGGCACCGCCACGCCCCCCGCCGCCGCGGCAATCGGCACCACGGCCTTGGCCGGCTGCCGCAGGTCCCCGGCCACGAACTCACGTTTGAGCTCCAGCCCGACCATGAAGAAGAACACCGCCAGCAGCCCGTCGGCCGCCCACTCACCCACAGTGAGGCGCAGGTGCCACGGCTCGTAGCCCAGCTCGGTGTCCCGCAGCCCGAAGTACCAGCCGGCGGCGCCGGTGTTGGCCAGCACCAGGGCCACCACGGTGGCCGCCAGCAGCAGGAACCCGCCCACGGTCTCCTGGCGCAGGATCTCCCCGATGCGCAGATGCTCACGGTAGCTGCCCGGCCCCAGCACCACCCGGTGCGCTCCGCGGGCAGGCTCCGGTGGGCCCATGAGGGCTCCTCTCGGTGGGATGCGGCCAACCCCCAACACGTGCGGCCAGTCTAGGCTCGGGCGGCGGGACAGGCACCCCGGGCTGCCCAAACGACGACGGCGGGGACCGCGGAAAGCAAACCGCGGTCCCCGCCGTCGTACTTCGGCCTTAGGGAGGAGCTAGCCCATCAGGGCCCGGACGCCGATGATCACCGTCGCCAGGCCGAACACCATCGAGGTGCTGATCAGCATCAGGGTCACCATCAGGGACCGGGTCATGGCGCCGTTTTCCTCACGGGAGGCCGGGTCCGTGATCGCCTTGCGCAGGAACGGAGGCCAGACAACGATGTTCCAGAGGCCGGCGACCACCAGCACGCCGGCCAGTACGGGGGGCAGTTCCACCTAGTTGGCCCCGATCCACTTGCCGGCCTGCGTGGCCTGGATGGTCAACGCCTTGCCGATCATCGGCTCCGCCGCCTTGGCGATCTTGTCGCCCAGGAAGGGAATGGAGGAGCTGACGGTGCCCTCCACCTCAACCGTGGTGCCGGCGTCGCCCGCCACCAGCCGCTGCTCGGCGTTGACCTTCAGGGGCACGCCGGCCACGGACAGCTCGATGACCGCGGTCCGGGAACCGTCGGCCGTCGGCGCCGACCACTGCTCGCGCTGGGTCACCTTGAGCGTGTCGCCGACGAATTTGCGGGCGATGTCCGGCATCCGGGTGGTGGGCAGGGTACGCACAGCCGTCAGGACAAACGCGCCGGCCACCTCGCCGTCGATCTCCAGGGACTGCAGGGCGCCGCCCACATGTTCGCTGACGCTGCGCAGGAAACCTTCATCGGTGAAGGTTGCGGTGACGGTTTCGACGTCGTGGGGCAGGCTGGTCGATGCGCTCAGGGCCATGGGTCCTCCATAGGTTGTCTCGGGTGCGGCGGGCAGCGCCCGCCGGGCCAGAGACCATCCTATGGGGCCGGAGCCCCTGAACCGATCCGGCTACCCCTCCAGGGTGATGCAGCCGACGACGGTGCCGGCGGCGGCTGCAGGCGTCCCGCCCTGCTCCGAGGACTCATAGCTGATGAGCAGCGACTTGCCCTCTCCGTCGTCGGGCACCAGCCAAGGGACGGTGGTGCTCGCATCGGCGTTGCCCGACGTGTCGGTGGTGAAGTCCACTGACAGCCGGCCCTGCTGCCCCGAGGTGTTGCGGTCCTGATACACCTCTCCGGCATCCGAGGGATCATCGCCGCAGTCGTCAGCATGCATCAGCGCCGTGTACGTCGTATTGGGCGCAAAACCCTGCGGCACCAGCTCGACGGTGGTGTCCGCCTCGGTCTCCCGTACGGTGGCGCTGACCGACGCGCCGTCGGGAATCAGTGCCGTGTCGTAACTGGTGGCGACGGCGTTCTCGCACCAGGGCCCGAAGGTTCCCTGTATCAGGCCGGAGGCGATCGCGCTGGGCTCAGTGGAACTGCACCGGCCCGGGTCCACGGTCTCGCCGTCACCGGGGGCGGCCTGGCAGTCGTCGTCATCGCCTGAACACGATGCGGAACCGGAGGGCTGCGACGTGCCGGCGGCCGGGGAGGAAGCCGAGGTGTTGTCGGTTGCCCCGCCGTCGCCGTCGTCCGCGCAGCCGGCGAGCAGAAGGGCTGCTGCTGCCGCGAGGGTGGCCAGGGACTTAGCTGCGCGTGCCATGGAACCGTCCTTGGGTCGCTGCTGCGGTGGGGACTGTCGTGCTGCGTCCCGGGATTCCAGCGTGGCAGCCTGTCCCGCCAATGCCAAGGTCTGCCGTGCGGCCGGGGTCAGTTGACAGCGACGGCGTTCGGGCCCGACGGCGAGCACGAACCCTATGGGCAGAAGACGGGGGTGGGAAGGTGGGGTCCCGGGATTCGCGCGGGTCGGGCCGAAACTGCCTCCACGATCGGAAAAACGCTTCCGTGCAGGAGGGCCGCACCTTAGTCTCAGGCCCACGGCCCGGCCTGGGGGAGCGGGGCTGCACGCCACCCGCAGTTCATCACTCGCACTCTGAGGGGAACCATGAAGAGCAGATCAACCCTGCGCGGCGCCGCCCTGGCCGCTGCGCTCATTCTGACCGCGGCCTCCGCTGCTCCCGCCGCTGCCGCCGATGCCAACGGGCAGGGCGGCGGACAGCACGGCCCCGGTAAGCCGGGCGGGCACGGAGACCACAAACCGGGGAAACCGGGGAAACCGGGCAAGCCGGGGGATCCGGGCAAGCCAGGGAAGCCGGACAAACCGGGACGGGACCAGAGCGCACAGCTGCGCAAGTCGGTGACGGAGCAGAACGTCTTCGGACACCTGGCAGCCCTGCAGCGCACCGCTGAAGCCAATGGCGGGAACCGCGCCGCCGGGACACCCGGCTATGAGGCCGGCGCCGCCTACATCGAGGGCCAGCTGCGCCGGGCCGGCTACAACCCCGTTCGCCAGTACTTCTCCTACGACCAGTACGTGCTCGCCGGCCAGGAGCTGGCACAGGTCGAGCCGAACCAGGAGACCTACACCGCAGGCACCGACTACACCGCCATGTCCTACTCGGCCGCAGGGGACGTGACCGCCGCCGTCGTGCCGGTGGACATCAATCTCGCCGGGAACCGCGCCAGCACCAGCGGCTGCGAGGCGACCGACTTCGCCGGCTTTCAGGCCGGCAGCATCGCCCTGCTGCAACGCGGCACCTGCGACTTCGGCACCAAGGTCGCCAACGCCGCAGCTGCGGGCGCCGCAGCCGCGGTGGTCTTCAACCAAGGCAACGATGCGCCCGGCGATGACCGGTCCGGCCTGGTCAACGGCACCCTGGGCAGCGAACTGTCTGCGATTCCCGCCGTCGGCGCCACCTTCGCCCTGGGCGAGGAACTGGCCGGCACCCCTGGAGCCGTGCTGCGCCTGAGCGTTGACGCCTCGATCCGCACCGTGGACACCTTCAACATCCTTTCCGACACCCGGCAGGGAGACCCCGGGCGTCAGGTCGTCGTCGGCGCCCACCTCGATTCGGTGCTCGAGGGGCCGGGCATCAACGACAACGGCAGCGGCAGCGCGGCGATCCTGGAGACCGCCATCCAGCTGCAGCGCTCCGGCAGCAAGTTCAAACTGGAGAACCAGGTGCGCTTTGCGTTCTGGGGCGGTGAGGAAGACGGGCTGGTCGGCTCCGACTACTACGTCTCCCAGCTGGACCAGGCCGGGCTGGACAACACGCTCCTGAACCTGAACTTCGACATGGTCGGTTCCCCGAACTTCGTCCGGTTTGTGTACGACGGCGACGGCGACGCCTTCGGGACCGCCGGGCCCACCGGCTCGGACGTGATCGAGGGCGTGTTCACCGAGTACTTTGCCGAACAGGGGCTGGCCACGGCCCCCACGGAGTTCGACGGCCGGTCCGACTACTTCGGATTCATCAGCAACGGCATTCCGGCCGGCGGGCTGTTCACCGGGGCGGAGGGCGTGAAGACGGCGGAGGAAGCCGCTCTGTTCGGGGGCACAGCAGGGGAGTCCTACGATCCCTGCTACCACTCGGCGTGTGATGACCTGAGCAACATCAACCGGCAGGTGCTCGATGAAATGTCTGACGCCGTTGCCCACGCCACGCTGACCTTCGCCCAGACGGACGCAGACCTGCGCGCCGGGGAGCCGGCGGGACCCTCTGCCCGGTCGTTCACGGCCGAGCAGCCGGCACGCCAGGGCCACCTGTGGCGGCGCTGAGTCAGGCGGACGGCGGCCCGGAGAGGCCGGGCCGCCGCTGAAGACCGTTCGTTGCGCCCGGGCTCGGCCGGAGGCAATGAACCGGTGCGGGGAGGCCGCTGATGCGGCCTCCCCGCTGTTTTCTCCGACTTCCGCTGGCGTCCGGTTGCGCCGCTGAACCCCCTGCCCCGCGTGCCGAAAATCAGCTCTCAGCGGTACCGCCCGCACCTGTCCCGGCGCGGGGGTAGGGTGGAAAACAAAAAGCCCCGGGGCCCGCCTGTGCGGACTTCGGGTATTTGCCGTGCAGCTGAAGGAGACCCCTGCCCCATGAGCCTGAACGGACTTCGCGCCGCGCTCGCCGAGGACCCCTCGTACGCCCGCGTCCGCGCCGGGGCGGCCCGTGCACCGGAACAGCGCAGTGAGGACCTGCAGATCAGCGCCCCGCAGGGGATGCGTGCGGCCCTGGTCGCGGAAATGGTGGACGGGCTGGCCGACGCCGACACCTCCGACGCCGCCCGCCCGCCCGTCGTGCTCGCGGTCACCGCCACCGGCCGAGAGGCTGAAGACCTGGCCGCCGCGCTGCGCAGCTACCTGCCGCTCGAGGCCATCGAGGAGTTCCCCAGCTGGGAAACGCTGCCGCACGAGCGGCTCTCCCCGCGCTCGGACACCGTCGGCCGGCGGCTGTCGGTGCTGCGGCGTCTCGCCCACCCCGGCCCGACGCCGGTGAAGGTCGTGGTCGCACCGGTGCGCGCCGTCGTCCAGCCGCTCGTCGCCGGCCTGGGCGACCTGGAACCGGTGTCCCTGAAGACAGGGGAGGAGCGGAGCTTCGACGACGTGGTCAAGGCCCTCTCCGCCGCTGCCTACGCCCGGGTGGACATGGTCACGCACCGCGGGGAGTTCGCCGTGCGCGGCGGCATCTTGGATGTCTTCCCGCCGATCGACGACCATCCCATCCGCATCGACTTCTTCGGCGACGAAGTGGAGTCCATGCGCTGGTTCGCCGTCGCCGACCAGCGCACCCTGACCGGTGAGAACGTTACCCACCCCACTGAGCTGTACGCCCCGCCGTGCCGTGAGCTGCTGATCACTCCCGCCGTGATGAGCCGCGCCGCCAAGCTCAAGCCGCAGATGCCGGCCGCAGCGGACATGCTGGAAAAGATCGCCGGCGGCATCGCCGTCGAGGGTATGGAATCCCTGGCTCCGGTGCTGGTGGACGGCATGGTCCCGCTGATGGGCGAGCTGCCGCCCGGATCGATCGCCGTCGTCGTCGAACCGGAGAAGGTACGCTCCCGCGCCCACGACCTCGAGGAGACCAACGCCGAGTTCCTGGCCGCCGCGTGGGCCACCGCGTCCGACGGCGGGGCGGCGCCGGTGGATCTGTCCGGCGAGGTGAGCGCGGAGCTGGAATCGGCCGGCTTCCGGTCCCTGACGGACACCCGCTCCGCGGCGCTGGCCAACGACGTCGCGTGGTGGTCGGTCACCTCGCTGAACCAGGACGAGGAGACCGTCCTGGATATCGACACCCTGACCATCAACGCCCGGGAGCCGCGCGGCTACCAGGGCGACGTGCAGGAAATGATGGACTTCATCGGCACCCGGGTCCGGGACGGCTGGAAGGTCGTGGTGGTGACCGAGGGCCCCGGCCCGGCCGCCCGGCTGGCCGAACTGTTCCACGAGCACGAGCTGCCCGCCGCCCGGGTGGACTCCCTGGAGACCGCCCCGCAGGCGGGGATCATTGAGATCACCACGGCCAGCGCCGGCCGGGGGTTCGTCTTCGACTCGCTGAAGACCGGGCTGCTCACCGAGGCGGACCTGCTCGGCCGGGCCACCGCCTACTCCACCCGGGACATGCGCAAGATGCCCTCCCGGCGGCGCAACGCCGTCGACCCGCTGCAGCTGCGCGAGGGCGACTTCGTGGTTCACGAGCAGCACGGCATCGGCAGGTTCAAGGAGCTGATCCAGCGGGCCACCGGCGCCGGCGCCAACAAGACCGTGCGCGAGTACCTGGTGCTGGAGTACGCGCCGGCCAAGCGCGGCGCGCCGGGGGACCGGCTGTTCGTGCCCACGGACCAGCTGGACCAGATCACCCGCTACGTGGGCGGGGACGTGCCCGTGCTGTCCAAGATGGGCGGCTCGGACTGGGCGAAGACCAAGTCCCGGGCACGCAAGGCGGTCAAGGAGATCGCCGGCGAGCTGATCCGGCTGTACTCAGCGCGGATGGCCTCCCGCGGGCACGCCTTCGGGCCGGACACCCCCTGGCAGCGCGAGCTGGAGGAGGCCTTCCCCTACGTGGAGACCCCCGACCAGCTGACCACGATCAACGAGGTCAAGGCCGACATGGAGCGCGAGGTCCCGATGGACCGGCTGGTCTCCGGCGACGTCGGCTACGGCAAGACGGAGATTGCCGTGCGCGCCGCGTTCAAGGCCGTGCAGGACGGCAAGCAGGTGGCGGTGCTGGTGCCGACCACGCTGCTGGCCCAGCAGCACATGGAGACCTTCACCGAGCGGTTCTCCGGCTTCCCGGTCCGGGTGCAGTCCCTGTCCCGCTTCCAGACCGCCAAGGAGGCCAAGGAAGTCACCGAGGGGATCCGCAACGGCTCCGTCGACGTGGTGATCGGCACCCACCGGCTGCTCAGCCAGGAGATCCAGTTCAAGGACCTCGGCCTGGTCATCGTGGACGAGGAGCAGCGCTTCGGCGTAGAACACAAGGAGGCGCTGAAAAAGATGCGCACCAACGTGGACGTGCTGGCGATGAGTGCCACCCCGATTCCGCGCACCCTCGAGATGTCGCTGACCGGGATCCGCGAGACGTCCACGCTGGCCACCCCGCCGGAAGAGCGCCACCCGGTGCTCACCTATGTGGGCCCGTACACGGACAAGCAGGCCTCGGCGGCCATCCGCCGCGAGCTGATGCGCGAAGGCCAGGTGTTCTTCGTGCACAACCGGGTGTCCTCGATCGAGCGGATCGCCTCCCACCTCCAGCAGCTGGTGCCGGAGGCGCGGGTCGCCGTCGCGCACGGCCAGATGAGCGAGGCGCGCCTGGAACAGATCATCGTGGACTTCTGGGAAAAGAAGTTCGACGTCCTGGTCTGCACCACCATCATTGAAACCGGCCTGGACATCTCCAACGCCAACACCCTGATCGTGGACCGGGCGGACAACTTCGGCCTGTCCCAGCTGCACCAGCTGCGCGGGCGGGTGGGCCGCGGACGGGAGCGGGCGTACGCGTACTTCCTCTACCCGGCGGAGAAACCGCTGGGTGAGGTGGCGCTGGAGCGGCTGAAGGCCGTGGCCGCGCACAACGAGCTCGGTGCGGGCATGCAGCTGGCGATGAAGGACCTGGAAATCCGCGGCGCCGGCAACCTGCTCGGCGGGGAGCAGTCCGGCCACATCGCCGGCGTGGGCTTCGACCTGTACATCCGGCTGGTCGGGGAGGCCGTGGCGGACTTCCGCGGCGAGGCCGAGCAGAAGGCGGCCGAGATGAAGATAGAGCTCCCGGTCAACGCGCACCTGCCGCATGAGTATGTTCCCGGGGAGCGGCTGCGGCTGGAGGCCTACCGGAAGCTGGCCGCCGCGCTGACCAACGAGGCCATCGACGAGGTGCTCGCGGAGCTCACCGACCGCTACGGCACCCCGCCGCAGGCCGTGCTGAACCTGATCGAGGTCGCACGGTTCCGGGTGCTGGCCCGCAGCGCCGGGCTGACCGATGTGGCCGTCCAAGGCAACTTCATCAAGTTCGCCCCGGCCTCCAGCCTGCCCGAGTCGCGGGTGATGCGCCTGCAGCGCATGTACCCGGGCGCGCAGGTGAAGCCCGCGCTCGACGCCGTGCTGGTGCCCAAGCCAAAGACCGCCCGGATCGGCGGACGGGACCTGGTGGACGCCGAAATCCTGGCGTGGGCGCGCCAGGTGGTGGAGGCGATCTTCCTGGAACAGCCGGTCAAGGCCGGCGCATAGGCGTCAGCCCGCGGCCAGGGTGACGGCGAAGGCCACCGCGACGGCGGCGAGGACGGCCACCACCACGCCGTACCCGATCTGGTTTACACGGCGGCGGCGGCGGCGCTCGAGGCGCAGGTCCCTGCGGGTCATGGTTGTGCTCATGTGCGTGACTGTAGGAACCGGCCCGGGGGAGGTTTAAGAGTAGTTGTCACGTGCCCGCTGCGGGCCCACTACTCGTTTACCTCGCCGCGGGGCTACCTGCCCCGCGCCGACGACGCCCTGAAGACACGCAGGAGGGGCACCCGATGCGGGTGCCCCTCCTGGTTTGATGCTGCGTAAGGGTATTACCGGCCTTCGTCGCCCGGACGGCCCTCGGCCAGTTCACGGGCGCTGTCGGAGCGGCCCATGAACATCGGCACGAAGTAGGCCAGGGTGAAGGCGGCCAGGCAGGTGCCCAGAGGCCAGATGTTGTCAAAGTCCAGCCAGGTCAGGGTGTAGATGCCGACCAGGAAGAGGGCGAACATCAGGATGAAGGTGATCAGGTTGCTGGCCAGGTGGCCTTCGCCCGAGTGGGTGGGTTCCTTGGCGCGGGTGCCTGCCATGGTGTTCTCCGTTTCGAAAGTTCTTCAGCAGCCGTGTGGCTCAGTAGCCAGAGGCGGCATTACCACCGTTAACAATAGCGATTCCCGAGCTGGCGCCAATTCGGGTGGCGCCCGCCTCGATCATCGCACGGGCATCTTCGGCGTTCCGGACGCCGCCGGAGGCCTTCACGCCCATGGCCGGGCCGACGGCTGCGCGCATCAGGGCCACGTCCTCCGCGGTGGCTCCGCCGCCGTTGAAGCCGGTGGAGGTCTTGACGAAGTCTGCCCCGGCTTCCACCGCTGCCTCGCAGGCCAGCACCTTCTGCTCGTCGGTGAGCAGGGAGGTTTCGATGATCACCTTGAGGATCGCCCCGCCGTCGTGCACGACGGCGGCTACGCCGGCGATGTCGCGGACCAGCGCCTCGCGGTCGCCCCGACGGGCTGCGGCAATGTCGATCACCATGTCGATCTCGTCCGCGCCGTCGGCCACCGCGCCCTGGGCTTCGAAGGCCTTGACCTCCGTGGTGGTGGCCCCCAGCGGAAAGCCGATGACCGAGCAGGTGAGCACGCCGCTGCCCTTGAGCTCGTTGTGGACGGTGCTGACCCAGATCGGGTTCACGCAGACGGACTTGAAGTTGTACTCCATGGCTTCGGAGCAGACCTTGAGGATGTCTTCCCGGCTGGCCTCGGGCTTGAGGAGGGTGTGGTCAATGTAGGAGGCGAGCTCAGTCATGGCTTCCATTTTGCCACAGGGGCGGTGGGGGAACGTGGGGGCTCGCGGCGCCGCCGGCTCTTCTGCAGAGAGGGCACCCAGGTGGCCGTGGAACATTTCGTCCACGGCCACGGGCGGCCAAACTTAGTGCGGCCAGTAGCTGACCAGCGGCTTAACGACGGTGCCGTCGCTGATGTTGGACGCGGCCGATGCCGGTGCTGCGCCGAACAAAGCGATCGTCGCGGCCAACAGGAGGGAGGCCCCCAGTTTTTTCTTCATGTTATTTCCCCATTCTCTCTCCGCAGACGGTGCATCTGACGAAGGAATCATACGTCACCACGGGGCGGCTTGATAGATTGGAGAGCCGGCGCCATCATGCACCTTTTATGCGGGTTTCGTAACGTTCCCGGCCGGGGTCCGACCGATGGCAGAATGCAGACTCGAAGAGACGAACGAGAAAGAACCGGTGGCCGTTGGGAAACCAAGATGACTACGTGGCAATGGAATTCCAAGCTACGCAGTTCTGGGAGCGTCGGGAGTACGGTGCGGCCATAGCCACGGCTTTGGCTGGTGCAACTGCGGCGGTGGAGGCAGGCGCGGCGGACAGTGCTGCCCGGATGTTGGTTTTGTGTGCGCAGAGCCAGATAGATGCAGGGGACTACGAAGACGCCATTGCGACATCACACCGGTTGGATTCACTGCCGGGCAGGGCTGATCCTTTGTTGCTGCTTCAAGGTCAAAAACTCAAGATCGTGGCCCTGCACGGCCTGGGGCGTATCGAAGAAGCAGTGGAGCACTCCAGGAGCACCATCGAGAAGGCATCGAAGGTGGCAAACGGGTTGCCCGCCTCTGTGGATCTGCACTGGGTCCTCATAGCCGCTCTCGCCGAAAGCGGGGAGCTGGAAGAAGCATGGGTCTCCGCCCAGGAGCTGGCCTCATTGATATCCGGCACCTCGGACGCGGTGATACTGGGCAAGTCGTACTGGACGATTGGCAACGTAGCCTTCATGATTGGCAGGCATGACGATGCCGTGCGTTTCCATAACCTGGCCGCAGAGAACCTGTCGTCCCAGCGCGACGTTGGTGGCTGGGCTCTGTTCAATAAGGGATCGGCTCACATGCGGCTAATGGTTGGCCTCGTGAACGATGACACCCTCGATTGCATAGAGCGGGCGGAGGTGGCGATTTCAGTAACCGGGGGAAACCCCCGAGACGTTTTTGAGGTTGCTCTTCTGCGAGCACATTGGGAAATCCTGGCAGGGCAACCGGAAAAGGCCATGGCGCGCCTTGATGAGTTGCTGGCCCGAGACCTCTCTGTGCCTGTCTTCGCAATAGGGGAGACCTGGTACATGCGGGCGCTGGCGGCCGCGAAGGCCGGAGACCTGCCGGCGGCCATTGACTGTGCGAAAACGGCGGCGGGACTTTTCGGCCAAACGGGCGCGGAGGCCCGGCGGCTGAAGTCAGAGGAACTCATTGACAGTTTTGTAAAAGAACATGCATAATCATCTGTCCGCTGCTGATGTTCGACCCGCTCGGTCGTATCACGCATAGGACCTCCCCCTGAGGGGGAGACGACGCTCGGCACGGAAACTGGGGGTGGACGTGTACAGGAAAGAGACGGCCGTAAAGGACAAGGCCGGCGGCAAGGCGGAAGCCCTATCTGCGGTCTCCCGATGACAGGGCGGACCGTGAGAACGGGCCCCTACGAATCGCGGGCCGAGGCGTGGGCTGACGAAAAAGCCCGAATCCTTGTCGAGCTGCAGGAGGACGGCGTCGTGCGTCTGGATCTGCCGCCAGGGCGGCCGATTACGGGCGATATTGCCGCGGCAGCGGCGGCCCACGTTGTCCGTTTGACCGGAGACCGCCACGTGCGTGTCCTGCTCGGACTGGCCGGAGTGGAATCAATCAGCAGGGAAGCCCGCAACGTGTTCGGTAAGGTTCCCAACCTCGCTGCCGTTGCTGTCCTGGGGGCAGGTCCTGTGGACAAGGTGATCGCGACGTTCCTGTTGGGCGGCGGGGTCAAGCCGCCTTTTCCCACCCGCTATTTCTCATCTGAGACCAGAGCCCGCGATTGGTTGGAGGAACAACCCGAGTGAGCAGCAGGGCCCCCAGCGGAAGACTGGCCAGCAGCAATAAAGAGGCTGACGCACGCCTCACTCAGGTGATCGAGGGCATCGTCCGTATCGCTTCCGGCGACCTCGCCACACCTATTCCCCGGTCCCGAGCCCGTGACCAGGTGGACGCTGTCATCACCGGAATTAACCTGCTCGCCGAGGAACTCAATTCCGTGTATACGGACTTTGAGCAGCGGGTGGAGGCGCGAACGGCGGAGCTTCAAGCCGCCCATGTCGAGATGGAGCGGATGGCGCTCACCGACGCCCTGACCGGAACAGCCAACCGCGTGGCCCTCACCCGGATCCTTCTGCACGAGCTTGACGGCGCGGCGGGGCGTCCCGGTGTCCTGATGCTGGACCTCGACGCGTTCAAGGAAATCAACGACAGCTTCGGACACCTGATAGGTGATCGAGTGCTGATAAAGGTAGCGGAGAGAGTCGTGTCCGCCGTTCCCAGGAAGGCAGCGGTAGCCCGCCTGGGCGGTGACGAATTCGCCGTCCTGCTGCCGAATACGGACACGCGATCCGCCTTGTCCGTCGCTGAGGACATACAGCAGGCGTTCAGCAGCGTCATCCGGCTGGAGGAACTGGACGTCTGGCCGCGGGCCAGCATCGGCGTCCATGTGGCGCGTGAAGGCGAGCAGGCCGAGGACATCATGCTCCGCGCCGACGTCGCCATGTACTCCGCCAAGGAACAGGGCCGGGGCCGAATCGCCGTGTTCGAACCCGTGATGCTCTACGCGCGGCAGCTGCGCCGTCAGACCTCCGCCGAACTGCGTCACGCCGTGACGCGCGGCGAGCTTTTCCTCGAGTATCAGCCGGTGGTGTCCCTGACCTCCGGGCAGGTGCAGGGCGTCGAGGCGCTGGTGCGCTGGAACCATCCGACCCGCGGGCTTCTCCCGCCGGGGGAGTTCATTCCGGTGGCCGAGGAGAGCGGCGTGATCGCCGACGTCGGCGCCTGGGTGCTCCAGACGGCGCTGCAACAGCTGGGCCAATGGCTGGCGGACGGTGCGGTGGGTGCCGAGTTCAGCCTGCGGGTAAACCTGTCGGCCATGGAACTGCAGCGCATCGACCTGGTGGACACGGTCCGCCTGGCGCTGCGCCGTTGCGGGGCAACGCCGGAAAACCTGATCCTGGAAATCACCGAGAGCGCATTCGTGTCCGGCGGCGACGTCGAGACCTACAGCCTGAAGGCCCTGAATGCCCTGGGCGTACGGATCGAAATCGACGACTTCGGCACCGGCTACTCGTCGATCAGTTACCTGCGCCGGCTCCCGGCCTCGACCGTCAAGGTGGACCGTGCACTGATCAAGGACATCGCGGAGGATGAGCAGCAGCTGGAGTTCGTATCCGCTGTGCACGGGCTGATCCGGGCCGCCGGCATGGATGCGGTCTTCGAAGGCGTGGAGACCACGGAACAGGCCCGGCAGCTTCAGCGCATGGAGTGCTGCAGCGGGCAGGGGTATTACTTCAGCCGGCCCCTCAGCGCCGAAGCGGCCACAGAGCTGCTGCGCAGCGGCGCCCGGCTGCCCATGAAGCCGGCAGCCCGCCCCTGAACAACCGGCCGCAACAGGCACGCCCCGCGGACCAGGGGCTCAGCCCCTCAACTGCCGGTCCGAGGGCGGCGCCTCCCGGGACTGCCACGCCCAGACAAGCACGGCACCCAGGCAGGCGCCCAACGAGTTGGCCAGCACATCCTGTAAGGTGCCGTGCCGGGCGGGGAGCAGCATTTCCTGCGCCAGCTCGATGCCGGCTGACCCGCAGGCGCCCCAGAGCGCAGCGCTCCACGCCCATCGCCTGCCGAGCCAGACGGCGCCCAGCAGGCCCATCGGGACGAATAGGGCGATGTTCGCCGCCGCCTCCACCAAGCCGTAGTCAATCCAGGCCGGCGCACCGCGCTCCTGCAGGGCGGCCAGGACCCGGGCCAGCGGGCCGGCAAACCCGCCATCCACGGGACCCGGCCACAGGGCAACCATGGCAAGGGCCAGGATGTAGGGAACCAGCAGCACGGAAGCCCAGCCGCGGCCGCGGCTGGCAGACCCGGGCCGTGCCTGTGCCTGATCACGCCGCCCGACATGGCGGCGGGCGGCGCCGCGCAGCTGCGTTTCGCCGTCGCCTGTCATATCCACCGGGTCCTGTTCCTTGAGCATGCCAGCACGTCCTTGGATCTGGTGCGGACGTGCCGGCAGCTGCAGGTGGCAGAGCCCGGCCGTGCGCCGTCATTATGCTGAGCGGAGCGTACCCTGCGGAGGGGCCGGGGGAGGAGCGTGGACGATCAGAGGCCGAGTGACGCCCGTACATCGGCCAGCACGGCGTCCAGCTGTTCGCGGGCGGCGGCGCGGGCAGCCGGCAGCGCCTGCGGGCCACTGACCGGCCTGATGACCTCGAGATAGCACTTGAGCTTCGGCTCGGTGCCGCTGGGTCGGATGATCACCCGGGTGTCGTCTTCGGTCAGGTACAGCAGGCCGTCCGTCGGCGGCAACGCGGCGCTGCCTTCGGCCAGGTCGACGGCGGAGCGCACGGGAGAGCCGGCGAACGCCGCGGGCGGTTGCTGCCGCAGGGTGGCCATCATCTCACCCAGCAGCGCAAGGTTGTCCACCCGCACCGAGAGCTGGTCGCTGGCGTGCAGGCCATGGGCCAGGGCCAGGGCGTCCAGCTCGTCGAACAGCGTGCGGCCCTCCGCCTTCAGCGTGGCGGCGAGCTCGGCGATCAGCAGCCCGGCGGAGATGCCGTCCTTGTCGCGGACCAGGTGCGGGGCGACGCAGTAACCCAGCGCCTCCTCGTAGCCGAAGGTCAGCCCTGGTACCCGGGAGATCCACTTGAAGCCGGTGAGGGTCTCTTCGTGCCGGAAGCCGGCGGCGTCGGCGATCCGGGCGAGCAGCCGGGAGGAGACGATGGAGTTGGCGAACACCACCGGCTCATTGGCGGCCTTGCCCCGGAACTTCACGTGCCCGGACTTGATGCGCCGGGCGAGGTGGGCTCCCAGCAGGGCTCCGACCTCGTCGCCGCGCAGCATCCGCCATTCCCCGGTCGCCGGGTCCTTGGCGGCGACGGCGGCGCGATCGGCGTCGGGATCATTGGCAAGCACAAGGTCCGCGTCGCGCTCCCGGGCCAGGGCGAGCGCGAGGTCCAGCGCGCCGGCCTCCTCCGGATTGGGGAAGGCGACGGTGGGGAAATCCGGATCCGGGCGGGACTGCTCGGCCACCGGAATCACCGGGCCGAACCCGGCGTCGCGCAGCACCGAGACCATGGTCTCGCCGCCGACGCCGTGCATCGCCGTGTGCACAATCGCCAGGTCACGGCTCGGGTAGCCCTTGAGGCTGGCCAGGCGGGTGATGGCGTTGATGTAGTCGGCCACCAGCGACTCCGAGACCTCCGCCCACCCCTCGGGGGCGACGTCGATGCTGGACAGGGGCTTCCCATAGTCGATCCGGGCGGCGATCTCCGCGTCGTAGGGAGCCACGATCTGCGCGCCTTGGCCGGGGCCCTTGACGGTATGTCCGCCCAGATACACCTTGTAGCCGTTGTCCGCGGCCGGGTTGTGGCTGGCGGTGACCATGACGCCGGCGTCGGCGCCGAGGGCACGGACCGCGTAGGCGAGCACGGGGGTGGGCAGCATGCACGGCAGCACCAGGGTCTCGATGCCGGCGGCAGTGAACACCGCAGCGGTCTCCTCGGCGAAGTCGATGGACTTTCGGCGCCCGTCGTAGCCGATTACCGCGCTGGGCTGCCAGCGGCCTGCGGAGGCATCGAGCAGGAAGCTGGCGAGCCCGTCCGCGGTGCGGCGGACGACGGCGCGGTTCATCCGCATCGGTCCTGCGCCCAGGGCGGCACGCAGCCCGGCGGTGCCGAACTCCAGGGTGCCGGAGAAGCGGTCAGCCAGCTCGCGGGCCGCGTCGGCGGCTTCCGCTTCACCGCCGTCGAGCCCGGCGAGGAGGTCGCGCAGCTCGCGGGCCGTCTCCGGGTCCGGGTCCTCCCGGGCCCAGGTCCGGGCGGCGGAGGCCAGGTCGTGCAGTGCGGTGGGGGTGAGGCTCATGTTCCTTGGCTTCTGGGTGGGTTGCGGCGGCAAAAGGGAAGGCGCGGAGCCGAAGCTCCGCGCCGACGCAGTCTAGATGCGTCCGATGATCTCGGCCAGCAGCTTGGAGATCCGGGGGCCGGCGGCCTGGCCGGCCTCGATGACCTCCTGGTGGCTCAGCGGCACCGGGCTGATGCCGGCCGCCAGATTGGTCACCAGGGAGATGCCGAACACTTCCATCCCGGCGTGCCGGGCAGCGATGGCCTCCAGTGCGGTGGACATGCCCACCAGGTCGGCGCCGATGGTCTTGGCGTAGCGGACCTCCGCCGGAGTCTCATAGTGGGGGCCGGTGAACTGGGCGTAGACGCCCTCGTCCAGGCTCGGATCCACCTCGCGGGCAATGCCGCGCAGCCGGGAGGAGTACAGATCGGTGAGGTCCACGAACGTGGCGCCCTCGAGCGGGGAGGCGGCGGTCAGGTTGATGTGGTCGCTGATCAGCACCGGAGTGCCCGGCGCCCAGGCCGGGTTCAGCCCGCCACAGC
The DNA here is from genome assembly GCF_059092805.1 of Arthrobacter sp. Y3222053. Taxonomy (NCBI): domain Bacteria; kingdom Bacillati; phylum Actinomycetota; class Actinomycetes; order Micrococcales; family Micrococcaceae; genus Arthrobacter; species Arthrobacter sp. Y3222053. The sequence continues at coordinate 199,860 of NZ_JBNHIA010000003.1, read as the reverse complement.
CGTTGGTCAGGACCATGGTCCTGGCGCCCGCGGCCGCCGCGGTGCGGACCCCGTGCACGACCGCGCGCACGCCGCGGCCCTCGTAGTAGTGGGTGCGCGCCCCCAGCACCAGGGCGTTCTTGCCATCGGGGGTGCGGATGGATCGGATGGTGCCCACATGGCCGGCCACCGCGGGAGCGGTAAAGCCGGGAATGGTGTCGGCCGGGAGGGTGGCGGTCGTCTCGCCGATCAGCTCCGCCGCCTCACCCCATCCGCTGCCGAGCACCAGGGCAAGATCATGCTGTTCCACGCCGGTCTCTGCCGCAATGTGTGCTGCGGCCTGCCGGGCCAGTTCAAAGGGATCGTTGGTCACGGCACCAACTTACCGCCCCCCGGCGCTGCTGGCTAAAGCCGGGCGCGGGGCCGGCGGGCAAGGTTCCACCGCGCACTGTTTGAGCGCTGTCGACGGATGGGACAGAATGGGATGCTGTGACCAGCCATCTTGACTTTACTGCCCGCAAACTCGCGATCCTCGGCGGAGGCCCCGGCGGCTACGAAGCCGCCATGGTCGCCGCCTCACTCGGTGCCGAGGTGACGGTCGTCGAGCGCAACGGGCTCGGTGGCTCCGCGGTGCTGACCGACGTCGTTCCCTCCAAGACGCTCATTGCCAGCGCCGACATCATGACCCGCCTGGTCGCCGCCCACAACCTCGGTGTGGAGCTGGCCGACGGTTCGCCCGTCGTCGCCGACCTGAAGGTGGTCAACGCCCGCCTGCTGGCCCTGGCCAAGGAACAGTCCAACGACATCCGCCGCACCCTGGAGCGGATGGGCGCGAAGGTGATCATCGGTGAGGGCCGGCTGCTGGACCACCGCACCATCGAGGCGGTCACCGAGAACGGCACCGAAACCGTCGAAGCCGATGCGCTGCTGATCTCCACCGGCGCCAACCCGCGCGAGCTGGAGAGCTCCAAGCCGGACGGCGAACGCATCTTCAACTGGAAGCAGATCTACAACCTGACCGAGGTGCCCGAGCACCTGATCGTCATCGGCTCCGGCGTGACCGGCGCCGAGTTCGCCTCCGCCTACAACGGCCTCGGCACCAAGGTCACGCTGATTTCCAGCCGCGACCGCGTGCTGCCCGGCGAGGACGCCGACGCCGCCGTCGTGCTGGAGGACGTCTTCCAGGCCCGCGGCATGACCGTCCTGAACCGTTCCCGCGCCGACTCGGTGGTGAACACCGGCGACGGCGTGCTGGTCACCCTCTCCGACGGGCGCACCGTGGAGGGCAGCCACTGCCTCGTCGCCGTCGGCGCCATCCCGAACACGGCCGGCATCGGCCTCGAGGAGGCCGGCGTGCAGCTGGACGAGCGCGGCCAGATCAAGGTTGACGGCGTCTCGCGCACCACCGCGCCGAACGTCTACGCCGCCGGCGACTGCACCGGCGTGTTCAACCTTGCCTCGGTGGCCGCCATGCAGGGACGGATCGCCGTCGCGCACCTGATGGGCGACGGCGTGAAGCCGCTGCGCCTGAAGCAGGTGGCCTCCAACATCTTCACCTCTCCGGAAATCGCCTCCGTAGGCGTCTCCGAGCAGGACATTGCCGCCGGCCGCTATCAGGGCGACGTCATCAAGCTCTCCCTGCACACCAACCCGCGCGCCAAGATGATGGACGTGACCGAGGGGTTCGTGAAGATCATCTCCCGCAAGGGCTCCGGCACCGTGATCGGCGGCGTCGTCGTCGGCCCGCGCGCGTCCGAGCTGATCTTCCCGATCGCCATGGCTGTCACGCACAAGCTGCACGTGGACGACGTGGCGAACACGTTCACCGTCTACCCGTCGCTGACGGGATCGATCTCGGAGGCGGCACGGCGGCTTCACGTGCATATGTAGCCCTTTTCTCCTGCGATGCCCGACGGCGTCCGCTTTCCTCTTCCGGGGAGCGGGCGCCGTCGGCGTTTTGATGCCCTCCGTTTCGGTGCTGAAACGAAAAGGCCATCGGGCGCGTATAGGGTGCTGCTATGGAACTAAGCAGAGCGCTGGAGCAACACATCGCCGTCTTCGGTGAAAGCGGCAGCGGCAAGACAGTCATGATTTCGTCCTTTTACGGGGCTGCGCAGGAACCTCAGTATCCGCATAAGAGTCTGTATGATCTTCTGGCAGATAATCTTGGCCAAGGAACTCGCCTTCACAGCAACTACCTAAAAATGCGAAACACGGCGCAGGTTCCAGCCATGACCAGGTTCGCTGGGACCCCCTACGCATTCACCGCTAAGCTCAAGGACAGTGCAGATGCTAAAGCAGCCAAGTCCCGGCCCTTTGACGCACTGCGACTAGTTTGGCACGACTATCCCGGCGAATGGTTCAATCAAGATGTCGGCGGGGTCGAGGAAGCTCGACGACGCATCGATACTTTTAGGTCCCTACTCACTTCCGACGTGGCCTTTCTCCTGGTGGACGCTCAGAAGATTTTGGATCACGCGGGTGAAGAGGAAAGGTATCTTAAGTCCCTTCTTACGAGCTTCGGCAATGGACTTCTTTCGCTTAAAGATGAGCTCTTGGAAGACGGGAAGCCCCTCGTTGAGTTCCCCCGGGTCTGGTTCCTTGCCCTCTCTAAGGCAGACCTGCTGCCCGACTTGGACGTGGTTGGTTTTCGCGACCTCATGATAGAAAAAGCCGGCGAGAACATCAGCCAGCTTCAAGAGGTGCTCGCTGGCATGGTGGAGGGCAGCAGTGCACTTGCCGTAGGCGAAGATTTTCTCCTGATTTCTTCCGCAGAATTTAGTGCCAACAAGATTGACGTTGCAAGGAGCGTGGGTCTGGAACTAGTTCTTCCTCTGGCGGCAATCGTTCCTTTCGAACGCCACCTTCGGTGGGTTAAAGCCAAACAACTCCCGAAGCGGGTTGCCGAAAACTTGGTGGGCATGGGGGCTAGCCTTGTGGCCGGAGCGCTTGTCAACAAGTTTGCGAAGCTACCGTTCGGAGCCAATCCCGTCCTCCGGCTCGTAGGAGGCTTGGTGTCAAAGGACGCCGTAGAAGCTGCTCTTCGACTAGCGGGAGATCGCCTGCGGGAAGTGAACTCAGAAGCCGTGGCCAAACAAAACCTGCTGACTGCCACTCTTACCCGTTTTCGCATGGACTTGGAAAAGGGCGAGGAAGCGGGAGTCTTGCTGAGGAGCCAGAGATGAGTGTCATCTGGGCCACCCGTGGACGGACATGGGGGTTCCGCTTCCTGCGTGCGGGAGGACTTGGTGATCCGCTGCTGACGTACGAGGACATTTTCGGGGGGTTGGAGGAGGAACCAGAGGTCTTTCGCCGCGTGGGTGCTCGGGTGGCATTGCGCTTCCTCGATCCGGAGCAACGCAGGGACAGTGCAGGTCGCGTGATTCCGCACGATTTCGTGCTTTCACCGCCCATCGCCGACTGCATCCATTCAGTAGACGATGGCCTTAAGAAGGTGTGGCCCAGATACGAGACCGAATACGCCGAGGTGTGGGGGGCCCCGACGCCACCGGCATCTCGGGTCTAAGGCAAGAGCGGCCCCCGACGGCGTCCCGCTCCTCCTCTTCAGGGGAGCGGACGCCGTCGGCGGTTCGGCGGTTAAGCCCCTGCTGGCAGGATGCCGTCCGGTGCCGACCGGGTACGTTCGGGCCGCTCCGGCGTCCCAATTTGGGCGGGAAAACTCAAATGTTTCGGGGCCGTATCTCATTATATGGACATATGTCCGTATGTTGGACTGCCGGTTTTACGATGATGTCCTGTTCGAACCCGCACTCTCACTGGGAAGACCGCCATGACAACAACATCGTCCGGCTCCACAGCCGCACCAGCACCAGCCAACCCGCGCGGCAGGGTCCTCATCGCCAGCCTCGTCGGCACCTCGATTGAGTTCTACGACTTCTACATCTATGCCACCGCGGCCGTGCTCGTCTTCCCCGCGCTGTTCTTCCCGAGCCAGGAGGGCATCGTCGCCCAGCTGGCCTCCTTCGCCGTCTTCGGCGTCGCGTTCATTGCCCGTCCGCTGGGCTCGATCGTCTTCGGCCACTTCGGCGACAAGAACGGCCGCAAGGGCACCCTGGTTGCCTCGCTGCTGACCATGGGCATCGCCACCTTCCTCATCGGCTGCCTGCCCACCGCCCTGGTTCCGGGCTGGGCGATCCTGGCACCGGCCCTGCTGGTGGTCATGCGCTTCGCCCAGGGCCTGGCCCTCGGCGGTGAATGGTCCGGCGCGGCCCTGCTGGCCACTGAGAACGCCCCGGCCAACAAGCGCGCGATCTATGGCACCTTCCCGCAGCTGGGCGCCCCGATCGGCTTCATCCTGGCCAACGGCCTGTTCCTGATCCTCAGCTTCAACCTGACCAACGATCAGTTCATGTCCTGGGGCTGGCGCATTCCGTTCCTGGCCAGCGCCGTGATGGTCATCATCGGCCTGTACGTCCGCATGAAGCTCGTGGAGACCCCCGCCTTCCAGAAGGCCGTGGACACCGGCAAGGTCGCCAAGCTGCCCCTGGGCACCGTGTTCCGCACCAGCTGGCGCGCCATGATCGCCGGCACGTTCATCATGCTGGCCACCTACGTGCTGTTCTACCTGATGACCACCTTCTCCCTGACCTACGGCACCGCCGCCAAGTCCGAGGCGGACGCCCGCGCCGCAGCCGAAGCCGCCGGGAAGACCTTCGACCCCTCCACCTTCGCCGAAGGCCTGGGCTACACCCGCAACGACTTCCTGATCATGCTGATCGTCGGCGTCGTGTTCTTCGGCATCTTCACCATGGTCGCCGGCCCGCTGGCCGAGAAGTTCGGCCGCCGCAAGACCCTGCTCGTGGTCACCGTGGGAATCTTCATCTTCGGCTTCCTGATGGACCCGCTGTTCGGTGGCGGCTTCGTGGGCACCATGGCCGTGCTGATCCTCGGCTTCACCCTGATGGGCCTGACCTTCGGGCCCATGGGCGCCATCCTCCCCGAACTGTTCCCGACCAACGTGCGCTACACCGGCTCGGCCATCGCGTACAACGTCTCCTCGATCCTCGGTGCCGCCGTGGCGCCGTTCATTGCGGTCGCGCTGTGGCAGGCCGCCAACGGCAGCACCTGGCTGGTCGGTGTGTACCTGAGCTCGATGGCGGTGCTCACCCTGATCGCCCTGTTCCTCACCAAGGAAACCAAGGACGTCGACTACGAAAACCACGCCGGCTAGGGGTCAGTTACCCGCCGCCCGGCAAAGCAGAAGGACCAGGTCCCGCACGGGGCCTGGTCCTTCTGCTGTGCCAGGGCGGGCCCGACGGCGGCTCGCACCGCCGTCGGGCCCTCGCCGGCCAGGCTACGGCTGGTCGAGGATGCTTGCGATGATTGCGCCCGCCGGGACGGTGGCGCCGGCAACGGCGGAGAGGCCGGTGATGGTGCCGGCCTTGTGGGCGGTGAGCGGCTGCTCCATCTTCATGGCTTCCAGTACGACCACCAGGTCGCCCTCGGCGACTACGGCGCCCTCCTGGACGGCGACCTTCACAATGGTGCCCTGCATCGGGGAGGTGAGCTCATCACCCGAGGCGGCAGCCGCAGCGGTGCGGGCCCGTCCGGCCTTGCGGGACCGGCCGTTGCCGTTGCCGTTGGCCGGCTTGGCGCCGCCGAGCGCCTCGGGCAGCACGACCTCGAGGCGCTTGCCGCCCACCTCCACCGTCACTCGGCGGCGGGCCTCGTCGTCGGCGTCGTCGGCGGCCCGGTCCCCGATCCAGGCCGGCAGGTCGTTGCGGAACTCGGTCTCGATCCAGCGGGTGTGCACACGGAAGGGGCCTTCGGCCGGCACAAAATCCGGTTCCCGCAGTACCGCGGCGTGGAAGGGCAGCACGGTGGGCATGCCGCTGATTTCCATCTCCGCCACGGCCCGGCGGGCCCGCTCGATGGCCTGGGCGCGGGTGGCACCGGTGACGATGAGCTTGGCGAGCATCGAATCGAAGGCGCCGGACACCGTTTCGCCGGCCTCGATGCCGGTGTCCACGCGGACGCCGGGGCCGGAGGGCAGGCGCAGGGTGCGCACGGTGCCGGGGGCGGGCAGGAAGTTGCGGCCCGGGTCCTCGCCGTTGATCCGGAACTCGATGCTGTGCCCGCGGATCTCCGGGTCGCCGTAGCCGAGCTTCTCGCCGCGGGCCAGCCGGAACTGCTCGCGGACCAGGTCCAGCCCGGTGACCTCCTCGGACACCGGGTGCTCGACCTGCAGCCGGGTGTTCACCTCCAGGAAGGAGATGGTGCCGTCGCGGCCGACCAGGAACTCGCAGGTGCCCGCGCCCTGGTAGCCCGCCTCGCGCAGGATGGCCTTGGACGCCTCGTAGAGCCGGGCATTCTGCTCGTCCGAGAGGAAGGGGGCCGGGGCCTCCTCCACGAGCTTCTGGTTGCGCCGCTGCAGGGAGCAGTCACGGGTGGAGACCACGACGACGTTGCCGTGCGCGTCGGCCAGGCACTGGGTTTCCACGTGCCGGGGGGCGTCGAGGAAGCGTTCAATGAAGCACTCGCCGCGGCCGAACGCGGCCGTCGCCTCGCGGACCGCCGATTCGTAGAGGTCCGGAATCTCGTCGAGCGTGCGGGCGACCTTGATGCCGCGGCCGCCGCCGCCGAACGCGGCCTTGATCGCCACCGGCAGGCCGTGCTCGGAGGCGAAGTCGATGACCTCCCGGGCGGAGGAGGCCGGATCGGCGGTGCCGGGCACCAGAGGGGCGCCCACCTTGGCTGCGATGTGCCGGGCCTGCACCTTGTCACCGAGTGCCGCGATGGCCTCGGGGGAGGGACCGATCCAGGTCAGGCCGGCGTCGAGCACCCGGCGGGCGAAGCCCGCGTTTTCGGACAGGAAGCCGTAACCGGGGTGGATCGCGTCCGCGCCCGAGCGGGCCGCGGCGTCGAGCAGCTTGTCCATGTCCAGGTACGAGTCCGCGGCGGTTTCCCCGCCCAGGGCGTAGGCCTCGTCGGCGAGGCGGACGTGCAGGGCATCGCGGTCCGGTTCGGCGTAGACGGCGACCGCGGCAACGCCCTCGTCACGGGCGGCCCGGATCACCCGGACGGCGATCTCGCCGCGGTTGGCGACCAGGACCTTCGTCAGCGGCTTGATGCTGCCCGGAGTTTCAACGCCGTCGGCGGCGGCAGGGGGAATGTTCATTGATGCACTGGCTCCTTCGAATCTGTTCGGAGCCTAACCCGGTTTTGTGGCATCGAGCCATAATGCGTCATATCCCGGCGTAGTGGGCCCGGATTGTTTGTGGGGACCCTACAAGGCGGGGGTTTGTGTGGTGATGGGGCGGGGTTCGTGTGGGTGATGGGGCGGGGGCTGGAGGCGGGGTGGGCGTGGTGACGCGGACGCGCGGGGGCGCGGGCTCTCGGGGAGTGGACGGGCAGGCCGTGGCCGTGTGTCTATCGGTGGGCGTCAGTGGGCATCGCATGAGCGCGTTGCGGTGGCGACAAGAGCGCGACCCCGCCCCACCGCACGGGCCGCGGACGCAGTGCTTGTGGATAAGCCGGGAGCGCTGGAGTCGGGCCGGTAGTAAAGACGCATGCGCAAACCCCAGCCGCTGCCTGAGCCGCTGTCCGTTCCATTCACGCTGCAGCAGGCGCGCGACTTGGGTATCAGCCGCAAGCGCCTTCTGGCCGGGGATCTGCGCCGCCCGAGCCGTGGCATCAGGGTGCCGCCCGGCGCCGTCGAGATCGCCACAAGTTGTCGGCCTTACCTGCAGCTTCAGCCTGATGCCGTGGTCAGCCACACCACAGCAGCGCGGATCTACGGCATGCCGTTGCCGCAGGCGCAGTCCAAGGAGCCCGTCCTGCACCTGACCCGCCCGGCAGGCAGCGCCGCGCCGCGCCGCCGCCACGTGGTGGGGCACCGGCTGACACTGGCGCCGGACGAAGTGCTGTGTCCGGTACCCGGGTTGCGCGTGACGGCGCCGGCGCGGACCTGGCTGGACTTGGCCTCGATCCTCCGCCCGGACGACTTGGTGGCGGCCGGGGACTGTCTGATCAGTGAGCTGCGACGGCACTTCGGACAGCCCCGCATCCCCCTGGTCCCCTTGCCGGTGCTGCAGGCCTACATCGGGCAGGCGCCACGGGTTGCCGGGATCCGGAAGGCGCGCGCTGCCCTTGACCTGCTGCGTGTGGGCGTTGACTCGCCCCCGGAGACTTATCTGCGGCTCATGCTGAGCCGGGCAGGGCTGCCGCCGTTCACCCCAAACCTTCCGCTGCTGGACGAGACAGGGTACCCGGTGGCGTGGACCGACCTGGGCTGCCGCGAGTACCGGACCTGCGTTGAGTACGAGGGCGCACATCACCTCACGCGGGAGCAACAGACCGCCGACCATCATCGCGACCTCATGGTCGCTGAGCTTGGCTGGCATCAGGTCAAGGTCAACGCGGCCGATATGCGGCAAGGAGGGCCATGGGTCGCAGGTAAGGTCATGCGAGGGTTGCTTCTGGGCGGCTGGGAGCGGCCGGAGCAACGGGATGATCTGCGCAATGGACGGCCGTGACGGTGGAGGGCGCCGTCGTTGGCGGGACGAGCTGCGCAATGGATGGCCGCGTGGCGCGAGAGTCGAAGCTCTTGTGCATTTCGTCCCGCTAACCGCGGGTCTAAGCGGGCCTATCTGCGCAATGGACGGCCGTGACGAGGGAGGGCGCCGTCGTTGGCGGGACGAGCTGCGCAATGGACGGCCGCGTGGCGCGAGAGTCGAAGCTCTTGTGCACTTCGTCCCCCTAACCGCGGGTCTAAGCGGGACGATCTGCGCAACGGATGGCCGTGACGAGGGAGGGGGCCATCGTAAACGGGACGAGCTGCGCAATGGATGGCCGTGACGGTGGAGGGGCCGTCGTTGGCGGGACGAGCTGCGCAATGGATGGCCGTGACGGTGGAGGGGCCGTCGTTGGCGGGACGAGCTGCGCAACGGAAGCTGCCCGGGCGTCCTCCCGCTGACGCGGCCCGAAGGCGCATGGACGGTGCAGGGCTTACCGGTCCCACAGGTCGGTGACGGAGACGCCGGCGCCGGCCAGCAGCTTCCGCAGCGTCACCACGGACAGCCCGACGACGGCGTGCGGGTCGCCGACGACCTTCTCAATGAACGCCCCGCCGAGCGAGTCGATGGTGAACGACCCGGCCACCTGCAGCGGCTCGCCCGTAGCCACATAGGCGTCGATTTCGGCGCCGGTCAGCTCGGCGAAGTGCACCTCTGCGGAACTGAGCAGGCCCGCGGACGTGCCGGAACCGCCGTCGGACTCCGCCCGGCGGTCCACCAGCCAGTGCCCGGTGTGCAGCACCCCGTAGGTGCCGCTCATCCGCCGGATCCGGGCGCGGGCGACGTCGGGCTCCCACGGTTTGCCGTGCGCCTCGCCCTGGAACTCGAACACCGAGTCACAGCCGACCACCAGCGATCCCTCCGCAGCAGGCAAGGCGGCCACGGACTCCGCCTTCGCCCGAGCCAGCAGCAGCGCCGTCTCGGCCGGGGAAGGGGTGCCGGCTGCAGCCGTGACCGCGTCCTCGTCCACATCTGAGACCAGGACGCGGTGGGCGATGCCCGCGTCGGTCAGCAGCTTGGTGCGGGCGGGGGAGGCGGAGGCGAGGATCAGGCTGAGGTCAGTCACGCCCTCCAGCCTATCCAACCCCCGGGACGGGGTGGGCGCGATGGGGTGGTACGACGACGGCGTGCCCGCTGCAGGGCGGGCAGCCGGCTTGGGAAGCGCCCAAGCATTCCGGGGGACAGGCCCGCCGGGCCGCACTGCGCCGCACCGCCGCCCGCCCCGCAGCCCGCCGCAGCGCCGCCACACCGAAAAGCCGCCGGGATACAGCGAAGGCCGCCCCGACAGCGGGACGGCCTTCGCCAAAGGAAGTGCGAGATGAGGAAATCCTAGCGTGTCCTGTCAACGGTGCCGAATTCGGCAGCACCGCTGCAGGTCACACATCTGCACCCTCCGGGCCCTGCAGGGGCTCAGCCGCGGCGGGCGGCGGCACCGGCGTCGGGCGCGGAACCGGTCCCGGACGCTCCGGCGGGTACGGACACGCCGCGCCCGTCGGTCTCCTCCGTCGGCACCGCAGCCGTCCGCTCGGAGTCGGTCGCCGCCTCGCCGCGGGCCTGCTCGGCCAGCAGCTCGTCGGAGTCATCGGCGAACGGCTCGCCGCGCCTGCGGGTGTTGTACAGGTCCATGTCCAGGATGCCCTGGCGCTTGGCCACGATGGCCGGCACCAGCGTCTGCCCGGCGACGTTGACCGCGGTGCGGCCCATGTCCAGGATCGGATCGATGGCCAGCAGCAGGCCGACACCGGCCAGCGGCAGCCCCAGCGTGGACAGGGTCAGGGTGAGCATCACGACGGCGCCGGTGGTCCCCGCGGTGGCCGCGGAGCCGAGCACCGAGACCAGCACGATCAGCAGGTACTGTCCCAGGTCAAGGCTGATGCCGAAGAACTGGGCCACGAAGATCGCGGCGACGGCCGGGTAGATGGCGGCGCAGCCGTCCATCTTGGTGGTCGCGCCCAGCGGCACGGCAAAGGACGCGTAGCCGCGCGGCACGCCCAGGTTCCGCTCGGTGACCCGCTGGGTCAGCGGCAGGGTGCCCACGGAGGAGCGCGAGACGAAGGCCAGCTGGATGGCCGGCCACGCGCCGGAGAACCACTGCCGCACGGAAAGGCCGTTGGCCTTGATCAGCACCGGGTAGACCACGAACAGCACCAGGGCCAGGCCCACGTAGACGGCGATGGCGAACATGCCGAGCGAGCCGATGGTGGTCCAGCCATAGGTGGCCACGGCGCGGCCGATCAGGCCGATGGTGCCCAGCGGGGCGAGGCGGATGATCCACCACAGCACCTTCTGGATCACGGCCAGGGCGGAGGCGTTGAAGGCCAGGAACGGTTCGGCCGCCTTGCCGACCTTCAGCGCGGCGATGCCGACGGCGATGGCGATGACCAGCACCTGCAGGACGTTGAAGTTCAGGGCGGTGGTAACGGTCTCCGGGTCGACGGCGGTCGAGGAGGCGGTCAGGCCCAGGAAGTTCGAGGGGATCAGGCCGGTGAGGAAGCCGATCCAGCTGCCGGTGCCGCCCTCGTAGCCGGCCTCTGGCAGGCCGGACGTGTTGGCGCCGGGCTGCAGGATCACACCGAGGGCAATGCCGATCAGCACGGCAATCAGCGCGGTAATGGCGAACCACAGCAGGGTCTGCCAGGCCAGCCGGGCGGCGTTGGACACCGCGCGCAGGTTCGCGATCGAGCTGACGACGGCGGTGAAGATCAACGGCACGACGGCGGCCTTCAGCAGCGAGACGTAGCTGGTGCCGACGGTGTTCAGTGTGGTGGTCAGCCAGTTCGGCTCGCCGTCCGCGCTCTCGCCCATCTCACGGGCCAGCAGGCCCAGGGCCAGGCCGATGATCAGGGCGGCGATGATCTGGGGCCCGAACGCGGTCACCCAGGCGGGCAGACGCCGTCGGGCGCTGATGGGGGAGGAGGTTTCTGAGGTCACCAGAAGATGCTAGGGAAGTTTCCCTAGCAGAGCACCCTCAAAGTTGCGAAATGTTACGCGCGCCTCCCGGTGTCCTGCGGCCGCCGGTGAGGGAGGATCCGCTCCGGGTAAGGGATCCGACGCCGACGGGCGGCGCATTCCCGCGCCGCCCGTGACAAATGTCGCATTTCCGGGTGGGATCAATATGACGCCCCGGGGGAGCCGTGCTAGCCGTCCAGCAGCGCCCGGCGCAGCGTGTCCAGGCCCACTGAACCCAGCTGAAGCGCCCGGGTGTGGAAGGCCTTGGCGTCGAACGCGTCGCCTTCACGGGCACGGACCTCGTCGCGGATCTGCTCCCAGAGCCGCTGGCCCAGCTTGTAGGACGGGGCCTGGCCCGGCCAGCCGAGGTAGCGGGTGAACTCGAAGTTCAGCTGGCCCTCGGAGATGGCGATGTTCTGCTTGAGGAACTCGTAGCCCTTCTCGGCGGTCCAAGTGCCGGAGCCCCAGCGCTCGGGGATCTCCAGCTCCAGGTGCACGCCGATGTCGAAGACCACGCGGGCGGCGCGCATGCGCTGGGCGTCGAGCATGCCCATCCGGTCTCCGGGATCGGCGAGGTAGCCCAGCTCGTCCATGAGCCGCTCGGCGTACAGGGCCCAGCCTTCGCCGTGCCCGGAGACCCAGCAGACGTTGCGGCGCCAGGAGTTCAGCAGCCCCCGGGCGGCCGTCGCGGTGCCGATCTGCAGATGATGTCCCGGCACCCCCTCGTGGTAGACGGTGGTGGTTTCGTTCCAGGTGCTGAAGGTGTCCTCGCCGGCGGGCACGGACCACCACATGCGGCCCGGGCGGGAGAAGTCCTCGCTGGGCCCGGTGTAGTAGATGCCGCCCTCATCCGTCGGCGCGATCATGCATTCGATCGTCCGCATCTGCTCTGGAATTTCGAAGTGGGTGTCGGCAAGGTCGGCCACGGCGCGGTCGGAGAGGTCCTGCATCCATGCGCGCAGCGCGTCGGTGCCGTGCAGCTGGCGCGCGGGATCCTCGTTGAGGATCCGCATGGCCTCTTCCACCGATGCGCCCTCGCGGATCTGGTTGGCCACCTGCTCCTGCTCGGCGATGATCCGGTCCAGCTCCTCGACGCCCCACTGGTACGTCTCTTCGAGGTCGATCTGCGCTCCGAGGAAGCGGCGGGACATCAGTGCATAGCGTTCCCGGCCGACGGCGTCCTTCTCGGGTGCCAGCGGCAGCAGCTCATCGGCAAGGAAGGTCACGAAACCGCGGTAGCCGGCGCGGGCTTCTTCGGCGTGCGCGCGCAGCTCGGCGGCGAGGTCCTGCGGCAGTTCGGTGCCGTCCCCGGCCGCCGCTTCGCTGACGAAGCGGTCGAAGAACCCGCCGTCCTCGGCGTAGCGGGTGCACTGCTCGATGACGGTCCGGACCTGCCGGGCCGCGGGCAGCAGGCCCTGTTCGGCACCGCTGCGCAGCGACGTCACGTAGGAGGAAAGGGCATCGGTGACGTTGCCGAGCCGGCCGCAGATGTTGCGCCAGTCCTCGACCGTGGCGGTGGGCATCAGGTCGAAGACGGAGCGGATGCCCTGGGCGGGGCTGGCAATGTTGTTCAGGTCTGCAAGATCCCAGCCGGTGGCGTGGATTTCCAGCTCAAGTTCGAGCCGCTCATGCAGGGCATCGAGGGTTACGCGGTCGACGTCGTCTGCCGGCTCCAGGCCCTCGAGCCGCGCCAGAGTCTCCCGGGCGGCTTCGGCGAAGTTCTCCAGCCCGGCGGGGGAGTAGTCGGGATACTCCGTCTCGTGTCCCGGGACGCCGAGGGACGTGGCGAAAGTCGGATCCAGCTCCAGCAGGCGCTCGGTCAGCGCATCGGCAACGGCGTCGATGGCGGTCGGACGGCGCGCGGCGTCGTCGGCGGGCAGGGCGGAAGGCGTTGTCTGTTCGGTCACAAGGGGAAGCCTAACCGCAACGGAAGGGGAATCAGCAACACGGCCGAAATCAGTCGGCAGCGACCTTGACTCCCGGCTGTAACGGCGCTAGGCGGGTGCTGCCGCAGCAGGTTGAGACGCCGCTGCCCGGTTGATGGCCCGGGGCAGGATGGGGTCAGCGGTAGCTGCGCCGCCAGGCGCCGGGTCCGGGAGCCGGCAGCAGCCGCAGCTGGCGACGGCGGGTCCAGGCCCGGGCAGCGCCCCGGCGGTCCGGTGCGGGCTCGGGTGCCGGACCGGTGAGGCCGACGACGACGGCGGTCAGCGCGGCCAGCTCCTCAGCGGTGGGGTTTCCGCCCACCACGCGGAACAGCGGTTCGGGGGACTGTTCAGGCTCCGGCAGCCCGATCGGGTGGGCGCTCACAGCGGGATGTTCCCGTGCTTCTTGTGCGGAAGGGCGGCGCGCTTGTCGCGCAGCGCCCGCAGCCCGCGGATGATCTGCAGCCGGGTCTCGGACGGGGCGATCACCGCGTCGACGTAGCCCAGCTCGGCGGCCTGGTAGGGGTTCAGCAGTTCCTCCTCATAGGCGTTGATGTAGCCCTCGCGGGCGGCGTCGACGTCCTCCCCGGCGGCCGCGGCGGCCTTCAGCTGAGCGCGGTACAGGATGTTCACCGCGCCCTGGGCTCCCATCACGCCGATCTGCGCGGTCGGCCAGGCCAGGTTCAGGTCCGCCCCGAGCTTCTTGGAGCCCATGACGATGTACGCGCCGCCGTACGCCTTGCGGGTGATCACGGTCAGCTTCGGCACCGTGGCCTCGGCATAGGCGTAGAGCAGCTTGGCGCCGCGGCGGATGATGCCGTTGAACTCCTGGTCGGTGCCGGGCAGGAAGCCGGGCACGTCCACGAACGTCAGAATGGGAATGTTGAACGCGTCGCAGTGGCGCACGAAGCGGGCCGCCTTCTCCGAGGCGGCGATGTCCAGGGTGCCGGCGAACTGCATCGGCTGGTTCGCGACCACGCCCACCGTGTGCCCTTCCACCCGGCCGTAGCCGATGATCACGTTGGGGGCGTACAGCGCGGAGACTTCAAGGAAGTGGCCGTCGTCGATCACCTGCTCGATGACCGTGCGCATGTCGTAGGGCTGGTTGGCTGAGTCGGGAATGAGCGTATCCAGGGCCAGGTCGCCGTCGTTGGCCTCCTCGTCCTGGGCGAAGGCGGCCACCGGTGCCTCGGCGAGGTTGTTGGAGGGCAGGAAGTCGAGCAGCTCGCGCACGAACTCGACGGCGTCCTCCTCGTCCGCGGCCAGATAGGCGGAAGTGCCGGTGGTGGTGTTGTGCTGCCGCGCCCCGCCGAGGGTCTCCATATCCACGTCTTCGCCGGTGACGGTCTTGATGACGTCGGGTCCGGTGATGAACATGTGGCTGGTCTTGTCCACCATGACCACGTAGTCGGTGAGGGCGGGGGAATAGGCCGCGCCGCCGGCGGAGGGGCCCATGATCAGGGAGATCTGCGGGATGACGCCGGAGGCGTGGACGTTGTTGCGGAAGATGTCCGCGAACATGGCCAGCGAGGCAACGCCTTCCTGGATGCGGGCGCCGCCGCCGTCGAGGATGCCGATCACCGGGCAGCCCGTGCGGAGGGCAAATTCCTGGACCTTGGCGATCTTGCCGCCGTTGACCTCGCTGAGCGAGCCGCCGTAGACGGAGAAGTCCTGGCTGTACAGGGCCACCTGGCGGCCGTCGACGGTGGCGTAGCCGGAGACCAGGCCGTCGCCGAGGGGCTTCTTCTTTTCCATCCCGAAGGCAGTGGAACGGTGCACTGCCAGGGCGTCGAACTCCACGAAGGAGCCGGCATCGACAAGCATCTCGATGCGCTCACGGGCGGTGTGCTTGCCGCGCGCGTGCTGCTTCCCGATCGCCTCGGGGCCGGCGGGAGCCAGCGCTTCGGCCTGCCGCCGCCGCAGTTCGGCGAGTTTGCCGGCGGTGGTGTGCAGGTCGGTTTGCTGGTCCAGGCTCATGGGCGTCCTCGGGGAAGTCGGGCTGCAGCCATCCGCTGCCTTAGTAGGGTCCGCATAAGCAAACCCGCGATTCCACCAGTCTAGTGAGGGCCACCACGCGCATCGGATGTAGGAACCCTACAATTTCGCCGAACGCCCCTTGGGGCACCGGCGCGCTGTTCTCCTGCGCTCACAAAGAGTACGTGCAGGTTACTTACAGAATTCTGGATCACTACGCAGGCCGTTTGGCTCCGTACCCTGCTTTTGCTGGTCGGTATACACGTACCCTCGGCTGGTCAGGTTCTCCGCTCCTGGACTTCCAGGGCCGTCAACAGCGAGGAGTACCACGCCATGAGCCAGTCTCTGCGTCTCAGAATCCGGGCCCTGGGCTTGATTGGGGCCTTCGTCCTGATCTTCCTGGGCATGGCGGCCCCTGCCCACGCGGGTGCCATGCCCACGCAGGTGGGAGCACCGCCCGGCGCGAAAATCACGCTTTGTCACGCGACGTCGTCGGCCAGCAATCCCTACGTGTCCCTCACCGTGGATCCCGCCGCCGTGTATCGACAGGGCCACGACTCCCATCCGAACGACATCATTCCCGCGTTCGAGGGCTATCCCGGAAGCACGCTGTGGCAGTCGGATCCGGACTACTACAACAGGGCCCTGGCCAACGGGTGCGTGCTGCCGCCGTGTCCCACGCCGACCCCCACTCCGACCCCCACCCCAACCACCACGCCCCCGACTCCCACTCCGACCCCCACCCCAACCACCACGGCCCCGACCCCGGGTCCGACGACGGAAACCCCGACTCCGGGTCCGACGACGGAAACCCCCACGCCCGGCCCGACGACGGAAACCCCCACGCCCGGCCCGACCACGGGAACCCCGACGCCGACGGGGGGCACCGGAAGCCCGGCGCCCACCGGCACTGCCGGAACACCCACGGGGACGGCGGCGACGGGCAGCACGGCGACGCCCGCATACTGCATCTGCCCGCCGTCGGCCGTGACACCTGGGGCAGCGGATTCGGCCGTGACGCCGGGTGGCGCGGAGTCAGCCGCCCCGGGGCGGGCCGGGGTCAGCCCCGCTCCTCCGGGCTGCGTGCGCCAGACAGCCCTGGCGGACACCGGCATTGACGCCGGATCCGGCTCCCTGAACCTGGGCGTGCTGGGCCTGGGCCTGCTGGTCGCGGCGGCGGGAACGCTGCTGCTGGGCCGGTCCCGCGGGCAGCACAGCTAGGCCCCCCCGGCGGACTGCTGCACAGCCCGGGCGGCGGGGAGGGTGATGCACCTGCGGATGTTACTGACCAGTAACATAAATTACCCTGTCCGTATGACCGAGAACACAGCCTCTCCCCGTTCACTGGCCGGCCGCACCATCCTGATGTCCGGCGGCAGCCGCGGCATCGGCCTCGCCATTGCCCTCCGCGCCGCCGCCGACGGCGCGAACATCGTCATGCTGGCCAAGACCGCCGAGCCGCATCCGAAGCTGCCGGGCACTGTGTATACCGCAGCTGAGGACATCGAAGCAGCCGGAGGCAAGGCCCTGCCGATCATCGGGGACGTACGGCGCGACGAAGACGTCGCCGGCGCCGTCGAGCAGGCCGTCGAGCACTTCGGCGGCATCGACATCGTCCTGAACAACGCGTCGGCGATCGACCTGCGTGGAACCGACGACGTCACCATGAAGAGCTACGACCTGATGCAGGACATCAACGCCCGCGGCGCCTTCATGCTCTCCAAGTTCTCCCTGCCGGCCCTCCGCAGGTCCTCCAACGGGCATATCCTGACCCTCTCTCCGCCGCTCAACCTGGATCCCAAGTGGGCCGGCGGGCAGTTGGCCTACACCATGGCCAAGTACGGGATGAGCCTGACGACCCTGGGGCTCGCGGAGGAGCTGAAGCAGGACGGCGTGGCCGTCAATTCGCTCTGGCCGTGCACCGCGATCGACACGGCCGCCATCCGCAACCTTCCGGTGCTGGGCGAGCAGGTGGCCAAGGCCTCCCGCAGCCCGCAGATCATGGCCGACGCCGCCCACGCCATCCTCACCCGCCCGTCCCGGCAGTCCACCGGACAGTTCTTCACCGACGAGCAGGTACTGCGCGAGGAAGGCATCACCGACTTCACCAAATACAGCATGGGAGCCCCCGAGGACCGGCTGGCGCCGGACTTCTTCCTCTAGGGGGCAGCCGGCGGCCGGTCCCGGCCCGGGGCGTTGTCGGCCCGGTTGCGTAAGATCGGACCCATGCAACAGCACTACTCGGCCATGGAACGCCCGGGCCTGGACGAAGCCGGCCTGAGGGCACAGCTGGTGGCTCCGGCCGGTCCGGTCTCCCGCCTCGATGTGGTGCAGCGGACAGGCTCCACCAACACCGATCTGGCCGACGCAGCCCGCCTGGACGTTTCCGGAACGGGGCAGGCCTGGCCGGACTTCAGTGTGCTCACGGCCGAGCTGCAGACCGAAGGCCGGGGTCGGATGGGCCGCAGCTGGGAGGCCCCGGAACGCAGTTCGCTGTTCGTCAGCGTGCTGCTGCGTCCCCACGGCCCCCACGGCCGCCCGCTGCCCACCCAGTCCTACGGCTGGCTTTCCCTGCTTGCAGCGCTTTCGCTGGCCGAGGCGGTGTCCCGGTGCACCGGCGTCGCGGCCCGGCTGAAGTGGCCCAACGATGTCATGGTGGACGGCCGCAAGCTGGCCGGGGTGCTGGCCCAGCTGGTGCCCGGCACCGGAGGCAACCCTCCGGCGGTGGTGGTTGGTGCCGGGATGAACGTCTCCCTCACCGACGAGGACCTGCCGGTGCCCACCGCTACCAGCCTGTTGATGGAGTACGCCTCCACCACCGACCGGAACGTGCTGCTGGCCGCCTACCTGAGCGACTTCGCCGCCGCCTACGCGGGGTTCTGTGCCGTCGACGGCGACCCGCAGGCGCCCTGGGCCGACGGCCCCAGCCTGCTGGAGCGCCTGCGCGCGCGGATGGACACCCTGGGCAGGCAGGTGCGTGCCGAACTGCCCGACGGCGGTTTCCTCACCGGCCGGGCGGTCGGGTTGGACGGGCACGGCGCGCTGCTGGTGGTGGACGGCCAGGGGGAGCGGCACACGGTCAACGCCGCCGACGTCGTGCACCTGCGCCCGGTGGAGCCGTGACGGAGGCGCCCATGACGGCCACGGCCCTGCCCGCGGTTCCATGCGCCTGAACCTGGCGCCGGGGGAGCGCGTGATCGTCTCCAGCCGGCCGTCGGCCCGCCGGCTCTGGCGGCCTGTGGCGGTCACTGTGCTCGCCGGCGCAGCCGCGGGCTTCCTGGTGGGCTTCCTCGGCCGTGATTCGGTTGCTCCCGCCCTGTCCGGGTGGGGCCCGTATCTGCAGCTCGCCGTGGTGGCCGCCGCCCTGCTGGTGGTGCTGCGCTGGTGCCTGCCCATGGCGCTGCAGTGGTCCGCGGCCCGGTTCATCCTTACCAGCCGGAGGCTGCTGCACCGCAGCGGCGTGCTGCGGCGCAGCGAGCACGAAATCTCGCTCGCGTCGGTGTACCAGCTGGAGATCCGGCAGGGAGTCAGCGACCGCATGCAGCGCTCCGGAACCCTGGTGGTGGATCTGGGGCACGGCCGGGTGGTGCCCTACCGCGGGGTGCCGGAGGTACACCGCTTCCGGTCCCTTGTGGTCGCCGCCATAGGCCAGCTGCCAATGACCGCCATGTTCGATGGTGTAGATATGGAAGGGCATGGGGACTACGAGGACGGAGGCGGATTCGATGAGTGAGGACGGCCGGGTGCCGGGCCCGGACAGGGCCGACGACGCCGTCCCCGCCGAAGCTGCGGAGCCCGTTCCCGAGGACGCGCAGCGGGATGCGGATGCCGTTCCCGGGGCCGAAGCGGACCCGGATGAGCAGGGCGCCAGCCCCGATGCTTCCGGAGACTTTTACACCTATGCGGAGCGTACGGACGGAGCCGAAGGCCCCGGCCCCGGCTCTGACCCGGAGCCGCTGACCCTGTCCATGCCTGCACTGTCCGCGCGGCCCCGGCCCGAGCAGGCACGGCGGAGTACCGAAATCGACCGGGAGGATGTCCGCCGGCTCGAGGCGCGGCTGATCGGTGGACCGCGCACGCTCAAGCGGCGCGAGGCGGCGGCCGAGGCGGGGGTGTCCCTGCTCTCCGCCCGCAAGCTCTGGCGCGCCATGGGCTTTCCCAACCTCGACGACGACGATGTTTTCTTCACGCAGCAGGACCGTGAGGCCCTGTCCACGGTGATCGACCTGGTCCGCCAGGAGCAGCTCACCGAGGAAGCCGCCATCTCGATCATGCGTTCGATCGGGCAGATGACGGACCGCATGGTGGTGTGGCAGATCGAGGCGCTGGTCGAGGAAATGGTTGTCCAGCGCGGCATCAGCGACGCCGAGGCCCGCAAGGCCCTGGTCGCCGAGATCCCGGACCTGATCGAGCCGCTGGAAAAGACCCTGGTCTACGCCTGGCGGCGGCAGCTCAACGCCGCGGTGCAGCGCCTGGCCCTGCGGGCGGAGGCAGGCCTGGCGAGCCACGGCGGCGGATCCGACGACGCCCCGCTGCCGCTGGCCCGCGCCGTCGGCTTCGCCGACCTCGTCTCCTACACCAGCCTCTCCCGCCAGATGAACGAAAAGACCCTGGCCCAGATGGTCCAGCGGTTCGAGCACAAGTGCGCCGAGATCATCTCGGTCGGCGGCGGCCGGCTGGTGAAGACCATCGGCGATGAAGTCCTGTTCAACGCCGAGACCCCCGAGGCCGGGGCCGAAATCTCGCTTGCCCTGGCGAAGGCCTTCACCGAGGATGAGCTGCTGCCCTCTGCCCGGGTCTCACTGGTCTGGGGCAGGGTGCTCTCCCGGCTCGGCGACATCTACGGGCCCACCGTGAACCTGGCCTCCCGGCTGACGTCCCTTGCGGAGCCGGGCACCGTCCTGACCGACGCGTCCACCGCAGCGGCGCTGCGCAGCAATGATCGGTTCGTGCTGATCCCGCACCCGCCGCGGACGGTACGCGGCTTCGGCGAGATCCACCCGGTGACCCTGGCCCGCGGTACCGGGCAGGGCCTGGTACTGGACTGATCCGGCGGACGTCCCGCCTTCAGCACGGTGCCGGGGCGCGGCCCGGCATGAGCCAAAGCTGACCCGCCGCCGGATTCACGGTCCTCGTGGGGCCGGGTCGGTTAGGGTATGGAAGAGGTCTCGTAACGTGGGTCTCAATGGACTGCTGCCGGATAGGGCGTGAATGAACTCGGACGAAACGACATCCCCGGACACGGATCTGCATGCCGTTTACGGTTACGCCTCCGACCGGGGGCTGCGCCGCGAACTCAACGAGGACTCGTTGATCGCCGCTGATCCGATCTTCGCGGTCGCAGACGGCATGGGCGGCCATGAGGCCGGGGAAGTTGCCAGCAGCCTCTGCGTGCAGACCCTTGCCGAATCCGCGATCGTGGGAGAGCACCTGCCCGAGCTCTCCGCCGCTGAGCTCGAAGCCCTGCTGGCGGAGGCGGATCAACGCATCCGCGCCGCTTCCGGAGGACGTGCCGGCACCACCCTGACCGGCGCCGTCATGGTCCGCGAAGCCGGCGTACCGCACTGGCTGGTCTTCAACGTGGGGGACTCGCGCACTTACCGGCTCAGCCGCGGAGTCTTCGAACAGATCACCGTTGATCACAGCGAGGTGCAGGAACTGGTCGCCATGGGCCAGATCACGCCGGAGGAGGCACTCGTGCATCCCCGTCGACACGTCGTGACGCGCGCCCTGGGCACCGGCAGCGACACCGAGGCGGATTTCTGGCTGATCCCGCTTGAGCCGGGTGATCGGCTCATGGTCTGCTCCGACGGACTGACCGGTGAGGTCTCCGACTCGCAGATCGCCCAGATCCTCGCCTCCGTCGCGGAGCCCCAGGAGGCCTGCGCCGACCTGGTCCAGGCGGCGCTGCGGTCCGGAGGGCGGGACAACGTGACCGTGCTGGTCATCGACGTCGAAGGCGGGCCGGCGGCCGGCAGTGACGAGGCCGACGGCGCCCCGGGCACCGCCCGCCGGAAGCAGTTCGACGGCGCCCGGCACCCCGCCGCGGAATAACGCCACCCGCCGGCGGTCGTTGTGCCGCTGCCGCCGGGAGTGCTAAAGCTAGGAACCAGCAGGACCGTCACCGCACCGCAAAGGAGCCACTATGAGCACGGAACCGGATATGGAAGACATGAACCTGTCGGACTGGAGCCGCAGGCTGACACAGGCGCTGCAGATCCTGGACCTGGAAGTGGATCTCCACCTGCTGCGGACGTTGAATGAGAAGGGCTCAGGCTCCGTGGGCCCCGACGCCGGACTCGTCAGCAGCTTCCTGGTCGGCTATGCCGCCGCTCTGACGGTCAGCAGCGGACACAAGGCGCCGGGCGAGGCCGTGGACAAGGCCGCGGACACTGTGCTGCAGCTGTCCGAGACCGGTCTGGACGGCCCGGACGTTCCCGGCTGGAAGGGCTCTGCCCAGTAGGAACGCACCAGCCATAAGGCCTGCAGGCCGGGAACCGGACGAACGGTTCCCGGCCTGCAGGCCTTTACGCCGGTGCCGGCCTCGTCAGACCGGTGCAGGGGCGCGGCGCATCTTATCCTCGGGTGCCGGGCTCTCACCGGCAGCGGCCGGAACCACCCGGACGATCACCGTCTTGGACACCGGGGTGTTGCTGCCTTCGGCCACGTGCTCCAGGGGCACCAGCACGTTCGCCTCCGGGTAGTACGCGGCCACGCATCCCCGGGAGGTGGGGTAGGAGACCAGCCGGAAGCTGTGCAGGACACGGTCCACGCCGTCCTTGTAGACACCGTGGATGTCCACGAACTGGCCGTCGCGCAGGCCCAGTTCCTGGAGGTCCTCGGGGTTGATGAAAAGCACGTGCCGGCCGCCCTTGATGCCGCGGTAGCGGTCATTATGGCCGTAGATCGTGGTGTTCCACTGATCGTGGGAACGCATGCTTTGCAGGATCAGCGTGCCTTCGGGACGCTCCACCGGCTCCAGGTCGTTGACCGTGAGGATGGCCTTGCCGGTGGGCGTGTTGAAGGTGCGGGAATCCCGGGGGCCGTTGGGCAGCACGAACCCGCCCTCGCGGCGGATCCGCTCGTTGTAGTTCTCGCAGCCCTGCACCACACGGGAGATGTGGTCCCGGATCAGGTCGTAGTCCCTTTCATAGCCGGCCCAGTCCGCCTTGATCCTGTCCCCGATGACCAGGGCCCCCAGCCGGGCGATCAGCGCCGGCTCCGAGAGCAGGTTGGGGGACACCGGCTCGACGCCGCCGTGCGAGGCGTGCACGGCACAGACCGTGTCCTCCACGGAGACGAACTGGCGGCCGCTTTCCTGGATGTCGATCTCGGTGCGGCCCAGCACGGGCAGGATCAGCGCCTCCTTGCCGGTGATGAGGTGGGAGCGGTTCAGCTTGATCGAAATCTGCACCGACATCTCCGCCTTCTGCATGGCGGGCTCAACGAACCGGGTATCGGAGATCGCTGAGATCAGGTTGCCGCCCAGCGCCATGAAGAACTTGATCCGCCCGTCCTGCAGCCGCCGGAAGGTCTCCACGGCGTCAGCGCCGTGCTCGCGGGGCGGCTCGAAGCCGAACTCCTTGCCCAGCGCGTCCATGAAGTGCCGCGGCATCTGCTCCCAGATGCCCATGGTCCGGTCGCCCTGGACGTTGCTGTGCCCGCGGATGGGGGCGGCGCCGGCTCCGGGCTTGCCGATGTTGCCCCGCAGCAGCAGCAGGTTGATCATTTCCTTGATCGTGGCGACACCCTTTTTCTGCTGGGTGATGCCCATGGCCCAGGTGATGATGACCCGTTCGGCCTTGAGGTAGCGCTCGGCCAGTTCGTCGATTTCCTCGATGCGCAGGCCGGTGGCCTCCAGCACGGTCTCGTCATCGAGCGTGGCCAGGTGCTCGCGCAGGTCCGCCAGGCCCTCGGTGTGTTGCTCCAGGAACTCGTGGTCCAGGACGGTGCCCGGGTTGCGTTCCTCAGCCTCGAGGACCCGCTTGGAGATGGCCTGCAGCAGCGCCATGTCGCCTCCGAGGCGGATCTGCAGGAATTGGTCCGCCAGTTCGGTGCCCTTGCCGGCGACGCCGCGCGGCTTCTGCGGATTCTTGTAGCGGCGCAGGCCCGCCTCCGGCAGCGGATTCACGGCGACGAGGTTTCCGCCGTTGCGCTTGCACTCCTCAAGGGCGGTGAGCATGCGGGGATGGTTCGTGCCCGGGTTCTGGCCCATCAAAATGATCAGGTCGGCCTTGCCGAAGTCGTCATACGTGACGGTGGCCTTGCCGATGCCGATGGTCTGGCCCATGGCCCAGCCGGAGGACTCATGGCACATATTGGAGCAGTCGGGCAGGTTGTTGGTGCCGTAGGCGCGCACAAAGAGCTGGTAGAGGAAAGCCGCCTCATTGGAGGTGCGGCCGCTGGTGTAGAAGGCCGCCTCTTCGGGGGAGTCCAGCGACTTCAGCTTGTCGGCCACGATGCCGAGCGCGCGGTCCCAGCTCACCGGCCGGTAGTGGTCCTCGTCAGCCGCCTTGTACAGCGGCTCGGTGAGCCGGCCCTGCATGCCCAGCCAGTATTCAGTGCGCTCGCGCAGATCGGTGAGGCTGTGCTCCGCCCAGAACTCCGAGGGAATGATCACGGGCGCGGCCTCCCAGGTGACCGCCTTGACCCCGTTTTCACAGTATTCAAAGGGGCTGCGGTGCTTCGGGTCCGGCCACGCGCAGCTGGGGCAGTCGAAGCCCTTCTTCTGGTTCATGCGGAAGGTTGTGCCAAGAGCCCGGGAGAGCCCCATCTTCTCGATGGCCGGCTTCATGGAGTGGTACACGGCAGGAACCCCTGCAGCCCAGTCCTTGGGTTTGCCCGTGACCTTTATGTCCTTCTCGTCAACGTCCTCCACCTTGGGGTTCTGCTTCGCCACTGCGATCTTCCCTTCATCGGACAACTGGTCGGCCCCGCCGCCGCAGGTCCTGTCGGCCGTCGTATATGTACCCATAGGCCTAGCAGGGACCACGCCGTACTGCAAGCATCGCCCCCGCCGGACCGGGGGGGTCGGTAGTTCTACATGCCCTGCCGGCGACTGCCTCCACGGGCGCGGATACGGCAAGATGGTTTAGGTGAGCACAGCGAAGACCTCCGCGGAGCAGGCGGACACCCAGGCCGCCGTCGAATCCGTCAGCACCGACGCCCCACCCGCCGCCGATCTGCGCCGGGAATACGAGGAACTGGCGGATAAGATCCGCAAGTACCGGTTCGCGTACTACAACGAAGACGCGCCGCTGGTCTCCGATGCCGAATTTGATGACCTCTACCGCAGGCTGGAGGAGATCGAGGCCCTGCATCCGGAGCTGGTCACCAATGACTCGCCCACCCAGGAAGTCGGCGGCGAGGTGTCGGCCGCGTTCTCCCCGGTCCAGCACCTGCAGCGCATGTACAGCCTCGAGGACGTCTTCTCCCTCGAAGAGCTTGATGCCTGGGTGCACCGGGCCGAGGCAAACGTCGAGCAGATCTCGCCCGGGACGCGGATCAAGTGGCTCACCGAGCTGAAGATCGACGGGTTGGCCATCAACCTGCTGTACCGCAACGGAGAGCTGGTCCGCGCCGCCACCCGCGGCGACGGCACCACCGGCGAGGACATCACCCACAACGCGCTGACCATCGCGGCCATCCCGCGCCGGCTGGCCGGCGACGACGTGCCCGCCGAAGTGGAGATCCGCGGCGAGGTCTTCATTCCCTCCAAGGAGTTCGCGGCGCTCAACGAGTCCATGGTGGAAGCCGGCAAGGCGCCCTTCGCCAACCCGCGCAACGCGGCGGCCGGCTCGCTGCGGCAGAAGGACCCCCAGGTCACCGCCCAGCGTCCGCTGACCATGTACGTGCACGGTATCGGCGCCCGCGAGGGCCTGACCGCCGCCAGCCAGTCCGCAACCTATGACCTGCTCAAGGCCTGGGGGCTGCCCACCTCGCCGTACTACAAGGTGTTCGACAGCTACCAGGAGGTCCTGGCCTACATCGCCCACCACGGCGAGCACCGGCACGACCTCAGCCACGAAATCGACGGCATCGTCATCAAGGTCGACGACTTCGCCCTCCAGCGGGCCCTCGGCCACACGTCCCGCGTTCCGCGGTGGTCCGTGGCCTACAAGTACCCGCCCGAGGAAGTGAATACGAAGCTCCTCGACATCCGGGTCAACGTCGGCCGCACCGGCCGGGTCACCCCGTACGGCGTCATGGAACCGGTCAAGGTCGCGGGCTCCACCGTGGAGATGGCCACGCTGCACAACCAGGACGTCGTCAAAGCCAAAGGCGTGCTGATCGGCGACACCGTGGTGCTGCGCAAGGCGGGCGACGTCATTCCGGAAATCGTGGGCCCCGTCGTCGCGCTCCGCGACGGCACCGAACGCGAGTTCGTCATGCCCACCCATTGCCCGTCCTGCGGTACCGAACTCGCGCCCGCCAAGGAGGGCGACGTCGACATCCGCTGCCCCAACGCGCGTTCCTGCCCCGCGCAGCTGCGCGAGCGGGTCTTCCACCTGGCCGGCCGCGGCGCCTTCGACATCGAAGCCCTCGGCTGGGAGGCCGCCATCGCGCTGACCTCCCCGGCCGAGCCGGAGCAGCCGCCGCTGACCAGCGAGGCGTATCTGTTCGACCTGCGCATCGAGGACCTGGCGGACGTGCGCATCGAGCGGCCCAAGCGGGTCAAGGGCGTGGTGCAGGGCACCGAGCTGGTGCCGTACTTCTATACCAAGGGCACCGCCAAGAAGCCCTCCGAGCCCAGCGCCAACACCCGCAAGCTGTTCGACGAGCTGGAAAAGGCCAAGAGCCAGCCGCTGTGGCGGGTGCTTGTGGCACTGTCCATCCGGCACGTCGGCCCCACCGCGGCCCGGGCGCTCGCCACCGGCTTCGGTTCCATGGACGCGATCCGCGCCGCCACCGAGGAGCAGCTCGCCCACGTGGTCGGCGTCGGGCCCACCATCGCCGCGGCGCTGAAGGAATGGTTCGCCGAGGACTGGCACGTGGAGATCGTGGAGCGCTGGGCCGCCGCCGGCGTCCGCATGGCCGATGAGCGTGACGAGTCCATGCCCCGCACGCTCGAAGGCAAGACCATCGTCGTCACCGGAACACTGCCGAACTTCAGCCGCGACGAGGCCAAGGAAGCCATCATCAGCCGCGGCGGCAAGGCCTCCGGCTCGGTGTCGAAGAAGACCGACTACCTGGTCGCCGGAGAGAACGCCGGCAGCAAGCTGGACAAGGCCGAGCAGCTGGGCGTTCCCGTCCTGGACGAAGACGGCTTCCGGGTGCTGCTTGAAACCGGCTCCGCGGAACCGGCCGGGGGCGGGGCGGGCGACGGCGCCGCCGATGCGGCAGCGGAGGCAGATCCTGCGGAGGGCGCCGAAGCGGGGGAGGCATGAACACCGGTTCGGGCCGTGATCCGCTGGTGCTGCTCGCGGTGGCCCGCGAGGCGGCCGCCGCCGGCGCCGCGGTGCTGGCCGGGCGCGACGCCGGGCAGCTGAACGCCGTCAACAAGAGCGCGGCGGGGGACTGGGTCACAGATTTTGACACCGCGGCAGAGAGAGCGGTCCGCGAGGTGCTGCTGCGCCTGCGTCCCCGCGACGTCATCGGGGGCGAGGAGCTGTCCGTCCACATCCCCGAGGAGCCCTCGGGCATCCGCTGGTCCATCGACCCGCTGGACGGCACCACCAACTTCATCCGCAACATCCCCCTCTACGCCACCTCGGTGGCGGCGGTGGACGACGACGGCGCCTGGCTCGCCGGCGTTGTGCACGCCCCGGCGCTGGGCCGGATCTACTACGCTGCCGCCGGGCAGGGCGCCTGGCTGGAGTCCGGGGGAGCCCGGTCCCGGCTCACCGGCCCGGATCCGGAGCGGAAGGGCCGGCTGCTGGGCACCGGATTCTCGTACGACGCCGCACGACGACGGGAACAGTACGCCGCCCTCCCTGCCCTGGCCGAGGGATTCGCCGACATCCGCCGGCTGGGCTCCGCCGCCCTGGACCTGTGCCTGGTCGCCGACGGAACATTGGACGCCTATCTCGAACAGGGCCTGAACGAGTACGACTACGCCGCCGGCGCATTGATCGCTGAGGAGGCCGGCGTCGCCGTCGCCCGCCCGGAGGCACCCGGCGGGGTGATGAGCGCCGGTTAGTCCTCCCCGCAGCTTCAAACCCGAAACCGACGGACGAGGAGTGCGGCGGTTTCCCTCCGGTCGGGGCGGATTCCGTCCGGTTCGGGGGCGGTTCCCGTCCGGTTTGAGGGCGGTTCCCCTCCGGTTTGCGCACATCCTCCGGTTCCAGGCGGAGGAAATACGCGAAGTGGAGGGCCTGGATCCGAAGTGGAGGGGCGCCGCTCGGAAAGCGGGAATGGAGCTCTGCAGCAATCGTCGGCTGTGACACTCCGCAGTTGTAACAAACCGCCGTCGCCGGTCATTGTGCACCCGATATTCCCCGCCGCCGATACGTTTTGACATCCTCCCGGCCGATATGTCTTCGACACGTATTATTGCCGGTCACATGCAGGTGCATTTACCTTCTCCGGGTGTACAACTTAGGTACACGCAGCTGACGAATCGTCTGCCGAAAGGGACCGTCAGGGGCCCTGATCAGCGATGGATCTGGCCGTCCGTTCAAAAATGGGCGATCCGTCTCTGTTTGTACCAGCGCCTGCCCCGATGATCCGATACCCGTGGTATCGGGAACTTCGACGGCAGGAGACACAATTTCCGCCGGCTCACGGCCGCGGACTATCGAAATGGGGGTAGGAGATGGGGGATCTCCGATTGGTGCCGGGAATGGTCGTCCAGCAGGAGGGCGTCGGCGGCACGGTAAAGCTGAAGGTCCTCGGGGCGAGCAACTGCGACGGCTGCGGCAAGCTGGGCGTCATCGCCCAGGTGCTGGACAACGCCGTGGTGGACAGCTTCCACTACTGGAAGGGGCACGTCATCGTGGTGGACCGGACGAAGCTCACCCGCGACCCTTCCACGCCCATGTGGTCTGCGGTTGCCGGACACTGATCCCGCAGCCGGAAGCCGGACCCGCTCAAGGGCGGGGCCGGCTTTTCCCTAGGCCCGGCAGCCCGCTTATCTACTGGCGCGGATCAGGGTTGCGGGGCTCCGTGGTGCCCATATCGGCGGCACCCAGCAGCTTGTCCGCCGGGCCGGACGCCGCGCCCTGCGGCCGTGGCCGCAGCTCGGGATGGTGCAGGTCCAGCGCCGGGCGCTCCGAACGGATCTGCGGTATGGAGACGAAGTTGTGCCGCGGCGGAGGGCACGACGTCGCCCACTCAAGCGAGCAGCCGAACCCCCAGGGATCGTCCACCTCCACCTTCCGGCCATGGCGCCAGGTCACATACACGTTCCAGAAGAACGGGATCAGGGAGATTCCCAGCAGGTAGGAGCCCACCGTGGAGACCTGGTTCATCGCAGTGAAGTTGTCCTCCACCAGGTAGTCCGCATACCGGCGGGGCATGCCCATGACGCCCAGCCAGTGCTGGACCAGGAAGGTGAGGTGGAAACCGATGAGCAGCAGCCAGAAGTGGATTTTCCCGAGCCGTTCGTTCAGCATCTTGCCCGTCCACTTCGGCCACCAGAAGTAGAAGCCGGCGAACATCGCAAACACCACGGTGCCGAACACAACGTAGTGGAAGTGGCCCACCACGAAGTACGTGTCGGACACGTGGAAGTCCATGGGCGGAGAGGCCAGGATGACCCCGGTCAGGCCGCCGAACAGGAACGTGATCAGGAACCCGATCGCCCACAGCATGGGGGTGTCGAAGGTGATCGATCCCCGCCACATGGTGCCGATCCAGTTGAAGAACTTCACGCCGGTGGGCACCGCGATCAGCATGGTCATGAACGCGAAGAAGGACAGCATCACCGACCCGGTCACGTACATGTGGTGCGCCCACACCGTCATGGACAGTGCCGCGATCGCGATGGTGGCGAAGACCAGCCCCTTGTAGCCGAAGATCGGCTTGCGGCTGAACACCGGAATCACCTCGGAAATGATGCCGAAGAACGGCAGCGCGATGATGTACACCTCGGGGTGGCCGAAGAACCAGAACAGGTGCTGCCAGAGAATCGCTCCGCCAGCTTCCGGGTCAAAGATGTGCGAACCGAAGCGCCGGTCCATGCCCAGCGCGAACAGCGCCGCGGCCAGCGGCGGGAACGCCATCAGCACCAGCATGGAGGTCACCAGGGTGTTCCAGGTGAAGATCGGCATCCGCCACATGGTCATCCCCGGAGCGCGCATGCACACAATCGTGGTGACGAAGTTCACCGCGCCGAGGATCGTGCCGAAGCCGGACAGTGCCAGCCCGAAGACCCACAGATCACCGCCCAGCCCGGGGGAGAACGTCGTGTTGGACAACGGGGTGTAGGCCGTCCAGCCGAAGGATGCGGCGCCCTGGGGCGTGATGAATCCGGACATGGCAATCAGGCTGCCGAACAGGAAGAACCAGAAGGCCAGGGCGTTCAGGCGCGGGAACGCGACGTCGGGGGCGCCGATCTGCAGCGGCATCATCACGTTCGCAAATCCCGCGAACAGGGGAGTGGCGAACATCAGCAGCATCATGGTTCCGTGCATGGTGAACAGCTGGTTGTACTGCTCCTTGGACTGCAGGATCTGCATGCCCGGTTCGAACAGCTCGGCCCGGATGATCAGCGCCATCACTCCGCCGATGCAGAAGAATACGAAGGAGGCGATCAGATACATGTTGCCGATGATCTTGTGGTCGGTGGACGTCAGCCAGCCGACGACGATGCGTCCCCGGGAGACGGGAACCACCCGCGGCGGAACGGTCGTGCCGGAGTCACCGGTGTACTCGACAGTTGACACGGCAGCCATCCTTCGCAGCAGGAAGGGCACGGCCGCACCGGAACCATGAAGCTGCCGGAGGCTCCGGGCCGGACCCGTTTGGCAAGCAGTCTAGGAGTCGGGCCCTGCCGGGTCCAGAGCGGGCCGCAACCTGGGCCCGGAGCCGGCCAAAGGCACATTAAGCCCTCAGGGAAGACCCGGCCGGCAGACCGGTTTTTTGCGGGTCCGAAGCGGATAATGAATCGAACGCCCGCTTCGGCTTAGGGAGGTTGCACCATGCCCAGGAAGACAGCCACCACCACCCGGCGGACCGCGCGCGGCACCGCCCGCCCGGCCGCCCGTCCGGTTCCCACCCCGGAGGGCCTCGACACCGCACGGTTCGCGGCCCTGATCGATGAACGGACAGCGCACGCCCGGGAGCAGATCGACGCCGCGCTGGCCGAGATCCGCGAGGTCACCATCGCCGCCCAGGACACCCCGGCCGACGACGAACACGACCCCGAAGGCTCCACGGTCACCATTGAGCGGGCCAACGAGATGTCGATGCTGGCGGCGGCGGAGGCCTCGCTCGCCGAGCTGACCGAGGCACGACGTCGGCTGGACCACGGTTCCTACGGAATCTGTGAACGCTGCAGCTCCGAGATACCGACGGCGAGGCTTGAAATCCGGCCCGAGGCGCGGACCTGCGTGGCCTGCGCAGGCGCCCGCAGGCGCTGATTCCACCGCGGCGGGCCCCTGAGACGGGGCCCACGTCCGGTCAGGGGCGGACCACGGCCAGGCGTAGGATTGCAGGGCCGACTTTTACCTGCGTGTTAGGACACCGCACCCGCCATGAGCATTACCGTCCGCGAAGCCGTGCCCGCCGACTTCGACGAAATCCGCCGCATCACCCGTGACGCCTACATCAAGGACGGCCACATCGACGCCGACCACGGCTACCTGCCCAAGCTTGAGGACGTCGAGGACCGGGCGGCCAACGCCGCCGGCCTCTGGGTGGCCGAGCTCGACGGGCGCGTGGTGGGCTCCACCGCCCTGACCTTTACCGGCCAGCCGTACACGG
Organism: Arthrobacter sp. Y3222053; assembly: GCF_059092805.1. Lineage (NCBI taxonomy): Bacteria > Bacillati > Actinomycetota > Actinomycetes > Micrococcales > Micrococcaceae > Arthrobacter > Arthrobacter sp. Y3222053. Next base: position 168,638 of record NZ_JBNHIA010000003.1, on the reverse strand, counting down.
ACATCGCCGTCGAAGGCGAACTGGAGTTCCGGATGCTCGCCGTGGATCCGGCGGTGCGGCGCCGCGGCGTGGGCCGCGCCATCGTGGAAGCGGTTATCGCCTATGCCCGTACCCTGGACGGGATCGAAGCGGTGAGCCTGACCAGCATGCCCTCGATGACCGGCGCCCACGCCCTCTACCTGGCCATGGGCTTCGAACGCCAGCCCGAGCGGGACTGGACCGTGCCGGGCATGGACCTGCCGCTGATGGTCTTCCGCTTCAGGCTCTGAGGCTGCCGCTCCGACCGCCTGCCGCCGGCCGGTTCCGACGGCGCCGGAAGGTGCGGGCCTGCGGGGGACCGCCCGGCCCGTTGCGCCGCCGTCGGGCGCGTCCGACGCCGTAGACTGGAACGGAACCGGCGCAAGCCGAAGACCAAACTGCACTGAACGCATGGGAGACGCATGTCTGAGATCAATCGTGAGGCCGTGGCGCATCTTGCGCGGCTGGCCCACATTGAGATGACCGACGACGAGCTGGACAAGATGGCCGGCGAACTCGACGTCATCGTGGATTCGATCAAATCCGTAAGCGAAGTGGCCGGCGCGGACATCCCCGCCACCTCGCACCCCATCCCGCTGGCCAATGTGTTCCGCGAGGACGTCGTCGGGCAGACCCTGAGCAACGAGGAAGCGCTCTCCGGCGCCCCCGACGCCGCCGACGGCCGTTTCAAGGTCCCGGCCATCCTGGACGAGGAGTAGGACGGAACCATGAGTGAACTGATCACCGCCAGCGCCGCGCAGCTGGCCGACAAGCTTGCCGCCCGCGAGGTCTCCTCCGTTGAGGTGGTCCAGGCGCACCTGGACCGCATCGCTGAGGTGGACCGCGACGTCAACGCGTTCCTGCACGTGAACACCGATGAGGCGCTCGCCGTCGCGGCCGACGTCGACGCGGCCCGCGCCGCCGGCGAGCAGCTGCACGAGCTCGCCGGCGTGCCGATTGCCATCAAGGACCTGATCGTCACCAAGGGCCAGCCCACCACGGCCGGCTCGAAGATGCTCGAGGGCTGGATGAGCCCCTACGACGCCACGGTCATCTCCCGCATCCGTGCCGCCCGCCTGCCGATGCTCGGCAAGACCAACCTGGACGAGTTCGCCATGGGCTCCTCCACCGAGCACTCCGCGTTCGGTCCCACCCGCAACCCGTGGGACCTGGACCGGATCCCCGGCGGTTCCGGCGGCGGGTCCGCCGCAGCCGTGGCCGCGTTCGAGGCCCCGCTGGCGCTGGGCACCGACACCGGCGGCTCCATCCGCCAGCCGGCCGCCGTCACCGGCTCGGTCGGGGTGAAGCCCACCTACGGCGGCGTCTCCCGCTACGGCGCGATCGCCATGGCCTCCTCCCTGGACCAGATCGGCCCGGTCTCCCGCACCGTGCTCGACGCCGCGCTGCTGCAGGAGCTGATCGGCGGCCACGATCCGCGCGATTCCACCTCGCTGACCGACCCGGTCGGCAACCTGGCCGAGGCGGCCCGCAACGGCAACGTCGCAGGCATGCGCATCGGTGTCGTCCGCGAACTGCAGGGCGAAGGCTACGAAGCCGGCGTCCAGGCCCGCTTCGACGAGTCGCTTCAGCTGCTGAAGGACGCCGGCGCCGAGATCGTCGAGGTCTCCTGCCCGAACTTCAAGTACGCGCTGGGCGCCTATTACCTGATCATGCCGTCGGAGGCTTCCTCCAACCTGGCCAAGTATGACGGCGTCCGGTACGGCCTGCGCCGCCTGCCCACCGATCCGCCGCTGACCATTGAGCGGGTCATGGGCGCCACCCGCGCCGCCGGCTTCGGCGACGAGGTCAAGCGCCGAATCATCTTGGGCACCTACGCCCTCTCCGCCGGCTACTACGACGCCTACTACGGCTCGGCCCAGAAGGTGCGGACCCTGATCCAGCGCGACTTCGACGCCGCGTTCGCGCAGGCCGACGTGCTGATTTCCCCGACCTCCCCGAACACCGCGTTCAAGCTGGGGGAGAAGCTGGACGATCCGCTGGCCATGTACCTGAACGACATCGCCACCATTCCGGCGAACATGGCCGGGGTGCCCGGCATCTCGGTGCCCGGCGGCCTGGCCGACGGGCTGCCGGTGGGCATCCAGTTCCTGGCCCCCGCCCGCGAGGACGCCCGCCTGTACCGCGCCGGCGCCGCGCTCGAAGGGCTGCTTGAGCAGAAGTGGGGCGGCCCGCTGCTGGCCAAGGCCCCGGTACTCGGAGGAGTGAAGTAATGTCCGTGCACACCCAGGACGAGGTCCTGTCCTTCGACGAGGCAATGGAGAAGTACGACCCGGTGCTCGGGTTCGAGGTCCACGTCGAGCTGAACACGAAGACCAAGATGTTCTCCGACGCCCCGAACGTGTTCGGCGACGAGCCCAACACCAACGTCACCCCGGTGGACCTGGGCATGCCCGGCGTGCTCCCGGTGGTGAACAAGACGGCGGTGGAGTACTCGATCCTCATCGGGCTGGCGCTGAACTGCAAGATCGCCGAATCCTGCACCTTCGCCCGCAAGCAGTACTTCTACCCGGACACGCCCAAGAACTTCCAGACCTCCCAGTACGAGGACCCGATCGCCTATGACGGGTACCTCGACATCGAACTGGAGGACGGCGAGGTCTTCCGCGTGGAGATCGAGCGCGCGCACATGGAGGAGGACGCCGGCAAGCTGACCCACATGGGCGGCGCCGCAGGCCGCATCCAGGGCGCCGACTTCTCCCTGGTGGACTACAACCGGGCCGGCGTGCCGCTGGTGGAGATCGTTACCAAGCCGATCGAGGGCGCCGGTTCCCGGGCTCCCGAGCTGGCGAAGGCGTACGTCGCCGCCATCCGGGAAATCGTGAAGAACCTCGGTGTCTCCGACGCGAAGATGGAGCGCGGCAACGTGCGCTGCGACGCCAACGTCTCCCTGCGCCCGCACGGCCAGGAGAAGTTCGGCACCCGTTCCGAGACGAAGAACGTGAACTCGCTGCGCGCCGTCGAACGCGCGGTCCGCTACGAGATCCAGCGGCACGCCGCTGTGCTCGAATCGGGCAACGCGATCGTCCAGGAGACCCGGCACTGGCACGAGGACACCCGTTCCACCACCTCGGGCCGGCCCAAGTCCGACGCCGACGACTACCGGTATTTCCCGGAGCCGGACCTGCTGCCGGTGGTGACCACCCCGGAGTGGATCGAGGAGCTGCGCTCCCGCCTGCCCGAGCCGCCGGCCGAGCGCCGCAAGCGGCTGAAGGCGGACTGGGGCTACGCCGACGCCGAGTTCCGTGACGTCGTCAACGCGGGCGTGATGGACGCGATCGAGGAGACCGTCGCCGCCGGCGCCTCCGCCGCCGTCGCCCGCAAGTGGTGGATGGGCGAAGTGGCCCGGCGCGCCAAGGAAGCCGAAGTCGATCCGGTGGACGTGGGGGTGACCCCCGAGCTCATCGTGGAACTGGACCGCCTGGTCCGGGCCGGGAAGATCAACGACAAGCTGGCCCGCCAGGTGCTCGACGGCGTGCTCGCCGGCGAGGGCACCCCGGAGGAAGTCATCGAAAAGCGCGGCCTGGCCGTGGTCTCCGACGACGGCGCGCTGCTCGAGGCGATCGACGCCGCCCTCGCGGCCCAGCCGGACGTCGCGGACAAGATCCGCGGCGGGAAGGTCCAGGCCGTCGGCGCCATCGTGGGCGGGGTCATGAAGGCCACCCGCGGGCAGGCCGACGCCGGCCGCGTGCGCGAGCTGATCCTCGAACGCCTCGGCGTGCAGGGCTGATTTCCTGGCGCTGCCGCCATAGCCGCATGCAGGAGCAGGCTCCGGGAAATCCCGGGGCCTGCTCCTGTCTGTGTGCGAGAACTACCGGTTCTCGAAATATATGACGACGCCGGCGCATATTATGAACAGCATGCCCATGGCGGCAATGCCAAGTTCCTTGATCCTTGGGGTGGGCCTGTCTTCGGCGGACTTTACAGCCCTGATGAAGGCCAAGAGGCCGAAGGACAAGCCTGCCAGGCTCAGAATGATCGCGCCGATAGGCATGGTCGCTCGCTACCGGCCGCCGGTGGGGAACAATGAGAAGAACGTGATCCCCAGACCCAATCCCATTCCTCCCAGGAGCGGAATCACCATGGCAGTTTTCTGAAACTCATCCCCGCCGGGGAGCCTGTCCATGGTTTTCTTCCCGACCACCATCTCGGTGGCCCGCCCGGCGAACTTCCCGACGGAACCGATCTTTCGAAATCCGATCAGGCACGCGATAAACAGGATGGGTCCAATTACCAGGCCGGGCCACGATAACTCCATTGTTCCTCCTGCCGGTTTGGCATCCGCTGGGTAAGGATGTGTGGCAGGGTACCTTCGGCAACACCCAGGGAACCACCTGGTCTCTACGCATGTTGGGAAGCACGCAGTTAACCCGGCCGAGCAGACCCATTGCCCGTTTCCAACCGCGAAGGCGCCCACAGGTCCTCCGCCCCGGGGCCGGGCCGCGTAGCCTGTCGCCATGGCACACTCCCCGCCCGAACACGCGGTGGACGCAGGGCTGGTCCGGCGTCTGGTCGACGAGCAGCATCCGCCGCTGTCCGGGCAGCCGGTGGTGTACGCTGCCGTCGGCTCCGACAACCATGTCTTCCGGCTGGGGGACCGCCACGCAGTCCGGCTGCCCCGCCATGCGGGGTCCGCGGCGCGGATGCGCCATGAGCAGCGGTGGCTCGCGGCCCTGGCCCCGGATCTTCCCGTGGCGGTGCCGGTCCCGGTGCACAGCGGCGCCCCCACCCCGGATTTCCCCTGGCCGTGGTGCATCACCGCCTGGTTCGCGGGAACGCAGGCGGCCGGCCGGGCCCGCGGGCACAACGCCGTCGTCGCCGCCCCTCTGGCCGGTTTCCTCAATGCCCTGCACCGGCCGGCGCCGGACGGTCATCCGCCGAACGCGGTACGTGGTCGGGCCTTGGCTGCGGGCGACGCCGCGGTGCAGGCCCGGCTGCACAGCGGCATGGTGCCGCATGCCGTCCGGGTGGAGGAACTCTGGGCCGCGGCGCTGGACGCGTCGGCGTGGCCCGGGCCGGCCTTGTGGCTGCACGGGGACCTGCATCCGGGGAACCTGCTGGTGCGCGGTGCGGCGCTGGAGGCGGTGGTGGATTTCGGCGAACTGACTGCAGGGGATCCGGCCACCGATCTGGCAGCGGCGTGGCTGGTGTTCGACGCCGCCGGACGGCGGACCTTCCAGGCCGGCCTGGGCGGCCAGTACGACGCCGACCCCGACGTCTGGCTCCGCGCCCGCGGCTGGGCGCTGCTGCTGGCCACCGACCTGCTGGCCGGCGGGGCCGACCTCCCCGGGCTGCACCTGATCGGATCCGAGGCGCTGATGGAACTGCTGACCGAAGACGTATGGGCGGAATGAGGGATTCCGGCCGTTCCGGCGGGCTCACTCCGCGAGGCGGTCGGCGGCTGCCGCCAGCCGGCGCAGCTCGGCGACGTGGGCTTTGAAGGCGGATTGTCCCGCCTTGCTCATGGCCGCCCAGGTTCGCGTCCTGCCGGCTACTGCGCCCTTGCGAAGCGTGACGAATCCTGCCTGCTCAAGGACCTTGAGGTGCTTGCTGAGCACCGAGTCGCTGAGCGAGAGGGCCTCGCGAAGCACGGAGAACTCCGCCTCGCCGACTTCCGCCAAAATGGAGCAGATCCGCAGGCGGGTCGGCACATGGATGACCTCGCTGAAGCCCTCATCCATGGCGGAGGGCGTTCTCCAGACGCGAATCCATCAGCGGACCCATGACCAGGGTCAGGAGCAGCGCCAGCATGCCGCCCGCGACGGGCAGCCACAGCGAGGGATGGAGGGCATACACGATCAGACAGGCGGCGGTCAGGAGCCCGAACAGCAACGCATATCCCCAGGCGAGTGCTCGACTGCCCGGATGCGTGTAAACGTCCAGCACCACCCGTCCGCGGGACTGGAGCAGCGGCAGGGCGCAGAAGATGACCGCTGAAACGGCCAGCAGCGCCGTCGCCCAGCTGTGGTGCTTGGAAAGCGTCAAGCCAATGATGAAAAGGGCGATGCCCACGCCCTGGGCGGGGTACAGCCAGGCAGGGGAGCGCACATGGGAAGCCAAGGCCCGGCGTGACTGCGCGACGGAGTCCAGGGCCAGCCTGGCATCTTCGGGAGAAGGGCGGGAGGCCCGGTTGTCATCCATCGCCCGAGCGTAGGCTTTCCGTTACGGAAAGTGAAGACTTTCTATTGAGGAAAAACAGCGGTTTCCGCGCCCGCAGGGGCCGGCCCGTGGCCACCGCATGCCAGAATGAGCGATCAGGGCGCACCCGGGCCCGCACCGCCGTCGCTGAAGGGAAGCACATCGGATGGACACCAGCTGCGACATCCTGGTCATCGGCGGCGGCATCGCGGGTCTGTCCCTGGCCTCCGAACTGGCCGAGCGGGCCGACGTGGTGGTCATCGAAGCGGAACCGACCCTGGGCTATCACACCTCCTCCCGGTCGGCCCGGCAGCTGATTCCCAGCTACGGGCCCGCCATCGTGCAGGCGCTGACCATCCGCACGCTTGCCCTGATCCGCGCCCTCGAGGCGGACCTGCCGCAACCCCTGCTGACGCCCCGCAGCTTCATGCTCATCGGCGACGAGGAAGACGTCCGGGACCGGGCCAGCGGGCACATGCACCCCATCACCGCCGCCGAGGCTTACGCCCTGGCGCCGGAGCTGCGTGAGGGAGCGGTCACCGCCGCCGGCCTGGACACCACCTCGGTGGCCTGCGACACCAGGGGCCTGCTGGACTGGCACATCGCCAGGATCCGGGACCACGGCGGACGGATCCGTACCGGAGCCAGGGCGGGCTTTGCCTCCCGGAACGCGGCGGCGGGCCCCGGATCGGGAGCCAGCGTCGACGGCACGAGGTGGGTGGTGCAGACCCCTTCGGGTACCGTCACCGCGGGGAAGGTGGTCAACGCGGCGGGAGCGTGGGCGGACGACGTCGGCCGGCTCTTCGGCGCCCGTCGGCTGGGGCTCCAGGCTTACCGCCGCACCGCCGCGCTCGTGGACGTCCGCAATCCGCCGGCACCGGACGGGCCCATGGTGGCCGACGCCGGGGACAAGTTCTACTACCGTCCCCTCGACGGGCGGGTCCTGATCTCACCGGCAGAGAGCGAACCGAGCATTCCAATGGATGCCCAGCCAAGGTCCTCGGACGTGAGCGCCCTGATTGACCTGATCGACTCGGTGACCACCCTGGACATTGCGGGGGTGGAGCACGCCTGGACGGGGCTGCGGACCGAGGCGCCCGACGGCGTGCCGGTGGCGGGCTACGACGCCGACGTGCCGGGCTTCTTCTGGATGGCCGGGCAGGGCGGCTACGGATTCCAGACCTCATCCGCGCTGGCGGAATTCGCCGCCCACCTGCTGATGGGCGATGAGATTGATCCCGTGACCGCAGCGGCCCTGGCGCCCACCCGGGCCGGCCTGGGCGGCTGAACCGCGCCGTCGGCACCTTGGCCGCGGGTCAGGTGCGGAGCGCGGACAGCCGCGAGCGGAAGCCCTCCAGCATGGCCGAGAGCGCCAGGTCGAAGGCCCGGTCGGCGGCCTCGCCCGGATCCCGGGGACGGTCGCGGGCGGCGGCGGTGAACCGGGGCGCCAGGTCGGCGAGCTCGCCCGGATCGAAGATGTCGGCCGGGGCCGTGGCATCGTATGCGGCGCCGAAGACCAGCGACTCCACAGCCACGATGACATCGACGGCCTCTGCGCCCGGCCACCCGGCATCCATCAGCCCGCGGGCGACAGCCTCATACATCTCGAGGGTGTGCGGGGAATCGCCCACCGGCAGCACGGCCATGACCGGAATCATCGCGGTGTGTTGTGCGTAGCAGTCCCGGTAGGACCGGGCCCACCGCTCCAGGGCGGCGTCCCAGGCCAGCACGCCGAAGCCGGAGCGGTCGATGCCCCGGTTGATCCTGTCCTGGACCCGGACCAGCACATCCCTTTTGGAAGGTGTGTGGTTGTACAGCGCCGACGTGGAGACCTTCAGTTCCCGGGCCAGCTCCGTCATGGTCAGGTGCCGGTAGCCCCGGTCGCTCACGATCCGGATCGCGGCGTCGGTGATTCCTTCAGTGGAGAGCAGGGGCTCGGTGGGGCGGCCGCGTCGTCGGGCGGTGCGGGCGATGGCCATGGAGCTCCTCGGAACGGACGGGCGGCGCAGGACGGCAGGGAGGCTGGAACCAGTCTAGGCCGGTGCATTACGGAGCCTGTGTTAATTCCATGTTTCGGACCTTGACGCGGGTCCTCCCCGAGCCACTTAATGAATCTAATTCATTTCTTGTCGTGAGGGAGAACACACCGTGTCGGATCAGAGGACACTGGGCAGCATCAAGGCCATCGAGCGGGACGTCGTCGTCGTCGGGGCGGGCCCGGCGGGCCTGATGGCCGCGCGCACGCTCGCCGCGGCCGGCAAATCCGTGGCAGTGCTGGAGGCCCGCGACCGGGTCGGCGGACGTACCTGGTCCCGCACCATCGACGGTGCCTTCCTGGAGATCGGCGGACAGTGGGTTTCGCCCGACCAGACGGAGCTGCTGGGCCTGCTGGAGGAACTCGGCAAGCAGACCTTCCCGCGCTACCGTGACGGCGCCGCCGTCTACCTGGGCGTGGACGGCACCCGCCACACCTACACCGGCACCACCTTCCCCGCCGGTGAGCAGACCATCGCCGAAATGGACCGGCTCACCGCCGAGCTGGACGCCCTGGCGGCTGAGATCGGGCCGCACGAGCCGTGGGCCCATCCGCGCGCCCGCGAGCTGGACACCATCTCCTTCCACCACTGGCTGCGCTCGCAGTCCTCCGACGAAGCGGCCTGCAACAACATCGGGCTGTTCGTGGCCGGCGGCATGCTGACCAAGCCCGCGCACTCCTTCTCCGCGCTGCAGGCCGTGCTTATGGCTGCCTCGGCCGGTTCCTTCTCCAATCTGGTGGACGACGGCTTCATCCTGGACCGCCGCGTCGTCGGCGGCATGCAGTCCGTGTCCGAGGCCATGGCCGCCGAACTGGGGGAGGACGTGGTGTTCCTGGAGACTCCGGTGCGCGCCATCCGGTGGGGCGGCCCGGAGGACACCTACGCCGAGCATGCGCCCGGCACGCCGGTCACCGTGTGGAGCGACCGGCTCACCGTCACGGCGCGCGACGTCGTCGTCGCCGTCCCGCCGAACCTGTACTCCCGCATCTCCTTTGAACCGCCGCTGCCGCGCCTGCAGCACCAGATGCACCAGCACCAGTCGCTGGGCCTCGTGATCAAGGTCCACGCCGTCTACGAGACCCCGTTCTGGCGGGACGCCGGCCTCTCCGGCACCGGCTTCGGCGCCGGCGAACTGGTCCAGGAGGTCTACGACAACACCAACCACGGGGACCCGCGCGGCACGCTGGTGGGCTTCGTCTCCGATGAAAAGGCCGACGCCGTGTTCGCCCTCCCGGCGGAGGAGCGCCGCCAGGCGATCCTGGCGTCCCTGGCCCGGTACCTCGGTGACGAGGCGCTGGAACCGGTGGTCTACTACGAGTCCGACTTCGGTTCGGAGGAATGGACCCGCGGCGCCTACGCCGCCAGCTACGACCTCGGCGGACTGCACCGGTACGGCGCCCACCAGCGCACCCCCGTCGGGCCCATCCGCTGGGCCTGCTCCGATCTGGCCGCCGAAGGCTACCAGCACGTCGACGGCGCGCTGCGCCAGGGCCGGCAGGCCGCCCTTGAAATCCTCGGCACCGACGCCCCGGAAGCCGTTCCCGTCACCAGCAAGGAGACCGTCGCATGAAAACCCGCCTTCCCGCCGCCCGCAACGGCGACCCTGCCCTGGGCGGACATGCCAAGGGCCTCAGCGCCGGTTCGGTGGGCCTGCTCGGCTCCCTGGTCATCGGCGTCTCCACCATCGCCCCCGCCTACACCCTCTCCGGGGCGCTGGGCCCGACGGCGGCGGAAGTCGGCGTGTACCTGCCGGCCATCCTGCTGGTCGGCTTCGTTCCCATGCTGCTGGTCGCCATCGGCTACCGGCAGCTGAACCGGGCCATGCCCGACTCCGGCACCACCTTCACCTGGGTCTCCAAGGCCTTCGGCCCCTGGCTGGGCTGGATGGGCAGCTGGGGCCTGCTGGCCGCGACCATCCTGGTGCTCTCCAACCTGGCCGGCATCGCCGTGGACTTCTTCTACCTGGCCCTGGCCCAGATCACCGGCAATGACGGCCTCGCCGAACTGACCCGCAACGTGCCGGTCAACATCGCCACCTGCCTGGCCTTCGTCGCCGCCGCCACCTGGGTCTCCTACCGGGGCATGGAAGCGACCAAGGCCGTGCAGTACGTGCTGGTGGCGTTCCAGCTGATCGTGCTGATCTGGTTCTCCGTTGCCGCCTTCGGACACGTCGCCGGCGGAACGGCCTTCGACGGGCTGAGCATCCGGCCCGAGTGGTTCAACCCGCTCGGCGTGGAATCCTTCTCCGCCTTCGCCGCGGGAATCTCGCTGTCCGTGTTCATTTACTGGGGCTGGGACGTCGTGCTGACCATGAACGAGGAAAGCCGCGGCGCGGCAACCACTCCCGGCAAGTCGGCGATCGTCACCATCCTGGTGATCGTCGCCCTCTACATGACCGTGTCCCTGGGCGTCCTGTCCTTCTCCGGCGTCTCGGACGAAGGATTCGGCATGGGCAACCCGGACATCCAGGAGAACATCTTCGCCGCGCTGGCCGGCCCCATCATGGGCCCGTTCGCCATCCTGATGTCCCTGGCCGTGCTCTCATCCTCCGCCGCCTCGCTGCAGTCCACGATGATCTCGCCGGCCCGCACCATGCTGGCCATGGGGCACTACGGCGCACTGCCGGGCAAGTACGCGCACGTCACCGAGCGCTTCCGCTCGCCGGGCTACGCCACCGTGGCCTCCGCCGTCATCGCCTCGGTCTTCTACGCCGTGATGCGCGTGGTCTCGGAGAACGTTCTCTGGGATACCATCACCACGCTGGGCATGATGGTCTGCTTCTATTACGGGGTCACCGCCTTGGCCTGCGTCTGGTACTTCCGCGGCGATGCCTTCCGCAGCGTGAAGGGCTTCCTGGCCAAGATCCTCGCCCCCCTGATCGGCGGAATTCTGCTGCTGGTGTTCTTCGTGCAGACCTCCTACGACTCGATGGACCCGGAGTACGGGTCCGGATCCGAGATCGGCGGCGTCGGGCTGGTCTTTATCCTTGGCATCGGGATCCTGGTGCTCGGCGTCGTCGCGATGCTGATCCAGTACCGGCGCAGCCCCGACTTCTTCTGGAACCGCTTCGAGACCACCGAACTGCCGGTCGACTGAGCCGGCAGGCCGCGTCACTCCGCTTCACCACCGCCCCAAACACCACACCGAAGGAACCGCTCCCGATGCACTTCACTGGTCCCCGCACTCCCGGCATGCCGGCAGCTCCGGCAGCCGCCATGCCGGCCGGAGCGGCCGCTGATCCGGACGTCCCGGCGCTGCGCATGCCGGGGGAGTGGCACCGCCACGAACGCACCTGGATGGCTTTCCCGCCGCCGAACGACACCTTCGGCGCGGACGGTTCGGACACGCTGGCCCGGGCCCGGCGGGCCTGGGCGGCCGTGGCCCGGACCATTGCCCGGTACGAGCCGGTGACCGTCGTCGCCGCTCCCGACGACGCCGCAGCCGCCCGCGCGGCGCTTGGCATCGGGGGAGACGGCAGCGGCGACGACGCGGGGCAGCCCGACATCACCGTGGTCACCGCACCACTCGACGACGCCTGGCTGCGCGACTCCGGGCCCACCTTCGTGCACGCGGCGGACGGTTCGCTGGCGGCCGTGGACTGGGTGTTCAACGGGTGGGGCGCCCAGGCATGGGCGGCGTGGGAGAACGACCGGCACCTGGGACGCGTTGTCGCCGGGCAGGCGGGTGCGCCAGTATACGCCAGCGGTCTGGTCAACGAGGGCGGCGGCTTCCACGTGGACGGGGCAGGCACCGTGCTGCTCACCGAGACCGTCCAGCTGGATCCCGGCCGGAACCCCGGCGCCACGCGGGAGCAGGTGGAAGCGGAGATCCATGCCCGGCTGGGCACCGACACGGCGATCTGGCTGCCCCGCGGCCTGACCAGGGACTACGACGAGTTCGGCACCCGGGGGCACGTGGACATCGTGGCCGCGTTCGCCGGGCCGGGCACGGTGCTGGTGCACCGCCAGGACAATCCGGCCCACCCGGACTTCGAGGTGACCCGGCAGATCCGCGCCGTCCTGGCCGAGGCCGTCGACGCCCGCGGCCGGAAGCTGGACATCATCGAGGTTCCGGCGCCCACCGTGCTTGACGCGGGCGACGGGTTCGTCGACTACTCGTACATCAACCACTACGTCGCCAACGGGGCGGTGATCCTGTGCGCCTTCGACGACCCGAACGACGCCGTCGCCGCCGACATCCTGGCCCGTGCCTACCCGGGCCGCACGGTCGAGCTGGTCGAAGCCAGGGACATCTTCGCCTTCGGCGGCGGCATCCACTGCATCACCCAGCAGCAGCCCACGGCGCAACCTTCCCCCAGCTCCGCGGCGGGCGGGACGGGAACCGCGTCTGCGTCCGCGGAGCGCACCGCGGAGGCGGCTCGGTGAGCGGCGCCGAAATCGACGTCGTCGAGGCGTCCATTGCCGAGCTGCGTGCCGCGATGGAGCAGGGGAGGACCACCAGCGAGGAACTGACGGCCGCCTATCTGGCCCGCATCGCGGCATATGACGCTGCCGGTCCAGCGCTGAACGCGATGGTGGTGATGAACCACGATGCACTCGCCGAGGCCCGCGCCGCCGACGAGCGGCGGCGGCGGAACGAGGTGCTGGGGCCGCTGGACGGCATTCCCTACACCGCGAAGGACAGCTTCCGGGTGCGCGGGCTCACCGTGGCGGCGGGCTCGCCCGCCTTTGAACACCTGATCGCACAGGATGACGCGTTCACGATCGAGCGGCTGCGGGCCGCCGGCGCGGTGCTTATCGGGCTGACCAACATGCCGCCGATGGCCAACGGCGGCATGCAGCGCGGGCTGTACGGCCGCGCCGAGAGCCCCTATAACCCTGCCTACCTCACCTCGGCGTTTGCGTCCGGTTCCTCCAACGGCTCCGGCACCGCGACCGCCGCGAGCTTCGCGGCATTCGGCCTGGGTGAGGAGACCTGGTCCTCCGGGCGGGCACCGGCGTCGAACAATGCCCTCTGCGCCTACACGCCCTCACGCGGGGTGATCTCGGTGCGCGGCAACTGGCCCCTGGTCCCCACCATGGACGTGGTGGTTCCGCACGCCCGCACCATGGCGGACCTGCTGGAAGTGCTGGAGGTGGTGGTCGCCGACGACCACGAGACCCGCGGGAACTTCTGGCGCGTCCAGCCGTGGATTCCCATCCCCGCTGCCTCGGCCGTCCGCCCCGCCTCCTACCGCTCACTGGCACCGGCGTCGCCCGCGGACGCCCGGCAGGCCCTGGCCGGCGTCCGCCTCGGCGTGCCGCGCATGTATATCAACGCAGACCCCGATGCCGGCACCGCCGCCAACCCCGGGATCGGCGGGCCGACCGGACAGCGCATCCACACGCGGGACAGTGTGATGGACCTCTGGCACGCGGCCCGGGCAGACCTGGAAGCGGCCGGCGCGCAGGTCATCGAGGTCGACTTCCCGGCCGTGAGCAACTACGAGGGCGACCGCCCCGGCGCGCCCACCATCGCCACCCGGGGCCTGGTCAGCCCCGAATACCTGCGCCGCGAGCTGCTGGACCTGGCGGCCTGGTCCTGGGACGACTTCCTGCGGGCCAACGGGGACCCGGCCCTGAACCGGCTGGCCGACGTCGACGGCAGGAGGATCTTTCCGCATCCGGAGGGAGCGCTGCCTGACCGCTATGACGGGTTCGAGGACGACATCGCCGCGTATCCGCAGCACGTGCGTGAGCACGCCGTCGACTCGGTGGAGCAGATCCCGCACCTGGCCGAGGGCCTGCGCGGGCTGGAGGAAACGCGGCGGCTGGACCTGGAGCAGTGGATGCACGGACTGGGGCTGGACGCCGTCATCTTCCCCGCAGCGGCCGACGTCGGGCCGGCCGATGCGGACGTCAACCCCGCCTCCGCGGAGCTGGCCTGGCGCAACGGCGTGTGGGTGGCCAACGGCAACCTTGTTCCCCGGCACTTGGGCATCCCCACGGTGACCGTACCGATGGGAACCATGCCGGACACCGGCATGCCGGTGGGCCTCACCTTCGCCGGCAAAGCCTGGGATGACACCGCCCTGCTGCGGCTGGCGGCCGCTTTCGAGGCCACCGGGCGGCGTCGAACGGCCCCGCCGCGAACACCCCCGCTGGGGGTCTGAAGGAGCGCGGAAGAGGCGGGGCAAAGCCCCGGGAGAGCGGCATCGCGAACGTGTGAGCAACGTCTCATCTGTTGGGCGTAACGAATCGAGCAACACCTGCGGGTTTGGTCAACTCACGAGGCGGCTGTGCATAGAGTTGTCGTGTCAGGCCGGTTCCGGCAAACCCCTCGATTCCTCTCTTCCGCCTTTGCGTTTCCGAAAGGTCCCCGCAGTGCCAGATCTTTTGCCGCCACAGTTCGTAGGCGTGCAGCAGCGTCCGTTCTACCACCGGGCGCGCACCGCCCTGACATGGATTTCCGTGATCTGGCTGGCCGCGGCCGTGCTGGGCATCGGGTTCTTTTCCGGCGGCACCACCAACCTGGCTCTGTCCCTGGCTCTGCTCTACGGCACCGGCATGGCGCTGGTGGTGGTCCTCGTCGCGCTGTACCGCTGGCTGAGCGGCTCCGCCCGCCGCCGCAACGCAGCGGTTCCCGACGACGCCGCTGCCGCGGTCTTCGTCGATGCGACCCGTTCGGCGCAGGAGGAACTGTGGGCGGCCCTGCTGCCGCCCAGGCCCGTCGGACTGCCCGGCGTCCGCACGGCGGTCACCACCGAGGAGGCCCGCCGCGCCCTGGCCACGGCACGGAAGTCGGCAGCGGCAGCGCCGCGCAGCGCGGTGGAGCCCGAGGCCGCCGTCGCTCCGGCTGCGACGTCCGCCGCTGTCCCGCCCCAGGCCGCCCCGGCGGGCCGGCCTGCCGCGGAGGCCTCGAATGCCGAGGTCTCGGGGACGCGTCCGATGAAATCGGCCGTCAGCAAGAAGGCCGTTAAGAAGTCGGGAAAGAAAACGGCCCGCAAGCGCCCGGCAACGGCCACTGGAGCCGGGGACGGCAAGCGCCAGGCGTCGGACGCCGGAGGCGGTGCCCAGCGTCCCGCTGCAGCCAAGCAGGCGTCGGACGCCGGAGGCGGTGCCCAGCGTCCCGCTGCAGCCAAGCAGGCGTCGGGGAAAGCGTCCGGCCGACCTGTGCAGACGAAGCCCGGGTCCGGGAGCCGGCCCGTCGCGAAGTCCGGTTCCGCCGCAACAGGTCCGGGCAAGGCCTCCTCCAGCTCCAGGGACTCCGGCCACGGACGTCCGGAGGCCACCCTTCGGACCCGCGAACTGCTCACGGGCAACGGCCGTGGACACCTGTCCCTGACCCCGCCTGTGGGCAGCGGGCCGACTTCGCCGAGCCCGCGCGCTCCCCATCGGGACGACGCCGTCCGGCGTGACTCGGAGCGCAAGGCCTCCTAGCGTCTGCGGAAGGCCGGGGACAGGTCCCCGCCTTGCTCCGGCTGCTGCTTTGAGGTGGAGGAAAAGCTCTCAGGGAATCTCCAGCCTGCTGACAGTACCCCTTCAGCAACGGCCATTAACGTAGTTAGTACCTCATAAGGGTGCGAGTGATGAATGGATGGAGTAGTGACCCATCCAGGCGCCGGCAGATTAGGGTTGATCCCCCCAACCAACCCCGAATCTGCCGGCGCTTTCTCATTTAACCCGCTAGCGACCTGCGCCGAGGATGCAATACGGGGTGCCTCCGTTGACTGCGGCTATCCCGTCCGGAACTCCCCGAAGGATCCGTCCCCGGCGCCGAAGCCGTAATCGACGCTTTGGACCGCTCCCGGCGTCTCCGGTCCCTGCAGCCATTCGAGCAGTCCGTCGAGAGCCGGCCGGGGCCCCTCCGCCAGGACCGTCACCGAACCGTCCGGCTGGTTGCGGACTTCCCCCACGAGCCCCAGCGCCTGGGCCCTGCGCAATGTCCAGTAGCGGAAGCCCACGCCCTGCACCTCGCCCCGCACCCGTGCGGACAGGCGGGCGGCTCCTGAGTGCTGGTTGTCCATGGCGGACACCCTAGCGCCGACGGTCGTGCCCGGCCAGATCCGGCGGCTGCACCGCTGCGGCGCTCCTCCGGCAGAATGGGGGCATGCCTTCCACACCCTCCCCGCCGGTCAGCGGGCTTCCCCCGTCCATGGCCGTCCGGCGTCGGCTGCGGTTAGAAGTGCTGATCGTCCTTGGCCTCTCGCTCGGCCAGTCCGGGGTTTACGCTCTCGTCAACCTGCTGGAGAAGCTGTCCCGGGGGCCGCTGGACGGGCAGGTGACCACTCTCAACCCGCCGCTGGACGAGAGCCCCTACTTCGACCTGACCTATCAGCTGCTGAACATCTTCTTCGCGCTGATGCCGGTGGCCCTGGTGCTCTACCTGCTCGCCGAGCCCGGCCGCAGCCCGTTCCGCCGGATCGGCTTCACGTTCTCCCGCCCGGGACGGGACCTGCTGCTCGGGCTGGGCCTGGCCGCGGTCATCGGCGTCGGCACCCTGGGTGTGTATGCCGCCGGCCGCGCCCTCGGGGTGACCACCGCCGTTGTCCCTGCCGCGCTGGACAGCTACTGGTGGACGATTCCGGTGCTGGTCCTTTCGGCCATCCGGCATGGCGTGGTGGAGGAAGTGATCATCGTGGGTTACCTCTTCACCCGGCTGCGGCAGCTGGGTTGGTCCGCTCCGGCGATCATCGTCACCAGTGCGCTCATCCGGGGCAGCTACCACCTGTACCAGGGCATCGGGCCGGGGATCGGCAACTTCCTGATGGGGCTGCTCTTCGGTGCGGTGTACTGGAAAACCCGGCGGATCATGCCGCTGGTTGCCGCCCACGCCATCTTGGACACTGCCGGCTTTGTCGGCTTCGCCCTGTTCGGCCCCGCAATCGGAATCGGAGACTGATGGACCACGTACAGCCGAAGCCAACCCACCCGCCCCTGTCCACGCCGTGGGGTGAAGCCCTGGACCCGGATGCGGTGCTGCCGGAACATCCCCGGCCGCAGCTGGTGCGGGAGGGCTGGCTGAACCTCAACGGACCATGGCAGTACGCGGTGACCGCGGCCGACGACGAACAGCCGCACGGCTGGGACGGACAGATCCTGGTGCCCTTTTCACCGGAGGCTCCGCTGTCCGGCGTCGGCCGCCAGCTGCAGCCGGACGAGGCACTCTGGTATCGGCGGTTTGTGTCCCTGCCGGAGGGTTTCAGCCGGGACAGGATCCTGCTGCACTTCGGCGCCGTGGACCAGAGCTGCACGGTCTGGGTGAACGGGGTGGTGGTCGGCGGGCACGACGGCGGTTACCTGCCGTTCACCCTCGACATCACCGCCGCGCTGGACGCCGGGCTGGACGCCGGGCTGGACGCCGGGCTGGACGCCGGGCTGGACACCATGCCGGGCGGCGCCGACGGGGAGCCGGCCGCCGGACCCGGTCATGAACTGGTGATCCGGGTCCGCGACATCAGCGATACGGGCAGCGCCTCCCGGGGCAAGCAGAAGCTCGAGCGCGGCGGAATCTGGTACACCGCCCAGTCCGGCATCTGGCAGACCGTATGGCTGGAGACCGTTCCCCGGAGCTGGATCCAGGAGGTGGTGCTCACCCCCGCCCAGACCCTGGACGCCGTCACCGTCACGGTGCAGGCGGATGGCGGCACGCCGCCGGGCGAGGAGGCCGCCGTCGTCGTACGCGCTGACGGCACCGAGGTGGCGCGCGGCACCGCCCGCCCGGGTGAACCGCTGCGGCTTCAGCTCCCCGGTGCCCGGCTGTGGAGCCCGGAGCATCCGTTCCTCTACGACGTCGAGGTCAGCCTGGGCGAGGACACGGTGCACAGCTACTTCGGCCTGCGCACGTTCGGCATGGGAAAGGACGGCGCGGGGTGGCGCCGGCTGCTGCTGAACGGGCAGCCCTACCCGCACATCGGGCTGCTGGACCAGGGCTACTGGCCGGACGGGCTGTACACGGCGCCGTCGGACGAGGCGCTGGCCTTCGACATCCGCACCGCCCGGGAGCTGGGCTTCACCATGCTGCGCAAGCACATCAAGATCGAGCCGATGCGCTGGTACCACCACTGCGACCGGCTGGGCATGCTGGTCTGGCAGGACATGGTCAACGGCGGCGTCGGGGACGGCCGTGCCCCCGAGCGGCTGCCCCTGCCGGGCCGGGGAAGCCGCAGTGACCGCCGCTATCGGAAGTTCGGGCGCCAGGACGCTGCCGGGCGCGAGGCATACCGCGCGGAGCTGCAGGCCACGGTCCGGCTGCTGCGGAGCGTGCCGAGCGTGGCGGTGTGGGTTCCGTTCAATGAGGGATGGGGGCAGTTCGACGCCGCCGACGCGGCCGCACAGCTGCGGCGCCTGGACCCCACCCGCAGCGTTGACCACGCCAGCGGCTGGCACGACCAGGGCGCCGGGGACATGAAGAGCCTGCACGTCTACGACCGGCCGTTCCGGGTGCGGCGGCGCTGGCGGTGGTCCCGGCGCGCCGTCGTGCTCAGCGAGTACGGCGGCATCAGCCTCCCGGTGCCCGGACACGTCTTCAACGCCGAAACCTTCGGCTACGGGAAGATCCTGCGCACGTCCGACAAGCTGACGGAGGCCTTCGTCCGGCTGCATGAGGAACAGATCGTGCCGGCGGTGCGGCAGGGGCTGGCCGCCACGGTGTACACGCAGCTGACCGACGTCGAGGACGAGGTGAACGGGCTGCTGACCTACGACCGGAAGGTGCTGAAGATCGAAGCGGGCGCGGTGCGGGAAGTGACGGCGGCGCTGCGGCGGGCTGCGGAGGAGTCCTGAGTCCCGAGGTCCGCTGTCGCTGCCGGTTTGGGAATCCGCTGCCGCTGCGTATCGGAGGGATTTCCCGCAGCGGCAGCATCAGCGCGGGCGGATAGGCCGACCTGTCCGTGGGAGACCTGCTCGGATGAGGCGCTGGACCAGGCTGCGGGGATCGGTAGGGGAGCGGTCGACGTCGTTCCAGGACCAGCGCACGAACCTCACCCCCGAGGCGCGGATGGCGTCCTCCCGACGCTTCTCCTCGAGCACGACACGCCAGGCATCATGAGCATTCTCTGGACCGGAGCCCGCCCCGTTTGTCGCGGATATCCGCGATGGAATCACGGAACCGGCCGCACGCCCGGAGTACTTCACCGCGCCGTCAAACTCGCCCACCACGTTCTCTTCTTCCCAGAAGAAGTCGGTGCGGAACTGCCCCTCAGACGTGTTGAAGACCCGCTGCAGTTCGGGCGGAGGAAACCCCATTCGGTGCATGACCGCGCGGGAGAGGGATTCCCCGGGGGACTCGCCGCGGGGATTGGCAAAGTCAAGCACCGTCAGGGCCCGAGTTCGTCGCACGTGTGCCGGCAGGCCCTGTGCGAGGCATTCCAGATCGGCTTTGTGCAGTGCAGGAAGCCCGCGGCTGCGGTCCGGGCGAAGGACATGGTCCATCGCGGGAACCGCACTCTCGAAGGGGAGATAAGCGGCCATATCCAGGACTGTTTGGGCACGGCTGGTCACGCGAAGGGCATCGAGCATGGCAGGCGGTTCGAGCAGGGCCCGCTGGACCCAGTGCAGATCACCGCGCCGTCGACCGTGGGACGGCGGGACGACCAGCAGCATCACCTCCGGCGGGCAGCGGAGGACGGGGATGCCCCAGAGCACGGCGGCTGATTGCTGAACCACGACCCGGTCGGTGGACAGCTGCGACGCAGCGGCGCGGACCCGGGCAGCCTGCCTTTCCCAAGGCGCAAGTCCCTGCCATGCGCGTGAATCCATATAAACGCCGGGCCGCAGGCGCACCAGTTCGCCGGACCGGCACCGAAGGGCGAGGGATCGCCGATTGGAGCCCAGCAGCTCCGCCTCCGCCGAGTAGATGAATCCGTAGTCCATCGGCCAAGGCTGCCGGACGGGAACCGATCCGTCAGGCGGGCCGGCGGGCGGTGTGGACAACTGATGCCCTGCCGGGCGCTTCCGAGCCGCTGCCGGTTTGGGCGCCCTCTGCCACGGCGCAGTGGCAGCGGAAACCCAAACCGGCAGCGATCCGGCACCGGGCAGCCCCAGTGGAAGCGCTAGATGGTGACGGAACCGTGGCCGGTTTCGAAGGTCACGGACATGATGCCAGGGGTGCCGGCGGGCGCGATCCAGGTGACATCGACGTTTTCCAGCGGTTCGCCCACCGGGCTGCCCAGCCACTCGGTAACCCGGGCAGCGGAACCGGCGATGGTCAGGGAGTTCAGCTTCACCTTGCCCGGCATGCCGGGAATGGCGTTGGAGGGGTGCAGGTCCTCGGTGCCGTCGTCCCAGCGGAGCATGTAGGGCACCTGGGGGTCGGCGATCAGCCCGTTGATGCCGATCTGCCGCCAGGTGAGCTCCCGCCCGTCAGGGAACTTGCGGTTGCCCGGAACGGACGCCCGGCCCAGCCGCTCCTCGAAGGGGGCGAGATCTTCGACCCCCACGCACCAGCCCATCCACCCGCCGCCGTTCTCGGAGCGGGCCCGCACGGCCTGGCCGAAAGGCGCCTTGTCCGAAGCGGGGTGGTTGAGGACCTCAACAACCTCCACGTACTGGTGGTTGGCGAGGGGGAGGATCATGTTCCGTGTGCCAAAGCGGGGATGGATTCCGCCCTTCACAAAGTCGGCGCCCAGCGCCTCGGCGATCCTCTCCGTGGTGGCCAGCAGGCCGTCGGATTCACAGGCATAAGAGACATGATCCAAACGCATGGCGTCATTGTGGCACGTTGTGTTCCATACCACGAATAAGGCTCGCCTTACCCGAATTTCGGACCAGGAGGGCCCGAAAATAGTACGCAGGCTTCCTAATGTCGATGGGTTGTGTAGTCTCCGCCCGGCACGGGCGGGAGCGGCCGGAAGAACGACGGCGGAGCCTCCTCCCGGTGCAGGGAGACCGGCGTGCCCTGCCGGTCACCGAAGGACACATGGTTGCACCGGCCCGGCAGCCCTGTTTTCATAGTGGGCAGGTCATGAGTGCCAGCACGAAGCCCCGGCTTGCTGGCCGGCAACCCTCCAACCGCGGTGGGGTGCCCCGGGTGAAGACCAGGCCCGGCGCCACAAGGCGTCCGGCAAGCGCGGGTCCCGTTCCCGTCGCCTCCTTCGGCGTACGCCGGCACGGGGCGTCAGCGGGCGGGCCCCCTGGAACCTAGGGAGTGACAGTGTCCAGCGACTGGTCCTTCGAAACACGTCAGATCCATGCCGGGCAGACGGCCGACGCCGCCACGGGGGCGCGTGCCCTGCCCATCTACCAGACCACCTCGTTCGTCTTCCCAAGCGCGGAGTCGGCTGCGAACCGGTTCGCGCTCGCGGAGCTGGAACCGATCTATACCCGCATCGGCAATCCCACCCAGGAAGCGGTCGAGAACCGGATCGCCTCGCTCGAGGGCGGCGTCGGCGCGCTGCTGCTCGCCTCCGGCCAGGCGGCCGAAACCTTCGCGATCCTCAACCTGGCGCAGGCCGGCGACCACATCGTGGCAAGCCCCAGCCTGTACGGCGGCACCTACAACCTCTTCAAGCACACGCTGAAGAAGTTCGGCATCGACACCACGTTCGTCGCCAACCCCGACGACCTGGAGCAGTGGCGGGCTGCCGTCCGTCCGAACACCAAGGCCTTCTTCGGCGAGGTGGTCTCCAATCCGCGCCAGGACGTGCTGGACCTGGAGGGCATCAGCGCGGTGGCCCACGAGGCCGGAGTGCCGCTGATCGTGGACAACACGCTCTCGACGCCGTACCTGATCCGCCCGATCGAATGGGGCGCCGACATCGTGGTGCACTCGGCCACCAAGTACCTCGGGGGCCACGGCACCGCGATCGCGGGCGCCATCGTGGACTCGGGCAACTTCGACTTCGCCGCCGATCCGGAGAAGTTCCCCGGATTCAACACCCCGGACGAAAGCTACAACGGGCTGGTGTACGCCCGGGACCTGGGGGTGGGCAGTCCGCTCGGCGCGAACCTCGCCTACATCCTCAAGGCCCGCGTCCAGCTGCTGCGCGACCTTGGCTCCGCCGTCTCGCCGTTCAACGCCTTCCTCATCTCGCAGGGCCTGGAGACCCTCAGCCTGCGCATGGAACGGCACGTGCAGAACGCCGCCGCCGTCTCCCGCTGGCTGGAAGGGCACGACGACGTCGAGTCGGTGGCCTATGCGGGCCTGGAATCCAGCCCCTGGTATGAGCGCGGCCTGAAGTACGGCCCGCGGGGCACCGGCGCCATCGTGTCCTTCGAAATCGCCGGGGGAGTGGAGGCCGGGAAGCGGTTCGTTGACGCCTTGGAGCTGCACTCGCATGTGGCCAACGTCGGGGACGTGCGCTCGCTGGTGATCCATCCCGCGTCGACCACGCACAGCCAGCTCGGCGCCGAGGCGCAGCTGGCAGCCGGGGTGAGCCCCGGGCTGGTGCGGCTCGCCGTCGGGCTGGAACACATCGACGACATCCTCGCGGACCTCGACGCCGGCTTCCGTGCCGCGAAGGCGGCCCGGTGACGGCCACGACCTCCTGGCCCCAGGCCCCGTCCCGGGACCTGCCCCCGGGCGACGGCGTGCTGCAGCAGGTTTCGATCGGCTCCCTGGATCTGGAAACCGGCGGGTACCTGCCCGACGTCGTCCTCGGGTACGAGACCTGGGGCACCCTCAATGCGGACGCCTCCAACGCCGTCCTGGTGCCGCACGCGCTCACCGGCAGCACGCACGTCGCACAGGGCGACAGCGACGAACCGGGCTGGTGGGACCCGCTGGTGGGTCCCGGCCGCACCGTGGACACCGACCGGTTCTTCGTGGTCTCGGTGAACATGGTGGGCGGCTGCTACGGCTCCACCGGCCCGGCCAGCGCGGCGCCGGACGGCCGGCCCTGGGGCTCACGGTTCCCGTTCGTCACGATCCGCGACGCAGTGCGGGCGGAGGCGCGGCTGGCGGACCTGCTCGGCATCGGACGCTGGCACGCGGTGCTCGGCGGATCCCTGGGCGGTGCCCGTGCCCTGGAGTGGGCGGTGACGGAACCTGAGCGGGTGGCCCGCTGCGCCGTCATCGCCGCCACCGCCGCCAGCACCGCTGAGCAGATCGCGTTCGCGCAGGCGCAGGTGCAGGCCATCCGCCTGGACCCGCTGTTCAACGACGGCGACTACTACGACGGCGCGCCGCCGACGGCGGGCCTGGGCCTGGCCCGGCGGATCGCGCACATCACCTACCGGTCCGAGGCCGAGCTGGAGTACCGGTTCGGGAGGGCGCCGCAGCCGGGGGAGGAGCCGCTGGGCGGGCCCCGGCCCGCCGACCGCGGGCGCTACCAGGTGGAGAGCTACCTTGACCACCAGGCCCGCAAGCTCGTGGACCGCTTTGACGCCAACAGCTACCTGGTGCTGACCGAGGCGCTGATGAGCCACGACGTCACCCGGGGGCGGGGCAGCCTGGCCGAGGCGGTGGCCGGGTGCACAGCGGAGTTCTTCATTGCCGCCGTTGATTCGGACCGGCTGTACTTTCCGGAGCAGTCGCAGCGCCTGGCCGAGGCCCTGCCGGGATCGCCGCCGGTGCACCTGATCAGCGCGCCGATCGGCCACGACGGGTTCCTCACCGATGTGCACCAGGTCGCCGGGACGCTGCGCGGAACCTTCTTCGCCTGAGGTCCGCGCTGACCGGGCCCCGGCTCAGCCGCCGAGGGGCCCTGCCGCCTCGCCGGAGCCGGGGGGCGTTCCTTCGCCGAAGATGGGTCCGGCGTCGGGTCGTTTGGCGGCAATGCCGTCGCCGGAGGAGCGGCCCCGGACCCGCCGTACCACCCACGGCATCAGATGCTCGCGCGCCCAGACCAGGTCTTCGGTGCGCGCCGTGCGCCAGTTCTTCGGCGGCAGGGGCTTGGTCTCCAGGGGCTCCAGATGGTGCGGAACGCCGAGGGACTCCAGTGCCATGGCGGCAATGGTGTGGTGGCCCAGCGGTGAGAAGTGCAGCCGGTCCGGGGCCCACATGCGGGGATCGGCGAGGGCCTGCAGAGCCCACATGTCAGCGATCACCGCGTCGTGGCGGGCTGCGACCGTGCGCAGGTTCTCGTTGTAGATGGCCACCCGGCCGCGAACGCTGCCCAGGACCGGAGTGTTGCCGATGTCCGGCCCGGTGAAGAGCAGCACCGTCGCGCCGGATCCGCGCAGGGCGGCCACGGTCTCGTCCATGCGCTCGGCGAGCCGATCGGGATCACCGCCGGGGCGGATGACGTCGTTGCCTCCGGCGCAGATGCTCACGAGGTCCGGTTTCAGGTCGAGCGCCGGCTGCAGCTGCTCGGCGACGATCTGGGCCAGCAGCCGCCCGCGGATGGCCAGGTTGGCATAGGCGAAGTCCGGATGGTCAGCCGCCAGTTCCTCCGCGACGCGGTCCGCCCAGCCGCGGTGGCCGCCGGGGCTCTCCGGACTGGGGTCCCCGATACCTTCGGTGAAGGAGTCACCCAGGGCGACATACCGGTGCCACGGATGGGCGACGGCGCCGCCGGCGGACGGCTCGGAGGCGGCGGGGGTCTCTTCTGCGGGCAGATCGGGATGTTCAGTCACGGGGCCCATCCTGCCAAGCCGGCAACGGTTCCGCTAATGCCGGTTTATTCTCCGCGCCCGTCTCCTGCCAGAATGCGATCATGACTGAACGTGCTCCCTGGAATCCCGTCGTGCTCTGGTCGAAGCCTGAAAGCGAGCGTGCCGGCACCCCGCTGCTGGTGCTGTTCCACGGCTACCTGGCCAACGAGGAGGACCTGATGGGCCTGGCGGATTACCTGCCGGGCGACTTCACGATTGCCTCCGTCCGCGCTCCGCAGGCGCTGGGACCGGGCTACACCTGGTTCCCGCTGATGCATGAGCCGGACTTTTCCCTGCAGCGGGTGGTCGACGCCGTGTCCGACGTCGACGGCTGGCTCCAGCAGGTGCGCGGGCAGCACCCGAGCGTGAGCCTGCTCGGCTTCTCCATGGGCATGGCGGTGGCCAGCACGCTGCTGCGGCACCGGCCCGCGGACTACGCCGCCGTCGTCGGGCTCTCCGGCTTCGTGCTGCCGGCCGGGGAAGACCCGTTCTTCCACGACGCCGAGCTCGCCTCCCGCGGGGTGCCGTTCTTCTGGGGGCGGGACCAGGCGGATCCCGTGATCGACCAGCCGCGCATCGAATTCACGAACGAGTGGCTGAACGGCCACACTGCGCTGACCAAGGTCCTCTACGCGAACATGGGCCACTCGATCAACATGCAGGAACTCGGGCACGTGCGGGAGTTCCTCACCCACACGGTGCTGCGCGGCGCCGGTACCAGGGAAGGCGCGGACTCCTAGGACACGCCGTCGGCGACGATCCGCACGGACTCGCCGTTGGCGCTGACGACGTCGCCCGGGTGCAGCTGCCGCCCGCGACGCTCCTCGATGACGCCGTTGACCTGAACCAGCCCGTTGTCGATGAACTCCTTCGCCTGGGTGCCGTCCTCGGCGAGGTTGGCGAGCTTGAGCAGCTGGCCCAGGCGGATCATGTCATCACGGATGGGCAGGTCGATCGGTTCAGGGGTAGGCATGGAACCATTCTGCCGCACCCGCCCGCCTGCCGGCGCGGACCGGTGCCGCCCTGTCTGCACGGACCGGCGCCGGTCACCTAGGCTGGGGCGGTGAAGACGAGGGTGCCCACGGGAATCTGGCTGGTGCTGGCGGTGCTGGCCGGCATGGCCATGCCGGCCCAGGCGCGCGCCAACGGGGCGCTCGCCGGCCGGATGGGGGACAGCGTCGGCGCGGCCCTGGCAAGCATCCTGGTGGGCCTGGCCTGCATCGTTGCGGTGTGCCTGGTGCTGCCGGCGGGCCGGGCCGGGGCGGCGCGGATCCTGCCCGCCCTGCGGGAGGGACGGTTTCCGCGCTGGTACGTGCTGGCCGGCACCGTCGGCGGCCTGTTCGTGCTTTCGCAGTCCCTGACCGTCGCCACCCTGGGCGTGGCGGTCTTCACCGTCGCCGCCGTGGCCGGGCAGACCCTCACCGGCCTGCTGGTGGACCGGCTCGGCATGGGACCGGGCGGGCGGCGCCGGATCACTGTCCTGCGCACCGCCGCCGCGCTGCTCACCCTTGCCGCCGTGGCCTGGGCGGTCAGCCCCGGGTTCGACGCCGCCGCCGGCTGGTCCCTGCTGCTGCCGGTGCTGCTGCCGCTCACAGCCGGGATGCTCATCAGCTTCCAGCAGGCCATGAACGGCACCTCCACCCTGCACTACGGCACGCCGCTCGCGGCCACCCTGGTCAACCTGGTGGCCGGCACCACCGTCCTGCTGCTGGCCTGGCTGGTCAAGGCGGCAGTGGCTGGGACGGCCGGCCCGCTGCCGGGGGAGTGGTACCTGTACATCGGCGGCCCGCTGGGCGTCATCTACGTGGGCATGGCCGCCGTGCTGGTGCGCCCGCTCGGTGTCCTGCTGACCGGCCTGGCGATGATCGCCGGGCAGCTGATCGGCTCCCTGCTGCTGGACCTCGTCCTGCCGGCACCGGGGTCCACCGTGGTTGCGGCGACCGTACTCGGGACCGCCTTGACCCTCGTGGCCATCGTCGTGGCCACGCTGCCCTGGAACACGCCCGGCCTGAAGCGGGCCGGCGCCGGCGCCGACGCCGGCACCGGACAGCGCCGGTAACCGGCTTTCGCGGCGCGGACCGTAAGCTGGTACCAATAGAGCTTTGCCCGCTGAACGCCTGGCGCTGCACCCGATCCGGTTGCGGTGCGACGGCGCGGCGGGCCCACGCGCGGACCGCACCCAGCGGCCTGCACAGACACGAAAGAACGGGTACCACTTCATGGCTTCGACCAAGTCCAAACTCGATTCCATCATTTCCTTGGCCAAGCGCCGCGGGTTTGTTTTCCAGTCGGGTGAGATTTACGGCGGGTCGCGGTCCGCGTGGGACTACGGTCCCCTCGGCGTGGAGCTGAAGGAAAACATCAAGAAGCAGTGGTGGCAGCACATGGTCCGCGGCCGCGAGGACGTCGTCGGCCTGGACTCCTCGGTGATCCTGCCCCGGCAGGTCTGGGAGGCCTCCGGCCACGTCGAGGTCTTCTCCGACCCGCTGGTGGAGTGCCTGAGCTGCCACAAGCGCTACCGCGCCGACCACCTCGAAGAGGCCTACGAGGAGAAGAAGGGCCATGCGCCCGAGAACGGCCTGGCCGACATCGCCTGCGCCAACTGCGGCACCAAGGGCCAGTGGACCGAGCCGCAGGAGTTCTCGGGCCTGCTCAAGACCTTCCTCGGCCCGGTGGCCAACGAGGAGGGCCTGCACTACCTGCGCCCCGAAACCGCGCAGGGCATCTTCGTGAACTTCAACAACGTGCTCACCACATCGCGCAAGAAGCCGCCGTTCGGCATCGGCCAGATCGGCAAGAGCTTCCGCAACGAGATCACGCCGGGCAACTTCATCTTCCGCACCCGCGAGTTCGAGCAGATGGAAATGGAGTTCTTCGTCGAGCCGGGGACCGATGAGGAATGGCACAAGTACTGGATCGAGAACCGGTTCAACTGGTACGTGGACCTGGGCATCAACCCGGATAACCTGCGCCTGTTCGAGCACCCGCTGGAGAAGCTGAGCCACTACTCCAAGGGCACCACCGACGTCGAGTACCGCTTCGGTTTCCAGGGCTCCGAGTGGGGCGAGCTGGAAGGCATCGCCAACCGCACCGACTTCGACCTGGGCACGCACTCCAAGCACTCCGGCACCGACCTGAGCTACTTCAACCAGGCCACCAACGAGCGGTTCACCCCGTACGTGATCGAGCCCGCCGCCGGCCTGACCCGCTCCTTCATGGCGTTCCTGGTGGACGCGTACACCGAGGACGAGGCGCCCAACGCCAAGGGCGGCGTCGACAAGCGCACCGTGCTGCGCCTGGATCCGCGCCTGGCCCCGGTCAAGGCCGCCGTGCTGCCGCTGTCCCGCAACGAGGACCTCTCGCCCAAGGCCAAGGAGCTGGCCGCCCGCCTGCGCCGCACCTGGAACATCGACTTCGACGACGCCGGGGCCATCGGCCGCCGCTACCGCCGCCAGGACGAGATCGGCACCCCGTTCTGCATCACCGTGGACTTCGACACGCTCGAGGACCAGGCCGTCACCGTCCGCGAACGCGACACCATGTCGCAGGAGCGGGTCAGCCTGGACAAGGTCGAGGGCTACCTGGCCGCACGGCTGATCGGCGCCTGATGTCCCTGCAGTACCGCGAATGGCGCGAAGACGACGACCTGGCGCTGCTGCAGCTCTGGGGCGACCCGGAGACGCCGCAGGCAGCCCAGTTCCGGGCCATGCTGCGGCCGTCCTCGAACGAGCCCTGGAGCCGCTGCATCGTGGCTGAGGACGACGGCGTGCCGGTGGCGGCCGGCGTCGTCTACGAAACCAGCCTGCATCCGGACCGGCTCTGGGCCTATGTGGAGGTCGCCCGGGACAACCGGCGTGCCGGCCTCGGCTCCACCCTGCTGGCGATGCTGCGCCGCGAGGCCGAGGGCGCGCCGTCGGGCGCCCGGAAGCTGCGGGCCAAAGTGGAGCCCGGCTCCGCCGCCGAGGCCTTCGCCCGCGCCGCCGGGCTGGCCGAGATCCAGCGCTCCCGCGTGGTGGTGCTGGAGGCAGGGCGAATCAAGCTGCCGGTCTTCCAGGACGACGCCGGCCCGCAGCTGGAGGAGGCCGCCACCGGATCGGTGGAGCTGACCCGCGCCGTGGCCGACTTCTACAACGCCGTCCACGGCTGGGACCGGGCGGAGATGAGCGTGGGCCGGGCGCAGCAGATGCTGCTCGGCGACGCCGCGGGCGCCTCCGGCGCGGTGGTCCTGCGGGACCGGCCGGGCCGGGAGGGCGGGAAGATCGCCGCGTTCGCCATCAGCTACACGCACGAGCGCACGGACGATCCGGCGGACGTGCTGGTCGGCTACGACACGACGCTGCCGCCGTCCGAGGCCGAGGCCGCACTGGAATCGCTGCTGGCCATGCTGGCCCACCAGTACCCGGTGCAGCTCGAGGTCGACGGGTCGATGACCGCCCTGGCCGGGCTGGTGGAGCGCCTCGAACAGTTCGGGGCCGCCCGCCAGGCCGGAGAAGCGACGCTGATCCTCAGCGACTAGGCAGTAACCCGGCCGACCGGCCGGCAGCAACGGAAACGGGTCCGTGCGCAGGCATGTGCACGGACCCCCTCCCTGAAGGGACCTGATGGGACACTCGCACGGCAACCACGCCCCGCCCACCGCCCAGGCCGCCGCGGCCCGACGCCGCGCCAACCTGCTGCTGGCCTGGATCCTGGTGCCGCTGGGCGTGCTGGCCGCCGTCGGGATGCTGCTGCTTTGGCCCTCCGGGGACCGCAGCAACGTGAGCATCAGCGATCCCTACGCCACCGCGGCGGGAGTCACGTTCGACACCGGCACTGTCCAGCGGGCGGTGCGTGAAGCCTGCCCGTCCTCCCAGGCGCTGGTCGACGCCGGCGGCACGGCGCAGGAATGCCAGGTCGCCTACGTGCAGCCGGATCTGGGCGGGGAACAGGTGGCCGTGGAGATGCCGCCCGAGGTCGCCAAGACCGGCGCCCTGGATGCGGGCGACAAGATCCGCTACCTGAACCTCGCCGGCCTGACCGAAACCGGCGGCGCGCCGCCCTACATCTTCGTGGACTTCGTCCGCACCATGCCGATCGCCCTGCTGGCCGCCGTCTACGCGCTGGTGGTGATCGCCGTCGCACGCTGGCGCGGGTTCCGCGCCCTGCTGGGCCTGGGCGGCGCCTACGCGGTCATGGCCTGGTTCATCCTGCCTGGACTGGTGGAGGGCAAGCCGCCGCTGCTGCTGGGCCTGGTGGGCTCCTCGGTGATCATGATCGGCGTGCTGTACTTCGCCCACGGCTTCTCCGCGCGGACCTCCACGGCCCTGCTCGGCACGCTGTTCGGGCTGGGCACGACGGCGCTGCTCGCAGCCTGGGCCACCGACGCGTCGAACCTGGTGGGCGTGGATAACGAGAACGCGTACACGCTGATCAATGCCTCCGACAGCCTCTCCATCTCGGGCATCATCCTCTGCGGACTGATCATCTCCGGCCTGGGCGTGCTCAACGACGTCACCATCACCCAGTCCTCGGCGGTGTGGGAGATGTACGAGCTGGCGCCGCGGGCCAGCGCGCGGCGGCTCTTCAGCGGGGCCATGCGGCTTGGCCGGGACCACATCGCCTCCACCGTCTACACCATCGCCTTTGCTTACGCCGGAGCCGCGCTGCCTGTGCTGATCCTGGTCTCGCTCTATGACCGGCCGTTCCTGCAGACCCTCACCGGCGGGGAGCTGGCCGAGGAAGTGATCCGCACCCTGGTCGGCTCCATTGGCCTGGTCCTGGCGATTCCGGTGACCACCGCCATTGCCGTCCTTGTGGTCAAGGCCGTCGGCCTGCGCGGCGGCCCCGCGGTCGCCACCGAGGCGGGCGAGCCGGGGGAGCACGGGCCACTGACGGGCCACACGCACGACGGCGGCGCCGGCACCGGCACCGGCGCCGACACTCCCGCTGTCTCCCTCACCGCGGAGGTACCCGCACCGCAGACATCGCGGGTGCACACTTCCGGCGCCGCGCCGGCCCCTGACACAGCCCCGGCCCGGGGGCGCCGCGCGTCCGGCCGCCGCGCTGCCGGACGGCCACCCGCCCCGCCCGAATAGCCCTCCTATGCAGGTGCCGCCATGCCGGAGGGACCGGCCGGCGTCGTGTCCCCGCCCTCCGAGGTCGCTGCCACCCTGCGCGCCGGCTGCCATTTTGTGCACCGGCTGCCACTGCGTTCCGGCAGCACGCGCCCAAACCGGCAGCGGGATCCGGGCCGGGCCCGGCGCCGCGCCCCCGGCCCGCATCGACGCGTCCCGGGCGGCCGCGTCCACAGGCGTGGCGCGGATTTGCACCGGCTTGCGAGAATGGACGGGTGAGCGTTTCAACCCCTGATCTCAAGCTTGAGCTGCCCCCGCTGACGCTGGGCCCGCTCACCGTGGACACGCCGGTGATCCTGGCACCCATGGCCGGCATCACCAACAAGGCCTTCCGGCGGCTGTGCCGCGAATACGGCGGCGGGCTGTACGTCACCGAGATGGTGACCTCCCGCGCCCTGGTGGAACGTTCCCCGGAATCCATGCGGATCATCGAGCACGACGACGACGAGTCCATCCGCTCGGTGCAGCTCTACGGCGTGGACCCCGTGACGGTCGGCGCAGCCGTGCGGCTGCTGGTCGAAGAGGACCGGGCCGATCACATCGACCTGAACTTCGGCTGCCCGGTGCCCAAGGTCACCCGCAAGGGCGGCGGCTCCGCGCTGCCGTGGAAGCTGGACCTGTTCAGCGCCATCGTGCAGACCGCGGTCCGCGAGGCATCCAAGGGCAACGTGCCGCTGACCATCAAGATGCGCAAGGGCATCGACGACGAGCACCTGACCTTCCGCGAGGCCGGAAAGATCGCCCGAGACGCCGGCGTGGCCGCCGTCGCCCTCCACGGCCGCACCGCCTCGCAGTTCTACTCCGGCAAGGCCGACTGGAACGCCATCGCCGAGCTGCGTGAGGCCCTGCCCGACATCCCGGTGCTGGGCAACGGCGATATCTGGTCCGCCGAGGACGCCGTACGCATGGTGGAGCAGACCGGCGTCGACGGCGTCGTCATCGGCCGCGGCTGCCAGGGCCGGCCGTGGCTGTTCGGCGACCTGCAGGCCGCCTTCGAGGGCCGCTCCGACCGGCACCGGCCCGGACTGGGCGAGGTCGCCGAAAGCGTCTACCGGCACGCCGAGCTGCTGGTGGAGACCTTCGGCGACGAGGTCGTGGCCCTGCGCGACATCCGCAAGCACATGGCCTGGTACTTCAAGGGCTACGTGGTGGGCGGGGACCTGCGGGCTAAGCTGGCAACCGTGCCCACCCTGGCCGTCCTGCGCGAGCTGCTCGACCAGCTCGACGCGCAGGCGCCCTACCCCGGGGCGGACGCCGAAGGCCCCCGCGGCCGGGCCGGAACCCCCAAGAAGACAGCGCTGCCCGAGGGCTGGCTGGACGGACGCG
Organism: Arthrobacter sp. Y3222053; assembly: GCF_059092805.1. NCBI lineage: Bacteria > Bacillati > Actinomycetota > Actinomycetes > Micrococcales > Micrococcaceae > Arthrobacter > Arthrobacter sp. Y3222053. The sequence continues at coordinate 136,517 of NZ_JBNHIA010000003.1, read as the reverse complement.
AGCTGAACGGCGCCCAGAAGGCCATGATCTCGGCGGCCGAACTCGACGTATCAGGCGGCTAAAGAGCAGATGACACTTCCGCAGGCTGTGCAGACCGACGGCTACCAGGACGTGGACCTCGAACGCTGGGTCCAGGAACCGGCCAAGAACACCAACCGGACGCAGTTCGGGCGTGACCGCGCCCGGGTGCTGCATTCCTCCGCCCTGCGCCGGCTCGGAGCCAAGACGCAGGTCGTCGCCCCCGACACGGACGACTTCGTCCGCACCCGGCTGACGCACAGCCTGGAGGTGGCGCAGGTGGGCCGCGAGCTGGGCAACGCGCTCGGCTGCGACCCCGACGTCGTCGACGCCGCCTGCCTCTCGCACGACCTCGGGCACCCGCCCTTCGGGCACAACGGCGAGACGGCGCTGAACGACATCGCCCACGCCATCGGCGGGTTCGAAGGCAACGCCCAGACGCTGCGCCTGCTCACCCGGCTCGAACCCAAGATCGTGGCCCCGGACGGCACTCCCGCCGGGCTGAACCTCACCCGCGCCAGCCTCGACGCAGCCTGCAAGTATCCGTGGTCGATGGCCGACGCGCCCCTGGTCAACGGCCGCCGGACCACCAAGTTCGGTGCCTACGAGGACGACCTGCCGGTCTTCCGCTGGCTGCGCGACGGGGCCCCCGACGGCCGCTCGTGCATCGAGGCCCAGGTGATGGACCTCTCAGACGACATTTCCTACTCGGTGCACGACGTCGAAGACGCGATCGTGGCCGGGCACGTGCAGCTGAAGTGGCTGGACAACCCCGACCAGCGCGCCCGCGTCGTCGGCTACACGCAGCAGTGGTACCTGCCCGGCACCGACGCCGCGGCCATAGACGCCGCCCTGGCCCGGCTGGAGGCCACGCCCGTCTGGGTGCGGGAATCCGACGGCAGCCGCCGGGCGATGGCCGCGCTGAAGGACATGACCAGCCAGCTGATCGGCCGGTTCTGCAACAGTGCGCTCACCGCCACACGCGCCGTGTACGGCCCGCAGCGGCTCACCCGCTACGCCGCTGAAATCGTGGTCCCGGAGGAGACGGCGCTGGAGATCGCCGTCATGAAGGGCCTGGCCACGACCTTCGTGATCACCACCGGCCAGCGCCAGCCGCTGTACGAGCGCCAGCGGGAGGTCCTCGCGGCCCTGGTGGCGCAGCTGGCGGCGACCGGCGACCGGCACCTGGATCCGATGTTCGCCGCGGACTGGCGGGCGGCGGGCGACGACGACCAGCGGCTGCGCGTGGTCATCGACCAGGTGGCGTCGCTGACCGACGCCTCGGCGCTGGCCCTGCACGAGCGTCTTGTGGGCCCGGTGCCCTCGCTGTGGTGACCGCCGTCGCGCCGGCAGCGGGACTGCGCGCTGCGGGCATAAGGTAGTAGGCATGGCCGGACTGATCAAACGCGAAGACATCGATGAGGTCCGGGCCCGCACCGACATCAAGGCCGTGGTGGACGGCTACGTGACCCTGAAGTCGGCCGGCATCGGTTCCTTCAAGGGGCTCTGCCCCTTCCACGACGAACGCTCGCCCTCGTTCCACGTGCGGCCCCAGGTGGGGACGTACCACTGCTTCGGCTGCGGGGAGAGCGGCGACGTCATCTCCTTTGTCCAGAAGATGGACCACACCTCGTTCGCCGAGACGGTGGAGAAACTGGCTTCCCGGATCGGCTTCGAGCTGCGCTACGAGGACGGCGGCACGGGCCCGCGCCGCGAGGAGACCGGCCGCCGGCAGCGGTTGCTGGATGCGCACAAGGTGGCGGCCGAGTTCTTCGCCGCGCAGCTGCGCACCCCGGCCGCCGCCACGGCGCAGAACTTCCTCCAGGAACGCGGGTTCAGCCCCGCCGCCGCAGCACACTTCGGTGTCGGCTACGCCCCGCAGGGCTGGGACTCGCTGCTCAAGCACCTCTCCGGCAAGGGCTTCACCCGGGATGAGCTGAAGCTCACCGGCATGTTCTCCACCGGCTCCGACGAATCGCGGTTCTATGACCGGTTCCGCGGCCGGCTGATCTGGCCCATCCGGGACATCACCGGCTCGGTGATCGGCTTCGGCGCCCGAAAACTGTTCGAGGACGACCAGGGTCCGAAGTACCTGAACACCCCGGAGACCCCGCTCTACAAGAAATCCCAGGTGCTCTACGGCATCGACCTCGCCAAGCGGGAGATCGCCCGCGGGCGGCAGGTGGTCGTCGTCGAGGGCTACACCGACGTGATGGCCTGCCATCTGGCCGGGATCAAGACGGCGGTCGCCACCTGCGGCACCGCCTTCGGCGGGGACCACATCAAGATCGTGCGCCGGCTGCTCTCCGACGACGGCACCGGGGGAGAGGTGGTGTTTACCTTCGACGGCGACGCCGCGGGCCAGAAGGCCGCGCTCAAGGCCTTTGACGAGGACCAGAAGTTCGTGGCGCAGACCTACGTGGCGGTCGATGCCGAGGGCATGGACCCATGCGACATCCGGATCAAGCGCGGCGACGCGGCCGTCGCCGAACTGATCTCCTCGCGCCGCCCGCTCTTCGAGTTCGCCATCCGCTCCACCCTCAAGCGCTTCGACCTGAACACCGTGGAGGGCCGGGTGCAGGCTCTGCGCGCCTCCGCGCCGCTGGTGGCGGACATCCGCGACCCCGCCATGCGTCCGGCCTACGCGCGGGAGCTGGCCGGCTGGCTGGGCAGTGACATCGACGACGTGATGCGGGCCGTCAACGCCGCCGTCCGCCGCGCACGGGAGGGCGGCCAGGGGGCGGAATCCGGCGGAGCGGCGTCGGGCCGCGGCGGCCGACACCGCCAGCCTGAGCCTGCTCCCGAGCCGATGCCGGAACCGGCGTTCTCCCGCCCCGATCCACGGGACCCGGTGGCGAGGATGGAGCGGCAGGCGCTGGAGGTGGTGCTGCAGCATCCCGGACTGCTCGACGCCGGGCAGTGGGAACGGTTCAAAGCCGCCAAGTTCACGGTTCCGGCCTACCTGGCCGTGCACAACGCCGTCCGCGCGGCCGGCGACACCGGAGTGCCGCCGGCGCAGTGGGTGGAGCAGGTGCGCCAGGAGCTGCCTGACGCCCTGCGCGCCCTGGTCAGCGAACTGGCGGTCACGCCCATTCCGGCCCGCGACGACGAGGCGCTGTGGCAGTACTGCCGGGACATCCTCAACCGCCTCTTCGAACTGCAGGTGACCCACCTGAAGGCCGAGAAGCTGGGGCAGCTGCAGCGGCTGGACCCGGCCGCTGATCCGGCCCTGTTCCAGCAGCTCAACCGCGAACTGATGGAGCTGGAGATGCAGCGCCGCGCCCTGCGCGGAGACATGTGACCGACCCGACACCGTGGGAACCCCTGCACGGCGGGTTTCGATTTCGTTCCGGCCCGAAACCTGCTGTAGAGTAGAGCCCGTTGCTTTCCCCCGTAGCTCAATTGGCAGAGCATTCGACTGTTAATCGAAGGGTTACTGGTTCGAGTCCAGTCGGGGGAGCGGATAGAGGCCCTGATCAGGCGTTATGCCTGATCAGGGCCTCTTTTTATCCGTCCGCGGCGCTCTCGTGGCACTCCCTCCGGCGCTCCGCGGGCGGCCGCACGGGCACTGCGGAGGCTGCTCCGGAACGGGATCGAGCCGATTCGCCTGCCGGCCCGAACTAGGGTAAAGTAGAGCGCGCTGCTTTCCCCCGTAGCTCAATTGGCAGAGCATTCGACTGTTAATCGAAGGGTTACTGGTTCGAGTCCAGTCGGGGGAGCGAACAGGACCTCCGTGGGTACGCCCACGGAGGTCTTTTTTATGCCCCGGCGGCGCGCTGTCCGTGACGGCGTCCGGTCCGGGCGGTTGTTCGCGGGCCCCGGATTCCCTAGACTGGCGGCGGCGGAGCTCCGAGGCCGGCCGCGACCAAACCCCGCGGCCCGACCGGCACCTCCGCCGGGCACGCCTATCCTGTTGCCTTCCCGGTCCGGTCTTTTCCCGGACGTCCGCTGCTGCGCCCCGCGAATCCCGCGGCCCGCCGGCGGTTCCCTGGACCATCCAGCAGGAGCATTCAATGACTTCCATTCCCTCTGCTTCCATCTCCTCCGCTGCCATCGGCGAGCAGGAAATTTTCGCCGCGCACGAGGGCGGCAAGCTGAGCGTCGAGCCGAAGATGCCGCTTGATACGACCCGTGCCCTGTCGATCGCCTATACCCCGGGCGTCGCCCAGGTCTCCCGCGCCATTGCCGCTGAGCCGGAAAAGGCCGCCACCCACACCTGGGCCTCCCGGCTGGTCGTGGTGGTCTCCGACGGCACCGCCGTCCTGGGCCTGGGCGATATCGGCCCCGCCGCGTCCCTGCCGGTCATGGAGGGCAAGGCCGCCCTGTTCAAGACCTTCGGCGGCCTGGATTCGATTCCCCTGGTGCTCAACACCACCGACGTGGACGAGATCATCGAAACACTCATCCGGCTGCGCCCCAGCTACGGTGCCGTCAACCTCGAGGACATCTCCGCCCCGCGCTGCTTCGAGCTCGAAACGCGGCTGATCGAGGCCCTCGACTGCCCCGTGATGCACGATGACCAGCACGGCACCGCGATCGTGGTACTGGCGGCGCTGCAGAACGCCTTCAGACTGACCGGGCGCGACGCCGGCGCGCAGCGCGTGGTCATTTCCGGCGCCGGAGCCGCCGGGGTCGCGTGCGCCAACATCCTGCTCGAGGCGGGCATCACCGATGTAACCGTCCTGGATTCGAAGGGGATTGTCTCCGCCGGCCGCGACGGCGTCACCGGGGTCAAGGCCGGCCTGGCTGCCCGCACCAACCCGCGCGGACTCACCGGCGGCCCGGCGGAGGCCCTAGCCGGAGCGGACGTCTTCATCGGCGTCTCCTCCGGCACCGTGCCCGAAGAGCTGCTGGCCACGATGGCCGACGACGCCGTCATCTTCGCCCTCTCCAACCCGGACCCGGAGGTGCATCCCGACGTCGCCGCGCGGCATGCCGCCGTCGTCGCCACCGGGCGCAGCGATTTTCCCAACCAAATCAACAATGTCCTGGCCTTTCCCGGGGTCTTCCGGGGCGCCCTGGACAGCGGTGCCCGCCGGATCACCGCCGCCATGAAGGTCGCGGCGGCCGGAGCGATCGCTGAGCTGGTGGGGGAGCAGCTGCGGGCCGATTACATCGTGCCCAGCCCCCTGGACCCGCGGGTGGCTCCCGCGGTCGCCGCTGCGGTGGCGGCAGCCGCGGACGGCTGACGGAGGGAGGGCGCGCCCCGAGGGGCGGCGCGCAGAGCAGCGGGGCAGGGCGGCGGCGTCCTGCTCCGCAGCCGTGCCGGCCGGGCACCGCAGGCGGTGAAACAGGGCGGCGTTCTTCCGCCCGCTGCTAAGGCTGCTTAGGGTAACCCGTAGGCTTAAGCGTCACTATCAGCACAAACTGAAAACGAGGAACCGCCGATGGGCGCTCACACTCCAGAGCCGGCACGCGGGGAACCCCAAAAGGTCGCCCACCCCGCCAAAGTCATTGCGGTCACCGTCGCAGCAGCCGTCGGCGGCCTGCTGTTCGGCTTCGACACCGCCGTCATCAACGGCGCAGTGGACGCCATCGGGGAGGAATTCAGCCTCAGCCCCGGCGTCCTCGGTTTTACCGTCGCCATCACCCTCCTCGGGTGCGCCGTGGGCGCCTGGTTCGCCGGCCAGCTCGCGGATCGGATCGGCCGGAAAAAGGTCATGGTCGGCGCGGCCGTCCTCTTCGCGGTCAACTCGATCGGCTCCGCCTACGCCTTCTCGGAATGGGACCTGATGCTGTGGCGCCTGGTCGGCGGCCTGGCCATCGGCACCGCCTCCGTCATCGCCCCCGGGTACATCGCTGAAATCGCGCCGTCCAAGTGGCGCGGAGCGCTGGGATCGGTGCAGCAGCTGGCCATCACGCTCGGCATCTTCGCCGCCCTGCTCTCGGATGCCTGGCTGGCGAATGCGGCCGGCGGAGCGCTCGGGGAGCTGTGGTGGGGGCTGCCGGCCTGGCGCTGGATGCTGCTGGTCGGCATCGTCCCCGCCGTGATCTACGGCATCCTGGGGCTGACCATTCCCGAGTCGCCCCAGTACCTGGTCCGGCGTGATGAAGACGCAGCGGCGGCGAGGGTGCTCCGGGACGTCTCCGGGGTGCAGGACACCGACCGCAAAATCGCCGACCTCCGGAAGTCCTTCACCACGAAGAAGGCCACGTTCGCGGACCTGCGCGGCCCGAGCCTGGGCCTGCAGCCCATCCTCTGGGTAGGCATGGCCATCGCCGCCTTCCAGCAGCTGGTCGGCATCAACGCGATTTTCTACTACTCCACCACGCTGTGGCAGTCGGTGGGCTTCAGCGAGGAGGATTCCTTCACGACGTCGGTGATCACCTCCGTCGTCAACGTCCTGATGACCCTGGTCGCCATCGCCTTCGTGGACCGGGTCGGCCGGCGGCTGCTGCTGATGATCGGTTCGGCCGGCATGTTCGCGGGCCTGCTGGCGGCCACCGTCTCGTTTGCGCAGGCGGAGACCTTCAACGGCGAGATCACCCTTCCAGGCATCTGGGGTCCCGTCGCCCTGATCGGCGCCAACCTGTTCGTGGTTTTCTTCGCCGCCACCTGGGGACCGATCATGTGGGTCACCCTCGGCGAGGTGTTCCCGAACAACATCCGTTCCCTGGCCCTCGGCCTCGGCGCAATGGTCAACTGGATCTTCAACTTCATCGTCACCCTGTCCTTCCCCTGGGTGTCCGAGAACTTCGGGGTCTGGATCATGTACGCGCTCTTCAGCCTGTTCGCCCTGATGTCCTTCTGGTTCGTCAAGACCAGGCTCCCGGAGCTGTCGGGCCGCGAGCTGGAGGACCGGCGCGGTCTTGAAACCGCCTAGGAGCCCCGAGGGCCGCCGGGAAGGCTGCGCCCGGGTGGTAATGATGAGGACAATGGTAATTTTGGGTAATGGCTACGGTGAACACTAATCAGGGGACGGAGGCAGGGCGCATGGATCGCTCCGCTAGCACTCGGGCCAACAGGGCCACCGGCAAGTCGTCGATCGTCGGGCTGGCCAAGGTCATGGCGCGCTTGACGCCGAGGCAGCTGAACGACGAAATCGGCCTTGCCACCGCCGAAATGAAGCAGAAGGGCAAGGCCGCCGGCATCGCCGCCGCGTTCCTCGTCATCGCCCTGCTGTTCCTGGCCGCGCTGGCGGTCGCCCTGATCGCCGCGGCCATCCTCGGCCTCGGCACGGTCATGCCTCCGTGGCTGGCGGCGCTGCTGGTGGCTGCGCTGTTCCTGGTGATCGCGGCCATCGGCGGGCTCGTCGGCGTGTCACGGTTCAAGAAGACCCTGCCGCTGATGCCGGAGGAGGCCATCCGCGGTCTGCGGTACGACCTCGGGGTGCTCAAGGAGGGCCGCCGCTTCGACCCGGCCACCCTGGACAAGCCCAAGGAACCGAAGCAGGAGAAGCCGAAGAAGGACAAGTCCGCAAAGCCCGACGACGCTCCCCAGCCGAGCGAGGAGGAGCTGCGGACCCGGACCCGGCAGCGCCGGGAGCACCTGGCCGACGTCCGCGACACCCTCGGTGAAAAGGCCGACGTTCGGCGCCAGGTGCGGGAATTCGAAGCCCGCAGGGCCGCGGCCCAGCAGCGGCGATCCGGGCAGGGACAGGGCACGAAGTCGCCGACGGACGACATCACGCTGATGATCCGCGAGCACTGGCAGCCGCTGACCGTCCTGGCCGCCTCGCTGCTGGCGATGGCCATCATGATCAGCCGGCTGGCCCGGCGCTAGGAGCACCAGCCACAAAGCACCAACGGAAAGCGGACAGTGATCAGGATAATCGGGGCGGGAGCCCGGCCGGGGCAGACCCTGACAGAGGTCAACACGTTCTGGACCGTTCCGAACCTGATCACTGTCCTGCGCTTTCTGGGGATCCCGCTGTTCGTCTGGTTCGTGGCAACCGACAGTTACGGTCCGGCGTTCCTCACCCTCGTCCTCGTCGGCGGCACCGACTGGGTGGACGGTTACCTGGCACGCCGCCTGAACCAGGTCTCGACGGTCGGCAAGTGGCTGGATCCCGCTGCCGACCGGCTGGCCATGATCATCGTGGCCGTTACCTTCGTGGCGGACGGCCTGGCGCCCGTCTGGCTCGTGTACGCGATCGTCATCCCCGACCTGATCCTGCTGGCGAACTCGCTGATCCTGTTCCACGGCAGCCCCAATCTCCAGGTCAGCAACCTGGGCAAGATCCGGACCGCGCTGCTGCTGGTCGGCGCTCCGCTGCTGCTCCTCACCAGGGTGCAGGGTTTTGACCAGCAGTGGCTGACCATCCTCGCGGACGTGATCCTGGTGCTGGGCTGCATCGGTCACGTCGCGGCCTTCGCCGCCTACATGGCCGCTTCCTGGCGGAAGTACCGCACGGAGCGGGCCCGTGGCACCGGCTGAGCCCACAGTGTCCGCAGCGGCAGGGGACTCCGGGGGGCACCGGTGACCGGAATCGCCATTCTCTGTGCCCTCGCGAGTGCCGTGTTCCTTGCCTTCGGCGCACAGCGGCAGGGCAGCGCCGTCAGCGCCGACACCGGCGGACTGGCGTTGAACGGCAGCCAGCTGACCCGGCTGCTGCGCAACCCCCGCTGGCTTTTCGGGCTCCTGCTGCTGGGCGTCGGCATGGGGCTGAACGTCACCGCGCTCGGGCTGGCGCCGCTGACCGTGGTGCAGCCCATCGGCTCCCTCGCCCTGGTCATTACCACCGTCGTTAACGCCCGCGACCAGGGGCTGCGGCTCAACCGCATCACCGTGGCGGCAATCGTCTCCTGCGTCCTTGGCAGCGCCCTGTTCGTCTCCCTGGCCGTCTTCGTCACCCGCACCCAGCAGGTCGTCGAGCAGCGCCAGGAGGTGGTGATCGTCCTGATCCTGGCGGTCGTCGTGGCCTTCTTTGGAACCCTGAACCTGCTGTTCGGCAAGCGGCTCAACGCCATCGTCCACATCTTTGGCGCGGGTGTCCTCTTCGGCTTCGTGGCCGTGCTGACCAAGATCATCATCGGCGACCTCTTCAACCCCAACGGCCGCTTCCTCCTCAACGTCCCCTGGTACACGATCGTCGGCATTGCCGTGGCCGGCGCCCTCGGGGCCTGGTTCGTGCAGAGCGCCTATTCCTCCGGCCCGCCCGACCTGGTCATCGCCGGACTGACGGTCATCGACCCCATGGTCGGCATCGCCATCGGCATCGGAGTCCTGGGTGAACTGCGGCCCGACGTGCCTCCAGTGGCCGCCGTGGCCATGGGCCTGGCAGCTTTCGTTGCTATTGTTGGGGTCGTTGCCCTCTCCCGGTACCACCCGGACGTCATCCAGCGGAGGGCTGAGGAACGGCACCGACGGGCAGCCGAAGCGGCCCGCCCGCAGACAGACCACTAGAGGAGACCGTGAGCGACGCACCGGTGGAACAACCCCTGACAATCCTGATTGCCTGTGACACCTACCCGCCGCACCTGAACGGAGCCGCGCAGTTCGGCTACCGGCTCGCCAAGGGCCTGCACGCACGCGGACACGATGTGCACGTCCTGGCCCCGGCCGCGGGACCCGGGCCCTCCCACAGCGACCTGGACGGTCCCTGGCCCGTGCACCGCCTCCGCTCCCACGGCGTGCCCACCCATGAGTACTGGCGGATCTGCCTGCCGTGGGAAATCAAGCGGGAGATCAGCCTGCTCATGGACCGGGTGCAGCCCGACGTCGTGCATATCCAGTGCCACTACATGGTGGGTGAGTACACGCTGTACGAGGCGGTCCGGCGCGGAGTCCGCACCGTGGCCACCAACCACTTCATGCCCGAAAACCTGGACCCCTTCCTGCCGTTCCCCCGGTGGTTCAAGCGGATTGTTGCGCGCAACTCCTGGCGGGACATGGGCAAGGTGATGGGCCGGGCCGCCGTGGTCACCACCCCGACGCCGCTGGCGGCGAAGGCCATGAAGGACTACGCCAAGTTGGACGATGTCCTGCCGCTGTCCAACGGGATCGACGCCGCGGCTTACGAGCCGCGGCCGGGTGAGGTGATCGAACCGCATGAGCAGCCGACCGTGCTCTTCGTCGGCCGGCTGGCGGAGGAAAAGCACGTGGACGTGCTGATCGATGCCATCGCCAAGCTGCCGCCGGATGTGCCGGCCCGGGCGGAAATCGTGGGCGGCGGCGAGGTGCGCCCGGCCCTGGAGGAGCAGGTCCGCCGGCTCGGCCTGCAGGACAGGGTGGTGTTCCGTGGCCTGGTCTCCGACGAGGAGCTGCGGCTCGCCTACCTGCGCGCCGACCTGTTCTGCCAGCCCGGCACCGCAGAGCTGCAGTCGCTGGTGACCCTGGAGGCCATGTCCGCCTCCACCCCGGTGCTGCTCGCCAATGCCATGGCCCTGCCCCACCTGGTCGACAGCGGACGCAACGGCTACCTCTTCGAGCCGGGGGATTCCGACGAGCTGGCACGCCGGATCACGGACATTCTCCGCCTGCCCACCGAGCAGCGCCTGGACATGGGACGCCGGAGCCGCGAACTCGTCGACCGCCACGGCATCGAACAGACGCTGGCCACCTTCGAAGCGCTGTACGCCGGACGAGAGGCGCCGCAGCCGGCCTCGTAGCTCCTTCACCGACGGCCGGACAATTGGCTGGCGTCGGCTGGGGGCCGCTAGGATGTGGAGTTGTTCCGCCTGCAGCTGCAGGGGAGCGGGGGGCTGTAGCTCAGCCGGTTAGAGCAGCGGACTCATAATCCGTCGGTCGTGGGTTCAAGCCCCACCAGCCCTACCCCCGACACCGTTGCTTCCCGGCGGCGGAGGTTGACCCGTGAAACCCCGGTCCCAGGACCGGGGTTTCATCGTCTCCGGAGTCCGGCCTCGGCCCGCACCGGCCGTTGCCCTCGATGTTACTCACGGGTAACATAGTTCGTGCGGGCCGACCACGCCCGCCCGATCACCGGCGATCCCGCAGCGAAGGGCACATTCCATGGCAACTCCCGACGTCGACAACCTCCCATACGCGGACGGCGACTTCTACGCATTCGAGGACCTGCTTACCGACAAGGAGCGGGACCGGCTGCACGAAATCCGCGCGTGGCTGGGCGCCCATGTCAAGCCGTACGCAGCCCAGTGGTGGAATGACGCGGAGTTCCCCGCCCATATGGTCCCCGAGCTGGCTGAACTGGACGTGGTGAGCCCCGTGTACCGGCAGGGCTACTCGAACCTTTTCGCGGGCCTGTGCCATGCGGAGTTCACCCGCGCAGACACTTCCTTCGCCACCTTCATGGGTGTCCATGACGGGCTGTTCACCGGTTCCATCGAGGCCCTGGCCTCCGAGGAGCAGAAGGCTGCCTGGCTGCCGGACATTTACGCCATGAAGAAGATCGGCGCCTTCGGCCTGACCGAACCGCTCGGCGGTTCCGACGTCGCCGGCGGCCTGCGCACCACCGCCCGCCGGGACGGGGACTCCTGGATCCTCAACGGCGAGAAGCGCTGGATCGGCAACGCGACCTGGTCCGACTGGGTGGTCATCTACGCCCGCGACGTGGACACCAACCAGGTCAAGGGCTTCCTTGTGGACACCGCCACCGAGGGCTACACCGCGACCAAGATCGAAAACAAGATCGCGCTGCGGACCGTCCAGAACGCCGACATCAAGCTGGAGAACGTCCGAATCAGCGACGACTTCCACCTCAAGGGGGCCAACACCTTCAAGGACGTCAACAAGGTCCTGAAGGTGACCCGGCTTGCGGTGGCCTGGCAGGCGGTGGGCCAGCAGATGGCGGCCTTCGACATCGCCCGCCGCTACGCAGTGGAGCGGACCCAGTTCGGCAAGCCGCTGGCCTCGTTCCAGCTCATCCAGGAACAGCTGGTGAAGATCCTCGGCAACACCGTCAGTTCGATGGGCATGATGGTCCGCCTGGCCCAGCTGGAGGACCTCGGCCGGGCGAAGGACGAGCAGTCAGCCCTGGCCAAGGCCTTCACCACCGCCCGCATGCGCGAATCCGTGGCCCTGGGCCGCAGCATCCTCGGCGGCAACGGCATCGTCACCGACTACGGAATGGCCAAAGTGTTCGCAGACGCGGAGGCGATCTACTCCTACGAGGGAACCTACGAAGTGAACACCCTGGTCACCGGCCGGGCAATCACCGGGGTGGCGGCCTTCGTCTAGGCAGGCGACTCCGCCAGCGACGGCCGGTCGGATCAGTCACCGATCCGGCCGGCCGTCGCCGTCGTGGGGAGCCCCAGTTCTCCGCTTCCCCTGCACGGCCGCGGCGGCCGCCCCGCCGGCGGGCAGGGGGAGCAGCACCGAAGGCCGGCGGTCGGTGACGAACGCCAGCGGGTCCACATAGTCCCCGTTCTCCCGCACGCCCCAGTGCAGGCACGGCTGCGGGCAATGCAGGGCGGCCGTGGCAGCCACCGCGCCGACCTGCTCGCCGGCTGCCACCGCCGAGCCGGCCGCCAGATCGGTCTCCACGGGCTCGAAGCTGCTCAGCAGCACCGCCCCCGCCTCCTCGATCCGGATCGTCAGCACCGGCCGGTCCACCACCCACCCGGCAAAGTGCACCGTCCCGGCGGCGGGACTCACCACGGCGGTGCCGGCTGCGGCCGGCAGGTCCACGCCCCTATGGCCTGCCAGCCAGCGCTGCGCCGGCCGGTCGAATCCCCTGAGGACCGGGGGCGGCGGTTGCAGCGGCCACTGCCACCGGGGTTGCCACAGCGACGCCGGGACAGCCTGTCCCGCTGTCGCGACGGGCGGAAGGCGGTCGCCGGGCCGAACGGAAGCTCCCGGCATGAAGACCAGCAGCAGGGCGGCGAGCAGCGCCGGAGCCTGCCGGCCGAAGGGCCTCCGGAGGTCGGCCGGAGGGCCGGAAGCCGTGGGCAGCGAAGAGATCACCGGACCAGCCTGCACCGGAGGGTACCCCGGGGCAGGTGTCCGGGGCGGGCGGGGGACAGGCACGGCCGGGCAGGGCGCTGTGGAGGAGCCCGTTCCCGGTGCCGCCCGTGCGCTCGAAGGGGCCGAGGGCGCGTGCGCTGCGGCTCCGGCGCTGTAGTACACTTATCCAAGCAGTCTGCCGTGCGCTGACCCGTGCCCCCTCGGGGTGTAGCGGCGAGCAGGGCGGACTGACTACGCGCATCCCAATTATCCGTGACCGTCCTTTAGGGCGATCACCGGGTGTGCCTCCAGCGGTCCGGCTTGCCGGCAGGGGGCCCACGCTGAACCCCAGCTGATGGATGCCAGGAGCTCCGCCCGCCGGGCGTGCAGCTGTATAACCGTCAATTGGCAGCGGATTCGCGCGTGCGCGCCGAACGCTGCCGGAAGGAGTGACGACATGCCCGTCGTTACCATGCGCCAGCTGCTCGACAGCGGCGTCCACTTTGGACACCAGACCCGCCGCTGGAACCCGAAGATGAAGCGCTTCATCTTCACCGAGCGCAACGGCATCTACATCATCGACCTGCAGCAGTCGCTGTCCTACATCGACCGCGCCTACGACTTCGTCAAGGCCACCGTCGCCCACGGCGGCACCGTGCTGTTCGTCGGCACCAAGAAGCAGGCACAGGAAGCCATCGCCGAGCAGGCCACCCGCGTCGGCCAGCCCTACGTGAACCAGCGCTGGCTGGGCGGCATGCTGACCAACTTCTCCACCGTTGCCAAGCGCATCCAGCGCATGAAGGAACTCGAGGAGATCAACTTCGAGGACGTCGCCGCTTCGGGCCACACCAAGAAGGAGCTGCTGCTCCTCAAGCGTGAGCTCACCAAGCTCCAGGGCAACCTGGGCGGCATCCGCAACCTGTCCAAGACCCCGTCGGTCCTCTGGGTTGTCGACACCCAGAAGGAGCACCTGGCGGTTGACGAGGCCAAGAAGCTGGGCATCCCCGTCGTCGCGATCCTCGACAGCAACTGCGACCCGGACGACGTCAACTACCCGATCCCGGGCAACGACGACGCCATCCGCTCCGTCAACCTGCTGACCCGCGTCATCGCCGACGCCGTTGCCGAAGGCCTCATCGCCCGCAACAACAAGGCTGCCGGCAACACCGAGGCCGCCGCCGAGCCGATGGCCGAGTGGGAGCGCGAGCTGCTCGAGGGCCAGGCCGCTGAAGCACCGGCCGCCGAGGCGCCCGCCGCTGAAGCACCGGCCGCCGAGGCCCCCGCCGCTGAAGGCGCCGAGGCAGCGGACAAGTAAAACCTCATCCCGAAAGCGGTGGATTACCGCGGACGGGGGATCTGCAGAGTGCGGCTGGCCGGCTACCGGCCAGCCGCACTCGCGGAAACGCACCACAACTTATAACGGGAGGACTGGAGTCCAAATGGCGAACTACACCGCTGCTGATATCAAGGCCCTGCGCGAGCGCACCGGCGCCGGCATGATGGACGTGAAGAAGGCTCTGGACGAGGCCAACGGCGATGCCGACAAGGCCATGGAGCTCATCCGCATCAAGGGCCTGAAGGGCGCCACCAAGCGCGAAGGCCGGTCCACCGCGGAGGGCCTCGTGGCCGCCAAGGTCCTGGACGGCACCGTCGGCGTCATGATCGAGCTCAACTGCGAGACCGACTTCGTGGCCAAGTCCGCCAAGTTCATCGAACTGGCTGACCGCGTGCTCGCTGCCGCCATCGAGTCCGGCGCAGCCGACGCCGAGGCGCTGCTCGCCTACGAGGTCGACGGCAAGCCGCTGTCCGAGATCGTTGTCGAAGAGGGCGCCGTGCTGGGCGAGAAGGTCGTCGTCCGCCGCGTCGCACGCGTCGAGGGCAAGACCGTCGACGCCTACCTGCACAAGACCTCCAAGGACCTGCCCGCCCAGGTGGGCGTGCTGTTCGCCGTCGACGGCGAAGGCGACGCAGCCTTCGAGGCCGCCCACGACGTCGCGGTCCACACCGCGGCCTACGCACCCACCTACCTCACCCGGGACGAGGTGCCGACCGACACCGTCGAGAACGAGCGCCGCATCGCCGACGAGACCGCCCGCGCCGAAGGCAAGCCCGAAGCTGCCCTGCCGAAGATCGTTGAAGGCCGCCTGACCGGCTTCTTCAAGGAGATCGTGCTGCTGGACCAGCCGTTCGCCAAGGATGCGAAGAAGACCGTCGGCAAGGTCTTCGAAGAGGCCGGGGTCAGCCCCGTCGCCTTCGCCCGCTTCCGCGTCGGCGCCTAAGGCACCACGCACGCGCGCAGATGAATGAAAGGGGGTGGCCACCACACGGTGGCCACCCCCTTTGTCTGCCCGCACCTTGCCTGGCACTGCCGGCAAATTAGTCTTAACAGCAGATCCCCAACCTTCCGGGAGGCATCAATGGCCCATCTCCAGAACGATTCCGCAGCGCCGCGACGCCGTGTCCTGCTCAAGCTCTCCGGCGAGGTGTTCGGCGGCGGCAAGCTGGGTGTGGACCCCGAAACCGTCCGCGCCGTCGCCAAGCAGATCGCCTCAACGGTCGGCGAGGTGGAAGTGGCCATCGTCGTCGGCGGCGGCAACTTCTTCCGCGGCGCGGAACTGTCCACCAGCGGCATGGACCGCTCCCGCGCGGACTACATGGGGATGCTCGGCACGGTCATGAACTGCCTGGCGCTGCAGGACTTCCTGGAGCAGGCCGGCGTGGAGACCCGCGTCCAGAGCGCCATCACCATGGGACAGGTTGCCGAGGCCTACATTCCGCGGCGGGCCATCCGGCACCTCGAGAAGGGGCGCGTGGTCATCTTCGGCGCCGGGGCGGGCCTGCCCTACTTCTCCACGGACACGGTCGCTGCGCAGCGGGCCCTGGAGGTCCACGCGGACGAAGTTCTCATGGCCAAGAGCGGCGTCGACGGCGTGTACACCGCCGACCCCAACAAGGATCCGAACGCGCGCAAGCTCGAGAACCTGACCTACGACGATGCCCTCCGCCAGGACATCCGGGTCATGGACCAGACCGCCATGACCATGTGCAAGGACAACAACCTGCAGATGGTGGTCTTCGGGATGGAAGGCGAAGGCAACGTCGCCCGCGCCATCCGCGGCGAAAAGATCGGCACCCTGGTCACCAACTGACCACACGGCGGGAGCCCCCGGGAGATTCCCGGGGGCTCCCGCCGTTAAGCCCTGCCCTCGCACCTCGCTGCGCTCCGTGCAGGGAACCTAAGGGCGGTGCGCCACCGCCCAGCCCTCGCACCTCGCTGCGCTCCGTGCAGGGAACCTAAGGGCGGTGCGCCACCGCCCACCCCTCGCACGTCGCTGCGCTCCGTGCAGGGAACCCGGGGCGGTGGCTTAGGATTAGTAGCAGAGCCAGCCACGGGTGCGTGGTCGAATTTCCCTGAAGGAGAAACCGTGATCGAAGAGACGCTGCAAGAGGCCACCGAGAAGATGGACAAGGCGGTGGAGGTCGCCAAGGAGGATTTCTCCGCGATCCGCACCGGCCGGGCGACTCCCGCTCTCTTCGCCAAGGTCCTCGTCGACTACTACGGTTCCCCGACCCAGCTCCAGCAGCTGGCCTCGTTCGCCACCCCCGACGCACGCACGCTGCTCATCACGCCCTATGACGTGTCGGCCCTGCGCGCCATTGAGCGGGCCCTCAGCGATTCGGAGGTCGGCGCCAACCCCTCCAACGACGGCAAGGTCATCCGCGTGGTCATGCCCGAGCTGACCGAGGAGCGCCGCCGCGAATACGTCAAGATCGTCCGGGGCAAGGGCGAAGACGCCAAGGTGTCCGTCCGCAACATCCGCCGCAAGGCCAAGGACGCTCTGGACCGGCTGGTCAAGGACGGCGAAATCGGCGAGGACGACGGCGCCCGTGCGGAAAAGGAACTCGACGCCCTGACGAAGGCCCACACCGAGAACATCGACGAGCTGCTCAAGCGCAAGGAAGCGGAGCTGCTCGAAGTCTGATGAGTTCCCACCAGCCTCCCACACAGGCTGGCGCCTCCTCCGCTCCGCAGGAAGCCCCGGCAGCAAAGGCCACCACCATGAGCGCAGCCGGTTCCCGGCGCGGTTCCGCCCGTACCCCGGATCGACCATCACGCGCCGGGCGTAACCTGCCGGCCGCGATCGGCGTCGGCGTCGTCCTGCTCGGATCGCTGCTGGTCGGGCTGCTGTACTACCCGGTCGCCATCGTCATCATCGCCGCCGGATTCGCCGTCGTCGGCGTCTGGGAAGTCAGCCGGGCCCTGGAGGTGCGCGGCATCAAGGTGCCCATGGTGCCGGTACTGGTCGGGACCCTGGCCCTGCCGCTGGCCGCCTACTTCGGCGGCACCGAGGCCCTTGCGTTCGCCCTGACGGCCACCTCGGTGGCGATCCTGCTCTGGCGCACCCTGGACACGGCCGAAGGGGCGCTGACCAGCATCCTGGCAGGCATCTTCGTGCTGCTCTGGGTTCCGTTCCTGCTCAGCTTCGCGATGGTTCTGCTCGCCGAGCCCGACGGACGCATACGGGTGGCGGTGCTGCTGCTGCTCGTGGTCGCCAATGACACCTTCGGCTACCTGATCGGCGCCCTGTTCGGCAAGCACCCGATGGCCCCGAAGATCAGCCCGAAAAAGTCGTGGGAGGGTTTTGCCGGATCAGCAGCCGGCGCCGCACTGATCGGCGTGCTGGCCGCGGTGTTCGCCCTTGACGCTCCCTGGTGGTTCGGGATCGTCCTGGCGGTGGCCACCGTCGCCGCGGCAACGGCCGGTGACTTCTCCGAGTCGATGATCAAGCGCGAACTGGGCGTGAAGGACATGTCCAACCTGCTGCCGGGCCACGGCGGTGTCATGGACCGGCTCGATTCGATCGTCTTCGCCGCACCGGTGGTCTTCCTGGTCTCCCTGCTGCTTGCCCAATGAGCAGGCACACACCGGGCCGCCTGGCAGGCACGTGCGGAAGGGCCAAGTAAGATGCAAGGTGGATCAGCTGCCCCGGTCCGGCCCAGCGCCGGAGCGGGCACCAAGACACGGAGGACTACCCCAACCATGGACGATGTGCGCCAGGCCAGTGCCCCCTTCCAGCGGGTGGGCCGCCGGGAGTACGGCTACAACATCCGACAGGTGGACGAGTTCCTCACCAAGGCCCGGGACTTCTACAATTCGCAGGGCAAAGGCACCAAGCCCATCACCAGCCGTCAGGTCCGCGCCATGGCCTTCGACCCGGCCAAGGGCGGCTACGAGGCGCAGGCCGTCGACGCGGCGCTGGACCGGCTCGAGGATGTCTTCGCCCAGCGTGAGCGGGACGAACTGATCCGCGAGAAGGGCGAAGACGCCTGGCTGATGCTGATCGGCCGCACGTCCGCCGTGCTGCGCGGGCGCCTCCACCGGGAACCGGGGGAGCGGTTCCGCCGTCCCGGCAAGCGCCGGGTGCCCAGCTACAACGTTGAGGACGTCGACGCGCTGTGCAACGAACTGCTCGGCTACTTCGAACATGACAAGCCGCTGAGCGTGGACGTGGTGCGCCGAGCGGTGTTCCGCGAGGCCCGCGGCGACGAAGGCTACGAGGAAACGCAGGTCGACGCGTTCCTGGACCGCGTCGTCGAGCTGATGGCCGCCATCGACTAACGCTGCCGGTCCGGGCGCCCGCTGCGCACGGGTCCGCCCCGGCCCCCGTCGCCGGTACCTTCCGGGGCATGCAGCCGGGCCATGAAGCGCCCGACGCCGACCGGCACCAGCCCGGGCCGGGCCCGCGAGACCAGGATGGTCACCAGGAACGACGCCGGCACGGTCCACGCGGCCGGCTGCGCCACCCAGCCCGGGATGCCTGCTCCGGCGGCGCCGGCCACTCCGCCCGCCGCCATGGCGCCCCCGCACAGCGCGGCACCGGTCAGCATGCCCGCCACGGCGCCCGGAGCTGTCAGCCCGCGCCACCAGATCCCCAGCACCAGCAGGGGACACAGGGTCGAAGCGGTGAACGCGAACACCATGCCGATGCTTCCGGCCAGGGCCTGGGAGCTGGTCAGCAGGGCAATCCCCAGAGGAACGACGGCGGCCGCCACCGCCGAGATCCGGAAGCCGCGCACGCTGCCGCCGAAGAACTCCTGGCTCATCACTCCGGAGAGGGACACCACGAGGCCGCTGCTGGTGGACAGGAACGCAGCGAAGGCGCCGGCCGTCACCATGGCCGCCAGCAGGTCTCCGAGGCCGCCGTCGAACACCGTGCCCGGCAGCAGGAGCACCGCAGCGTCGGCGCTGCCCTGGTCGGCGAGGTCGGGCAGGTAGATCCGGGCCAGGACCCCGTAGGCAATGGGAAAGACGTAGAAGAGGGACAGCAGGCCCAGCACGATCAGGGTGGTCCGCCGGGCCGAGGGCCCGTCGGGGTTGGTGTAGAAGCGCACCAGCACATGCGGCAGTCCAAGCGTGCCGCAGAGCAGGGCGAGGCTGAGCGAGATATTGCGGTACAGCGAGGCGTGCGCTTCGGGATCCAGGGCGTCGGCCAGGGCCGCGCCGCCGCCCTGCCACCCGGCCCCGCCGCTGTGGAAGAGGATGAACAGCACCGGCACGGCCAGCGCCGTCAGCTTCAGCCAGTACTGGAAGGCCTGCACGAAGGTGATGGAGCGCATGCCGCCGGTCGCGACGCTGGCGCACACCACCGCAGCCACCGCCACCGAGCCCGTCCACCCGGGCAGCCCGGTGGTGATCGCGATGGCCAGTGCCGCCCCGTGCAGCTGCGGCACGATGTACAGCCAGCCCACCGCGACCACGAGCAGGCTTGTGACCCGCCGCGCCGTCCGGGACTCCAGCCGGGCCTCGGCGAAGTCGGAGATGGTGTATGCGCCGGAGCGCCGCAGCGGGGCGGCGACGAAGAGCAGCAGCATCAGGTAGCCGGCCGTGTAGCCGATGGGAAACCACAGCGCGTCCAGTCCGGAGACCAGGATCAGGCCGGCGACGCCCAGGAAGCTGGCGGCGGACAGGTACTCGCCGCCGATGGCCGAGGCGTTCCACCAGGGCCGTACTGTCCGGGAGGCGACGTAGAAGTCCCCGGTGGTGCGGGAGATCCGCAGCCCGAACGCTCCGATCAGCAGGGTCGCGGTCACGACGGCGGCCACGGCCGCGTAGCCCACGGCGGGATCCATGCCGGGCAGGGCGGTCACCGCCTGGGCTCCTGCGGGCCGTGGACCAGGTCAAGGAAGCGCCGTTCATTACGGGCCGCGCTGCGCACGTACAGCGCCCCGCAGATGATCACCAGCGGATAGACGCTGACGCCGAGCAGGATCCACGGCGCGGGAATGCCGAACACCGCGGTGGAAGCGATCACAGGCACGAAGGCAAGGAGCACGGGCACGCCCAGCAGGATCAGCAGGAATCCGCCGCCCACCACCAGGGCTAGCCGCAGCTGGGACCGGATCAGGGCGCGGAGAAAGACATCGCCCACTTCGGACTGCTCGTCCAGCTCGCGGGAGACCGTGAACGGCGCGCCGGCCGCGGGGGACTGCCGCGGCGCGGTGACCCGAACCCGCGGCGGGGTCTCCGGGGAGCCGCTCATGGCACCTGACGGGACCGGCCGGCGCCGAGCGCGGCGCGTACCCCGGGCAGGTGCCGCCGGCTGACCGGAAGTTCGACGCCGTCCAGCTGCACGGAGGCCCGGCCGGCGGTGATCCGGATCTGTCGGATCCGGGGGCGGGCCACCAGATAGGAGCGGTGGATCCGCACGAACCCGGCGTCGGACCACTGGCTTTCCAGGTCCGCGAGGGGAACCCGCACCAGATAGGAGCCCTCGGAGGTGTGCAGCCGGGCGTAGTCGCCTTGGGCCTGCACGTAGGAGATGGTGTCTCGGCGGATCAGCTTGGTGGTGGCCCCCTGGACCACGGTGACGGTTTCGGCGTCGACCTCGGGGGCCGCGGCGTCGCAGATCCGCCGCACCGATTCCGCCAGCCGTTCCGGGCGGACCGGCTTGAGCAGGTAATCCAGCGCAGCCAGCTCGAAGGCGGCCAGCGCGTGTTCCTCGTCGGCGGTGACGAAGACGACCGCGGGCGGCTGCCGGTGCCGGGACAAGGCCCGGGCAATGTCCAGCCCGGAGAGGGCCGGCATGTGAATGTCGAGGAACACCGCGTCGACCTGCTTTTCCTCGAGCAGCCGGACTGCCGCGCCGCCGCTGCCGGCGCGGTGGATCTCGCCCACCCGGGCGTCGCGGCCCAGCAGGAACGCCAGTTCTTCGACGGCCGGCTGCTCGTCGTCTGCGACGAGCACGCTGATCGGCTTCGATGGTCCAGGCATGTGATCCAGACTACAACGCTCAGCCGCGCCGGCCCGGCTGCGACTTGGGGATCCGCATGGTGATCAGGGTGCCCGCCCCGGGGGCGGTGTCGATGACGAGCCCGTGCCCCGGGCCGTAGACCTGCCGCAGCCGCAGGTCCACGTTGCGCAGCCCCACGTGCTCGCCGTCGTCCGTGTGCCCGGCGAGCAGGGCCGCCAGGCGGTCCGGGTCCATGCCGACGCCGTTGTCCTCCACGGTGATCTCCGCCAGCGTCCCGGCGTCGGTGGCGGAGATGGTGATGTGCCCGGGCCCCTCCACGGCTTCCAGGCCGTGCCGCACGGAGTTCTCCACCAGCGGCTGCAGGGACAGGAAGGGAATCACCGTTCCCAGCACCTCGGGCGCCACCTGCAGGCTCACCTTGAGCCGGTCCCCGAATCGGGCCCGCTCCAGCAGCAGGTAGCGGTCGATCGAGCGCAGCTCCTCGGCCAGGGTGGTGAAATCACCGTGCCGGCGGAACGAGTACCGGGTGAAATCGGCGAACTCGACCACCAGCTCCCTGGCCCGCTGCGGGTCGGTGTTGATGTAGGAGGCGATGGCGTTCAGGGAGTTGTAGATGAAGTGCGGGCTGATCTGGGCGCGCAGGGCCCGCATCTGCGCCTCCACAAGCTGCGTCCTCGAGGAGTCGAGTTCAGCCAGTTCGAGCTGCACCGCGATCCAGCCGGCCACCTCGTCCGCGGCCCGGATCAGTCCGGCGCTGATCGCCGGGGCAAACACTCCCACGGTGCCCACCGTCCGGTCGTTGGCGGTCACCGGGCAGACCAGCAGTTCCCCGCCGTCGCCGGCCAGCCCCAGGGCGCGCAGCTCCGGTGCGCGCAGCACCCGGGCCCGCCCGCCCGCGAGGACTCCCGCCGAGACGGCGGCGAAGCCGGCCCGCTGCCGATCGGTGCCGGCCGGGGTGCCGCCCTCCCAGGCCAGGACGCCGGTGGCATCCGCCAGTACCAGGACCGGTGAACCCAGCAGCCCGCGCAGGTGCCGCGCGGCGCGCGCGGCGCCGTGTTCCGTCAGCCCTGAGCGCAGGTGCCGCGCGGCCAGCGCGGCGGTGTGCAGCGTGGCGTAGGTTGCCCGCTCGGCGTCGGAGCCGAGCTCGCGCTGCGCCCTCGTCAGCCGGTAGCCCAGGGCCGCCACCAGGGCGACCGTCAGCACGGCCAGCGAGCAGATGACGGCGATGTCGACGGCGGGGCTGAGCATGCCCACCACCATAACCGCAGGCGGGACAGGGGGCGGCGGCCGCTGCCGTTCACCGCAGCGCAGCCGCCGTTTGCCGACGCAGCCGCGGCTCGGCTGGATGGACGGCCGCCCACCCTGTGACAGTGAGGTTGATCACATTCGTGCGCGGGTGGCATCGCAGGCATCCGACGCGCAACGTGCCCAACAGAGGAGGAAGCAATGGCTGAAGAACAGCCGCCAACCCGGCAGGGCCCCACCGGCCATGTCGACTTCCAGGAGGTCCAGGGCTCGCCGCAGCTGCAGGAGCTGCGCAAACGCCAGCGCAGCTTCATCTTTCCGATGGCTGCCGCGTTCCTCATCTGGTACTTCGCCTACGTGCTGCTGGCCGACTACGCACACGGCTTCATGTCCACGCCGGTCTTCGGCAACATCAACGTCGGCCTGATCCTGGGGCTGCTGCAGTTCGTCAGCACCTTCGGCATCACCATGTGGTACGTCAGCTACGCCAACCGCCGCCTGGACCCCATCGCCAGTGAAATCCGCACCGAGCTTGAGGCCCAGGGCGTCAGCCGCCCGGAGGAGACCCGATGAACACCGTTTCCATCAGCGCCGCCGAAGCGGTGTCGGCCGAGGCCATCCAGGACACCGCCTGGCTCAACATTGCGATCTTCGGCCTGTTCGTGGGTGTCACCCTGGTGGTGGTCCTGCGCGCCAGCCGGAACAACAAGACCGCGGCGGACTACTACGCCGCCGGGCGGTCCTTCACCGGCCCGCAGAACGGCACAGCCATCGCAGGCGACTACCTTTCCGCGGCGTCGTTCCTCGGCATCGTGGGCGCCATCGCCATCAACGGCTATGACGGCTTCCTCTACTCCATCGGCTTCCTGGTCGCCTGGCTGGTGGCCCTGCTGCTGGTAGCGGAGATGCTGCGCAACACCGGCAAGTTCACCATGGCGGACGTGCTCTCCTTCCGGCTCAAGCAGCGCCCGGTGCGGATCGCCGCGGCCATCACCACGCTGGCCGTCTGCTTCTTCTACCTGCTGGCCCAGATGGCCGGCGCCGGCGGGCTGGTCTCGCTGCTGCTGGGCATTGATTCCCGGATCGGCCAGTCGCTGGTGATCACCGTCGTCGGCGGCCTGATGATCCTCTACGTACTGGTCGGCGGCATGAAGGGCACCACCTGGGTGCAGATCATCAAGGCCGTCCTGCTGATCGCCGGAGCCTTCGTCATGACGATCTGGGTCCTGGCGCTGCACGGATTCAACCTTTCCTCGCTGCTCGGTGCGGCCGTGGAGACCAGCGGCACCGCCGCGGTCCTCGATCCGGGGCTGCAGTACGGCAAGACCGAGGCGAGCAAGCTCGATTTCGTCTCCCTCGGCATGGCTCTGGTCCTCGGCACCGCGGCCCTGCCGCACGTGCTGATGCGCTTCTATACGGTGCCCACGGCCAAGGAGGCCCGTCGTTCCGTGGTCTGGGCGATTTGGCTCATTGGCTTCTTCTACCTGTTCACCCTGGTCCTCGGCTACGGCGCCGGCGCCCTGATCGAACGCGAAGCCATCACCTCCGCCCCGGGCGGCGTCAACTCCGCGGCCCCGCTGCTGGCCTTCGCGCTGGGCGGCCCGATCCTGCTGGGCGTCATCGCGGCGGTGGCCTTCGCCACCATCCTCGCGGTGGTCGCTGGCCTCACCATCACCGCCGCCGCGTCGTTCGCCCACGACATCTACGCCAACGTGGTCCGCAAGGGCGAGCTGGACTCGGCCGGCGAAGTGAAGGTGGCCCGCCGCACCGTGGTCGTCATCGGCATCATCTCCATCCTGGGCGGCATCGGCGCCCAGGGGCAGAACGTGGCGTTCCTGGTGGCGCTGGCCTTCGCGGTCGCCGCCAGCGCCAACCTGCCGACCATCCTCTACTCGCTGTACTGGAAGCGGTTCACCACCAGGGGCGCCGTGTGGAGCATGTACGGCGGCCTGGGCTCCGCGATCCTGCTGATCATCCTCTCCCCGGTGGTCTCCGGGGCGGAGACGTCCATGATCTCCGGCGCGGACTTCGCGGTCTTCCCGCTCTCCAACCCCGGCATCGTGTCCATTCCGCTGGCGTTTATCCTCGGCTGGCTCGGCACCATCACCGACAAGGGAGTGGAGTCGCCGGAAAAGCAGGCGGAAATGGAGGTCCGGTCGCTGACCGGCGTCGGCGCCGAGAAGGCGGTGGATCACTGACATCGCAGGTGCCGCGGGGGCGCAGCCGCCGGATTCCCGCCGAAAGGTCCAGGGAATAACCGGTTCCGGCTGACCCCGGAGCTGCAGCTGCCGATAGATCAGGGCAGAGGCGCCCGCGGCGCCGCAGACGTCCCGGCCGAGGGGGGATACCGGCCGGGACCCCAAGGAGGCAGGGTCCGCACCTGGTGCGGGCCCTGCCTCCGCTTTCATTCCTGCGCCGGCACCCGTTCGCCGGCAAGCCCGCGTTCGATGAGCGGCTGCACCCGGAAGGGAATCAGCTCGCCCATGGCCAGGTTCGTGTCGCACCGCTCCACCCCGGGGATGGCCAGGAGTCTGCGGTTGACGGCAAAGAGCTCTTCGGCGTCGGCGGCCACCACCCGCAGCAGCAGGTCGGCGTCGCCCGTCAGCCCATGGGCCTCCACCACCTCGGGAAGATCCCCGATTGCGGTGACGATTTCCTCGAGCTGCTGCTGGCGCACATGAACATGCACGAAGGCCAGCAGCGCGTAACCCAGCGCGCCGGTATCGATCCGGCGCTCGAACGGCAGGAACACCCGGCGGCGCTCCAGCTGGCCCATGCGGGCCTGCACGGTGTTGCGCGAAATGCCCAGGTGGGCGGCGAGGGCGACGACGGTGCGCCCGGGCTCCCGTGCGAGGGCCAGGAGGAGACGGAGGTCGGTTCGATCCAGGAGAGGCATAGTGCGCAACGCTAACAGGTGATCCTGACCACAGTTAGGGCAGGATGCGCAGGCTGGCACCGGATGGTTGTGCCCCGTGGTCAGTGTGAGTATGGTCACACGTAACCGGGCAACGGAGCCCGGAGTCCGGTATGGCCCCGCCACCCCAGGGGCCCGACCCTGGAAGGATACGCATCAAAGTGTCCCTGCATACCCCGGTACGGCACCCCGAGAACTCCGGAACTGCCCCCGACGAACCGCTGCTCCAACTCATCAGGCCCGACGGCGAGCGGGTGGCCGACGCGCTTTACGACCCCCTGGTCCAGGACATCGACCACGCCGCCCTGCAGGACCTCTACGAGGACATGGCCGTGATCCGGCGCATCGACGCCGAGGCCACCGCCCTTCAGCGCCAGGGCCAGCTGGGCCTGTGGCCGCCGCTGCTCGGCCAGGAAGCCTCGCAGATCGGCTCGGTCCGCGCCCTGCGCCCCTCGGACTTCGTCTTCCCCAGCTACCGCGAGAACGGCGTCGCCTACTGCCGCGGCGTTGCGCCTGAAGACCTGCTGAAGGTCTGGCGCGGCAATGCCGGCTGCGCATGGGATCCGTTCGAGGTGAACCTGGCCCCCACCCAGATCATCATCGGCGCGCAGTCGCTGCACGCCGCCGGCTACGGCATGGGCATCGCGGCCGAGGGCAGCGACGACGCCGTCATCACCTACTTCGGTGACGGCGCCACCAGCCAGGGCGACGTCAACGAGGCCATGGTCTTCGCCGCCAGCTTCCAGGCCCCGGTGATCTTCTTCTGCCAGAACAACCACTGGGCCATCTCGGAACCGGTCGGCGTGCAGGCCCGCGTCCCCATCGCCCACCGGGCGCCCGGATTCGGGATTCCCTCCATCCGGGTGGACGGCAACGACGTCCTGGCGGTGCTCGCCGCCACCCGGGCGGCCCTGGAACGGGCCCGCACCGGGGGAGGGCCCACCTTCATCGAGGCCGTCACCTACCGCATGGGCCCGCACACCACGGCCGACGACCCCACCCGCTACCGCGACGCCAACGAGCTGGAGGACTGGCGCGCGCGGGATCCGCTGTCACGGATCGAGGCCCATCTCACGCACGCCGGAGCGTTCTCCGAGGACTTCCGGGCACGCGTGGGGGAAGCGGCCGACGACGTCGCGGCCCGCCTGCGCGCCGGATGCATCGGCATGCCGGATCCGCAGCCGCTGGAGGTCTTCGCCCACGTATACGCCGAACCGCACAGCTGGCTGGAAGGCCAGCAGGGCGACTACGAACGGTACCTGGCCATGTTCGCCGAACCGCAGGCAGGCACCCCGGCCGGAGGTGGGGCATGAGCACCATGACCCTCGGCAAGGCGATCAATGCCGGCCTGCGCCGGGCCATGGAGGAGGACCCCAAGGTGGTGCTCATCGGCGAGGACATCGGCACCCTCGGCGGGGTCTTCCGGATTACCGACGGGCTGCAGAAGGACTTCGGCGCGCACCGGGTGATCGACTCCCCGCTGGCCGAGTCCGGCATCGTCGGGACCGCGGTCGGGCTCGCGTTCCGCGGCTATCGGCCGGTGGTGGAGATCCAGTTCGACGGGTTCATTTATCCGGCGTTCGACCAGATCGTCTCCCAGGTGGCGAAGATGCACTACCGCACCCGCGGCGCCGTCCGGCTGCCCCTGACCATCAGGGTGCCGTTCGGCGGGGGCATCGGGTCCCCGGAGCACCACTCGGAGTCTCCGGAGGCGTACTTCATGCACACCTCCGGGCTGCGGGTGGTCTCCGCCTCGAACCCCCAGGACGCCTACACCCTGATCCGCCAGGCCATCGCCTCCGACGATCCGGTGCTCTACTTCGAGCCCAAGCGGCGCTACCACGCCAAGGGCGAGGTGGACGAGCACGCTGCGGCGGACCTGCCGATGGGAGCGGCCCGGGTGGCGCGGGCGGGCACCGACGCCACCCTGGTCAGCTACGGCCCGCTGGTGCCGGCCGCCGTCGAAGCCGCATCGGCGGCTGAAGCCGAGGGCATCTCGGTGGAGGTGATCGACCTGCGCTCGCTGGCACCGCTGGACCTGCCGACCGTCGAAGCCTCCGTCCGCCGCACCGGACGGCTGGTGATCGCCCACGAGGCGGCCCAGGTCGCCGGGCCGGGCGCCGAAATCGCGGCGGTCATCACCGAACGCTGTTTCGACTGGCTGGAACACGCCCCCGTCCGGGTCACGGGCTTTGACGTGCCGTATCCGCCGGCCCGGCTGGAACAGCACCACCTGCCGGACCTGGACCGCATCCTTGACGGCATTGACCGGGTGATGCGCCGTCCGAACTCGCTGAATCCGCTCGGCGGGCATGCCCCGGTCCGTCCGCTTGAGGTGCCGGCCGTGCAGGAGGTGGGCGCATGATCCGCGAGTTCTGCCTGCCCGACCTCGGGGAGGGGCTCACCGAGTCCGAGATCCTCAGCTGGCGGGTCAGCGAGGGAGACACCGTAACGCTGAACCAGGTGATCGCCGAGGTCGAGACCGCCAAGGCCATCGTGGAACTGCCCTCGCCCTACGCCGGCGTCGTCGCACGCCTGCACGAGCAGCCCGGCACCGTCGTCGAGGTGGGCGCGCCGATCGTCTCCTTCGACATCCCGGCCGCCGACGACGCCCCTGCCGGGCCCGGGACTCCGGCGGGGCCTCCGGCCAGCCGGCCGGACGCCGGCGGTGAGGGGGAGCAGGCTCCGACGCGGGAGCCCACCCTCGTCGGCTACGGCGCGCCGCCGGACTCCGCCGGCAGGCCGGCCCGCCGCGCGCGGACGGGGCTGCAGGTCCAGGCCCTCAGCGGCGGGCATGCGCCCGCCGCGGGCGCGCTCGTCACACCTCCGGCGGCCCCTGCGGCGGAACCGGCTGTTGCCGTGCCTGCTGTTGCCGACGCGCTCGCGGTTCCCGCAGTGCCGGCCGGCGGCACCAGGCGCCGCTCGACGCCGCCGGTCCGGAAGCTGGCCCGGGACCTGGGGGTGGACCTCGAACAGCTGACCGGCAGCGGCCCGGACGGCCTGGTACAGCGCCCCGACGTGCTGGCCGCCGCCGGAACCGGCGCCGGGGCGGAGGCCCCTGCCGCAGCGCCCGCCGCTCCTGCGGCCCCATCCGGCGCCGCGGCTCCGGCCGTCCTGCCGGCCTCCGGCGCGGACACCGATCCGAGGCAGGAGCGCATTCCCATTGCGGGCGTAAGGCGGATGACCGCCGCCGCCATGGTGTCCAGCGCCTTCACGGCGCCGCACGCCACCGTGTTCCTGACCGTTGACGTGACCGCGACCATGGACCTGCTCCGGCGCCTGCGCACCCGGCCCGCCTACGAGGGAATCCGCCTGTCCCCGCTGACGATGGCGGCCAAGGCTGCCTGCGTGCTGCTGGGGCGGCATCCGGACCTGAACTCGCGGTGGGACGAGCAGGGCCGGCAGATCATCCGCTACCGCTACGTCAACCTGGGGATTGCGGCGGCGACGGAGCGCGGGCTGCTGGTGCCGAACATCAAGGATGCGCAGGCGCTGGACCTGCACGGCCTGGCGGCGGCGATCAATGAGCTCACCGCCACCGCACGCGCCGGCCGCAGCCAGCCCTCGGCGTTGACCGGAGGCACGTTTTCCATCTCCAACGTCGGCAGCTTCGGCGTCGACGCCGGGACGCCGATCCTGAACCCGGGGGAGGCCGCCATCCTGGCGCTCGGCGCCGTCCGGCGGATCCCGTGGGAGCACGAGGGAGCCATTGCGCTGCGTGAGGTGATGACGCTCAGCCTGTCCTTCGACCACCGGCTGGTGGACGGAGAACAGGGCTCCCGTTTCCTCGCCGACCTCGGCGACGTGCTGCGGGAGCCGGCCCTCGCCCTGGCGTTCTAAGCGGCGGATCCTTAAGAACTGAAGCCCGGGACGCCTGCAGTGCAGGCGTCCCGGGCTTGACCCGCCGTGCCGGTCGTCCGCTTCGCTGCGGACGGCGGGCGGACGGACTAGGACAGTTCGAGTTCGAGCTCCCGGACGACGGCGCCGCGGGCGTTGGCGAAGCCCTGGGCCTCGCCGATGACCTTGAAGCCGTACTTTTCCAGGATGCGGATCGAGCTGACGTTGTCGGCCACAGCGCGGGCGCGCAGGGGGCGTGCGGTGTACTCCTGGAGGAACAGACCGACGGCGGCGGTCGTAATGCCCTGGCCCCAGCGTGCCCGGTCGATCCAGTAGCTGATCTCCGGGGCGGCGTCGGGGCTGCTGTAGGCCAGGATGCTGCCCACCACCTCGCCGTCGGCCTCGATGGTGCGCACGGTGACGCCGTCGTCGTTGAGGATGGAGTGCCAGTGGTGGTCGAAGACGCCGCGGTCGGCGGGATTCTTGGCGGCGAAGGCGGCCATGTGGTTGGCGCTCGGGTCCAGCTGATGCGTGAAGAACTTCTCCAGGTCGGAGGGCTCCACGGCGCGGAGCCGGATGTCAGCGGGTGTGCTCACGGCAGGTCTTTCTGCTCAGGGGTATCGGTCTCCAGCGTACTAGGCATTCAGTGCGGCCCAGGCCATGCGTTCGAGCAGCGAGCGCAGCCGCGCGGTCTCGCGGGCGGACATCCGCCGTCCCACGGTGTGCGAGGTGGAGTTGATCAGGCCGAAGACGGCCTGGATCCGCCGGCGCAGCAGCGGCAGGTCGGAATCGGGGTGCAGCGCCGCCGCGGCGTCCACCCAGACCTCCACATACTGGCGCTGCAGCGAGCGCACCCTGCGCTCATCCTCCTCCGCCAGGCTGGCCAGGTCCCTGTCCTGGACCCGGATGACGTCCGCCTGGCCCAGGGCGAAGTCCACATGGAACTCGATCAGCCCGCTCGCCGCCTCCTCGGCGGTGGAGGATTCGCCGACGACGGCGCGCCCGCCCTCCAGCAGGTCCTCGCTGACGCCGATGAGCAGGGCGGAGAGCACCGCCGACTTGCTGGGGAAGTGGCGGTAGACGGCCGGCCCGCTGACGCCGGCCGCCGCTCCGAGCTCCTCGATGGACACCCCGTTGTAGCCGCGCTCGGCAAACAGCGCGGCCGCGGCGGCGAGCACGGCGGTGCGCCGGGAGGCTTTCGCCTGGCTGCGTCCGGTGGAACGGACGGGGATGTCGTTGGCGGTGCCCATGCATGCCTTTCGCTAGCGGCCGGGCACGAAACCCGGGGGAGCAGGAACGGTTCCATTGTGGTGGACAGTTCGGTTAATAGCCACTAACGTGTGGCCCAGTTAATGACCGCTAACCGGGCTGCCCGGGAGGCAGCCGCACCGAAGCTAGGACGAGGACGTCGATGAAGACCCTGGAATCCCCGCACGGCCCCGGAACGGATGCCGCCGCGCCGGGCGTTGGACAGCGCAGGCTCGCCGCGGAGCTGCACGAACGGCTGCGGCGCGCGGCGCTGGGCGGCCCGGACCGGGCCCGGCAGCGGCACCTCGGGCGGGGCAAGCTGCTGCCCCGCGACCGGGTCGGGCAGCTGCTGGATGCAGGCAGCCCCTTCCTGGAGGTCGCACCGCTGGCGGCCGAGGACATGTACGACGGCGAGTGCCCCGGCGCGGGGCTGATCACCGGCATCGGACTGGTCCATGGGCGGCAAGTGATGGTTGTCTGCAACGACGCGACCGTCAAGGGCGGCACCTACTATCCGATGACCGTCAAGAAGCACCTGCGCGCGCAGGAGATTGCGCTGGAGAACCGGCTGCCCTGCATCTACCTGGTCGACTCCGGCGGCGCCTTCCTGCCGCGCCAGGACGAGGTTTTTCCGGACCGCGAGCACTTCGGCCGCATCTTCTACAACCAGGCGCGGATGTCCGCTGCCGGCATCCCGCAGATCGCCGCCGTGCTCGGATCCTGCACCGCCGGCGGAGCCTACGTGCCGGCGATGAGCGACGAGACGGTGATCGTCCGGAACCAGGGCACCATCTTTTTGGGCGGCCCGCCGCTGGTCAAGGCGGCCACAGGCGAGGTGGTGACGGCGGAGGAGCTCGGGGGCGGTGAACTGCACGCCCGGACCAGCGGGGTGGCGGACCACCTCGCCGAAGACGACGGGCATGCGCTGGAGATCGTGCGCGACATCGTCGCGACCCTGGCCCCGCCCGAGTACAGCTGGGCCGCGGTGGAACCGGTGGAACCGGAGCGGGACCCGGCGGAGCTCTACGACGTGGTGCCCACCGATCCGCAGACCCCCTACGACGTGCATGAAGTCATCCGCCGGCTCGTGGACGCCGGGTCGTTCCACGAGTTCAAGAAGGAGTACGGGCCCACCCTGGTCACCGGCTTCGCCCGCCTGGACGGGCACCGGGTGGGCATCATCGCCAACAACGGCGTCCTCTTCGGAGAATCGGCACTCAAGGGCGCCCACTTCATTGAACTGGCCGACCAGCGCGGCATTCCACTGATCTTCCTGCAGAACATCTCCGGCTTCATGGTCGGCCGGGACTACGAGGCCGCCGGCATCGCCAGGCACGGCGCGAAGATGGTCACCGCCGTCGCCACGGCCCGCGTACCCAAGCTCACCGTCGTCATCGGCGGCTCCTTCGGCGCCGGCAACTACTCCATGTGCGGGCGCGCCTACTCCCCGCGCTTCCTGTGGATGTGGCCGGCCGCGCGGATCAGCGTGATGGGCGGCAGCCAGGCGGCCGCCGTGCTCGCGACGGTCAAGCGCGACGGGCTGGAGGCGGCCGGCGGCAGCTGGTCCGCGGAGGACGAGGAGACGTTCAAGGCCCCCATCCGTGAGGCCTACGAGGCGCAGGGGAACCCCTGGTACTCCACCGCCCGGCTCTGGGACGACGGGGTGATCGATCCGCCGGATACCCGTCGGGTGCTGGCGCTGGCGCTCGCCGCCTGCGCCCAGGCGCCCCTGCCCGACAGCAACTTCGGCCTGTTCCGGATGTGAGGCACTGATGACCACCACCCCCGACCCGCGCCTGGGCACCGTCCTGGTCGCCAACCGCGGCGAAATCGCGGTCCGCATCATCCGGACGCTGCGCCGAATGGGCCTGCGCTCCGGCGCGGTCTACAGCGACGCCGACGCCGGTGCCCGCCACGTCCGCGAGGCCGACGTCGCCGTCCGGCTGGGACCGGCCGCGCCGGCCGAAAGCTACCTCAACGTTCCCGCACTGGTGCGCGCCGCCCAGCGCGCCGGCGCCGACGCCGTGCACCCCGGCTACGGGTTCCTCAGCGAAAGCCCGGCCCTGGCCGAGGCGCTCGACGACGCCGGCATCGTGTTCATCGGACCCGGCACGCACGCGCTGCGGCTCATGGGGGACAAGATCAACGCCCGCAACCACGTGCACGGCCACGGAGTGCCCGTGGTCCCCGGCGTCTCCGAACCCGGCCTGGACGACGCAGCGCTGATTGCGGCGGCGGCCGACGTCGGCTTTCCGCTGCTGATCAAGCCGTCGGCCGGCGGCGGCGGCAAGGGCATGCAGGCGGTTTCCACGGCAGCCGAGCTGCCAGGGGCGCTGGCCGCGGCACGCCGGGTGGCCGCAGCCGCCTTCGGCGACGACACCCTCCTGCTGGAACGGCTGGTGCCCACGGCCCGGCACATCGAGGTCCAGGTGTTGGCCGACCGGCACGGGAACACCATCCACCTGGGCGAACGCGAATGCTCCCTGCAGCGCCGGCACCAGAAGGTGATCGAGGAGGCGCCCTCCCCGCTGCTGGACGATTCCGCCCGGGCCCGGATGGGGGAGGCGGCCTGCGCCGCCGCCCGCTCCGTGGGCTACGTGGGCGCCGGCACCGTCGAGTTCCTGGTGCCCGCCGAGGCACCCGGGGAGTTCTTCTTCATGGAGATGAACACCCGGCTGCAGGTCGAGCACCCCGTGACGGAGCTGGTCACCGGCGTCGACCTGGTCGAATGGCAGGTCCGCATCGCCGCGGGTGAGGCTCTGGCGCTGCAGCAGGAGGACATCCGGCTGGACGGGCACGCGGTCGAGGCACGCGTCTACGCGGAGAACCCTGCTGACGGGTTCCTGCCTGCGGCAGGAACGGTGCTGCACCTGCGTGAACCCGCCGGGCCGGGCCTCCGGGTGGACTCCGCACTGGCGCCGGGCCTGCAGATCGGCACCGATTATGACCCGCTGCTGGCCAAGGTCATCGCCTGGGCGCCGGACCGCGGCACCGCGCTGGACCGGCTGGACGGGGCCCTGGCCCGCACCGAGGTGCTCGGCGTGGGCACCAACATCGAATACCTCCGGCTGCTCGCAGCGGACGACGACGTGCGCGCCGGCGTCCTGGACACCGGCCTGATCGAGCGGCGGCTCCCGGACCTCGGGTTCCGCGCGGCGCAGGAACCCGAGATCGCCGCAGCCGCACTCCTGCACGCATCCGGGGCCGCGGCACCTCCCGCAGAGACAGGGCAGGGGACGGGCAGCGCCTGGACCCGGGCCGACGGGTTCCGGCTGGGCAGCCCGGCCCCGCAGCGGATCACCGTGCTGCCGGCCGGCGGCAGCGCGGGAACCGACGTCGAGCTGCGCCGCGGGCCCGACGGCTGGAGAATCAGCATCGGCGGCGGCCCGTCCGTCCCCGCGGCGCTCACCCTGGCACCGGGCGAGGCCCGCCTGGAACTGGACGGAGTCCGGCACCGCTGGGCCGCCGCCCGCGAACCGGCCGCGGACCCCGACGCCGGGCCCACCTGGTGGCTCGGAGCCGGAGGCTGGAGCACAGCCCTGCACGTCCCGTCCCGCCGGGAGCTGCTGGCAGCCCGGCTCGCCGCGGCCGGCCGTCCCGCCGGCGCCGCCGACCCCGCCGTCCGTTCCCCGATGCCCGGCACCGTCACCGCGGTGGCCGTGCCCGACGGCGCCCGGGTGCAGGCCGGGGACCTGCTGCTCAGCGTGGAGGCCATGAAGATGGAGCACCGCCTCACCGCACCCGTAGCCGGCGTCGTCGCCCTCACCCTTCGCCCCGGAGACCTCGTCAAGGCGGGGCAGCAGCTGGCCCTCATCCATCCGGACCCGGACCCAGCGCCGGAGCCGGCGGCGGCCGCCGCCGAACCGGCAGCCGAAACCGCAACCACCAACGAAGGAGCAGCCCATGCCGGACTTTGAGCTCAGCGACGAACACCGCGACCTGGTCGCCGCGGTCCGGGAGTTCGCCGACGAGGTGATCGCCCCCGTCTCCGCCCGCCACGACGAGGAGCACAGCTTCCCGTACAAGGTCGTCGCGCAGATGGGAGAGATGGGCCTGTTCGGGCTGCCGTTCCCCGAGGAATACGGCGGCATGGGCGGCGACGCGTTCGCCCTCGGCCTGGCGCTGGAGGAAATCGGGCGCGTGGACCAGTCGGTGGCGATCACCTTGGAAGCCGCCGTCTCCCTCGGCGCGATGCCCGTCTACCGTTTCGGCACCGAGGAACAGAAGCAGCAGTGGCTGCCGATGCTCGCCTCCGGCGAAGCGCTCGCCGGGTTCGGCCTGACGGAATCCGAGGCCGGCTCCGACGCCGGCGGCACCCGCACCACGGCCCGCCGCGAGGACGGACACTGGGTGATCAACGGGAGCAAGGAATTCATCACCAATTCCGGCACCGACATCACCCGGCTGGTCACCGTCACCGCGGTTACCGGCACCCGGGAGGCCTCCGACGGAAGCGTGCGCAAGGAGATCTCCACCATCCTCGTGCCCACCGACACCCCCGGCTTCCGCGCCGAGCCGGCGTACAACAAGGTCGGCTGGAACGCTTCCGACACCCACCCGCTCAGCCTCACCGACGTCCGCGTGCCGGAGGAGAACCTGCTCGGCACGGAGGGCCGCGGCTACGCGAACTTCCTGAACATCCTCGA
The DNA here is from genome assembly GCF_059092805.1 of Arthrobacter sp. Y3222053. NCBI lineage: Bacteria > Bacillati > Actinomycetota > Actinomycetes > Micrococcales > Micrococcaceae > Arthrobacter > Arthrobacter sp. Y3222053. The sequence continues at coordinate 101,555 of NZ_JBNHIA010000003.1, read as the reverse complement.
CGAGGGGCGCATCGCCATCGCCGCCCTCGCCACCGGAGCGGCCCAGGGCTGCGTGGATGAGGCGGTCCGCTACGCCAAGGAACGGCAGGCATTCGGCGCCGCCATCGGCACGTACCAGGGCATCCAGTTCAAGATCGCCCGGATGGTCGCCCGCGCCCACACCGCCCGGTTGGCCTGGTACGACGCCGCCACACGGCTGCTGGCGGGCCGGCCCTTCAAAGCCCAGGCGGCCATGGCTAAGCTGATCGCGGGCGAGGCGGCCATGGACAATGCGCGCGACGCGACGCAGGTCTTCGGCGGCTACGGGTTCATCAACGAATTCCGGGTGGCCCGGCACTACCGCGACTCGAAGATCCTGGAGGTCGGCGAAGGCACCACGGAGGTGCAGCTGATGCTGATCGCCCGGGACCTCGGACTCTGATCAACGGCGATTCAGGAGGACCGGCACATGATGGACAAGGTTGTGGCCAGCGCGGAGGCGGCCGTCGCGGATATTCCCGACGGCGCGTCCCTGGCCGTAGGCGGCTTCGGGCTCTGCGGAGTACCGGCTGCACTCATTGAAGCGCTGCACGCCCGCGGTACCACCGGCCTGGAAACCGTAAGCAACAACTGCGGCGTGGACGACTGGGGACTCGGCAGGCTCCTGGCCGACGGGAGGATCCGCCGCACCGTCAGCTCCTACGTGGGGGAGAACAAGGAGTTCGCGCGCCAGTACCTGGCCGGCGAACTCGAGGTCGAACTCACCCCGCAGGGCACCCTCGCCGAGAAGCTGCGCGCCGGCGGAGCCGGCATTCCTGCCTTCTACACGCCCGCCGGCGTCGGAACGCAGGTCAGCGAGGGCGGCCTGCCCCGCCGCTACGACGCCGAGGGCAACGTGGCCGTCGCCTCGCCCGCCAAGGAGGTGCGCAGCTTCGGCGGCCGGTCCTACGTGCTGGAGGAGTCCCTCACCCCCGATTTCGGGCTGGTGCACGCCTGGAAGGGGGACCGGCACGGCAACCTCGTGTTCCGGGCCACCGCCATGAACTTCAACCCGCTCTGCGCCATGGCCGGAAGGATCACCATCGCCGAGGTGGAGGAACTCGTGGAGCCCGGCGAGCTCGATCCGGCGCAGGTGCACGTGCCGGGCATCTTCGTCCAGCGCGTGGTCCACACCGGGCCGGGGGAGAAACGGATCGAAAAACGCACCGTCGCCCAGTCGAAGGAGTCCTGAGATGGCGCTGACCCGCAACGAACTCGCCGCCCGGGTGGCCCGCGAGCTGCGCAACGGACAGTACGTGAACCTGGGCATCGGCATGCCGACCCTGATCCCCAACTTCATTCCCGACGGGGTGGAAGTGGTCCTGCACTCGGAGAACGGGGTGCTCGGCGTCGGGCCCTATCCCTCGGAGGCCGACGTCGACGCTGACCTGATCAACGCGGGAAAGGAAACCGTCACGGTAAACGCCGGCGCGGCGTTCTTCGACTCGGCAGCGTCCTTCGGCATGATCCGCGGCGGGCACGTCGACGTCGCCGTGCTGGGCGCGATGGAGGTCGCCGCCAACGGCGACCTGGCCAACTGGATGATCCCCGGCAAGATGGTCAAGGGCATGGGCGGAGCCATGGACCTGGTCTTCGGGGCCAAGCGGGTGATCGTCATGATGGAACACGTGGACCGGGCCGGGCGCCCGAAGATCGTGTCCGAGTGCTCGCTGCCGCTGACCGGGCAGGGGTGCGTGAACCTGATCGTCACCGACCTCGCCGTCATCGAGGTGACGCCGGCCGGGCTGGTGCTGCGGGAGACCGCTCCCGGCGTCAGCGTTGAGGACGTCACCGCCGCCACCGGCGCCCCGCTGGAGGTGGCCCTTGACCCGGCAGCCTGACACCGGCCCGGCCGCCGGGGCAGCCGCCGGCCGGGTCGTGCTCCAGCGGGGACTGTACTTCGACGAGCTGGACACCGGCACGGTCTACGCCCACCGCCCGGGGCGCACGCTCACCGAAGCGGACAACGTCCTGTTCAGCACGCTGACGATGAATTCACAGCCGCTGCACCTGGATGCCGCCTACAGCTCTGGGCAGCCCTTCGGGCAGCGGCTGGTCAACTCCATGCTCACGCTGGCCGTCATGGTCGGCCAGTCCGTGGCGCAGCTGACCCAGGGCACCCTGGTGGCGCAGCTGGGCCTGACGAATGTGTCGTTTCCGCATCCGCTCTTCCACGGCGACACCCTCTACTCCGAGACCCTCGTGACAGAGAAGCGGCTCTCCGGATCCCGGCCGGGGCAGGGCATCGTCACCCTGTCCCACACCGGCCGCAACCAGGACGGCACCGTGGTGGCCACCTTCACCCGTACCGCGCTGATGTGGACCGAAGCCGGGCATGCCGCGGAGCAGGACGCCGCTGCCCCGGCCCCCGATGCCGCCCCGACACCTCCCACTCCGCCGGGCCGGGCCAACGGCGGGTAAGTTGGGTTGCCTGGCACGACGATAGGAGCACGCGAAAGATGACCACCTTCCCCATGGGCCCGGCCCTGCTGTTCTGCCCGGGCGACCGCGCCGACCGGTTCGCCAAGGCCGCGGACCGCGCCGATGCCGTCATCCTGGACCTGGAGGACGCCGTCGCGCCCGCGGACAAGGACGCCGCCCGCGCCAACCTGCGCACGGCGGCCCTGGATCCCGGCCGCACCATCGTGCGGGTGAACCCGGTGGGCAGCGCGGACTTCCAGGCAGATTTGCAGGCGCTCGCCGCCACCGGGTTCCGCACGGTCATGGCGGCCAAGGCGGAGGACCCTGACGCGCTCGCCGACGCCCTGGCCGGGTACGACGTCGTCGCGCTGCTGGAAACCGCGGCCGGCGTGGTGCGGGCAGCGGAGATCGCCCGGCTGCAGAACGTCACCGGCTTGATGTGGGGCGCGGAGGACCTGATCGCCAGCCTGGGCGGGGAATCCAGCCGCGACGCCTCGGGCCGCTACCGGCACGTTGCCGCCACCGCGCGCTCCACCGTGCTGCTCGCCGCCGGGGCCGCCGGCAAGGGGGCGATCGACGCGATCTACGGCAACATCTCCGACCTGGCCGGCCTGGAGGCCGAGGCGGCGGACGCCGCCGCCTCGGGTTTCGCCGCCAAAGCCTGCATCCACCCCTCGCAGGCAGCAGCCGTCCGTGCCGCCTACGCTCCGGGCGAGGAGGCCGTGGCCTACGCCCGCGAGCTGCTTGCCGAGGCGTCCGGGCAGGGCGGGGTGTTCCGCTTCCGCGGGGAAATGATTGACGGCCCGCTGCTCCGGCAGGCCGAGCAGACCCTGCGCCGGGCCGGTGTCAGCGCGTAGTACAAACGCCAAAACAATAAGCAGGGGAATGATTTTCCGGTGACGTCCGTTACCCCCGGTATGCGAATCGTGATTGCTGGAGCCCATGGACAGATTGCCCGCATCGCCGCCCGCCTGCTGGTGGCCGACGGAAACGACGTTGCCGGACTGATCCGCAACCCCGACCACATTCCCGACCTGGAACAGGACGGCGTGGCCCCGGTCGTCATCGATCTGGAGAACAGCACGACCGAGGACGTCGTGCAGGTGCTCACCGGGGCCGACGTCGCCGTGTTCGCCGCGGGCGCCGGGCCGGGCAGCGGCATCGAACGCAAGGACTCGGTGGACCGCGGCGCGGCGGTGCTGCTCGCCGCCGCCGCCGAGGAGGCAGGCGTCCCGCGGCTGGTGCAGATCTCCTCCAGCGGCGTGGAATCCGTCCGTGACGGAGCCCGGCCCGAGGGCCTCGACGAAGTGATGCACGCCTACCTGACGGCCAAACTCGCCGCCGAGGAGGACCTGCGGTCGAGGGCCGCCCTGGACTGGACCATCCTGCGCCCGGGCCGCCTCACCGACGACCCGGCCGGCGGTCTGGTGGAACTGGCCCCGGGTGCGGAGAACGGCGAGATCCCGCGCGCCGACGTCGCCGCGGTGCTGGCCGAACTGGTCCGCACCGGCAACGGCGCCGGCCAGGTGCTGGGCCTGATCAGCGGAAGCACCCCGATCACGGAGGCCGTGGCCGGACTCGGCTAGGCTCGGCGGAGGCCCGCCGCACCGCACCCGGAGGCCGCCGCGGCCCCCGGGTGCGGGATACTGGGACCATGCAGCTTCCCGACCCGTCCGCCGCCGTGTTTTCCGCCTCCTATCCGCCCGAAGACATCCCGCGCCGCGTGGTCCTGCTGGGCTCGACCGGCTCGATCGGCACCCAGGCCATCGACGTCGCCGACGAAGCGCCGGAGCGCTTCCGGATCGTCGCCCTGGCCGCCGGCGGCGGAAACCTCGCGCAGCTGGCCCGGCAGGCCGTCCATACCCGTGCGGAGGCGGTCGGGTGCGCGGCCGTGGACCTGCCGACCCTTCGGGAAGCGATCCGGGACGCCGCCTCCGACGCCGGCGTCTCCGGCTATGAGCCCGAGCTGTTCACCGGCCCGCAGGCCGCTTCGGCCGTCGCGGCCTGGCCCGCCGCCGATGTCGTGCTGAACGGGATCACCGGCTCCATCGGCCTCGAACCCACCCTTGCCGCCCTGTCCGCCGGCCACCTGCTCGCCCTGGCGAACAAGGAATCGCTCATCGTCGGCGGGGAACTGGTCCGCCGCGCCGCGGGTCCCGGACAGATCGTGCCGGTCGACTCGGAGCACTCGGCCCTGGCCCAGGCGCTGCGCGCGGGAACGTTCACCGAGGTGGACCGGCTCATCGTCACCGCCTCCGGCGGCCCCTTCCGCGGCCGGAAACGGGCGGAGCTCGACGATGTCACCCCCGAACAGGCGCTGGCGCACCCCACCTGGAACATGGGCCGGATGGTGACCACCAACTCCGCCACGATGGTCAACAAGGCCCTCGAGGTGATCGAGGCGCACCTGCTGTTCGACATTCCACTCGAGCGGATCGACGTGGTGGTCCACCCGCAGTCGATTGTGCACTCCATGGTGCAGTTCACGGACGGCTCCACCATCGCCCAGGCCTCCCCGCCAGACATGCGCCTGCCGATCGCCCTGGGCATGGGCTGGCCGCTGCGCGTGCCTGGCGCCGCAAAGCCCTGCGACTGGACCAGGGCCGCCCAGTGGACCTTCGAGCCGCTCGATGAGGAGGCCTTTCCCGCCGTCGCGCTGGCGAAGTCCGCCGCGGCCCGCGGCGGCACGTTCATGGCCGCCTACAACGCCGCCAACGAGGAAGCCGTGGACGCCTTCCACGACGGTCTCATCCGGTTCACAGACATCGTTGATACGATCACCGCCGTACTCGACGCGCATGTGGAGGACGGACCCCTCAGCCTGCAGTCGGTGCTGGCCGCGGAGCAGCGGGCACGCCGGCTGGCCCGCGAACGTTGTGGACGCTGAAGGGGCACCTGCCCTGACTGATCCAAAGGACCTCCGTTGACCGTTCTGCTCTTTATCCTTGGCGTGCTCTTCGTGGCGGCCGGCATTGCCGTCTCCATCGCCCTACACGAGGTGGGGCACCTGGTGCCCGCCAAGCTGTTCAAGGTCCGGGTCACCCAGTACATGATCGGATTCGGGCCCACCGTCTTCTCGAGACGCCGCGGCGAAACCGAATACGGGGTCAAGGCCCTCCCGCTGGGCGGCTACGTGTCCATGATCGGCATGTTCCCGCCGAACCGGGAGGACCACGGCGCGGTCCGCGCCTCCAGCACCGGCATGTTCCAGCAGCTGGCCGCGGACGCCCGGCAGGCCTCAGCCGAGCAGCTGCAGCCCGGGGACGAAAACCGGGTGTTCTACCGGCTGCCCGTCATCAAGCGCATCATCATCATGCTCGGCGGACCGTTCATGAACCTGGTGATCGGCACCGTGCTCTTCGGCGTGTTGCTCAGCGGTTTCGGCACCGCCCAGGCCACCACCACCCTCGCCTCGGTCAACGAATGCGTGGTCACCGCCCAGCGCCAGGCCGAGACCGGCCAGACCGCCTGCACCGCCGAGGATCCCGCGGCGCCGGCCCACGAGGCCGGGCTGCTGCCGGGCGACACCATCACGGCCTTCGACGGCCGGGAGGTCACCGGCTGGGCGGAGCTTTCCGGCTGGATCCGCGAGGCCGCCGGGAGGGAGGTCCCGCTGACCTACGAGCGCGACGGCGTCCGGCATGACACGGTGATCACCCCGCTGCTGACCGAGCGGCCGGTGGCGGCGGAGGATGGCACCGCTGCCACCGACGACGCCGGCAACGCCCTGACCGAGGAGGTCGGTTTCATCGGTGTAGGTGCCTCCCAGGAGCTGGTCCGCCAGCCGGTTTCCACCGTGCTGCCCACGGTGGGGGAGAACCTGCAGGGCATTGCGGGGGTCGTGATCAACCTGCCCCAGCGGCTGGTGGATGTGGCGCAGGCTGCGTTCTCGAGCGAGGAACGGGATCCCAACGGTCCGATGAGCGTCGTCGGAGTCGGGCGGATCGCCGGGGAGATCTCCGCCATGGAGAGCATCGACCTCGAGTCCCGCGTCGCCACGCTGATCGGGCTGGTAGCCAGCGTGAACCTGGCGCTGTTTGTGTTCAACCTGATTCCGCTGCTGCCGCTGGACGGCGGCCACGTGGCGGGGGCTCTGTGGGAGTCGCTGCGGCGCGGCGTGGCGAAGCTGTTCCGCCGCCCGGATCCCGGGCCCTTCGACATGGCCAAGCTGCTCCCGCTCACCTATGCGATGGCCGTGCTCCTGATGGCCATGGGAGCCCTGCTGATCTACGCGGACATCGTGAAGCCGGTCAGCCTGTTCTAAGCGCTCAAATGGATTTGAACGCCCAAAAGGTTGTAAATCGATTTGAGCGCATATACGGTCTCAAGCATGTTCGTCATGACACTGGACCAGAAGAACAGCCGCAGCAGCCCGGACGCCGTCCCCGCCCTGCTCGGGCTGCTGGGCGACCTTCCGGCCGTCCTGCCCTTTGAGCGCACGGTGGGGGACGAGGTCCAGGGCGTACTGGAGGACCCCGCCGCCGTGATCGACGTCGCGCTGCGCGCCGTCCGTGACGGGCGCTGGCATATCGGCATCGGGGTCGGGCCGGTGCGCCTGCCCCTGCCGGCTGCCTCCCGCGAAGGTGCAGGAGAGGCCTTCGTGGCGGCCCGCCGCGCCGTGGACCGGTCGAAGAAGTCCGGGGCCCGGCCCGGCGTCGCCGTCGAGGGCAGCCCCGCAGCCGCCGCCGCCGAAGCGGTGCTCGTCCTGCTGGCACGCCTCGTACAGGAACGCTCCGAGGCCGAGTGGCGGATCCTTGACGAGCTGGAGCCGGGTCGCTGGGGGGCACAGTCGGAGGCGGCACGTAGGCTCGGCATCACCTCGCAGTCCGTCAGCAAGGCGTCGCTGCGGGCCGGATGGGAAGAGGAATGGGCCGCCCGCCCCGTCGCCGCGCACCTGCTGGCCGAAGCTGACCGGCAGGCCACGCAGCCCCAGGGGACGGCGGTCGGCCGCACGACGCGGAGCAGGCAGCCGGGAGAGGATGGACGGAACGGATGATGGTCGAGACGCTCTGGGTGGTCCTGGCACTGGCTGCCGCAGCGGTGCTCGGGTGGCCGCTGACCCTGCTGGTGCTGCGCCTGGCCCGGGTGGTGGACCCGCCCCGTCCCGCGTCCCCGCCTGCCGATCCTGCCGCGGACCAGGTGCTGGATCTGCGGATTTCTTCACCGGGCGGCCCCGGCCCCGGGCTCCAGGTGCACGCCGAGGCGCCGCCGGGCGGGCCCGAACCCCAGGCGACGGCGCCTGCCCCCGACCCGGCGGCCTCCGCCCCGCCCCCGGAGACGGTACTCCGCGGCGGTCTGCTCATCGGTTTCCTGGAGCGCCTCGCGGTCGCCACCGCCATCCTGGCCTCCGAGCCCGTGGCCATCGCCTACGTGGTCGCGATCAAGGGCCTGGGCCGATATGCGGAGCTGAAGGAGACCCCTGCCGCAGCCGAGCGGTTCATCATTGGCACGCTGACCTCCATGCTGTGGGCCGTGGGCGTGGCCGTAGCCGTGCGCATCTTTGTCCTGGACCCCATCACTTAGGCTGGTGAGTATGTTGATCTTCGCTGTTGAATACGTATACGACGCAGAATCCGCCCACGTCAGGGACGAGTACCGGCCCGCCCACCGGCAGTGGCTCGCGGAGCTCGTCGAGGCGGGGACGGTGCTGGCCACCGGACCGTTCGCCGACGGCGCCGGCGCTCTGCTGATCTTCCGGGCCGCCAGCGAGGCGGAGCTCAACGAGCTGCTCCGCCAGGACCCGTTCGCGGTCCACGGCCTGGTGTCCGGCCTGAAGACCACCGAATGGCAGCCTGTGCTGGGCGCCTTCGCCCACCTGCTCTAAGCCCGCAGTGAAGTCGGGCGGGCTCCGCCGCGGGAGGGCCCGCCCGGGTGGATAATGGTTAGGCGCCCACAGGCGCACACCGACACGGATAACTTGCCCCCCGGGGCACTTGGAGGACGTTTTGACCTCGGTCAACCTTGGAATGCCAGCCGCCCCGCCGCCCGTTCTGGCGCCGCGCCGCAAGACCCGCCAGATCAAAGTGGGCTCCGTGGGTGTGGGCTCCGATTTCCCGGTCAGCGTCCAGTCCATGACAACGACGCCGACCACCGACATCAACGCCACCCTGCAGCAGATCGCCGAACTGACGGCCTCCGGGTGTGACATTGTCCGGGTGGCCTGCCCCAGCGCCGACGACGCGGCGGCCCTGCCGATCATCGCGAAGAAGTCGCAGATCCCGGTCATCGCCGACATCCACTTCCAGCCGAAGTACGTGTACGCCGCGATTGACGCGGGCTGCGCCGCGGTCCGCGTGAACCCGGGCAACATCCGCAAGTTCGACGACCAGGTCAAGCAGATCTCGCAGGCGGCGAAGGACGCCGGCGTGTCGATCCGCATCGGCGTCAACGCCGGCTCGCTGGACCCGCGCCTGCTGGCCAAGTACGGCAAGGCCACGCCGGAGGCGCTGGTCGAGTCCGCGGTGTGGGAGGCCTCGCTGTTCGAGGAGCATGACTTCCATGACTTCAAGATCTCCGTCAAGCACAACGACCCGGTGGTCATGGTCCGCGCCTACGAGCTGCTCGCCGAGCGCGGCGACTGGCCCCTCCACCTTGGGGTGACCGAAGCGGGCCCGGCCTTCCAGGGCACCATCAAGTCCGCGACCGCCTTCGGGGCGCTGCTGTCCAAGGGCATCGGCGACACCATCCGGGTCTCCCTCTCCGCCCCGCCGGTGGAGGAGGTCAAGGTGGGCAACCAGATCCTGCAGTCGCTGAACCTGCGCCCGCGCAAGCTCGAGATCGTCTCCTGCCCCTCCTGCGGCCGCGCCCAGGTGGACGTCTACACCCTGGCCGACGAGGTCACTGCCGGCCTCGAAGGCCTGACCGTCCCGCTCCGCGTGGCCGTCATGGGCTGCGTGGTGAACGGTCCGGGGGAAGCGCGCGAGGCTGATCTTGGCGTAGCATCGGGCAACGGCAAGGGGCAGATCTTCGTCAAGGGCGAGGTCATCAAGACCGTCCCCGAAGACCAGATCGTGGAGACGCTGATCGAGGAAGCGATGAGGATCGCCGAGGATATGGGGGAGGCCGATGGCGAAGGTGCTGGCACGGGTGGCCCCATGGTTACCGTCGGCTAGGAACGGCAGCAGGATCCGCAGCGGACAGCACACCGGCTCGCTGCGCATCCTTGCGCGCGAAGACACTGCCGCGCTGCGTGCGCTGGCGGCTGAGGACCCGGTAGCGAACATCTTCATTGCATCGCACCTGGAGGTTGCCGGGTCCGCCGCGCCGACGGCCGCGGGTGGTCAGGTGGTGGGGGCGTTCGACGGCGGGCGGCTGCTCAGCGCCTGCTGGGCCGGAGTGAACCTCGTCCCCGTCGGCGTCACCGCCGACACCGGGCCGGAGCTGGGCGCCTGGCTGGCGCGCAGCGGACGCCGCTTCTCCTCCGTCTTCGGCCCGGCCGAAGGCGTCCTAAGCATCTGGTCTGAGCTGCAGCATGCCTCGCCCCGGCCCTTCGCGATCCGCGAAAGCCAGCCGCTGCTTCAGATCGACGCGCGTTCACCGGTGCCGCCTGCCGCCGGCCTGCGCCACACCCGGCCGGCCGAGCTGGACGTACTGCTGCCGGCCTGCACGGCGATGTTCGAAGAGGAAGTCGGCTACTCTCCCGTCGCGGGCGGGGACCGGCATTACCGCAACCGGGTCCGCGGGCTCATCCAGCGCGGGCATTCGCTTGCCCACATCAATGACGACGGGGAAGTGGTGTTCAAGGCCGAACTGGGAACGGTGTCCCGCGACGCCGTGCAGATCCAGGGCGTGTGGATGAATCCCCGGTACCGCGGGCAGGGGCGCAGTGCGGGGTACATGTCCGCCGTCGTCGCCGCCGCCCTGGAGGTGGCTCCACAGGTCAGCCTCTACGTCAACCACTACAACGAGCGCGCCCGCAGCGTCTATGCCGCCGTCGGCTTCCGGCAGGTCGGCACGTTCGCCACGGTCCTGTTCTAGCCGCCGTCCGCCGTCCTCCGCCTTCGGCGGCCGTTGCTCCGAGCGGATTTCACGTGTGGTCAGTCACAACGCTAGGATCACAAGCATACTTTCTATGTGAAGGTCTCGGCGTCTGCGCCGGCGGCTCCGGCCGTCGTCGGACAGGCCAACGGACAATGAATCTGGGGGGGACAAAGTGAACAAAACGATGAAGGTCGGAGCGTTGCTCGTTGCCGGCGCCTTTGCGCTGACCGGCTGCGCCGGCGACTCCGAGGGTGGCGCGGAGGCCGCGCCGGCGGAGTCGTCGACCCCTACGCCCACGCTGGCCGTAGGGGCTGAGCAGTACACGCCCGACGAGCTCGAGGCGGCGCTGGAAGCGGTCAAGGCGGACAAGGGGCTTTCAGGGGACGTCGAGAACGACGCCATGCTGCGTCCGCAGCTCTCCGGCGCGCTTCCCGACGTCACGACGACGCCGGACCAGTGCCAGACGCTCATTGCCTCCGCCCTGGACGAGGGCATCGGCGACGGAAACCTGGCGGCCATGGCTGTCGGGGACGGTCTGCTGACCGTGGTCAGCTACGAGGATTCGTCGAAGACCGAGGAACAGGCTGATACCACCAAGCAGATGCTTACCGACTGCGCCGAATTCACCATGGAGACCGCAGGCATGGTCGTCACCGGGGAGGCGGAGAGCCTGGACGCGTCGACGGACGCGCCGACGACCCAGGGCGTCCGGACAGTCATCACCCGGGAGGACGGAACAGCCGAAGCGGTCCAGATCAGCGCCCTGTCGGGAACGCTGCATGTGAGCGTCGCCCAGTTCGATCCCGCGAATCCCGAGGCCGTGGTGGCCGACGCCGAGGAGCTTATCAACGCCATCCTCGCGGAGCTCGAGGAGTAGCACAGGCCCGGCCGGGAAGTCCCGGCGGGCGGTTCACCGGCAGGGGCCGGGCCTTCGGGCCCGGCCCCTGCGCCGTGGCTGCCCGCCCCGCCTTCGTAACCGCGTGCCTGGCACCCCGCCCGGCCCTGCACGGCGGCGCGCCTGTCCGTCCCCGGGCCGGAGAACCGGCCCCGTCGCCCGCACCGGTGGGGTTTAATGGCCGCAGGCACCGGGGCGGCTCCCGGGCCGTACCGGAGGGGGAGCAGTGAGAACGATCAGGACGCTCGGCGCAGCCGCGGTGGTGATGCTGGCGGCGGCCTGCAGCAGCCCGGCATCGCCGCCCGTCGGGCCGACCGACCCTGTCCCTGCGACGTCACCGGCCGCCGGACCGACACCGGCCCCTACACGGGGCGCGACAGGTCCCGGCGGCACCGTCCCGACGACGTCGGGCGCTGCCGGAACGTCATCCGCATTGCCTGCCGACACACGCTGGCTCACCTCAACCGAACTCGAACAGGTGCTGCTGGCGGTCCGCGGCAGCCGGGGATTGGATGCCCGGCTCGTCGGAGCCGCCGAGCTGGAGGCGCAGGCCGAGGCCGCCCGCACTGCCCTCGGCGCGGCCGGAATTCAACCGGAGGCGTGCGCTGCCCTGGCCGCCGATGAAGTCTCCGCCATGACCGCCGGTGACAGCGTCGCCCTGCTGGTCACGGCAGGGGCGGGATCTGCAGCCGCCGAAACGGTCGCGGTGGTCTCTTCCCCCGATCCCCTGGCCCTGGCCGGCCGGGAGGAGGCCGCACGGCGGCTGCTTGCCGAGTGCTCCGAATTCACCATGACCGTCGCAGGCCGCACCGTGGCCACCAGGGCCGAGGCCGTCGAGGTGCCGGGCTCCCTGCCCGGCATCACCGCTGTGCGCACCGTCGCCGAGGGCGCCGGGCAACAGCTCCGGACTCTGAGCGTCAGCAGCGTTCGGGGCCACCACCGGGTACAGGTGTCCGTGACTTCCCCCGCGGACCCGGCCGCCGCCGTCGGGCAGGCGGCGGAGCTGATCGGGGCCGTGCACGCCGAACTGGCGCGCCTTCCCTGACGCGGGCCACGGCCGGGGCGGGTGCGGCGCTGGACGGCGGCACGTCGCCGAGGCGCTAGATTAGATTCAGTTCCAACTCTCGGATGCAGCCTGTGCGCTGCAGAAATGGATTTCCCAGCGTGGTCCTTCGACTTTCCACCCTTTTCCTCCGCACGCTCCGCGAGGATCCTGCCGACGCCGACGTCGCCAGCCACCGCCTGCTGGTCCGCGCCGGATACATCCGCCGGGCTGCCCCGGGCATCTACTCGTGGCTGCCGCTGGGCCTGCGCGTGCTCGGCAAGGTGGAAGGCATCATCCGTGAAGAGATGGCGGCCATCGGTGCCCAGGAAGTGCATTTCCCGGCGCTGCTCCCGCGCGAACCCTACGAGGCGAGCAACCGGTGGACCGAGTACGGCGACAACCTGTTCCGCCTGCAGGACCGCAAGGGCGCCGACTACCTGCTGGCTCCCACGCACGAGGAAATGTTCACCCTGCTGGTGAAGGACCTCTACAGCTCCTACAAGGACCTGCCGGTGTCCCTGTTCCAGATCCAGAACAAGTACCGGGACGAGGCGCGCCCCCGCGCCGGCCTGCTGCGCGGCCGCGAGTTCATCATGAAGGACTCCTACTCCTTCGACATCGACGACGAGGGGCTGGAGGCCAGCTACCAGGCGCACCGCGGCGCGTACCTGCGCATCTTTGAGCGCCTGGGCCTGGACATCGTGGTCGTTTCCGCGGTGTCCGGCGCCATGGGCGGCTCGAAGAGCGAGGAGTTCCTGCACCCGACGCCGGTCGGCGAGGACACCTACGTCCGTTCCGCCGGCGGCTACGCGGCCAACGTCGAGGCGGTCACCACGGTGGCCCCCGAGCCGGTCGATTACGCCGACGCGCCGGCGGCCGAGGTCGTCGACACCCCGGACACCCCGACCATCGAGACCCTGGTCGCCGACGTGAACGCCCGTTTCCCCCGCGCGGAAGGGGAGTGGACGGCCGCCGATACGCTGAAGAACGTGGTCCTGGCCGTGACCCTGCCGACCGGAGAGCGGCAGGTTGTCGTCGTCGGCGTTCCCGGCGACCGCACGGTGGACCTCAAGCGCATCGAAGCGAACATCGGCACGCACCTTGAGATGGGCGGCGAGGTGGAGGTCGACGCCGCCGGCGACGAGGATCTGGCCAAGCACCCCGGCCTGGTCAAGGGCTACATCGGCCCGGGCCTTTCGCTTTCCGAGGCCGTGCTCGGCTCTGAATCCGCCACCGGCCTGCTCTACCTGGTCGACCCCCGGGTGGTGGAAGGCACCCGGTGGATCACCGGCGCCAACGTCACCGGCAAGCACGTCATCGGGCTGGTCGCCGGCCGCGACTTCACCTGGGACGGCGTCATCGAGTCCGTCGAGGTCCGCGAAGGGGACCCGGCTCCGGATGGCTCCGGACCGCTCGAGGCTGCCCGCGGCATCGAGATGGGCCACATCTTCCAGCTCGGCCGCAAGTACGCCGAAGCGCTGGGCCTGAAGGTCCTGGACCGCAACGGCAAGTTGGCCACCGTCACCATGGGCTCCTACGGCGTCGGCGTCACCCGCGCCGTGGCGGCCCTGGCCGAGTCCAACCACGACGACAAGGGCATCATCTGGCCCCGCTCCGTGGCACCGGCCGACGTGCACGTGGTCGCGACCGGCAAGGGTGCCGATGTCTTCGAAGCCGCGGAAAAGCTCAGCGCCGATCTGGAGGCCGCCGGCCTCGAAGTCATCTACGACGACCGGCCCAAGGTCTCTCCCGGCGTGAAGTTCGGCGACGCCGAACTGATCGGCGTGCCCACCATCCTGGTGGTCGGCCGCGGCCTGGCCGACGGCGTCGTGGAGGTCAAGGACCGCGCCACCGGCGCCGCCGAGAACGTCCCGGTGGACGACGCCGTCGACTACGTGCTCCGCGCCGCCCGGCAGTAGCCGGCCGTGGTCTCAGGTCTCGAGGACGTCCAGGCCGCCACCCTCCTGCTGGTGGTGGTGGCCGGCCTGGCCGCCGGCTGGGTCGACGCCGTGGTCGGCGGGGGCGGGCTGATCCAGCTCCCCGCGCTGCTGCTGGTGCCCGGCATCACCCCGGTGCAGGCCCTCGCGACCAACAAGATGGGCTCGGTGTTCGGGACCACCACCAGTGCGGTGACCTATTACCGCCGGGCCCATCCGGACCTCCGCACCGCCCTGCCGATGGCCGGGGTGGCACTGGCCGGCAGCTTCGGCGGGGCCGTGCTGGCGGCGTCCCTGCCGTCCTCGGTGTTCAAGCCCATCATCGTCGTCGCACTGATTGTCGTTGCCGTCTTCACGGCCGCGCGGCCCACGGTGGGGGAGCTCACACAGCTGCGCCATACCGGCCGCCGGCACTACGGCACAGCAGCAGCCATCGGAGCGGTGATCGGTTTCTACGACGGGCTGATCGGCCCCGGTACCGGGTCCTTCCTGGTGATCGCCATGGTGGTGCTCCTCGGCTACAACTTCCTGGCGGCCAGTGCAAAGGCCAAGATCGTGAACATGGCCACGAACCTCGGTGCCCTGGCCTTCTTCCTTCCGCACGGCTCCGTGCTCTGGGGGCTCGGCCTCGTCCTGGGCCTGTCCAACATGGTCGGCGGGTATCTCGGCGCCCGGATGGCCGTGAAGCAGGGCAGCCGGTTTGTGCGGATCGTGTTCCTGGTGGTGGTCAGCGCCCTCATCGTGAAGCTGGGCTGGGACGTCTACGCGGAAAACATCCGCGGCGCCTGAGCCTCAGGGCGCCGGAAGCAGCCGGACCGGCGGCAGCCCCGGGTGGAGCCGGCCCGTCAGCGCCGAGGCCACCCAGATGGAGCGCTGCGCCTCGGCCGGGACGCCGTCGAGGAAATAGTCCAGCGCGTTGCGGACTTCCCGCAGGATTGCCCACTCCACGGCCGACCGCTCATCCAGCCCGCCGGCCCGGCAGAGGGCAGCCAGGCGGCGCCGCAGGTCCGCGGCCGGGCGCATCCCGTCCAGCTCATCCAGGCGGTTCCACAGCATCGGCGCGACGGCGAACTCCGCTTCTCCGACCATGGCCTGCGGATCGATCGCCACGAAACCGCCCGGATCCGGGCGGCCGTCGGGACGGAGCAGGATGTTGCCGTAGTGCAGGTCCGCGTGCAGCAGGACATCGTTGCTGCTGCGCCGGCCGACGGCGCCCCGCGTCTGGGCGGTTTCAAGCGCGGCTTCCATGAGCCAGCGCTCGAACGGGCGGCCGAGCGCCTCCCAGTCGGCCGGGATCTCGTCGCTGAGCTGCTCGGCCCGGGCTGCCGCCGACGGCAGTTCGGCCCAGGCGGCGCCGTCGCCGGCGGGCAGCGAGAGCACCCGCATCAGCCGCCCCCACTCGGCGACGGCCGTGTCCATGTCCTCGGTGAGCAGGCTTCTGCCCTCCGCCAGGCGTTCCAGGACCAGGCAGCCGCCGGGGGCATCGCGGCTGAGCAGCCGGACGGCTCCCGCGCCGTCCCACAGCTGGAGGGCGGTCGCCTCGGCGGCCGCTTCGGGATGCGGATAGGCGAACTTCAGTACGGCCCGGCCGGCGGCGCCGCGGACCGGAACGACCAGGGCGCCGCGGCCGTGCCAGGCCCGGCCTGCATCCGCCGGGTCCGGTTCGAGTCCCAGCCCGTCGAGGGCGGACGCCAGACGGCCGGGCAGGGACTCCAGCCAGTCGCGGCCCTGGCGGCTGCCGCGGTAACGACGGATCAGTTCCTCGGGAACGGCCGGGGTCACGGCACTGCCTGGGCAGGCGCCGCCGCGATCTCCGCCGCCGTCGGGATGTCCGCGGTCAGGTCCACGGCAGGTCACCGGCTCCGGACGGCAGCCCGGGCAGGGGCTCCGTCCCGTGATCAGCTGCGGCGTGCTCCGCAGTCTGGACCAGTCGGTCGATCGCCCAGGACCGCACCTGGCCTTCACTGAGGCTGATCAGCTCCGCGTAGACCCCGGGCAGCGACTGCTCCAGCTCCTCCAGCGCCGCCTCCGGGGCGGATGCGAACCTCCCGTCGAGGGCATAGGCCGGCGCCGGGGCGAGCGCGGGGCGGCACACCAGCGGCAGCAGGTCCACCCCGGCGGCGCCGTGGTCGGCATGGGCGCGGGACGCTGCGGCCAGCGCCGGGTCGGGCCGCCACGGCCCCAGCCGCGCCTGGACCACCTCATAGGCGTAGGCGGCGCCGTATTCCGCATCCACTGCGGCCTGCAGGGCGTCGGCGGCGTCTTCCCCGCCGGAACGGTTGCCGGTCCCGGCGGCGTCCGCCGGCGCGCCGGAACCGTTTCCCTGTGCCGGGTCGGTGCAGGCCGGTGTGTCCGCGGCGACCGGCGCCCAGGAGTCCGGTGCGGCGGGGCGCGCCAGGCCGGCGTCGGCGGCGGCCTCTGCGGCGAGCAGCCACTGTCCGGTTCCCACCGAGGCCAGCAGGCGTGCCGTGCCGCCGTCGGCCCGCACGGCGTTTCCAAGGTTGGTCCGGGCGGCGTCGGCAAGGGCCAGGACGTAGTCCCCGGGTACGGCGGCCGCGTCGGCTGCCGGACGGGCGGCGGCCCCGTCGACAGGCCCTGAAGACAGGGGGAGGGGACGGAGCTCGGGATCGGCCAGTGCGGCGGCCTGGGCGTTCAGCGCCTCCGCCTGGTCCCCGTGGCCCAGTGCGGCGGCCTGGCCGGCCAGCCTGCGGGCTTCCTCGCGGGCGGAGTGCCGGGCGTCATCGGAGAACGACCGGGACATGGCACCGCCGCCTTCCGGCGTCTGGAGCCCCAGGCCCAGCACGGCAACGCCCAGCAGCACCAGCAGCAGGCCGCGGCGCAGGACGCGGGCAGCACGGTGCCCGGCGGCCGGGGCCGGATCGGGGGCGGGGGCAGGGGAGTTCACAACAGTCGATCGTCTCACGTCAGGGGGTGCGGACGCAGGCGGCGTGCGCGGAGCGCCCGGGAAAGTCGGTAGGCTAGGAGCTACAACATCATCAAGTGGGAGGCAGCTATGGCGGTTCGGCCCGGCCACGGGAAAGACACGACGTCGAACTACCGCAGGAACGCAGTGAATGCGGAGGTAAGCGCCGAACGGCAGCGGCTCAGGGACTACCTGGCGCCGGTTGCGCACGAACAGGGACTGTTCCTGGAGGATGTTGAGATCCGCATCGCCGGCGCCCACCGCACCGTGCACGTGATCATCGACCTGCCCGAGGACGTACCGGGCAACATCAGCCTTGACCGCGTTTCCGAGGCGGCGAAGGTGCTCTCGGACGCGATGGACAACGATCCCGCCGACGACGGGCGGCCCTACAACCTGGAGGTTTCCTCCCCGGGCCTTTCCCGTCCCCTCACGGAGCGGCGGCACTGGAAGCGGAACCTGGGCCGGAAGGTCCGCGTCGACCTGCTGAAGGGCGAGGACCTCACGGGCCGGCTCACCGAGGTAGGGGAGGACGGGATCACCCTGATCCCGGAACTGCCCGCGAAGAAGGGCATGGTTCCGAAGCAGGGCGAGCCGACCCGGTTGGCCTTCGGGGACATCCGCCGGGGCAGGGTGGAGGTCGAATTCACCCACCTGGACGACGAGCCGCTGGACGATGACGCCGGCGATGACAAAGACACCACAGCTGAGGAGGCCTAGATGGATATTGATATGAGCGCGCTGAGGCTGCTGGAACGCGAGCGGGAAATCCCGCTGGACCTGCTGATCCCCACGATTGAACAGGCGCTGCTGGTCGCCTACCACAAGACCGCCGGCGCGCAGGAACGGGCGCGCGCCGAACTGGACCGCAAGAGCGGCCACGTCACGATCTGGGCCACCGAGCTCGACGACGACGGCGAGCCGGTCGGCGAATTCGACGACACCCCAGCCGGCTTCGGCCGGATCGCCGCCAGCACCGCGCGGCAGATCATCCTGCAGCGGCTGCGCGACGTCGAGGACGACCACATCCTCGGCGAATTCCGCGGCAAGGAAGGCGAGCTGGTCTCCGGGCAGATCCAGCAGGGCAACAATCCGCACATGATCCAGGTGAACCTGGGCACCATCGAAGCGCTGCTGCCGCCGCCCGAGCAGGTCCCCGGCGAGAAGTACACGCACGGGACCCGGCTCCGCGCGTTCGTCGTCGACGTCCGCCGCGGCTTCAAGGGCCCGTCGATCACCCTGTCCCGGTCCCACCCCGGCCTGGTCCGCAAGCTCTTTGAGCTGGAGGTTCCCGAGATCGCCGACGGCAGCGTCGAGATCGTGGCCCTGGCCCGGGAGGCGGGCCACCGCACCAAGATCGCGGTGCAGGCCAACGTCCCGGGCATCAACGCCAAGGGTGCCTGCATCGGCGAAATGGGTGCCCGCGTCCGCGCGGTCATGAACGAGCTGCATGACGAGAAGATCGACATCGTCGACTACAGCTCCGATCCGGCCACCTTCATCGCGAACTCCCTTTCGCCCTCCAAGGTCGTGTCGGTCCAGATCACCGACCCCGACGCCCGGTCCGCCCGCGTGGTGGTTCCCGACTACCAGCTTTCGCTGGCGATCGGCAAGGAAGGGCAGAACGCCCGGCTCGCAGCCAAGCTGACCGGCTGGCGGATCGACATCGTTTCCGACGCGAAGCAGGGCTAGGCGGGCCGGCCCCATGGCAGGGAATGCAGTTCACCGGAAAAGGGTTAGACTGTATGAGGCCGGGTCGCCGCTTCGCTTCAGCACCTCCCGCGCCGTCGGACATGTTCCGCGGCGCACCTGTGTGGGGTGCCGGAGCGTCGATGACCAGGCCGCACTGCTGCGGCTGGTGGGCATTTCCGCCGCGGACGGCGTCGTCGTCCGCGTAGATGAACACCGCCGCATGTCCGGGCGGGGAGCATGGCTGCATCCCGACCCGGCCTGCCTGGCCTCGGCTGCCAAGCGACGTGCGTTCAACCGGGCCTTCCGGGGCCCGGCGGACACGCACGAAGTAGCCGAATGGTTCCAGGCCCGAGGAAACGCTCCGACCGGGAGCGGTTCCGAAACCGTCCAACCTGAAAGCGGGTCAGCAATCTGATGGAAACCCGATGAGTACCCAGCGATGAGTACTTTCATGTGCTCTGTGAAGGGTCGTGCTGCATACGCAGCCGCGGCTCCCGCAAAATAGACGGTTCGTACCTGCCTCGGTGCGGACCGAGACAGGAGAAATGTGGCCAAGGTCCGCGTACACGAGCTCGCCAAAGAGCTCGGCATTACCTCTAAGGATGCAGTAGCCAAACTGCAGGAACTGGGCGAATTCGTCCGTTCCGCCTCTTCAACGATTGAGGCACCCGTAGTCAAGAAGCTTCGCGGGGCCTTCCCCGACGCAGCGTCGAAGGCGTCGTCCAAGCCGGCCGCCGCCCCGCGCCCGGCAGGCAACGGCTCCGCCCCCAAGCCCGGTGCCGCCAAGCCAGGTCCCGCGGCTCCCGCAGCGGAGGCCAAGCCCGCGCCGAAGGCTCCGGAAGCTCCCGCTCCGGCCGCTCCGGCCCCGGCGGCTCCCGTCTTCGAAGCCCCTGCTGCTCCGGCTCCGGCCTCTCCCGCAGCAGAAACCCCCGCCCCGTCCGCTCCGGCGGCGCCCAAGCCTGAGTCCGGCTCCGGCGAGGCCGGGCCCCGTCCGGGTGCCCCGCGCCCCGGCGCTCCGCGTCCCGGCCAGGGTGCACCGCGCCCGGGCAACAACCCGTTCGCCACGTCCCAGGGCATGCCCCGGCCCCGTGGCCGCGGCGAAGGTGCACCGCGCCCGGGCAACAACCCGTTTGCCACCTCGCAGGGCATGCCCCGACCGGGTGGACGCCGTGAAGACGGCGGCGCTCCGGCTCCGCGTCCCGGCACCCCCGGCGCCGCAGGTCCCCGTCCGGGCGCGCCCCGTCCGGGTGCCCCGCGTCCCGGCGGCGCACCCCGTCCCGGCGGCGCACCCCGTCCCGGCGGCGCCGCGCGGCCGAACCCGGGCATGATGCCCAACCGCACTGAGCGTCCGGCCCCGGCCGCACGTCCCGGCGGCGGACCCGGCGGTGCACGCCGTGGTCCCGGCGGCGGTCCCGGCGGCGGCGGCGGTCCGGTCGGCGGCGGCTTCGGCAAGGGCGGTCGCGGACGCGGCGGCACCGCCGGCGCGTTCGGCAAGGGCGGCGCAGGCCGCGGCAAGCAGCGCAAGTCGAAGCGGGCGAAGCGGCAGGAACTGGAGCAGATGTCGGCTCCGTCGCTGGGCGGCGTCAGCGTCCCCCGCGGCAACGGCAACACCGTGGTGCGCCTGCGCCGCGGCTCGTCCATCACCGACTTTGCCGACAAGATCGAGGCGAACCCGGCAGCACTGGTGACCGTGCTGTTCCACCTCGGCGAAATGGCGACCGCCACCCAGTCCCTGGACGAAGAGACCTTCTCGGTCCTCGGCGAGGAGCTGGGCTACAAGATCCAGGTCGTCTCCCCGGAGGACGAGGAACGCGAGCTGCTGAGCAGCTTCGACATCGACTTCGAGGCCGAGCTGGAAGCCGAGTCCGACGACCAGCTGGAGGCACGTCCTCCGGTAGTGACCGTCATGGGCCACGTCGACCACGGCAAGACCCGCCTGCTGGACGCCATCCGCAACACCAAGGTGGTCGAAGGCGAGCACGGCGGCATCACCCAGCACATCGGTGCCTACCAGATCCACGTGGAGCACGAGGATCAGGACCGCGCGATCACCTTCATCGATACCCCGGGCCACGAGGCGTTCACCGCCATGCGTGCCCGTGGTGCCAAGGTGACCGACATCGCCGTCCTGGTGGTCGCTGCCGACGACGGTGTCATGCCGCAGACCGTTGAGGCGCTGAACCACGCCCAGGCGGCCGACGTGCCGATCGTCGTCGCGGTGAACAAGATCGACAAGGAGGGCGCCAACCCGGAGAAGGTCCGCGGCCAGCTCACCGAGTACGGCCTGGTTCCCGAGGAGTACGGCGGCGACACGATGTTCGTCGAGGTCTCAGCCCGCCAGGGCATCAACATCGACGGCCTGCTCGAAGCCGTCCTGCTGACGGCCGACGCCGCCCTGGACATGCGTGCCAACCCGGACAAGGACGCACGCGGCATCGCCATCGAAGCGAACCTGGACAAGGGCCGCGGCGCCGTCGCGACCGTCCTGGTCCAGTCCGGCACCCTGCAGGTGGGCGACACCATCGTGGCGGGCACCGCCCACGGCCGTGTCCGTGCGATGTTCGACGAGAACGGCGACAACGTGACCGAAGCCGGGCCGTCGCGCCCGGTCCAGGTCCTCGGCCTGTCCACCGTCCCGCGGGCCGGCGATACGTTCTTCGTCACCGACGACGAGCGCACCGCCCGGCAGATCGCCGAAAAGCGTGAAGCCGCCGACCGCAACGCCGCACTGGCCAAGCGCCGCAAGCGCATCAGCCTGGAAGACTTCGACCAGGCCGTGGCCGAGGGCAAGGTTGACACCCTCAACCTCATCCTCAAGGGCGACGTGTCCGGTGCCGTCGAAGCGCTGGAGGACTCGCTGCTCAAGATCGACGTGGGCGAAGGCGTGCAGCTGCGCGTCATCCACCGCGGCGTGGGCGCGATCACCCAGAACGACGTCAACCTGGCGACCGTCGACAACGCCATCATCATCGGCTTCAACGTCCGTCCCGCCGAGCGCGTTGCGGACCTGGCCGACCGCGAAGGCGTCGACATGCGCTTCTACTCGGTCATCTACGCCGCGATCGAGGACATCGAACTGGCGCTCAAGGGCATGCTCAAGCCCGAGTACGAAGAGGCCCAGCTGGGCACCGCGGAAATCCGCGAGGTCTTCCGGTCCTCCAAGTTCGGCAACATCGCCGGCTCGATCGTGCGCAGCGGCGTCATCCGCCGCAACGCCAAGGCCCGCGTGGTCCGCGACGGGAAGGTCCTCGCCGAGAACCTCCAGGTCGAGTCCCTGCGCCGCTTCAAGGACGACGCCACCGAAGTCCGTACCGACTTCGAATGCGGCATCGGCCTGGGCTCGTTCAACGACCTCCGCGAGGGCGACATGATCGAGACCTTCGAAATGCGCGAGAAGCCGCGCGTCTAGCACTGACGTCCGGGGGCCTGAGGGCCCCCGGACCGGCGTCGGGCCGGGAACCGCCGGGCGGTTCCCGGCCCGACGTCTGCCGGCGCCGATTCCGGCCGAGGCCGCACGGCGTCGTACGATTTTCTCTAGGACACACATAAAGGAGGGGCAATGGCAGATCCGGCACGCGCAGCCAAACTGGCCGACCGCATCAAGGTCGTCGTCGCGCAGGCACTGGAACGGCGAGTCAAGGACCCCCGGCTCGGGTTCGTCACCATCACCGACGCCCGCGTCACCAATGACCTGCAGCACGCGACGCTCTACTACACCGTCTTCGGCGACGAGGAGGAGGCTGCGGGCACCCGCGCCGCCCTCGAGTCCGCCAAGGGCATCCTGCGGGCCGAAGTGGGCCGCAACATCACCGTCCGCCTCACCCCGACGCTCGAGTTCGTTCCGGACGAGATCCCCGTCAACGCCAGCCATCTCGAAGAGCTGCTGCGCACCGCGCGCAAGCGCGACGAGGAACTGGCGGCCCTGAAGCAGGGCGCAAACTACGCCGGCGATCCCGACCCGTACCGGCGGGACGACGACGGCGATGCCGGCGACGACGGCGGGACTGCGGAGACGCAGGGGCGCTGACCGGCACAGGCAACAGGCCTGTTCCCGGCCGCAGCCGCAGGACGCGGCTGCGGCCGGCACGGGAACCGGCATGAACGGGAAGGGAGCGGATCCGCAGGATCCGCTCCCTTCCGCTGTGCCGACTCAGCGGCGGGGGAGCCGGGCGAGTCCCTCCACGAGCTGGTCCCGGTCCCCGCAGAGCGCGATCCGGATCCAGTCCTCGCCGATGGAACCGAACGCGGTACCCGGTGCTACGGCTACGTTGTGCTCGGCCAGGAAGCCCCGGGCCCAGGCGCGCACATCGCCGCCGGAGGCATGCGAGAGGTCCGCCCACAGGTAGAACGCCCCGTCCGCTGGCAGATAGGGGATGCCGAGGCCCGCCAGCACCTGCACGGCCGCGTCCCGGTTCTGCCGGTAGTGCTCGGCCGCACGGCGGACGTAGTCCTGCGGCCCGGTCAGCGCGGCCAGGGCGGCGTACTGCGACGGCGAGGCCACACAGGAGACGATCGCCTCGTTGATGATGCTCATCCGCTCCTGCAGCCCGGCGGGGACGATCAGCGCGCCCACCCGCAGCCCGGTCAGCCCGTAGGTCTTGGACAGGGTCTGGGAAACGAGCACCCGGCCCCGGCCCGGCCCGGGATCGTCGAACGCCAGGGGGCTGACGTGCGGCACATCGTAGGTGAACGCCTCGTAGCATTCGTCCGAGATGATCCAGAGGTCGTGGCGGGCCGCCAGCTCCACGAGGGCCCGGGTCAGGTCGGCGTCGAACACCGCGCCGAGCGGATTGGACGGCGAGTTCAGCAGCAGGACCCGGGTGCGCGGGGTGATCAGTGCCTCAAGGTCCTCGATCCGCGGCTGGAATCCATGGGCGGGCCACAGGGGATACGGCACCGGCTCGGCGTGCAGCAGCCGGGCGGTCATTTCGAAGGTGGGATAGCCGGGATTGGGCACCAGGATCTCATCGCCCGCATCAAGGACCATGCTCATCAACAGGTGCAGACCCTGCTGGGCCCCGGCGGTGACGAAGACCCGGCCGGCGTCGACCGGGGTCGCGGTCCGGGCCGAGGCGTAGTCCGCGAAGGCGGAGCGCAGGGCCGGGATGCCGGCGTTGGGCGTGTAACCGGTCTCATCGCGCGCAAGCACCGACTGTCCGGCCTCCAGCACATGGGCCGGCGTGGGGAAGCCGGGCTCGCCGATGCTGAGCACGATGGCGCCGGGGCTGGCCCAGGCGGCCTGGGTGATCTCCCGGATCTGGTTGGGCTCGACGGCGCGGACGTGGGGTGAGAGCTGCGGCATGGTCCGAATGCTACCGCCGCGGGGGCCGGCCCCCGCAGCCCGGCCCGGTCCGGCCGCGTCACCGATGCGCCATATACTGAAAGGCGTGAATTCCGGGCAGGTCCGATCAGGACTGATTATTGTGGACAAACCGCAGGGATGGACCAGCCACGATGTGGTGGCCCGCCTGCGCAGGCTCGCCGGCACCCGGAAGGTCGGCCATGCGGGCACGCTGGACCCGATGGCCACCGGCGTGCTGGTGGTGGGAATCAACCGCGCCACCAGGCTGCTGACCTACATCGTGGGCACCGGCAAGACCTACACCGCGACCATCCGGCTGGGCCAGTCCACCCTCACCGACGACGCCGAAGGCGAAGTGACGGCCGAGCATATCGCCGCAGCCGTCACCGACGAGCAGATCCACGACGCCGTTGCCGCGCTCACCGGCGACATCCTGCAGGTGCCCAGCAGCGTCAGCGCGATCAAGGTGAACGGCGAGCGTTCCTACGCCCGGGTCCGGGCCGGCGCCGAGGTGGCCCTCGTGGCGCGCCCGGTGACCGTCTCCCGCTTCGAGGTGCACGCGATCCGCCGCGAGCAGGGCGGCCGCCTGCGTGACGTCGACGTCACCGTCGAGTGCTCCTCCGGAACCTATATCCGCGCCCTGGCGCGCGACCTCGGCGAAGCCTTGGGCGTGGGCGGACACCTGACCGCGCTGCGCCGCACCCAGGTGGGCCCGTACGACATCGGCCAGGCCGCCACCCTGGAGGAGCTCGCCGAGGAGCTGCGCCTGCTCGACCTGGACGAGGCCGCGCGGGCCCTGTTCCCCAACCGGGAACTGGACGCGGAAGAGGCCGACGCCGTCTCCCACGGCAGGCGCGTGCCCGCCGGCGGCACCGCCGGTCCCGTCGCGGCCTTCGCCCCCGACGGCAGCCTCACCGCCCTGCTGGAGGACCGCGGGGAGCAGGCCAAACCCATCCTCGTGTTCGCTCCCGGAGGGCAGTCCTGAGATGGTCGTCGATCCCATGTTCGTCATCGGCGCCCTGGTCTGCCTGGTCTCGTCCATCCTCTGCATCGGTGCGGCGGTACTGCGGCAGGGCCCCAACGACATCACGATCCTGGCGGACGCCGCCGTCCTGCTCTACCTGGTCGTCTACGGCATCGGTGCCGGCATCCGGATAGCGGGCGGAGAAGCCCTCGCCGGGCCGGCCTGGGAGTTCTGGGGCTACTACGCCACCGCCATGCTGATTCCGATCGGCGCCTTCTGGTGGGCCATCATGGACCGCAGCCGGTGGAGCAACCTCGTCCTCGGCGCCGTCGGCGTCACCGTTTTCGTCATGATCTTCCGCATGGAGCAGATCTGGGATGGAGTCCAAGCAGCATGAACCGCCTCCTGCCTGAGCGGCACCAGCGTCCAACCCCGGCCCGTCTGACCGGCCCCGGCCGGCTGCTCGTCGCTGTCTACGGGATCTTCGCCCTGGCCGCCACCGCACGCGCCGCGTTCCAGATCGCCACCAAGTTCGACCACGCGCCGGTCGCGTACCTGCTCTCCGCCTTCGCCGCCGTCGTCTACATCATCGCCACCGTCGCGCTGGCCCGCCCCGGCCGCAACGCCTACGTGACCGGACTGGCCGCGGTCAGCATCGAGCTCGCCGGCGTGGTCGGCGTGGGCCTGTTCGGCCTGCTCGACCCGGCCGCCCTGCCCGACGACACGGTGTGGTCGGGCTTCGGGATGGGCTACGGCTACGTGCCCCTGGTGCTGCCGACCGTAGGCCTGTGGTGGCTGCTGACCCACCGCGACACGACTGCTCCCGGCGGCCGGACAGCCCGGGCCTAGCAGGACCGGTTCCCGGGCGCCTCCCGCTGACCGGTGCCCAACAGACGTATGCTGAAACCGACAGCATGCTGATGGGTGTCGGCATGGGAGCCGCGGAGTCCGCTCCGCCCACCAGAGG
This sequence comes from Arthrobacter sp. Y3222053, assembly GCF_059092805.1. Lineage (NCBI taxonomy): Bacteria > Bacillati > Actinomycetota > Actinomycetes > Micrococcales > Micrococcaceae > Arthrobacter > Arthrobacter sp. Y3222053. The sequence continues at coordinate 75,411 of NZ_JBNHIA010000003.1, read as the reverse complement.
GGGACAGGCAGATGACCTCACCCGGAACCGGAGACCTGCCCGGCCGCAGCCGCCGGCCCGCCGTGCCGCGGACCGGCACCGAAGACCCCGCCCCAACGGCCGGAGCGGGAAGCCCGTCCCGGCCGGGCGCGCCCGACGCCGGACAGCCGGCATCCGCTGACGGCGGCGCCGCCGCTGACGGCCGCGGCGCAGCCGGACGGGTTGCCGCTCAGCGGGGAACGGCACCGGGCGGATCCGAAAAGAACCGCCCCAAAACCCCGCAGCACGACAACTCCGCCTGGGGCGTGTTCCGCGCCGTGGTGGTGGCCGTCGGCCTGCTCATCGCGGCGATGGGCATCTACTACCTCATCGCCGGCACCGGAGGCGTCGCCGGCGGTGACGGGGGAGAGGTCAACCCGTCCCTTGAGAGCCAGTTCCGGTTCTTCTCCATGATGATGGTCGGCGTCGGCGCGGCCTTCGTGGCGATCGCCGTAAAGTTCCAGTGGGCCAACATGCTGTGGCTTGTCTGTCTCATGGTCTTCCTCGGCGGCCTGGGCCGGGTGCTCTCCTGGGCCTTCTCCGGCACCCCGCACTTCACCATGATCGTGCTCATGATCCTGGAGCTGGCGTTTCCGCCGGCGCTGCTGGTCTGGCACCGCTTCATCGCCAAGACCGTGGCCCTGCGGGCCGAATACGCTCAGGGCCGCCTTGACGGCGGATCCGGCGGCGGTGCGCGGAGCTGACCGGTTTTCCGCCATAATGGATAGGTCCCTCAGCGGCCGGCCGTGGCTGCCGGGACTACCGCGATGAGACGACAGCCGGCTAAGGAGCCTGAGTGGACTGCTGGAACGACCTGGACCAGGTGCCCCCGGACTTCGGCCCCACAGCAGTAACCATCGGCAATTTCGACGGCGTCCACCTGGGCCACCAGCACGTGCTCTCGCGGCTGGTGAAGGTGGCCCGCGACGAAGGGGCGCGCGCCGTCGCGGTGTCCTTCGACCCGCACCCGGCGCAGGTGCATCGCCCCGAGAGCGCCCCGAACCTGATCATGGGAACCCGGGACCGCATCGAAGCCCTTGCGGCCACCGGCCTCGACGGCCTGCTGATGATGCCCTACACCCTGGACCTGGCGGCGATGAGCCCGTGCGAATTCGTCGAATCGGTGTTTGTCCGGGGGCTGCGTGCCAAGGCGGTGGTGATCGGCCACGACGTCCGGTTCGGACGCGGCAACAGCGGGGATCTGGAGACCATGCGCACCCTGGGCCGTGAGCTCGGCTTCAGCGTGGTGGCCGTGGATGACTACGGCGTGCTGGGGGAGACGGCCGACGGCCGGCGCTGCTCTTCCACCTGGATCCGGGAGGCGCTGGGCCGCGGCGACGTACGCACGGCCGCCCGCCTGCTCGGACGCAGCCACCGGATGCGCGGCGAGGTGGTGCACGGCGCCGCCCGCGGCCGTGAGCTGGGCTTTCCCACCGCCAACCTCGCCACGGAATCCGCGGGTCTGGTGCCCGCCGACGGAATCTATGCCGGCTGGCTGCTGGACGAGTCCGGCGACCGCTGGCCCGCCGCGGTCTCCGTCGGCTCGAACCCCACCTTCGAAGGCGTCTCCCGGCAGGTCGAGGCACACGTGATCGGCCGGCCGCGGGAGCATGTGGAGGATTTCGACCTCTACGGCCAGCACGTCGTGGTCGAGTTCGTGGACCGGCTGCGGGGCATGGTCGCCTACACCGGTCCCGAGGCGCTGGTGGAGCAGATGGGGCTGGACGTGCGGCGCACCCGGGAGGTGCTTTCGACAGAACGTGCGGCGGACGGGTAAACTGGGGAAAAATTCGGCTGCGGTCCGTGGCGGCTGAATTTTCCTGCCCGTGCCGGGACACCGGAGCGGCCGCAGGACACCCGGCGGCGACGGGCTGACCGGGCCTCACGGCACAAGCAACAGGAGTAGTTTTTTGGCACTCGATCCCGCTGTCAAGCAGGCCATCATTCAGGAATACGCGCTGAAGGAAGGCGACACCGGTTCGCCCGAGGTTCAGATCGCCGTTCTTTCGCGCCGCATCTCGGACCTCACCGAGCACCTGAAGATGCACAAGCACGACCACCACACCCGCCGCGGCCTGATGGCCCTGGTCGGTCGCCGTCGTCGCATGCTGACCTACCTGCGCGAGACCGACATCGCACGTTACCGCGCGCTCATCGAGCGTCTCGGCCTGCGTCGATAGTCTTCGTGGAAGGCGGCCCCCGCGCCACGCGGGGAGCCGCCTTTTGCGCAGGCAGACATGGACACCGGCACACCGGAAGCGCACCTGCCTGAGCGGCACGGCCGTCATACCGACGGCACGGCCGCAGGACACCGTGCCGCCTGGCGGCGGCACGTACAACTGAATAATCCATGAACATGGAGACAACCGGCATCGCAGGCATTCGCGGTCCTCGGTAGTGGTCTCCGGGACGTGCGGGACTTCCCGCCCGGCCCGTGGGCCTCGATCGAAGACCGGGTGCGGAAGTACGTGCCACAGGCACGCACTTCACGGACGATGCCAGTTGCCTCCGCGAAACAGAAACGGAGGTGACTCTTTTGGAGGGTCCCGAAATCCAGTTCTCCGAAGCCGTCATTGACAACGGCAAGTTCGGAAAGCGCGTCGTCCGGTTTGAAACCGGCCGCATCGCCAAGCAGGCCGCAGGTTCCGCGATGGTCTACATCGACGAGGACACCACCCTGCTCTCCGCCACCACCGCGGGCAAGTCCCCGCGTGAAGGCTTTGACTTCTTCCCGCTGACCGTCGATGTGGAAGAGCGCATGTACGCCGCCGGCCGCATCCCCGGCTCCTTCTTCCGCCGCGAAGGCCGTCCCTCCACCGAGGCGATCCTGGCCTGCCGCCTGATGGACCGCCCGCTGCGCCCGGCCTTCGTCAAGGGGCTGCGCAACGAGGTCCAGGTCGTCGTGACCGTGCTGTCGATCAACCCCGACGTGCTCTACGACGTCGTCGCGATCAACGCGTCCTCCATGTCCACCCAGCTGAGCGGCCTGCCGTTCTCCGGCCCGATCGGCGGCGTCCGCGTCGCCCTGGTCGACGGCCAGTGGGTTGCCTTCCCCAAGCACTCCGAGCTGGAGCGCGCCGTGTTCTCGATGGTGGTTGCCGGCCGCATCGCCGGTGACGACGTCGCCATCATGATGGTCGAGGCCGAAGCCACCGACAACGCCTGGAACCTGATCAACGAAGAGGGCGCCACCGCCCCGACCGAAGAGGTCGTCGCCGAGGGCCTCGAGGCCGCGAAGCCGTTCATCAAGGTTCTGTGCGAGGCCCAGGCCGACCTGGCCGCCCGCGCTGCGAAGCCGACCGTCGAGTTCCCGATCTTCCTGGACTTCCAGGACGACGTGTACGACGCCGTGAACGCCGCTGCCGCCGAGAAGCTGGCCTCCGTGTTCTCCATCGCCGACAAGCAGGAGCGCGACGCCGCTGCCGACGCCCTGAAGGACGAGGTCAAGGCCTCCCTGGCCGAGCAGTTCGAAGGCCGCGAGGGCGAAATCTCCGCAGCCTTCCGCGCGGTCACCAAGCAGGTCGTGCGCCAGCGCATCCTCAAGGAGCAGGTCCGCATCGACGGCCGCGGCCTGACGGATATCCGCCAGCTCACCGCCGAGGTCGAGGTCCTGCCCCGCGTGCACGGCTCCGCGATCTTCGAGCGCGGTGAAACCCAGATCATGGGCGTCACCACGCTGAACATGCTGAAGATGGAACAGCAGATCGACTCGCTGTCCCCGGTGACGCGCAAGCGTTACATGCACAACTACAATTTCCCGCCGTACTCCACCGGTGAGACCGGCCGCGTGGGCTCGCCCAAGCGCCGCGAAATCGGCCACGGCGCCCTGGCCGAGCGGGCCCTGGTCCCGGTGCTGCCTTCGCGTGAGGAGTTCCCGTACGCCATCCGCCAGGTCTCCGAGGCCCTCGGCTCCAACGGCTCCACCTCGATGGGTTCGGTCTGCGCCTCGACGCTGTCCATGCTCAACGCCGGTGTGCCGCTGAAGGCACCGGTTGCCGGCATCGCCATGGGCCTGGTTTCCGACCAGGTCGACGGTGAAACCCGCTACGCCGCCCTGACCGATATCCTCGGCGCCGAAGATGCCTTCGGCGACATGGACTTCAAGGTTGCCGGCACCCGCGAGTTCGTCACTGCAATCCAGCTCGACACCAAGCTCGACGGCATCCCCGCCTCGGTCCTGGCCGCCGCGCTGAAGCAGGCCCGCGAAGCCCGCCTGCACATCCTCGACGTGATGGAAGCCGCCATCGATGCTCCGGACGAGCTCTCCGAGTTCGCTCCGCGGATCATCTCGGTGAAGATCCCCGTGGACAAGATCGGCGAGGTCATCGGCCCGAAGGGCAAGATGATCAACCAGATCCAGGAGGACACCGGCGCCGACATCTCCATCGAAGATGACGGAACGGTCCTCATCGGCGCAACCGACGGCGGCTCCGCCGAGGCTGCCCGCTCGGCGATCAACGCGATCGCCAACCCGCAGGTCCCCGAAATCGGCGAGCGGTACCTCGGTACCGTGGTCAAGACGACCACCTTCGGTGCGTTCGTCTCCCTGACCCCGGGCAAGGACGGCCTGCTGCACATCTCCGAGCTGCGCAAGCTCGCCGGCGGCAAGCGCGTTGACGACGTCGAGGACGTCGTCGGCGTCGGCCAGAAGATCCAGGTGGAGATCACCAAGATCGATGACCGCGGCAAGCTGTCCCTGGCGCCGGTCGTGGCTGAAGAGGCCGCGGCGGAAGCCGAGCCGGCGGAGTAAATGCCTGCTGCAGCTGCATCGAACAACCGTCCCGGGCACCAGCCCGGGACGGTTGTCCGTCTTCCACTGACTAATTCCACCGAGCCGGACATCACCGTCGGCAACGCCGGGGGAGCGCTCGTCCGCCGCACCGTGCTGCCCGGAGGCGTCCGGGTGCTCACCGAAGCCATGCCGGGCCAGCGCAGCGCCAGCATCGGCTTCTGGGTGGGCGTCGGCTCCCGGGACGAGGCCGAGGGCCGGCACGGCTCCACCCACTTCCTGGAGCACCTGCTGTTCAAGGGCACGGCACGCCGGGACGCCATGGACATCGCCTCCGCGTTCGACGAGGTCGGCGGGGAATCCAACGCCGCCACCGCCAAGGAAAGCACCTGCTACTACGCCCGGGTGCTGGACTCCGACCTGCCGATGGCGATCGACGTCATCGCGGACATGGTCACCTCCGCGCTGATCGACCCGGAGGAACTGGAGCAGGAGCGCGGCGTCATCCTCGAAGAGATCGCCATGGACATGGACGATCCCGCGGACCTCTGCCACGAGAAGTTTACTGAAGCGGTGCTTGCCGGGCATCCGCTGGGCAGGCCCATCGGCGGCACCCCGGAGGCCATCCGCGAGGTGTCCCGTGAGGCCGTGCTGGACCACTACCGGCGGTACTACCGGCCCGGGGAGCTGGTGGTGACGGCCGCCGGCGGCCTGGACCACGACCACGTCTGCGCTATGGTCCGGGACGCCCTGTCCAAGGCCGGCTGGGAGCTGGCTGAGACGGCCCTGCCTGCCCCGCGGCGCAGCGCCGAGCCCGCGCGCATCGTTTCCACGGGCGGGGTGGAGGTCATCAACCGCCCGGTGGAGCAGGCGAACGTGGTCATCGGCTGCCCCGCGCTGACCGCCACGGACGACCGGCGGTTCGCGATGAGCGTCCTCAACACCATCCTGGGCGGGGGAATGTCCTCCCGCCTGTTCCAGGAGATCCGCGAAAAGCGCGGCCTGGCGTACTCCACGTACTCCTTCTCCGCCGCCTACTCGGATGCCGGATACTTCGGAATGTACGCCGGCTGCTCGCCGTCGCGCACCCGCGAGGTCCTGGACCTGCTGGCTGCGGAACTCGAGCGGCTGGCCGCCGACGGGGTGGACGAGGGCGAACTGGCCAAGGCACTGGGACAGATCTCCGGCGGCATGGTCCTGGGCCTGGAGGATTCCGGGTCGCGGATGTCACGCCTGGGACGGGCCGAACTGGTCACCGGCGAGTTCATCGACATTGAAGAATCGCTGTCCCGCATCCGTTCCGTCACCGCGGAGCAGGTGCAGGAACTGGCCGCCGAGCTGGCCGCGGCCCCGCGCACCATCACGGTGGTGGGCCCGTTCAAGTCGCCGGCGGAACTCGGCTTCTAGGCCTCAGCCGCCGGCAAACGGGGGCAGGATGTCGACGACGTCGTCCGCGGCCAGGACACGTGTCCGGTCGCGGACGGCGGTTTCGTTGACGAGGAAAGTGCTGCGCCCGATCACGGTCTTCAGCGGCGGAACGCCCTCCGGCGGGTCGGGGTGCCGGGCGGCGAGCTTGTCGAGCAGTTCGTCCAGGGCCAGGGACCCGTGGTCCAGGGTCTCCTCATTGAGGCCGACGGCCGCCTTCGCGGCGCCGAAATAACGGATCAGCACTTAGCCACCTATCGCGCTCATGGTTCGGTCCGGCTGGACATAGTCTTCCGCATCGAGGCCGACGTGGTCCATTCCGTGGGCCTTCGGCTTGCCCCACATGGCCTCCTGCCAACGCAGGGCCACCTGTTCGTCGGTCGCCTCGGAGCGCAGCAGGGCCCGCAGATCGGTCTCCTCATGGGAGAACAGGCAGCTGCGCACCTGCCCCTCGGCCGTGATCCGGGTCCGCCGGCAATCCGCGCAGAACGGCTCGGTGACCGACGCGATGATGCCGACCGTGCCGGCCGGTTCCGTGGAGCCGGGCCGGAAGACCTGCCAGCGCTCCGCCGGAGCCCCGTCGCGGCTGCGCGGATCGGGGGCCAGGACGAACCGCTCCTGGAGCCGGGCCCGCACGTCTCCGGCGGTCACCATGCCCTCCCGGGTCCAGCCGTGGTCGGCATCCAGCGGCATCTGTTCAATGAACCGCAGCTCGAAGCCGCGCTGCAGGGCCCAGTCCAGCAGGTCCGGCGCCTCGGCGTCGTTGATCCCGCGCATGAGCACGGCGTTGATCTTCACCAGGCCCAGCCCCACCCGGGCAGCCTCCTCAATGCCGGCCAGGACCCGCTCCAGGAACGGGCGGCGGGTCAGCTGCGCGAACGTGCCGGGGTGGAGGGAATCCAAGGAGACATTGATGCGGGTCAGGCCCGCGTCCTTGAGTGCCGCGGCCTTGCGGTCCAGGCCGAGGGCGTTGGTCGTCAGCGAGATCGGCAGGTCGGGGTGGGCGGCACGCAGGTCCGCAATGATGTCGACGAGGTCCGCGCGGACCAGCGGCTCGCCGCCGGTGAGCCGCAGTTCCCTGATGCCCAGCTGCTCGACGCCGACCCGGACCAGCCGCACGATTTCCGCACGGGAGAGCAGGTTGTCTTTGGCCAGCCACTGCAGGCCCTCGGCGGGCATGCAGTAGGTGCATCGAAGGTTGCATTTGTCCGTCAGCGACAGGCGCATGTCCGTGGCACGTCGGCCGAAACGGTCCATCAGGCCGTCGCTGACGGCCAGCCCCGGAACACCGGCGGGGACGGGAACAGAGGCGTCCGCGGCTCCGGTGCGGGACCGGACGGCAGGCATTCCCAGCGAGATTCCCATTCCACGAGGTTACGCTCTTTCCCCGATAGGCTCTAGGAATGCGCATCCATCACCCCGCCGCCGCGGCCCTTGCCGCCGGCCTGGTGCTCGCCGTGGCGGCCTGCGCACCGGCGCCCGACGGCGGGTCCGCCGCCCCAGCCGACGGGGTCACCGTCTTTGCCGCGGCCTCGCTCAGCGAGGCGGCAGAGGAGATGGGGCAGGCCTGGCCGGAGGCCCCGCTGCGCCTGAACGTCGGGTCCAGCAGCCAGCTCGCCGCGCAGATCCTCTCGGGCGCCCGGGCCGACGTCATTGTCGCCGCTGACCAGCAGTCGCTGGCGCCGCTGCGCGAGGCCGGCCTGCTGGCCGAGGAGACAATTATCGCCGCCAACCGCCTGGTGCTGGCCCTGGCCCCGGGAAACCCCGGTGCCGTGGACGGCCTGCCTGACCTCGCCGGGGACGGCGTGCGGGCCGCCGCGTGCGCGGAGTCGGTACCCTGCGGCAGGGCGGCGGAGCGGGTGCTGACCGCGTCCGGGGTGGAGCTGAACGGTGAAAGCCGGGAGGACGACGTGCGGTCGGTGCTGACCAAGGTCGCCACCGGCCAGGCCGACGCCGGACTGGTCTACCTCACCGATGCCCTCGCCGCTGCGGACCAGGGCGTCACCTATCTTGACCTGGACGATCCGGAGCCGAACCGGTATCCGGCCGCGCTCACCGTCGAAGGGGCCGACAACCCGGCGGCCGTGACGTTTTATGACTGGCTGGCCGCCGGCGGAGCGGAGCCCATCCTTCGCGACGCCGGGTTCGAGCCCGCGGAGCCTGCAGGATGAGCATCCGCACCCGCTCCACCGTCCCGGCGTGGCTCTGGATTCCCGCCGCCGCCGGGCTGCTCTTCAGCGCCGGTCCGCTGGCCGCGCTGCTGGCCAACGTTCCCTGGACCGACATGGGCTCCGTCCTGGCCTCCGGGCAGGCCCGCACCGCCCTGGGCCTCTCGCTGGGAACGTCCCTGGCCTCGACCGTGCTCTGCGTGCTCCTGGGCCTGCCCCTGGCCGTGCTCTTCAGCCGGCTGGGCGGGCCCTGGATCCAGCTGCTGCGCGGGATCCTGCTGGTGCCGCTGGTGCTCTCGCCTGTGGTCTCCGGCATCGCCCTGCTGTACTTCTGGGGCCGCCAGGGGCTCGTCGGACGCTTCCTGGACGCCGCCGGGCTCGGCGTCGGCTACACGCCGGCCGCCGTCGTCATTGTCCAGGTCTTCGTGTCGCTGCCCTTCTTCGTGGTCGCCGCGCACGCCAGCCTCCGCGAGGTGGACCCGGAGCTGGAACTGGCCGCAGCGACGTCGGGTGCCGGGCCGACCGCGATCCTGCGCCACATCACCCTGCCGCTGGCCCTCCCCGGCATTGTCTCCGGCGCCCTGCTGGCCTTCGCCCGCTCCCTGGGCGAGTACGGCGCCACGATCACCTTCGCCGGCAGCATCGAAGGGCGCACCCGCACCCTGCCGCTGCAGATCGAACTGAGCCTGAACTCCAGCCAGCCGCAGCTGGCGCTGGGTATCTGCCTGCTGCTCATCAGCCTGTACCTGGCGCTGCTGGTGCTGGCACGGATCGGGGCAGGGAGGCTGCTGCCGCGATGAGCGCCTACAATTCCCGTTCCATGGAGCACGGCACAGCAGACGGAACGGAAGCACGGACCCCGACCCCGGCGCACGGAGCCGGGGAACCGGCGCGGAAGCCGGAGCACGGCCCGGCGGAGGCACAGGGCAGGGGAGCCGGGCACGGTACGGAACGCGGGGGCGGGGCACGCAGCGTCGCCGAACACCGTGACGCCGTCCGGCGCCTGCTCATCGACCGCTTTGCCGCCCGGCCCCCCGCCGTACGCACGCTGCCCCTGCTCCAGGCCCGCGGGCTGCTGACCGCCGCCGACATCCGCGCCCCCGGCAGCCTGCCGCCGTTCGCCAACTCGCAGATGGACGGATACGCCGTCCGCTCCGCCGACCTGACCGTGCCGGGCACGGACGAAGCCGACGGCGGGCTTTCGGGGACGGTCAGCCTGCCGGTCGGCGACCCCGTACCGGCCGGAGCGACGGCGCCGCCGCTGGCGCCGGGCACCGCGGTGCCGATCATGACCGGCGCCATGCTGCCCGCCGGGGCGGACGCCGTGGTTCCGGTCGAGGAGGCGCTGCCGTCCCGCTTCATCGAGGCCGGGGGAGAGGTGCGGCTGCCGGCGCCGGTCGATCCCGGCCGCTTCGTGCGGGCAGCGGGAAGCGACATCGCCGCCGGAACCCTGGCCCTGCCCGCCGGCACCCGGCTGGGTGCGGCGCAGCTCGGCCTGCTCGCCGCCCTGGGCCTGGCGGAGGTGGCCGTCCGGGCCCGCCCCCGCGTGCTGTTGCTGACCACCGGCGACGAGGTCCGCCCGCCCGGCGCCCGCCTGGAGCCTGGGCAGATCCACGACGCCAACACCACCCTGCTGGCCGCCGCGCTGGCCGACGCCGGCGCCGACGTCGCCGCCTCCCGGATCCTGGCCGACGCACCGGCCCTGTTCCTGCAGCGATTGCGCGCCGACCTGGCCCGCGAAGACCCTGACCTGGTGGTCAGCTCCGGCGGCATCAGCAAAGGCGCCTACGAAGTGGTGCGCCAGGCCCTGGCTTCCGAGGGCCTCCGGTTCCTGTCTGTGGCCATGCAGCCCGGCGGGCCGCAGGGGATCGGCAGCATGGACGGGGTGCCGTTCCTCGCGTTCCCGGGCAATCCGGTCAGTTCACTGGTGTCCTTCGAGATGTTCCTGCGCCCGGCCCTGTCCGGCCTGCCCGGCGGCCCGCCGCCCCGGCGGGAGGTCCGGGCCCGGCTGGCGGCGTCGGCCACCAGCCCGACCGGCCGGCACCAGGTGCGCCGCGGACGGTACGCCGACGGCGTCGTCGAACTCATCGGCGGCCCGGGCTCGCACCTGGTGCACGCGCTGGCGGGGTCCAATGCGCTCGTCCACTTTCCGGCCGACGCCGGGCAGGTCCCGGAGGGCGCGGAGATGGCAGTATGGCTGTTGGAGTAAGGCACCGCGAGAGGACCACCAGTGGCTGACCACATGGCCGGCAAGACAGCCGGCGAGAATTCCCCGTCCCTGACCCACGTGCGCGAGGACGGCTCGGCGCACATGGTCGACGTATCAGCCAAAGCGGAGACCAGCAGGGCCGCCACCGCCCGGGCGGTGCTGCGCACCACTCCCGAGGTGCTGCGCCTGCTCCTCGACGGCGGCCTGCCCAAGGGCGACGCCCTCGCCGTCGCGCGGATCGCCGGAATCATGGCGGCCAAACAGACCTCCACCCTGATTCCGCTGTGCCACCCGCTGCCGCTGACCAAGGTGACCGTGGACTTCGAGCCCGGCGAGGACAGCGTCGCCATCGACGCCACGGTCAAGACCCGGGCCGTCACCGGCGTCGAAATGGAGGCGCTGACCGCCGCGTCGGTCGCCGCGCTGGCGCTCTACGACATGATCAAGGCCGTGGACAAGCACGCGGTGATCGCCGAGACCCGGGTCCTCGCCAAATCCGGCGGCAAGAGCGGAGACTGGTCCCTGTGAGCTACGATCCCGCCGCCGGAACCGCGGCCGCTGCCGGCCCCCGGCGCACCGCCTGCGTGCTGATCGCCTCCACCCGCGCCGCCGCCGGCACCTACGAGGACGAGTGCGCGCCGCTGCTCGCCGACTGGCTCTACGCCGCCGGGTTCGACGTCGCCCTGGCCGAGGTGGTGCCCGACGGCCCGGCGGTCGGAGAGTCGCTGCGCCGCATGCTGGAGCTGGCGCCGGCCGTGCTGATCACCAGCGGCGGCACAGGCATCAGCCCCACCGACGTCACCCCGGAACAGACCCGGCCGCTGCTGGACCGTGAACTGCCCGGCGTCATGGAGGCCCTGCGCGCCGACGGCCGCACCAAGACACCCATGGCCGCGCTGACCCGGGGCTGCGCCGGCACCGCCGGCCGGACCTTCGTGGTCAACCTGCCCGGGTCCCCGGGTGCCGTCGCCGACGGGCTGGCGGTGCTGGAACCGATCATCGGGCACATTTGCGGACAGCTGGAGGGAGAACACGGGCATGGCTGATAACCACGACGCCGGCAGGAACGCCCCCGGCACAAACGCCGCTGACACAAACGACAGGGCGGCCGGGCAGGCCGCTTCCATGCCGGGCCCTGCCGGGCAGCCTGCTGACGATCCGGGCACGGGGCTGGCCAGCGGCGTCCTGCACGCTTCGGTCTCCGCCGAACCGATCAGCGCCGCCGACGCCGAGCAGGCCGTCCGTTCGGACGAATGCGGCGCCGTCGTCACCTTCGGCGGCGTGGTCCGCAACCACGACGGCAGGCGCAGCGGCGTGCAGATGCTTGGTTACACCGCCCACCCCACCGCGCAGCGGGTGATTGCGGAGGTCGCCGCCGACGTCGCCGCCCGGCATCCCGGCGTCCGGCTCTGGGTGGCACACCGCATCGGCGAGCTTGCCGTCGGGGACGCGGCACTGATCGGCGCCGCCGCCGCCGCGCACCGGGGCCAGGCCTTCGCCGCGTGCAGCGAGCTGGTGGACACCGTCAAGGAACGGGTGCCGGTTTGGAAGGAACAGCGCTTCGAGGACGGCGGAACCGAGTGGGTGGGCGTGGGAGACGACGCCCCCTGACCGTGCGCCCCGGCCGGCGTCGGAGGAGCCGGCGCCCGGACGGTAATGTTGAAAACATGAATGAGCAGTTGGCCGTGGCGGTGCTGGGCGCATCGGGCCGAATGGGATCCGAAGCAGTACGCGCCGTTGAGGCCGCACCCGACCTGCGGCTCGTCGCCGCCCTCGGCCGCGGCGACAGCCTCGAGACGCTGGTTTCCGCCGGTGCCGAGGTCGTCGTGGACCTCACCGTCCCGGACAGCACCGAGGCCAACGTCCGCTTCGCCGTCGACCACGGCATGCACGCCGTCGTCGGGACCACCGGCTGGGATGCTGCCCGGCTGGACCGGCTCCGGGACCTGCTGGCCGGGCACCCACGCACCGGCGTGCTGATTGCCCCGAACTTCGCCCTCGGCTCCGTGCTGGCCACCGCTTTCGCCGAGAAGGCAGCGCGGTACTTCGAGTCCGTCGAGGTCGTCGAGCTGCACCATCCGGACAAAGTGGACGCCCCGTCCGGGACGGCCGTGCGCACCGCGTCGCTGATCGCAGCCGCCCGGGCGGAGGCCGGCGTCGGCCCCTCCCCGGACGCCACCGAAAAGGAACTGCCCGGCGCGCGCGGGGCCGACGTCGACGGCGTGCGCGTGCATGCGGTGCGGCTGCGCGGCCTGGTGGCGCACCAGGAGGTGCTGTTCGGCGGACGGGGTGAGCAGCTGACCATCCGGCACGACTCCTTCGACCGGGCCTCCTTCATGCCCGGCGTGCTGCTGGGCGTGCGGCAGGTCGCCGCGCACCCCGGACTGACCGTCGGGCTCGACGGCTACCTCAACCTGAACGACTAAGGAACCGCGTTGTCATTCCTCAAGGGCCTTTTCTCCAACAAGGCCAAGCTCGGCGTCCTGCTGGTCACCATCCTGCTGGTCTTCTACATGATCGTGGCGGGGCAGCGGGGGATCGTGCTGCTGGGTGCGCCGCAGCTGACCGCCAAGGCCATGGGGCTGGCCTACCTGGTGCTGCCCGTCGTCGGGGCCTGGGCGCTGATCCGCGAGCTGATGTTCGGCCTGAACACCGAAAAAATGGCGCACCGGCTGGCCGAGGAGGGCGGGCTGCCGGTCGACGACCTGCCCCGCACTCCCGCAGGACGCATCATCCGCGAGGCCGCGGACGAGCAGTTCCCGCGCTGGCAGGCCGAAGCGGAGGCGGCGCCGGAGGACTGGCGCTCCTGGTTCCGGCTCTCCCAGGCCTACGACGCGTCCGGGGACCGCACCCGCGCCCGGCGCAGCATGCGGCAGGCCGTGAAGCTGTTCCAGGCCGAGCAGTCCGCCGGCCGCTCCTAGCGGCGCACGGGCACCGACTCGCTCGCTGCCCGTGAGGCACCGGAGGCCACCATCTCCAGCGGGCCGCGGGAGCCCAGCCGCACAAAGAGCAGGCCGATCAGCACCGCCGCAGCCGCCTGCGCCCAGAACACCAGATAGGGGTCCGGCAGCGGATCCTGCGCGTCCAGCACCGACATCGCCCACACGTGCAGGCTGTAAAGGGTCAGCGTCATGGCGCCGGCCGCCGAGAGCGGCAGCAGCACGCTGGCCCGGCGGGTCAGCAGCAGGCAGGCGCCCAGCACGGCCGCCGCACACCCGGCCGTATGTACCAGGTCCAGCGTCGTCCCGGAGTGGGGAGCGCTCGTGGCCAGCCACCACCAGGACCCGCTTTGGTCCACCGCGCTGAAGTTGACCTCGAGCATCCGGGCCAGCGGCCAGCGCCGGCCGCTGTCGGTTGCCTCCAGCGCCGCGAAGCCGCCCAGGGGCCCGAGCAGCCACCAGCTGGCGACCTTCGCCCCCGCCGCGGCGCCGACGCCGGCAACCAGCAGGCCCAGCTGCGTGTTCAGCCGCCGCAGGTCCAGCCGCCCGATGGCCAGCCCGACCAGCAGGTAGCTCAGCCACTGTATGGCCGGATAGAACCCGGTGAAGAACACATCCGCAGCGAGTGTGCCCGGGTGGGCGAAGGCGTCCCAGGTGATGTTGCCGGGCACTTCGGCGGGCGACACCACGTCACCGAGCCAGGGGCGGACCAGATAGGCGGCCACCGGTGAGAGCAACACCCAGCCCGCGGCCCAGGCGGCCACCCGCCGCAGCGGCATCAGCACGAACGGCAGGGCCAGCAGGAACAGGACGGCGTAATGGAACAGGATGACGGCGATGCTGACGTCCAGCCCGCCCAGCGTCAGCCCGACCAGGGCAATGATGACGGCACGGACGGCGATTCCGGCCCGTGGCCGCGGGCTGCTTCCGCCGGGGTTCCGGCCCCCGGTCAGCAGCGCCAGGCCGACGCCGGCGAGCAGCGCGAAAAGGGCGGAGGACCGGCCGGAGAAGATCAGGGCCGCGGCGGTCGGGTCACCGGTGGCCGGGTCCCAGAGCGGCAGCGCGTGCGTGGCCATCATGCCCAGCAGGGCGATTCCGCGTGCGGCGTCGATTCCGCTCAGCCGTGCGCTCATTCCGTCATCGTCTCACAGGCGGGCATGACGGCGGCTCCCGCCGCCGTTGTCCCAATCCACCGGGCAACGGGTAACGTTTTACCTATGGCTGACTCTGACATTCGCGACCGCCCCTTCGGGACACTGGTGACCGCCATGGTCACCCCCTTCACCGCCGACGGCGAGGTGGACTTCGATACCACCGCGGCCCTTGCCGACAAGCTGGTCCGGGACGGCTGCGACGGCCTGGTGGTTTCGGGTACCACGGGGGAGACCTCCACCCTGGAGGACAGCGAGAAAGAGGACCTGTTCCGCGTCGTCGCCGAGACCGTCGGGGGCCGCGCGAAGGTCATTGCAGGCACCGGCACCAACCACACCTCCCACTCGGTGGAGATGGCCCGCCGCGCAGCGAAGGCGGGCGCCGACGCCCAGCTCGTGGTGACGCCCTACTACAACAAGCCGACGCAGGGCGGCGTCGTCGGCCACTTCGAGGCGGTGGCCGCGGCCACCGACCTGCCCATCATGATCTACGACATTCCGGGCCGCGCGGGCATTCCGATTGCCACCGAAACCATGTTCCGGCTCGCAGAGATTCCCCAGGTCCTCGCCCTCAAGGACGCCAAGGCGGACTTCGCCGCGGTGACCCGGGTGCTGGCCAACACCACCCTCGACGTGTACGCAGGAGACGACGGCCTGACCCTGCCGTGGATGGCCGCCGGCGCCGTCGGCCTGGTCAGCGTCTCCGCCCACGTCGCCACCGCGCGGTTCCGCGCACTGATCGACGCGGCCGCCGCCGGCGACTTCGCGGAGGCCCGCCGCCTCCACTTCGAGCTCGACCCGATCGTGCGCGCCGTGATGACCCACATTCCAGGTGCCGTGTCCGCCAAGCAGATCCTCAAGATGCAGGGAGTCCTCCCCAGCGCCGCCGTCCGGCTGCCGCTGGTGGAGCCCGACGCCATCGAGATGGAGTCTGTCCTGGCGGACCTGGCCGAAGCAGGATGGGATTTTTCCCAGAACGAGGCATAAACAACATGACAGAACGCGCAGTATCCACACTGCAGGCTCCTCCCGAACTGGCTGAGGACACCCTGCGGATCGTCGCCCTGGGCGGCCTTGGCGAGATCGGCCGCAACATGGCGGTCTTCGAGATCAACGGCAAGCTGCTGATCGTCGACTGCGGGGTGCTTTTCCCCGAGGAGTCCCAACCCGGGGTGGACCTGATCCTTCCGGACTTCTCCTACATCGAGGACCGGCTTGACGACGTGGTGGGCGTGGTGCTGACCCACGGCCACGAGGACCACATCGGTGCGGTGCCGTACCTGCTGCGCCTGAAGCAGGACATCCCGCTCATCGGGTCCCAGCTCACGCTGGCCCTGATCGAGGCGAAGCTGCAGGAACACCGCATCAAGCCCTTCACGCTCACCGTGCAGGAGGGGCAGATCGAGCAGTTCGGCCCGTTCGAGTGTGAATTCGTGGCCGTGAACCACTCCATTCCCGACGCGCTGGCCGTGTTCATCCGCACCGAGGCCGGCACCGTCCTGCACACGGGCGACTTCAAGATGGACCAGCTGCCCCTGGACGGGCGGATCACCGACCTGCGCGCCTTCTCGCGGCTGGGGGAGGAGGGCGTGGACCTGTTCATGCCCGACTCCACCAACGCCGACGTTCCCGGCTTCACCACCGCGGAGCGCGAAATCGGCCCGGTACTGGAGAACCTGTTCGGCAAGGTGCAGAAGCGCATCATTGTCGCGTCCTTCTCCTCGCACGTGCACCGCGTGCAGCAGGTGCTCGACGCCGCCGCGGCGCACAACCGGAAGGTCTGCTTCGTGGGCCGCTCGATGGTCCGCAACATGGCCATCGCCGAGAAACTCGGCTACCTGAACGTGCCCAAGAACATCCTGGTGGACCTGAAGGAGGTGGACAAGCTGCCGGACAACCGGCTGGTGCTGATGTCCACCGGTTCCCAGGGCGAACCGATGGCGGCCCTGTCCCGGATGGCCAACGGCGACCACCGCATCCAGGTCGGCCAGGGCGACACCGTCATCCTCGCCTCCTCGCTCATCCCGGGAAACGAGAACGCCGTCTTCCGGGTGATCAACGGCCTGATGAAGCTCGGCGCCGACGTCGTGCACAAGGGCAACGCGAAGATCCACGTCTCCGGCCACGCCTCCGCCGGTGAACTGCTGTACTGCTACAACATCCTCAAGCCGGCCAACGTCATGCCGGTGCACGGCGAGACCCGGCACCTGATCGCCAACGGCCGGCTGGCCGAGTCCACCGGCGTTCCGGCGCAGAATGTGATCCTCGCCGAAGACGGCACCGTCGTCGACCTCAAGGACGGCAAGGCCCGCATCGTCGGTTCGGTGGAGTGCGGCTTCGTGTACGTCGACGGGTCCAGCGTGGGCGAGATCACCGACGCGGACCTCAAGGACCGCCGCATCCTCGGCGAGGAGGGCTTCATCTCGGTCATCACCGTCGTCAACCGGACCGACGGGACCATCGTTTCCGGCCCGGAGATCCACGCCCGCGGCTTCGCTGAGGACGACGCCGTCTTCAACGAGATCAAGCCGAAGATCAACGCAGCCCTGCAGGAGGCCGTGACCTCCAATAAGGAGCACACCACCTATCAGCTGCAGCAGGTCGTCCGCCGCGTGGTGGGCACCTGGGTCAGCCGCCGGCTGCGCCGCCGGCCGATGATCGTACCGGTGGTCCTGGAAGCCTGACCGCCCGGCGCACGCACCGGCGCCACCACCTGCATCAGGCGCAACGGGCGCCGGGACCGGCTGAAATCCGCCGGTCCCGGCGCCCGTTGCGGTACCGTGGCAGGTATGGCCACACGCACCTCCAGTACCTCCAGGACCACCGGCCGAGGCTCGGGCACCGGCTCGGGACGGTCCTCGGGCGGCAAGGGAAGTGCTTCCAAGTCCCGTTCCACGGCCAAGGCCCGCCCCTCCGATCCCGGCTACGGCGATGAGCTGCCGCTGCCGCTGCGCGCGGTCCAGGGCGCCTGGATGGGCCTGGCCCGCATTGTCGGCGCCGGCATCCGCAAGCTGGGCACCGACGTGCATCCGGAGCGGGAGATCCGCCGTGACGGCACCGGCTTCTTCCTGCTGCTGCTCGCCCTGGCCGTCGCGGCGGTCGAGTGGTGGGCATTGCGCGGCCCGGTCGCCGACGTCGTGCACGCCGGCGCCGCCGGCACCTTCGGCTGGATGGCCGTCGTGCTGCCCTTCATGCTGCTCACCGCCGCGGTGCGCCTGATCCGTTATCCCGAGCGCCAGCGCGCCAACAGCCGGATCAGCATAGGGCTGACCATCATGCTGTTCGCCGGCTCCGGCATCACGCACATCATCGGCGGACTGCCCTCCCTGGCCGACGGAGCCGAGAAGCTGTGGGCCTCCGGCGGCGTCGTCGGCTTCCTCGTGGCCGGCCCGCTCTCAGCCGCCCTGACCCGCTGGCCGGTGCTGCTGCTGCTCTCGCTGCTGGTCTTCGTGAGCGTGCTGATCGTCACCGCCACTCCGTTCCGGCATATCCCGATGCGCCTGCGCGCGCTCTACGAGCACCTGATGGGCCAGGACCTGGCCGAGGACGATCCGGAACGCCACGACCAGAGCTACCTCTACGAAACGCATCAGCAGAAGGTCAAGGACCGCAAGCAGCGCCGCCGGGACCGGAAGGAGGCCCGCGCCGCCGCCCGCCACGAGGAGGGCTTCGCCGGCGACGAGGCCTTCGAACGCGCGGTGCTGGACGGCGACGACGATGCGCCCGCCCCCGCCGGCCAGGACCGCGACGGCGGTTCCGACAGTGCCCCGGCCGGGCCCGCGGTGCCCCCGGGGGTCCGCCGCCCCACCCAGTCCGAACTGGCAACGCAGAAGATCCGCCGCCAGCAGGGCCTGCCGGTGGACGGAGCCGAGCCGCCGACCGAGGCGCTGGCCGTGCTGCCGGAGCTGCCCTCCGACGCTCCCGTCGCCGCGGCCGCCGCACCCGCGGTGCCCTCGAAGCCGGTCCAGCCGGTGCCGCCGGCCACCCCGATCCCGCAGCGCACCGAGCAGCTGCAGCTCTCCGGGGACGTCACCTACACGCTTCCGCCGTCGGACTTCCTGCCCGCCGGCCCGCCGGCCAAGGAACGCTCCGAGGCCAACGACGCAGTGGTCGCCGCCCTGACCTCCACGCTGGACCAGTTCAACGTCGACGCGAAGGTCACCGGCTTCTCCCGCGGCCCGACCGTCACCCGGTACGAGATCGAACTGGCCCCGGGGACCAAGGTCGAGCGCGTCACCGCCCTGTCGAAGAACATCGCCTACGCGGTGGCCAGCTCCGACGTGCGCATCCTGTCGCCCATTCCGGGCAAGTCCGCGATCGGCATCGAAATCCCGAACACCGACCGCGAGACGGTGTCGCTGGGCGACGTGCTGCGCTCGGGCAACGCCCGCCGCACCGAGCACCCGATGGTCATGGGCGTCGGCAAGGACGTCGAAGGCGGCTTCGTCGTCGCGAACCTGGCCAAGATGCCCCACCTTTTGGTGGCCGGCGCCACCGGCGCGGGCAAGTCCTCGTTCGTGAACTCGATGATCACCTCGATCCTCATGCGCGCCACCCCCGACGAGGTGCGGATGATCATGGTGGACCCCAAGCGCGTGGAGCTGACCGCCTACGAGGGCGTGCCGCACCTGATCACCCCGATCATCACCAACCCGAAGAAGGCCGCCGAGGCCCTGCAGTGGGTGGTCCGGGAAATGGACACCCGCTACGACGACCTGGCGAACTTCGGGTTCAAGCACATCGACGACTTCAACAAGGCCGTGCGCAACGGCAAGGTGGTGCCGCCGGCCGGGTCCAAGCGCGTCGTGAAGCCCTACCCGTACCTGCTGGTGATCGTCGACGAGCTCGCCGACCTGATGATGGTCGCCCCGCGCGACGTCGAAGACTCCATCGTGCGCATCACCCAGCTGGCCCGTGCCGCCGGCATCCACCTCGTCCTGGCCACGCAGCGCCCCTCCGTCGACGTCGTGACCGGTCTGATCAAGGCCAACGTGCCCTCCAGGATGGCGTTCGCGACGTCGTCCGTCACCGACTCCCGCGTGGTCCTGGACCAGCCCGGCGCCGAGAAGCTGATCGGCCAGGGTGACGCCCTGTTCCTGCCCATGGGCGCCAGCAAGCCGATGCGTGTGCAGGGGGCCTGGGTCACCGAATCCGAGATCCACCGCGTGGTGGACCACGTCAAGGGCCAGCTCGGGGCCGTGTACCGCGAGGACGTGACCGTCTCGGCGCCGAAGAAGCAGATCGACGACGACATCGGAGACGACCTGGACCTGTTGCTGCAGGCCACTGAGCTGGTGGTCACCACGCAGTTCGGTTCCACCTCCATGCTGCAGCGCAAGCTGCGGGTGGGGTTCGCCAAGGCCGGCCGGCTCATGGACCTGATGGAGTCCCGCGGCGTCGTCGGGCCCTCCGAGGGATCCAAGGCCCGCGACGTGCTGGTCAAACCGGACGACCTCGCCGCCACCCTGGCCGCGATCAGCGGGCAGGAGCCGGCCGGCGGAGGCGCCGAGGCCGCGGCGCTGGCCGACAACGCCAACGCCAACCATGGTTTCGGTGATGAGGGGGAGGGGCCGGTGGACCTGGTCCAGGCGGACCTGGAGGCACGGCCGCAGGCCGTGGAGTATCACGACGGCGCCGATGACGACGGATCCGAAGATGCCTGGAGCCTGACCGGGCGCTGACCGGATGCAGCAGTTAGTCTAAGGACGTGAGCACTTCTTCCGCCGGCGGGGCCAAGACCCTGAACATCGCCAATGTCCTGACCATCGTGCGGATCCTCATGGTTCCGCTGTTCGTTGGGTTCCTGGTGGCCGACGACGGCCGCGACGGCCTGTTCCGCTGGCTGGCGGTCGCCACCTTCGCGGTGGCGATCTATACCGACAAGCTCGACGGCGACCTGGCCCGCAGCCGCAACCTCATCACCGACTTCGGCAAGATCGCCGATCCCATCGCGGACAAGCTGCTGATCGGCTCCGCACTGGTGATGCTCTCGATCCTGGGCGAGCTGTGGTGGTGGGTCACCATCGTCATCCTGGTCCGCGAACTGGGGATCACGGTGATGCGCTTCGTCGTCATCCGCTACGGCGTCATGGCCGCCTCGCGCGGCGGGAAGCTCAAGACGGTTGTGCAGACGCTGGCCATCTTCCTGCTGCTGCTGCCGCTGACTGCGTGGCTGGGAGCCTGGGCCTGGTGGATCGGCGCGACGGTGATGGCGGCCGCCGTCGTCATCACGGTGGTGACCGGCCTCGACTATGTGGTGCAGGCGGTCCGGCTGCGCCGCTCCGCGGTGCGGCGATGAGCAGCGCGGCTGAACAGATCATCAACGCCTGCCGCGGGCAGTCCCTGACCGTGGCCACGGCCGAGTCCCTGACGGCCGGCCTGGTGGCGGCGGCCCTCGCCGATGTGCCCGGTGCCTCGGCCGTACTGCTCGGCGGCGTCGTCGCCT
Source organism: Arthrobacter sp. Y3222053 (assembly GCF_059092805.1). NCBI lineage: Bacteria > Bacillati > Actinomycetota > Actinomycetes > Micrococcales > Micrococcaceae > Arthrobacter > Arthrobacter sp. Y3222053. Next base: position 54,327 of record NZ_JBNHIA010000003.1, on the reverse strand, counting down.
ACAGCAGCCAGGTGAAGGCCTCCATGCTCGGCGTCTCGGCCGACGTGCTGGAACGGGCCGGCTCGGTCGACGCGCAGGTGGCCCGCCAGATGGCCGCCGGCGCCAGGCGCCGGCTGCACGCCGATATCGCCGTCTCCACGACGGGGGCGGCAGGGCCGGAACCGCACGACGGCAAGCCGGTGGGCACGGTGTTCATCGGCCTTGCGGACGGTGCGGGAAGCATTTCGCGCGGTTTTCGGTTTACCGGAGACCGGGCCGAAATCCGGGCGCAGGCCTGCGCGCAGGCGCTGGCCATGCTGGGCGGGCACGTGGCGCGGTCCCAACGCTGAGGCCCCGCGCAGCGGGGCCCCGGACCGGGAACAAATCCCGTCACGGCCCGGTTGTAGGTATCAGGAACCCCCAAGGTTTCCGGTTTAGGATCGAAAAACGTTCTGCGGCGAAAACACGCAGACCGAACCCAGAGGGAGCAGGAACGAATCAGATGGTCAAGCAGCCCGTATCCGTGAACGGCGTTGTACGCTGGCGGGATGTAGGGTTGGCGGAAGAAGCACACCGGGAGCCAAAGGAGCGCAAGATGGTAGTTCTTCGTCACGAGATCGGTGACGTCCTCCGTGACGTCCGTCAGCGCCAGGGTCGCACCCTGCGCGAGGTCTCGCACAGCGCCCGGGTTTCCCTCGGCTACCTCAGCGAGGTGGAGCGGGGCCAGAAAGAGGCCTCCTCGGAGCTCCTTTCGTCTATCTGCGGCGCGCTCGATGTTCCCCTGTCCCTGATGCTTCGAGAGGTCAGCGACCGGGTGGCCAGCGCCGAGGGCGTGGCAATCCCCGATACCGTCCCCACCGAGTTCTCGCGGGAGTTCGCCCGTGAGTTTCCGGAGGACATGGCCCGGGACCTCGCCCGAACCCCCTAAATCCACCACGGCGGCCTGACCGGCCGCCGTTAACAGCCTTACGGGTTTGGCCCCGTCGGAAGCGGCGGGGCCAAACTGCGTTCCGGGCTACTTACCTTCGGTGCCGCCGCTGGCCGGCGGCTGCCCGGCGGGCCCCGCCGCCACGGAGTAGGAGCGGTTGAGCTTGTCCAGCAGCTGGGCCAGCTGGGTGATGTCGTCCTGCGGCCAGTGGGCCAACAGTTCGCGGAAGTGTCCCTTGCGCGCCTGCTGCACGGCGGCGAGGCGGCGGGTACCTTCCCCGGTGAGGCTGATCGCCTGGGCCCGCCCGTCGTCGGGGTCGGCCTCGCGGCGCACCAGTCCAAGCTTTTCCAGCATGACCACCTGGCGGCTCACCGACGGCTTGCCGACGCCGATCTCCGCGGCGAGGTCCGTCAGCCGCATGGCCCCGCAGCGCTGCAGCAGGACCAGCAGGCCGTACGCGGAGGACTCCATATCCGGGTGCACCAGCCGGGCGATCCGGTGCGAGTTGGACCGCGCCCGCCGCCAGAGCAGGCTCAGCTGATGTTCCAGTGACTCCACCGGATCCTCGCCCGGCGTTCCGCCGCCTGCAATGCTCATCCTCCAAGTCTAGGCCGACGTGAGGGACAGGGGAGCAGGCGGCGGCGGCACCCGCGTGGCTGGAGGACCCTGCCGGGCATCGCGGGTGCGTGAGAGCATGGAGGCATGCGCATCAGCGATTTCTGGCGGCTCATGGACGACGAATTCGGGCCCGCCTACTCCCGGGTCCTCGCCGGTGACCTGGTCCTCGGTGCAGTCGGGGGAGTCACGGCGGCCGAAGCGCTGAAGCGCGGAGCGGACGCCAAGGCTGTCTGGCTGGCCGTCTGCGAAATGCAGGACGTTCCGCAGGAACGTCGGCTGGGCCGGGACATCAAGCCCGCCAACTAGACACGCCGACAGATGGGTTCGAATATTTGTTCGGACCCCGGTACGATCACATCGTAACCGGCACCCCTCCGGACGCGATCGAATATCCACAAGGGCGGCTCGGCACAGGTTTTGTCAGTGCCTCCGCTTACGGTTGTGGCAGAGGATTAAGCCATCCCCCACAGCCACACTCAACGAGGTGAAGAATGCCTGCTCCTGCAGACCGCGCCAAGGCGCTAGAAGCCGCCCTCGCCCAGATCGACAAGCAGTTCGGCAAGGGCTCCATCATGCGGCTGGGAGACGATACCCGTGCTCCCATCGAAACCATTTCCACCAGCTCCATCGCCCTGGACATCGCCCTCGGCATCGGAGGCCTGCCGCGCGGCCGCGTCGTGGAGATCTACGGGCCGGAATCCTCCGGCAAGACCACCGTCGCCCTGCACGCCGTAGCCAACGCCCAGAAAAACGGCGGCATCGCTGCGTTCATCGACGCCGAGCACGCCCTCGATCCCGAATACGCGCGCAAGCTCGGCGTCGACGTCGACGCCCTCCTGGTCTCCCAGCCGGACACCGGCGAGCAGGCCCTGGAGATCATGGACATGCTGGTCGGCTCCGGCTCGCTGGACATCATCGTCATCGACTCGGTGGCCGCGCTGGTGCCCCGCGCCGAAATCGAGGGCGAAATGGGTGACAGCCACGTCGGCCTGCAGGCCCGCCTGATGAGCCAGGCACTCCGGAAGATCACCGGCCGCCTGAACCAGACCAAGACCACGGCCATCTTCATCAACCAGCTCCGCGAGAAGATCGGCGTGTTCTTCGGCAGCCCCGAGACCACCACCGGCGGCAAGGCGCTGAAGTTCTACGCCTCGGTCCGCATCGACGTGCGCCGCATCGAAACCCTCAAGGAGGGCGGCAACCCGGTCGGCAACCGCACCCGCGCCAAGATCGTCAAGAACAAAATGGCCCCGCCCTTCAAGCAGGCCGAGTTCGACATCATCTACGGTCAGGGCATTTCCCGCGAGGGCGGCCTGATCGACATGGGCGTGGAGAACGGGCTGGTGAAGAAGTCCGGTGCCTGGTTCACCTATGACGGCGACCAGCTGGGCCAGGGCAAGGAAAACGCCCGCCGCTTCCTGCACGACAACCCGGAGCTCGCCGACGAAATCGAGCGCCGCCTCCGCGAGAAGGTCGGCATCGACCCGACGCCGGAATCCGACGCCGAGCCGAAGCTGAAGGCCGTCGGGGACTGACGGCAGGCGCCCGTGGCTGACTGGAATTCCCTGCTGGCCGACGAAGCCGCTCCCGACCCGGGGGCGGCTTCGCCGTCACCTGCCCGAACACGAAACCGACCCGCCAGGGACAACGCCGAGCCCCCGGACGCGCCGCACACCGCGGAACCGGACACGGGTGAGCGCAGCGGAGAGTTCCTGCCGGACGGGGAGGACGACGGGTGGCCCGGGGCCACGGGCCGGCGCGGCTCCAAGGGCAGGGGCGGATCCCGGACGGAGCGGAGCCGGCGGAAGGGGGCCGGCGCCGAGGACCGCGGCTCGTCCAAGGGCGGCGGAGCCGCAGGGCCCTCGGAGGACCCCTACGAGCAGGCCCGTTCGATTGTCCTGCGGCAGCTCACCGGGGCGGCCCGCAGCCGCCGACAGCTGGCGGACAAGCTCGCAGAAAAGCAGATTCCCGCTGATGTCGCTGCAGCCGTGCTGGACCGCTTCGAAGAGGTCCGGCTCATCGACGACGCCGAGTTTGCCCGGATGTGGGTGCGCAGCCGCTCCCGGACCCGCAGCCTTGCCCGGGGCGCGCTGCGCAGGGAACTGAGCGAAAAGGGCATCACGGGAGACCTGGCCGACGAGGCCCTGGCTGAAATCGACGACGACGATGAATACCAGGCCGCTGTCGAGCTGGCCCGGCGCCGGCTTCCCGCCCGGATCGACCTCACCGACCGCGACCAGAAGGACAGGCAGACCCGCCGGCTGGTCTCCATGCTGGCCAGGCGCGGCTATCCGCCTGGTCTGGCTTATCGGGCCGTTGGGCAAGCGATCGGAGACGAACTCGAAGGGGCCGACGAGGCCGAATTCTGACGGCCAAAACAATCGGTATCCCGCTGTTATCATCGCTCTGCCCGCGAGCCGCAGCGCTGAAGTAAGCTAACGCTCGCGATGTTAAAGATGAGGCCCATGGGGCGAATGACAAAGGGACTGCTGCCGGTCCAGGCAGCGGCCGCTGCGGGCATCCTTGCCGCAGCCCTGCTCGCGGCTTCCCCCGCTGCTGCGCAGGACGCGCTCACCTGGGACCAGATCGAACAGGCCATCGGCGACGACGCCGCCGTTGCCGAGCACGCAGGCCGGCTTGAAGCCTCTCTCCTCGAGCTCGAGGAAGAAGCCGGCGCCCTCGGAAACGCAGCGGTCGCCGCCTCCTCCGAGTACGCCCTCATCCAATCCGACCTCGCCGCCGCCGAGGAACGGGTCGCGGAGCTGGAGCAACGGCAGGCCGCCGCCGAAGCCCGCTCCCGCGAACTGTCCCGGCAGGTCGGGGCCCTCGCCGCCCATACCTACAAGAACGGCGGAGCGGACAGCACCCTCGGGCTGCTCCTCGAGACCGAACCCGGCGGAGACAGCCTCCAGGCGATCGGCGCCCTGTATCGGGTCACCGACCGTGCCGGCCGCGTCTATGCCGAAGCCCGCTCCGTTGCCGACATTGCGGAGAGCCTGCGGGAACAGCAGGAGCAGGCACGCAGCGAACACGAGCGGCTGTCCGGCGAAGCCCGGGCCGCCCTGACCGAGACACAGGCGGCTGCGGCTGCGGCGGATGCGGCCGTCGTCGAGGGGCGTGAGCAGGCCGCCGTCATGCTCGACCAGCTGGCCGCGCTGCGCGAGACCACCGCCGCCGAGGAAGCGGAACGGCTCCGCCGGCAGCGGGCCGAGGAATCGTTCCGGGAACAGCAGGAGCAGGCGGCGCAGGCGGCACGTGACCAGGCGCAGGAGGCCGGCCGGGGACAGCAGGACAGGCCCGAAGCCATCGCACCGCCCAAGCCCGCACCCGAGCAGCCTCCGACCGTGATTCTTCCCACGCCGCCGACGCCGCCCGCGCCTGCGGACCCGGCTCCGGCCCCGGCTCCGCAGCCGGCCCCGCCGCCGGCCGCGCCTCCGGCTCCGGCCCCTGCGCCGGTGGTGGACGACCCCGCGGGTGCCCAGGCCTACGCATCGTCCAGGATGGGCGGCTTCGGATGGGACCAGGGCCAGTTCCGCTGCCTCGTCGACCTGTGGAACCGGGAGTCCAACTGGCGAACGAGCGCGCATAACCCCTCGTCAGGGGCCTACGGCATTCCCCAGTCCCTACCCGGTTCCAAGATGTCGGTCTTCGGAGACGACTGGCGGACCAACTACCGCACGCAGGTGAACTGGGGGCTGGACTACATCAAGTGGCGCTACGGAAGCCCGTGCGGCGCGTGGGCCCACTCCGAGCGCCACAACTGGTACTGAACCGCCTGTTCCGGGCCGCCGGGCCCGGTTTCCGTGCCGTTACCGTTCTGAGACTTCTCCCAGAAACGGCCGGTAGCGTCTCGCGCTTGTGACCTCACCGCATCCGTCCCCGCTGTCCGCACCGGCCCGTCCGGAGCGCCCGTCCGCCCTGCAGGACAGGGCGTCCGGCCCCTCACACGAACCGGATCCGACCCCCGGCTCCCGGAGCCGCAGCTCCGCCGTCCCCGCCCCGCCCGCCGTGCCCGCCGTCCCCGCCCCGCCCGCCGTCCCCGCCCCGCCCGCCGTGCCCGCCGGCTCCGCCCAGCCCGCGCGGCCGTCCTCCCGGCGCGAGGCCGCTGCCGAGCGCCGACGCCGCCGTCGTGCCCGCAGGGTGCAGGCTGCGGCAGCCCTGGGGCTGGGCGCGGTGGTGGCCGTGACCGGCGTCGGCAGCGCCATCGCCGGCGAGGACTTGCGCTCTTCCGTGGCGCTTTCGCTGGCCGCGGCCGTGGCGTCGCCGGCCGCCTCCGAAACCGCTGCACCGGAGCCGGTCGGCATCGCCTCCGAGGCGGCCGCCGCCCCGACGGCTGACGGCGCGGCTACAGACACAGACACGGACCCAGGTGCCCGGCCCGCGGAGACCGAAGCCGCACCGGCCGATGCCTCCGCTGCCGCCGACCAGGAACGGGCCGCTGCCGAGGCCGCAGCAGCCGCCGCCGAGAGGGCCGCCGCGGACGAAGCAGCGGCGGCGGAGCGGGTAGCCGCCGAAGCCGCCGCCACGGAGGCCGCCGCGGCCGCCGTCCCGGTGGATGACCCGGCGGCCGCCAAGGCCTACGCAGCCGGCGCCCTGGCCGGATACGGCTGGGACGCGTCCCAGATGACCTGCCTGGACGCGCTCTGGACCAAGGAATCCGAGTGGCTCACCTCCGCCACGAATGCCGGCAGCGGCGCCTACGGCATCGCACAGTCGCTGCCGGCCGAGAAGATGGCCTCCACGGGCCCTGACTGGCTCACCAACCCGCAGACACAGATCCGCTGGGGACTGACCTACATCCAGTCCCGCTACGGCAGCCCCTGCTCGGCTCTGAACTTCCACTACGCCAACAACTGGTACTAGCCGCTGCGGCCGTCCCTCCGGCTGTGCCGCCGGCGGCGAAAGGGCCCGTCCGATGTCCGCGGCACCGCTGCCGGGGACGTACCCTAGGAGGGTGAGTTTGACAGTTACCTCCGCCCCGCAGGAACAGGCCGCCGAGCATCCGCGCACCTACCAGGTGCGTACCTTCGGCTGCCAGATGAACGTGCACGACTCCGAGCGCATCTCCGGTCTGCTGGAAGACGCCGGATATGTGCCCGCAGACGGCGACCAGGCGGACCTGGTCGTGTTCAACACCTGCGCGGTGCGGGAGAACGCGGACAACAAGCTCTACGGCAACCTGGGCCTGCTGGCTCCGGTGAAGGAGTCCCGCCCGGGCATGCAGATCGCCGTCGGCGGCTGCCTGGCGCAGAAGGACCGCGACACCATCCTGCGCAAGGCGCCGTGGGTGGACGCCGTCTTCGGCACCCACAACATCGGCTCGCTGCCGGCCCTGCTGGACCGGGCCCGACACAACTCCAAGGCCGAGCTGGAGATCCTCGAATCCCTGGAGGTCTTCCCCTCCACGCTGCCCACCAAGCGGGACTCCGTGCACTCGGGCTGGGTCTCCATCTCCGTGGGCTGCAACAACACCTGCACCTTCTGCATCGTGCCCTCGCTGCGCGGCAAGGAGCGCGACCGCCGCCCGGGCGAGATTCTCGCCGAAATCCAAGCACTGGTGGACGACGGCGCCATCGAGGTCACTCTGCTGGGCCAGAACGTGAACTCCTACGGCGTCGAATTCGGCGACCGCGGTGCGTTCGCCAAGCTGCTGCGCGCCTGCGGCGACATCGAAGGCCTGGAACGCGTCCGCTTCACCAGCCCGCATCCGGCCGCTTTCACCGACGACGTCATTGAAGCCATGGCCGAGACGCACAACGTGATGCCGCAGCTGCACATGCCGCTGCAGTCCGGCTCCGACAAGGTGCTTAAGGACATGCGGCGGTCCTACCGCTCGAAGAAGTTCCTCGGGATCCTGGACAAGGTCCGTGAGCGGATGCCGCACGCGGCCATCTCCACCGACATCATCGTCGGCTTCCCGGGCGAAACCGAGGAGGACTTCCAGGCCACGCTCGACGTCGTCGAGCAGTCCCGCTTCGCCACCGCCTTCACCTTCCAGTACTCCAAGCGGCCCGGCACGCCCGCCGCGGAGCTGGCGGACCAGCTGCCCAAGGCCGTGGTGCAGGAGCGCTTCGAACGCCTGGTTGCCCTGCAGGACCGGATCAGCGCCGAGGAAAACGCCAAGCAGGTCGGCCGCACCGTGGAGGTCATGGCCACCGCAGCCTCCGGCCGCAAGGCCGAGGAGACCGGCCGGCTCTCCGGCCGGGCCCCGGACCAGCGGCTGGTCCACTTCAGTGTGCCCGAGGGCGCCGAAGCCCCGCGCCCGGGGGACCTGGTCACCGTGCCGATCACGGCATCCGCCGGGTTCCACCTGATCTCCGATCCGGCCACCGCCGCTGACTACAAGCTCCGCCGCTCCCGTGCCGGCGACGCCTGGGACCGGGCGCAGGCTGAATCCTGCGGCGTGCCCGCCCCCGGTACCGGCAGCGGCAAGGGCGTCTCGCTGGGCATGCCGACGCTGCCCGTGCGCCGCTAGGCATGGACGAACCCGTCCCCGCGCCGGCGCCCGTACGCGCCGCGGCCGGGCCCGACGCCGCCGCGCAGCGGCTGCCGGTGGTCGCCGTCGTCGGCCCCACCGGATCCGGCAAATCCGACCTCGGCGTCGAACTGGCGCTGCGCCTGGACGGCGAGGTGATCAACGCCGACGCCCTGCAGTTCTACCGCGGAATGGACATCGGCACCGCCAAGATTCCCGAATCCGAACGCCGCGGAGTGCCCCATCATTTGCTGGACATCATGGAGGTCACCGAGGAGGCCAGCGTCTCCGCGTTCCAGGCGCAGGCCCGCCGGGCGGTCGATGAGATCCGCTCCCGCGGCCGGCTGCCCATCCTGGTCGGCGGATCGGGCCTGTACGTGCGCGCTGCCCTGGACGTGCTGGAGTTTCCGGGCACCGACCCCCGGGTGCGCCGGGTGCTCGAGGACGAGCTCGCCGCCGTCGGGCTCGAGGCGATGCGCGCCCGCCTGGCCGCCGTCGATCCGGTGTCGGCGGAGCGGCTGGGCGACGCACGGCGGGTGGTCCGCGCGCTGGAGGTCCACCGGCTCACCGGCCGCCCGTTCAGCTCCTACATGCCCCGCCGCGAGTACTTCCAGCCCGCCCTGCAGATCGGGCTGAGCGTGGATCGCCCGGTGCTGCACGTCCGGCTCGCTGACCGGGTGCAGCGGATGGTCGACGCCGGCCTGCCGGAGGAGGTGCGCGCCCTGGACACACGCGGGCTGCGCAGCGGCCGGACGGCGTCGCGCGCACTGGGCTACGCCCAGTTCCTGCAGGTGCTCGACGGCGAGGCAACCGTGGCCGAGGCCGCCGAACAGACCGTCGTCGCGACCCGGCAGTTCGCCCGGCGGCAGCTCACCTGGTTCCGCGCCGACGAGCGGATCCAGTGGTTCGCCCACGACGATCCCGCGCTGGCGGCGCAGGCAGAGAGCGCTGTCACCGCTATTCTGGAACGGTGAGCACCCTTTCCACCCAGCCGCTGTCCGCCTCCGGCCTGCCCGCCTCGCTGGCCGGCACCGTGTTTGCCAAGGGCCACGGCACCGGCAACGATTTCCTGCTCGTCGCCGACCCCGAGGGCGCCCGGGACTTCACCGCGGCCGAAACCGCGGCGCTGTGCGACCGCCGGCTCGGACTGGGAGCCGACGGCTTCATCCGCGCCGTACCCTCCCGCCACCTGCCCGAGGGCCAGGCGCTGCTGCAGACGGAGCCGCAGGCCGAGTGGTTCATGGACTACCGCAACTCCGACGGCAGCATCTCGGAAATGTGCGGCAACGGGGTGCGGGTGTTCGTGCACTTCCTGATCGAGGAAGGGCTGGCCGTGCTGCCCGAAGGCGCCGTGCTGCCGATCGGCACCCGCGCGGGCGTCAAGCTGGTGACCCGCGTCGCCGGCGGATACGCGGTCGACATGGGGCCGTGGGAGTTCATCTATCCCGACCACGCCGCCGCCAAGGCCATGGACACCGTGGTCGACGCCGGCGGCCTCGAGGTGCCGCGCCCGGGACTGTCCGTGAGCATGGGCAACCCGCACACCGTCGTCGCGCTGGCGGAGTTGGCCGAGCTGTCCGCCACCGACCTCACCCGCGCGCCCTCGGTCTCTCCGGAGCCGGAGGACGGCACCAACGTGGAGTTCGTGGTGCCGGCCGAACCGCTCGTGGTCGAGGGCATCGGCCAGGTGACGATGCGCGTGCACGAGCGCGGCGTGGGGGAGACCCTGTCCTGCGGCACCGGGGCCTGCGCCGCCGCCGTCGCGACCCGGTTCTGGGCCGGCGCCGGAGCGCCCGACGCCTGGTCGGTGGACGTGCCCGGCGGGACGGTGGGCGTGCGCTTCCTCCCCGGCCCTGACGGCCGCGAGCACGTTGAGCTCAGCGGCCCCGCCGTGCTGGTGGCCCGCGGAACGGTGCTCTGACCCGCCCCTGTCAGGCCGCGGTGCGCTCCACCTGCAGCACGCGGAAGCCCTTGTCGGTCGCGTAGCGGGACACCGCGTAGCCGGCGCCCAGCTCGCCTGCCAGCCACTTCTGCAGGCTGTCCGAGCCCAGGTTCTTCTGCACCACCAGCCAGGCGCTGCCCCCGGGCGCGAGCCGCGGCAGCCACTGCAGCAGCAGGGCGTGCAGCGCCTCCTTGCCGATGCGGATGGGCGGGTTGGACCAGATGGTGTCGAAGCGCAGTTCGCCCGGAACGTCCTCGGGCAGGCAGGCGCGCACGTTGTCCAGGCCGAGAGCCGCGGCGTTGTCACGGGTGAGGCCCAGGCTGCGTTCGTTGACGTCCACGGCGTACACCTGCGCCGCCGGAGACTTCAGGGCGAGGGTGAGCGCGATCGGCCCCCAGCCGCAGCCGATGTCCAGCAGCACGCCGTCGGCTGCGGGTGCAGGCGCCTCGGCAAGCAGGACGGCAGTGCCCTTGTCCACGCCGTCGGGGGAGAAGATGCCGCCGGCCGTCTGGACGGTGCGCTCCGCGCCGTCGAGGACCACGCTGATCCGCCGGCGCGTTTCCGGCCCGGACGGCTGCGAACTGAAGTAGTGCTCTGAACCCATAATCCCCAAGCCTAGTGCGCCCTTGCCACCGGCTGAGGACGGGAAGAAAATGGCGCTGCGCGACGTTGACCACAACAGGCACATCGACAGGCTCTGGCCTAGGATGGTGTGTAACGAATCCTAAAGGAGACCATGACCAATAATTCCCGTCCTGTCGCCTCGTCCCCGGAGCTGTCTCCGGAGGAAATCCAGGGGGTAATCGACAGGATCCTCGCGAAGGACAGCGCTGTGGAGGCCAAGGCTGCGGCCGGGCCGAACGGCGCCACAGCGAAGCACGGTCGGGCCCAGGCACTGGATGAACCAGGCCAGGAGCATTCCGACTACGACGGTGAGCAGCAGGACCTGCAGGAACGGCGCGCCCTGCGCCGCGTCGCCGGCCTCTCCACCGAACTTGAAGACGTCACCGAGGTCGAATACCGGCAGCTGCGCCTGGAGCGCGTGGTCCTGGCCGGACTGTGGACCGAAGGGACATCCGCCGACGCCGAGAACTCGCTCCGCGAGCTGGCGGCCCTGGCCGAAACCGCAGGCTCCGAGGTGCTCGACGGCATCATCCAGCGCCGGCTGAAGCCGGACCCCGGCACGTTCCTGGGCTCGGGCAAGGCGCAGGAACTCAAGGACATCGTGATGGCCACCCGCGCCGACACCGTGATCGTGGACAGTGAGCTGTCTCCGTCGCAGCGCCGCGGGCTGGAGGACATCGTCAAGGTCAAGGTCATTGACCGCACCGCGCTGATTTTGGACATCTTCGCCCAGCATGCCAAGTCCCGCGAGGGCAAGGCCCAGGTCGAGCTGGCGCAGCTGGAGTACCTGCTGCCGCGCCTGCGTGGCTGGGGCGAATCGATGTCCCGGCAGGCCGGCGGCCAGGTCGGCTCGGCCGGCGCCGGCATGGGCTCCCGGGGTCCCGGTGAAACCAAGATCGAGCTGGACCGGCGGAAGATCCGCAACCGGATGGCCAAGCTGCGCCGCGAAATCGCCGCCATGAAGCCCGCCCGGGAAACCAAGCGGGCCAACCGGCAGCGCAACGCGGTGCCCTCGGTGGCGATCGCCGGTTACACCAACGCGGGCAAGTCCTCGCTGCTGAACCGGCTGACCAACGCCGGGGTGCTGGTGGAGAACGCCCTGTTCGCCACCCTGGACCCGACCATCCGCCGGGCCGAGACCCCCGACGGGCTGGGCTACACGCTGGCCGACACCGTCGGTTTCGTGCGGTCGCTGCCCACGCAGCTGGTCGAGGCCTTCCGCTCGACGCTGGAGGAGGTCGCCGACGCCGACCTGATCCTGCACGTGGTGGATGCCTCGCATCCGGATCCGGAAGGCCAGATCGCGGCGGTCCGTGAGGTCCTCGCCGAGGTCGACGCCCGCAAGGTGCCGGAGATCATCGTGCTCAACAAGGCCGACGCCGCCGATCCGTTCGTGCTCGAGCGGCTGCGGCAGCGCGAACGCCGGCACGTGGTGGTTTCGGCTCGGACCGGTGAAGGCATCGACGAACTGCTCGAAACCATCTCGGCCTCCATCCCGCGGCCCGCCGTGGAGCTGGAGCTGCTGGTTCCCTACGACCGCGGCGACGTGGTGTCCCGGCTGCACAGCCAGGACACCGAGATCCTGTCCATGGACCACGTCGAAGAGGGCACTAGGCTCCGCGTCATGGTTCGGGAAGGACTGGCTCCCGAACTGGAGCCCTTCACCACCCATGGCTAAGCAGCGCCCCGAGAAGGTCCTCGCGCTGCTCGACGCCGCCGTCCAGGCGATGGGCGGGCAGAACCGCGAAGGCCAGCACCAGATGGCACGGCAGGTGGCGGAGGCGATCGAATCCCGCCGCCACCTGCTGGTCCAGGCCGGCACCGGCACCGGCAAGTCGCTGGCGTACCTGGTGCCGCTGGTGGCCCATGCGGTGGAAAGCGAGAAACCGGCGCTGGTCTCCACGGCCACGCTCGCGCTGCAGGCGCAGATCGTCGGCCGTGACCTGCCCCGCCTGCTGGGGGCCCTCGAGCCGGAGCTGCCCCGCCCGGTCGACGTCGCGCTGCTGAAGGGCCGCAGCAACTACGTCTGCCTGCACAAGACCGGCGGCGGCTTTCCCGACGAAGACGACCCCGGCGCGCTGTTCGTGCTGGGCGAGGAAAACGCCGTCGGCCACCCCGCCCGCGGCACCGGCCCGGTAAGCGCGCTGGGCCGCGACGTGCAGCGCCTGCACGAATGGGTCGAGGAGACGGAGACCGGGGACCGCGACGAGCTGGTGCCCGGCGTCAGCGACCGGGCCTGGCGGCAGGTCTCCGTGACCTCCATGGAGTGTCTGGGCGCCCAGAAATGCCCGATGGCCGCAGAGTGCTTCAGCGAACGGGCGCGCGCCAAGGCGGCCGAAGCGGACCTGGTCATCACCAACCACGCCCTGCTGGCCATCGCGGCCTTCGAGGGGCTGGCGGTGCTGCCCGATTACGACGTGGTGGTCATCGACGAGGCGCATGAGCTCGCCGACCGCGTCACCGGAGCGGTCACCGGCCAGCTCTCCGGCGGCACCATCAGCTCCGCCGTGACCGCGGCCCGCAAGCACACCAGCGCCAGCGTGCAGGAACTTGCCGACGCCGGCCGCGCCTTCGACGCTGCCATCGAGGGCATTGCCTCCGGGCTGCTGCCCGCGGGGCTGAACGAAGACCAGCTGCTGGCCGTCGGGCGCGTCCGCGAGGCGTGCCGCGTCGCGCTGTCTGATTCGAAGCCGGACGGGCAGGACAACGCCGACGGCGGTCGGCAGATGGCCCGCTCCCGGCTGATGGCGATCCTTGAACTGTGCGAACGGCTGGAATCCGCGCCCGAATCCGGTGAAGTCGTCTGGGCCTCGCGCAGCAGCACCTTCTCACCCTCCGGCGGCTACCAGCCGCCCGACGATGACGCGCCGGCAACGCTGAACATCGCCCCGCTGTCCGTGGCCGGCAAGCTGCGGGAGAACCTGTTCGACGGGCACACCGTGGTGCTGACCAGCGCCACCCTGGCCATTGGTTCCGAGTTCGGCCCGGTGGCCGGTGCGCTCGGCCTCCAGGGTCCGGGCGCGCCCGCCTGGGAGGGCGCCGACGTCGGCAGCCCCTTCGACTATCCCCGGCAGGGGATGCTGTACATAGCCAAGGACCTGCCCAAGCCCGAGCGGGGAACCTCCGAGGCCCAGCTCGACGAGCTGGCCGAGCTGATCGCCGCCTCCGACGGCGCGGCGCTGGGCCTGTTCTCCTCACGCCGGGCGGCCGAAGAGGCCGCCGAGGCGATGCGGAAACGGCTGGACGTGCCGATCCTGTGCCAGGGCGAGTCTTCGATGGCCTCGCTCGTGAAGCAGTTTGCCGAGGACGAGCGGACCTGCCTGTTCGGCACCATGGGGCTGTGGCAGGGCGTGGACGTTCCCGGTCCGTCGTGCCGGTTGGTCGTGCTGGACCGGATTCCGTTCCCGCGCCCGGACGATCCGCTGATGACGGCCCGCAGCCGGGCCGTGGCCCGCGCCGGCGGCAACGGGTTCATGAGCGTCTCCGCGACGCACGCCGCGATCCGCCTCGCCCAGGGCGCGGGCCGGCTGATCCGTGCAGCGGGGGACCAGGGCGTGGTGGCCGTGCTGGACTCGCGCCTGGCCACGGCACGGTACGGAGGCTTCCTGCGTTCGGCGCTGCCGCCGTTCTGGCCGACCGCCGACCGGGCCGTGGTGCTGAAGGCGCTGCAGCGGCTGGCCGCCGCGTCAAAGGCCGGCGCCGGGGCCTGATGCTCCGCAGAGGACAGGACGCCCAGCCGCTGGCCGCTTGCCACGGCTGACCCGTTCGGATGCCATATAGGGCCGGGACGGGGCGCGCACGCAAACGCCCCCGACCGCAGCGCCGATGCCGGCGCCGCTGGTCGGGGGCGAAAACCTCCCGAAGCGCGGCAGGGGCGCCTACAGCGACCGCATCACGGAGACGACCTTGCCCATGATCGTGGCGTGGTCGCCCGGGATGGGCTCGTAGCGCGTGTTCTGCGGCAGCAGCCAGGTGTGGCCCTCGCGCTGGCGGAAGGTCTTGACCGTGGCCTCGTCATCGAGCAGCGCGGCCACGATGTCACCGTTCTCCGCGGTGGGCTGGCGGCGGACCACCACCCAGTCGCCGTCGCAGATGGCGGCGTCGACCATGGAGTCGCCGGAGACCCGCAGCATGAACAGCTCACCGTGGCCCACCAGCTGCCGGGGCAGCGGCACCATGTCCTCAACCTGCTGGTCCGCGAGAATCGGACCGCCGGCGGCAATGCGGCCGACCAGGGGAACCATGGCGGTATCCAGCGCGGTGTCCGTCCGCAGGGCGGTGACGTTCCCCGCCTCCGTGCCGCCGGAGGGAGCCGGGTCTGCGTCAGCCGGCGCGGCCGGCTTTGCGGGCTCGGCATCCCGAAGCATCAGCGGAGTAAGGATCTCCATGGCGCGGGGCCGCTTGGGGTCACGGCGGATGTAGCCGAGCTTTTCCAGCTGGCCCAGCTGGTGGGTCACGCTCGAGAGGCTGGCCAGCCCCACGGTGTCGCCGATCTCGCGCATGGACGGCGGGTAGCCGTTGCTGCTGACGGACCGCTGGATGGTCTCCAGGATCTTCTGCTGGCGGGGAGTCAGGCCCTTGGCCGGGCGCCCGGAGGTGGAGGCATCGGTGCCTCCGCTTACAGTCCTGCGTGCCACGGCGCTTCCCTTCAGGCCGGCGGCCGGTGCATCCGGCCGCGTTCTTCCAGCGTGCGGACGGCGGTCCCGCCCGCGGCTCCCGGCGGTTTTGTCAGAGGCGGGTGATGGACTCGCTTCTGTCAGCTTCCGGTGCTGCTCTCAACGCTAGGGGAGCAGCCCCCTGTTTTCAAACATTTGTTCGAGCGAGTCTCGACAACGTTCGTAGACAGGTGCTAGAAAGGATCCAGCTGATCGAACAAAGATTCGAAAGTGAAGTGCCCTTAGCGGGCTCGACTTTCGAAACAAGCTTCGAAACCGCTCCGCCCGAGCCTGATGGGCCCCGCGGTTCGGAAAGGAAAACCATGTCACTCGCACTCCAGCCCGGCCTATCCGCCACGCCGTCGTCCACCGCCGGTTCCGCTGCCCCGCTGCGCCTGACCCGCCGCGGCCGCCTGGTCCTGGTGGGCCTGCCGGTCATGCTGGCCACCGCTGCCCTGATCTTCCTGGCAGCCTTCTTCACCGCCCCCGCGATCGCCGGCAGCGAGACGCAGGACCCGGCCGCCCACACGCTGCAGGTCAGCGTGGAGACCGGCGAGTCGCTGTGGGGGCTGGCGGACCGCTACGTCCCGGGCCGCGACCCGCGCGCCGTCGTCGCCGACATCATGGAGCTGAACAACCTGCAGGAAGCCACCATCCCGGCCGGCGCGCAGCTTTACGTACCAGTCTCCCGCTGAGCGGCCGGACCACCACCTGCATCTGCCCCCGGTAGCTGCGGCGCGTGAGCCCCTGCAGCCGCAGGGCCGTAACCCCCCGCCCCGGGATTCTCCCCAGCAGTGCCTGCGGACTTAAGCTGGACGGGTGACTGAACAGCTGGACAAACTCAACCGCCTTCCGCTCCGCGACGATCTCCGCGGCCTTTCGCCCTACGGCGCCCCGCAGCTGGAAGTACCCGTCCTGCTGAACGTCAATGAGAACACCCATGGCCTGCCCGGACATGTGCGCGAGGCCATCGTGGCCGCCGTCTCCGAAGCCGCCACGGGCCTCAACCGCTACCCCGACCGTGAATTCACGGAACTGCGGGACCGCCTGGCTGCGTACCTGGGCCACGGCATGGGCCGCGACAACATTTGGGCGGCGAACGGCTCCAACGAGGTCCTGCAGCAGATCCTCCAGGCCTTCGGCGGACCGGGGCGGACCGCCATGAGCTTCCCGCCGACCTACTCCATGTACCCGCTGCTGGCCAGCGGCACCGGCACCGCCTACCTGTCCGGAAAGCGCACCGACGACTTCACCCTCACCGCCGGGTCGGCCGCCGCGCAGGTCCGCGACGCCGCACCGAACATCGTCTTCCTCTGCTCGCCGAACAACCCGACCGGTACGGCGCTGGGCCTGGACGTCGTCGAAGCCGTCTACGAGGCGGGCCAGGCAAGCAACGCCATCGTGATCGTCGACGAGGCCTACGCCGAGTTCTCGCACACCGGCACGCCCAGCGCGCTGGAACTGCTGCCCGGCCGCGAACGGCTGATCGTCTCGCGCACCATGAGCAAGGCCTTCGCCCTCGCCGGCGCCCGCATCGGCTACCTGGCCGCGGCCCCGGAGATTACCGACGCGCTGCGCCTGGTCCGCCTGCCCTACCACCTCTCGGCCCTGACCCAGGCCACCGCCAACGCCGCCCTCGCCCATGCCGACGCGCTGCTCGCCAACGTCGAGGACATCAAGGGCCAGCGCGACCGGATCGTCGATGAGCTGACGGCGCTGGGGCTCACCCCCGCCCCCTCCGACTCCAACTTCGTCTTCTTCGGCGGCCTGGCCGAGCCGCACCGCATCTGGCAGGGACTGCTGGACGCCGGAGTGCTGATCCGCGACGTCGGCATTCCCGGCCACCTCCGCGTCACCGCCGGAACCGAAGCGGAAACCACCGCCTTCCTGGATGCCCTGCGCGCCCTGCTGTCCCAGGACGACGCCGGCCGGGCCGGCGTCGGCGCCGCGCACTAGACTGGTTCTCAGCCCCTACCGACTTCGAAGGACTTTCATGACCGTGGAGACCACCACAGGACGCACCGCCCGGCTCGAACGCAGCACCAGCGAGTCGTCGGTCGTCGTGGAGCTGGACCTGGACGGCACCGGCCGTTCCAACATCAGCACGTCCGTGCCGTTCTATGACCACATGCTCACGGCACTGGCCAAGCACTCCCTGATCGACCTCACGGTCCAGGCCACCGGGGACACCCACATCGACGTCCACCACACCGTCGAGGACGTCGCCATCACGCTGGGGGAGGCGCTGCGCCAAGCGTTGGGCACCAAGGCCGGCATCCGCCGCTTCGGCGAGGCCACCGTTCCCCTCGACGAGGCGCTGGCGAACGCCGTTGTCGACATCTCCGGCCGTCCCTACCTGGTGCACGCCGGCGAACCCGCAGGGCAGGAATACCACCTGATCGGCGGCCACTTCACCGGTTCGCTGACCCGCCACGTGTTCGAGGCGATCACCCTGCACGCGCAGATCTGCCTGCACATGACCGTGCTCGGGGGCCGCGACCCGCACCACATCGTCGAAGCCCAGTTCAAGGCCTTCGCGCGGGCCCTGCGCGCCGCCGTCGAGCCCGATCCCCGGGTCGAGGGCATCCCCTCCACCAAGGGTGCGCTGTGAGCACCCGCAACGTCACCGTCCTGGACTACGGATCCGGGAACATCCACTCCGCCGTCCGCGCTCTGGAGCGCACCGGCGCGAACGTCACGCTCAGCTCCAAGCCGGACGACGTCCTGAACGCCGACGGGCTCGTCGTCCCCGGCGTCGGTGCGTTCGCCGCGGTGATGCAGGGCCTGAAGGACGTCGACGGGATCCGGATGATCGGCCGCCGCGTCGCCGGAGGCCGCCCCGTCCTGGGCATCTGCGTGGGCCTGCAGGTCCTCTTCGAGGAAGGGGTGGAGCACGGCGTCCGCACCCCGGGCATGGGGGAGTGGCCCGGCACCGTCGAGCGCCTCGCCGCCGACGTCGTGCCGCACATGGGGTGGAACACCGTCACGGTGCCCGAAGGCTCCCGCCTGTTCGCCGGCATCGAGGACGAACGGTTCTACTTCGTGCACAGCTACGGGGTGCAGAAGTGGGACTTCGATGTGACCCAGCCGGCCATGCGCCCGCCGCTGGTCACCTGGTCCGAGCACGGCGGCCCGTTTGTTGCCGCCGTGGAAAACGGGCCGCTGTCCGCCACCCAGTTCCATCCGGAGAAGTCCGGCGACGCCGGGGCTGCCCTGCTGGACAACTGGATCAAGACGCTGGACTGACGCCATGTGGAGCATCATCCTGATGGGCCTGGCAGGGCTGCTGATCGGCGGCGCCATTTCCTTCCGCGCCCAGGGCTTTTCCAAGCTCATATCAATCAGCTTCTGGGTGCTGGCCGGCATGGCCCTGCTGGCCGCCTACTTCCTGACCCTCGACCTCGCCTGACCGCCGGGTCCGCCAACCACCCCGCCGGGCACCCTCCGGGCCGCCGGCACCGTATCGAAAGAGAACGATGAGCCTTTCCGACACCCCCATCCTCGAACTGCTGCCCGCCGTCGACGTCGCCGACGGGCAGGCCGTGCGCCTGGTCCAGGGCGAGGCCGGCAGCGAGACCAGCTACGGTGACCCGCTGGACGCGGCCATGGCCTGGCAGAACGACGGCGCGGAATGGGTCCACCTGGTGGATCTGGACGCAGCCTTCGGCCGCGGCTCCAACCTGCCGCTGCTCAAGCGCGTGGTGGAGAAGCTGGACATCAAGGTGGAGCTCTCCGGCGGCATCCGTGACGACGAGTCCCTGGAAAAGGCCCTCGAGCTCGGTGCCCGCCGCGTGAACCTGGGCACCGCCGCCCTGGAGAACCCCAGCTGGACCGCCAGCGCCATCGCCCGCTACGGCGATGCGATCGCCGTCGGCCTCGACGTCCGCGGCACCACCCTGGCCGCCCGCGGCTGGACCCGCGACGGCGGCGACCTGTGGGAGGTCCTGGCCCGCCTGGAGGACGCGGGCTGCTCCCGCTACGTGGTCACCGACGTCACCAAGGACGGCACCCTGCGCGGTCCCAACCTCGAACTGCTGCGCGAGGTGCTGCAGCGCACCGAACGCCCCGTCGTCGCCAGCGGCGGTATTTCCAACCTCGAAGACCTCGCCGCCCTGCGCGAGCTCGTTCCCCTGGGCCTGGAAGGCGCCATCGTCGGCAAGGCGCTCTACGCCGGCGCCTTTACCCTGCCGCAGGCGCTCGACGTCGCCGGCCGTCCGCGGAGCCAGGCCTAGGCCATGGCCGAGCGCGCCCTGCCCGGACACATTGCCGCCGCCCTGGCCGCAGCCGGCGGGCCGACGGACTCCGCCGGCCGGCCCTGGTCGGGGCGCGACCTCAGCGGCGACGGGAACCCGCTGCACAACTTCGACCAGGACGACGGCGCCGCCGACGCCGGCTACCTGGCCGCCGTCGCCGACCTCGCCGCCGGAACCGGCTCCGAAACCGCGGTGGTCGCGGCGCTGGCCACCGCGCGGCTGTTCGTGCCCATCGTCGCCACGCTCGGCGAGGAGGCCGAGGGCCACGACGGCCTGACCTCGGACAAGCAGGCCGACATGGCGCTGGTGACCCTCACCGCACCGGACGGCCGCAAGGCCCTTCCGGCCTTCACCTCCGTGGACGCACTGCAGCGCTGGCACCCCGACGCCCGGCCGGTCGCCGCGTACACGGCCCGCGCGGCGCTGTCCGCCGTGTCAGAAGAGGCGCAGCTGATGGTGCTGGATCCGGGCGGGGATGTGACCTTCGTCGTCCGCCGCCCGGCGCTCTGGGCCCTGGCGCAGCAGAAGCCGTGGACGCCGTCGTACGCGGACCCGCAGCTCGCCGAAACAGTAGGCGCGCTGGCCGCCGAGGAACCGGCCGTGCTGGACGTCCGCCTCACGGCGGGCCCCGGAACGGCGAGCCGCACCGCAGCGGGTACAGTAATCCCGGGCGGCGGCAGCGGGCCCGAGCTGAGGCTCATCCTCCGGCTCACGCCCGGCCTGGACGCGGACGCGGTGCGCAGCATCGCCGGAACGCTCCAGCAGCGGCTGGCCGCCCATCCCGATTTCGTTGAGCGCGTTGATTCACTCGAACTGAAACTCACGCGCTGACCCCAGGCGGCAGTGCCGCCAGGAAAGACGTGCCGTGAACTTCAAACTGTATGGGCAGCTGCTGCGCCATGCCCCCATCCGCCGGGTCCTCCTGGTGGGAATGATCGCCCGCTTCCCGCACTCGGCGGCCGGAGTGCTGCTGACCCTGCACATCGTCATGACGATGGACCGCGGCTACGCCGAAGCCGGCGTCGTCGCGGCCCTGGTCACCATCGGCATCGCTGTGGGAGCACCGTGGCGAGGACGGCGGGTTGACACCGTCGGCCTGCGCCGGGCCCTGATCCCCTCGGTCATCTCCGAAGCCGTGATCTGGTCCGTCGTGCCGCACGTGAGCTACCAGTGGGTGCTGGTGCTGGCCCTGGTGGGCGGCCTGTTCACGCTGCCGGTCTTCTCGGTGGTGCGGCAGGCCCTCGGGGTGCTGGCCGAAGGGGAGCAGCGGCGCACGGCGTTCGCCGTGGACTCGATCGCCACGGAACTGGTCTTCATGATGGGCCCGGCACTGGGGGCGGTCATCGCCACCCAGGTCTCCTCCGCCCTCGGCCTGACCCTCGTGGGACTCTGCACCGCTGCGGCCGGCCTGCTGCTGATGTGGTTCAACCCGCCCACCCGCAGTCCGGCGGCAATGACCGCGGTGGAAGAGGCCGACGACCAGGACGCCGCCGCAGCGGCCGTCGTCGCCTCCGCCCCCGCGTCGATCGGGGAGGCCAGCGCGGAACTGGCGCTGAGCGGCGAACGGCGTCCGGGCCTGCGCGGCCGGGTCCGCTCCGCGCTGCCGGCGGGCCTGTCCTGGGTGACCGTCAGCGTCGCCGTGGTCTTCACGGTGGCGGCGGGCGCCGGGCTGCTCCTGTCGGCGACCGACGTCGGGATCGTGGCTCTGCTCGAAGGCACGGGACACTCCGGCCAGCTCGGGCTCGTCTTCGCCTGCTGGTGCGCCGCCTCGGCGATCGGCGGCATCCTCTACGGCGCCATGAACCGCCGGATTCCGCCCATGCTGCTGCTGCTGGCGATGGCGGTGCTCACCATTCCGATGTCCTTCGCCACCGACACTCTCAGCCTGGCGCTGCTCTCGATTGCTCCCGGGCTGCTCTGCGCCCCGGTGCTCTCCTCCGCGTCGGAGCGGGTGGCGGACCTGGTCTCCGAGGAGCGCCGCGGAGAGGCCATGGGCTGGTACGGCTCCGCGCTCACCTCGGGCACCGCCCTGGGTGCCCCGGCCACCGGCCTGGCGATCGACGCGATCGGCCCGTGGGCCGGCTTCTCCTTCGCCGGCGGCCTGGTGGTCCTCATGGGCTGCCTGGTGCTGACGGTGCGCGCCCTCGCCCACCGTCGGGCCGCCGCCGTGCGCTAGTCGACGCGGGGCCGGTCACCTGGGTTAAGCAGCGCTGCCGCCGCCCGGCGGGCGGCGGCAGCGGATGCCGGAACGGTGAAACGGGTCAGTTGACCGGGCCGGTGAACTTCTCGCCCGGGCCCTTGCCCGGAGCATCCTGGATGACCGAGGCCTCGCGGAAGGCCAGCTGCAGGGAGCGCAGGCCGTCACGCAACGGGCCGGCGTGCTGGCTGCCGATCTCGGGTGCCGCGGCGGTGACCAGGCCGGCCAGCGCGGTGATCAGCTTGCGGGCCTCGTCGAGGTCCTTGAGCTCTTCGGCGTCCGGGCCTTCGGCCAGGCCGCACTTGACAGCCGCCGCGCTCATGAGGTGGACGGCGGTGGTGGTGATGACTTCGACGGCGGCCACCTCGGCGATGTCGCGCATCTGCTCGGCGACGGCGCGCTCAGCCGCTGCCTGCTCGGCGGCTTCGCGGGCTGCATCGCCGGCCGGCTCCGAGGTTTCGGGGAAGGCATGGCGGGAGGATCCGCCTGCCGGATTGCTCTGTGGGGTACTCATACTGGTAAGCTTGTCACAGACCAGCCGATCGTCGGTATTTTCGGGTGCCCCTGCGGGCATCGAAGACCGGCGGCCGGTTTGCAAGCGGAGACTCCTCCCACCCGCGTCAGCCCGAGCCGTTTCGGCCGGAGTTGCCGGGTTCAGGTCGGCCCTGCGGCCAGCGTCACGGCGAACCAGCGTTCGCCTTTGAAGCGCCGCGGGTAGGCACCGTCAGGGACGGCGCAGCCGATCAGAGGCCTCCGATTGCGCGTGCAATTTGGAGGCCTTCTTCATTTGCAGGCGGCTGCCGTACCCAGACAAACAGGAGCTGAAACATTAGCGAGCCAAGAATCAATGATCGCATCCGCGTCCCCGAGGTGCGGCTGGTAGGGCCGGCCGGCGAACAGGTGGGAGTGGTGCGTATTGAAGACGCCCTGCGCCTTGCAGCCGAGTCCGATCTGGATCTTGTCGAGGTGGCGCCGCAGGCCAAGCCGCCGGTTTGCAAACTAATGGACTACGGCAAGTACAAGTACGAAGCCGCCGTCAAGGCCCGTGAGGCCCGGAAGAACCAGACCAACACGGTGCTGAAGGAAATCCGGTTCCGCCTCAAGATCGACACCCACGACTACGAGACGAAGCGCGGCCACGCGATCCGCTTCCTCGCCGCCGGGGACAAGGTCAAGGCCATGATCCAGTTCCGCGGCCGTGAGCAGCAGCGCCCCGAAATGGGCATCCGGCTGCTCCAGAAGTTCGCCGATGACGTGGCCGAGGTCGGCGTCGTGGAGTCCGCTCCGCGCATCGACGGACGCAACATGGTCATGGTGATCGGACCGCTGAAGAACAAGGCGGAGGCCAAGGCCGAAGCCCGCCGCACTGCCCAGAAGGAAGAGGCCAAGAGCGGCCGCGCGTCCCGCGTCGACACCTCCGGTGCCGAAGCTCCCATGACGCAGAGCCTGGCCGACCTGATCCCGGGCGGCCTGCGCCTGGGCACCGGCAGCGGCGAAGCCCCGCAGCGTCCCGCAGCCTCGGCCCCGGCCCAGGCACCTGCGGCGGCGCAGGCACCGGCACGGACCGAAGCCGAGCGGAGCACCACCAGCGCCGCGCGGACCGAGTCCGCCGCGAAGGCGCCGGCTCCCCGTGCGGCTGCGCCCAGGGCGCAGGCTCCCCGCGCGGCAGCGCCGAAGGCTGCTCCGGCCCCGCGGCCGGCGGCGGATGCGGCCCCGGCACCCGCTCCGAAGCCGATGCCGGCTCCGAAGCCCACCGCGATGCCCAAGCCTTCGGCCATGAAGCCGGCCCCGCGCCCCAAGCCGCAGGGCGCACCCAAGCCCGGTGGCCGACCCGCCCCGCGCAGCCAGAGCAAGCCGGACGCCGCGGAGTAACACCCGCGCTGCTCCGCCGGCCCAGCCTGGCAGTTCAGTAAACCCTGACGCCCCTCCCAGGGCGTTCAAAGCCCCGCGGTCCGCCGCGGAAACCATTAAGGAGATCGGTTCCCATGCCGAAGATGAAGACCCACAGCGGCGCCAAGAAGCGTTTCAAGCTCACCGGTTCCGGCAAGCTCAAGCGCCAGCAGGCCAACCGCCGTCACTACCTGGAGCACAAGTCCAGCACCCTGACCCGCCGCCTGGCCTCCGACCAGATCGTCGCCCCGGCGGACGCCAAGGTCATCAAGAAGATGCTGGGCAAGTAAGCCCTTCTTCCTTCGGCGGCGGAAGCCGCCACCCACTAATCACCATTCGTTCCCGCCCGCGGCCCTGCCGTGAGAGGTCCGGGAACAGCAGATAAGGAGTACGCACGTGGCACGTGTGAAGCGGGCGATCAACGCCCAGAAGAAGCGCCGGGTAATTCTTGAGCGCGCCAAGGGCTACCGGGGCCAGCGTTCGCGCCTGGTCCGTAAGGCCAAGGAGCAGCTGCTGCACTCGTACGTGTACAGCTACAACGACCGCCGCAAGCGCAAGGGTGACTTCCGCCGCCTGTGGATCCAGCGCATCAACGCTGCCTCCCGGGCCAACGGCCTGACCTACAACCGCCTGATCCAGGGCCTGAAGGCCGCTGAGGTCGAGGTCGACCGCCGCATGCTGGCAGAGCTGGCCGTCAACGACGCCAACGCTTTCGCCACCCTGGTCCAGGTTGCCAAGGACGCCCTGCCCGCCGACACCTCGGCCAAGGCCGCTCCGGCCGTTGCCGCTGTCGCCGCTCCGGCTCCGAAGACCGCTGCCGCTCCCGCCGCTCCCGCCGCTGACGCCGGCTTCAAGGCCTCCGAAGGCGAGGCTCCCGAGGGCTACGTCATCAAGGGTGCCGCCACCGGCAAGTACCACGTTCCGGGTTCCACCTGGTACGAGCAGACCGTTGCCGAGTACTGGTTCAACTCCGTTGAGGCCGCCAAGGCCGCCGGCCTCGAGCCGGCAGGCGGCGAAGCCCGCCAGAAGTTCCAGGGCTAAGTCCTCGAACGCATGAGCATCGACGGGCGCCCGCAGGCTCCGCTGCTTTCCAACCCCCGGGCTGACCGGGTGAAGGAGGTGGCGCGGCTTGCCGGGCGCCCGTCGCGCTTAAAGACCGGGACGTTCCTGGCCGAAGGGCCGCAGGCCGTCCGTGAGGCGCTGTCCGCGCACCGCGCGGCCGTGGCCGCCGGCGGCTCGGCCGTCGTCGCGCAGGTCTACGCGACCGGTGCCTGCCTGGACCGGCTGCCCGAGCTGGCCGACCTGGCGCGCGGCGTGCCGCTGCGCCTGGCCACCGACGAGGTCCTCGCCGCCATGGCCGATACCGTCAACCCGCAGGGCATCGTGGCGGTCTGCCACATCCCTGCGCCGCGGCTCGAGGACGTGCTCGACGCCGGGGCCCGCCTGATCGCCGTCCTGTGCGAAGTGCGGGATCCGGGCAATGCGGGCACCATCCTCCGCGCGGCCGACTCGGCCGGCGCGGACGCCGTCGTGCTCACCCGCAGCAGCGTTGACATCCACAATCCCAAGGCCGTGCGGTCCACCGCCGGTTCCCTGTTCCACCTTCCGGTGATCACCGGCCAGGACTTCGACGCCCTGGCCGTGCAGCTGCGCGACCGCGACATCACCCTCCTGGCCGCGGACGGTTACGGCAGCGCAGACCTTGACGCTCTGCAGGACGAAGCCGCGCTCCGCAGGCTCGTGCCCCGTGACGCCGACTCCGTGCGCAATGACGGCTTCGAGGATCCGGCCGGCACCGCACCGGCCTCGGGTCCCCGGCTTGAGGACGCCACCGCCTGGCTGTTCGGCAACGAAGCCCAGGGCCTGTCCGACGCCGAGCTGGCAGCCGCGGACCACCGCGTCGCCGTACCCATTTACGGCGAGGCGGAGAGCCTCAACGTGGGCACCGCCGCAACCGTGTGCCTCTACGCCTCCGCCCGCGCCCAGCGGCGCTAGCGCTGCGCTGAGCGGGCGGATGACCCTTCGGCCGCCGCCTGCCCCGCCGCTTCAGGGGCACCTGACCGGCGGCGCTCGAGCAGTCCGCTGAACAGCGCCACGGCCAGGCCCATGACCGCCAGGCCGGCTCCCACCAGCGCCGGCGACCGGTATCCCCAGCCCCAGGCAATGACGACGCCGCCCACGAACGCACCCAGCGCGTTGGCCATGTTCAGCGCCGCGTGGTTCAGCGACGACGCCAGCGACTGCGCTCCGGGGGAGACATCCAGCAGCCGGGTCTGCAGCGGGGGCACCAGCATCGAGCCGATCAGCCCGACGAGGAAGACGAAGACCAGCGCGGGGATCCGATACTGGACCAGCCAGGCATAGCCGAGCAGGATGAGCACCGTCGCGGCCAGGATGGCGTAGATGCTGCCCAGCACGTTGCGATCGGCGACCCAGCCGCCGATCACGTTGCCCGCCACCTGGCCGACGCCGTAAAGACCCACGATGAGCGGAAGCACCGACGTCGGGAAGCCGGCCAGGTCCGTCATCGTGGGGGAGATGTAAGTGTAGACGGCGAAGAAGCCGCCGAAGCCGACAGTGCCGATCAGCAGGGCCAGCCAGACCTGGACCCGGCGCAGCGCCCCGAGCTCGCGGCGGATGCTCGCGTCCGGGTGGGCCGCCTCGTAGGGAATCCTCCGCGCGGTGAGCACGACGGTGAGCGCGCCAAGCCCGGCGACCACCACGAACATCCAGCGCCAGCCGGCGGTCTGTCCCAGCCAGGTGGCGGCGGGAACACCGATGACGTTGGCGATGCTGAGGCCCAGCATCACCATCGAGATCGCCTGGGCACGCTTGGTGGGAATCACGAGGGAAGCGGCGATGACGGCCGCGACCCCGAAGAACGCCCCGTGCGGAAGCCCGGAGATGAACCGCGTGACCAGCAGCCAGCCGTAGTCCGGAGCGAAGAACGAGGACAGGTTCCCGAGGGTGAAGAGCATCATGAGCCCCACGGCCAGGTTCTTCCGGGGCAGCCGTGCCCCAAGCGCGGCCAACAGCGGCGCGCCGACAACGACGCCCAGGGCGTACGCGGAGATCACGGCGCCGCCTTCGGGGACCGACACCCCGAGGTCGGCCACCATCTCCTGCAGCAGGCCCATGATGGCAAATTCCGTGGTGCCGATGGCGAATCCGCCGACGGCCAGGGCGAAGATGGCAAGGCGGACGCCGGCAGGGGAGGACGCGGGGCGGGGCAAGGTCGGTGCAGGGCGGGACATGGCTTCTTTCACGGTCGGCGGCCCTGCGGGCAGGGCAGGGCCGGGCACCGTCAGGGGAAGGGGAGGACAGTGCGGCTCCGCTGCCGTCGCTGCACAAATCAGCGTAGCGGCTGCGGCACCGCGGTATGGCATCGGCTCCAGCCGGCCCTGTCCAACAACGTGCCGTGCCGGCGTCCCTTCGCCTCCGACCGCGCCGGCTCCAGCCTCTCAGCGGGCGCGGCCGCCGAGGACCGCACGGCTAGAATCAACGGGTGCCTTCATCAGCAGACGCCGCCGTCCCCGCAGCCCTCATCCAGGTGGTGGGCGCCGCCATCGTTGACTCCCTCGCTGAGCCGACCATGATGCTGGCGGCCCGCCGCAGCGCTCCGCCGTCCCTGGCCGGCCTGTGGGAATTTCCCGGCGGCAAGGTGGAGCCGGGGGAGAAGTGCGAGGCCGCCCTGGAACGGGAACTGCGCGAGGAGCTGGGGGTCGACGTCGTGCTGGGAGCCGAGGTGCCGGGGCCGACGGCGGCCGGCTGGCCGCTGAACCCGAAGGCGGCCATGCGGGTCTGGCTGGCGGAGATCCGCTCCGGTCAGGCCCGGCCGCTGCAGGACCATGACGAGCTGCGCTGGGTGCCGCTGTGGCGCGCCGAGCTCACCGGACTCGACTGGATTCCTGCGGATTTCCCGATTGTCGCCGCGGTCCTGCAGGCCGCCTGCGCCCGGCCCTGACCTTTCGGCGGACCCGGAGGCCGGCTGTCAGGCCGAGACCAGCAGGCCGTCCATCTGGCCGACAGCCTCCTGGAGGCCCTCCGCCATGCCCATCTCCAGGACCCGCTCCATGTCCTGTCGGGTGGCGCAGGCGGTGCTGATGGTCATGGTGGTTCCGCGGTCTCCGTTCGGCTTCAGCTCCACGACGGTCGGCATCACCGGAAGCTCCGTGCTCGGCCGGCCGTCGTCGTCGGCGAACCCATCGTCGAAGGCCAGTGCGACGGGCTCCTCGATGGAGCGCAGGAGCCACCAGCCGCGGGCGACGGAGCCGCCGGGGCCGGTCATGTGGTAGGCCACTTCCCCTCCGGGCCGGAAGTCGAAGCTGTCCATGGTCGCCGGCCAGGTCGGCGGGCCCCACCAGCGTTCCAGCAGGCGGGGGTCGGCCCAGAGCTGCCAGACGCGCTCCGGCGGTGCCGGCAGCTCGGCCGTCAGCGTGAGGGAGAGGGAATCGTAGTCTTTCTGCACATCAGTGACGCTCATGGGACCTGTCCTTCCTGGGGTTCGGGGCGTGCCCGTTCTTCGTCAGGTGCTGCCCGGCCGTCCGTGAGCAGTGCGCCCATCTGTCCGATGCGCTGCTCCCAGAGGATTGCCAGTTCATCCAAAGCCGTGCGGACGCTGCGGAGCCCGGAGGGCAGCGGGCGCACCAGGTGCTCCCGCCCGTGCCGGTGCTTGCTGACGAGGCCGGCCTGCTCCAGCAGCGCCACGTGCTTTTGCACGGCGGCAAAGCTCAGCGGGTAGTCCCGGGCCAGGTCACTGACCGAATGCTCTGCCTCTCCCACCCGCCGCAGGATGTCGCGGCGGGTGGGATCGCCGAGGGCACGGAACAACCGGTCGAGGCTTTCAGCTGTCCGGTCCATCGTTGCCTCTCCGTCCACACGATCCGGCTCGACTTACAACCAGATGGTTGTAGGTTAGGCTCCAGGCTGGATCCGGACAAGGGCTGCGGGAAGGAAATTCAGAACAGGGTGTCGGAGCCGGTCCGTTGTCCGTCGTCAGGACCGAAGAGGGCGGGGGCGGCGATGCCCTGCTGGTCAGCAGGGACGGACGGCGCAGCGGCGCCGGTTGTGTTGGCGCCGCTGCGCGGCGGGCGGAGGAAGGAGCGCCGCCGATCGAAGCCGTGCCGGGACTTGAAGTGCCGGACGCGTCCGGTCAGCCACTGCCGGTACTCCTTGGAGGCGTAACTGCCGCCGGCGTACAGCTCCCGGTAGCGCGGCACCAAGCCGGGGTAGTCGCGTGCCAGGAACGCCATGAACCATTCCCTGGCGCCGGGACGCAGGTGCAGTGCGCCCGCGGTGACGGAGTCAGCCCCCGCCCGGGCCAGCGCGGCGAAGAGCGCGTCAAGGGATTCGTCGCCGTCAGTCAGCCAGGGCAGGATCGGCATGGCCATGACATTGCAGGCCATGCCGGCATCGGACAGGCGGCGGATCAGGTCCAGGCGCGCCTTCGGGGTGGGGGTGCCGGGCTCCACCCGCCGCGCCAGGTCCGGATCCAACAGTGCCAGCGAGATGCCCATGCTGACCGGCACCTCGGCTGCCACGGACTTCAGCAGCGGCAGGTCCCGGGCCAGCAGGGTTCCCTTGGTCAGAATGGAGAACGGGGTGCCCGAGTCGGCCAGGGCCCGGATGATGCCCGGCATCAGCTGATAGCGGCCCTCGGCCCGCTGATAGGGATCGGTGTTGGTGCCCATGGCGACGTGCTCGCGCTGCCAGGACGGCCTGGCCAGCTCCCGGCCCAGCACCTCCGGGGCATTGACCTTGACGACCAGCTGGGAATCGAAGTCCATGCCGGCATCCAGATCAAGGTAGGTGTGGGTGCGCCGGGCAAAGCAGTACACGCAGGCGTGGGAGCAGCCACGGTAGGGATTCACCGTCCATCCGAACGGCATGGAGGACGTCTTTGCGACCTTGTTCAGCACCGACTTCGACGCCACTTCGTGGAAGGTGACGCCGGCAAACTCCGGCGTGCGCACGCTGCGGACCAGTCCCTGCAGGGACAGCAGGGCGTCGGAGGTCTCGGCGGTGGTTTCCTGTCCGGCCCATCTCATGCACAGTATTAGAACACATGTTCGAGGAAGCGCACTAGCTGCGGCGGAAAAGTCAGGGCGCGGGGTACCCGCCGTCGCGCAGTCCGGCCAGCCGCTCAAAGGGATTGCCGGTGCCGGGGTTGCCGGTGCGCAGCACCGACCATGCCGCGGCCGCGAAATACAGGGGGAGGAAGGCTGGGCCCAGGAGGGCGTACTGGGAGCTGTGCCGGGACTCATGGGCCAGCAGGGCAGAACCGGGTCGCAGCAGCGGTGCCACGCGGTCCCGGTACAGCACGACGTTGCCCACGGTGAAGGCCGCGGCCCTCGGAAGCCGGAACTGCCAGCCGGACGCCAGCAGCAGCCCCGACGGCCCACGCCGAATGCGGCAGCCCGCTGCCCGCGCCAGCAGGATGCCGACAGGCGTGGAGAGGTTCACCAGGTTCAATGCGGCCCGCACATCCATGCCGCCAGCCTAGCCGCGCACGGAGCCGTGCCCGGCCTGTGCCCGGCGCGCGTCGGAAACCCGCGCCCGCCCGTGGAGGTCATGCGGGCCGCGCGGTGAATCCCGTCCTCTAGACTGGAAGCAGAATCACGGCTCCCGCGCGCCCTCCGCCAGGATCGCGCCGGAGCACCCATCCACCGGGCCGAAACAGGTAACCACCCATGTCGAATTCTCCCGAGGGGACTTCCCCCGAACCCGCCGAGCAGGCACCCAGTCCGCTGGACGAGACAGCGGTAGCGGCCGCCGTCGACGCCGCGCTCGCCGCCATTGCCGGCGCTGCCGACCTTGATGCGCTCAAGGAAGTACGGATCGCCGTCACCGGCGAGAAGTCTCCGCTCTCCCTGGCCAACCGCCAGATCGGCAAGCTGCCCAAGGACCAGAAGGCCGCCGCCGGCAAGCTGATCGGCCCGGCCCGCGGCCGGATCAACCAGGCGCTCGCCGGCCGCACGGTCGAGCTCGAGGCCGAGCGTGACGCCCGCATCCTCGTAGAGGAGGCCGTTGACGTCACCGCCGCTCCGCGCCGTCGCCGCATGGGCGGCCGGCACCCGCTGTCCACGCTGCAGGAACGCGTCAGCGAAATCTTCGTCGGCATGGGCTGGGAGATCGCCGAAGGCCCCGAGGTGGAATCCGAGTGGTTCAACTTCGACGCCCTGAACTTCAAGCCGGACCACCCGGCCCGCGAAATGCAGGACACCTTCTTCGTGGAGCCGCCCGAAGCGCACCTGGTGATGCGCACCCACACCTCTCCGGTGCAGGTGCGGTCCATGCTTGAGCGCGAGCTGCCGATCTACGTGCTCTGCCCGGGCAAGGTGTTCCGCACTGACGAGCTCGACGCCACCCACACCCCGGTCTTCCACCAGTTCGAAGGCCTGGCCATCGACAAGGGCCTGACCATGGCGGACCTCGTCGGCACCCTCGAGCACTTCACCCGCGTGCTCTTCGGCGACGAGGCCAAGGTCCGGCTGCGGCCCAACTACTTCCCCTTCACCGAGCCCAGCGCCGAGCTGGACATCTGGCACCCCGGCGCCAAGGGCGGCCCGCGCTGGATCGAGTGGGGCGGCTGCGGCATGGTCAACCCCAACGTGCTGCGCGCCGCCGGCATCGACCCCGAGGTCTACTCGGGCTTTGCCTTCGGCATGGGCATCGAGCGCGCCCTCATGTTCCGCAACGAGGTGGCGGACATGCGCGACATGATTGAAGGCGACGTACGTTTCAGCGAACACTTCGGGATGGAGATCTAAGTGCGTATCCCCCTTTCCTGGCTGCGCGAGTATGCCCAGGTGCCGGCGCAGTCCCGCGCCGAAGACGTCATGGCCGAACTGGTCAAGGTCGGCCTCGAGGAAGAGGACGTGCACCGTCCCGCCGATGAGCTGTCCGGACCGATCGTGGTCGGCCAGGTGCTGAGCCTGGTCAAGGAGCCGCAGTCCAACGGCAAGACCATCAACTGGTGCGAGGTCCGCGTGGCGCCCGAGGGCAGCGAGCAGACCCTGACCGGCAAGGGCATCGAGCCCTCCGGCGTGCAGGGCATCGTCTGCGGCGCCCACAACTTCGAGGTCGGGGACAAGGTGGTCGTCACCCTGCCCGGCGCCGTGCTGCCCGGGGACTTCCGGATCAGCCCGCGCAAGACCTACGGCCACGTCTCCGCCGGCATGATCGCCTCCGTCCGCGAGCTGGGCATCGGCGACGACCACGACGGCATCCTCGTCCTGTCCCGGATCGGCCTCGATCCCGAGGTCGGCACCGACGCCATGGAACTGCTCGGCCTGTACGACGAGGCGGCGGAAATCAACGTCACCCCGGACCGCGGCTACTGCTTCTCCATCCGCGGCGTCGCCCGCGAGTACGCGCACGCCACCGGCACCGAGTTCACCGACCCGGCCGCCGGCGTCAGCGTCCCCGCCGCCGCGGAACCCGGCTACCCCGTGCGCCTGGACGACGCCGCGCCCATCTACGGAAAGCCCGGCTGCGACCGGTTCGTGGCCCGCACCGTCCGCGGCATCGACCCCACCCGGCCCACCCCGCCGTGGATGGCCTCCCGGCTGCGCCTGGCCGGGATGCGCTCCATCTCGCTGGTCGTCGACATCTCCAACTACGTGATGCTCGAGCTCGGCCAGCCGCTGCACTTCTACGACCAGGACAAGCTGAGCGGGGAGATTGTTGTCCGCCGGGCCGTCCCCGGCGAAACGCTGAAGACCCTCGACGAGAAGGTCCGCAGCCTCGATCCCGAAGACCTGCTGATCACCGACGGCTCCGGCCCCATCGGCATCGCCGGCGTCATGGGCGGTGCCGCCACCGAGGTCTCCGACGCCACCACCACGGTGCTGATCGAGGCCGCGCACTTCGAGGAAGTCAGCATCGGCCGCTCCCGCCGCCGCCACAAGCTGCCCTCCGAGGCGTCCAAGCGCTTCGAGCGCGGCGTGGACTGGAACATTGCCGACGTCGCCGCCCAGCGCGCCGTCGACCTGCTCACCAAGCTTGCCGGCGGCACCGCCGACGACGCCGCGACCGACGTCGGCACCGCGCCGGAGCCGCGCCGCATCGAGCTGGCCGCCGGCTTCCCGGAGCAGCTGATCGGCTACCCGTTCACGCCGGAGCAGATCACCGGAACGCTGGAAGCCATCGGAGCGCGCGTCGAAGCGAACGACGGCGGTTACTCCGTTACGCCGCCGAGCTGGCGCCCGGACCTGGAAACCCGTGAGGACCTGACCGAGGAGATCATCCGCCTGGTCGGTTACGACAAGATCCCCTCGACGCTGCCCACGGCCCCGCCCGGCCGCGGCCTGACCCGCGTGCAGCAGCAGCGCCGCCGCGTGATGCAGTCGCTGGCCGCGTCCGGCCTGACCGAGGTGCTCAGCTACCCGTTCGTCACCGCCGAGGACAACAACACCTTCGGTGCCCCCGTTGAGGGCGAGGTGGCCGCCGTGAAGCTGGCCAACCCGCTCAGCGCCGAATACGGCTGGCTGCGCACCTCGGTGCTGCCGGGCCTGTTTGAGGTCGCCAGGCGGAACATCTCCCGCGGCTTCCGCGACCTGGCGCTCTTCGAAGCCGCCATGGTCTTCCTGCCGGGCGAACAGCTGGGCACCGCGGGCATTCCGCCGCTGGGCGCCAAGCCGGCCGACGACGTCCTGGATGGGCTGTATGAGGGCATTCCGCACCAGCCGCTGCACCTGGGCGCCGTGTTCACCGGCCATGAGTCCGCTCCCGGAGCGGGCCACGCGCCGCGCACCTGGGACTGGGCCGACGCCGTGGACACCGCCCGCCTGATCGGTGACACGCTCGGCGTGGAACTGGTCGTCAGCCAGGGCACACACCAGGCGTTCCACCCGGGCCGCACCGCGAAGCTGTCGCTGCGCAGCGGTGAGACCGTCGGCTACGCCGGCGAGCTGCACCCGAAGCTGCTGGCCGCCCGCGACCTGCCCGCCCGGACGGTGGCGCTGGAACTGGACCTGGACGCCATGTTCGCCGAGGCGCCTGACGTCATCGTCGCCCGCCCGCTGTCGGCCTTCCCGGCCAGCACGCAGGACGTGGCCCTGGTGGTCGCCGACGACGTTCCCGCCGAACAGGTCCGCGAGGCGCTGCGGGAAGGCGCCGGCGAGCTGCTGGAAGACGTCGCGCTGTTCGACGTCTACGCCGGCACCGGCATCGAGCCCGGCCACAAGTCGCTGGCGTTCGCGCTGCGCTTCCGAGCCCCGGACCGCACGCTGACCGCCGACGAGGCCTCCGAATCCCGGGCCGCCGCCGTCGCGCTGGCCGCCGAACGGTTCGGAGCCGTGCAGCGCTAGAACCGCTGCATTGACGCCGCACGCGTCGAAGGCCCCGCCGGAACTCATCCGGCGGGGCCTTCGGCGTTCCTCCGAGCGTCCGCTCCATGCCGGAAGAGTGCGCCGATATGCTGGCGCGATGACCGCATCCTCAGCCTCCGCGCCCCTGGCACGCCCCGGCACCTGGTACCTCTTCGACTACGGCATGGTGATCTCCACGGCCCCCGAGCCGCAGGACTGGCAGGTCCTCGCCGCGGCACTCGGGCTGAAGGACGACGACGGCACGCAGCTGGCGGAGCCCGGCAGCCGGTACTGGCGCCGGCGGGAGGAGTTCGACGCCGGAACGCTCACCCCGGGTGAATTCTGGTCCGATGTGCTGGGCCGCCCCGCCGATCACGAGGAGGTTGAGCGGTTGGAGGCCCTCGACGCCGACCAATGGGGACACCTGAACCCTGCAACCGCCGCCGTCCTCGAAGACCTGCAGGGCGAAGGCGCGCGCCTGGCCGTGCTGTCCAACATGCCGGCGGAGATGTCCCGGCGCTACACGGCGCACGCGTCCTGGGCGCCGCGCTTCGACCGGCTGTTCTTCAGCGGGCAGCTGCGCATGACGAAGCCGGACCGGAGGATCTTCGACCACGTCACGGAGGAGCTCGGGGCCTCGCCGGAGGACATCGTTTTCATTGACGACAACGAGGCCAACATCGCCGCGGCCCAGGCTCTGGGCTTCCGGACCGTGCACCACGTCCCCGGCACGGACCTGCGGGCGGAGCTGGCAGCCCTGGCCTCGTAACCTCCGCCCCCCGGGCCCTACGGAATCAACACGACCTTGCCGGTTGTTTTGCGACCCTCCAGGTCACGGTGCGCCTGCGCGGCCTCGGCCAGCGGATAGGTCTGCCCGATCCGCACGTCCAGGGTTCCGTCCGCCACGGCACCGAACAGCTCGTCGGCGCGCCAGCGGCGTTCCTCGGGAGTGAGCACGTAGTCCCTTATGGTCGGACGCGTCAGGAACAGCGAACCGAGGGCGTTCAGCCGTTGGATGTCGAAGGGCGGCACCTGCCCGGACGCCCCGCCGAACAGCACCATCATGCCCCGGGTGCGCAGGCTCTCCAGCGAACCGTCGAAGGTCGCCTTGCCGACGCCGTCGTACACGACATCCACGCCCGTGCCGCCGGTCAGTTCCCGCACCTGCTCCGCGAAGCCCTCGTAGCGCAGCACATGGTCGGCGCCGGCGCCGCGCGCCAGCTGCTCCTTTTCATCCGTCGAGACGGTGGTGATCACGGTCGCCCCCTTGGCCTTGAGCAGCTGGGTGAGCAGCAGCCCGACGCCGCCGGCACCGGCATGCGTGAGGACCGTCTGGCCTTCCTGCACCGGGAAGGTGGAGTTGACCAGGTAATGCGCCGTCATGCCCTGCAGCGGCAGGGCCGCCGCGGTCTCGTCGCTGACACCGTGCGGCACGTGCAGGGCCTTGTCCGCGTCCAGCAGGGCATATTCGGCGTAGGCTCCGCCGCCCTCGGCGGTGGCCACCCGGTCGCCCTCGGCGAAGCCGCGGACTGCCAAGCCGGCAGCCACCACGGTGCCGGCGAACTCGGCACCCGGAATGAACGGGTACTTCATCGGGTACACGCCGCTGCGCTGATAGGTGTCGATGAAGTTCACGCCCACCGCGCCCACCCGCACCAGCAACTGGTTCGGCCCCGGCTCGGGCAGGTCCACGTCTTCCCAGCGCAGGATTTCCGGACCGCCGGGGGAGGGGACGACAATGGCCTTGTGCATGCGTTCGATTCCTTCGGTGCGAGGGTCGCTGAAACGCTCCCCATCGTAGGGCACCGGCTGCGCCCGGCGGCAAGGGTGGGCCACAAGCGCACTGCATAATTATTCACGACATTGCATAAACCTGTGTAAGGTGGAGGCATGACGATTTCCGTTGCCGTCTCCGGTGCCAGCGGCTACGCCGGCGGCGAAGTGCTGCGCATCCTGGCCAACCATCCCGAGGTCTCCGTTGGGGCCATCACGGCGCACAGCAGCGCCGGCACCCTGCTCGGCGCCGCCCAACCGCACCTGCTCTCGCTTGCCGACCGGGAAATCACCGACACCACTGTGGAGAACCTGGCGGGGCACGACGTCGTCTTCCTGGCCCTGCCGCACGGTGCCAGCGCCGAGATCGCCGCACAGCTGGATCCGGACGTGCTGGTGATCGATGCCGGCGCCGACCACCGGCTCAGCGACCCCGCCGCGTGGGAAAAGTTCTACGGCAGCGCCCACGCCGGCACCTGGCCCTACGGGCTGCCCGAGCTGCCCGGCAACCGTGAAAAGCTGCGCGGGGCCCGCCGGATCGCGGTGCCCGGCTGCTACCCCACCAGCTCGCTGCTGGCCCTGACCCCCGGCTTCACGGCCGGCCTGCTGGAGCCCGACGACGTCGTCATCGTCTCCGCATCCGGCACCTCCGGGGCGGGCAAGGCCGCCAAGGCGCATCTGCTCGGCAGCGAGGTCATGGGCGGCATGAGCCCCTACGGTGTCGGCGGCGGACACCGGCACACCCCCGAAATCGAGCAGGGCCTGTCCAACGCGGCGGGGGAGCAGGTCTCCGTTTCCTTCACGCCCACCCTGGCCCCGATGCCGCGCGGCATCCTCACCACCGCCACGGCCAAGGTCAAGCCCGGCGCCGACGCCGTCGCCCTGCGCGCGGCCTGGGAACAGGCCTACGCCGGGGAACACTTCGTCCGGCTGCTGCCCGAGGGCCAGTGGCCCGCCACCAAGATGGTGGTCGGCTCCAACTACGCCGCGATGCAGCTGGCCTTCGACGCGCACGCGAACCGCGTCATCGTCTCCTGCGTGATCGACAACCTGGCCAAGGGAACCGCCGGCGGCGCCGTGCAGTCCATGAACATTGCCCTCGGCCTCGAGGAGACCGCCGGCCTGACCACCCTGGGAGTAGCACCCTGATGAGCACCGAGACCAACAGCACCCCCGCCGGCGGCACGGCCGCCGGGCCCGACGCCGCAGGCGCGGTCACCGCTCCCGCCGGCTTCCGGGCCGCGGGCGTGGCTGCCGGACTGAAGGCCTCCGGAGGCCGCGATGTCGCCCTGGTCGTCAACGAGGGCCCGGCCAAGGCCGCCGCCGCCGTCTTCACCCGCAACCGCGTGGCCGCCGCGCCGGTGCTCTGGTCCCGGCAGGTCGTCACCGACGGCCGGGTGGACGCCGTGATCCTCAACTCCGGCGGCGCCAACGCCTGCACCGGGCCGCAGGGCTTCCAGGACACCCACGTCACCGCGGAGAAGACCGCCGAACTGCTCGGCATCTCCGCCGGCGACGTCCTGGTCTGCTCCACCGGCCTGATCGGCGAGCCGCTGCCGATGGACAAGCTGCTGCCCGGCGTCGAAGCCGCCGCCGCACAGCTCGCCGCCGACGGCGGAGCCGCGGCCGCCGAGGCCATCATGACCACCGACACCGTGCCCAAGCAGGCCCTGTTCACCGGGCCCGGCTACACCATCGGTGGCATGGCCAAGGGCGCCGGAATGCTCGCCCCGGGCCTGGCCACCATGCTCGTGGTCCTCACCACCGACGCCGCCCTGGACGCCTCCGCCCTGGACACGGCGCTGCGTGCCGCCACCGCCGTCACCTTCGACCGCACCGATTCCGACGGCTGCATGTCCACCAACGACACCGTGGTGCTGATGGCCTCCGGCGCCTCCGGCACCGAGCCGGCCGCCGCCGAGTTCACCGCTGGGCTCACCGAGGTCTGCGCCTCGCTCGCCCGCCAGCTGATCACCGACGCCGAAGGCGCCAGCCACGACATCGCCATCACCACCGTCAACGCCGCCACCGTGGCCGACGCCGAGACCGCCTCCCGCGCCGTCGCCCGCTCCAACCTGTTCAAGACCGCCATCTTCGGCAACGACCCCAACTGGGGCCGGGTGCTCTCCGCCGTCGGCACCACCGACGCCGCCTTTGAACCGGAGAACCTCAACGTCTCCATCAACGGCGTGCAGGTCTGCCGCAACGGCGGCGTCGGCGAACCGCGGGACCTGGTCGACCTCACCGGCCGCGAGGTCACCGTGGAAATCGACCTGGGCGCCGGCACCGAGTCCGCGACCATCTGGACCAACGACCTCACCACGGCGTACGTCCACGAAAACTCGGCGTACAGCAGCTAGGGCGGGGGAGAAGCACATGGACGCACTGACCGAACAGGCCCAGGACAAAGCCGGCACCCTGATCGAGGCGCTGCCCTGGATCCAGCGGTTCGCCGGTTCCACGATGGTCATCAAGTACGGCGGCAACGCCATGGTCAACGACGAGCTGCGCCGCGCCTTCGCCGAGGACATCGTCTTCCTGCACCATGTGGGCGTGCACCCCGTAGTGGTGCACGGCGGCGGCCCGCAGATCAGCGCCATGCTGAAGCGACTGGGCATCGAATCCGAATTCAAGGGCGGCCTGCGCGTCACCACCCCCGAAGCGATGGACGCCGTGCGCATGGTCCTCACCGGGCAGGTCGGCCGTGAGCTGGTCGGCCTGGTCAACTCCCACGGCCCGTACGCGGTCGGCCTCTCCGGCGAGGACGGCGGCCTGCTCGAAGCCGTCCGCACCACCGCCGTCGTCGACGGCGAGGAAGTGGACCTGGGCCTGGTCGGCGAAGTCACCGGCGTGAATCCCGCCGCCATCCAGGACCTGATCGACGGCGGCCGGATTCCGGTCATCTCCACCGTCGCCCCGGAAATCGGCGCCGACGGGCTGCCCACCGGCCAGGTCCTGAACGTCAACGCCGACACCGCCGCGGCCGCCCTCGCCGTCGCGCTCGGCGCCTCCCGCCTGGTGGTGCTCACCGACGTCGAAGGTCTCTACGCCAACTGGCCGGACCGCTCCTCGCTGATCTCCTCCCTCAGCGCGGGAGAGCTGCGCGCCATGCTGCCCTCCCTGGAATCCGGCATGATCCCCAAGATGGAGGCCTGCCTCGCCGCGGTCGACGGCGGAGTGGACCGCGCCGCCGTCGTCGACGGGCGGATGGCCCACTCCATGCTGCTGGAGGTCTTCACCACCGCCGGCATCGGCACCCAGATCACCCCCGACGACGAACCGCAGCCCACCCGGACGCAGGAAACCGAGGAAACACCGTGAGCACCGAAACCGGACCGAAGCACCCGGCATCCGCGGCGGACCACGCCGCAGCCGCGGGCACCGGCGTCGGACCCGCCGACGCGCAGTGGCTGGACCGCTACGCCGGCTCCCTGATGGGCGTGTTCGGCACCCCGCAGCGGGTCCTGGTGCGCGGCAGCGGCTGCACCGTGCAGGACGCCGACGGCCGTGAGTACCTCGACCTGCTCGGCGGCATCGCCGTCAACGCCCTGGGCCACGCCCACCCGGCGCTGACCGCCGCGGTCGGCAGCCAGCTGGAGACCCTGGGGCACGTGTCCAACTTCTTCACCAGCCCCGCCCAGGTGGCGCTGGCCGAGAAGCTGCTGCGGATCACCGGCGCCCCGACCGGATCCAAGGTGTTCTTCGCCAACTCCGGCACCGAAGCCAACGAGGCCGCGTTCAAGCTGGCCCGCCGCAACGGCGCATCTCCCTCCGGCACCGGCGGAGCCGCCGGAGCCGCTCCCGTCCGGTCCCGGATCCTGGCCCTGGAAGGCGCGTTCCACGGCCGCACCATGGGCGCCCTCGCGCTGACCGCCAAGGCCGCGTACCGCACGCCGTTCGAACCGCTGCCCGGCGGCGTCGAGCACCTGCCCTTCGGCGACGTCGACGCCCTGCGCGCCGCCGTAGACGAGACCGTGGCCGCCGTCATCCTCGAACCCATCCAGGGCGAGGCCGGCGTGCGGCCGCTGCCCGCCGGCTACCTGCAGGCCGCCCGCGAGGCGACCGCCGCCGCCGGCGCGCTGCTGATCATCGACGAGGTGCAGACCGGCGTCGGCCGGACCGGCCGCTGGTTCGCCTCCGAGGGCGTGCTGCCGGACGCCATGACCCTGGCCAAGGGC
This sequence comes from Arthrobacter sp. Y3222053, assembly GCF_059092805.1. Taxonomy (NCBI): domain Bacteria; kingdom Bacillati; phylum Actinomycetota; class Actinomycetes; order Micrococcales; family Micrococcaceae; genus Arthrobacter; species Arthrobacter sp. Y3222053. Next base: position 14,505 of record NZ_JBNHIA010000003.1, on the reverse strand, counting down.
CTGGGCGGCGGCTTCCCGATCGGCGCGCTGATCACCTTCGGCGACAAGGCCTCCGGCCTGCTCACCCCCGGCCAGCACGGCACCACCTTCGGCGGCAACCCGGTCGCCACCGCCGCCGGACTCGCGGTCCTCGAGACCATCGAAGCCGAGCACCTGCTGGACAACGCCGCCACCGTGGGCGCCGGCCTGCGGGCGGCGCTGGCCGACGTCGACGGGGTCACCGAGGTGCGCGGCGAGGGCCTGCTGATCGGCTTCGACCTCGACGCCGACATCGCCCCGGCCGCCGTCACCGCAGCACTGGACGCCGGCTTCATCATCAACGCCCCCGGTCCGCGGACCTTGCGCCTGGCGCCGCCGCTGATCCTCACCGCCGAGGCCGCCGCAACGTTCACCGCCGCACTGCCCGGCATCCTCGCCGCCGCCCGCGCCGCCACTTCCAAAGGACAGCCATGACCCGCCACTTCCTCGTTGACACCGACCTGACCCAGGCCGAGCAGGCCCAGGTCCTGGACCTTGCCGCCGCCCTGAAGCAGGACCGCTACGCCGCGCAGCCCTACGCCGCGGCCGGTGCCGGTCGGAAGACCGTCGCGGTCATCTTCGACAAGACCTCCACCCGTACCCGCGTTTCCTTCGCCACCGGCGTCGCCGACCTCGGCGGTGTGCCGCTGGTGATCGGCGCGGGGGAATCCCAGCTGGGCCACAAGGAGTCCGTCGCGGACACCGCCAAGGTCCTGGAGCGGATGGTCTCCACCATCGTCTGGCGCACCTACGCCCAGTCCGGGCTCGAGGAAATGGCCGCCAACTCCTCGGTGCCGGTGATCAACGCCCTCTCGGACGACTACCACCCCTGCCAGCTGCTGGCCGACCTGCTCACCATCCGCGAGCACAAGGGCCGCCTGGCCGGGCTCACCCTGGCCTACCTCGGTGACAGCGCCAACAACATGGCCAACTCCTACCTGCTCGCCGGCGTCACCGCGGGCATGAACGTCCGCGTCGCCGGCCCGGTCGGTTTCCTGCCCGACCCGGCGATCGTCGATGCCGCCGCGGCCCGCGCGGAGGAAACCGGCGGATCGGTGATGATCACCACCGATCCCACGGAGGCCCTGGCCGGCGCCGACGTCGTCGCCACCGACACCTGGGTCTCCATGGGCCAGGAGGAGGAAAAGGCCGCACGGCTGGAACTCTTCCGCGATTATGCGGTGGACGCCGCGGCGATGGAGCAGGCGGCCGACGACGCGATCGTGCTGCACTGCCTGCCCGCCTACCGCGGCTACGAGATCTCCGCCGACGTGATCGACGGGCCGCAGTCCGTCGTCTGGGACGAAGCGGAGAACCGCCTGCACGCGCAGAAGGCGCTGATGGCCTGGCTGATGGCCGCCAGCGGCCTGGCGGAACTGCCGGCCCTGCCCGGCGTCGACGCCGGGGCCGGGGCGGAAGGGACCGGCGCGTAGTGAGCATGCCGGCCACCAAGACCGCGCGGCAGGCCCGGATCCGGGCCCTGCTCACCGGACTGGCGGTCCGCTCGCAGGCCGAACTGGCCACGCTGCTGGCCCACGAGGGTATCCAGGTCAACCAGGCCACCCTCTCCCGGGACCTGGTCGAGCTCGGCGCGGTGCGCATGCGCGGCGCGGAGGGAGCCCTGGTGTACGCGATTCCGTCCGAAGGCGGGGAGCGCCGGCCCCAGTCCGGGGTCAGCCAGGAAGTGCTCGACGCCCGGCTGGCCCGGCTCTGCGGGGAACTGCTGGTCACCGCCGAAGCCTCCGGAAACATCGTGGTGCTCCGCACCCCGCCCGGTGCCGCGAACTTCCTGGCCCTGGCGATCGACCACTCCACCATCCCCGCCATCCTGGGCACCGTGGCCGGTGACGACACGGTCCTGATGGTCACCCGGGAGCCCGACGGCGGGGCCGACGTCGCCGCCCGGTTCCTGGCCATCGCCGACGAGGCGACGGCCAACGGGCAGGCCCCGGACAACCGCATAACCTAGAGACAGGAACCGGGCCGGGGCCGACCCCCGCCGGTGATCCGCCCGGGCGGACCGCCGAAGACCGGACACCGCAGATTTGAAACAACCGCAGCGCTGGAGAACCGCGGCCCCAGCGGCCGCCCCCATCAACTGCACTGACAAGCAAGGAGCACATTCGTGAGCGAACGCATTGTTCTGGCCTACTCCGGTGGCCTGGATACCTCCGTGGCCATCGGCTGGATCGCCGAAGCCACCGGCGCCGAAGTCATCGCCGTGGCGGTCGACGTCGGACAGGGCGGCGAGTCCCTGGAGACCATCCGCCAGCGCGCCCTGGACTGCGGCGCCGTCGAGGCCTACATCGCGGATGCCCGCGACGAGTTCGCCGCCAAGTACTGCATGCCGGCCCTGCGCGCGAACGCCCTGTACATGGACGCCTACCCGCTGGTCTCCGCGCTGTCCCGCCCGGTGATCGTCAAGCACCTGGTCGCCGCCGCCCGCCAGTTCGGCGCCAGCACCGTGTCCCACGGCTGCACCGGCAAGGGCAACGACCAGGTCCGCTTCGAGGTCGGCATCCAGACCCTGGGCCCGGACCTGAAGTGCATTGCCCCGGTCCGCGACCTGGCCCTGACCCGCGACAAGGCCATTGCCTTCGCCGAGGAGAAGAACCTGCCGATCGTCACCACCAAGAAGAACCCGTTCTCCATCGACGCCAACGTCTGGGGCCGCGCCGTCGAGACCGGCTTCCTCGAGGACATCTGGAACGGCCCGACCAAGGACGTGTACGAGTACACGTCCGACCCGGCGCAGTCCACCGGCCCCGACGAAGCGGTGATCACCTTCAAGGAAGGCATCCCCGTGGCCATCGACGGCAAGGCCGTCACCCCGCTGCAGGCCATCGAGGAGATGAACCGCCGCGCCGGCGCCCAGGGCGTGGGCCGCATCGACATCGTTGAAGACCGCCTGGTGGGCATCAAGAGCCGCGAGGTCTACGAGGCACCCGGCGCCATGGCGCTGATCGCCGCGCACCGCGAGCTGGAGAACGTCACGGTCGAGCGCGAGCAGGCCCGCTTCAAGAAGATGGTGGACCAGCGCTGGACCGAGCAGGTCTACGACGGCCAGTGGTTCTCGCCGCTGAAGAAGTCCCTGGAGGCCTTCGTCGACGATACCCAGAAGTACGTTTCCGGCGAGATCCGCCTGGAGATGCACGGCGGCCGCGCCACCGTCACCGGACGCCGTTCCGAGTCCTCGCTGTATGACTTCAACCTGGCCACCTACGACACCGGCGACACGTTCGACCAGTCGATGGCCCGGGGCTTCATCGAGATCTTCGGCATGTCCTCCAAGGTCGCCTCCTCCCGCGACCAGCGGCTGGCCGAGGGCAAGTAGGCATGGGCAACGGCAAGCTGCCGGCCGAAGGAGCCGGCCCCGACGCACCCGGTGCAGCCTCCGGCGTCGCCGGACCCGGCACGACGGTCCAGGGCGCCCTCTGGGGCGGCCGGTTCGCGGGCGGACCCGCTGACGCGCTGGCCGCGCTGAGCAAGTCCACCCACTTCGACTGGCGGCTTGCCGGCTACGACATCGCCGGCTCCCGGGCGCACGCCCGGGTGCTGCACAAGGCCGGGCTGCTGACCGACGACGAGCTCGAGGGCATGCTGGACGCCCTGGACCGGCTCGACGCCGACGTCCGCTCCGGCGCCTACACGCCGGCGGAGTCCGACGAGGACGTGCACGGCTCGCTGGAGCGCGGCCTGATCGAGCGCGCCGGCCCGCAGCTGGGCGGCAAGCTCCGCGCCGGCCGGTCCCGCAACGACCAGATCGCCACCCTGGGCCGGATGTACCTGCGCGACCACGCGCGGATCATCGCCCGCGGCGTGCTGGCCACCGTGGACGCCCTGGTGGAGCAGGCCGAGGCGCACCTCGGCGTCGCCATGCCCGGACGCACCCACCTGCAGCACGCCCAGCCCGTGCTGCTGAGCCACCACCTGCTGGCCCACGCCTGGGCGCTGCTGCGCGACGTGCAGCGCCTGGCGGACTGGGACCGCCGGGCGGCGGTGTCCCCGTACGGCTCCGGCGCGCTGGCCGGGTCCTCGCTGGGCCTGGACCCCAACGCCGTGGCCGCGGAGCTGGGCTTCGATTCCGCGGTCTGGAACTCAATCGACGGCACCGCCTCCCGCGACGTGTACGCGGAGTTCGCCTGGGTGGCGTCGATGATCGGCGTGGACCTGTCCCGGATCAGCGAAGAGGTCATCCTCTGGGCGACCAAGGAGTTCTCCTTCGTCACGCTCGACGACGCGTACTCCACCGGGTCCTCGATCATGCCGCAGAAGAAGAACCCCGACGTCGCCGAGCTGGCCCGCGGCAAGGCCGGCCGCCTGATCGGGGACCTCACCGGGCTGCTGGCCACCCTCAAGGGCCTGCCGCTGGCGTACAACCGGGACCTGCAGGAGGACAAGGAGCCGGTGTTCGACGCCGCCGACACCCTCGAGGTGCTGCTGCCGGCGGTCTCCGGCATGATCGCCACGCTGCGGTTCAACACCGAACGCATGCAGGAGCTGGCCCCGCAGGGCTTTGCGCTGGCCACCGACGTCGCCGAGTGGCTGGTCCGCCAGGGCGTGCCGTTCCGGGAGGCCCACGAGCTCTCCGGCGAGGCCGTGGCGCTGGCGGAATCCCGCGGCGTCGAGCTCTGGGACCTGACCGATGAGGACTACGCCGGCATCTCGGCGCATCTGACCCCGGAGGTCCGTTCCGTGCTCAGCACCGAAGGCTCGCTGGATTCGCGCAGCTCCCAGGGCGGCACCGCCCGCTCCGCCGTCGAGGCGCAGCTGGCCGCGCTGCACGCGCAGCTGGCCGAGGCGCGCGCCTTCGCCGGGTAGGTTCCGGACGCACCACGGTAAAGGGCCCTGCGGAGCGATCCGCCGGGCCCTTCGCCGTGGTCCGCGCAGCGGTACGCTGGCCCGATGAGCGACTCCTTCCGCCGCCGGCTGCGCGCCCTGCCTGATTTCCCGGAAGCGCTGCCGGGTTTCGATCCGGCCGACGCGCCGGCGGATCCGCAGCAGCTGTTCCGGGCCTGGCTGGACGAGGCCCTCGCCGCCGGGGTCCGCCAGCCGCACGCCTTCTCGCTGGCGACGGCGGACGCCGCCGGCAACCTGTCCTCCCGCATGCTGATCCTGAAGAACCTCGACGACAGCGGCTGGCATTTCGCCACCGCCCGCAGCTCCCGGAAGGGCCGTGAGCTGGCCGCGAACCCGCGGGCGGCCATGAACTTCTACTGGGCGGAACAAGGACGCCAGATCCGGGTCGCCGGCGCCGTCGTGCTGCTCTCCGACGCCGCGTCCGCCCGGGACTGGGCGGAACGTCCGTCCGCCGGCGGACCCGCCAACCCGGACTGGCAGCTCTACGCGCTGCAGCCCGTGGAGATCGAGTTCTGGCAGGCGGACCCCGGCCGGCGGCACATCCGGCACCGCTACACCCTCTGAAACTGCCGGCCGGGTAACAGGGCTGCTGCTTCGGGGCCCCGCTGGCTAGGCTGGTCGCATGAGCGAACCGACCTCCGTGCCCTCACCCGCCGACCGCTCCGACGCCGCCGCATCCGGCCTGCCGCACTCCGCCGGTGCCGGCGCGGGGGCCTCCGAGCCGGATACCTCCCGCCTGCTGGAATTCCTCGACCAGGCAGCGGAGGACTTCCACCGGCACGCCGCGGCGCTCACCGACAGCGAGGTCCGCGCACCGTCGCTGCTGCCCGGCTGGTCCCGCGGCCACGTGCTCGCCCATGTCGCCGGCGTCGCGCACGGCATGGCCCGGCAGCTGGAGTACGCGGCAAACGGACGCCGCATCGACCTGTACGACGGCGGCGCGGAAGGCCGCAACGCCGCCATCGAGGCCGACGCCGTCCTGCCCGCCGAGGACCTGCACACCCGGGTGGCCGCCGGGCTTGACCGGGCCCGGGCCGCCTTCCACCGGCTGGACGACGCGGCGTGGGCCGCGCCCATCTCCTATCGGGACGGGACCGTGAAGACGGGCGGGCTGGCGCTCTGGCGTGAGCTGGCGATCCACGCCGTCGATCTCGGCAGCGGGCCGGAACCGGACGGCTGGAGCCAGGAACTCTGCGCCCACCTGTTCGACTTCCTGGCGGCCCGGGTGCCGGAGGGCCTGCGGCTGCGGCTGGAACCCACGGGCATGGACCCGCTGGTGCTGACCAATCCGGCCTCGCCGGCGCCCTTCAACACGGTGACCGTGCGCGGCATCGCCAGCGACATTGCCGCCTGGCTCGCCGGGCGCACCCCCAGCCTGGGCACCCTGGAGGTCGACGGCGGCGGGCTGCCGGACCTGCTGCCCTGGCCGTCGGCACTGGCCAGGTAGGCACCCGTTGGGGCGCTTGCCCCTCCCGCCGCGCCGGCGTCGTCGCTAACCTGTTGTCACCTGCGGCTCTCCAGGAGGTCCCGACGTGACTGCTCCCGATTCCTCGCATCCCGTGCCGTCCGGCCGGATCGAAAAACTCAGTGACGGGTATGCCTTGGCGTTCGACCGCCGGTTCGACTACCCGACGGCCTACATCTGGGATGTGCTGACCTCACCCTCGAAGGTGGCCGCCTGGCTCGGCCGGCTCAGCCCCGGCTGGGAGCAGGGCAGCGCATATCGGCTGGACCGGCAGGGCATGGAGGTCACCGGCACCGTGCTGCAGATGAACCCGCGCAGCAGCCTCCAGCTCACCTGGGAGGACGACCTCGGAGACGAGTCCGTGGTCGAGTGGCAGGTGCTGGACAGCGAAGGGGGAGCGCTGCTGAGTTTCCGGGCCCGCAGCGACGGGGCCGACTTCCTCACCGAGGGCGCCGCCGGCTGGCAGGACATCCTGGACGCGTTCGCCTCGGTGGCGGCCGGAGCCCAGCCCGGCGCCGGATTCGCCCTGGACACCTGGCTGGCCCTGCGCGACGCGTACGCCGAGGAGTTCAGCATCTCGCCGACCATGGGCACCGTGCACGGCGACATCATCCTGTTCGAGCGCTGGTTCGACGCCGGTGCCCGGGAGGCGACGGGGGCAATCAACGACTCCACCGCCACCCTGGCCATCGGCGCCGGCTCCGAGGTGGAGGTGGAGGACACCGCCGACGGGTCGCGCGCCGTCGTCCGCCAGCCGCTGCCGGCCGGCGGAGGGGACGCTCCGGCGCTGCTGACCGCCTGGCACATGGCGCTGGACGACGCCGCGCTGCGCCTGCAGGGCGGCACGCCGCATGCCGATTCACGCCGCCTCGCCGCGCTGCGGAGCTTCTACGGCGGAGTGGACTGACCCCCCGCCGGCCCTCGATTCCCGGGTGGCCGGGCGTGCTTGCTAACGTCGGGGGATGGATTCGTTGCAGGCCCGCAGCCTCCTGGCCGTTCCCGCCGTCGACGCCGCCCCGTGGCTGCTCGGCGCCGTGCTGCGCCGCGAGGACGACGACGGCGCCGTGGCCGTGAGGATCACCGAGGTGGAGGCCTACATGGGCAGCCAGGACCCCGGCTCCCATGCCTTCCGCGGCCGCACTGCCCGGAACAACACGATGTTCGGCCCTGCCGGGCACCTCTACGTCTACTTCACCTACGGGATGCACTACTGCGCCAACGTGGTCTGCGGTGAAGAGGGATTCGCAACGGGGCTGCTGCTGCGGGCCGGTGAGATCGTCGAAGGCCGCGACCTGGCCCGGCGCCGGCGGAACAACCCGCGCACCGACCTGGACCTGGCCCGCGGCCCGGCCCGCCTGGCGCAGGCCCTCGGCCTGGACCGGCGGTTCGACGGCGCCGACGTCTTTGACGGGCCCCTGGAGCTGACCCTGCCCGGGCAGCCGCAGCCGCAGGAGGCCATCTCGACCGGGCCACGGGTCGGAGTCAGCGGCGAGGGCGGGGGAGAGGCCTACCCCTGGCGGTACTGGATTGCCGGAGATCCCACCGTCTCCAAGTACCGTCCCGCGGTTGCGCGGCGCCGGCCGGCGGCAGGCGCCACGGCCCTGCCGCGCCGGAACGCGGAACGGCGCCCAGGGTAACCCTGGACGCCGTCCCGCCGGTCAGCGTCGTTCCTCAGCAGCGCCGCTGCTAGGCCGAACGCGGCACCGGAGCCTGTGCGGAGATGAGCTTTTTCTCCCGCAGCTCGTCCCAGAAGGCGCCGGGAATCGCGGCCTTCATGGCGGCCACGTCCTCCGCGATGCGCTCGGGGCGGCTGGAGCCGGGAATCACCGCGGCCACTGCCGGGTGGGCGGCGGAGAACTGCAGCGCGGCGGCCTTCAGGCTCACCTCGTGGCGCCCGGCCACCTCGGTCAGCTCGGCGATCCGCTGCTTGACCTGCGGCGGGATCTCCGCGTAGTCGAAGTAGTCGCCGCCCAGCAGGGCGCCGGAGTTGAACGGCCCGCCGACGACGATGCCCGTCCCCTTCTCCTGTGCCGCGGGCATCATCCGCTGCAGGGCCCGCTCGTGCTGGAGCAGGGTGTACTGGGTGGCGGAGAGGCTCATGGTAGGGGCGGCCTCCTCCATGTCCAGGGCCAGCTCGATGGGCTCGGTGGTGTTCACGCCCAGCCCCCAGCCGCTGATGACGCCCTCATCCTGCAGCCGGGCCAGCACCTTGAACGCACCGCGCCGGGCCTCGTCGAATTTGGTTACCCACTCGTCGCCGAGGAAGTCCCGGGACGTGTCGTGGATGAACACGAAGTCCAGCCGGTCGGTCTTCAGCCGCGACAGGCTCTCGTCGATGGAGCGCAGGGTCGCATCAGCTGAATAGTCCGTGGCGATCTTGTTCGCCCGGCCGTGGGTGAAGAGGCCGGGGCCCTTGTCCTCCTCCTCGTCGAGGATCAGCCGGCCCACCTTGGTGCTCAGCGCATACTCGTCCCGGTTGTGCCCGGAGAGCACCTCACCCAGCCGGGATTCGGCCAGGCCAGCCCCGTAGAAGGGGGCGGTGTCGAAGTAGCGGATGCCTTCATTCCATGCGGCTTCGACGGTGGCCAGCGCCTCGTCCTGGGGGATGTCCCGGAACATGTTTCCCAGCGGTGCCGTCCCGAATCCGATCTTGTTCCTGAGCGCTTCGTGCAGGTTGGGCATAAGCTCCACTCCTTGATTCTCGACGGTGCATCCCGGCCCTGTCGCAGGGCCGTTCCACTCAGGGCAACCGCGCTGCTTCGCCCCTTTATTCCAGTCCCCGCTGCCGCGGTCAGGTGGCGAGACAAGCGCCACAGGGGCGCGGGCAGGCCCCGGGAGGGCGGGCGGGAGCGGGTAAAGTGGACGGGTGAATGAAAGCAACGCAGTACCGGCCGCCGAGACCGTTCAGGAGACGATCGAACGCCTCGGCGCCGTGGTTCCCGACTATCCCAAGCCCGGCATCGTCTTCCGGGACCTGACCCCTGTCTTCGCGGACGGCCCGGCCCTGCGGGCCATCGTCGACAGCTTCGTCCGCACCTTCGAGGGAACCTTCGACTACGTCGCGGGCATCGAGGCCCGCGGCTTCCTGCTGGCCGCCGCCGCAGCCTATGCCTCGGACCGCGGCGTCATCACCGTCCGCAAGCCCGGCAAGCTGCCCCGCCCGGTGTACTCCGAGAGCTACGGCATGGAATACGGCCGCAACACCCTCGAGGTCCACATCGATGACGTGCCGGCCGGCTCCCGCGTGCTGATCCTCGACGACGTGCTGGCCACCGGCGGCACCCTCGGCGCCGCTGCGCGGCTGATCCAGAAGGTCGGCGGGGAAATCGCCGGGTTCGGCGTCGTCCTTGAACTGGGCGACCTGGGCGGCCGCCAGGCGCTGAAGGGCTACGACGTCACCTCGCTCGTCACCTACTAGCCGCCGACGGCGCCCTCGGCGCGCGGCACCCATCGATCCACCGAAACGGCCCGGAAGCTCCGGGCCGTTTCGCTGTTCGAAAGGGAACCCGCGGTGAACAGCGGCATCCCGGCGGGCGACGGCGCGCGGCGTCGGCCGGGCCCGTCCGCGGCCGCCCGCGGTGCCGCCGCGTGGCGGTCCCCGCCCGGCAAAAGAAGGCGTGGAAAAATCTTCCCGCCGGGGTAGAATTGACGGTCTGCCTTTCCGAGAGGGAACCCGAACATGCCTGAGAAGTCCGCTGCCCAGCACGAGCTGGATCATGAGCGCGCCTATGTGGCGGGGCTCTACCGCCGGCTCGACGAGCTGCGCGCCGAAAAGCAGGAGCAGCTGGACCAGGTGCGCCGCAGCCACTCCAGCGGCTCCCACCAGAACCGTTCGGAGCGGGACGCCTTTGCGACCATGTACGAGGACCGGCTGGCCCAGCTGAACGCGGTGGACGACCGCCTGGTCTTCGGCCGCCTGGACCTCGACGACGGTGAGGCACGCTACATCGGCCGGATCGGGCTCTCCACCGAGGACCTGCAGCGGCTCATGGTGGACTGGCGCGCCCCCGAGGCCGGCACCTTCTACCAGGCGACCGCCTTCGAACGGCAGGGCGTGCGCCGCCGCCGGCACCTGATCCTCAAGGGCCGGGACGTGCAGGGCATCGAAGACGACGTGCTGGATTACTCCATGCTCGACGAAGGTGCCTCCATGCAGGGCGAAGGCGCACTGCTCGCGGCCCTGAACTCCAAGCGCACCGGACAGATGTCCGACATCGTCGGCACCATCCAGGCGGAGCAGGACCGCATCATCCGTGCCCCCATGCCCGGCGTCCTCGTGGTCCAGGGCGGGCCCGGCACCGGCAAGACCGCCGTCGCGCTGCACCGGGCCGCCTACCTGCTGTACACCCACCGCGAACGGCTGAAGTCCGCGGGCGTGCTGCTGGTCGGCCCCTCCAACGCCTTCATCCGCTACATCGAACGTGTGCTGCCCTCGCTGGGCGAGACCGGCGTCGTCATGGCCAGCGTGGGTGAGCTGTATCCGGGCGTGCGTGCCGTGGCCGAGGAGGACCAGCGCGTCGCCGAGATCAAGGGCCGGCTGTCGATGGCCGAGACCGTCGCCCGCGCCGTCGCCAACCGGCAGCGCCTGTACCCGGAGCCGCGGCGCGTCGTCGTCGAGGGAACCGCGCTGACCCTGAGCCCGCGCCAGGTCCGCCGCGCCCGCGACAAGGCCCGTGCCACCGGCAAGCCGCACAACGAGGCCCGCAACACCTTCGTCAAGATCCTGCTGCGTGAACTCACGGAGCAGCTCACCGAGAAGCTGGAGGCCTCCTCCGGCGCCGGCAACAGCGCCGACCGCGCCTATCTGGCCGAAGACGTGCGCAGCGCCCGCGACGTGCGGATCGCCCTGAACCTGGCCTGGATGCCGATGACGCCCGAGCGCCTGCTCCGCGAGCTGTTCTCCAAGCCCGGGCACCTGGAAATGGCCGCCCCGGACCTCACCGATGAGGAACTCGCCCTGCTGCGCCGCAGCCCCGACGCGCCCTGGACCGAGGCCGACGTTCCGCTGCTGGATGAGGCAGCCGAACTGCTCGGCGACCTCGATGCCTCCGCCGGGCGGGACTATGCCGCCCGCGAGGAGCAGCGCAAGCGCGACCTGGCCATGGCCGAGAACGCGATCCGCAACACCGAGGGCTTCCTGGAGGATTCCGGCGCCGCCGGCATCCTCACCGCCGAGGAGCTGGTGGAGCACAACGCGGCCGCCGAAGAGCGGCTCACCGCCGCGGAGCGGGCCGCCGTGGACCGCACCTGGGCCTTCGGCCACGTGGTGGTCGATGAGGCTCAGGAGCTGTCCGCCATGCAGTGGCGGCTGCTGATGCGCCGCGCGCCGCTGAAGTCCTTCACCGTGGTGGGCGACATTGCCCAGACCAGCTCCGCGGCCGGCGCCACCAGCTGGCAGCAGGCGCTGGAGCCGTTCGTGGGGGAGCGGTGGACCCTGGAGGAGCTGACCGTGAACTACCGCACCCCGGCGCAGATCGCCGAGGCCGCGGTGCGGATGGCCAACGCCGCCGGCCTGGTCGTCTCCGCTCCCAAGGCCGTCCGCGAGGGCCGCTGGGCTCCGATCGTGGACCGCGTCGGCTCCGGGGAGCTGGTTCCGCGCCTGCTGCAGGTCCTGCCGGAGGAACTCGACGCGCTCGACGGCGGCCTGCTGGCCGTGATCACCGAGGACCACCGCCTCGACGCCGTCCGCACGGCCCTGACCGGGCAGTACGGTTCCCGTGTGGGCACCGGCGCCGGCGGTCCGGGGCAGGACATCGTGGTGATGGACCCGCGGGAGGCCAAGGGCCTGGAGTTCGACGGCGTCGTCATCCTGGAACCGTCCGAACTGCTGACCGCGGCCGCCGGCAAGGTGGGGGACCTGTACGTCGCCATGACGCGGCCCACGCAGCGCCTGCGTCTTATCGCGGAAGGCAGCGTCCCCGCCGGGATAGTCGACGACGAATCCTGATACTTTGGAAAGCGTGCCACAGGATACCCAGACGGGCCTCGCAGCCCAGCAGAATGACCCGACCTTCGCCAACATCTGGCAGGAGCTGAAGTGGCGTGGACTCGTCCACGTCTCCACCGATGAAGCCGAGCTGGAAAAACTGCTCGCCGGTGACCCGATCACCTATTACTGCGGGTTCGATCCCACGGCGCCGAGCCTGCACCTGGGCAACCTCGTCCAGCTGCTGACCATGCGCCGGCTGCAGCTGGCCGGCCACCGCCCGCTGGCGCTGGTGGGCGGCTCCACGGGCCTGGTCGGCGATCCGCGGCCCACCGCCGAGCGGACCATGAACACCAAGGAAACCGTCGCGGAGTGGGTGGGCTACCTGCAGGGCCAGGTGCAGCGCTTCCTCAGCTTCGACGGTGACAACGCGGCGCGGATGGTCAACAACCTCGACTGGACCGCGCCGATGAGCGCCATCGACTTCCTCCGGGAGATCGGCAAGCACTTCCGGGTGGGCACGATGATCAAGAAGGAGATCGTCGCCTCCCGGCTGAACTCCGACGACGGCATCAGCTACGCCGAGTTCAGCTACCAGGTGCTGCAGGGCATGGACTACCTCGAGCTCTACCGTGAGTACGGCTGCGTGCTGGAGACCGGCGGCTCCGATCAGTGGGGCAACCTCACCAGCGGCACGGAGCTGATCCGCAAGGTGGAGGGCAAGTCCGTGCACGCGCTCGGCACTCCGCTGATCACGAACTCCGACGGAACCAAGTTCGGCAAGAGCGAGGGCAACGCCATCTGGCTCGACGCCGCGATGACCAGCCCCTACGCCATGTACCAGTTCTGGCTGAACACCGCCGACGCCGACGTCGTCTCCCGGCTGAAGGTCTTCACCTTCCTCGGCCGGCGGGAGATCGAGGAGCTTGAGCGGGTTACGCAGGAGGCTCCCCACAAGCGGGAGGCCCAGCGCACGCTGGCCTACGAGGTCACGTCCCTGATCCACGGGACGGAAGCCACCGACAAGGTCATTGCCGCCTCCGCTGCCCTGTTCGGGCAGGGCGAGCTGGCGGACCTGGACGAAGCCACGCTGCAGGCGGCGACCGCTGAGCTGCCGTCGGTCACCGTGGGCGCCGACTCCCTGGGCATCGTTGACCTGCTCGTCGCGTCGAAGCTCGTGAAGAGCAACTCCGAGGCCCGTCGAACGGTGGGCGACGGCGGTGCGTACGTGAACAACCGGAAGATCACCGACGTCGACACCGTGATCGGCAGCGATGAACTGCTGCACGGCAAGTGGCTGCTGCTGCGCCGCGGCAAGCGCACCCTGGCGACGGTCACGGTCAACTAGCCTCCCGGACCCGGTCCGGGTCCCGGCACGCCTCAGGCGTCCACTGCATCCCGGTGCGGTGGACGCCTGAGCCGTCTCCGGGACAGGCGGCGGGCAGTGCGCTCCGCTGCATCCATCAATGTGAAGAGATTGACTGCGGGAACGGCTTGCGCCGCCGGCCCGAATGCCTACACTGGAAATGCGCGTTCAACGCGCTTGTTCCGGGCCACCGGGCCGCTTGACCGGGATCACATCCGGTCGAGTTGCGGCGGGGTGGCCGGGTGCGTATAGTTGAATCTGTTGCCCGCCGGAGAGCGGAGCGACGATCCCCTTCACAACTGATCGGATGAGAATTCCGGGTGGCTTTGCTGCCGGTTTTTATCCGTGGTTTTGGAGGTCCTGAATGCCTGTTGGCCTGGTTTCCGGTGAAAGACCCGGATTTGCGGGAAAGCGGTTGGAGGGTTTAGGATTGTAACACACCACGGCGGTGCGAAAGGGAAAAGGAAGTTCCGGTTTTGGAACGGTTTTCCCGAGTAGGTCGGATGTGTCTGTTGTTTGAGAACTCAATAGTGTGCCAAGTTTATTGATACCAATTATTTTGATTGGTTATTTGGCCGGTTTGCCGCACCCCCGTGCGGTGGGATCGGTCTTTTAGCTGGTTTCGAATTTAGGCAGCATTGCGGGCTGGTTTTCCCCGGTTCGTGGTGTTGTGTCTGTAGTTTTTTACGGAGAGTTTGATCCTGGCTCAGGATGAACGCTGGCGGCGTGCTTAACACATGCAAGTCGAACGATGATGCCCAGCTTGCTGGGTGGATTAGTGGCGAACGGGTGAGTAACACGTGAGTAACCTGCCCTTGACTCTGGGATAAGCCTGGGAAACCGGGTCTAATACTGGATACGACCATCTGG
>NZ_JBNHIA010000002.1:0-829266 GCF_059092805.1 Arthrobacter sp. Y3222053 | reverse complement strand
CGACGATCGCGGGCCGCGGGAGAACCGTGGCTACCAGGGCCGCGACGAGCGTGGCGGCAGCGACCGTCCCCGCAGCTTCGGCGACCGGGACCGCGGCCCCCGCGAGGGTGCCGGACGCCCCGAGCGCTCCTTCCGCGACCGGCCGTCCGCAGGCGGAGACCGGAACGATCGCGGCTACAACCGGGACAGCCGGGACAACCGGGGAAGCGGGGAGCGCGGCTTCCGGGAGGAGCGCCGCCATGAGCGCGGTGCCGACCGTTATCCCGAGCGCACCCGCGAACACGGCGGATCCCGCCCGGCCGACCCGCGCAGCACCCGACCCCGCGAGCGTGCCCCCGAGGTCGACCCCGACGTCACGGGCGAGGAACTGGACAAGGCGACGAAGCGCGAGCTGCGGAACCTCGAAGCGGGTAACGCGGAGCGCGTCGGCCGCCACCTGGTGATGGCCGGCCGCCTGATCGACATCGACCCTGAACTGGCCTTCCAGCATGCCGTCGCCGCGAGCAGCCGCGCAGGGCGCCTCGCCTCGGTGCGCGAAGCAGTCGGCCTGACTGCCTACGCCGCCGAGCACTTCGGTGAGGCGCTGCGCGAGTTCCGGACGCATCGCCGGATCAGCGGCTCGACCGAGTACCTGCCGATCATGGCCGACTGTGAGCGTGGCCTGGGTCGCCCCGACAAGGCACTGGAACTGGCCGCTTCGGAGGAGGCTGCTGAGCTCAGCCCCGCCGGGAAGGTGGACATGGCCATCGTCGTCTCCGGTGCACACATGGACTTGGAGCAGTACGAGGAAGCCGTGGCCGCGCTGGAGATCCCGCAGCTGGACCGCAACCGGGCCTTCTCCTACAGCCCGCAGCTCTTCCGCGCCTACGCAGACGCCCTCGATCTCGTAGACCGCGCCGAGGAGGCCGAAGGCTGGCGCCGCCAGGCCCTCGTCGCAGAGCGGGCACTGGGCGTCGGCGATTTCGCCGAACCGGAGATTTACGACTTCGACGAGGAGGACGAGCAGCCCCGGCGTCCGCGCCACACCGGCGCCTCCGAGGATGCTCCCGGCACCGTCGGAGTAACTGACTCCGCCCGCGCCGCTGACGCCGACACCGTCGAGGATGCAGCCGTCGTCGACGAGACGGGCATGACCGTTACGGACGGCCCGGGCCAGGTCTCTGAGGACGACGCCGACGCTGAGTCCGCGGACACGGCCGCAGAGGGCAACGGGCCGGACGAGCAGGTTTCGGGCCGCGATGCCTGAGTCCTGGCTCCTTCAGGGATACGAGGCGGTCTTCGCCGACCTAGACGGCGTCGTGTACGCAGGGCCGAACGCGATACCCGGGGCCGTCGAGGCCCTGGCCCGCCTGGAACCGGCCGGCGTCGCCCTTGCGTACATCACCAACAACGCCTCGCGCTCCTCGGAGACCGTGGCGGCGCACATCCGCGAGCTCGGCGCCCCGGCCCGGGCGGACCATGTGTTCGGCTCAGCGCAGGCCGGCGCGGAGCTGCTGGCCGGGCAGGTCCCGGCCGGTGCCTCCGTGCTGGTGGTGGGCAGTCCCACGCTGAGGGCGGCGGTCCAGGACCAGGGCCTGCAGCCGGTCGCCTCCGCTGAGGAGGCCCCGCAGGCCGTGATCCAGGGCTTCGACCCGAATCTGGGCTGGAAGGACCTGGCCGAGGCGGCGTTCGCCGTCTCGGCGGGGGCCCTCTGGGTGGCGACGAACACCGACATGTCCATCCCGCAGGCGCGCGGCATCGCCCCCGGCAACGGAACGCTGGTGGCGGCGGTCGCCGCTGCCACGGGCCGCCGTCCGCTGGTGGCGGGCAAGCCGGACGCACCGCTGTTCCACACGGCGGCCCGCCACCTCGGCGTCAGTCGTCCCCTGGTGGTGGGCGACCGTCTCGATACGGACATTCTCGGCGGCACCAATGCCGGCTATGACACCGCGCTGGTGCTCACCGGCGTGGACAGCCCTCGCAGCGCCCTCGCCGCCCGGAGCGCGGAACGCCCCACCTACCTGATTCCGAACCTTGCCGCACTGTTTGAGCCGTATCCGCTGCCTGAACCCACGGACACCGGATATCGCTGCGGCATCGCCGAGGCGCGGGTGGACGGCAGCTCAGTGGTGGTCGACGGCGCCGGGTCATCCGACCTGGACGGCTGGCGTGCCGCCTGCGCCGCCTGGTGGGCGGCGCACCCGGACACGGAGACGGCCACCGAGCCCGAGGTGCTGTTTGTCGGTGACGGAGCATAGTCTGGCCCCGGAGGAACCGATGGAACCAAAAGCACCTGAACAAGAGCCCGACGTCCCGCCGGCCTGGCCGCCTGTCCCGGCGCCGTCGGGCGACGGCGCCGTCGACGCCGTCCTGGCGCACCTCGCGGAACTGACGGCGCTGCCGGTCACCGAACAGGCCGCCGCCTACCAGCAGATGCACGAGGCCCTGACAGTGGCGCTGGACGGGGAAGGGCCGGACGGAGCGGCCGCTGCCGTGGCAGCGGCGCCCGCTGCGGATTCAGTCGCGGCACGTCCCGGTCCTGTCCCCGGTCCTGTCCCCGGCCCTGTCCCCGGTCCTCGTCGGGGGAACACCTGATGGCGCGCCTGGACCAGGAGCTGGTCGCCCGCGGCCTGGCCCGTTCCCGTACCCACGCCGCCTCGCTGATCGCCGCCGGACGCGTCCGGCGTGCCGGTGCGGTGCTCGGCAAGGCCTCCGCGCAGGTAGGCGGGGCGGACCGGCTTGAGGTGCTCGAAGCCGAGGCACCCGATTACGTCAGCCGGGCCGGACACAAGCTCGCCGGGGCGCTGGCGGCCTTCAGCGCCGTGGACCCTGCAGGCGCCCGCTGCCTTGACGCCGGCGCCTCCACCGGCGGTTTCACCGACGTGCTGCTGCGCGCCGGCGCCGGCCGCGTGGTCGCCGTCGACGTCGGACACGGCCAGCTGGTGGAGTCGCTGCGCACGGATCCCCGGGTGGACGTCCACGAAGGCCTGAACGTGCGCTACCTGGAACCGGCAGACATCGGGGGACCGGTGGACCTGACCGTGGCGGATCTGTCCTTCATCTCGCTGACCCTGGTGCTGCCGGCCCTGGCCGGAGCCACCCGGCCCGGCGGCTCGCTGGTGCTGATGGTCAAGCCGCAGTTCGAGGTCGGGCGCGGCGGCCTGGACCGCACCGGCGTGGTCACCGACCCGGCCCGGCACCGCGCCGCCGTCGCCGGCGTCACCCGCGCCGCGCTCACCGCCGGCCTGCGCCTGGCCGGGCTGGCACCCAGCCCGCTGCCCGGCCAGAACGGCAACGTGGAGTTCTTCATGTGGCTCCAGGTGCCGTCCGCGGACGCGCCGGGCCCGGCTTCTGAGCAGCCCGACGACGCCGCGGCCCTGGTCGACGCGGCGTTCGACGGGTTTGCCGCGGCCCCGGCCGCCGTAGAAGACTGGCCCGGGGACGCGCCCGGCAACACAGCGGGCCCCCGCAACGGGAAGAGGAGCGAATGAGCCGACGGATCCTGGTGCTGGCCCATAC
Source organism: Arthrobacter sp. Y3222053 (assembly GCF_059092805.1). NCBI lineage: Bacteria > Bacillati > Actinomycetota > Actinomycetes > Micrococcales > Micrococcaceae > Arthrobacter > Arthrobacter sp. Y3222053. The sequence goes on along the minus strand of NZ_JBNHIA010000002.1, from coordinate 825,768 downwards.
CGGCCGCCGCGCCGCCATGGCTGCCGCGCAGGAGGCCTGCACGGTGCTGCACGACTCCGGCCTGGTGCCGGTGATGCGCCGCAGCGACCTGGTGGACATCCAGTCCGTCTACGGCCGCCTGACCAACCCCACCGAAATCCTCGACGAAGACGTCACCCTGGACGGCGTCGACCTGGGCATGGTCCTGGGCGGCGACGGCACCATCCTGCGCGCGGCGGAACTGGTGCGCGGCACCAACGTCCCGCTGCTCGGGGTGAACCTCGGCCACGTCGGCTTCCTCGCCGAAAGCGAGCGGGCCGACCTCGCCCAGACCGTGCGCTGGGTGGCGGAACGGGCCTACACCGTCGAGGAACGCATGGCCATCGACATCCAGGTGTGGCTGGACAAGCAGCTCATCGCCCACACCTGGGCCCTCAACGAGGCCGCCGTCGAGAAGGCGGACCGGCAGCGCATGCTCGAGGTCGTCGTCGAGGTCGACGCCCGCCCGATCAGCTCCTTCGGCTGCGACGGCGTGGTGCTGGCCACCCCCACCGGCTCCACCGCCTACGCCTTCTCCGCCGGCGGGCCCGTCGTCTGGCCCGAGGTGGAGGCGCTGCTGATCACCCCGATCAGCGCCCACGCCCTCTTCGCCCGCCCCCTGGTGGTCGCCCCCAGCTCCGTGCTCGCCGTCGAGATCCTCACCCGGACCGACGCGGCCGGGGTGCTCTGGTGCGACGGCCGGCGCGGGGTGGAGCTGCCCCCCGGGGCTCGGGTGGAGGTCACCAGGTCGCCGACGCCGGTGCGCCTGGCCCGCACCCACAGCACCCCGTTCTCCGAACGCCTCGTCCGCAAGTTCCAGCTGCCCACCCAGGGCTGGCGGGGACCCGTCAGCCACACCGGAGGTCTGCACGATTGATTGAGGAAATCCGGATCCGCGACCTGGGCGTCATCACCGACGCCACGCTGAGCCTGGCCCCCGGTTTCACCGTGGTCACCGGTGAAACCGGCGCCGGCAAGACCATGGTCATTACCGCCCTCGGCCTGCTGCTGGGCGCCCGCTCCGACGCCGGTGCGGTGCGCATCGGCGCCAAGTCCGCCCTTGCCGAAGCCGTGGTGCGGCTGCCGCGCAGCAGCGCCGCCGTCGTCCGCGCCGAAGAGGCCGGAGCCGAACTGGAGGAGTACGACGGCGCCGCCGAGCTGATGCTCGCCCGCACCGTCAACGCCGACGGCCGCAGCCGCGCCCACGTGGGCGGGCGCACCGCCCCGGTGGGGGTCCTCGCCGAGGTCGGGGAACACCTGGTCGCCGTGCACGGTCAGTCCGACCAGCTGCGCCTGCGCAGCACCGCCGCCCAGCGGGAGGCCCTGGACAAGTACGCCGGCACCCGGCTCGCCGCCGTGCTCGAGGCGTACCGCCGCGACTTCCGACGCTGGAAGGCGGCGGGGGAGGAGCTCGCGGAGCTGCGCAGCCAGGCCCGCGAACGCCTGCGTGAAGCCGAATACCTGTCCGCCTCCCTGGAGGAGATCGACGCCGTCGACCCCCAGCCCGGCGAAGACGACGCCCTGAAGGCCGAGGCGCTGCGCCTGGGCAACGTGGAGGAGCTGCGCACCGCGTCCGTGGCAGCGCACCAGGCGCTGGTCGGCGGCGACTTCGCCGAGGGCGCCGACGCCACCAGCCTCATCGCGTCCGCCCGCCGGCAGCTGGAAAGCGCCGGCGAAAACGACCCCGCCCTCGCCGCCTCCGCCGAGCGGCTGGCCGAGGTCGGCTACATCCTGGCCGACGTCGCCACCGAGCTGGCCAGCTACGGCTCCTCCCTGGACGCGGAGGGCCCGGAACGGCTGGCCGAGGTGGAGAACCGGCGCGGGGAGCTCGCCGGGCTGGTGCGCAAGTTCGCCCCCGACGTCAACGGCGTCATCGCCTGGCGCGATGAGAGCCGCGCCCGGCTGCTGGAGCTGGGCAACGACGACAGCCGGATCGAGGCGCTGGAAGCGGAGCTTCAGGACCTCTCCGCGGCCCTGACCGAACAGGCGTCGGAGCTGACGAAGCTGCGCCGCGAAGCGGCCGACGACCTGAGCAGCCGGGTCAGCGCGGAACTGGCGGCCCTGGCCATGCCCGACGCCGCGCTGGTCATCGAGCTCACCGAGGCGGCCGACCTTGGCCCGTACGGCGCCGACGACATCTCCTTCCTGCTCGCCCCGCACCCGGGGGCGCCGCCGCGCCCGCTGGGCAAGGGCGCCTCCGGCGGCGAGCTCTCCCGCGTCATGCTGGCCATCGAGGTGGTCCTGGCCGAAGTGGACCCCGTCCCCACCTTCGTCTTTGACGAGGTGGACTCCGGCGTCGGCGGCAAGGCCGCAGTCGAGATCGGCCGGCGGCTGGCGATGCTCGCCCGGCACGTGCAGGTGATCGTGGTCACCCACCTGCCGCAGGTCGCGGCGTACGCCAACCAGCACATCCGCGTGATCAAGAAATCGTCCGCCGCCGAAGACGGCCAGGGTGTGACCGCCAGCGACGTCATCGTGCTCGACCAGGACGCGAAGATCCGCGAACTGGCGCGGATGCTGGCCGGCCAGGAGGACTCGGACTCGGCGCAGGCGCACGCCCGGGAGCTCCTGGATGCGGCCGCCGAGCTTCACTTGTCAGCGAAGTCGGGGAGCAGGAAGGCCAAAAGGTGATAGGCTCGAATTCCGTGGTGCAGCGATCAAATTCCAAGTCCTCTTCTACGGTCAAACACATTTTCGTCACCGGTGGTGTGGCCTCTTCCCTCGGCAAGGGCCTGACGGCATCCAGCCTGGGCCATCTCCTGCGGGCCCGCGGCCTGTCGGTGACCATGCAGAAGCTCGATCCCTATCTCAACGTGGATCCGGGCACAATGAACCCCTTCCAGCACGGCGAGGTCTTCGTGACCGACGACGGCGCGGAAACCGACCTCGACATCGGCCACTACGAGCGCTTCCTCGACGAGAGCCTCGACGGGTCCGCCAACGTGACCACCGGCCAGGTGTATTCCACCGTCATCGCCAAGGAACGCCGCGGCGAATACCTCGGTGACACGGTCCAGGTCATTCCGCACATCACCGACGAGATCAAGCGCCGGATGCGCCTGCCCTCCGAGGCGAAGAAGGCCCCCGACGTCATCATCACCGAGATCGGCGGCACGGTCGGCGACATCGAGTCGCAGCCGTTCCTCGAAGCCGCCCGGCAGGTGCGCCAGGACGTGGGACGGAACAACGTGTTCTTCCTGCACGTGTCCCTGGTGCCCTACATCGGTCCCTCCCAGGAGCTGAAGACCAAGCCGACCCAGCATTCGGTGGCGGCCCTGCGCTCCATCGGCATCCAGCCGGATGCGATCGTCATCCGCTCCGACCGGCCCGTGCCGGACGCCATGCGGGACAAGATCGGCCGCATGTGCGACGTGGACGTGGACGCCGTCATCGGCTGCCCGGACGCGCCGAGCATCTACGACATCCCCAAGACCCTGCACTCGCAGAACCTCGACGCGTACATCGTCCAGGCGCTGGGACTGAAGTTCAAGGACGTCAACTGGACCAAGTGGGACCGGCTGCTCGACGCCGTCCACAACCCCAAGCACCACGTCGAGGTGGCGCTGGTCGGCAAGTACATCGACCTGCCCGACGCCTACCTGTCCGTGACCGAGGCGCTGCGCGCCGGCGGCTTCGCGAACAAGGCCAAGGTCAAGATCCGCTGGGTGCCCTCCGATGACTGCTCGACCCAGGAAGGCGCCGCCAAGGCGCTGGCCGGCGTCGACGCCATCTGCGTGCCCGGCGGCTTCGGCATCCGCGGCCTCGAGGGCAAGCTCGGTGCGCTGCGCTTCGCCCGCGAGAACAAGCTGCCGACCCTGGGCCTGTGCCTGGGCCTGCAGTCGATGGTGATCGAGTACGCCCGCAACGTGGTCGGCCTGGAGGGCGCGTCCTCCACCGAGTTCGAGCCGGACACCCAGTACCCGGTCATCGCCACCATGGCCGAGCAGAAGGAAATCGTCGCCGGCCAGGGCGACATGGGCGGCACCATGCGCCTCGGTCTCTGGGACGCGAAGCTGGAGCCGGAGTCCGTGGTTGCCAAGACCTACGGCAAGACCACGGTCGCCGAGCGTCACCGGCACCGCTACGAGGTGAACAACCAGTACCGGGACAAGATCGCCGAAGCCGGCCTGGTCTTCTCCGGCACCACCACCGACGGCGGGCTCGTCGAATTCGTCGAGCTGCCCGAGGACGTGCACCCGTACTACGTCTCCACCCAGGCGCACCCGGAGCTGAGCTCGCGGCCCACCCGCCCGCACCCGCTCTTCGCCGGCCTGGTCAAGGCTGCCCTGGCGCACCAGAAGGAACGGAAGTAACCAATGGTCGCGGACCGGGGGATCGCCGACGAACAGAGCCCGAGGCGGCTGCTGCACACCGAAACCGTCTATTCCGGGCGCATCTGGAACGTGGTCCAGGACCGCTTCCAGCTGTCCGACGGTGAGGACCCCCTGGTCCGCGACTACATCACGCATCCGGGCGCCGTCGCCATCCTCGCGATGGACGACTACGGCCGGGTGCTGCTGATCAACCAGTACCGGCGTCCGGTGCGCATGAAGCTGTGGGAAATTCCCGCCGGGCTGCTGGACGTGGACGGCGAGGACTTCGTGGCCGCCGCCGCCCGCGAGCTGGCCGAAGAGGCCGACCTGCAGGCCACGTCCTGGCACGTGCTCACCGACCTGTTCCTCTCCCCGGGGTCCTCTCGCGAGGAGCTGCGCATCTACCTGGCGCGCGGGCTTACCCCCGTCCCCGAGGACGAGCGGCACGTGCGCGAACACGAGGAAGCCGAGATCGAAACCGCCTGGGTGGAGCTCGACGACGCCGTGCAGGCGGTGCTCGACGGCCGGCTGCACAGCCCCTCCGCCATCGCCGGAGTGCTCGCCGCCCATGCCGCCCGCGCCAACGACTTCGCCGACCTTCGGCCCGGTGATGCACCGTGGCTGGAGCACCACTCCCGGCACGGTTCCTGGCCCGTCGGCCCGGACCTTTAGCCGTGACTGCGGCACCCGACGCGCGGGACCGTTCCACCGGTGCCGCGGACCCCAACGACACCATCGAGCTGGACCTCAACGCCCAGTTGAACCCCACCATCAGGCTGGACCTTTCCGGTAAAGGTGCTGCGGCCGAGACCGGGACGGCGACGTCCGCAGGCGCCGCTTCGGCTACGGCGACGCCCGGTACGCCGACACCGTCAGCGGTCGAAGCTTCCGGGCCGGCTCCGGCCGGAACCGCCGCGGCCCCGCCCGCCAAGGCTGAGAAGAAGCGGACCTCCGCCCGCGTCAGTGCCGCGGGTGCGGCCGAGGAGCTGCGCAGCACGGCCGTGGGCCGGGAGATCAGCGTCTACCTGCAGCACATGGCCGTGGAGCGCGGCCTGGCCGCCAACACCCTCGAGGCCTACCGCCGCGACCTGCTCCGCTATGCCCGGTTCCTCGCCGCCCACGGCGTGCACGACGTCGGCCGCATCACCCGCCACGACGTGACCGCCTTCGCCCGTGCCCTCTCCGAGGGCACCGACGGCGCCGCCGCGCTGAGTCTGCGCTCCGCCGCCCGGACCATCGTGGCCGTGCGGGGGCTGCACAAATTCTGGGCGCTGGAAGGCACCATGGCCACCGACCCGGCCGCCGACGTGCACCCGCCCATGCCCGGCAAGCGCCTGCCCAAGGCCATCACGGTGGAGGAGGTGACCCGCATCCTCGAGGCGGTGCCGCTGGACACTCCGATCGGGCTGCGCGACCGGGCACTGCTGGAGTTCCTGTACTCCACCGGCGCCCGCATCAGCGAGGCCGTGGGCCTGGACGTCGATGACCTCTCGCTGGAACGCATTCCCGCCCGCGGGCCCGACGTCGTGCGCCTGTTCGGCAAGGGATCCAAGGAGCGGCTGGTGCCGCTCGGCTCCTATGCGGCCCGCGCGCTGGATGACTACCTCGTGCGCGCCCGCCCGGGACTGGCGCTCAAGGGCAAGGGCACGCCCGCCCTGTTCCTGAATGCCCGCGGCGGGCGGCTCAGCCGGCAGAGCGCCTGGACCATCCTCAAGAACGCCGCGGAGAAGGCGCAGATCGGCCGGGACGTGTCCCCGCATACCCTGCGGCATTCCTTCGCGACGCACCTGCTCGAAGGCGGCGCGGATGTCCGCGTGGTGCAGGAGCTGCTGGGCCACGCGTCCGTGACCACCACGCAGGTCTACACCCTCGTCACCGCCGAGACCCTCCGCGAGGTCTACGCGGCCGCGCACCCCCGCGCCCTCTGACACCCGGTTCCGGGGACGCCCGGCAGCTGAGCGTGCTCTTGGCGATCGTCAGTGTCGCCCTGCTCGCGTACGGCGTCAGGCGCCTGCTGCCGACGTCACGCTCCGCCGAATCACCAGGGAAGTCGTGATGAGCATGGCCGAGAGCAGCACGGACGGAACCAGCAGGAGTACGTAAGTCAGGGACACCAGGACCGCGACGGGTGCCACCTCCCAGACGGCCGAAAGCGGCATGGTGCTCAGGCTGTCCGCCACCGCGAAGTTCCGGTTGAGGAAGGGCCCCACAACAAGGAGGACGAAGGCCGCGATACCGAACCATGCGCCAAACCACATCGTGGCCTTCGCCAGTGCTGCAGCAGACATTTCACTCCCGGGTGCCGTCTCGGATCTGGCCTAAATGTTGCCTTTGCGTCGTCTGAGTATGCGCGAAACCGGTCGAAGCGCCAACAAGGGACACGCGACAGGTTCGACGTCGGCCCCGCCGAAAGGCGCTTAAGCCACCTTGAGGCGCGTAGCCGTACGACCCCTGTCTGGTCCCGGGGAGTCAGCGGTAGATTGGTCGGGTGCCAAATGAACCTGCTCCCGTGGTCCTGTGCTTCCTGATGCGAGGCACCGGCGAGAATGCCGAAGTCCTCATGGGCCTGAAACAGACCGGGTTCGGCACCGGCCGGATCGTGACGCTGGGCGGTCATGTGGAGCCCGGCGAGACGCCGGAGCAGGCCGCGGTCCGCGAGGTCGAGGAGGAAGCGGCCGTGACCGTCCGCGAGCAGGACCTCGTCCGCGCCGGCAGCATCGAGTTCGTCTTCCCGTTCCGGCCGGAATGGGACATGTCCACCGTCGTCTTCACCGCCCGCACTTGGGAAGGCGAGCCCACCCCAAGCGAGGAGATCATCCCCGCCTGGTATCCGGTCGACGCCGTCCCGTACGCACAGATGTGGCCGGACTCGGCGCTCTGGATGCCGCGGGTGCTAGCGGGGGAGGACTTCGCCGCCACCGTCACCCTCGACGAGGACAACAGCAGCGTGGCGGAGATCGTCTTCGCCGCGCTCGGTTAAGCAGACACAAAGGCGCCCGCCGCGGATTCCTCCGCAGCGGGTGCCGTCGTCAGCGAGGCGGAACTAGCCCAGGTGCCGCTCCTCCGGGCCCACGTACTCGCTCAGCGGGCGGATCAGGGAGTTGGCCTCCAGCTGCTCCATGATGTGCGCGGTCCAGCCGGTGATCCGGGCGGCCACGAACAGCGGCGTGAACGTGGCGGTGTCGAAGCCCATCAGGTGATAGGCCGGGCCGGCCGGGTAGTCCAGGTTCGGCAGGATGTTCTTGCGCTCGGCCATGGCCAGTTCCAGGGCGGTGTACAGCTCGCCGAGGTCGGGGCGGTCGTAGTGCTTGATCATTGCGTCCAGCGAGGCCTTCATGGTCGGCACCCGGGAATCGCCGTTCTTGTAGACCCGGTGGCCGAAGCCCATGATCTTCTTCTTGGACGACAGCGCGTCGTCCAGCCAGTCGGCGGCGAAAGCCGCGACGTCGCCGTCGCCCGCCGCCGCGGTGATCTCCTCGAAGGTGTGCATGACCGCTTCGTTGGCCCCGCCGTGCAGCGGGCCCTTCAGCGCGCCGATCGCTCCGGTCACCGCCGAGTGCAGATCCGACAGGGTGGAGGTGATGACCCGGCCGGTGAAGGTGGACGCGTTGAACGAGTGCTCCGCGTACAGGATCATCGAGACGTTGAACGCCTCCACCACCTCGGGGGACGCCTCTTCACCGAACGTCATCCAGAGGAAGTTCGAGGAGTAGTCCAGGTCCTCGCGGGGCTCGACCAGGTCCTGGCCGCGGCGCCGCCGCTGGTCGTAGGCGACGACGGCGGGCATCGCCGCGAACAGGCTCAGCGACTTGGCCATGTTGGCCTCCACCGAGGAGTCCTCCGACTGCGGGTGCATCGCGCCGAGCACCGACGCCGCCGTCCGGCACACGTCCATCGGGTGACAGGTGGTCGGCAGGGCGTCGATGACGGCCTTGAGCTCAGGCGTCAGCGCCCGCTGGGCGCGTTCGGCCGCTGCGAAGGTCTCCAGTTCGGCGGGCGTCGGCAGCTCGCCGTTCCAGAGCAGGTAGGCGACCTCCTCGAAGCTGCAGTGCGCGGCCAGCTGCTGCACCGGGTAGCCGCGGTAGAGCAGCGAGTTGGTCTCGGGGTTGACCTTGGAGATGCTGGTGGTGTCCACCAGCACGCCGGCAAGCCCCTTGTGGATCTGTGAATCGGTCATGACAGGACTCCTTTGTCGGACGGACCGGGCCTACCCTTACCGGGCGCCTGGAACCTGGAAGTTGAACACCGAGGTGTCGAACCGGTTGTACGCCTCGTAATCCACCAGATCATACAGACGCGCCCGCGTCAGCATGTTGGGGACGTCGGCTGCCTGGGTGCCGTCGGCGCGGATGGCCTCCAGCGTACGCTCCGCCGCGCCCATCGCCGAGCGCAGCAGGGTGACCGGGTAGATCACCATGTTCACGCCGACGTCGGCCAGTTCCTTGGCGGTGAACAGCTCGGACTTGCCGAACTCGGTCATGTTGGCCAGGATCGGCACGTCCACGGCGTTGCGGATGGCCGCGAACTCCGAGAGGTCCTTCATGGCCTCGGGGAAGATCGCGTCGGCGCCGGCGTCCACCAGGGCACGGGCGCGGTCCTGGGCGGCTTCCAGGCCGTCGACGGCGCGGATGTCGGTGCGCGCCATGATCAGGAAGTTCGGGTCCCGGCGGGCGTCGGCGGCGGCGCGGATGCGCTTGGTGGCCGTGTCCAGGTCCACCACGTTCTTGCCGTCCAGGTGGCCGCAGCGCTTGGGGTTGAACTGGTCCTCGATGTGGCAGCCGGACAGCCCGGCGTTCTCCAGCTCCTGGATGGTGCGGGCCACGTTCATCGGTTCGCCGAAGCCGGTGTCGGCGTCGACGATGGCCGGCAGGTCCGTCATCCGGGCGATCTGCCCGGCCCGGGTGGCGACCTCGGTGAGGGTGGTCAGCCCGATGTCCGGCAGGCCCAGGTCATTGGCCAGCACGGCTCCGGAGATGTAGACGCCGTCGAACCCCTTTTCCTCAATGAGGCGGGCCGAGAGCGGGTTGAACGCGCCCGGGAACTGCTGCAGCCGGCCGGAGGCCAGCCCGTCGCGGAAGGCGCGGCGCTTCTGCTCGGGAGTGATGGAGGAGTACAGCATTTAGAACAGTCCCTTCGGTGCGGCGGCCGGGTCGACGACGCCGGGTGCGGCCATGATGTTGAGCTGGTCCAGTTCCCCGGCGCCCAGCTCGGGCAGCCGCTCGGCGGCGGCGATGAAACGGTCCATCTCCTCCTCGGTCACCAGGCCGGCGGCGAGGGTGCGGAACTTGTTGATGTAGTCGGCGCGGGCGAACGGCCGGGCGCCGAGCGGGTGGGCGTCGGCGACGGCGATCTCGTCGCGGAGCACGCGGCCGTCGGCCAGCTCGATCTCGACGTGGCCGCCGAACGCCTTCTCGCTGATGTCCAGCGAGTGGTAGCGGCGGGTCCACTCCGGGTCCTCGACCGTGGTGACCTTGTGCCACAGCGCCACGGTGTCCGGGCGGGCGGCCCGCTCGGGGGCGTAGGAGTCCACGTGGTGCCACGCGCCGTCCTGCAGGGCGACGGTGAAGATGTACGGGATGGAGTGGTCCAGGGTTTCCCGGGACGCGGTGGGATCGTACTTCTGCGGGTCGTTGGCGCCGGAGCCGATCACGTAGTGGGTGTGGTGCGAGGTGGAGATCTTCACGCTGCGCACGTTCGCCGGATCGGTGGCCTCGGGGTGCTCGCGGTGGATCTTGCGGGCCAGGTCGATCCAGGCCTGGGCCTGGTACTCGGCGGAGTGTTCCTTGGTGTAGGTGTCCAGGATGGCGCGCTTGGCTTCGCCGGCCTCGGGCAGCGGCACTTCGTACGCGGCGTCGGGCCCGTCCAGCATCCACGCAATGACGCCGTCCTCACCCTCGTAGATGGGGGTGGGGGAGGTCTGGCCGCGCATGGCACGGTCCACGGCCTCCACAGCCATCTTGCCGGCGAACGCCGGAGCGTGGGCCTTCCAGGTGGAGATCTCACCCTTGCGGGACTGCCGGGTGGCGGTGGTGGTGTGCAGCGCCTGGCCCACGGCCTGGAAGATGGTTTCGACGTCGAGGCCCAGCAGGGTGCCCAGGCCGGCGGCCGCGGAGGGGCCCAGGTGCGCGACGTGGTCGATCTTGTGCTTGTGCAGGCAGATGGCCTTGACCAGGTTCACCTGGATTTCGTAGCCGGTGGCGATGCCGCGGATCAGGTCCGCGCCGGAGGCGCCGGTGTGCTGGGCGACGGCCAGGATCGGCGGGATGTTGTCGCCCGGGTGCGAGTAATCCGCGGCCAGGAACGTGTCGTGGTAATCCAGCTCGCGCACGGCCACGCCGTTCGCCCAGGCGGCCCACTCGGGGGAGGTCCGATCCTCCACGCCGAACACGGCGGCACCCTTGCCGCCCGACGTCGGGGCGAAGGCGAGGGCCTGGGCGCGGGCCGAAACGATCGGGGCCCGGTTCAGGGACGCGATGGCCACCGAGGCGTTGTCGATGATCCGGTTGATCACCATGTCGGTGACCTCGGCGTCGACGGCCACCTGGTCGGCGGCGACCGTGGCGATCTTGTGGGCGAGCTGTTCCTCGCGGGGCAGCTGCTCGTCGCTGCGGTAGACCCGCACTTTGTGGTTGATCATGCTGTTTCTCCTTGTTGGGTGCCAGCCGTGGCGGCTGCGGTGAAATGTTCCAGGCTCTTGTGCAGGTGGACTGCGGTGGCGGCCGCGGCGACGGCGGGTTTGCCGGCGTCGATGGCCGCCGCGATGACGGCGTGTTCGGCCGCGGTCTGGCGCAGCCGCTCCGGGTTGTCCCGGGCCAGGCGGCGGACCCGGGCCAGGTGCAGGCGGACGTTGCCCAGCGCCTGCGCGAGGTAGGCGTTGCCGGCGGCGGCGTCGATCGCCGCGTCCAGCCGGGCGACCAGCTCGTAGTAGCGCACGTGTCCGGGGTCCGGGTCTTCGGGCAGCTGGCGGCCGGCGTCCTCGAAGGCCGCCCGCAGCTCGGCGAACTCGCTGCCGGTGCGCCGCTCCGCTGCCAGTTCCGCGGCCCGGCATTCAAGGGCTTCGCGGAGTTCGAACAGCGACGCGACGGTGGCGGGGGAGATGGCGGTGACGACGACGCCGCGGCCGCCGTGCGCCGCGGTCAGTCCGTCCGCGGTGAGCCGGCTCAGGGCTTCGCGGAGCGGGGTGCGCGAGACGCCGAGCCGCTCGGCCTGCTCCACCTCGGCCAGGACGGTTCCCGGGGGCAGGGCGCCGGAGATGATGTCCTCGCGCAGGGCGGCGTAGGCGCGGTCACTGGCTCTCACCGGCGCTCCCTTCGCGGCAGGGACACCGGGCGGCCCTGCGGGAGGACGCCGGTGTCAGCGGATACGTTCCGGGTCAGTGTATACACAAAGCCGCTCCTGAACCAGTGTTCCCCGGTTTTTCGGCAGAAATGTATACAGACGACCGACGGGGTCCTTGTCCCACGCCCTGCCACCACCCTAGGCTGGGGCCCAATCAACGGCGATTCGCGGAGGATGCAATGCAGGCGTACCGGCAGGCTTATGAACGAAGCATCAATGACCCGGAGGGGTTCTGGCTGGAGGCGGCCAAACTCGTGGAGTGGGACGCCCCGCCGTCCCGGGCCCTGGATGCGGCCAACGCCCCGTTGTACCGCTGGTTCCCGGACGGGCGGCTGAACACCAGCTTCAACGCCCTGGACCGCCACGTGCAGGCTGGCCGCGGCGACCAGGCCGCCCTGATCTACGACTCCGCGATGCTGGGCACCACCCGCACCTACACCTATGCCGAGCTGCTCGCCGAGGTGGAGACCTTTGCCGGGGCGCTGCGCGGCCTCGGTGTCGGCGCGGGGGACCGCGTGGTGCTGTACCTGCCGATGATTCCCGAGGCCGTGATCGCCATGCTGGCCTGCGCCCGGCTCGGGGCCGTACATTCGGTGGTCTTCGGCGGGTTCGCCGCCCGGGAGCTGGCCGCCCGGATCGACGACGCGCAGCCGGCCGTCGTCGTCACCGCGTCCGGCGGGTTCGAACCCAAACGCACGGTGGAGTACCTGCCCGCCGTTGCCGAGGCGCTGGCGACCGCCGCGCATCCGGTGGGCGACGTCGTCGTCGTGCACCGCGACGGGTTCGCCCACGAACCGGCGGAGTTCGCCGGCACCGGCACCGCCGCCTGGCACGACTGGGCTGGCCTGACCGAAACCGCCGAGCCGGCCGCCCCGGTGCCGTTGGCCGCCACCGATCCGCTGTATATCCTCTACACCTCCGGCACCACCGGCACCCCCAAGGGCGTGGTGCGGGACAACGGTTCACACGCCGTCGCGCTGACCTGGTCGATGGCCAACATTTACGACGTCGCCGCCGGCCAGGTGATGTGGACCGCCTCCGACGTCGGCTGGGTGGTCGGGCACTCGTACATCGTCTACGGGCCGCTGCTGGCCGGAGCGACCACGGTGCTGTACGAGGGCAAGCCGGTAGGCACCCCCGACGCCGGCGCGTTCTGGCGCGTGGCCGCGCAGCACGGCGTCGAGGTGCTGTTCACGGCTCCGACGGCGCTGCGGGCCATTCGGCGGGCCGACCCGGAGGCGGCGCTGGCCGCCGGATACGACCTGTCGAAGCTGCGCACCCTGTTCGCCGCGGGGGAGCGGCTGGATCCGCAGACCTGGGAATGGGCCGGGGAAGCCCTCGGTGTGCCGGTGGTGGACCACTGGTGGCAGACCGAAACCGGCTGGCCGATCTGCGCCAACCCCCGCGGCCTGGACCCGCTGCCGCTGAAGTCCGGCTCGCCCAGCGTTCCCGTGCCCGGGTTCCAGGTTCACGTGCTCGACGGCGCGGGGGACGAGGTGCCCACCGGCACGGAGGGCAACATTGCCCTGAAGCTGCCGCTGCCGCCCGGCACGCTCACCACGCTCTGGGGCAGCGACGAGCGGTACCGGTCCTCGTACCTGAGCGCGTTCGAGGGGTTCTACGCCACCGGGGACTCCGGCTACATGGACGAGGACGGGTACGTGTTCGTGATGGGCCGCACCGACGACATCATCAACGTCGCCGGGCATCGGCTCTCCACCGGTGGGCTGGAACAGGCGGTCGGCGCGCATCCCGCCGTCGCCGAGTGCGCCGTCATCGGGCTGGCGGACGATCTCAAGGGCCAGCGGCCCACCGCCTGGGTGGTGCTGAAGGCCGGGTTTGACGGCGATCCGGCCGCCGTGCCCGCCGAGGTGGTGGAGCTGGTGCGCCGCCGGGTCGGTCCGGTGGCGGACCTGCGCGAGGTGCACGTGGTGGAGGCGCTGCCCAAGACCCGCTCCGGCAAGATCCTGCGCCGGACCATGCGGCAGCTGGCCGACGGCGTCGAGTACACGGTGCCGTCGACCATCGAGGATCCGGCGGTGCTGGAGGCCATCGCCGACGCGCTGCGGGCATCAGGGGTCGGTGGGTCCGGGACAGCCCGTTGAAGCAGGAGCGGGCGCGACGGCGTTGCCGGGCCCCGCGAACCCGTTGTGAGAGCACTGATGTGCTGGGGGCGATGTTTGGCGACGCAACGTTTGTGGCAACGCTGCCCTCGGTTACAGTCCCAGGTCCTTCCGCGAGGTGAGGGCGAGCTGTTCGACGAGGTCGTCAGGGATGGGGTTGTTCACGGGAAAGGTGATGCCTGTCTTGGTGGCCTTGAGCCCGGCGGCGGCGATGGCTTCGGCATGAGCGGTGATGGCGCCTGGGGCGAGATAAAGGCCGCATTGCTTACTGAAGGCGGCGTAACTGGCGACAATCGATCGTCCAATCCGGAACCCCGGCATGTTGTACTCAATAACTTCCTCCGCGTCCGGAAGGCAATGCGCGAGCTGTGCACGCAACGTGGCCAGCAGTGGGCGGAACTGTTCCGGAGCCGCAGCGATGTACGTGTCATGGTCCGAGATCGTCATCCGCCGATCTTCAACAATGAGGACTCGTTTCACAACAGGGATTCGGCGAGTGGCTGCCAGTTCGGTGATGGCCGTGTATCGCTCGGCGGCTCGCACAGCCGGTTAGGCCAGCCGGAAGATCCGGTCCGCCCGGCCGGCCGAGGCCCGGATCAGCTCGGCGTTCCGCTCGTCCGTGCCCAGCGCCCAGGCCCGCGCCGCTTCGGGGGACTTGCCGAACCGCTCGTGCCGGGCGATCAGCCGGGCGCGGCGCTGCTCCTCCTCCGCCGCAATGAACCACACCTCGTCCAGGCTGGCCCGCGCCCGCGGCCACGCGCCGCCGTCGTGCAGAAGGTAATTGCCCTCCGTAATGACCAGCGGCACCTCGGGCGGCACCGGCAGCGCGGAGCCGATGGGCTCCTCCAGATCCCGCCGGAACTCCGGTGCGTAAATGGTTTCCGCTGAGTCGGGCTGCTGCGCCCGGATGCGCTCCAGCAGCGCAGCGTACCCGGCGTCGTCGAACGTGTCGACCGCGCCTTTTCGGTCCCCGCGTCCCAGGGCGTCCAATACCGCGTTGGCCAGGTGGAAGCCGTCCATCGGCACCAGCACGGCGCGCTCCGGACCCAGCGCCTGAACCAGCTGCTCCGCCACGGTGGACTTGCCCGCGCCCGGAGCGCCGGTGATGCCCAGAATCCGCCGCACGCCGTCGGCCGCCAGGGCCTCCGCCCGGGCCGCCAGGTCCGCCAGTGACACGGCCTCCGACGCCGGGACAGCAGTCAGGGACCCGTCCCGGCCGCTGACCGCCTGGTTCGGCGCCATAAGGTCCTTGAAGTACCGGGCCACCGGCCACCGTTCGAAGCCCTGACGCTCGTATATGTGACGGGCTGCCGCATGGCCGGGGTCCCCGCCGGTTTCCACCATCATCATCCGCATCCCGGCCGACCGGATCCGGTTCGCCGCGTGATCGATGAGCGCGCGGCCGATGCCCTGGCGCTGGCGCTCGGGATCAACGGCCAGGACGTAGATCTCGCCCATGCTGTCTTCGGGGTGCAGACGGGTGCAGACCCATCCGACCGGCTGCTGCCCGATGAGTGCGACGTCGCAGCTGCCGGGCTCGTCATCGAGAACCGATGCCAGATCGTCGTGTTGCCGCCTGCGCCACCCCTGAGGATAGAACGCCTGATAGACGAAGGGCGGGACTGTGGTTTCCAGTTGGGGGAAGACGGGCTCCCAGGCGCGCAGGGATAGCTCCAGCACCGCCGCGCGCTGGGCAGCAGAGTAGGGAACTATCCGGATGGCGCTCACGCGAGCTCCTTTCGGTCGTGCAGCTGCTTAGACGGGTGGCCGCCTGGGTGCCAAACGCGGCGCGAACGTTAGCCCTTCCAACGGTATTCGAGCTCCGGCCGGCCTCGGGTGCCGTAGCGCGGCGACCGCTCCGCCGACCGCTGATCCGCCAGATACTCCAGGTACCGTCGGGCGGTGATCCGCGACATCGCCAGCTCCTCGGCCGCCTCGGTGGCGGACACCGCCACGGGGGAGCGCTTGAGCAGATCGGCGACGGCGCTCAGCGTGTCCGCGGACAGGCCCTTGGGCAGGGGGCCGACGTCGGCCGGCCGCAGCGCCGCGAACATCTTGTCCACCGCGGTCTGCGTGGTGGTGGCCGCCTGCTCGGTCAGCCGGCGCCGGTACTCGGCGTAGGCCGTGAGCTTGGTGCTGAAGGCCGAGAACGTGAACGGCTTGATCAGGTAGTGCGTGATGCCGCCGGACAGGGCGCTGCGCACCACCGCCACGTCCCGCACCGCGGTGATCGCAATGACGTCCACCGGCAGTCCGGCGCCCCGGGCCCGGCGCAGCACGTCCAGCCCGTGCAGGTCCGGCAGGTTCATGTCCAGCAGCACCAGGTCGATCCGGCCCGGCCCGTCCGCGGGCTCCTTCTCCGCGGCGCGCAGGGCCTTGATCGCCTCGGCACCGGTGCGGGCGATGCCGGCGACGGCGAACCCGGGCACCCGGCGCACGTACTCGGCGTGCGCCTCGGCCGGGATCTCCTCGTCCTCAACGACCAGCACGCGGATCAGGGACACGGCGCCCGACGCCGAAGCATTCGGTATCGAAGCGTCCGGTATCGAAGCGCCCGGCACCGAAGCGTCCGGCATCGAAGGATCCTGCACTGAAGGCCCCGCGCCGGCACTGTCGGCGGGCAGACGCGGGATCACTGCGCTCCCTCCGGCACGGCGGCGGGCAGCAGGACCCGGAAGCGGGCGCCGGCCCCGGGCAGCATCTCGATGCTGCCGCCCAGCCGGGTGACGGACTGCCGCACCAGGGCCAGCCCGACGCCGCGGCCGGCGCCGGTGCCCGGGCGCGGGGCCTTGGTGCTGAACCCGCGGTCGAAGATCCGGGTGAGCACGTCCGGGGCGACGCCCGGCCCGTCGTCGCGCGCCTCAATCACCGGCCCTCGCCCGTCGGAGGACAGGTGCAGCTCCACCCGGGCGGCGGCGGCGTCGAACGCGTTGTCCAGCAGGTTGCCGATGATCGTCACCAACTCGACCGGGTCAACGCCGTCGCCCGCCCACGGGCCGCCGCGGCCGTCGTCGGCCCGGATGGTCAGCTCCAGGGCCCGTTCACGGGCCTGCGCGGTCTTGCCCATGAGCAGGGCGGTGACGGCGGGCTCGGCGACGGCGGCGAGGACCGCGTCGTTGAGCTGCTGCGACTGCTCCAGGTCCGCGGTGGCGAAGCGCAGCGCGTCCTCGCGCCGGTCCAGCTCGATCAGGGACACCAGCGTGTGGATCCGGTTCGCGTGCTCATGCGTCTGGGCGTTGAGCGCATCGGCGAGCGTGCGCAGGTTCGCCACCTCGCCGGTGAGGGACTCGATGTCGGTGTGGTCGCGCAGCGTGGTGACCGTGCCGAAGCGCCGCGGCTTGGATCCGGCGGACAGCGCGGCGGCCTGGTTGACCACCAGCACGTGCCGTCCGGTCAGGTGGATCTCCTCGCGGGCGTCGCGGCCGCTGCGCAGCAGCTGCCGCAGCGGCTCGGGCAGGTCCAGCTGTTCCGGCCGGTGCGGGCCCCGGCCGCCTTCGGGCAGGCCCAGCAGCGCCGCGGCCTGGTCGTTGTAGAGCACGACGTCGCCGCGCGGGTCCAGCAGCACCAGTCCGTCCTGGACCGAGTGCAGGGCGGAGTCGTAGAAGGTGAACATGTGCAGCAGCTCCTGGGGACCGAGCCCGTGCGTGGCCCGGTTCAGGTAGCGGCTGAGCAGCAGGGAGCCGGCCGTGCCGAGGACCAGGGCGATGCCGGTGTGCAGCAGCAGTTCGGGCAGCTGCGCGTCGCGCACCAGGTCCACCCGGTCCACCGTGGTTCCGGCTGCCACCAGGCCCAGGACGGCGCCGTCGTCCGCGGTCACCGGCACGATCGCGCGCACCGAGGGTCCCAGCGTGCCGGTGTAGGTCTCGGTGAGGGTGCCGCCGGCCAACGCCGGCGCGACGGTGCCGATGTAGGGGCGGCCGATCTGCTCCGGCTCGGGATGGGAGAAGCGGGTCCGGTCGGTGTCCATGATGGTCAGGAAGTCCACGCCCACGCGGTCCATCACGCCCTCTGCGTACTCCTGCAGCCCCGCGCCGGAGACCGGCGGCTCCACCGCCTCGCGGACCAGGCTGCTGGCCGCCGCGGT
Source organism: Arthrobacter sp. Y3222053 (assembly GCF_059092805.1). Lineage (NCBI taxonomy): Bacteria > Bacillati > Actinomycetota > Actinomycetes > Micrococcales > Micrococcaceae > Arthrobacter > Arthrobacter sp. Y3222053. Next base: position 807,892 of record NZ_JBNHIA010000002.1, on the reverse strand, counting down.
GCCGGCCACGGCCAGCATCCGGTCGGCGGTGGCGTTGTAGGCGTTGTCCTCGGCCTCGGCGTACAGCTCCAAGCCCATTCCGGCGGAGACCAGCAGGATGAAGGCCAGCTGGCCCAGGAACAGCCGGCTGGCCAGGCTCCATCGACGCACCGCGCTGCTCCTTCCTATCGGCTTCGGGACCACGCCGCGGACTGCGGCTGCGAACAGTATGAACACAACAGTGACACCAGTCACACGGCGGGCGGAGGGTGGAGGCTGACCTCGCGTACAAGGAGTACACCCATGGCAGCTGCCGCAAGCCAGCCCGCCGGCACGAAGAAGAGCCGGCGGCCGGACAAGACCCATTTCCTCTACATCGCCGTGATCGCGGCCGTCGTCCTCGGCGCGGTGCTTGGCCTGGCGGCCCCCGAGGCGGGGCAGGCAATGAAGCCGCTCGGCACGGCCTTTATCGGGCTGATCAAGATGATGATCGCCCCGGTCATCTTCTGCACCATTGTCCTAGGCATCGGGTCGATCGCCAAAGCCGCCACCGTCGGCAAGGTGGGCGGGCTCGCGCTGGGCTACTTCATCATCATGTCCACCTTCGCCCTGGCCATCGGCCTGGTCGTGGGCAACTTCATCCACCCGGGCGAGGGTCTGGACATCCAGGCCGCGTCCGGCGCCGCCCCGGCCGCCCCGGAGGAGGACGGCGGCACCGTCGGCTTCCTGCTGAGCATCATCCCCACCACGCTGCTGGCCTCGCTGACCGGCGAGTCCATCCTGCAGACCCTGTTCGTGGCGCTGCTGGTCGGCTTCGCGCTGCAGAAGATGGGCTCCGCCGGCGCCCCGGTGCTGCAGGGCATCAAGCACCTCCAGGTGCTGGTGTTCCGCATCCTGATGATGATCATGTGGCTGGCTCCGATCGGCGCGTTCGGCGCCATTGCCGCCGTCGTCGGCGAGACCGGCGTGCAGGCCATCGTGTCCATGGCCACCCTGATGATCGCCTTCTACATCACCTGCGCCCTGTTCATCGCGGTGATCCTGGGCGGGCTGATGAAGCTGGTCACCGGGTTCAACATCTTCAAGCTGATGAAGTACCTGGGCCGCGAGTACCTGCTGATCTTCTCCACCTCCTCCTCCGAGGTGGCCCTGCCGCGCCTGATCGCCAAGATGGAGCACCTGGGCGTCTCCAAGCCCGTGGTCGGCGTGACCGTGCCCACCGGCTACTCCTTCAACCTGGACGGCACCGCGATCTACCTGACCATGGCCGCGCTGTTCGTCTCCTCGGCCATGGGTGTGCCGCTGGACTTGGGCGAGCAGATCTCCCTGCTGGTGTTCATGATCATCGCCTCCAAGGGCGCCGCCGGCGTCACCGGCGCCGGCCTGGCCACCCTGGCCGGCGGCCTGCAGTCCCACCGCCCCGACCTGGTCGACGGTGTGGGCCTGATCGTGGGCATCGACCGGTTCATGTCCGAGGCCCGCGCGCTGACCAACTTCACCGGCAACGCCGTGGCCACGGTGCTGATCGGCACCTGGACCAAGGAGATCGATAAGGACCAGGTCAACGCCGTGCTCAACGGCGAGCGTCCCTTCGACGAAGCGTCCATGAGCGAGGGTGCCGCCGAGCCGGCCCGTTCCGACGACGCCGCCCGGGTCGCCACACAGGATCCCGACGGCGACGCCGCGGCCGCCGCCGTCGAGCCCGCCGGCACGGCTCCGCGCCGCTAGGCCGGACCCGGTTCCACCGGCTGCGCGCTCCGTCTTCGGACGGGGCGCGCAGCCGTTTAACCGCCCCGCCGCTGCGAACCGGCACGTCCCGGCGTGCGGCTGTCGCCGCCGACCGACGTGGGCGGTGCATCTGTTGTACAGCTGATGCTGCTTAGGGGATGGTGCCGCCATCTGTTGTACAGCTGATGCTGCCAAGACGCCTCTGAAGGGACATCTGTTGTACAGCTGATGCTGCTTAGGGGGTGGCGCCGCCATCTGTTGTACAGCTGATGCTGCTTAGGGGATGGTGCCGCCATCTGTTGTACAGCTGATGCTGCCAAGACGCCTCTGAAGGGACATCTGCTGTACAACGGATTGCAGCCCCGCCCCGGCCCCCACCGCCCAACATTCGAGTTCTACTTGAGCGTCAAGGCTCGCCGGGGCGGACTACTCGATACACGGCAACTAAGTTGCACGGTTGTAACCTTGGAGTTGGACAGCCGAGCAGGACAGCTATCAGACGGAAGCGTGGATTTATACGTGAGCAGCGACCAGGGTTCATCGACTCTGCAGGATACGGCCGACGCCGGCGCCGAACTCGGCCCCACCGGCCGGCCGCTGACCGAGTTCCCCGAGCCGCCCGTTCTCACCTCGCACGGGCCGGCCCGGATCATCGCCATGGTCAACCAGAAGGGCGGGGTAGGCAAGACCACCTCCACCATCAACCTGGGCGCCGCGCTGGCCGAGGCCGGACGCCGCGTGCTGCTGGTGGACTTCGACCCGCAGGGCGCGCTCTCAGCGGGCCTGGGCACCAACCCGCACGAGCTGGACGTGACCGTCTACAACGTGCTGATGGACCGCAAGGTGGACATCCGCGACGCGATCCGCAGCACCGACGTCGAGAACGTCGACGTGCTGCCGGCCAACATCGACCTCTCCGCCGCCGAGGTGCAGCTGGTCAACGAGGTGGCCCGCGAGCAGGTCCTCGAGCGCGCGCTGCGCAAGGTCACCGACGACTACGACGTCATCCTGATCGACTGCCAGCCCTCGCTGGGCCTGCTCACCGTCAACGCGCTGACCGCCGCGCACGGCGTGATCATCCCGCTGATCTGCGAGTTCTTCGCCCTCCGCGCCGTCGCGCTGCTGGTGGAGACCATCGAGAAGGTCCAGGACCGGCTCAACCCCGGCCTCCAGGTCGACGGCGTGCTGGCCACCATGTACGACGCCCGCACCCTGCACAGCCGCGAGGTCATCTCCCGGCTGGTCGAGGCGTTCGGCGACAAGGTCTTCGAAACGGTCATCAAGCGCACCATCAAGTTCGCCGACGCGACGGTGGCGGCCGAGCCGATCACCTCCTACGCCGGCAACCACGCCGGTGCCGATGCCTACCGCCGGCTCGCGAAGGAACTGATTGCCCGCGGCGGCGCTCCCTAGCCGGCCCGCGCCGGCGCCGACGGAGGACGCTGCGGCTGTTGATGCCGCAGCGCCCGACGCCGGCGCGCAGGAGACAGCGGCCGCCGGGGGAGCGGAGCAGCCCGACGGCGCCGCCGGGACCGGTTTCAGCCTCACCCTGGAGAACTTCAGCGGCCCGTTCGAGGTGCTGCTGAACCTGATCTCCAAGCACGAGCTGGACATCACCGAGGTGGCCCTGGCCGCGGTGACCGACGAGTTCATCGCCTACATCCGCCGGCTGGGGGACTCCGGCTCCGCCGCCGCCCTGGACGAGACCACCGAGTTCCTGGTGGTGGCCGCCACGCTGCTGGACCTCAAGGCCGCCCGGCTGCTGCCCGCCGGGCAGGTGGAGGACGAAGCGGACATCGAGCTGCTTGAGGCCCGGGACCTGCTCTTCGCCCGGCTGCTGCAGTACAAGGCGTTCAAGGAGGTCGCAGGGCTGATCGGGGACCGGCTGGCCGAGGAGGGCCGGCGCTTTCCCCGCCTGGTCACCCTGGAGCCGCGCTTCGCCGCACTGCTGCCGGAACTGGTCTGGAAGACCAGCCCGGAACAGCTGGCCGCCCTGGCCGAGAAGGCGCTGACCCCGCGCGCACCCGCCCCCACCGAGGTGGGCCTGGCCCACCTGCACGCCCCGCCGGTCAGCGTCCGCGAGCAGGCCGACATCCTGGCCGCCCGGCTCGCCGCCGACGGCACCCTCAGCTTCACCGACCTGGTGGCCGACGCGACCGGCCTGGAAACCGTGGCCCGGTTCCTGGCCCTGCTGGAGATGTTCCGCGACGGCGCGGTCCGCTTCGATCAGGAGGCGCCGCTGGGGGAGCTGCGGATCAGCTGGACCGCGGCCGACGGTGACGGCTGGAGCGCGGCGTCGCTCAGTGAGGAATACGGAGACGAGCCCGTCCTGGAGGACACCCATGCACCCGACAGCTGAGCCCGGCGACGACCGGCAGATCCGCGCCGCCCTGGAGGCGGTGCTCATGGTGGTGGACGAAGCGGTCACCGTCGAGGAGCTGGCCGCGGCGGTCCAGGCGCCGGAAGAGCAGGTCGGACGGCTGCTCGAGGACCTTCGGGCGGACTATGACGGTTATACTGGGGGTGGATCGCAGGCTGCGCCCCGCGGATTCGAGCTGCGGAACGTAGCCGGAGGCTGGCGGATTTTTTCCCGCCCCGAGCACTCCGATGCCGTTTCGCGCTTCGTGTTGGAAGGGCAGACGGCCCGGCTGACCCAGGCGGCGCTGGAGACCCTGGCGGTCATCGCCTACCGTCAGCCGGTGTCCCGGGCACGGGTCTCTGCGATCCGCGGAGTCAACGTTGATTCCGTGGTCCGGACCCTCGTCCAGCGCGGTCTGGTTGAGGAGCTAGGCACCGACCCGGAGTCCGGGGCGCTGCTGTACGGCACCACCACATACTTCCTCGAACGGCTGGGACTGCGGTCCCTGGAGGAGCTCCCGCGCATTTCGCCCCACCTTCCGGGGCTGGAGAACCTGGCCGACTTCGAAGAGACCGCTTACTGACAGCTACACCCTAAGGACACACTCATATGGCACAGGCACCCCGCTCCGGTTCAGGCCGCGGCAACCCCCGCGGCGGAGGCTCCGGCGGCTCCGGCCGTTCCGGCTCCGGCCGTCCGGGACGCCCCGGCGGCGGCAGCGGCAGCTCCTACGGCCGCGGTGCCGGACGCTCCGGCTCCTCCTTCGGCTCCGGCTCCGGCCGTGACGGCGGCTCGTACGGCTCCGGCCGTCCCGCCCGCGACGGCGGCTCCTACGGTTCCAGCCGCGACGCCGGCTCCAGCCGCGGTGCCGCCCGCCCCTCCCGGGACAGCGCCGGGTCGGGTTACGGCCGCGACCGCCGCGAGGGCGGCTACGAGGGTGGCCGCGACCGCCGCGAGGGCGGCTACGAGGGCGGCTTCGACGGCGCCCGTTCCGGCCGCCCCGCAGGTTCCGGCCGTCCCGCCGGCAAGTCCGGTGCCGGTGCCCGTGCCGGCCAGAGCCGCGCCGGCAAGCCCGGCCGCCCGGTCAAGCAGGGCGACCGCCCGTTCGGCAAGGACCGCTTCGGCGCCAATCTGGGCCCGGTGAAGGCCCCGCACAAGCGCCGTCCCCGCCCGCAGGTGATCTCCGACCAGCACACCGACGACGGCGTGCGGCTGCAGAAGGTCATGGCCTCCGCCGGTGTCGCCTCCCGGCGGGTCTGCGAGGACATGATCGAAGAGGGCCGCGTGGAGGTCAACGGCCAGGTCGTCACCGAGCTCGGCGTCCGCGTCGATCCGAAGACCGCCGTCATCCACGTGGACGGCCTGCGCGTGCAGCTGAACGAGAACATGCGCTACTACGTGTTCAACAAGCCCCGCGGCGTGGTCTCCACCATGGACGACCCCGAGGGCCGGCCCTGCATCAGCGACTACGTGAAGAACAGCCAGCGCAATGAGCGGCTCTTCCACGTCGGCCGGCTGGACACCAACACCGAGGGCCTGCTGCTGCTGACCAACGACGGTGAGCTGGCCAACCGCCTCACCCACCCCTCCTACGAGGTGCCCAAGACGTACCTCGTGCAGGTCCGCGCCCCGCTGCCGCACGGCATCGGCGCCCAGCTGCGCGGCGGCATCGAGCTGGAGGACGGCTTCCAGAGCGTGGACTCGTTCAAGCTGGTGGACTCCACCCCCGGCCACGTGCTGGTCGAGGTCGTGCTGCACTCCGGCAAGAACCGCATTGTCCGCCGCCTGTTCTCGGCCGTCGGACACCCGGTGGAGCGCCTGGTGCGCACCCAGATGGGCCCCATCCGCGTCGGTGACCAGAAGCAGGGCACCGTCCGCGCGCTGAGCAGCACCGAGATCGGCCACCTGCTGGCCGCCGTCGGGCTCTAACCGCATGTCGGTGCAGGACGAACCGGGCACCCACCTGTCCGGGCCCGTGCTGGTGGTGGGCACCGGGCTGCTCGGCACCAGCATCGGGCTGGGGCTGCGCAGCCGCGGCGTGGACGTGCTGCTGACCGACGTCTCGCCGTCGGCGGCCGCCGTGGCCCGCGACATCGGCGCCGGCCGGCTGCTCGAGGAGGCGCCCGACGCCGCTCCGCAGCTGGTCGTGGTAGCCGCCCCGCCGGACGTCACCGCCCGGCTCGCCGCGCAGGCGCTGGCGGACTTCCCGGACGCCGTCGTCGTCGACATCGCCAGCGTGAAGTCCGCGGTGGCCGAGGAGCTGCGCGCCCTGGGCGCGGACCTGACCCGCTTCGTGGGCACGCATCCGATGGCGGGCCGGGAGAAGTCCGGGCCGGTGGCCGCCCGCGCCCAGCTGTTCGCCGGCGCGCCGTGGGTGATCTGCGCCGGGCCCGAGGCCCTGCCCGGTGCGGTGCGCTGCGCCGAGGCCCTCGCCGTGGACCTGGGCGCCGTCGTCGTGCGCCTGTCCGCCGAGGAGCACGACCGCTCCGTGGCCCTGATTTCGCACCTGCCGCAGGTGATGGCCTCGCTGCTGGCCTCCCGGCTGCAGGACACCCCCGGCACGGCGCTGGCGCTGGCCGGCAACGGGCTGCGGGACACCACCCGGATCGCCGCCAGCGATCCCGGACTCTGGGTGCAGATCCTCAGCGGCAACGCCTCCCGGCTGGTCGAGCACCTCTACGGGGTGCGCGAGGACCTGAACCGGCTGATCAACACGCTGGAGAACCCGGCGGCCGACGGCGCGCGGCTGGACCTGGCGCAGCTGATCTCCGAGGGCAACGCCGGGCAGGCCCGGATTCCGGGCAAGCACGGCGCCCCGCCGCAGTCCTTCGCCACCTGCACCGTGCTGGTCGATGACACCCCGGGGCAGATCGCCAAGCTGCTGACGGAGGTCGGCGAGATCGGCGTAAACCTTGAAGACCTGCGCCTGGAGCACTCCGCCGGGCTGCAGGTGGGCCGCGCCGAGCTGTCGGTGCTGCCCAGCCGGCTCAACGGGCTGGTGCAGGAACTGATGAACCGCGGCTGGAAGGTAGTGCAGTAGTGAACCCCGAACGTGACCCCGCCACATTCCGCCAGGGCAAGCCCCTGGTGGTGGCCATCGACGGACCGTCCGGCTCCGGCAAGTCCAGCATCAGCCGTGAGGCCGCCCGCCGGCTGCGCGCCGCGTACCTGGACACCGGGGCCATGTACCGGGCGGTGACGCTGTCCTGCATGCGCGCCGGCATCGACCTGACCGACGCGATCGCCGTCGAGGCGGCCGCCAAGGCCGCCGTGATCGAGCTGTCCACCTCGCCCGACGCCGAGTGGGTGCGGGTCGGGGGAGAGGACGTGACCGACGAGATCCGCGAGCCGAAGGTCTCCGCCGCCGTCTCCGCCGTCGCCACCACGCTGGGCGCCCGCGCCGAGCTGGTCCGCCGGCAGCAGCAGATGATCGCCGAGTCCGGGCTGCGGATCGTGGCCGAGGGCCGGGACATCACCACCGTCGTCGCGCCGCACGCCGAGGTGCGGATCCTGCTCACCGCCTCCGAGGAGGCGCGCATGCGCCGCCGCGGCATCCAGCTCGGCGGCACCCAGACCGCCGTCCAGCTGAAGGAGCAGGTGCTGGCCCGGGACGCGAAGGACTCCACCGTGGTGAACTTCCAGCAGGCCGCCGACGGGGTGGTCACCATCGACTCCTCGGACCTGGACTTCGAGCAGACCGTGCAGGCCGTGCTGGACACGGTCTTCACCGCCACCCACTGATGCTTCGCCCGGCGGCCCGCCGGGCACCATTTGCCCGTGTTTGAATGGAACGGTGCAGCCCGTCGATCGGCCTGCTGGGCAGACCTCAACGGAAAGAAAGCAATTCTCATGAATGCCAACCCCCTCCACGACGACTCCGCCGAGGAGTACGTCCCGGCCGGTGAGGATCAGGTCGCCGAGCGCCTGGCCGCCATGGACGAGGACGAGGCCAACCTGCGCGCCGAATCGCTGCGCGCCGGCCTGGCCGACTACGACCTGGACGACGAGGACGCCGCGCTGCTCGCCGGTGAACTCGAGGAGGACGGCGAGTACGTCGCCCCCGCCCCGGACCCGGTGGTCGCCATCGTGGGCCGGCCCAACGTGGGCAAGTCCTCCTTGGTCAACCGCATCCTGGGCCGCCGCGAGGCCGTCGTCGAGGACACCCCCGGCGTGACCCGTGACCGGGTGGCGTACAAGGCGGAGTGGAACGGGCGCCGGTTCACCCTGGTGGACACCGGCGGCTGGGAGCACGACGCCCGCGGCATCCACTCCCGGGTGGCGGACCAGGCGGAGATCGCCGTCGACGTCGCCGACGCCGTGATGCTGGTGGTGGACGCCACCGTGGGCATCACCGCCACCGACGAGGCCGTGGTGAAGATGCTGCGCCGCAAGAAGAAGCCGGTGATCGTCGTCGCCAACAAGGTGGACGACATCCAGAACGAGGCCGACGCCTCGGTGCTGTGGAACCTGGGCCTGGGTGAGCCGCACCCTGTTTCCGCGCTGCACGGGCGCGGCACCGGTGACATGCTCGACGCCGTCATGGAGGTGCTGCCCGAGCACTCCGCCTATGCCGCGCTGGACGCCGGCGGCGGGCCGCGCCGTGTCGCGCTGATCGGCCGGCCCAACGTGGGCAAGTCCTCGCTGCTGAACAAGCTGGCCGGCACCGACCGGGTGGTTGTGGACGACCTGGCCGGGACCACCCGCGACCCGGTGGATGAGCTGATTGAGCTGGGCGGCAAGACCTGGCGTTTCGTGGACACCGCCGGTATCCGCCGCCGCCAGCACATGGCGCAGGGCGCGGACTTCTACGCGTCGCTGCGTACGCAGGCCGCGCTGGAGAAGGCGGAGGTCGCCGTAGTGCTGCTGGCCGTGGACGAGGTGCTCAGCGAGCAGGATGTGCGCATCCTGCAGCTGGCCGTCGATTCCGGCCGGGCGCTGGTGCTCGCGTTCAACAAGTGGGACCTGCTCGACGACGAGCGTCGCCGCTACCTGGAGCTGGAGATCGAGCGGGACCTGGCGCACGTGGCCTGGGCGCCGCGCGTGAACATCTCCGCCCGCACCGGCTGGCACAAGGACCGCCTGGTGCCGGCGCTGGAGACCTCGCTGGAGAACTGGGACCGGCGCATCCCCACCGGCAAGCTCAACGCCTTCCTGGGCGAGCTGGTGGCCGCGCATCCGCACCCGGTGCGCGGCGGCAAGCAGCCGCGCATCCTGTTCGCCACGCAGGCCTCCAGCCGGCCGCCGAAGTTCGTGCTGTTCACCACCGGGTTCCTGGACCCGGGGTACCGCCGCTTCATCACCCGCCGGCTGCGTGAGACCTTCGACTTCGAGGGCACGCCCATCGAGGTGTCCATGCGGGTGCGCGAGAAGCGCAGCCGGAAGAAGTAGGCGCTGGCGCGTTTCTGAGCCTTGCGGGAGCCCCGGCTACCGTTCCTTCGCGGGACGGGGGCCGGGGCTTCTGCCGTTTCGGGTGCGATCCGCGGACTGGCGGGGGAGGATCGATGGAGATGTTGTCCAGGTCACGGCTGCGGATGCGACGAAACGGCTTGGTGTGGTGTAAGGTATTTGAGGTGGTTCGGCCGGAAGAAGTTCCGGATGGATCGCGGGTTGTGGCGCAGCTTGGTAGCGCACTTGACTGGGGGTCAAGGGGTCGCAGGTTCAAATCCTGTCAACCCGACAGCTAAAGCCCCGGCGGTTTATTCCGCCGGGGCTTTTCCGTGTTCTGACGGGGCTGCGCCGTTTATGGGTCGGTCATCCTCTACGATCTGCTTCTATTCCGCAGTCTTAGCGCAGAGGGAATGTGATGACTTCGGAAGCGTGCCATTTGTCGAGCGCGATCTGAGGCTGTAACGGCTTTTGCGAATCACGGATGGATTCGGAGGGGCGGTGAGCCTGTCAGCGTTGTCAGACGCCCCGGATAGTATTGTCGACGTGAGTACATTGGCCGATCTTCCCCACTTCCTAGCCCGTCCACTAGGCCCGCGAGGCTCGCGCGGGCTGGTGGGTTCGGACAACCCTACGGCTGAACTGACACCCGCTGCCGTGGCGGTTTTGGCAGCCCTTCCAGGTTGGTGGTCCGCCCGTGCAGCCAGGGCTGGACTAACCGGCGAATGGGCGGATGTCCAGTACTCGCTTGACGCAGCACCGCCGTACGCGCTAGGCGAGGCGGCAGTTGTGGCCAAACAGGAACCGAGCCTTCTGACGTCCGAACAGGTGGGGGCCGCTTACGTCGAAGCGCTGGCAGCAGAGACTCGTGCTCGACATGGACGTCACTACACGCCCCCTGAGCTGGCAGACCAGCTATGGAGCATGACTAGAGCATCCTTGGGCATGAAGCAGTCGCATAAGCCGCTCCCAGGACTCGTTCGTGACCCGGCGTGCGGTGCCGGTGCACTTCTCCTTCCGCCGCTGCGTGAGCATCTCTCGGCCAGCGTCGACGTCGATCCTCGTCTTGTGCTGAGCCGACTACCCTCTCTCATAGAGGGAATTGATTCTGATCCAGCAGCAGTCTGGGTGGCCAATGTCGTTCTTGCAGCGGAGATGCTCCCATTATTGGCTCGAATACCCGAGGCCCACCGCCGTCCCTTGCCAGCGCTCGCCCGTGTAGGTGACGGACTCGAATCTGATCGAGCCCCAGCTAGGGTGGTTCTCATGAATCCGCCGTACGGTCGGGTGCGTTTGAACGAAGAGGATCGTTTGCGATTCGCAAAGACTCTGTACGGACACGCCAATTTATATACCATGTTTATGTCTGTGGGAGCGGAATCTCTGGATGAGAACGGAGTCCTTTCCGCCTTGGTTCCGACATCCTTCACGGCCGGGAGATATTTCAAACCGCTCCGAGAGCATCTGACAGGGCAGCTGCGACTTGAAGAAATTGCATTTGTAACAGATAGATCCGGAGTGTTTACGTCTGTCCTGCAGGAGACTTGCCTGGCGACATTTACCCATCGACGCATTCGTCGAACAACTGTGAGCAAAATCGGCTCAGCGGTTGAGTTGGTAGCGTCCGTGGGCTCACCGACAGGTGGAGACCCATGGATTCTGCCCCGCCGGTCTGATCTTGCTCCTATCGCAGCAGCTGCTGCCAAGTTGCCGAATACTTTGGCAAGCGCTGGATGGCGAGTTAGGACTGGCCCCCTAGTTTGGAATCGCCGCAAGAATGACCTTTCAGCGAGTCCCGCGAGCGATAGATATCGCATCGTTTGGGCCGCGGACATCGACGGAGGGGTTCTCCACACGGATCCAAGGCGGGCGGCGACGAGGTACTTGAGAGTTCGTGATGAACGGGATCGGAAAGTGATGGTCCTCGACCAGCCAGCTGTACTCGTGCAACGTACTACCGCGCCAGAGCAGCAGCGCCGTCTCGTAGTAGCTGAACTGACCGAGGAGTATCTCTCTTCGGAGGGAAGTGCAGTTGTTGTCGAGAACCACGTCAATATAATTCGACCCTTCGGTGAGAAACAGCTGCTCAGCCGCGGGCTATTAACGAGGATTCTGCAGACCACAGTCCTGGACAAGTTCATCCGTTGCATATCCGGTTCGGTGGCTCTGTCAGCCTACGAACTTGAGTCGATCACGCTCCCCGACGCTAAGGTTCTGCTCGTATGGGAGACGCTGCCTATGGAAGACCTCGAAGAAGCAGTGGGAGCCACATATGGTCTTCAATACGGGTTGGGGGATTAAGTGAGGCCGATTATTACGGCAGAAGAGGCCACTAAACGTTTGCTCATCGTCTTCCCGCGGACTGCTTTCGATACTGTCATGTCGAGCCCGCTGGCAGGAGCTGCGATCGCTGCCCTCATTTATGTCAATGCGGTTGCAGACGATGGCAATGACTTGTTCTGGGCCAGGCCATCGATGGTGACCTGGCAGACGGAGATCATGCGCAAGCAGCAGGGGCAGGACGATCGACTCGCGTGGCGTGAGGCAGCGAAAAGAGGAGCTAAGGCCCTACAAGCTCTTATGGAAAGTTGGGGTGTTCCCGATGCCTCAGCGTACGCCGACAACTCGCGTGAGACACTCCGAGATGAGACGTTCCGAAAGTGGCGCGAACACGGTGCTATGCGTGAGCGGCTCGATCTCCCCAAGACCTCAAGCGCTGGACGCTGGACTCTTACGCCGCAATTCGCTGACCTGTTTGATCCGGCCCTCAGCGAACCGGCAGTTCAAGCTGCGGCTGCCCAGTGGCGCGAGGCCAACCTATCCCCGGCAGCGAAGCTTCGTGCCCGCTTTGCTATAGAGGAAGAGCAGGCTAACCACGCGGTAACCGTTACTCTTCCAAATAGCGCAGGAACGCGGAAGCTGGAAGCCGGGGGGGCATCTCGGATCCTTAAAGGCGTCATCGAGGATTGGGCGCCGGCCCGCTTGGACAACCCATACGTCATCTCGCTAAGTGAGCCTGGTGACAAGCTGGTCACGGCCGACGCGACACTGCTGTCCTACCTAGGCGTTGTTATCAATGTCTCTAACCTGCTCCCCGACGCGCTGATCGCCGATGTGGGTGGGGAAACCGTAGATTTCTGGTTCGTTGAGGCCGTCAATACGGATGGCGAGATTAATGAAGCTCGGAAACGCGATTTCCTCATTTGGGCCGAACAACAGGCCATCGATCCCGACCGGTGTCGGTTCCTCACGGCGTTCAGCGCTCGAAACGATCCTGCCGCTAGAAAACGGTTGAAGGACCTCGCTGAAGGCAGCTTTGCCTACTTTGCAGACGAGCCTGGCTATGAGCTTGCGTGGTATTCGATAAGGAGCTAATAGGGGCGTGCATCGGCCTCCCGTGTCTAATCATCAACAAACGGGCTACCCCTCGCTGAGCTTCCAGCCTCGATTTGGTCACGAGCGCGTATGTTGGTTGCCGATCATTCAAGAGTGTGGCAACTCCCTTACCTATGTTAATGAGCTCCTGTTCTTACGTGTGCAGCCGTGGCTGACCCAACGTCAGCAGTAGAACGCTTAGTAGGCGTGTTCAAAAGGCCTATTACGACACACGTGGCCCCGGTTGACATTTCGGCGCTCCGAACGAAACCACACCGGTCTCGTCAGGGGAACGCGGCGTGCTACTAGGTTCCGATTGACTGTGGCCTTCTCCGAGAGGCGGAGAGACATCACGCCGTCATTCGGGCGGAAGAACACCAGCACCGGTGCGCTGCGTCCGGCGGCGTAGCCGGTGCCCCGTACCAGATGCGGTTCGAGCTTTGGTCCGGCGGCCATGATGGTCTCGTGCAGCTACGTGCCGATGCTGGGTAGGGCTCCGGCCAGCCGGCGATGTTGTCCAAGACCGCCTGCTGGTCCTTAATGGCCTTGTCCGTGATTGTGAGGGACAAAATTCTCATCCTTATCTCGCGCAGCATTCGCGGCTGGGCAATCTCCACCGGGGACAAGTCCCGGCCGTCAGCCGGCCCTCTCCGTGAATGTGTCAGACAACACTCCGTCATCGACTGCGCGAGGGCACGTGGCGTGGGAACCAACGCCAGCAAGAGGCGAGGACTGCGGCCAGCGTCGGACAGGACTCGGCCCCTCGCAGTGTCGAGCGTGGCAGGAGTGAGCGTGGCCCGTCGCCGGGCGCCGTTCCGGAGCGTAAGGTCAACCACCATCTGACCTTCGCACAGGCAGGGGCACACCTTGATCCGACAGCTACAGCGCCGCAGCGACGCCGAAGGGGACCGGGCGGCGACCCTGGAACTCTTCTACGACCTGGTGTTCGTCTTCGCGATCACCCAGGTCTCGCATCTGCTGCTCGAACACCTCGACTGGGCCGGCGCCGGACAGGCGCTGATCATCCTGCTCGCCGTCTGGTGGTCCTGGAACTACACCACCTGGGCCACCAACGAACTGAACCCCGAATCCAACCCGGTCCGGCTGCTGCTCATCGCGCTGATGCTCGCCGGACTGCTGATGGCGGTCGCCATCCCGGATGCCTTCGACGACAAGGGCCTGCTGTTCGCCGGCGCCTACGTCGCCATCCAGGTCGGCCGGCACCTGTTCCTGACCTTCGTGTCAGCCGACGCCGGCAGCAACCAGCGCCTGCGCGCCGGCCGCATCCTGATCTGGTTCAACTTCGCCGGCTGCTTCTGGATCGCCGGCGGCCTTGCCGACGACGGCGCCCGCGTGGCCCTCTGGCTGATCGCCCTCGCGCTGGACTACGGGGCACCGCTGCTGCTGTTCCGGGTGCCTGGGCTGCCCCGGATTTCCGCCGCCGCCTGGCAGCCGGTGGCCGGCCACTTCGCCGAGCGCTTCGGCCTGTTCATCATCGTGGCCCTGGGCGAGACCATCATCATCACCGGCACCACCACCGCCGAACTCGACCTGGACACCGTCACCGTGACCGCCTTCTGCGTCGCCTTCCTGGGCACCGCGGCCCTGTGGTGGCTCTACTTCACCTCCACCCGCGAGCTGGCCGAGCACGCCCTGGCCGAACGCACCGCGGCGCAGCCCGGCGCCCGCACCCAGCTGGCCCGCGACGCCTACACCTATGGACACGTGCTGCTCGTCGCCGGCATCATCCTCAGCGCCGTCGGCGACGAACTGGTGATCGCCCACGCCACCGAAGAACTGCATGGCGCCGAGCTGACCGCAGTCGTCGGCGGACCGATGCTCTATCTGCTGGCCCAGGCCGTGCTGCGCCTGCGCGTGGCCCGGGTGCTCAGCTACCGGCGGCTCGTCGGCGCCGCCACCTGCGGCATCGTCTGGCTGGTGGGCGGGCAGCTGCCGGCCCTGGCCGTGTCCTCGCTGCTGGTCGCCGTCCTCATCGCCGTGGTTCTGGTGGATGAACGCGAGCGGCTCCGCCCGGCCGCGCTGGCCCATCCGAAGCACCGCCGGTAGGAATGTGCTCGTGACTGAGGACCAGGGAGCACCCAACCACGAGATGAAGCGCCGGGAGCGTCTGATGTTCATAGGGGTGGGCGCAGGCATCGCCTTGATCCTGCTGTCACGGACTCTCGACTGGTTCGGTCCCGGCGGTGACGGATGGTTCTGCCTCTCGACTGCGCTCAGTGTTATCGCGGCAGCAGTGCTGGTGACCACCGTCGTGCGGTACGTTCGCTGGCAGCGCGCCGATTATTGGCGGGACCGCGAAGGGACACCCGGTCGGAACGGCGGCCCACCGCCGCCGCCCCAAACCCCGCAGCGTTAGACGACCACCAGCTCCGCGCCGTCGGCCGCGTAATCGTCCATGGCCGCGCTCTGCACCGACGGATCGTCGTAGGTGTTCCAGTAGTAGGTCCTGGTCCGGGAGGAGAAGAGCCCGGTGTAGATGGTCTTCTCGAACTCGCCGGACTCCATCGCGGCGCTGCCCTCCACCATCGCGACCTGCTGCAGCGTATGGAACGCGCGGCTGACGTTCTCCTTCTCGGTCGTCTTGTCCGGATAGTGCGCGTGCACATAGGCCGCCCGTACAAACCGCGACGGCGAGTAGTAATCGCCCGGAATCCCGCGCATCAGCGACCCGGAGCCGAACGGCACCAGGTCCGCCCGGTTCAGCACCACCTTCTCCGGATACTCGGAGGAGGCGTTGAGGTAGTTGCGCAGGTTCTCGTGATGCCACATGAACCCGGGCTGGTTCGCCAGCACGTCCACGTCGTCCTCGAAGACGTGCATGCCGTCCGCCGTGTACTCCACCACGATCGCCCGCTGCGCGTCGCCGATGATCCAGTGCAGCAGCGAACTCGGATACTTCTCGTTGATCGGCTTGTCCACGATCACGACGTCGGCGAGCGCCGCCTCCACCTCGTCCACGGTCGTGAACTGGGAAGCCGTCCAGAGCGGAAACTCATACGCGGCCACGTTCGTGGCGCCGTCGGCCGCCTCCGACGCGTACTGCGCATATCCGGGGAAGTTCAGCCCGGCAACGGCCAGGCCGGCGTCGTTCCCGCAGTCGAAGTACAGCGGCGTGTCCTCCTCCACGATGCCCATCCCCATCACGGCGTGCCGGATCTCCGGCACCGCGCCGAAGGGGGAGTGGGGCGCATATCCGGTGGGGGTGAGCACCACCCGTTCGCCATAACCGAACGTCCAGTCCAGGTTCCGGGCCAGATAAAGGTTGCCGCTGCCGTCAGTGAATCGAATGCCTGTGCACATGGTGCCGCTCCCTGCCGTGGGTGAGGGGGTCCGGCGGAATGGCCGCTCCGCCGCCGTTTAAGTCTGGTCCCGGTGCAGGTGCGCGGCAAGAGCCCGACGCCGGATGGGCGCCGAATGCGGGCCACCCGCCGTCCATTTCCGCGCGGGAGTGCCGGAGGTCTTGCGGCACTGCCGGGGCAAAGGCGGAGAATGGTCTGCTGCGGCTCCGGCACCGCCCCGGAAGCAGCAGCTGAACAGCAGCCCGCCGACCGGCCGAGGCACGAAGCGAGGCACCCACATGCACGACGTCCTGATATCCGGCGCCGGCCCCACCGGCGTCTTCCTCGCCACCGAACTGCAGCTGCAGGGACTGCACCCGCTGGTCCTGGACAAGGACCCGGAGCCCACCCGGGTGGACCGCGCCCAGGGCCTGCACGCACGCAGCATCGAAATCCTGGACAGCCGCGGACTGGCCGGCCCGTTCCTGGACGCCGGCACCCGCTATCCCGCCGACGGGTTCTTCGCCGGCATCACCCCGGCCCGCCCGGTGCAGCTGGACAGCACCCACCCCTACGTCCTGGGCATCCCGCAAACCGTCACCGAACGCCTGCTCACCGAACACGCCCTCGCCCAAGGAATCGTCATCCGCCGCGGCGCGGAAGTCACCGGCTTTATCCAGGACGACGACGCCGTCACCGCCTCCCTTGCTGACGGCACCGAGCTGCGCGCCCGCTGGCTCGTGGGCGCCGACGGCGGCCGCAGCACCATCCGCCGGGCCGCCGGCATCGGGTTCCCCGGCGATCCGCCGCAGCGCGAGTGGATCCGGGCTGACGCGGAAGTCAGGGCCGACCCGGAGGAGGTGGCCGCCGTCGTCGCCCGTGTCCGCGAAACGCACCGCGACTTCGGGCTGATGGCCGGGGCCGACGGCGGGTACGGCATCGTGGTGCCCGCCGACGGCGTCGCCGAGGACCGCACCGCCCCGCCCACGCTGGAGGAGCTGCGCGAACAGCTACGCCGGTACGCCGGCACCGACTTCGGCGTGCATTCCCCGCGCTGGCTCTCCCGCTTCGGCGACGCGACCCGGCTGGCCGAGCGCTATCGCACCGGCCGGGTGCTGCTGGCCGGCGACGCCGCGCATGTGCATCCGCCGTTCGGCGGGCAGGGCCTGAACCTGGGCCTGCAGGACGCGTTCAACCTGGGCTGGAAGTTCGCCGCCGTCGTGCAGGGCTGGGCACCGCCTGGCCTGCTGGACAGCTACGAGGCCGAACGCCGTCCGGTGGCCGCGGCGGTGCTGGACAACACCCGCGCCTCCTCCGAGCTCGCCTCGCAGGAGCCCGGTGCCCAGGCGGTGCGCCGGCTGCTCGCCGAACTGATGGAGTTCCCGCAGGTGCACCGGCACCTGATCGAGAAGGTCACCGCCCTCGGGATCCGCTATGACCTGGGGGAGGGCGACGGCGTTGGGCCGGATCTGCTGGGCCGGCGGCTGCCGGACCGGCCGCTGAAGCAGGGCAGCGTCTTTGAGCTGCTGCGCGCCGGCCGCGGACTGCTGCTCGACGCCACCGGCACGTACGCCGCGTCGTGCTGGGCGGATCGGGTGGACAATGTGACGGATCCGGGCTTCTGCCTCGATGCCGGGACCGCCGTCCTGCTGCGTCCGGACGGACACGTCGTCTGGGTCGGCGGGACAGGACGGTCTGGGGAGCAGCAGACAGAAGCGGAGCAGCAGGCACTGGACGCGGCGCTGGCCCGTTGGTTCGGTGCGCCGAGCTAATGGCGTCGGCGCAGGGCGCCCTGACCGGACGTCTCAGGAAAGGCGGTCAGGCGCTGCCTACCCCGTACGCCGTGAGGTAGTAGTCGACTCCGGACGGGACGTTGACCTGGATGCGGTCTGGAACGGTGCCCGGGTCCGCCGGGTCATGTGGCGGGGTCGTATAACTGTTGATCGCGGGACCCCCGCAGGAGCTGCCGAAGGTGCTCGAGAGTTCAGAATTGGTGTCGTTTCCAATGGTGATCTCGTAAGCGGATTCACTGTCGCAAATCAGAATCACCATGACGGCTTGCTGCGCCGCTGCATCGGGGAGGGTAAAACTCTTCGAATCCGTTCCCTGCTCATTGAGCAGCAGCATTCCTGTTCTGGCGCGATCGTTCGCTCTTTCCGGATGGTCTGCCCAATAGTCGGCCACGCTCGTCAGCGGAGAAAAAACAGAAGTCTGTTCGGCGCCAGGGGCTGCCGTGGCAGCAGATCCGGTTGCGCTGGTCTCGGCATTGTGGGCAGGCTCATCGGTCTGAGCGCTGCAGGCGGAAATGGTCAGTGCTGCCATCAGCACGCTGGCGAAGGGAATGCGCCGATTTTTCATTCGTCGAGCCTTCAGCAGCACTAATGTTGTGTCAACAGGAGTGCTCAGGGAGCCAGGTGGATTCCCAGGTCGGTGCGGCCGGGCAGGATGTCGGCGCGCAGGGACCGGGTGCCGCGGTAGTCGCCGTCGCGCAGGGTGCGGAACCGCCGTGCCGGCTCGGTGTCCAGCCCTGCCAGCCGCTCCC
The DNA here is from genome assembly GCF_059092805.1 of Arthrobacter sp. Y3222053. Classification (NCBI taxonomy): domain Bacteria; kingdom Bacillati; phylum Actinomycetota; class Actinomycetes; order Micrococcales; family Micrococcaceae; genus Arthrobacter; species Arthrobacter sp. Y3222053. Next base: position 789,225 of record NZ_JBNHIA010000002.1, on the reverse strand, counting down.
GCAGCCGCTTGGCCTCTCGATCCACGTCGGCAGACTCCAGCGAGTCGGCGTCGTACACCGCGTGCAGGGCCAGCGGCTCGATGCCCACGTACCAGAGCACGCCGTGCGTGATGGGGAAGAGCAGTGAGTCCAGGTCGCCGCTGATGCCGCGCGGGCCGATGGAGCGCGCGTCCTCCCCGGCCGTGACGACGACGAGCGCCCGCCGCCCGGCCAGCCCGCCGTCGCCGTACCGGCGCGGCACGCCGAGCTCCGGATCCATGTCCCCGTAGGCAAACCGGTCGGTGAGGACCCGGTCAAACCAGCCCTTGAGGATGGCCGGCGGGCCGTACCACCAGAGCGGGAACTGCAGGACCAGCAGTTCGGCGGCGGCGAGCTTGGCCTGTTCCGCCTGCACGTCGGCGGGCAGCTGCCCGGCGGCGTAGGCGTCGCCGGCCTGTTCGGCGAGGTTTCCGGGTGCGTCGGCCAGGTCTCCGAGGTCGCGGTTGCCGAACAGGGGATCAAATCCCTGCGCGTACAGGTCCGACGTCGCCACCTCGTACCGCGCGGACAGCGCCTCGACGCCTTCGCGGAACAGGCGGCCGTTCAGGGATCCGGCCCGGGGATGGGCGGTGACCCAGAGGGCGGTTCCCGGGGTGGGCGGATGATGAATCGACATCAGGACTCCTCTGTGGCTACGGACAGTGGGTGGGCGTCGCCGGTGACGGCGAGGAGAACCCGGGCGAGCATGCTGCGGGCCTGGCCGGCGCTGATCCGGCCGGCGAGCGCGGCCCGGGCCAGGGCGTCGCCGGCACCGATGAGCGCCTGCAGCCCGGCGGCATCGATCGGGCCGGTGAACGGTTCCAGGGCGTCCCGGCACATGGCCAGATACGCGTCCTCGGCTTCCCTGCGCACCGCGGCGAGGGCAGGGGAGCCTGAGAGGGCGGCGACGACGTCGGCCAGTTCCCGGCCCTCGGCGAGGCAGCAGTCGATGTACGCGGCGGCGACCAGGCCGGCGACGGCGGGCAGCTGCGGCCGGGCCTCGGCCAGGGCGGCCGCGAGCGCCCGGCGCTGGCGGGCCTCGAACTCGCGGTACAGCTCGGCGAAGACGCCGGCGCGGTCTCCGAAGTGGTCATACACCAGCGGTTTGGTCACCCCGGCCCGGTCGGCGAGCCGGCCGAGGGTGAAGCCGTCGGTTCCGGCGTCGCGGATCAGTTCCCGGGCCGCATCGAGCAGCTGGGCGCGCCGCTCCGGCCGGGACAGCCGGCGGCGCGCTGCCGCGTGGGAGAGACCCGTCATCGTTCCTCCAGGTGCTGGAAACCATCGCTAACTTACTCGCAGTAAGCTACTCCGGGTAGGTTCGGATGGACAGACCCCCGGGGGCGGACGTCGTCGGGTCAGGCACAGACGTATTCCCCGCCATTTGGCTGCTGCGTACACTGCTGCGCATGCAGCCGACTCCGTCATCTTCTCCGCAGCCCGACGCCGGAACAGGGGAGCGCGGCAAGCCCGGGATCGCGGTGGTGGGGGCGGGGGTGATCGGCCTGACGACCGCGGTCGTGCTGGCTGAACGCGGGTACCCGGTGGAGCTGGTGTCCGCGGGCCGTGGCCGGGCCACCGCCTCGCATGCGGCCGCTGCCTTGGTGGGACCCGCCGTTCCGATGTTCGGGGAACAGATGTTGGCCTGGACGGAGACGGGGATCCGGGAGTTCACCCTGCTCGCCCGGGACGGCGGACGCGGGGTGCGGCTGCAGGACGGCCGGCTGGTCACCGCCACCACCGACGAGACGCCGGACTGGGCCTACCGCGTGCCCGGGTACGGGCCCTGCAGCCCGGAGGAGCTGGCGGGCTACCCCGTGGGCTTCTGGGCCGAGCTGCCGGTCGTGGACATGCCGCCCTACCTCGACTACCTGGAACAGCGGCTGCGGCTGGCCGGCGGCACCGTCACCGAACGGACCGTGACCGACCTGCGCGAGGGCTGGCCGCCGGAGACCGTCGTGGTCAACAGTGCCGGCGCCGCGGCGGGCAGCCTCGCGGCCGACGACGACCTGACCCCTGTCTACGGGCTGAGCGTGATCGTGCCCAACCCCGGCCTGGACACCTTCTTCTACGAGGCCGCCGCCTCCGAATGGGTGTCCTGGTTCTGCCACGGCGACCGGCTGAGCCTCGGCGGCGACGCGCTGCTCCAGCCGCCGGCCGACCCGGAGGCCGCCGCCGCGGAGATCACCGCCCGCTGTGCCGCCGTCGAACCCCGGCTGCAGGGCCTCGAACCGCTCGAGATCCGCGTGGGCGCCCGGCCGATGCGGGAGACGGCGCGGCTGGAATGGGACGCCGCGTCCCCGGCCCCGTTGCTGCACCACTACGGGCACGGCAGCGTGGGCGTGACGACATCCTGGGGTGCCGCCTTCGACGCCGCGGACCTGATCGAGGAGGAACTGCCGGGCCGCTAGAAGCGCAGGCGCGCGCGACAAACCCGCGAACAGTACAGCCTTCGATGTACTATGGGCCCGTGGAAACGCTGACTCATCACTCCGTGCTGGCCAGGTTCGGCTATGCCCTGTCCGACCCGATCCGCGCGCAGGTCCTGCTGGCCCTGCGGCAGGGGCCGTCGTACCCCGGTGATCTGGCCGAGCTCGCGGGGGTGAGCAAGCAGCGTCTTTCAAACCACCTGAGCTGCCTCCGGGGCTGCGGGCTGGTCGTTGCCATCCCGGAAGGCCGCAGGGTCCGCTACGAACTGGCTGACGGCAAACTCGGCGACGCGCTGGATGCCCTGGTCGGCGCCGCCGTGGTGGCCCAGCCGGAGTGCTGCTGCACCAGCGGTCAGCACCACGCAGGCGGAGGTGGCTGCTGCTGATGGCTGCCTCCGTTGGCCAGAGCCCGGCGTCCACAGCGGACGCGCAGCGGCGGGCCGTGCTGTCCCGGCGGATCCGGTTCTTCGTGGCCGCCACCATTACCTACAACGTGATCGAAGCGGTCGTCGCGATCAGCGCCGGAACGGTGGCATCGTCCAGTGCCCTGATCGGATTTGGTCTGGACTCCATGGTCGAAGTCCTCTCGGCAGCGGCCGTGGCCTGGCAGTTCGCGGGCCGGGATCCGGAAGCACGGGAGAAGTCCGCGCTGCGGCTGATCGCCTTCTCCTTCTTCGGCCTCGCCGCGTTCGTGACCTTCGATGCGCTTCGCGCCCTGCTGGGGGCAGTGGAAGCCCAGCATTCGCCCGTCGGAATCGTCCTGGCCGCGGTCAGCCTGGCGGTCATGCCGTTCCTGTCCTGGGCCCAGCGCCGGGCCGGGCGGGAACTGGGCTCCCGCAGCGCGGTGGCGGATTCCAAGCAGACCCTGCTGTGCACGTATCTGTCCGGGGTGCTGCTGATCGGTTTGCTGCTCAACAGCACCCTCGGCTGGTCCTGGGCGGACCCGCTCGCTGCCCTGGTCATCGCCGTCGTCGCCGTCAAGGAAGGCTGGGAAGCGTGGAAGGGTGACTCCTGCTGCGCCCCGTCGTTCGGAGCCGTCGACGCCGGTGCCGGCGAAGACACCTGTGGGAGCGTGCCGGGCGGCGCTGCCCAACCATGCTGCGGCACCAACACCACGCCGTCCCGGCCCGCCTGACGGGTTCAGCAGGGTTATCCCTCCCGACGGCGAGCGGGCGGCGGGGGCCGGGTCCAGGTCCATAACCGCTGCCCATGCCCGCTCCTGGTGCTACCCCTTCCCCGGAACCCGGGCCTACGTGGACAGGCGCGCGACGTCGTCGGCCACCGCCGCCATCCGGCCCTCGAACTGATGTCCCCCGGTCTCGTGCCGGCGCACGACGGCGTCGGGGAGCAGGACCCCGAACCGGTCCAGATGGCCAACGGGGACGGTCTCGTCGTCGGCGCAGTGGTGGAACACGATCGGCAGCCCGGCCGGCGTATCAAAGTCCGCGGGCAGTGCGTACTCGCCCTGCCAGCCCTCCTCACCCCAAAAGGGCGTGGCCAGCAGGATTAAGCCCCGCGGCAGCGGCCCCTGCCAGCCGTCCGCGAGCTGCAGCAGCGCCATGGATGCACCGAAGGAATGCCCGACGACCACCGCCTCCGCGCCGAGTCCGGCCCACGCGTCGGTAATACCCCGGAGCCAGCCCGCGGCGGACATGTCCTCGTCTGGAAAACGGTGCATGGTCACCGGCACATCCAGGCGGGCGCCCAGCTCCCCGGCCAGCGGCTGATCATCCTCCCAGCCGCCGGCGCCGTGAAGGAAAAGGACGTCCATACGCTGCTCCCGCCTGCCCGCCTGCCTGACCGCCCGCTGCCCGCCTGCCCGGTTCGCTCGGTGGGCTCGGTGGGCTCGGTGCGCTCGGTGCGCTCGGTTCAGCCACCGTAACCCCGGAGCCTGCCTCGCCGAGCCCGGGTGCGGAAACTCCGGTCCCGGGGTTGGCGCTGGAACGGATCGGCTGACCGCCCCGCTGGGCTGATACCTTCCGCCGCCTTAGAGCCAGTCGTTCTCCCTGGCGTACCGGGCGGCGTCGTGACGGGTCCGCTGGCCGGTTTTCTGGATCGCCGACGACAGGTAGTTGCGCACCGTGCCGGGTGACAGGTGCAGGATCCGGGCGATGTCGTGCACGCTGTAGCCGTCGCCGGTGACCCTCAGGACGTCCTTTTCCCGGTCAGTCAGCGGCGATGTGCTGATCAGTGCGCGGGCCGAGACCGAGGGGTCGATCACCCGTCCGCCGCGGGCCACGGTCACCGCGGCCGCGGCGATCTCGTCCGGGTCGGTGTCCTTGCCGAGGAAGCCGCGGACGCCGAGCTGCAGGGCGCTGCGCAGCGTCCCCGGGCGGGCGTGGCGGGTCAGGACGAGGATCGGCTGGTCCTTCACACGCGCAAGCATCCGGGACGCCGCTCCCAGCCCGTCCAGGACCGGCATGTCGAGGTCGAGGATCGCCAGGTCCGGGCGCAGCTGCTCGAACAGCCGAACCGCCTCCACCCCGTCCGCGGCCTCGGCCACAATCTCCAGCTCCGCCTCCAGGGGCAGCAGGGTGGCCAGGGCCGTACGGATCAGCCGCTCGTCGTCGGCCAGCAGCACTCTCAGCATCAGCCGGCCGCCGTCAGCCGGGCGGTGAGGGTCACGGTGCCTTCGCCGTGGCGGAGCTCAAGGTCCCCGTCGTTCGCGCGGAGTCGGCGGCGCAGCGTCTCCAGGCCCCGCAGCGTTGGGGGAGCGGCAGGTGCCGGCACGCCGTCGTTGGTGACGGCGATCCGGTCCGGTCCGACCACCACCCGGACCCGCTCGGGGCGTGAGTGGCGCAGGATGTTGGTGGTGGCCTCGCGCAGCACCCGCGCCAGGACGGGGCCGTGCTCCGCAGCCGGCGTCCCCTCCGGCCGGTGAACCGAAGTGGCGGCGCCGGCGGCGGTCAGCAGGTCCACGGAGGATTCCAGCTCCTCGGAGAAGCTCAGCGCGTGCCGGTCGGCGGCCAGCTCCCGGGCGGCGGCGATGGTCTCCGCTGTCAGCTGCTGGATGGCGTCCAGCTCCTGCGCCGTCCGCTCCGGATCCACGGTGCGGAGCTTTGCCGCGACGGCGGCCTTCAGCTTGATCACGTGCAGCGTGTGTCCTTGGATGTCGTGCAGGTCCGCTGCGAACCGCTGCCGCTCACGGGCCAGGGAAAGCTCCCGTTCGGCGTCCTTGGCCCGTTCCAGCAGCGTGAAGAGCCGGCGCTCGGAGCCCACGTCCAGGATCGCGCTCAGCCAGACCGCCGCGATGAAGGTCAGCTGGAGAACCGTGCCCGCGGCATTGGGGGAACCCGTGGTGAATGCCAATGCGCTCAGCGTTCCGATGGCCGCGGCAGCGGCCGTGGCCCACAGGACCCTGCGCTTCGCCCGCGCGTCGATCACCGCCCCTGCCGCGACGGCCAGCGCCATGGACCCGGCGGGGTTGGCCAGCGCCAGCGCGGACCACACCAGCGTGGCAAGCCCCACGACGGCGGTTCCGCCCACCAGGAGGAGGTTCGGTTCCTCGTCGATGCGCAGCAGCACGAGCGCGGCCAGCAGCACGCCGGGAACCACGATCAGGATCGCCTTCCAATCCTGGGACACCAGGGCCGTGGCCAGGATGGTGGCCGCAACTGAGTACGCCCAGCTGCGGGCCCGACGGGAGCGCACCATGTTCCGGACGTCCCCGACAGTGCCCGCCTCTGTGATGGCCACGTGTACTCCTTCCGGGAAGCGGCGGGCCGCTTGAGAGGCCCGCCGCCTCCAACCAATCAGAAAACACGGCGGCTGTGCCAGTGACGCTGTGTCATCAAAACCCCTGACCAGACGGCACTGCCCGCCCCGCAGCGCCCCGGGCAGGCTGGAGAGCAACGACACCAAGCACGCTCCGGGTCCCCTTCAGGACCCCCGGAGCCGAATGAAAGGACCCCCGGTGGACCAGCTGCGCGAACGGATTCTGGACCTGCACGGATTTGTGGACTCGCTGCCCGTCCCGCTTCAGATGGCCGTCCTGTTCCTGATCGGGATGGTGCCCTTCCTCGAAGGCGACTTTGCCGCGACCGTCGGGGTGGTCGCAGGAATCCACTGGCTCCCGTCCATCCTCCTGGGCGTGGCCGGCACCATCCTGGTGACGCTGCTGGTGCTGCGCCTGGCGCACCGGTTCGGCGAGCGCCGGGAGAACCGGTGGGCGGATCACAAGGTGATGCGCCGGGTCGAGCAGTGGGGCGTGCCGGCGGGCATGGTGATCAGCGGGTTCCTGTTCAGCGTTCCCGCCGCCGCGTTCATCATGCGCTCCTCCGGGCTCGGGCGAAGCATCGTGCTCACCTCGGCCGTCGGCGTCATCATCCTGAACGGGTTCCTGCTCGGGCTGGTGGCCGCCGGCGTGCTCCGCTGGGTGGTCGGCGTCTGACCGCCGGAGCGCCGGCCCGGCACGGTCCATCGGCACCTGCGGCCGCTGCACGCCGCCTCCCTTGACCGCACCGGCACCGTTGGAGGCACTATCGACCAGGCACCGTCCGTTCGCCATCCCGCCCGAGCCTCGAAAGGAACCGACATGCCCCAGCCCACCGGCTTCGCCGTCTCCCTGAACGTTCCCGATCCGCAGGCCTCCGCGGACTTCCTCACCACCCACCTGGGCTACACAGTGGAGATGGAGCAGGACGGCATGGTTTCGCTGAAACATCCCGACGGCGGCTCCAACCTCATCTTCCTGCGCACCGGGCTGCCCACCTTCAAGCCCGCCGAGATAGCCGGCTGCGCCCGTGACGGGCTGCTGCTGGTGCACGTGGTGGAGGGCATCGACCGCTGGCATGAGCAGCTGGCGGCGGCCGGCGTCGACGTCGTCACCGCACCGGAGACCGAACCCTGGGGCGAACGGTACTGCCAGTACCGGGACCCGAACGGGTTGATCGTGCAGCTGGTCGAATGGGTCTGATCCGCGCCTAGGCTGGGAGCAGGAGAACATCGCAGGAAGGCGCAGCATGACCAACGGGCACCAGCCCCATCAGGGCGAAGACCAGGCCGGCCACGAACAGTTCGGCAAGGACTACTGGGAGGCGCACTGGACCGAACCCGGCGGCGACGCCGCCGTCGTGCCCGCCCACCCGGCGCTCGACGAGGAGATCGCGGGCCTGACGCCGGGGACGGCGCTCGACGCCGGCAGCGGCGAAGGCGCCGAGGCGGCCTGGCTGGCGGCGCACGGCTGGGCGGTGACCGCCGTCGACCTGTCCGCCGAGGCGCTGGGACGCGCCGCCGCCCGGTCTCCCGGGGCCGACATCACCTGGATCGAAGCAGACCTCACCGAGTGGCAGCCGGAGGGGAGATTCGACCTGGTGGCCACCTTCTACGCGCATCCGACCATTCCGCAGCTGGCGTTTTACGAGCGGATCTCCCGCTGGGTGGCCCCGGGCGGGACGCTGCTGATCGTCGGGCACCAGCACGGCCACGGACACGGCGCGCACGAACACCCGGAGGAGGCGGTCACGTCCGCCGACGCCGTCCAGGCGCTGCTGGACCCGGCGCAGTGGCGGGTCGAAACCGCCGTCGAACGCGGCCGCACCGCCATCAGCCGGCACGGCGACCCCGTACAGCTGCAGGATGTGGTGGTCCGCGCTGTCCGCCGCAGCTAACGCAGAGGCCGGTCGATCCTTCCTGAAACCGGCGGCGGCCCGACGTAGGCTGGCCGCCATGCAGACACCGGCAGGAAACGGGGAGGACGTGGCAGCGTTGAAAATCGGAATCGTCGGGGCCGGGGGAGTCGGGGCCTACTTCGCCGCCGCTCTGGCCCGGACCGGGCAGGAGGTCCACCTGCTCGTCACGCCCCGCCATCTGGCGCCGCTGACCGGGCGAGGCGTGCGCCTGACCACCGGCGACGGACGGGACGAGGTGGTTCCCGTGGCCGGCGTCGCCACCGACGCAGCCGCGATCGGGGAGTGCGACGCCGTGATCCTCGCCTGCAAGGCAGGGGCTGTGCGCGAAGTCATGGCCACGGCCAAGCCGCTGCTCGGCCAGGACACCGCGGTGCTGCCTTTGCAGAACGGTGTCACCGCGTCCGAGCAGATCACCGCCGCCGTCGGACCCGGGCACGCCCTGGGCGGCCTGGCGCTGATCATTTCGTATCTGGTTGAGCCGGGCCACGTCCACCACGTGGGCGGACAGCCCGCCGTCACCCTGGGCGAACTCGACGGCGAGACCACGCCCAGGGTGCAGGCCCTCGCCGACGCGCTCAACGCGGCCGGCATCCGCGCCCGGGTTTCGGCGGACATCACCACGGGTCTGTGGCGGAAGTTCATGCTCATCGCCTCCTACGGCGCTGTCGGCGCGCTCTGCCGCAAAACGGTCGGCGAAACCCGGACGAATCCGCAGACCCGCAGTCTTGTGGAGGACGCGATGCGCGAAGCCGCCGCGATCGGCGCTGCGGCCGGGGCCAGGCTCACCGAGGCGGACGTGCAGAAGACCATGGAGCAGTACGACGCCTTTGCGCCGGAGAGCACCGCCTCCATGCAGCGCGACCTCCTCGCGGGCCGGCCCTCCGAACTTGAGGAACAGAACGGAGCGCTCGTCCGGATCGCCGCCCGGCACGGCGTTTCGGCCCCCATCCACACGACCATGTACCGGGCCCTCAGCATCCTCGACACCCCTGCCTGAGTCACGCACAGGCCGGCTGCCCGGCCGCCGGTCAGGCCGCGCCGGTGCTTGCCGACCTGTCCTTACAGTGCCAGCACGACCCCGAGCACCAGCGGAAAGACCACGAAGACCGCCAGGAACACGACGACGGCGGCGCGGCCCTTCGCGTTGCCGACGTTCACCGTTAGGCCGGTGCCGGAGCCGCTGCGCTTGGGCACCAGGACGTGCGGGTCATCGGGGTTGTTGTAGAAGCCGCCGGCGACCCAGAGCCTGTCCTCGGCCTGCTCATCCTCGGTGGGGTGGACGCCGCGGGCCAGGGCGGTGCGCCGGGCCCAGCGGGATGCCAGCGCGTAGGCGGCGACCACTGCCGCCAGCAGCAGCGCGGTGCCCGCCAGCGCCGGCCAGATGGGCACCTGCTCCGGATTCCGCCATCCGTTCACCGTCAGGTACCCGAGGATGCACGCCAGCAGCACACCGACGCCGCCCATCGCCGCGATGGTGCCGCGGATCATGCCTTCGCGCCGGTACAGCTCCCAGGCTGTGGCTTCCTGCTCCGCGGGAACCATCACCGGCACCGCGGCGGCGATCAGCGCGAGGAACAGGATGAGCCCCGCCCCGATCATCAGGGGCAGGAAGACCGAGCCGAAGGACTTCTCCGCCCAGGCATCGGGCTGCCCGGAGGCTCCCCAGTGGGTCGGCACGGTGTCCGGAAGCGAGTCATAGATCGTCGTCCCGTAGGCGAAGCACCCGGCCAGGATCAGCAGCGCTGCGGGATACAGCAGCCACAGGGCAGCACGGCCACGGGCGATCTGAATGTCGGTCTCGGCTGTCATGGTTCCACAGCCTAACCCGGGCTGTGCGGGACGTCGCCTTCCTCTGCCGGCCGACGCCGGGTGGCTTTAGTCGATCAGTGACGCCAGGAAGTCGTCGGCGGCGGCGACGTCGGCGCGGTCGTAGGCGCTGACGCTGGGCATGATTTCCGCGGCCCCGGTACGCTCCAGCAGCCCTTTTAGCTGCCCGGCCACCTGATCGGGCGTGCCGGTGACGGCGGCGGCCGTGAACGAGCGGACCGCAGCGGCCTTTTTCGGGCTTGCCTTCGCCAGCAGCTCCCGTACTTCCTCCACCGGCCGCAGCGGGCGGAACTCGCCGACGTCGCGCGAATCCGCGTGCGCCCAGGCCTCGGGCAGCAGCAGCTCCCGGGCACGGCCGGCGTCGTCGGCGACCGAGACCTCCACGCTGGCGATCAGGTAGGGCTCCGGCGCCGCTTCGCTGGGCCGGAACTCGGCGAAGTAGCGGCCGAGGGCGGCGGTGTTGCCCAGCAGGGGCCCGCCGACCACGGCCGGCAGGCCCAGCCGTGCGGCCAGCGACAGCCCGTCCTTGATGGCCAGGAGGAACATGGGGGGAGCGGCAGTCCGGGGCCGGGCGGTGAGCCCGGCTCGGCCGTGCAGGTAGTCCCGGACCCCGGCCACTTCGGCGGCGTACTCGCCGTCGCGCAGCACGGTGCGTCCGAGCGCCTGGCGCACGGGCGCCGTGAAGCCCAGGGAGCCGCCCAGCCCGAGGTCGATCCGCCCCGGGGCGAGCGCCTCCAGCAGCAGCGCCTGCTCGGCGATGACCAGCGGCCGGTGGTTGGGCACCATGATCCCGCCGGTGCCGAGGCGGATCCGCTGTGTGCGGGCGCCGACCGCGGCCAGCAGCACCGCCGGCGCGGAAATGGCGATGCCGGGAACGGCATGATGCTCGGCGGTCCAGAACCGGGAAAAGCCGAGCCCCTCGGCCCGTACCGCCCGGTCCACGGTGGCCGCGATCGTCCCGGCATCGGTCTCCCCGACGCGGGTACGTGCACGGTCCAGCAGGGAGACGCGCATCAGGGCCGGCCGGCCGGCACCGCGGCCAGCTCGCGGAGCTCCGCCGCGGTGAGCCGGGCGCCGAATGCCGGTCCGCCAGGTTCCAGGAACCGTGCGGCGGCCAGCGAGTCCACGGGGATGGGATCGTAGCCCAGCCGGTCGACCAGCCCGGCGACCAGTGCGACGGCGCCCGGCTCATCTCCGGCCACGGCCAGGCCCAGCCGCTCCGGATGCCCGGCGGGGCGCCGGTCCGGCTCCAGGTGGTGGTAGCCGGTGTGGTTGAAGGTCTTGACCACGGTGGCGTCCGGGAGTATCTGCTGCACCACCAGGCTGGAGCCCTTCTCGGCGGCGTCGAAAGCGGCGATGCTGCCATCCACCGGCGGCCAGTAGTTCATCGCGTCCACCACGATCCGCCCTGCCAGCAGCGCGGGATCGAGGTCCGGCAGCCGGTGCAGCGGCAGGGCGAGGACCACCAGGTCGGCATCCGCCACGGCGTCGGCCGTCCAGCGCGCCTCGGCACCGGGGGCGAGGATCCCGGTCATCAGCGCCAGCTCCGCAGGATCCCCGGAGCCCGACAGCGTGACCCGGCATCCGGCCTCCAGCAGGCTCCGGGCGACGACGGTGCCCACCTTGCCAGCGCCGATAACCGCTACCTGGTGGACGGATCGGGCGGCGGCGGACTCGGCGGGGGAGAGTGGGAGGTTCTCGACGGGCGGCTGGCTGCTCATGCCTTCGGCAACACGCGCAGCGGGGCTGCCATTCCCGCAGGCTTCGGGGCGCGCCGGGGGTGTGAACCGCTTTCGGCTTGCACCCAGGACGCCTAGAGTGGACGCCACTGCGCTTCCGCCAGGTCAGGAGGCAGCCATGTCCTCGAACGCCGCCCGCCGGAGCCTGATCGAGCCCTGCCCTCCGCACCGGCAGTCGCAACCGCAGGCGCGCCGGCGAGCGCGCCGCCGGGCCGCCGCGCTCGCCGTCGTCCTGCTGCTGCCCGGGCTCACGGGATGCATGCCCGGTCCGGATCAGCAGGGCCCGGCGCCGGCCGCATCACCGGGAACCGCCGTGGCCGTGGAGACGATCACGGAGGACCTGGACGCGCCGTGGTCCATCACCTTCACCGCGGACGGCACCCCGCTGGTGAGCGAGCGTGACACCGCGCGGATCCTGGAACTGGCTGCAGAGGGCGCCGCCCGGGAAGTCGGGACCATCGAGGGCGTGGGGCCGCGCGGTGAAGGCGGCCTGCTGGGCATCGCCGCCCACGAGGGATACCTCTACACCTACTTCACCGGCCGGGGTGAGAACCGGATCGAGCGCCGGGAACTGACCGGCGCACCCGGCGCCCTGGGCCTGGGGCCGGCACAGACGCTGCTGGCAGGAATCCCCGCAGGAACGATCCACAACGGCGGCCGGATCGCCTTCGGCCCGGACGGGCTGCTGTACGCCACGACGGGCGACGCCGGAAACTCCGACAACGCGCAGGATCGGGCCGCGCTCGCCGGCAAGATCCTGCGGCTGGAGCCCGACGGCGCGGTGCCCGACGACAACCCGTTTCCCGGGTCGCCGGTGTACAGCTACGGACACCGCAATCCGCAGGGCCTGGCCTGGGATGCCGACGGGACGCTGTACGCCAGCGAGTTCGGGCAGAACACCTGGGACGAACTGAACGTCATCGAACCCGGCGGCAACTACGGCTGGCCTGCGGCGGAGGGCATCGCCGCTACCCCGGATTCCATCGATCCGGTGCAGCAGTGGGAACCCGACGCCGCGAGTCCCAGCGGCGTCGCCGTCGCCGGCGGCAGCGTCTGGATCGCGAACCTGCGCGGCGAACGGCTCCGCGAGGTCCCGCTGGAGGACACCTCCACGGCGACCGAGTACCTGGCGGGGGAACACGGGCGGCTGCGCGACGTCGTCACCGCCCCCGACGGCGCGCTGTGGGTGCTCACCAACAACACCGACGGCCGCGGCAGCCCCTCCGCCGGGGACGACCGGATCCTGCGGGTCGACGTCGGCCGTTGAGGCCCGGGGCAGGTTACTTCAGCAGCCGGGAGAGCCGGCGGTCCGCCAGGATTTTGCCGCCGGTCTGGCAATTGGGGCAGTACTCCATGGAGTTGTCGGCGAAGGACACGCTGCGCACCGTGTCCCCGCACACCGGGCAGACCTCACCGGCCCGGCCGTGCACGCGCATGCCGCTGCGCTTGGCGTCCTTCAGCTCGGCCGCCGGCTTGCCCGCCGCTGCCGCCACCGCCTCCGCCAGCACCCCGCGCAGCGCCGTGTACAGCCGCTGGACCTCGTCGGCGTCCAGCGAGTCCGCGAGCGCGAACGGGGACATGTGTGCCGCGTGCAGGATTTCGTCGGAGTAAGCGTTGCCGACGCCGGCGATCGTGCCCTGGTCCCGCAGGACGCCCTTGATCTGCGTGCGCCGTCCGGCAAGCAGGCCGGCGAACACCTCGGCAGTGAAATCCCCGTCCAGCGGATCCGGGCCCAGCCGGGCAATTCCGGGCACCTGGTCCGGCTCACGCACTACGTAGACGGCCAGGGACTTCTTCGTGCCGGCCTCGGTCAGATCGAACCCGGAACCGTCGGAGAAGCCGGCCCGCAGCGCCGTCCGGCCCTTGCCTGGCTTCAACGGGGCGGCGGGCGCCTGCTCATACCAGCGCAGCCAGCCGGCCTTGGCCAGATGGAACACCAGGTGCAGCTGCTCGCCCGTGCCCGGCTCCGCCGCCGCCAGGTCCAGGAACTTGCCGTGCCGGACGACGCCGGTCACCGCCGCGCCGTCGAGCGCGCTGATGGGCGGGTCAAAGGTCTTCAGGGCATTGATCTGGCCGACGGCCACGCGCGTCAACTGCAGTCCGCGCGTCCGCTCGTCCAGGAATCGGACCAGGCCCTCCACTTCCGGCATCTCAGGCATGCGCCCATCCTTCCACCGGCCGCCGTCGATGGCGACCTGCCGTGGGCACGGCCTGCGGTCTCAGCCGGTGCCGTCGGATCCCGGAGACACCGGGCCTGGAGACAAGGGTGCAGGAATCAGCCGGGGCAGGATCCGAACGCAGGCCACCATGCCGATCAGTTCCACGAGGGTCTGCGTCACGACGACCAGGGGCACCAGCGCCAGGGAGTCCGGCAGCGCCAGGGCCAGCGGAAGAACCACGAGGGAGTTCCTCGTCGCGCCGCTGAAGACCGCCGCCGTGGAGCTGCCCGGGTCAAGGCCCGCCGTCCGGGCGGCGAACAGGCCCAACGGGACCATGATGACCAGGAAGGCGACGTACACCGGCACCGCAGCGAGCAGGGAGCCCAGTTCCCGCCCCACGCCGACGATCTGGGAAGCGACCACCACGGCGAGCACCAGCATCATCAGCGGCACCATGAGGTTCTGCAGGAGGGCCATCACGCGGCGGGCCGCCGACGAGCGGCGCGCCAGGCGCTGCACCAGGGCCGCCGCCGCCAACGGCGCGGCGATCAGGCCGATGAGCGCCTCGACGAAGGGCGCCGGTTCGATGACCGACACCAGGTCCGGTCCGATGAACAGCAGCAGGTACAGCGGGAGGAGCACCATCTGGGCCAGCATCAGGACCGGCGCCGCGGCAAGGAGGCGATCGCTCGAACCGCCGGCCAGGCCGGAGAACACGATGACGTAATCAACGCAAGGGGCAAGCAGGACCAGCATCACCCCGACGAGCAGCGCCTGCTCCCCGGCGACAAACCGGGACAGGCCGTAGACGACCGCCGGTACCACCAGGAAGTTCAGGACCAGCACCGTGGCCATGAACCGTCCGTCCCGGACGGCCCGGCCGATGCGGGCGAACGGAATGCCCAGGAAGGTGGCGAACAGCAGCAGGCCCAAGAGGGGGCTGATGGACAGCTGGAGGGGAGCGGCGGCCGCCGGCGCCAGCCATCCGAAGATTCCGCCGGCTGCAAGGGCCAGCAGGTAGAGGCCCACCTGGTGTCGTTCCATTCGGGCCACCAGACGCGTCTGCATGCACCCAGCCTAGGGCCGGCGGGCCCTCCGCCCCGAGCCGGCTGCGTGCACCTCAATGGCCGGCGGGGAGGAGCTACCCTGACCGGTTGAACTCCAGCGCCACGCCCAGCCAGAAGTCCAGCTGCTCCTGGTCGGCCACGGCGTCTCCGCGCACCGAGATCCAGCCCCCTCCCATGCTGCGCCCGGCGCCCATCTCCGCTTGTGCCGCTCCCGGCCGTCCCAGCAGCTCAGCGTGCCGGTCCGGTGACACCCGCACCAGCAGATCACCGGTCTTCCGGGCGGCGGCCACCATCTTTCCGTTCACCATGAAGGAACGGCCGCCGAACATGGCCACCTCCCGGGCCGGCGGCTCCACCGCCAGGGCAGCCCGTACCCGGCCCACCAGATCCTCCTGTGCCATCGGGTGCCCCTTCCACTCGTCCCCGGAACCCGGCCGGCGTCCGGGGCCCGTTTCGCCGCCCGCTCGCGCATCTGCTCCGATTCGCTTCTGGCGCCCCGGGTACCGGCCTATCCTGTCCCCGGGCGCCGCCGCGGCGACCTGCCGGACTGTAGCGGACCGGGCCGCCGCCGTGCACCAGGGGAGGACGATATGACCGCAGCGGGAGCACAGGGCAGGAGCGAGGGACGGACAGGACTGCAGGAGGAGGAGCTGCTGGTGCTGGAGCGGCAGCTGGCCGCGGAGGGCGCACCCGCGTACGTGGAGCTGCTGCATCACGAGGCGCTGCTCGTGGTTCCCGGGGCGGTCCTGGACCGCAGTCAGTGCATAGACGCGATCGCCGCGTCCCCCGGCTGGGACGACGTCGACCTCGCCCCGCTGTGGTACTTCAGGAACGGCCGGACCGCCGTCCACACCTATCGGTTCACCGGCCGCCGCGGCGCCGAGACCTACCGGGCGGTGATGTCCTCCAGCTGGGTGGACACCCCCGACGGCGCGCGGCTGATCCACCACCAGCAGACGCCCGAGCGCTGAGGGCCGGGCACCGGGCCCCCGGACACTGGGCCGCCGCTTCCCCGACGCGCGCCGGTGACGTACCGCGTCATCACTGCGGCTTAGGCTGCCCCGGTAGGTAGGCTTTTAGGCCGAAGTGCTCGCGATAAGGGGTTTGTGTGTCCACAGCTGTCCCGGCGGGGACCCGGCCCGACGCTGATCCGCTGGGCCGGGCCCGACGCCGCCGCCGTAACACCGGCATCCTCGCCGCGCTCGCCGCCGCTGTCTTCGCCGCTGCCCTGATGGGCGTGGCGGTCGGCCCGGTCTGGGTGCCGCCCGGTGAGGTGCTGCAGGTCATTGCGGCGCGCCTGGGGGCAGGACCGACGGCGGGGCTGGACCCGGTGGCCGACGCCATCGTCTGGGACGTCCGCCTGCCCAGGGTGCTCATGGGCCTGTCCGTGGGCGCCGGGCTGGCCGTCTGCGGCATGGCGCTGCAGGCCATGGTGCGCAACATGCTGGCCGACCCGTACCTGCTCGGCATCAACTCCGGTGCCTCCAGCGGCGCCGCCGCCACCATCCTGTTCGGGCTCGGACTCGGGCTGGGCGAGCACGCCCTGGCCGGCAGCGCCTTCCTGGGCGCGCTCGCAGCCTCCCTGCTGGTGTTCGTCGTGGCCCGGGCCGCCGGGCGCATCACCTCCGTGCGCCTGCTGCTGGCCGGGGTCGCCGTCGGCTATGCGCTCTCCGCGCTGACCAGCTTCCTGATCTTCGCGTCCGGTTCCGCCGAGGGTGCCCGCTCAGTGATGTTCTGGCTGCTTGGCTCCCTGTCACTGTCCCGGTGGGGAACCCCGCTGGCGGCGCTGGGCGCCGTCGTCGTGCTCACCGTCGTCCTGCTCACGGCCTGGGCCCGGCGGCTGGACGCCCTGGCCGTCGGCGACGAAACGGCCCTGGCCCTGGGCGTGCGGCCCACCCGCTTCCGCACCCAGCTGCTGGTGGTGGTCTCGCTCTGCGTCGGCTTCATCGTGGCCGCCTCCGGCAGCATCGGCTTCGTCGGCCTGGTGGTCCCGCACCTGGCCCGCCGCCTGGCGGGCGCCGCCCACGCCTGGGCCGTGCCCGCGGCGGCGCTGCTCGGGGCCCTGTTCCTGCTGGCCGCGGATCTGCTCTCCCGGATGGTGATGCAGCCGCGCGAACTGCCCATCGGCATCGTCACCGCCCTGGTCGGCGCGCCGTTCCTGCTCTACCTCGTCCGCAGGCTGCGTCCCGCCGCCTGACCCGATTCCACCCCGTCAGGAGTCTCTGATGATCCGCACGGCCTCCACCGCCCGCACCCGTACCGCCCGGACGCTCGCCGCCGCCGCGGCCCTCGCCGTCGCCCTCGGCGGCTGCGGCGCCGGCGACACCGGCACCGACGCCCCGGCCGCGGCCGGCGACACCGGCTATCCGCTGACCGTCCGGAACTGCGGCGCCGAGGTGACCTTCGAACAGCGTCCGGAGCGGGCGGTGCTGCTCAAGTCCGCCGCCGTGCCGTTCCTGCATGAGCTGGGCGTGCTCAGCGAGGTGGTCACCGCCCGCGCCGGCGCCTATCCGCGGGACTATTACGACGACGCGACCTGGGCCGAGCTGCAGGAGATCCCCATGCTCAGCGACGAACTGGATTCCTCCGGCCACCTGCAGATCTCCCGCGAAGCCGTGGTGGCGCAGCGGCCCGACGTCGTGCTCGGCGACGCCGCCAACCTGGACCGGGACACCCTGGCTGCCGCCGGGCTGCCGCTGCTCCAGGAACCGGCGCTCTGCCCGCAGCCGCCCACGGACCCCTCCTTTGAGGACATCTACGACCAGATGCGCACCTACGGGCGGATCTTCGACGCCGAGGCGGAGGCTGAGGCCGCCGTCGCGCGGCTGCAGGAGCAGCTGGCGGACGTGCTCGCCGACGTCGACCCGAACGAGCAGCGCACCGCCGCGGTGCTGTACCCGACCGTGGGCGGGGGAGTGCCCTACGCGTACGGCACCTCCTCAATGGCGCATCCGCAGCTGGAAGCCGCCGGCTTCACCAACGTGTTCGCCGACATCCAGGAGCGGGTCTTCGAGGTCACGCCGGAGGAACTGGTCGGCCGGAACCCGGACGTGCTGATCCTGCTGTACTCGGACGGCGCGCCGGAGGACATCAAGGCCGCGGTCACCGGCCTGAACGGTGCGGAGGCGATCACCGCGGTGCAGCAGGACGCGATCCTGGTCCAGCCGTTCAACTTCACGGAGCCGCCCGGCCCGCTGGCCATCGACGGCCTGGCGCGCATGGTGGAGCACTTCTCCCGATGATCGCGGCCAGCGGCCTGGGCTACGCCTTCGGTGACCGGCGGGTGCTCGAGGCGGTGGACCTGCAGGCCCCGCACGGGCAGGTCCTGGGCCTGGTCGGGCCCAACGGATCCGGCAAGACCACCCTGCTGCGCACCCTCTACGGCTCGCTGAAGGGCGACGGTGCGGTGTTCCTGGACCGCGAGGAGCTCACCTCCCTGCCGGCCCGGGAGATCGCCCGCCGGGTCTCCGTGGTGGTGCAGGAAACCCCGGGCGAGCTGCCGCTGCTGGTCTCGGACATGGTGCTGCTGGGTCGTACCCCGCACCGCTCCGGCTTCGCCCGCACCGGGGCCGCCGACGAGCGCGCCGCCGCCGCGGCGCTGGAGCAGGTCGGGGCGCTGCACCTGGCCGGGCAGCCCTTCGACGCGCTCTCGGGCGGGGAACGGCAGCGGGTGCTGATCGCCCGGGCGCTGGCCCAGCAGGCCACACACATGCTGCTGGACGAACCGACCAACCACCTGGACGTGCGCTACCAGCACGAGGTCCTGGGCCTGGTCCGGACCCTCGCGGTGGAACAGCACCACACGGTAGCCGTGGTGCTGCATGACCTGAACCTCGCCGCCGCCTACTGCGACCGGCTGCTGCTGCTCGACGGCGGCCGGGTGGCGGCGGCCGGCACCGCCGACGAGGTGCTGGTTCCCGAGGTGCTGGAACCGGTGTACGGAGTGTCGGTGCGGCGCCTGGACCTCGGCGGGGAGGGCTTCCACCTTGCCTTCCGGGCAAACCGTTACTCAGGTCCGGGCAAAACGGCAGTGCCGGATCCGGGGCGCAGCAGGTAGGCTAGGTGAGCCGGTACGGCAGATTATGTCAGCAGCATTTGCACGGCCTCGGCCCAGCGTTCACCCTAGTGGGAACGCAGGTGACGGAGTCGGGCTCTTTGGGGAGGGATAACAATGGCGGGCGAGGAACACAACGCCGCACAGGGCGATCAGCGCGAGCTGACCGCGGAAGACACGACGTCGATTTTTCTTCCGCCGCTGCAGGATGCCACCACGATCGAGCCGAAGCTCAGCCCGGACGAGCGGGCCGCCGTCGCGGCGCTGCCGGCCGGGTCCGCGCTGCTGATCGCGCACACCGGCCCGAACACCGGGGCCCGGTTCCTGCTTGACTCCGACGTCACCAGCGCCGGACGGCACCCGAACGCCGACATCTTCCTGGACGACGTGACCGTCTCCCGCAAGCATGCCGAGTTCCACCGGACCCCCGAGGGCTTCCGCCTGGTGGATGCCCGCAGCCTCAACGGGACCTATGTGAACAACGACCGGGTCGACACCCTGATGCTGCGCAACGGCAACGAGGTGCAGATCGGCAAGTTCCGGCTCACGTTCTACGCCGCCCGCCCCGCCTCCAGCCGCGAGGGCTAGTAGGCTTACGGTATGTCAGCATCACAACCGGTCAGGCGCCCCCTCGGCGCCGGACAGGACCGCCCGCGCGGCCGCGTCCTGAACATCGGTGAGGTGCTCTCTACCCTCAGCACGGAGTTTTCCGGCATCAGCGCCTCCAAGATCCGCTTCCTGGAGGAAAAGGGGCTGGTTACTCCGCAGCGCACGGCGGCCGGCTACCGCAAATACTCGGCGCACGACGTCGAGCGGCTGCGGTTTGTCCTGGCCCTGCAGCGGGACCAGTACCTGCCGCTGAAGGTCATCAAGGACTACCTCGACGCGATCGACCGCGGCGAGCGGCCCGAGCAGCTGCCCGGCGGGCTGTCCCTGACCCCGCGGGTGGTCTCCGACCAGCTGGCCGGCGAACGCTCCGCCCAGGCCCGCACCCTCAGCTTCGACGAACTGGTGGCCGAGTCCGGCGTCGGCGCCGACCTGGCCCGTGACTTGGTCGAGTACGGGCTGATCGGCAGCCCCGGCGACGGCTATGACGAACACGCCCTGAAAGTGGCGCGGGCCTGCGCGCAGCTGCAGTCCCACGGCCTCGAACCGCGCCACCTGCGCCCCTTCCGCGCCGCAGCGGATCGCGAACTGGGCCTGGTGGAAACGGTGGTGGCCCCCGTCGCCTCCCGGCGCGACGTCGCGTCCAAGGCGCGGGCGGCGGAGATGGCCCGCGAAATCAGCGAGCTCTGCCTGAACCTGCACAGCGCCCTGGTCAATGGGCAGATCGCCCGGATGGAGAACTGAGCGTGCGAGAAGTCGAAGTCGTGGGCGTGCGCATCGAGCTGCCCTCCAACCAGCCGCTGGTCCTGCTCAAGGAGACCGAGGGGGAGCGGCACCTGCCCATCTGGATCGGCGCCCCGGAGGC
Organism: Arthrobacter sp. Y3222053; assembly: GCF_059092805.1. Lineage (NCBI taxonomy): Bacteria > Bacillati > Actinomycetota > Actinomycetes > Micrococcales > Micrococcaceae > Arthrobacter > Arthrobacter sp. Y3222053. The sequence continues at coordinate 768,834 of NZ_JBNHIA010000002.1, read as the reverse complement.
CAGCGCCATCGCCTTCGTGCAGCAGGGCATCGTTCCGCCGCGCCCGATGACCCACGACCTGCTGGTCAACACGGTCTCCGCCTTGGGCCGGACCATCACCCGGGTGCAGCTGGTGCGCGTGCAGGACACCGTGTTCCACGCCGAGCTGGTGTTCGACGACGGCACCACCGTCAACTCCCGCGCCTCCGACGCGATCGCCGTCGCGCTCCGGGTGCCCTGCACCATCTACTGCGCCGACGAGGTCCTGGACGAGGCCGGCGTGCGGATCGCCGAGGCCGACGACGACGAAGACGAGACGGAGACCCGCGACACCGAGCAGGAGCTGCGCCAGTTCCGCGAGTTCCTGGCCGACGTCGAGCCCGAGGACTTCGAGCACTGACCCGTCCCCGGCCGGCGCGGGTCCGACACGCGGCAGAAAAACCGCCGGCGTCTTTGACCTTGGTCCCGCCCGGCTCTAACGTCGAAGCATAGAGTTCCCCATTGCACCTATGGTCCGCCGGGGGCAGACTGAGAAGCAATTTCCTCAAGCCTGTTCCGCCGCGGCCAGTGTCGATCTCAGGAGGGGACCGCAACAAGGAGGCACACGTGAGTCCGAAAGGCGACGCCGGTAATCAGGGGAAGGGCGCGGCCAACCGCGGCAGGATCCCTGAATCCAGTGCCCAGGGCTTGCTGTTCACCGAAGACCTGCCCCTGCTCGACGAAGACGCCGGCTACCGCGGGCCCACCGCCTGCAAGGCCGCCGGCATCACTTACCGTCAGTTGGACTACTGGGCCCGCACCGGGCTGGTCGAGCCCGCAGTCCGCGGGGCGTCGGGATCGGGCAGCCAGCGGCTCTACTCCTTCCGCGACATCCTGGTGCTGAAGGTGGTCAAGCGCCTGCTGGACACCGGGGTCTCGCTCCAGCAGATCCGCACCGCCGTCGAGCACCTGCGTGAGCGCGGCGTCGAGGACCTGGCCCAGATCACCCTGATGAGCGACGGCGCCAGCGTCTACGAGTGCACCTCCGCCGACGAGGTCATCGACCTGGTCCAGGGCGGCCAGGGCGTCTTCGGCATCGCCGTCGGCCGCGTCTGGCGCGAAGTCGAGGGCAGCCTGGCCCAGCTGCCGAGCGAGCACGCCGAAGACCAGGCCTTCCCCAACGACGAGCTGGGCGCCCGGCGCGCGGCCCGCAAGATCAGCTGACGCCCGGCGGGAGCATCACCAGACAAATTGTGAGCAGACACAGCGAAGGGCGCCTCCCGCAGGGGAGGCGCCCTTCGCTGTAGGGAACGCGGTCTGCCCGCGCCGGCCGCTCAGGCCACGGGCCGGCGCATGACCCGGTTGCGGCTGCGGCCGCTCTCCACCAGGTTCTTCAGCAGCGCGTCAAAGGAGCCGGCGGCCTGCTTGGCGGACTCGCCCGGCCAGTGATGCACCGCGTGCGCGGCGCCCTGGATCTGCTGCCAGTTGGCCTGCTCGGCAATGTGCGGCTGCAGCAGCAGGTCACCGAACATCTGCTGCATCTCCGCCAGGCGGAAGGAATGCTCGTTGGAGCTGGTGCGCACCCGGTTGGCCACGATGCCCGCGGGCGCCAGGTTCGGAGCGAATTCCTCGCGGAACAGGTCCAGCGCGCGCATGGTCCTTTCGGTGCCGGCCACGGAGAACAGGCCCGGCTCGGCCACCAGCAGCACCCGGTTGCTGGCCATCCAGGCCATCCGGGTCAGGCCGTTCAGCGACGGCGGGCAGTCAATGAGCACCAGCCCGTATCCGCTGACGCGGGAGAGCAGGGTGGAGAGCCGGCGCAGGTCACGCCGGCCCAGGTCGGGGCGGTCATAGATGCCGGTGAAAGCTGAGCCCATGGCGACGTCGAGCACCGGGGGACGCTTCGGATCGCCCTTCCGGCGGCGCAGGTGGTTCTCCGTCCAGCCGCTGGACACCACGTTGTCGGTCAGCACCGCCCGGCGGGCGCCCTTGAGCATCTCGCCGATGCCCGGCTTGTCGCCCGGGTTCACGGCCAGGCCGGTGGTGGCGTCAGCATGCGGGTCCAGGTCCACCACCAGGGTGGGGATGCCCGCTGCCAGTGCAGCCGATGCCAGTCCCAGGGTCACCGATGTCTTGCCCACACCGCCTTTGAGACTGCTGATGCTCACTACTTGCACTTGTTGAACCAAAACCTAACGTTTCTCGGGATCACGAGCGAAGGGCCCCCTGGGGAAGCTGCACGATCATTCTATGTGACAGGTGCAGGTAACCCGGGAAGCGGCTGTTGCGGGGGTGGCGCATAGACTGGGCCGCAGAACTGTGACACGCAGCACGCTTGGCAACGCGGCCCTGTGTGGCGGCGGCCCGCATGGCTGCCGCCCTTCCGGGCCGCGCAGCCGCGCGTAAGATTTCGGTTAGAGGGTCCGCGGCCACACACTGCGGCCTCCCTGCCGCCAACGATGCAGGAGAGCAATGTTCTCGAAGATTCTGGTCGCCAACCGCGGTGAGATCGCCATCCGGGCCTTCCGCGCCGCGTATGAGCTCGGCGCGAAAACCGTCGCCGTGTTCGCCTATGAAGACCGAAACTCGATCCACCGGCAGAAGGCCGACGAAGCGTATCTCATCGGCGAGAAGGGCCACCCGGTCCGCGCCTACCTCGACGTGGACGAGATCATCCGCGTGGCCAGGGAAGCCGGCGCCGACGCCATCTACCCCGGTTACGGCTTCCTGTCAGAGAACCCCGGCCTGGCCCGCGCCGCCGCCGAGGCCGGCATCACCTTCATCGGGCCCGCCGCCGACGTGCTGGAGCTGGCCGGGCACAAGGTGCACGCCCTCGACGCCGCCCGCAGCGCCGGCATTCCCGTGCTGCGCTCCACCGCGCCGAGCGACGATGCGGAGAAGCTGCTGGCCGAAGCCGAGGAGATCGGCTTTCCGATCTTCGTGAAGGCCGTCGCCGGCGGCGGCGGGCGCGGCATGCGCCGGGTCGACACGGCCGAGCAGCTGCCCGAGGCCCTGGCCGCCGCGATGCGCGAAGCCGACACCGCCTTCGGCGATCCCACCGTCTTCCTGGAGCAGGCCGTCCTGCGCCCCCGGCACATCGAGGTGCAGGTCCTCGCCGACGGCGAAGGCAACGTCATCCACCTCTTCGAGCGTGACTGCTCCCTGCAGCGCCGCCACCAGAAGGTCATCGAAATCGCGCCGGCCCCGAACCTGGACGAGGACATCCGCCAGGCTCTCTACCGTGACGCCGTCGCCTTCGCGAAGTCGCTGAACTACGTCAACGCCGGCACCGTCGAGTTCCTGGTCGACACCGTCGGCGACCGCGCCGGCCAGCACGTCTTCATTGAAATGAACCCGCGCATCCAGGTGGAGCACACGGTCACCGAGGAGATCACCGACGTCGATCTGGTGCAGGCGCAGATGCGCATCGCCGCCGGCGAGACCCTCTCCGACCTGGGCTTGGTCCAGGAGGAGCTGCAGATCCGCGGGGCGGCCCTGCAGTGTCGGATCACCACCGAGGACCCGGCCAACGGCTTCCGGCCCGACGTCGGCAAGATCAGCGCCTACCGCTCCGCCGGCGGCGCGGGCGTCCGGCTGGACGGCGGCACCGTCTACGCCGGAGCCGAAATCAGCCCGCACTTCGACTCCATGCTGGTCAAGCTCAGCTGCCGCGGCCGCACCTACCCCATGGCCGTGAACCGCGCCCGCCGGGCGCTGGCCGAGTTCCGGATCCGCGGTGTGTCCACCAACATTCCGTTCCTGCAGGCCGTGCTCGATGACCCGGCGTTCGTGGCCGGCGACGTGGCCACCTCCTTCATCGAGGAGCGCCCGGAGCTGCTGGGCGCCCGGGCATCCGCGGACCGCGGCACCAAGATCCTCAGCTGGCTGGCCGACGTCACGGTCAACCAGCCGTACGGCGCCCCGCCCACCGAGCTGGACCCCGAGGCCAAGCTGCCCGCCGATCTGCCCGAGGTGCGCCCCGGATCCCGGGACCGGCTGCGGGAACTGGGCCCGGAGGCCTTCGCCGCCGAACTGCGGGCACAGACCGCCCTGGCGGTTACCGACACCACCTTCCGTGACGCCCACCAGTCGCTGCTGGCCACCCGGGTGCGCACCCGGGACCTGCTCTCCGCCGCTCCCGCCGTCGCCGCCCTGACCCCCCAGCTGCTCTCGGTGGAGGCCTGGGGCGGGGCCACCTACGACGTCGCGCTGCGCTTCCTCGGCGAGGACCCGTGGGAGCGGCTCACCGCCCTGCGCGAGGCGCTGCCCAACATCTGCATCCAGATGCTGCTGCGCGGCCGCAACACCGTCGGCTACACGCCCTACCCGGTGGAGGTCACCGAGGCGTTCGTGCAGGAGGCCGCCGACGCCGGCGTCGACATCTTCCGCATCTTCGACGCCCTCAACGACGTCTCGCAGATGGAGCCGGCCATCCGGGCGGTGCGCGCCACCGGCACCGCCGTCGCCGAAGTGGCCCTGTGCTACACCGCCGACATGCTGGACCCGGAGGAAAAGCTCTACACGCTGGACTACTACCTGGGCCTGGCCCAGCAGATGGTCGACGCCGGCGCGCACATCCTGGCGATCAAGGACATGGCCGGGCTGCTGCGCCCGCCGGCCGCCGCGAAGCTCGTCACCGCGCTGCGCGAACGGTTCGACCTGCCGGTGCACCTGCACACCCATGACACCGCCGGCGGGCAGCTGGCCACGCTGCTCGCCGCCGCCGAGGCAGGCGTGGACGCCGTCGACGTCGCCAGCGCCTCGCTGGCCGGCACCACCAGCCAGCCGGCCGCCTCCGCGCTGGTCGCCGCCCTGGCCCACACCGAGCGGGACACCGGCCTGGACCTGGCCGCGGTCAGCGCCATGGAGCCCTATTGGGAGGCCGTGCGCCGCGTCTACGCTCCGTTTGAGTCCGGTCTCGCCGGGCCCACCGGCCGCGTGTACCTCCACGAGATCCCCGGCGGGCAGCTCTCCAACCTGCGCCAGCAGGCCATCGCCCTGGGGCTGGGGGAGCGGTTCGAAGCGATCGAGGACATGTACACCGCCGCCGACCGCATCCTGGGCCGACTGGTCAAAGTCACCCCGTCCTCCAAGGTGGTCGGAGACCTGGCCCTGCAGCTGGTCGGACAGAACGTGGACCCGAAGGCGTTTGAGGAAAACCCGCAGGACTACGACATCCCCGACTCGGTCATCGGCTTCCTCAACGGCGAACTGGGCGACCCGCCCGGCGGCTGGCCCGAGCCGTTCCGCAGCAAGGCGCTGCAGGGACGCAAGGTGAAGCCGCGCGACGTCGAACTGACCGACGAGGACCGCGCCGGGCTGGCTGCGGACTCCGCCGAACGGCGCCGCACCCTGAACCGGCTCCTGTTCCCCGGCCCGGCCAAGGAATTCGACTCGGTGCGCAGCACCTATGGAGACCTCTCCGTCCTGCGCACCCGCGACTACCTCTACGGGCTGCAGTACGGCGAGGAACACGTGGTGGACCTGGAGAAGGGCGTGCGGCTCATCGCCACCGTCGACGCCGTCTCCGAGCCCGACGAAAAGGGCATGCGCACGGTCATGACCACCCTGAACGGCCAGCTGCGCCCCGTGCTGGTGCGCGACCGCAGCGTGGAGACCGACTTCAAGGTCGCCGAGCGCGCCGATCCGGGCAAGCCGGGCCACGTCGCCGCACCGTTCGCCGGAGCGGTCACCGTGACGGTGAAGGAAGGCGACACCGTGGCCGCGGGCGACGCCGTCGCGACCATCGAGGCGATGAAGATGGAGGCCTCGATCACCACCCCCACCGGCGGCACCGTGCAGCGGGTGGCCCTGACCGGAGTCTCCCAGGTCCAGGGCGGAGACCTGATCGTCGTGCTGGAGCCCGAAGGCAAGTAACGGGGGCAGCAGGACATCCCGCGGGGCGGTACGGCAGCAGCCGTACCGCCCCGCGGCTATCTCCGGGGCCGGACTAGACTGAAGCCGTGACCCACTACGACCTCGCCATCGTCGGCTCCGGCTCCGGCAACACCCTCATCACCCCCGACTGGGACGGGCGCAAGGTCGCCCTGGTCGACGGCGGAACCTTCGGCGGCACCTGCCTGAACGTCGGCTGCATTCCCACCAAGATGTTCGTCTATCCGGCCACGCTCGCCGCCACGTCGGCCGAAGCCGGACGGCTGGGCGTCGACCTGGCCCACACCGGAACCCGCTGGCGGGAAATCCGCGACCGCATCTTCACCAGGATCGACGCGATCTCCGACGGCGGGCGCCGATACCGGGACGAGGAGCTGGACAACGTCACCCTCTATCCCGAGTACGCCCGGTTCACCGGACCGCACGCCCTGGAAACCGTGTCGGGGCAGCGGATCAGCGCCGACCAGATCGTCATCGCCGCCGGCTCCCGGCCCTTCGTCCCCCCGATCCCCGGCATCGACCTGCCCCAGGTGCACACCTCCGACACCGTTATGCGCGTCGACGAGCTGCCGCGCCGGATCCTGATCCTCGGCGGCGGCTACATCGCGGCGGAGTTCGGGTTCATCTTCTCGGCCCTGGGCAGCGAGGTCAGCATGGCGGTGCGCTCCGGCTTCCTGCTCCGCGGCCAGGACCAGGCCGTGGCCGAACGCTTCACCGTCGAAGCGGAAAAGCAGTGGAACCTCCTGCGTCGCCACGAAGCCCGCAGTATCACCGCCAACCCCGACGGATCGGTCCATGTGGTGCTGGACGCCCCGGGCAAAGTCGCCGAACTGGACGTCGACCTGGTCCTGGTGGCCACCGGCCGGATCCCCAACACCGACCGGCTGGACACCGCCGCCGCCGGCTTCGACCACCACCCGGACGGGCGGGTGGCCGTGGATGAGCACCAGCGGGTGCTCAGCGGCGGCACGCCGGTGCCCGGCCTGTGGGCGCTCGGGGATGCCAGCAGCGAGCACCAGCTCAAGCACGTGGCCAACCACGAGGCGCGCGTGGTGGCCCACAACCTGGTCCACCCCGACGACCTGCGCCGCAGCGACCACCGCTTCGTGCCGGCCGCCGTGTTCACCCACCCCCAGATCGCCGCCGTCGGGCTCACCGAGGACCAGGCACTGGACTGCACCGCCGAACGCGGCACGCATCTGGCCGTGGCCGTACAGGAGTATGGCTCCACCGCCTACGGATGGGCCATGGAGGACACCACCGGGTTCGTCAAGCTGCTCGCCGAGCGCGAGACCGGCAAGCTGCTCGGCGCGCACATCCTCGGGCACGAGGCCTCCATGCTCATCCAGCCGCTGGTTCAGGCGATGTCCTTCGACCAGCATCCGCTGGAGGTGGCCCGCGGCCAGTACTGGATCCACCCGGCGCTGACCGAGGTCGTGGAGAACGCGCTGCTCTCGCTGAACCTGGACGGCTGAAAAAGGAGCCCAACGTCCGGGCCCGCCGCTCTGGCAAATTGCTAGGACATCCAACTAGTCTGTGAACTGAACCACACCGACAGTTCAGGAGCATCGATGTCCAGCCACCAGTCCACCGGCACCATTGACAATCCGCAGTCCGGAGCGGCCGCAGCGCCCGCCCTGGCCCACTACATCAACGGGCGCCGGCTGGAGGGAACCTCCGGCCGTTTCGGCGACGTCTGGGATCCCAACATCGGCCGCGTCCAGTCCCGCGTGCCGCTGGCCTCCGCCGAGGAGGTGGGCGCCGCCGTCGACGCCGCCGAAGCGGCCCAGCCGACATGGGCGGCCACCAACCCGCAGAAGCGCGCCCGGATCCTGGGCCGCTTCGTGGACCTGGTCCGCGCCGACATGGACAACCTCGCCGCGCTGCTGTCCGCCGAACACGGCAAGACCCTCGCCGACTCCCGCGGCGACATCGAACGCGGGCTCGACGTCGTCGAATTCGCCATGGGCGCCCCGCACCTGCTCAAGGGCGAATACAGCGACAGCGTGGGCCCGGGCATCGACACCTACTCCATGCGCCAGCCGCTCGGTGTCGTCGCCGGCATCACCCCGTTCAACTTCCCGGCCATGATCCCGCTCTGGAAGGCCGGGCCGGCGATCGCCGCCGGCAACGCATTCATCCTCAAGCCGTCCGAGCGGGACCCCTCCGTGCCGCTGCGCCTGGCCGAGCTGTGGACCGAGGCCGGGCTGCCGGCCGGCATCTTCACCGTGGTCAACGGGGACAAGGAGGCGGTCGACGCGCTGCTCGAGGACCCGCGCGTCCAGGCCGTCGGCTTCGTCGGCTCCACGCCCATCGCGCAGAGCATCTATGCCCGTGCCACCGCCAACGGCAAGCGTGCCCAGTGCTTCGGCGGCGCCAAGAACCACATGCTGGTGATGCCCGACGCCGACCTCGACCAGGTCGCCGACGCCCTGATCGGTGCCGGCTACGGCTCCGCCGGCGAACGCTGCATGGCCATCTCCGTCGCCGTGCCGGTCGGCGAGGCTACCGCCGACGCACTGGTCGCCAAGCTCAAGGAGCGGGTCGAGCAGCTGCGCGTGGGCACCTCCACCGACCCCGACGCCGACTACGGCCCCCTCGTGGGCCGCGACGCGCTGGAGCGGGTGCGGGGCTACATCGGCATCGGCGAAGAGGAAGGCGCCGAGCTGGTGGTGGACGGCCGGAACTTCAGCCTGAACGGGCACGAAGACGGATACTTCATCGGCCCCTCCCTGTTCGACCGCGTCACCCCCGAGATGCGCATCTACCAGGAGGAGATCTTCGGCCCGGTCCTCGTGGTGGTCCGCGCCGCCGACTACGAGGAGGCGCTCCGGCTGCCCAGCGAACACCGCTTCGGCAACGGCGTCACCATCTACACGCGCGACGGCGACGCTGCCCGGGACTTCGCCTCCCGGGTCAACACCGGGATGGTCGGCATCAACGTGCCGATCCCGGTGCCGATCGGCTACCACACCTTCGGCGGCTGGAAGGCCTCCGGCTTCGGGGACCTGAACCAGCACGGCCCCGACGCCTTCCGCTTCTACACCAAGACCAAGACCGTCACCGAGCGCTGGCCCTCCGGGATCAAGGACGGCGCCAGCTTCATCATGCCCGCCGGAGACCACTCATGAGCGCAGGCACCCCGGCCGAACTGCTCACCGAGGTTCGCGGCCGGGCCGGCGTCATCACGCTCAACCGGCCACGCGCCATGAACGCGCTCACCCACGGCATGGTGCTGGCCATGGCCGAGGCGCTCGACGCCTGGGCCCGGGATCCGGCGGTGGACCTGGTGATCGTCACCGGCGCGGGGGAGCGGGCGCTGTGCGCCGGCGGCGACATCGTGGATTTGTACTACGACGGCTTCGAGGGCGGCCTCGGCGGCGCGCGCATGTGGGCCGACGAGTATGCGCTCAACCACGCGATCTCCGAATACCCGAAGCCGTACGTCGCCGTCATGCACGGGCTGGTCCTGGGCGGCGGCATCGGCATCTCCGCGCACGGCTCGCACCGCGTCGTCACAGACAGCACCCGCGCCGGGATGCCGGAGACCGCCATCGGCTTCGTGCCCGACGTCGGCGGCACCTGGCTGCTTTCCCGCGCTCCCGGCGGCATCGGCGCCCACCTGGCCCTGACGGCGGCGCATGTGGGCCCGGGGCGGGCCATCGAAGCCGGCCTGGCCGACAGCTATGTGCCTGAGGCCGACCTTCCGGCCCTCATCGCCGAGCTGGCGGCCACCGGCGATCCCGCGGTGATCGACCGGTTCGCCCGCCCGGCACCGGATTCCTTCGATGAGGAGCGTGCCGTGCTGGACCGCGCCTATGCCGCGGACACGGTGGAGGAGATCCTCGCGGCGCTGGACGCCGAGGAGGCCCCCGTGGCGGCCGACGCCGCGCAGCGGATCCGGCGCAACAGCCCGCTCGGACTGAAGGTGACCCTGGAATCCCTGCGCCGGGCCGCCGGCCGGGAGCTGGCCGACGTGCTGGTGACCGAGTACCGGGTCTCCTGCCGCTTCCACCTCGGCCACGAGCTGAGGGAAGGGGTCCGTGCGCAGGTGATCGACAAGGACCGGCAGCCGCGCTGGGAGCCGCCGGTGCTGGAGGAGGTGGACCCGGACGAAGTGGCCCGGTACTTCCTGCCCCTGGACCATCCGCAGATTCCGGAGCTGGACCTCGGGCGCCGGCCCGCCGACGTCGGCCCCGCCCATGTCGAGGCGGAGCAGGTCGGCGGCACGCCGTCAGAAGCAACCGCAGGGAGCCGGGCATGAACATCGCCTTTATCGGTCTGGGCAACATGGGCGGACCGATGGCCGCCAACCTCGTCAAGGCGGGCCACCGGGTGGCCGGCTTCGATATAGTGCCGGAGGCCCTGGAAAAGGCCCGTGCCGCCGGCATCGAGACCGCCGCCACCGGTGCAGACGCCGCGGCCGGCGCAGAAGTGGTCATCACCATGCTGCCCGGCGGACGGCACCTGCTGGACGCCTACGAAGGCGGGCTGCTGGCCGCCGCGGCGCCGAACACCCTCTTCCTCGACTGTTCCACCGTCGATGTCGCCGACGCCCGGGCAGCACGGGAGCTGGCCGTCGCAGCGGGCCGCCGCGGGGCGGACGCCCCGGTCTCCGGCGGCACCGTGGGCGCGGAGGCGGGCACGCTGACCTTCATGGTCGGCGGCGACGAGGCCGACTTCGCGCAAGCCGAACCGCTGCTGCAGGTCATGGGCGCCACCGTGGTGCACTGCGGCTCCTCCGGCGCCGGGCAGGCCGCCAAGGTGTGCAACAACATGATCCTGGGCGTCTCGATGATCGCGGTCAGCGAGGCGTTCGTGCTGGCCGAAAAGCTGGGGCTGAGCCACCAGGCGCTGTTCGACGTCGCGTCCCGTTCCAGCGGCCAGTGCTGGGCCCTGACCACCAACTGCCCCGTGCCCGGGCCGGTGCCGGCCAGCCCGGCGAACCGGGACTATGCGCCCGGCTTCATGGGTGCGCTGATGAGCAAGGACCTGCAGCTGGCCCTCAGCGCCATCGAGGCCACCGGCACCGCGGCCGAGCTTGGTCCGCTGGCGGCCGGCATCTACCGCCGGTACGCCGAGGAGGGCGGGGCGCAGACCGATTTCTCCGGCATCATCAACACGATCCGGGAGGCTTCGGCCTGACGTGCGCAGGGCCTGCGCCGCCGTTCTCAGGCGGCGCAGGCCCCCGGCAGGTCGCCGGACGGTGTCCAGCTCACGTGCGCTCGGCCCGCAGGGCCCGCTTGAGCAGCTTGCCGGACTGGTTGCGGGGCAGTTCAGCGACGAAGTCGACCCGCTTCGGCACCTTGTGCCCGGCGAGCCGGGCCCGGACGTGGGCGCGTACGGCCTCCGCCGTCAGGGCCGCGCCCTCCTTGAGCACGACGACGGCGGTCACCGCCTCGATCCAGCGCTCATCCGGCAGTCCGATCACCGCAGCCTCGGCCACCTCGTCCAGTTCGTAGATGCAGTCCTCAATCTCCCGTGGAGCCACCAGGACCCCGCCGGTGTTGATGACGTCCTTGATCCGGTCCACCACCTGGATGTACCCGGCGGCGTCGCGGGTGACCTGGTCTCCGGAGCGGAACCAGCCGTCGTCGAACGCCGCGGCGGTGGCCTCGGGGTTGTTCCAGTAGCCGGTCAGCAGCTGCGGGGAGCGGTACTGGATTTCGCCCGGCTCCCCGGGGGCGGCCGGGGCGCCGTCGGCGGTCATCACCCGGGCCTCGACGTGATAGACGGGCCGCCCGCAGGACGCGGGCCGCGCCTCATGCTCCTCCGGGCGCAGCACGGTGCACAACGGGCCCAGCTCCGACTGCCCGAAGCAGTTGTAGAACCCGATGTCCGGATACCGCAGGCGCAGCCGCTGCAGCACCGTCACCGGCATGATCGAGGCACCGTACTGGGCCTTGCCCAACGACGAGAGGTCGCGTGCCGCGAGGTCGGGGTGGTTGCTCAGCGGCACCCAGACCGTGGGGGCCAGGAACAGCGAGCCGATGCGCTCCTCCTCCACCAGGCGCAGGATCTCGCCGACATCGGGCTTTGGAATGATCCGCACCGCGGCGCCCAGGGCAAGGTAGGGCAGCAGGAACACGTGCATGGCGGCCGAGTGATACAGCGGCATGGCGATCAGCGGACGGTCCCCGGCCGTGAGGTCCAGGGCAATGATCGCCGAGACGTACTCCGCCAGGAGGGCGGAATGGGTCATCATCGCGCCCTTGGGCGCGGAGGTGGTGCCGGAGGTGTAGAGCAGCTGCACCACGGTGTCCCCGGCCGGTGCCGCTGCCGGAGCCCCGCCGGCTGCGCTCTGCTGCGCTGCGTCCGGCCCGTCCTCGGCGAGGGCGGTCTCCAGGAGGGCGGGCCCACCGCGGCCGCTGCCCGGGAACATCGGCCACACCTGCCCGACGGCGGGGGCACGCCCGGCGGTCCGGACCTCCTCGACCAGCGGCAGCAGCGCGTCGTCGGCGACCACCAGGGTCGCTCCGGAGTCCTCGAGCAGGTAGGCGAGTTCATCGCCCTTGAGGGCAAAGTTGACCGGCACGTGGACCATCCCCGCCTCGGCGCAGGCCAGGAATAGGATCAGATACGCATCGGAGTTCGCTCCAAACGCCGCCACCCGGGATCCTGCCGGCAGGCCGGCGTCCAGCAGCCGGGCACGGACCCGTTGCACCGCGGTGTCCAGCTCCTCGTAGGTCCAGCTGCGCTCCCCGAACCTGACCGCGGTGGCCGGGCCGCTGCGCGCGACGCTGCGGCGCAGCAGTGCTCCAATGGTGTCGGCGCGGGGGTCGGCCGACGGAGCGGCGGCCGGAGCGGGTGCGGTGCCGGAGGCGGCAACGGGACTGGGATCGGTGACGCTCATGCGGGTCCTCTCGCTGCGGAGTGTGGAACGCAAGGATCTCCAAGGATCCGCGCCTTGTCCAGAGGCCGCCGGGCGGCGGAAGCGGCACCGGCGACGGGAGGATTGGGTTGGTCAGGGGCCCTGTGCGGGAAATTCCGGAACCCTGGCGGGGCGTCCGGAAACGGCCAGCAGGATCTCCACAGCCTCGGCTTCCACAACTCTTCCCTGCCCCCAGCCCCGCCCGCCTGCCGCGTCCACCAGCCGGAGGCCGGCGGCCCGCTCGCGGCCGCCGCCGAAGGCGACGGGGGTCCGCAGCTGGTGACTGATGGCCATGGCCACCGCCTCCGCGGGATAGGACGCGGCGATGCCCAGCGGGCGGCGGATGTCCTCCCCGTGGACGAATGCCTCCACCAGCCGGGTCGCCGGGTTGGCCGGGGGAGTGCGGGTGAGGGACACCGCCCGGCGAAAGGCGTCCAGGGTGGCCTCCGGATCGGCCTGCCTGCGGCGTTCGACGCCGCGGTCGTTGGCCCGGTCAAAGTTGAAGCGCGCCGCCGCGAGCCCGGCCAGGAACCGCAGGCGGCCCGTCTCGGCGGTGTCCACGAGGTGGGCCAGCACGTCATGGATGTCCCAGCCGGGGCACAGCGAGGCCGTCCGCCACTGCGCGGGCGCCAGGCCGGTGAGATCCTCGGCAAGCCGCTTCCGCTCCTGGTGCACCGTCGCCCAGATCGACTCGGAGACCCCGAACATGGTGATCCTCCCGTCAGGTCCCGGTAAAGTCGCCGGCCTGCTGCCGGAACCTGCGCAGGATGCACGTCAGGAGGTCCAGGTCCTCCTCGGGGAGGCCGATGTCGGCGAAAACCGCGTTCAGGTCTTCGGTGGCACGCCGGGCCACATCCCGCCCCGCGTCGGTGATCGCCACCAGCCTGCTGCGTCCGTCCGCGGGGTCCGGCCGACGGTGGACCAGCCCCGCAGCCTCCAGCCGGTCCACCGTGTTGGTGACCGAGGTGGGGTGTACCTGCAGCCGGGCGCTGAGCTTGGACATCGGCAGCCTGCCCGTCCGGGTGAAGCTCAGCAGGGTCAGCAGTTCGTACCGGGAGAAGCTGATGCCGAACGGGCGCAGCGCGGCCTCGATGCGGGTGAGCATGATCTGCTGGGCCCGCATCACCGCCGTCACTGCCTCCATCCCGGGCGCCGCGTGCGCCCAGCCGTGGTCCTCCCACTGGCGGCGTGCCTCGGCGATCGGGTCCATCGGCAGCGGGCGCGTGGCAGTCATCGGGGGTCCTCAGGGGGTGGGCGGCGGGCACGGCATCGCGGCAGCGCCGCGGACAGCTGGATTCTACCGTTCCGGGCACCGCCGTCGCCGGTCCGTCTCACTCCCTGAGCCCCACGACCGGGGTATCCGAGAACTCCCGGCCCTCTGTCGGGCGGCCCTCGGCGTCGTGCAGCAGCTGTTCCCGGGCGCGCAGCTCCACCCGCCGGATCTTCCCGGAGACGGTCTTGGGCAGGTCGCGGAACTCCAGCCGGCGGATCCGCTTGTACGGTGCCAGGTGCTCGCGGCAGAACGCCAGGATGTCCTGCGCGGTTTCGGCCGTCGGTTCCCAGCCGGCGGCGAGCACCACGTAGGCCTTGGGCACGGCCAGGCGGATGGGGTCGGGGGAGGGCACGACGGCGGCCTCCGCCACGGCGGGATGCTCGATCACCACCGACTCCAGTTCGAAGGGTGAGAGCCGGTAGTCGGAGGCCTTGAACACGTCGTCGGCCCGGCCCACGTAGGTGATGACGCCGTCCTCGGAACGGCTGGCGACGTCGCCGGTGTGGTAGAGCCCGTCGCGGAAGGCCTCGGCGGTCTTTTCGGCGTCGCCCCAGTACCCGGGGGTGAGTCCCACCGGCCGGGGATCCAGCCGCAGGCAGATCTCGCCCTCGTCGCCCTCCTCGCCGGTGGCGGGGTCCACCAGAACGACGTCGTAGCCGGGAAGGGGCCTGCCCATGGACCCCGGACGCACCGGCTGCCCGGGCGTGTTGGCGATCTGCAGGGTGGATTCGGTCTGGCCGAACCCGTCACGGATCTGTGTGCCCCAGGCCTGCTCCACGCGGGAGATCACCTCCGGATTGAGCGGCTCGCCCGCGGCCACGAGCTTGGCCGGCGGGGTCGCCAGCTGCGAGAGGTCCGCCTGAATGAGCATCCGCCACACCGTGGGCGGGGCGCAGAAGCTGGTGACCTGCTCACGCTCCATCTGCGCCATCAGGGCCCCGGCGTCGAAGCGTGTGTAGTTGTAGAGGAAGACGGTGGCCTCGGCGATGAACGGAGCGAAAAAGTTGGACCAGGCGTGCTTGGCCCAGCCCGGCGAGGCGACGTTGAGGTGAACGTCGCCGGGCTCCAGGCCGATCCAGTACATGGTGGAGAGGTGGCCGACCGGGTAGGACGTATGGGTGTGCTCGACCAGCTTGGCCTTGGACGTGGTGCCGGAGGTGAAGTAGAGCAGCATGGTTTCGTCCGCCCGGGTGGGAGCGGTGGCGGTGAAGGCGGAATCGAAGCCGTCGGCGGCTGAGTAGGACAGCCGCGGACGGGCCTCCTTCCCGTTCCCTCCCGAGGGGGCGGCGTCGTCACCGACCACCAGCAGCCGGAAGTCGCCGGGGACCGCATCGAACTTGGCGGCGTTCGCCGCGTCCGTGAGCACCCACGACGCGCGGCCGCGCTCCACCCTGTCCGCCAGGTCCGCCGGCCCCAGCATCACGGTGGTGGGGATGACCGGGGCACCGATCTTAATGCAGGCCAGCATGGCCTCCCACAGCTCCACCTGGTTCCCCAGCATCAGCAGGATCCGGTCCCCGCGCTCCAGGCCCAGGGAAAGCAGCCAGTTCGCCACCTGTCCGGAGCGCGCGCTGAGCTGCCGGTAGTTCATCCGGGCCGTGGAGCCGTCCTGCTCGGCGATGACCAGGGCGTCCTGGGTGCCGCGTTCGCCGGCGGCCACCTGATCGAACCAGTCCAGGGCGAAGTTGAACTCTGCCGGACGGGGCCACTCGAAGCCGTCCCGGGCAGCGTCCGGATCCTCCCGCAGTGCCAGCAGGCGGTCCCGTGCCGCGCGGAATTCCGTGGTTGCCGTCATGCCGGTACCTCTTTCGTGCCGCCGGCCGCCGTGTTGCCGGTAATTGACAAATGTGATCTGCGTGACACGAGAATAGTTGGACATCCTACAATTGTTAAGGGGCAGGACCACCGGCGGCCACCGCCGGCGGCGCGGCACAACCGCCGGTCCGGTCCCCGATCCGAGAGGAACACCTATGCCGCCGGTACTGCGCGGAGAGTCCCCGACCCTTGAAGCCCTGAGCGGCGGCGGCCTGCCGGACGCCGACCTGTTCAACTTCGCCGCCCTGCTGCCGTCCGATGAGCGGCTGCGGTTGGCGGAGCTGCGCGACTACCTCCAGGCGGAGATCCGCCCCGCCTCGGTCGGGCTGTGGAACCGTGAGGAGTTTCCGACGGCGCTCCTGCCCGGTCTGGCCGCCCACGGTCTGGGGGAGCTGGAGCTCTCCGGGGCGAGCCGGCTGTTCCGGGGCCTGGCCTACGCGGAGGTCGCGCGGGCCGACATCTCCTTCAGTGCCTTGGTCGGCATCCATAACGAGCTGATCCTGGGCCTCATTGACGCGCTGGGGTCCGAGGAGCAGAAAGCCCGCTGGCTGCCCCCGCTGCGCAGTTTCCGGGCCTTGGGCGCCTTTGCGCTGACCGAGCCCGGGCACGGTTCGGACATTGCCGGCGGCCTGGCCACCACCGCCGTCCGCGACGGCGCCGAGTGGGTGCTGACGGGCGCGAAGCGGTGGATCGGGTCCGGGACGGTGGCCGACGTCGCGATCGTCTGGGCGCGTGACACGGCGGACGGACAGGTCAAGGGCTTCCTGGTCGAGACCGACCGGCCCGGATGGCGGGCCTCCAGGATCGAGAACAAGATCGGGCTGCGGATCATGCACAACGCCGACATCGAGCTTGACGAGGTGCGCATCCCGGCGGCCAATGCCCTGCCCGGAGCGTCGGGTTTCGCCGCGGCCAACGAGATGCTGCGCAACTCCCGGGCCTGGGTGGGCTGGCAGTGCGCCGGAGCGCAGCTGGCGATCTTCGACGTCGCCCGGGACTATGCCGTGAACCGCACGCAGTTCGGGCGGCCGCTGGCGAAGTTCCAGCTGGTGCAGGAGCCGCTGGCCCGGATCCTCGGGAACGCCGCTGCCGCTCTCGGCCTGATGACGCAGATTGCCCGGCTGCAGGAGTGCGGCGGGTTCGACATGGCGCATGCCGCGCTGGCCAAAGCCACCACCACGGCCCAGGCCCGTGAGTCCGCGGCCCTGGGCCGCGCCCTGCTCGGCGGCAACGGGATCGTCACGGACTACGAGATGGCCAAGATCTTCAACGACGTGGAAGTCCTTTACACCTATGAGGGCACCTATGAAATCAACGCGCTGATCGTCGGCCGGGCGGCGACCGGGCACTCGGCGTTCGTGTAGCCGGACCGGCCCGGGCGTCGGCCCGGCGGACGATGAAAACAGGTGAGGCGGAACCCACGGGGGTTCCGCCTCACCTGTTTTCCGATGGGGTCGGGCGTCGGCGGGGCAGGCTGTGGCCCGCTCCGCCGACGGTCAGCGTGCCGGCTGTGCGCTGTAGATGTCCTCAACCACCGCGGCATAGTCCTTCAGCACCTGGGCCCGCTTGATTTTCAGCGACGGGGTCAGGTGGCCGCTGGCCTCGGTGAAGTCGGTCGGCACGATGCGGAAGACCTTGATCGCCTCGGCTTGGGAGACCGCCGCGTTGGCGCGGTCCACCAGCGCCTGGATTTCGCTGCGCATGTCCTCGGTGCCGGCGGCGTCCTCCACCGACATGGACGGCAGCTTGTGCCGTTCGAGCCAGCCGGGCAGGGCCTCCTCGTCGATGGTGATCAGGGCGGAGATGAACGGGCGCTGGTCGCCGACCACCACGCACTGGCTGACGATGGCATCGGCGCGGATGGAGTCCTCGAGCAGCGCCGGGATGACGTTCTTGCCGCTGGCGGTGACGATGATCTCCTTCTTGCGGCCGGTGATCCGCAGGAAGCCGTCGTCGTCGAGCTCGCCGATGTCTCCGGTGCGCAGCCAGCCGTCCACGAAGGTCTCTTCGTTCAGTTCGGGACGGTTGTAGTAGCCCTTCATGACGCACACGCCCTTGGCGAGGACCTCGCCGTCCTCGGCGATCCGTACCGCGTTGCCGGGCAACGGGGCGCCCACGGTGCCGATCTTGATCAGTTCCGGGGTGTTCACCGAGACGGGTGCGGTGGTTTCGGTCAGGCCGTAGCCTTCCAGCACCATGACGCCGATGCCGTGGAAGAAGTGGCCGAGCCGCTCGCCCAGGGGAGCGCCGCCGGACACGGCGTACTTGACCTTGCCGCCCATCGCAGCGCGGATCTTGGAGTACAGCAGCTTGTCGAACAAGGCATGCCTGAGGTTCAGCAGGAACGGAACCCGTCCGGCCTCCTTCGCCTTGGACCACTCGATGGCGGTCTTGGCGCCGGCGTGGAAGATCTTCCCCTTGCCGCCGTCCTCCGCCTTGAGCATGGAGGAGTTGTAGACCTTCTCGAACACGCGGGGCACCACCAGGATGAAGTCCGGCTGGAAGCTCTGAAGATCCGGCAGCAGGTTCTTCACGTCGGGGGTGTGGGCCACGGTGGCGCCGGTGGTCACAGCGAGGATGGAGATCATCCGCGCAAACACGTGGGCCAGGGGCAGGAACATGATGGTCTGGGCGCCTTCGCGGGCCACTTCAGGCAGGCCGGCGGCGGCGTTGCGGCACAGCTCCACGAAGTTGGAGTGCATGAGCATGCAGCCCTTGGGCTTTCCGGTGGTCCCGGAGGTGTAGATGATGGTCGCCAGGTCATCCAGCTTGGCCAGCGACCGGCGGCGTTCGATCTCCTCGTCGGGGACCTGGCTGCCGGCGGCGCGGAGCTTGTCCAGGCCGCCGCCGTCCATCTGCCAGACGTTGGCCACGGCGCTCAGATCTTCGTCCATGGCCGCCCGGCGGACCACCGACTCGTTCTGCGCGGTCTCCACGATGACGGCGACAGCCTCGGAGTCGCCGAGGATCCAGGCCACCTGCGACGGGGAGGAGGTCGCGTAGACCGGCACGGACACCGCACCGGCGAACCAGATGGCGAAGTCCATCAGGGTCCACTCATAACGGGTCCGGGACATGATGCCCACCCGGTCGCCGGGATTCACCCCGCTGGCGGCGAGCCCCTTCGCCAGTAGCCGCACATCATCCAGGAACTCGCGGGCGGTGATCCGGCGCCACTGATCACCCTCGGGCACCGCGAAGAGAGCCGGATTGCTGGGCTTGGCCGCCTGTTCAAGCAGGAGGTCCGTTGTATTGGTCTGCTGCTGCGATTCCACGAGGACGGGAACGCTGTATTCACGCACGATAGCTCCTTCGATATCTTTCGGTGCCACAGGTTTCCCCTACCCTATAACCTGGATCACATTTTCTACCCGACGGTAACCTTGCGGAACGGTAACGCTTCCGCGGCGGCTCTTGCCCTTTGCCTAGAATGGGTTTTTGATGCCTCCCTTGAACCAGCCCCCGTCCCCCCGCACCGCAGCTTCCTGGAGGCGCCGGCCCGCCGGGCCGCTGCCCGGCCGGACGATGCGGCTGGCCAATCCCATGCGCCGGCGCGGGCTGGCGATCGGGATCGATATCGGCGGCACCAAGGTCGCCGCCGGCCTGGTCGATGCCTCCGGCCGGGTCCTCGCCGAAGCCAGGCGGTCCACGCCCGGCCACGATCCGCGCGAAGTGGAAGCCGTCATCGTGGAGCTGGTCCGCGAACTCAGCGCTGAGCATCACGTCTGGTCCGTGGGGATCGGCGCCGCAGGCTGGATGGACCTCGCCGGCAGCACCGTCCTGTTCAGCCCGCACCTGGCCTGGCGCAACGAGCCGCTGCGCGAAAACCTGGAGCGCCTGCTCCGCCGCCGCGTCTTCCTGGTGAACGACGCCGACGGCGCCGCGTGGGCGGAGTGGCGTTACGGAGCCGGCGCCGGCGAGAGCCGGATGGTCTGCATCACCCTCGGCACCGGCATCGGCGGCGCCATGGTGATGGACGGCCGGCTCGAACGCGGCCGGTTCGGAGTGGCCGGCGAATTCGGCCACCAGGTGATCATGCCCGGCGGCCAGCGCTGCGAGTGCGGCAACCGGGGCTGCTGGGAGCAGTACGCCTCCGGCAACGCCCTGGGACGGGAGGCGCGGGAACTCGCCGCCGCCAACTCGCCGGTCGCGCAGGAGCTGCTGCGGGCGGTGGACGGACGGATCGGGGACGTCACCGGCGCGGTGGTGACCCGCCTGGCGCTTGAGGGCGATCCGGCCAGCGTCGAGCTGCTCGAGGAGGCCGGCGAATGGCTGGGCCTCGGACTGGCCAACCTTGCCGCGGCCCTGGACCCGGGCAAGTTCGTCATCGGCGGCGGACTCGGTGCCGCCGGCGATCTGCTCCTGGAACCGGCCCGCCGGTCCTTCGCACGGAACCTGACCGGGCGGGGCTTCCGCCCGGCAGCCTCCATCCGGCCCGCGGCACTGGGGCCGGCGGCCGGCATGATCGGCGCGGCGGACCTCTCCCGGATCGCCGCGCGGCGCTGACCGGGCCGGAGGAACCTCACACCGCCGAGCCGTCATCTCCATCCTCGCGCTGCTGGGGCAGCCGGTACAGCAGGTAACCGGCCGAACCGGCGAACAGGGCAATCACGCCCAGGACCACGGTCAGCGGGGCGCTGCGCCAGAACATCGCAAACAGCAGCAGGAGCAGCGGGCCGCCGGCCGCCCCGATCCAGGCCAGCACCAGCAGCGGCTCACCGCTGCCCAGCGGGGGCGGCTCGGGGGGAACGAAGCCGCCGTCGTCGTCGTCGTCCTCGACCTCGTAGTCCCTGGGACCCGCCGGACGGTTCCCGCCGGCACCGCCCTCCCCGCCGGCTGCCCGGGACGGCCCGGACGACGCCGGACCGGCGGACAGGTCAGGCTGCAGCCGGTTGCCGAACAGGGCACGGGTGCGTTCCGCCGGGCTGGGCGGAACGGCCTGCGGCGCCCGCGGCTCCTCCGGCCTCCGGTCCCCGGGGCCGGTGCCCGGGTCCTCCGGGCGGGAGCGCCCGGACGCCGGCGGGCTGTCCCGGTCGTCGTCGAGGTCGGGGGTCTGCTCCAGGCGGGCCACCAGGTCCAGCCAGACGGCGTCGTCCGTGGACCCGTTGCGGTCCGGTTCCTTCTCGTTCATGTCCGGCTTCCTGCACTGACGTCCTGGATGAATTCGCTGCTCCGCCCGAAGATCAGCGGGGCGTCGTGGTCCATGGTGGCCACATGGTAGCTGTTGGGCAGCGGCACCACGGTCAGGTCGGCCGAGGTCAGGCCGCGGCGCAGCGCCGCCATGCTCGACTCCGGGACAATCGGGTCCACCGCGGAACGGAACACCAGGACCGGCGCGGTGATCCGCGGCAGCGACGCCGTGGTGTCACGGAACAGGCGCATCAGCTGCTGCACGGCGGCCACCGGCGTCCGGGCGTAGGCGCCCTCGTCCTGGCCGGGCAGCGCTATGTTGTTGCCGATCGCCGGAACCGAGCGCACCAGGTATTTCAGCGCCCCTGCGTAACGGGCCCGCGGGTCGGCGGCGGTCAGCCCGGGGTTCACGACGGCGACCCCGGCCACCTCCCGCCGGGAGGCCAGGCGCAGGGCCAGGGTTCCTCCCATCGACAGGCCGCCGGCGACCACCCGACCCGTGCTTTCAGACAGCCGGTCGTAGGCCTGTTCATAGGCGTCGTACCAGTGCGCCCACGGCGTGCGTGCCAGCTCCTGCCACGTGGTGCCGTGGCCCGGCAGCAGCGGCAGCGACACCGCGTAGCCCTGGTCAGCCAGATGACCGGCCCACGCCCGCAGGCTCACCGGGGAGCCGGTGAACCCGTGGCTGAGCAGCACGCCGGTGGACGCATTGGGGCCGTGGCCCGCATACATGAAGGGGGCCGGAGGGGACTGCGCAGTCATACCCACTATGGTGGCACCCGGGGTGGCGAATTCCACCCCGCGGCGCGGTAAACGGGCCGCCGGTCCGCAGCCCGGTTCATCCGGGGCAGCGGGAAAGCATAGAGTATGGGGGAGGGAAGTGCGCCGTTGATCGCCGCTTTCCCTCTTGAGCTGCGGGATTAACTGAGGAATGGGAGCGCCGGCCGCGTGTTTTATTGGGTGATGAAGACGATTGTCATCGGACCAATCGTCAACCTCCTCTTCCGGCCCTGGGTCAAGGGCATGGACAACGTTCCCGCCAAGGGCGCCGCGATCCTGGCCAGCAACCACCTGTCCTTCTCCGACTCGATCTTCCTGCCGCTGCAGGTGCCCCGGCCGGTCTCCTTCCTCGCCAAGTCCGAGTACTTCACCGGCAAAGGCCTCAAGGGACGGCTCACGGCCCTGTTCTTCCGGCTCGCCAACCAGCTGCCGATGGACCGCTCCGGCGGGCAGGCGTCAGCAAACAGCCTCCAGGCCGGCGTCGACGTGCTGCGCGAGGGCGGGCTGCTGGGCATTTATCCGGAAGGCACCCGCAGCCCCGACGGCCGGCTCTACCGCGGCAAGGTAGGCGTCGCCAAGCTCGCGCTGTCCACCGGGGTGCCCGTGATTCCGGTGGCGATGATCGGCACCGACAAGGTCCAGCCGATCGGCCGCCGCCTGCCGAACATCCGCAGGATCGGCATCATCGTCGGTGAGCCGCTCGACTTCTCCCGCTACGCCGGCATGGAGGACGACCGGTTCGTGCAGCGGGCCGTCACCGACGAGATCATGTACGAGCTCATGCGCCTCAGCGGCCAGGAGTACGTGGACGTCTACGCCTCCACCGTCAAGGAACAGCTGGCGCGGAAGAAGGCCGCCGAGCGCAGCGGCCGTGGCTCCGCGGCCGGCCGCAGCGCCGTCCGGCTCGCAGGTCCGCAGCACCAGGCGCCGGTGGTCGGGCCCGCCTCCACGCCCGGCGAAGCCACGGCCGAGGAACCCCGGCCGGCCCGCCGCGACGAGGACCCGCAGGCCGGCGCGCACAGCGCCTGATATTTCGGCGTCGGTCCGGAGCGGGCAGCCGCCCGCCCCGGAGGTGTGCCCGCCGGCTACCCTGATGCGGCTGCTGCTCCGGCGCGCCGGCCGAAGAAGGTGCCATCGCCCAGGGACGTCCCGCTGAGGTAGCCGTGGCCATGCAGCCCGGAGGCGGCACGTCCGGCCGCGAAGAGGCCCGGAATGGCAACCCCGGACCACCCACACCGCCAGGTCGTGGCGGAAGAGGGCGGCCTGGCCGAGCATCCCCGGATACTGGTCCTCGTTGATGAACCTCTGGCCGAGGTCGTTCACGAGCAGGCCGCGCACCGCCAGGCCGGGCACCAGGGCGATGCCGACCTGGGCGGTCGACATCCGCTGCACCGCGGCGCCCGCGGCCTGCGCCATCCTGATGCCGCGGCCGTCATCGCGGCCGTCGCTGGTGACCCCCAGCCCGGTCAGCAGCGGGGCATGCATGGCCATCATTTCCGGATTGTCGGCGAATCCCCCGGTCGCCAGGACCACGCCCCGCCGGGCCCGGACCGCGATCCGGTCCTGGAAATGCCGAGCCAGGTGCGGACCAACACGCCATCGATGGGCGGCACCCAGGTGGGGGAGTCCCAGAAACCGGGCTTGAACGGAACCCCGTGGCCCGTGAGCCAGTCGTAGTGGTCCAGGCTGCCCCGGCAGTACTCCCGGATCTTCTCCGCGTCGGCCTGCGGCCCCAGCGCGGCCAGCAGATAGGCCTCCATCTCCTCCGGCGTATCCGTGAAGCCGCACGCCTGCTGGATCGGGGTGCCGCCGCCCAGGTAGATCTCCCCGCCGGACAGGGCGGACGAGCCCCCGCCGCCGCCGGCCTGCTCCAGGAGGAGGACCTCGGCGCCGCGGGCGCGGGCTTCCAGCGCCGCGGGCCGCCGGATGTCGAAGTGTGGCGAACCGGACGCGCGCGTTACGGCGTTCCGCTACGTCGGCCGCGGCGGCCCGATAGGATTTAAGCCGTGACCTCCAACAGCACTGACACGTCCAGCACACCCACGACCGCCGGGGCAGGGGCGGTTGACGCCGCCGTGGACCACTGGCGCACGCTGCCGATCGGCCAGCAGCCGGACTGGCACGACCACCCCGGGTATGGCGCCGCGGTGGCCGAGCTGTCGATGCTGCCGCCGCTGGTCTTTGCCGGCGAGGTGGATGTCCTCCGCGGCCGGCTGGCCGAAGCGGCGGCGGGACGGGCCTTCCTGCTCCAGGGCGGCGACTGCGCGGAGACCTTCGAGGGAGCCACCGCCGACCGGATCAGCGCACGCGTCAAGACCATCCTCCAGATGGCCGTCGTGCTGACCTACGGCGCCTCCCTTCCGGTCATCAAGATGGGCCGCATGGCCGGGCAGTTCGCCAAGCCGCGTTCCTCGAACGAGGAGACGCGCGACGGCGTGACCCTGCCGGCCTACCGCGGGGACATGGTGAACGGCTTTGACTTCACGGCAGCCTCCCGTGCCCACGACCCCGCCCGGATGGTGCGGGCCTACCACACCTCGGCCTCGACGCTGAACCTGATCCGGGCCTTCACGCAGGGCGGCTTCGCCGACCTGCGGCTGGTCCATGACTGGAACCGCGGGTTCACGGCCAACCCGGCGCACTCCCGCTACGAGTCGCTCGCGGCGGAGATCGACCGCGCGGTCCGCTTCATGGACGCGTGCGGGGCCGACTTCGAGGCCCTCAAGCGGGTGGAGTTCTTCGCCAGCCACGAGGCCCTGCTGCTGGACTACGAGCGGGCCCTCACGCGCACCGATTCCCGGACCGGCCTGCCGTACGACACCTCGGCGCACTTCCTGTGGATCGGGGAGCGGACCCGCGACCTGGATTCCGCCCACGTCGATTTCCTCTCCCGGGTCCGCAACCCCATCGGCGTCAAGCTCGGACCCACCACGCGGCCGGAGGACGCCCTGGCCCTGATCGACAAGCTCGATCCCAACCGCGAACCCGGCCGGCTGACCTTCATCACCCGGATGGGCGCGAAGAACATCCGCGAGAAGCTCCCGAACCTGGTCGAAAAGGTCACCGCCAGCGGCGCGCAGGTGCTCTGGGTCACCGACCCGATGCACGGCAACACGGTCACCTCACCCAACGGGTACAAGACGCGCAACTTCGACGACATCATGGACGAGCTGCGCGGCTTCTTCGAGGTCCACAAGGGCCTGGGCACCTTCCCCGGCGGCCTGCACGTGGAAATGACCGGCGACGACGTGGCGGAGTGCCTGGGCGGAGCCGATCCGGTGGACCAGGAGGCCTTTGTCGACGGCTATGCCTCCGTGTGCGATCCGCGCCTGAACCACATGCAGTCCCTGGAAATGGCGTTCCTCGTGGCAGGGGCCCTGGCCGGCAAGAAGTAGGACCGCCGGCCCGGGCCGCCCGTACGGGAAGGCTAGACGACGGTCAGGGTGATGACCGAGCCCTCGGGCACGGACTCGCCCACCGGATCCTGGGCCCGGACGGTGCCGAAGAACCCGCCGAGCACCTCGTTGACCTCAACCCGGAAGCCAAGGGCCTCCAGCTCGCGGCGCGCGTCGCCGGCCTGCCGGCCCACGAAGCTGGGAACCTCCACCATCCGCGGCCCCATGGACAGGGTCAGCACCACGGTGCCGCCGCGTTCCAGGGTGCCGGAGGCGGGGGACTGGGTGACGACGGCGCCGTCGGGCACCGTGGCCGAGTGCACCCGCTCGGGGAAGACCTGGGCGGCAAGGCCGGCGTCCTCGAGGGCAGCCACCGCCTCGGCTTCGCTCAGCCCGGCGACGGCGGGCACCTCCACCGGTGCGGGACCCTTGGACACGGTAAGGGCGACCTGGGTGTCGCGGCGCAGCTCGGCGTCGGCGGCGGGGTCCTGGGCCAGGACCTGTCCGGCCGGCACAGTCTCGCTGTATTCCTCCGTGACTGTGCCCACGGCGAGGTTTGCCTCCTCAAGCTCCGCGGACGCTTCCTCGACGCTGCGCTGGATCAGGTTCGGGACGGCGAACAGTTCCGGCCCGCGGGAGACAAGCAGAGTGACGGCCTGGAAGCGGCGGATTTCCTGGCTGCCGGCAGGATCGGTTCCCACGGCCAGTCCCGCAGGAACCACTTCGTCGTGGATCCGATCGGTGCTGTAGCTGAGCCCCTCGCCGCTGAGCCGGTCGCCCGCCTCCTGTTCGGTGACGTTGGCGACGTCGGGGATGATCACCAGGGCGCCGGGCCCGGATCCGAAAAACCATCCGGCGAAAACCGCGGCGGCAACGAGCAGGGCGATCAGCAGCCCGAGCAGGGCACCGCGGCGGCGCGGGTGCGTGCGGAGCGAGACCTCGGGGCGGCGGGCATCGCGCTCCCGCTGCTTCTGCATGGCCAGCAGGTCGCGGCGCGCCTGCCGGGGAGTGCGGTGCTGCTCCTCGTCGTCGTCCCAGGCGACCTCATCGTCGCCGTAACCGCCGTCGGTCTCGGAGGGCGGCGGGGATGCGGGCGGACGCGCGCCCGGATACACGGCGGTGGCATTGTCCCGGCCGGCGCCCCCGCGGGCGAGCACCTCGGTCGCCCCGCCGGGCACGGCGCCCAGCACTTCGGTTCCGGCCCGGTCGCCGATGGCTTCGGTTCCGCCGGCGGTGTCGATGACATCGGTGGCACCGTCCGAGGCCGCTGCCCCGGCCTGCGCTGCTCCGTCTCCGGGGCCCCCGCTGCTGCAGCGGAAGTCCAGCTGCTCATCGGTAAGCGAGGTGCGGATGTGGCGCAGTTCGCCCAGCAGTGCGCTGCCGTCCACCGGCCGGTCCTCGGGATCCTGGCGGGTGCACCACTGGACGAGTTCGTCCAGGTCCTCCGCCAGCCCCGGGCAGGCAGCCGACGGCGGGGGCACCGTGCCGTGCACGTGCTGGAAGGCCACCTGGATGGGCACATCTCCGGTGAAGGGCTGCCGGCCGGTCAGCAGCTCGTAGAGCATGATGCCGGCGGAGTAGACGTCGCTGCGTTCATCCGCGCCCCCGCCGGTGACCAGTTCGGGGGCCAGATACGCCACGGTCCCGACGAGGGTTCCGGTGTTGGTGCTGGTGGTCACGGCCCGGGAGAGCCCGAAGTCGGCGATCTTGATGCGGCCGTCGTCGGACAGAAGGACGTTTTCCGGCTTCACGTCGCGGTGGATCAGGCCGGCGGAGTGGGCGGCGGCGAGTCCCTCGATGACGGCATCGAGCATGGCCAGGGCCTGGCGCGGTGTGAGCGTGCCGCGCTCCCGCAGCAGGTCCCGCAGTGTCCGGCCCGGTACGTATTCCATGACCAGGTAGGCCAGGCCGTTCTCGTCGATGCCCTGGTCCAGCACGCCGACGACGTGCGGATGCGACAGGCGGGCCGCGGACTTGGCTTCCCGCTCAAAACGGTCCAGGAATCCGGGATCGGCGGCGAGGTGGGGATAGAGGACCTTCAGCGCGACGTCGCGGTCCAGCCGGGTGTCCGTAGCCAGATAGACCGTCGACATGCCTCCGCGGGCAACGCGGGCGCGGACCAGGTACCGGTTGTCCACCAGGGCCTGGACCAGGGAATCATTCACGGACTCTCGCACCTTACCGATCCTACTTGGAGCACAGCGGGCGGGCCCCACCGACACAGCTGTCGGCAGGGCCCGCCCGTGGTGGCTGCGGACTTACTGGAAGCCGGCCCGGTGCGCCATGACGTTGGCGACGTACTGCTCCGTATCAGGGAACATGCCGTGCGTGGTGACCGAGTACTGGCCCTGGTAGTAGGAGGCCACGGCCACTTCGGTGCTGGGGCTGGTGCGCAGCAGCGAGCGGATGATCGCGACGCCGGCGGTGGCGTTGTCATAGGGGTCGAGCAGGTTCAGCTGCCGGCCCACCAGTTCCGAGGCCCACTCGCCCGAGGAGGGAATCACCTGCATGGCGCCGATGGCGTTGGCGGGAGAGACCGCGCGCATGTCGAAGCCAGACTCCTGGTACGCGTGGCCGAGCGCCAGCGCCGGATCCACACCCATGGCGGCCGCGGTGTCGGCGATGATCTGCTGCATCTGCGCCCGGTCCGGGACCTGCATGGCGTTCAGCGCGTGCTTGTTCGCATTGGCGTCGGCAACCACATGATCCGGGTAGGTGTAGTGCAGGAACGTGTTCGGGACCAGGTCGGCAGGGGCTGCCGCGGGCGCTGCAGGGGCAGGCTCGGCCGTGCCCATGGTGGTCACGGTGCCGGCGTCGGCGCCGCCCAGGGCGATGACCTGACCGGGCTGGATGATCGAGGTCAGGGTGAGCCCGTTGGCGACCAGGACCGAGTCCAGCGAGACCCCGTGAGCCGCGGCGATGGCGCTGAGCGTGTCGCCGGCCTTGACGGTGTAGCCCGAGGCCGCGGGCGCCTCGGCTGCCGCAGCCGGCGCGCCGGCGGCCAGCTTCAGCGTCTTGCCCGCGAAGATCAGGCTGTCCGGCTGCAGGTTGTTGATGCGCAGGACCTCGGCCATGTCGAGCCCGTACCGGGCGGCGATGGAACTGACCGTGTCGCCGGGCTGAATGGTGTACTCGGCCGGTGCGGCGGATTCAGCCGGCACGGTTGCCGGCACCGTCACCGCGAACGACGGCGCGGCCGGCGCGGAGATGTTCAGGTTCTTGATGGCCTGCAGGGGCAGGTGGGGGAACAGCGCGTTGGAGTCAGGCTGCACCGGGGCGGCCGTGGCAGGTTCCGCGACGGCCAGGGCCGACATCATGACGGCCGGAATGGCCGCCGTCGTAACGGCGACGCTGAGCCGCCGGGGCCTGGACGGAGCGGCGGAATGCGGCTGTGCGCCGGGGCCCTGCGTCGGTGTGGCTGTCATATGGTGCTTTCCCTCATCTGTGCTTGGCGGGCCGAACCCGCCTGTGGAACAAATCGAGTATTGCAACAGGCGGCGTTTTAGTGTCTGCTGTTGCTTTTGTTGCTGATGTTGCTTCTGTTACTAATGCGAATCTACACGAATGAGCCCGATCACCAATAGCCGTTAGGCCGCAAAACGGCCACAGTGTGTCTTCGTTTCGGCGGCGCCCGCCCCGGAGACGGACACGGACGCCCGCCCCCGCCCCCGCCGACGCCGGAAAAGTGGCCCGCAGGGCCGTACCGTGGCAATCTGGACGGGTGAATGAACTTGAGGAACTTGTCGGCGATTGGCTGACCCTGCCCGATGCCGCCGAACAGCTTGGATTGTCCGTAACGAAGGTGCACAGCCTGCTGGAGGAACGGGCGCTGGTCGCCCTGCGGATCGGTGAGCGGAAGGTACGCAGCATCCCCGCCGCCTTCCTGGCCGACGGCGCGGTGCTGGACAGCCTGAAGGGAACCATCTCCGTCCTGGTGGATGCCGGGTTCCAGGACGACGAAATGGTCCGCTGGCTGTTCACCCCGGACGAGACCCTGCCGGGACGCCCCGTGGACGCCCTGCGCGAAGGCCGCAAGACCGAAATCCGGCGCCGCGCGCAGGCCCTGGCCTGGTAGCAGCACCGCCGGTCCTTCCACCGTGACAGCCCGGCGGCCGTGACCCGGAGCATGATCCGGATAAAGCAGCAGGGCGGGACCACCGTGGTCCCGCCCTGCTGCTGTCTCCCACGTCGGCTCAGCTGTACTGAGTCAGGCTAGGCGCGGCGGCGGACGGCCGCATCCGCCAGCCGGGCAAGGGCGGCCCCGGCCGGTGCGGGCAGGTCCAGTGCGGCCAGTGCCCGGTCCGCCGCTGCGGTGTGTCCGGCGATCAGCTCCTCCGTGGCGGCCAGCGCTCCGGTGTCCGTGATGAGGGCGCGCAGCCGCTGCACGCCGTCGTCGTCCAGGTCTGCCGCGCCCAGGCTGGCCGAAACCTCCGCACGAACCCCGGCATCGCCGTGCTCCAGGGTGTAGGCGATCAGCACCGTCCGCTTGCCTTCGCGCAGGTCGTCGCCGGCGGGCTTGCCGGTGGTTTCGGGATCGCCGAAGACGCCGAGGACGTCGTCGCGCAGCTGGAAGGCCTCGCCGAGCGGCAGCGAGAACGCTGCATAGGCCTGCTGCAGCCCGCTGTCGGCTCCGGCCAGGGCCCCGCCGATGGCCAGCGGATGCTCCGTGGTGTACTTCGCCGCCTTGTAGCGCAGGATGTTCCGCGCCCGGCGGACGGCGTCCTCGGGGCGGTGCCCGGGGCCTACCACTTCTTCGAGAATGTCCAGGTACTGTCCGGCCATCACCTCGGTGCGCATCCGGTTGAAGATGTCGCGGGCCGCAGTTCCGTAAGCCGCCGCGGGGCCGACGGAGGTGAAGACCTCCTCGCTCAGGGCCAGGCAAAGGTCTCCGGCCAGGATGGCCGCCGAGGTGCCGAACCGGTCCCCGTCCAGATGCCAGCCGGAATCGCGGTGCGTGCCGGTGAACCTGCGGTGCACGGAGGGCGCGCCGCGGCGGGTGTCGGAGCGGTCAATGATGTCGTCGTGGATCAGCGCGGCGCTCTGGAACAGCTCCAGCGCGAGGCCGGCCCGGACGGCCGCCGGATCCAGCGGTGCTCCGCCCGCTCCGCGGAACCCCCAGTAGCAGAGCAGCGCCCGGAGGCGCTTGCCGCCGCGGGCGAGGGCATGGATGGCCTCAAGCAGCGGCACCGACTCGGCGGAGACCTCGCGGAGCATCTGCGTCCGCTCGGTGAGGAAGGACTCCAGCTCCGCCTCAAGCAGTCCGCGGAACCGGTCCTCTTCGTCCCGGGCGGCGGCGACGGCGTCGGGATCCGGCGGAACCGGGACCGACGCCGGGGCGTCGGGGACGCTCACTCCCGGGCTCCCTCGACGGT
Organism: Arthrobacter sp. Y3222053; assembly: GCF_059092805.1. Lineage (NCBI taxonomy): Bacteria > Bacillati > Actinomycetota > Actinomycetes > Micrococcales > Micrococcaceae > Arthrobacter > Arthrobacter sp. Y3222053. Next base: position 738,345 of record NZ_JBNHIA010000002.1, on the reverse strand, counting down.
GGAGGAAAGCACGTTCGCGCCCACCGTGAACGCGGAGGAGCCGTCACCGGGCACCACGCTCACGTTGGCGGTCTCCTCCCCGCCGTCGCGGACAAAGTCCTTGGAGACGGTCTCGCCGACCGTCTCGCCTTCCAGCGGGAGGAAGCCCCGCTCCTCGAAGGCCCTGGCGTACCACGCCACGACCTCCTCGGCAGTGGTGGCCGTCCGTCCGGTGAGGCTGACCGTGACCAGGTCGCCTTCCTGGTCGAAGCTGGTTGCCAGGACGGTGGCGCCGTCCATCGGCGGCACCACCTCCACCGGGAACCCCGGCGCAATCGGGTCGGCTGTCGGTTCGGCCGAGGCCGTGGCTCCGCCGGGACCGGTGACCGAAGCCGCCGGCGAGGGGGAGGAGGAAGCCGACGTCGGGCTCGGGGAGGAGGCGGAGGCATCGCCGGAGCTGTCCGCGCAGCCGGCGGCGGCAAGCAGGACGGCGGCGGCGGTGAGGGCTATGGGGGTTCTCTTCATGGTCTTTCGGTTCTGCTGGGAAACGATGGACTGGACCCCAGTCTAGGCGACTGCGAATGTCGGACCCGATGCCTACGATGAGAGGCGTGGGCACCGAACCAAGCGGCGAAGACCGGGACTGCACGATCATGCATGTCGACATGGATGCCTTCTATGTGTCCGTGGAGCTGCTGCAGCGCCCCGACCTGGTCGGTCGGCCGGTCATCGTCGGCGGCCTTGGCGGCCGGTCGGTGGTGCTCTCCGCCTCCTATGAGGCGCGGCGGTTCGGGGTGCGCTCGGCGATGCCGATGGCCAGTGCCCGCCGGATGTGTCCGCAGGCCGTGGTGCTGGAGCCGCACCAGGAGGCGTACCGCCGGGTCTCTTCTCGGATCATGGAGATCTTCGGCACCGTGACCCCGCTGGTGGAGCAGCTCAGCGTGGACGAGGCGTTCCTCGATGTGGCCGGAGCACTGCGCAGGCTGGGGCCTCCACGCGCCATCGGCGAGCAGCTGCGCGCCACCATCCGCGCGGAGCTGGGCATTACCGCCAGCGTGGGCATCGCCGCCACCAAGTTCGTGGCCAAGATCGCCTCCACCCGGGCCAAGCCCGACGGGCTGCTGCTGATTCCCCGGGAGCGCACGGTCGAGTACCTGCACGGGCTCGACGTGTCAGCGCTCTGGGGTGTGGGCGAGCGGACCAGGGAGGTGCTGGCGCGGGTGGGAATCCGGACCGTCGCGGACCTCGCCCACACTCCCGTGCCCACTCTGCGCCGCCTGCTGGGGAGCACGGGCCTGCACGTCCACGAACTTGCCTGGGGCAGGGATCCGCGGCCGGTGACGCCGGTGCGGCAGGAAAAGAGCATCGGCGCGGAGGAGACTTTCGCGCGCGACGTCGACAGCGACGACGTCCTGCATACGGAGCTGCTGCGGCTGGCCCACCGGACGGCGTCACGGATGCGGGCGGCGGGAATGCAGGCCCGGACCGTCTCGCTCAAGCTGCGGTATGCGGACTTTTCCACCCTGACCCGCAGTCATCGGCTGACCGAGCCGGTGGACAGCGCCCAGCTGCTTTACGAAACCGCCCGCTCCCTGCTGGCCGGGCTGGGCCGGCGGCCCATGAGCGTGCGGCTGATCGGGCTGCGCGCCGAGAATCTCGAGGAAGCCGGGGGAGCCGCCCAGCAGCTGACGCTCGACGGGCGCGACGACAACTGGCGCTCCGCCGAGGATGCCCTGGACCGGGTCAACCGGCGTTTCGGCGACAAGGGCGTCATGCCGGCCCGGCTGCTGCGTCCTGCCCCCCGGCCGCCCGCCGCGCAGGACGGGTAGCAACGCTCCACCGCCGTCGGCCGGAGCTTTCGCCTGCCACCGAAGCAACCTATCCTTAGGAGTAGGTGCAAAGCGGGCGTGGCAGGCACCGGTGTGAGGGAACCACCGGAGGTCGGGACACGTTCACTGCTTTACACGGCACATACGAACCGCAAGGAGGCAGTGATGGCACTCTCCGAACACGAGCAGCGCCTGCTTGAGCAGTTGGAGCAGCAGTTGCACGCCGAAGACCCCAAATTCGCCAGCTCCATGGCCGCAAGCTCGGCCACCGGGATATCGACCCGGAGGATTGTGCTGGGTGCCCTCGTTGCGGTTGCCGGCATCGCTGTTCTTATTTTCGGGGTGTCTCAGTCCATGCCGTGGGGCATTGTCATCGGGATTCTCGGATTCCTCGTCATGGGTTCCGGCGTGTACTACGCAACCACCAAGGGCAAGCGCGTCGAAGCGGCCGTCGCAGGCAGCCGCCGTGAGCGCGAGGCGTCCTCGCCCAAGGGCTTCATGAGCAACCTCGAGTCCCGTTGGGACGAGCGCAAGCGCGACCAGCCGTAGGGGCGGGGGGCCGAACAGCTGGAAACAGCAGCCGCAGCACAGTGTGACCACCAGGACAGCCTGAACTGCAGCACCGCCTGAACAGCAGCGCAGCTTGAGAGGGTCCGGCCAGGCCGGACCCTCTTTTTCATGCCCGCTCCCGGGCCCCACTTTCCTCCCCGGACTCCACTTTCCTCCACGCACCTCCCAAAAGCAGCGGGACTGCGCCCTTCGGGGCGGCTGGACGGGCCTCGGCGGGGATAAACCGGCCCCCGGCCGCTCCCTTTTCCTCCACTTCGCCGAGCCCCGGCGGCCGGGCTGCCGAAGCCCGGTTCTGCCTTGAAACGGCGGGGAACCGGCGGCGCCGCGGCGGCGACACGCCACGCGTGAAAAGCCGCGCGGCGTCGTTGACTGTGGAGGGAAGTGGAGTAAAGTGGAGGACATCGGAGTTACGGCGATGCAGAAGGAGATTTCTCCCTTTCAGACAGGCGGTGGCGGATGTTCCTCGGAACCCATTCGCCGCGCCTTGACGACAAGGGCAGGATCATCCTTCCGGCCAAGTTCCGGGACGAGCTGGCCGACGGGCTGGTACTGACCCGGGGCCAGGAGCGATGCATCTACGTCTTCAGCCGGAAAGAGTTCGAACGGATCCACGAGCAGATGAAGGAAGCCCCGCTGTCCTCACGCCAGGCCCGTGACTACATCCGCGTGTTTCTCTCCGGCGCCTCCGACGAAGTGCCGGACAAGCAAGGGCGGGTCACCATCCCGCCGGCGCTGCGCAGGTATGCCGGTCTGGACCGTGAACTGGCTGTCATCGGAGCCGGTACGCGGGCCGAGATCTGGGATGCCGCGGCCTGGCAGGAATACCTGGACGAGAAGGAAGCTGCCTTCTCCGACACCGACGAAGACGCAATTCCCGGAGTCTTCTGACCGTTTCCGCCGCCGGCGGCTCGGACAGGGCAACGGAAACAGCAACACCCCAGACCCAGTAACGGACAGGCGCCACGCCGGTTCTTGCATGAGATCTCCAGCCGCCCCGCGGATCAGGATCCTGGCTCACCTTCCCCTGAGCCAGGCCCCGGCCGCCAGGCGCGGTTCCTGGCTCACCTTCCCCGGAGCCAGGCCCGGCCGCGAGGCGCGGATGGGGATCTGATCCAAGAACCCGGTGCGGCTCCGCGGAAGGAAGCAGCACATGAGCGAAGAGCGTCCCGCCTCGGAACGCCACGTTCCGGTGCTTCGTGACCGGTGCGTCAACCTGCTTGCCCCCGCCCTCGAAGCCGCCGCTGCCGAGACCGGTCGCGCCGTCGTCGTCGACGCCACCCTGGGCATGGGCGGCCACTCCGAGGCGATGCTCGAGCGGTTCCCCAACCTGCACCTCATTGGCTTGGACCGCGATACCCAGGCCCTGCGCCTGGCCGGAGAGCGGCTGGCCCCATGGAACGACCGCATCGACCTGGTCCACGCCGTCTACGACGAGATCGCCGACGTCGTCGCGGACCTCGGGTTCGACACCATCGACGGCGTGCTGTTCGACCTCGGGGTCTCCTCCCTGCAGCTCGATGAGCGGGGCCGCGGCTTCGCCTACTCCTACGACGCCCCGCTGGACATGCGGATGGATACCTCCCGCGGAGCCACCGCAGCCGACGTCGTCAACACCTACGAGGAGGCCGAGCTCGCCTCCGTGATCCGCCGGTGGGGCGAAGAGAAATTCGCCCGCCGGATCGCCTCGGCCATCGTCGCCGCCCGGGCCGAAGAGCCGTTCAGCACGACCGGCCGCCTTGTCGAGGTCATCCGCACCGCTGTTCCGGCCGCCGCCGCCCGCACCGGCGGGCACCCCGCCAAGCGCACCTTCCAGGCGCTGCGCATCGAGGTCAACGAGGAGCTGGACGTCCTGGAGCGGGCCATTCCCGCCTCGCTCTCCGTCCTCGGCCTCGGCGGGCGCGCCGTGGTCATGTCCTACCATTCGCTGGAGGACAAGATCGTCAAGTCGGTCTTCGCGGCCGAGTCCTCCTCCTCGGCGCCCAAGGGGTTCCCCGTGGAGCTGGAGGAGCACAAGCCGCGCTTCAAGCGCCTGACCAAGGGCACCGAAACGCCCACGGCCGAGGAAATCGCCGAAAACCCGCGCGCCGCCTCAGCCAGGCTGCGCGCCGTCGAACGCATCCGCACGAGCAGGGACGGGGCACGATCATGAGCGGACCCATCACAGGCAGCGGCGCCCGCCGACCCGCCGCCGTGCGCACCGGGCGGCCGGCAGTCAGCGGGGCCAACGCCCTTGCGCTGGGCGCCCAGCCGGAGCAGCCCCAGGCGCCCCGGCGGCGCACGGTGCTGTCGGTGGTTCCGGCCGCCGCCGGCCGCCGCCGCGTGCCGTTCGCCGTGCTCTGCTTCATGTTCCTGGTCGCGGCACTGGCCACCGTCCTGGTCCTGAACATCTCCGTGTCCAGCGGCCAGTACCGCCTGGTGCAGCTGCAGAACGAACGGACGGAGCTGGCACAGCGCAACGAAGCGCTGAGCCAGCGCGTCGAGAGCCACCAGGCGCCGCAGAACCTGGCCGCACGGGCCGCCGAGCTCGGCATGGTCCCGGCGGCCGCCGTCGGCGCCGTCGACCTGCAGACCCTCGAAGTCACCGGCACGCCCGCCCCGGCGGCCGAAGGCGGCAAGGTCCCGTCGCGGGTCCCGGCGCCGGCGGTGCTCACTGATCCTGTCCTTCCGCCCGGAGCCGCGGCCCCGGAACCGGCGCCCGAGCCCGCCCGGGCGGCGGAGCAGCGGGCCGGCCAGGGCGAATCCGCTCCCGCCCCGGCAGCCGCAGAGGCACCGCCGGCGGCCGAACCGGAACCGGACCTCAACGGCGGCACCATTCCCGCCCCCGTGCAGCGGAGCGGACAGTAACAGCGCAACAGACATCGGAGTTCGCCAGTGGCACCAAGTTCGCAGACGGACGGGGCAGCACCCCGTACCGCCGTGGTCGGATACCGGCTGCGCGCCGGAATGATCCTTGCACTGGTCCTGCTCCTGGTCCTGGCCGGACGGCTCTTCCACGTCCAGGCGCTGGATCCTGAAGGCATGGCCCAGACGGCGGTCGAGAACCGCCTGGTGACCACCACTGTCCCGCCGCTGCGCGGCAGCATCCTGGACGCCGACGGCAACTACCTCGCCCGCAGTGTGGAGCGGTTCGACATCGTGGTCGACCAGCGCCTGTCGCAGGGAGAGGACAGCTACACCCGGACCAATCCGGAGGGGGAGAGGGAAGAGGTCAGCTACGACCAGGCCTTCCGTGAACTCTCCGCCATCCTCGGTCAGGACCCGGAGACCCTGCGCGCCTCCGTGCTGGGAGAAAAGGGCTTCAACTTCGTCGCCAAAACCGTCACGCCGGAAATCCGGGACAAGGTGCTCGCCGTCCGCTTCCCCGGCATCTACGCCGACCGCACCACGTTGCGCACCTACCCCTCCGGGTCGGTCGCCGGCGCCATGGTCGGCTTCCTGGGTACGGACGGCCCGCTGGAAGGCCTGGAGCTGACCCAGGATTCCGTCCTTGCCGGAGAGGCGGGCAGCAAGACCTTCGAAATCGGCGGCGACGGCATCCGGATTCCGTACGCCACCAATGAAGACACGGCGGTGCGCGACGGCGAATCGATCCGCCTGACCATTGAGCAGGACATCCAGTGGTTCGCCGAGGAGACCATCAGCGCGCAGGTGGAGGAATACCGCGCCGAATGGGGCAACATCGTGGTCGTCGAGGCGGACACCGGCAACGTCGTCGCCATGGCCGAGTCGGGCACCGTCGACCCGAACAACCCCGGCGCCACCCCGGCCGAATCGCGCAAGCCGCTGTCGGTGGCGGCGTCCTTCGAACCGGGCTCGACCACCAAGGTGATCACCATGGCCGCGGCCCTCGAGGAGGGGCTGATCGAGCCCACCAGCCAGTTCGAGCTGGACAACACCTACACGGTGGACGGGCAGACCTTCAAGGACGCGTTCGAGCACGGCCGGCTGCAGATGACCGCTGCCGGGGTCCTGGCGCGGTCCATGAACACCGGCACCGTGGCCATCGGCCGCCAGCTCACCCCCGACCAGCGGTATGAGTGGCTGCGGAAGTTCGGCATCGGCGAGCCGCTGAACGTGGGCCTGAACGGCGAGACCGCCGGCATCCTGGCGCCTGCCGACCAGTGGGATCCCCGCCAGCAGTACACCGTGCTCTTCGGCCAGGGCCTGGCCCAGACCGCGCTGCACACCGCAATGGTCTACCAGACCATCGCCAACGACGGCGTGCGCCTGCCCCCGCGGCTCGTCGATGCCCGCATCGACGCCGACGGCAACGAGCAGAAGATCGACGCCGGCGAAGGCACCAGGGTGATGTCCACCGAGACTGCCAAGGAACTGCAGCGGATGCTGGAGACCGTCACCGTGGAGGGCTCCGGAGCCACCGGTGCCCTGGACCAGTACCGGGTGGGCTCCAAGACCGGCACCGCGGAGGCGCCGGGACCCAACGGCGGCTATGACGGCTACACGCTCTCGTATGCTGGAATGGCACCCATGGAGGACCCCAGATACGTCGTTGTGGTGACCCTGCAGCGGCCGCAGGGCGACCTGTACTACCTGCTGCCGGGGGAGTCCTTCAAGAAAGTGATGGAGAAGGTCCTGACCACGCACAACGTACCCCCCTCCCAGGGCGAGCCCGACACTTACCCCATCGAGTACTAGTTCCTGGAGCACCAGTGCCTGCAACACACGATTCCCGGCCTGCCGCGCGCATGCGGCCCACCCGGGTGAGCCCGGTGACCCTGGCTGACGCCGTCCATGCCCTGCCCACCGGGCTGCCGGGGCCCAGCCCGGCTCCCGGCACGCCCGGGGACGCCTGGCAGGTGCCGGTGACCGGCCTGAGCATCAGCTCCGCCGACGTCGTTCCCGGCGACCTCTACCTGGGCCTGCCCGGGGCACGCCACCACGGCGCCCGGTTCGCGGCCGACGCCGTGGCCGCCGGCGCCGCCGTCGTCCTGACCGACGAGGCCGGGCTGGAGCACGTCCGCGGGCTGGACGTGCCGGTCTTCACCGCGCCGGAGCTGCGCCGCCTGGTGGGCCCGCTCTCGGCCGTCATCTTCGGCAGCCGGCCCGACGACGGCAGCGCACCGGTCCTGCTGGGCGTGACCGGGACGAATGGCAAGACCACCACCACCTACTTCATCACCTCGCTGCTCGGGGCACTGGGCCGCACCACCGGCCTGATCGGCACCATCGAGATTAAAGCCGGCGACGAACCGATCCCGAGCACCCTCACCACCCCCGAATCCCCGCAGGTCCACGGCCTGCTCGGCCTCATGCGGGAGAAGGGCCTGGATGCCGCGGCCATGGAGGTCTCCTCCCACGCCATTTCCTACCGGCGGGTGGACGGAGTGCGGTACGACGTGGCCGGGTTCACCAACCTCACCCAGGACCACCTTGACCTGCACGGCTCCATGGAGGAGTACTTCCAGGCCAAGGCCGCGCTCTTCACGCCTGAGCGGGCACGGAGCGCCGTGGTGACGGTCGACGACGAGTGGGGAGCCCGCCTGGCACGCCAGGGCCGCATTCCCATCCTCAGTCTCGACACCTCCGCCGCGTCCGGCGGGACCCCCTTCCGGAGTGAATCGGGCGCGGCCGCCGACTGGACGGTGCGCGCGCTGACCCGCCGGGGCCTCGGCCACGGGTTCGAACTGCACGGACCGGACGGCGTCGTCCTGCGGGCCTCCACCGGGCTGCCTGGCACCTTCAACGTCTCCAACGCCGCCCTGGCCGCCGTCATGGTCCTGGCCTCGGGCGTGCCGGCGGACCGGCTGCAGGAGGCGCTGGACCGCGACCCGTTCACGGTGGAAGTTCCCGGACGGATGCAGCTGATCAGCGAGCAGCCGGCCGCCATCGTAGACTTCGCGCACAACCCGGATGCGCTCTCCCGCACCCTCGAAAGCGTTCGCCGCCCCGGAACCGCATCCCGGGTGATCGTGGTCTTCGGTGCCACCGGCCAGCGGGACGAGACCAAGCGCCCGCTGATGGGGGCCGTCGCGGCGCGCCTGGCGGACGTGGTGATCATCACCGATGACGATCCCCACGACGAGGACGAGGCACGGATCCGCGCCGGCGTGCTCGCCGGCGCCCGGGACGCGCAGCGGACCGAATCGCTGCCCTGCGAGATCCTCGAGGTCGCCCCGCGCGCCGCCGCCATCGAGCGCGCCGTTCAGCTGGCAGGACCGGCGGACACCATCGTGGTCGCAGGCCGCGGACACGAGGTCTGGCAGGAAGTGAAGGGCGTCAACCTGGCGCTCGATGATCGGGTCGAGTTGAGGCAGGCTTTGACAAAGCACGGATTCAGTGGCCTTTCCCCCGAGCGGGTAGAGTCCTAAACCGTCATGATTGAACTAAGCGCAGCCGAAATTGCGGCCATCACCGGCGGAGAGCTCATTGGGCCTGCGGCCGGCAACCCCTCGCTGACCGTCACCTCCGCGACCACGGATTCCCGTGACGCCGGTCCCGGTTCCCTGTTCATCGCCAAGCCCGGCGAGACGACCGACGGACACCTTTTCGTGCCCGCGGCCTTCGACAGGGGGGCGGCACTGGCCCTGGTCGAACGCCCGGTGGCCGACGCCTCCGGCACCGTCCTGCCGGCCGTCCAGGTGCCCGACGCCGTCCTGGCCATGGGCCGGATCGCCGCCGACATCGTGCGCCGGCTCCGCGCCGAGGGCGAGCTCACCGTCATCGGAATCACCGGCTCGGCCGGCAAGACCACCACCAAGGACCTGCTGGCGGGCATCCTCCGCCGCCACGGCACCACGGTCGCGCCCATCGGCTCCTACAACGGAGAGGTCGGCATGCCGCTGACCATCTTCACCGCGCCGCACGGCACCCGCTACCTGATCCTGGAGATGGGCGCCACGGGCATCGGACACATCCGCTACCTCACCGAGCTGGTCCGGCCCGACATCGGCGTCGTACTGTGCGTCGGTTCCGCCCATGCGGGGGAGTTCGGCGGCGTGGAAAACATCGCCAAGGCCAAGGGCGAGATGGTCGAGGCCCTCGCCGCGGACGGCACGGCGATCCTGAACGCCGACGACCAGCGGGTCAACGCCATGGCGCCGCGGACCGCTGCGCCCATCCTGCGCTTTTCCTCGGACCCTGACCTGCCGTCGGGCGACGGAACCGTGCGCGCCCTCCAGCTGCGCACGGACGGCGCCGGGCACCCCGCCTTCACGCTTGAACTGCCCGACGGCAGCCGCCACGAGGTGGTGTCGGGGCTGATCGGCGAGCACCATGTGGCGAACCTGCTGGCTGCGGCCGCAGCCGCGTGGGCCGCGGGGATCGACGGGGCGTCCATCGCCGAGGCACTGACCGGGCAGGGTCCGGCCAGCCGCTGGCGGATGGAGCGCACCGACCGGCCCGACGGCATCACGGTGATCAACGACGCCTACAACGCCAACCCGGAGTCGATGCGCGCCGCGTTGCGCACCCTCGCCGAGCTCGGCCGGGAACGGCGCACCTGGGCGGTCCTGGGCGAAATGCTCGAACTCGGCGACGCCTCGGTCCTGGAGCACGACGCGCTTGGCCGCTACATCGTGCGCCTGAACATCTCCAAGCTCATCGTCGTGGGCGACGGCGCGCGCGCCATGCACACCGGGGCGGTCATGGAGGGCTCATGGGGGGATGAGTCCACCTTTGTCCGTACGGCCGCGGAGGCCGAGGCCATCCTGGCCGAGGAACTGGCCCCCGGCGACATCATCCTCTTCAAATCCTCCAACGGCGCAGGCCTGCGCTTCCTCGGTGATCGGATAGCCTTGAAAACCCCAGCAACACCGCCCTCCGCCGACACGGACACCACCCGGAGCCATCCGGAGACCGGGGGACACGTCCTGTGATCTCCCTGCTGGTCGGGTCGTCCCTGGCGCTGCTGTTCGCCTTCGCCGGGACGCCCCTGTTCATCCGCCTGCTCGTGCGCCGCGGCTACGGCCAGTTCGTGCGCGACGACGGGCCCACCTCGCACCACACCAAGCGCGGCACCCCCACCATGGGCGGCGCCGTCATTGTCGGGTCCGTGGTGGCTGCCTACTTCCTGACCCATCTGGCCAGTTCGGTGATCAACCCGGGCAGTCCAGGCCCGACGGCGTCGGGCCTGCTGGTGCTCTTCCTCCTGGTGGGGATGGGCCTGGTCGGTTTCATCGACGACTACACCAAGATCTCCAAGCAGCGCAGCCTCGGCCTGAATGCCACAGCAAAGATCGTGCTCCAGACCGCCGTCGGCGTGGCCTTCGCGATCATGGCCCTGCAGTTCCCCAACCGCGACGGACTGACACCGGCGTCCACACAGATCAGCTTCATCCGCGACACCGGGCTGGACCTGGCGTTCGCCGGCACCACCATCGGCGCCATCCTGTTCGTGATCTGGGCGAACCTGATCGCCACCGCCACCACCAACGGCGTGAACCTGACCGACGGGCTCGACGGCCTGGCGGCAGGCGCCTCCGTCCTGGTCTTCGGAGCGTACTTCCTGATCGGCATCTGGCAGTCGAACCAGAGCTGCTTCGGCCCCGAGCCCGGAAACCGCTGCTATGAGGTCCGTGACCCGATGGACCTCGCGCTGCTGGCCGGCGCCCTGGCCGGGGCGCTGATCGGCTTCCTGTGGTGGAACACCTCGCCGGCCAAGATCTTCATGGGCGACACCGGATCCCTGGCCCTGGGCGGAGCGATCGCGGCGTTCGCCATCCTCTCCCGCACCCAGATCCTGCTGGTCATCCTGGCCGGCCTGTTTGTGCTGATCACCCTGTCGGTGATCATCCAGGTCGGCTACTTCAAGATCAGCGGCGGCAAGCGGGTCTTCAAGATGGCGCCGCTGCAGCACCACTTCGAGCTCAAGGGCTGGGCGGAGGTCACCGTGGTGGTCCGGTTCTGGATCATCGCCGGGCTCTGCGTCGCCGCAGGCCTGGGCATCTTCTACGCGGAATGGGTGGTGGGCCAGTGAGCACCGATGCCGCCGGGGCCTCCCGGCTTGATTCCCTGACCACCTGGGACGCCGACTGGTCCGGCCTGCGCGTGGTAGTCACCGGCATCGGCCTGTCCGGCTTCTCCGCGGCGGACACCCTGGTCGAGCTCGGCGCCCGCGTGGTCGTCGTCGACGGAGCGGACACCGAAGCCAACCGGGCCAAGGCCGACACCCTGCGCATCGTCGGCGCGGCCGACGTGCTCCTCGGAGCGGAGGCGGCAGCCGTGCTGCCCGACGTCGACGGCGCGCCGGCCGACGTCGTCGTCACCTCGCCCGGCTTCCGTCCCGACCATCCGGTGCTGGCGCAGGCCGCCGCCGCCGGCATCCCCATCTGGGGCGACGTCGAACTGGCCTGGCGGGTGCGGATCCGCGAGGGCCGGAAGACCGCCGAATGGCTGGCCATCACCGGCACCAACGGCAAGACCACGACCGTGGGGATGACCGAGGCCATGCTGCGCGCCGCCGGGCTCCGTGCCATCGCGGCCGGCAACGTCGGCACCCCCATCCTCGACGCCATCCGGGATCCCGAGGGCTGGGATTTCATCGCCGTCGAACTTTCCAGCTTCCAGCTGCACTGGACCTGGTCCGTGTCGCCGCTGGCCAGCGTCTGCCTCAACGTGGCCGAAGACCACGTCGACTGGCACGGCTCCTACGAGGCCTACCTGGCGGACAAAGCCAAGGTGTACGAAAACACCCGGGTCGCATGCATCTACAACGCCGAACAGGTGGAGACCGAGCGGATGGTCGAGGACGCCGACGTCGTGGAGGGCTGCCGCGCGGTGGCCTTTACCACCGGCATGCCGGCCATCAGCATGCTCGGCGTCGTGGAGGGCCTGCTGGTGGACCGCGCGTTCATCGCCGAACGCCGCGATTCCGCCGCCGAGCTGGCCACCCTGGCCGACCTGGGCCGCAACGCCGCCCGGCACACCGTGGCCAACGCCCTGGCCGCCGCCGCGCTGGTCCGCGCCGCCGGCGTCGAACCGGCGGCGGTCCGCGAGGGCCTGCGCAGCTTCGAGCCGGGCGACCACCGCATCCAGCCCGTGGCGCGGCTGGACGACGTGCTCTGGATCAACGACTCCAAGGCCACCAACCCGCACGCCGCCGCCGCGTCCCTGTCCGCTTTCTCCAGCGTCGTCTGGATCGCCGGCGGCCTGTCCAAGGGCGTGGAGTACGACGAGCTGGTGACCGCCAACGCGGACCGCCTGCGCGCCGTCGTGCTGATCGGCACCGACACCGGCGCCCTGCGCTCGGCTTTGGCGCGACACGCCCCCGGGGTGCCCGTGATCGACGCCGCGACCGACCACACTGGTGGAGACGACACCACCGGCGGACCCGCTGCCGGGGAAGAGATCATGGCGGCGGCCGTGGCACGCGCCGCAGCTGCGGCCGAGCCCGGCGACACGGTGCTGATGGCCCCGGCGGCCGCCTCCATGGATCAGTTCACTTCCTACGCACACCGCGGCAACGCCTTCATCGAGGCCGTCCGCGGATACGTGGAGGGACAGGCGCAGGCCGTAAAGGAGCAGTAAATGGTCAGCACGTCCACCGGAAGCGGTCGGAAACCGGCGGTCCGCCGCACCGCACCCGCCGCGGGACGTGCGGCCGACGGGGCCGGCTCCGCGGACGTACCGGCCCCGCGCCGGGGCCGTATCAAGCGGCTGCTCATCTGGCTCGAAGGCAGCGAACACGACGCCACCGGCGGCGCCTACTACTGGATTCTCGGCACCACCCTGGCACTGACCGCCATCGGCCTGATGATGGTGCTCTCCGCGTCCTCCGTGGAATCCATCGCCGCGGCGGCGGGCGAACCGCTGGGCGCCAGCACCTTCGATCTGTTCGTCAACCAGTCCATCTTCGCCGCCATCGGGGTTGCGGCCATGCTGGGACTCTCACGCGTCCCCCCGTCCTGGTACCCGGCCATCGGGTGGATCGCCATGGTGGTCGCCGCCGGCCTGCTCGTGGCCGTGCTGCTGGTGGGCGAGGAGGTCAACGGCAACAAGAACTGGATCCGGATCGGACCCGTCCAGGGCCAGCCCTCCGAGGCCGCGAAACTCGCGATGGCCATCTGGTTTGCCGCCGTCCTGTCCCGGAAGGGGCGCCTGATCAACCAGCCAAGGCACGCCCTCATCCCAGTCGTCGTGCCCGGCGGCGGCGCGCTGATCCTCCTTGTTGTCCTCGGCAAGGACCTCGGCACGGTGATCATCATGGGCCTGATCCTGCTCGCCGCGCTCTTCTTCGCCGGCGTTCCCATGCGGCTGCTCGGACTTCTCTCGGCGGCGGGAGCCGGCGCCGCCCTGCTGCTGTCCGTCTTCAGCGGCAACCGCTCCAGCCGCGTCGCCGCCTGGCTGAAGCTGGACTGCTCCGAAGGCCTCTGCGACCAGGCCAACGCCGGCATGTACGCCCTCGCCAGCGGCGGCTGGTGGGGCGTAGGCATCGGCCAGAGCCGGCAGAAGTGGAACTGGATTCCCGAAGCCCACAACGACTTCATCTTCGCGATCATCGGCGAGGAATTCGGCCTGCTCGGCACCCTGGTGATCATCGGCCTCTTCGCCGCCCTGGCCCTGGCCACCATCCGCGTGATGGTCCGGCACACCGCCCCGTTCGCCCGGATCGCCTGCGGCTCCATCCTCGTCTGGATCGTCGGCCAGGCGTTCGTGAACATCGCCATGGTCACCGGGCTGCTGCCCGTGATCGGCATTCCGCTGCCCTTCATCTCCTACGGCGGCTCCTCGCTGCTGTTCACCCTCGCCGCCGTCGGCGTCCTGCTCTCCTTTGCCCGCAAGATCCCGCAGAAGGAAATTCCCGCTTCATGAACCAGCCCCTTTCCGCAGTCCTGGCCGGCGGCGGCACCGCCGGCCACATCAGCCCCCTGCTGGCGATCGCCGACGCGCTGCGCCGACGCGACCCCGACACGGCAGTCCGGGTCGTGGGAACCAAGGCCGGCATGGAGACCCGCCTGGTGCCCCTGGCCGGCTACGACCTGGCCACCATCGACCGGGTGCCCATGCCCCGGCGCCCCTCCGGCGACCTGCTGCGGCTGCCCGCCCGGCTGGTGCGCGCCGTCCGCCAGGCCGGGGCCATCCTCGACGAGGCGGCGGCCGACGTCGTCGTAGGCGTGGGCGGCTACGTCAGCACGCCCGTGTACCTGGCCGCCCGCCGGCGGGGCATCCCCGTCGTCGTGCACGAGGCCAACGCCCGCCCGGGCCTGGCCAACCGGGTCGGCGCCCGCGGGGCCGCCGCCGTCGGCACCGCGTTCGAAGGCACCCCGCTGCCGCATGCCGTCCATGTGGGCATGCCGATGCGGCAGGCCATCTCCCAGCTGGACCGGACCGGGAAGCGGGCGGAAGCGCGCGCCGCCCTGGGCCTGGAGGAGAACCGGCCGACCCTGATCGTCACCGGCGGGTCCTCCGGCGCCGCCAGCATCAACCGGGCCGTCGCCGACGCCGCCGCGGACCTCGGCGCCGCCGGAATCCAGACGCTGCACATCACCGGACGGGACAAGACCGTCCGTACCGCCGCCGGCGAGCCGCTCAGCGCACCCGGCTACCGGCAGGTGGAGTACGTCGACACGATGGAGACCGCCTACGCCGCAGCCGACCTGCTGCTCGCGCGGTCCGGAGCAGGTACGGTCAGCGAAGTCAGCGCCGTCGGGCTGCCGGCCTTCTTCGTGCCGTTGCCGCACGGCAACGGCGAGCAGGCGCTCAACGCCCGCGGGCTCGTCGACGGCGGCGGGGCCCGGCTCGTGGAGGACCGCCTCTTCACCGCTGACGTCATCAGGACGCAGCTGCTACCTTTGCTCACCGACGCCGCGGCGCTCGAGCGCATGGCCGCGGCCTCCGCGGCGCTGGGCATCCGCGACGCCGACGAGCGGATGGCCGACATCATCATCAAGGCGGCGCGCCGGGCATGAGCACCACCCCCCACACCACAGCAAGGAACAGCACCATGGACGACGCCGCAGCTACCGCACCCGCCGAGGCCGGCGCACAGCAGCGCCTGCGCCCGGCGGACCTGGGCCGCGTGCACTTCATCGGCCTCGGCGGAGCCGGGATGTCCGCCGTCGCCCGGATCCTGCTCGGCGGCGGCACCCCCGTCTCGGGTTCCGACGCCAAGGACAGCGCGGCGCTGCGCGCGCTGGCCGCGCTCGGCGCGGAAACCCACGTCGGGCACGACGCCGCCCACCTGGGCCAGGCCGACACCGTGGTCATCTCCACGGCCATCCGCCCGGACAACCCGGAGCTGGTTGCAGCACGCGCGGCGGGGCTGCGGATCCTGCACCGCTCCATGGCCCTGGCTGCGGCCATGGAGGACAGCCGCCTGGTGGCCGTCGCCGGAACGCACGGAAAGACCACCACCACGGCCATGACCACCGTGCTGCTGCGCTCTGCGGGGCTGGACCCGTCCTTTGCCATCGGCGGCGACGTCTCGGGCCTGGGCGTGAACGCCGCCTGCGGCGGGGGAGACGTCTTCGTGGCCGAGGCCGACGAGTCCGACGGCTCGTTCCTGAACTACACCCCCTCCGTGACCGTCGTGACCAATGTCGAAGCGGACCACCTGGACCACTACGGCACGCCCGAAGCCGTGTACGCCTCCTTCGACCGTTTCGTCGAGCTGCTCCCGGCCGACGGGCTGCTGGTGGCCTGCGCCGACGACCCCGGTGCCGCGGACCTGGTCCGGCGCAGCAGCGCTCCGGCCGTGCTCACTTACGGCTACACGGCCGACGCCGACGTCCGGATCCTGGACACCGTCGCCGAAGGCAGCGGAACGGTCAGCACGCTCTCGTTCACCCGGGGAGGCCGGAGCGAGGAGTGCACTCTGCGGCTGCAGGTGCCCGGGCGCCACAACGTCGCCAACGCCACCGCCGCCTTCGCCGTCGGACTCCACCTCGGCGTGGCCCCGGAAGCCGCCGCGGCCGGGCTGGCGGGGTTCTCCGGAGCCGCCCGCCGCTTCGAACCCCGCGGCGAGGCCGCCGGGGTGCGGGTCTTCGACGACTACGCCCACCATCCCACCGAGCTCGACGCCGCCCTGCGCGCGGCCCGGACGGTTGCGGGGGAGCACCGGGTGCACGTGCTGTTCCAGCCCCACCTGTTCAGCCGGACCCGGAACTTCGCCGCCGAGTTCGCCGCCGCCCTCGGCCTGGGCGACTCGGCGACCGTGCTGGACATCTATCCGGCGCGGGAGGACCCCATCGAAGGCGTCACCAGCGAGCTGATCACCAGCCGGCTGGACGTCCCCGGCGGCTACGTCCCGGACGCCGCCGACGCCGTCCGCGCCGTCGCGGCCCGCGCCGAGCCTGGGGACATCATCCTCACGGTGGGCGCAGGCGACGTGACCCGCCTCGGCCCGGAGCTGGTGGCGGAGCTCGCCGGCAGGGCCGCCCCGACGGCCGCACCCACCGACCATGGCCGGTAGGCGGCCCCGGGTTCCGGGCCGCAATCCCGGCCCGGAGCCCATTCCCACCGAGGAGGACGGCGTCCGGGTCAACCAGGCATCGCAGGGGCAGCGGGACGGGGATGCCGGTCGCACCGATCCCGGCGCCTTCGCCGGGCGCACCCCGGGCGAAGCTGAGCCCATTGTCACAGCCGTCCGGGAGCTGCCCCAGGAGGATCCCGACGACGCCCGGTCCCGCCGCAGGGGCCGGGGTCACCGCGGATCCAAGCGGCGGCGCGGTCGGGAAGGATCCGGGCAGACGCCGCAGGAGCCGGAGGCCGGGCGTGAACGGGCGACCGGCAGCGAGCCGGCGCCTTCGGCCGTGGATATGCCCGGCACACTGCCGGCCGGAGAGCCGAAGCCTCGGCGCACCGCCCGCCGCGGCGGCCCCGCCGCGGCCGGGCCGCAGCCGGACAGCGAAGCCGGAGCCCTGCCCCGCGTTCCGCGCCCACGGCGCTCCGGACGGTCCGCTGCGGCGGCGGGGGAGGACCGTTCCGGCAGCCGGCCGCCAGGCACCGGAGCATTGGCTTCCGGAGTATTGGGTTCCGGAACGTCGGGAACATCCGGAACGGGGACCCCGGGCGGCGATTCGCCCGCCGTCCCGTCACTTACCACCGACGGCAGTCGCGCACGGACTCCCGAAACGGAACGACCGGCAGCCACCGCTGCCGACGGGGCCGCCCCCGGACCCCGGGGGGACCGGCAGGCGGAGCCCGGCCCCGGCCGCAGCGATGCCGGTGCCCACGGGACGACAGCGGACGAGGCCACCGTGCTGGCCTTTCCGGAGCCGCCGCACCGGCGCCGACGGCGCCGCCTGCTGCTGGGGGCCCTCATCGCGGCCGTGCTGACCGCTGCCTTCTTCGCCGTGCTGATCTTCACGCCGCTGCTGGCCACCCGCACCATCATCGTGGAGGGCCATTCGCTGCTCCCCGAGGAGACCGCGCAGGCTGCGTTGGCTCCGCTTGAGGGACGCCCCCTGCCGCTGATCACGGATGACCAGGTCCGCGGCCTGCTGGCCGACCGGCCCGAGGTAGCCGAGGTCAGTGCAGCCGCCGAACCGCCGTCAACGCTGCGGGTGGAAATCACCGAACGGGTGCCGGTCGCCGTGCTGCAGCAGGAGGGCGAGTTCGTGCTGATCGACCGCGAGGGCCGGCGCCTGTCCGCCGTCGCGGACCGGGCCGCCGCCAAGCTGCCCCTGATCGACGGCGGCAGCGACGCCGTCGACAGCTCTGTCTTCGCCACCGTCACCGAGGTCCTGGCCGCCCTGCCGCCCGAAGTGCTGCAGCAGCTGGACCACGCCTCGGCGCCGACCGTGGATTCGGTGGAGCTGCGCCTGCTGAACGGCCGCACGGTACTGTGGGGCAGCGCGGAGGCCAACGCCGCCAAGGCCAGGGCGCTCCAGGCCCTGCTCGGCATGCCGGAGCAGGATCCTCCGGTGAAGACCTACGACGTCAGCGCGCCCAACCGGCCGGCCGTGCGGTGAGGCCCGGGACCGGGCACTGGGGCGGAGGCCGGCGCCGGGAACACGGCAAACTTTGGCCGACACGCGGGGCCGGTGTTTGCGCCGCTTCCTCCGGACCCATAGCGTCGTGAACTAGAGATTTACTTGACATAACTATAACCCTCAACCATAGGGTTAAGGTTGTTCGGGTTGAAGGTTTGGCCGGAGCCCGGCCGCAATTGATCAGTGCACAGATTCGAACAAGGGACACAGGACGTGGCAGCACCGCAGAATTACTTGGCCGTCATCAAGGTCGTAGGCATCGGCGGCGGCGGCGTAAACGCCGTCAACCGGATGATCGACGTCGGCCTGCGCGGGGTGGAGTTCATCGCGATCAACACCGACGCCCAGGCGCTGCTGATGAGCGACGCCGACGTCAAGCTCGACGTCGGCCGCGAACTGACCCGCGGCCTCGGCGCCGGCGCTGATCCCGAGGTGGGCCGCAAGGCCGCCGAGGACCACGCGGAGGAGATCGAAGAGGTCCTGCGCGGGGCCGACATGGTCTTCGTGACCGCCGGCGAAGGCGGCGGCACCGGCACCGGCGGCGCGCCCGTCGTGGCCCGGATCGCCCGCTCCCTCGGCGCCCTGACCATCGGCGTGGTGACCCGTCCCTTCACCTTCGAAGGCCGGCGCCGCTCCAACCAGGCCGAGTCCGGCATCGACACGCTGCGCGATGAAGTCGACACCCTGATCGTCATCCCGAACGACCGCCTGCTCTCGATCAGCGACCGCAACGTATCCATGCTCGATGCGTTCCGCTCCGCCGACCAGGTGCTGCTCTCCGGTGTCCAGGGCATCACCGACCTGATCACCACCCCGGGCCTGATCAACCTCGACTTCGCCGATGTGAAGTCCGTCATGCAGGGCGCCGGCTCCGCGCTGATGGGCATCGGTTCCGCCCGCGGCGAGGACCGCGCCGTCAAGGCCGCGGAGCTCGCCATTGCCTCGCCGCTGCTGGAAGCTTCCATCGACGGCGCCCACGGCGTGCTGCTGTCCATCCAGGGCGGTTCCGACCTCGGCCTGTTCGAGATCAACGAGGCCGCCCGCCTGGTGCAGGAAGTCGCCCACCCCGAGGCGAACATCATCTTCGGCGCCGTCATCGACGACGCCCTGGGTGACGAGGCCCGCGTCACCGTCATCGCCGCAGGCTTCGACCAGGTGGACGTCACCTCCCAGCCGGCGGTGGCCGCGCAGAAGCCGGCCGAGCCCGCCGTGCCGCCCACGGCCGCAGGTGCCGCCCCGGCCTACGCAGCACCGGCCTCCGCCGGACTGTCGGCCTGGTCGCAGCAGCGTTCCGCGCAGCACAGCGATGTCCCCGCCGACGCCGGGTTCGATATCGACCTGCCCGCCGTCGTCGAGTCGGACCTGCCCGGCAGCCGCCGGGACGACCTGGACGTGCCCGACTTCCTCAAGTAGGCCGGCCGGTGAGTGCCGGATTCCGGTGGCGCCAGGAGGTCGGCGACGGCCTCCTGGCGGCCTTCACCGGAACGGACGAAGGCAACCTCGCCCTCCATGTGGGGGATGACCGGGAAGCGGTGCTGGCCCGCCGCCGAAGCCTGGAACAGGACATGGGCGTGCCTTCCGGCAGCCTGCGCTTCATGGACCAGGTCCACTCCGCCTTGGTCGCAGACGTCAGCCACGACGACCCGCCCGGCCCGGCGCCGTCCGTCGACGCGCTGGTCAGCCCCGACGGCGACGTGCCGCTGGCGGTCATGGTCGCCGACTGTGTGCCGGTCCTGCTGGCCGGAGACCGCCCGGGCGGCCCCGTCACCGCCGCCGCCCACGCAGGGCGCGCCGGACTGCTCGACGGCGTCCTGCCCGCCACCGTGCAGCGGATGCAGGCGCACGGGGCGCGGGCCCTGCGCGCCTGGATCGGGCCGGCCATCTGCGGACACTGCTACGAGGTTCCCGAGCAGATGCAGGCCGGTGCGGCAGCGGCCCTGCCCGGCATCCCCGGGCTGATCAGCACCACCCGTGCCGGGACCCCCGGCCTCGACCTGCCCGCCGCCGCCGCTGCCCAGCTGAGTGCGCTGGGTGTCGAAGTGCACCGCGTCGGGCCCTGTACGCTCGAAACGGAAGGCCTGTACTCGCACCGGCGCAGCAACCGCTCCGGCCGCTTCGCAGGCCTGATCTGGCGCCCCGGCCCCTGAGCCCCGCGCCCGGCACGCAAGGACACGCAATGACTGAACACCCCCTTTCCCCCGGCGACCGCCGGGGGGAACTCGCCGCCCGCCTGGAACGGGTCAGGGAACGGATCGACGCAGCAGCGCGGAACGCCGGCGCCGTTCCGCCGCAGCTGATCGCCGTCACCAAGTACTTCCCCGCCGACGACGTGCGGCTGCTGGCCGGGCTGGGCGTCACGGACGTGGGCGAGAACAAGGACCAGGAAGCGTCCGCCAAGGCCGCCGACGTCGATCAGCCCGGCCTGCGCTGGCACTTCATCGGCCAGCTGCAGACCAACAAAGCACGCTCGGTGGTCCGTTACGCCCATGCGGTGCACTCCGTGGACCGTCCCGGCCTGGTCACCGCGCTGGGCAAGGCCATGGCCGCCGAGCAGGACCGCCGGGAGGCACAGGGGCTGCAGCCGCGCGACGACCTCGACTGCTTCCTGCAGGTGGACCTGCGCACCGCCCGCCCCGCCGACGCCTCCGGGCCCTCGGCGCGCGGCGGCGCGGACCCGTCCGACCTGACCGGCCTGGCGAACGCGGTGGCGGCAACGGAAGGGCTGCGCCTGCGCGGGCTGATGGCGGTCGCGCCGCTGGGGGAGGACCCCGCCGACGCCTTTGCCCGGCTCCGGGAGCTCTCCCGCCGTTTGATCGCCGACCATCCGGGCGCCGACCGCCTGTCGGCGGGCATGAGCGCGGACCTGGAGGCCGCCGTCGCCCACGGGGCGACACACCTGCGCATCGGCTCGGATATTCTCGGTCCCCGGCCCTCCCTGCGGTAGCGTCGGAACCGGGACCCGGAGGATGCCGGGCCCGTCCCGGATCAGGCCCCGGGGCACCCGGGCACGCTGGAAGACAAGAAGGAGCAGCCATGGCTGGCGCTATGCGCAGGACGATGATTTACCTTGGGCTCGCCGACGGCGATGAGCACTACGAGTCCGAGCAGAAGAACCTGCGCGAGGCGCCCGGCCGTGACGAGGACTTCGAGCCGGAGCAGGAGCGCCGCGCCGAGCGCGCACCCCAGCCGGAGCCCGAGCGCACCCGTCCGGAGCCCGCCGCCCCGGCACCGAAGAGCACCGCCGTCGAGGAGTACCGGGCCCCCGTGACCCCCATCAAGCGCGCCCCCTCGTCCCGCGAGGACGTCGCCGGCCTGCGCCAGATCACGACGGTGCACCCGCGGTCCTACAACGATGCGAAGATTATCGGCGAGAGCTTCCGCGACGGCATCCCCGTGATCATGAACGTGACCGACATGAGCGAGGCCGACGCCAAGCGGCTTGTGGACTTCTCCGCCGGGCTCGTCTTCGGCCTGCGCGGCTCGATCGAACGGGTCACCAACAAGGTGTTCCTGCTCTCCCCGGCCTACATTGAGGTCCTCGGGGATGATAAGAAGGTCAGTGAGTCCCAGTCCATGTTCTTCAACCAGAGCTGACCCGCCTGACAGCCAGGCGGCCGGCACGGAAATGAAACCCAGCGCGTGAGTATCATCCTTTCTCTTCTGTATCTGGTCCTGATGCTGTTCCAGCTGGCCCTGATCATCAGGATCGTGTTCGACGCGGTGCAGATGTTTGCCCGCCAGTGGCGGCCGCGCGGGATCTCCCTGCTGCTTGCCTCGGCCATCTACGGCGCCACCGACCCGCCTATCCGCGCCCTGCGCCGGGTGGTGCCCCCGCTGCGGCTCGGCGGCGTCTCGCTGGACCTGGCGTTCCTCATCCTGTTCATCGTGGTTGGAATCCTGATGCAGGTGGTGGCCGCGATCGGGTTCCGTGCCTGATCAGCGCCCCCTGCGGCCCGGCGTCAGGTTAGTTTTCAGTAGGCAAAAGTTGTAGTGTGAAAACGATATGAACGCCTGATTTTTTCTGTTCGAAATTCTGTACGAAGAACCGCCGGCGCTTCGCGGGCGGGTCTCTATGAACCATATGAGGTGACCAGATGGCTCTGACGCCAGAAGATGTAGTCAACAAGCGGTTCCAGCCGACCAAGTTCCGCGAGGGCTACGACCAGGACGAGGTCGACGATTTCCTTGACGAGATCGTTGTCGAACTCCGCCGCCTGAACGCGGAAAACGAGGACCTGCGCCGCCAGCTGGCCGAAGCCGTCGCCGACGGCCCCCGTGAAGCAGCCGTCCCGGCCCCCGTCGCGGCCTCCCCGAAGACCGAAGCGGTCGAGGCGCCCAAGGAGGAGCCGGTCCGCGAAGAGCCGAAGCCGCAGCCCGCTGCGCCGGCTCCCGCTCCGGAGCCCGTCCAGGCCAAGTCCGAGAACACGGCCGAGAACGCCGCCGGGATCCTCGCCATGGCCCAGAAGATGCACGATGACTACGTCGGCGCCGGCATCGAACAGCGCGACAAGATCATCGCCGAAGCCCAGATCGAGGCCAGCGGCCTGGTCAACGAGGCGCAGGAGAAGAGCCGCAAGGTCCTCAGCTCCCTCGAGCAGCAGAAGGCCGTGCTGGAGCGCAAGGTCGAGCAGCTGCGCGTCTTCGAGCGTGACTACCGCAGCCGCCTGAAGGCCTACATCGAAGGCCAGCTGCGCGACCTCGACGCCCGCGGCTCCGTCGCCTCGGAGACCGCCGACGCCTGATCAGGCGGAAGCACGGCGCCGCCCACGGCCAGGCGGCGTGGCATAGACTGGAGAACAGAGACCACGGGCCGGTGGCCGGGCAGCCCCGGCCGCCGGCCCGTGGTGTGTCCGCCACCAGGTCTGCCCGACCGGACGAGAACGAAAGCACCATGACTGATTCATCCCCGGCGGGGCCCGTCCCCGCGAGCACCGGCACCACCCGTTCCGGCCGCCGCTTCGCCGTCCTGATGGCCCTGTGCGCCCTGCTGGCGCTGGTCTTCGACCAGCTGACCAAGTGGCGGGTGGAGTCCACCATGACCGAAGGCCAGGTCATCGACGTGTTTCCGCCACTGCTGCGGTGGCACTTCATCCGCAACCCCGGCGCCGCGTTCTCCATCGGCACCGACTACACCTGGGTCTTCACCATCATCATGGTCGGAGTTTCCGGCTTCCTGATCTACCTGCTGTTCAAGGTCCGCTCCATGGCCTGGGCGGCGGCGCTTGGGCTGGTGCTCGGCGGCGCACTCGGCAACCTGACCGACCGGCTCTTCCGGGAACCCTCGTTCGGGCAGGGGCACGTGGTCGACTTCATCGCCCTGCCCAACTTCGCCATCTTCAACATCGCCGACTCCTGCGTGGTCTCCGGCGTGATCCTGGTCTGCCTGCTGACCCTGCGCGGCATCGGCTTGGACGGGCAGCGCGAGGAGCTGCCGCCGCGCCGCGCGGCCCGCCGCTCCGCGGCCTCCGCCGGGTCCCCGGATTCCGGCGGCGGCACCGGAGCTCCCGGCACGGGAACCGACGCCGCTGACGGCGGCACCGACGGGCAGCGGAGCTGATGGAAGCGCTCCGCACCCGGCTGGACATCACCGAAGCCGACGCCGGCACCCGGGCCGACGCGGTGCTTGCACGCCTGCTGGGCGTCTCCCGCTCGACCGCCGCTGCCTGGTGCGGCCAGGGCTATGTGACCGCCAACGGGCGGCCCGTGGGCAAATCCGACCGGCTCGCGGCCGGCACCGCGCTCGACGTGGATGTGCCCGAGCAGCGCGACCCGCTGGCCGTGGTTCCCGAAACCGTCGACGGCCTGGGCATCCTGGCGGACGATGACGAGTTCGTGGTGATCGACAAGCCCGTGGGTGTGGCCGCGCACCCTTCGCCCGGGTGGGTGGGTCCCACCGTCGTGGGCGCCCTCGCGGGGGCGGGCTTCCGCATCTCCACCTCCGGGGCCGCCGAGCGGCAGGGCATCGTGCACCGGCTCGACGTCGGCACCTCCGGGGTGATGGTCGTCGCCAAGACGGAACACGCGTACACCCTGCTCAAGCAGGCGTTCAAGGAGCGGACGGTCGAGAAGACCTACCATGCCGTCGTCCAGGGGCTGCCGGATCCGCTCACCGGAACCATCGACGCGCCCATCGGCCGGCATCCGGGGTATGACTGGCGGTTCGCCGTTATCGAGGACGGCCGGCCGTCGGTGACGCACTATGAGGTGCTCGAGGCCTTCGGGCGCGCCTCCCTGGTCGAGGTGCACCTCGAGACCGGCCGCACGCACCAGATCCGCGTGCACTTCTCCGCCCTGCGCCATCCGTGTGCCGGGGACCTCACCTATGGCGCCGATCCGCGGATGGCCGCGGAGCTGGGACTGACCCGGCAGTGGCTGCACGCCCGGAAGCTGGGCTTCCACCACCCCGGCACGGGGGAGTGGACGGAGTACACCAGCAGCTACCCGGATGACCTGCGGTACGCCCTGGAGGCGCTGCGGGACGGCCGGGGCTGAGCGGCTCCGTGCGGCCGGGCGGGCCCGCCCTGTGTGACGCGCGCGGCTCCGCCGCGCCGTGCCGCCTGGACCCCGGGCCCTGCGCCGCGGCCTAGAATGGGCAGGTGGCATCAGCGACTTCACAAGACTCCTTCGTCCACCTGCACAACCACACCGAGTACTCGATGCTCGACGGCGCGGCCCGGCTGACCGACCTGTTCCAGCACGCCGACGAACTGGGCATGAACGCCCTGGCCACGACCGACCACGGCTTCGTGTTCGGGGCCTTCGACTTCTGGAACAAGGCCCGCAACGCCGGAATCAAGCCCATCGTCGGCGTCGAAGCCTACCTGACGCCGGGCACAGCGCGGCAGGACAAGACCCGCGTGAAGTGGGGCGACGGCGGCCGCAACGACGTCTCCGGCGCCGGCGCCTACACCCACATGACCATGTGGGCCGAGTCGACCGAGGGCATGCACAACCTCTTCCGCATGTCCTCGCTGGCCTCGCTGGAGGGCTATCTCTACAAGCCGCGCATGGACCGGGACCTGCTGCAGACCTACGGCAAGGGCCTGATCGCCACCACGGGCTGCCCGTCGGGTGAAGTGCAGACCAAGCTGCGGCTGGGACTCTACAAGGAGGCCCGCGAGGCCGCGTCGGAGTTCCGGGACATCTTCGGCAAGGAGAACTTCTTCTGCGAGCTGATGGACCACGGACTGGACATCGAGCGCAACGTCCAGGCGGAGCTGATCAAGCTCGCCAAGGACCTGGACCTGCCGCTGGTGGCCACCAACGACCTGCACTACACGCACGCCGAAGACGCCAAGGCGCACGCGGCGCTGCTGTGCGTGCAGTCCGGCTCGACGCTGGCCGATCCCAAGCGGTTCAAGTTCGACGCCGACGAGTTCTACCTCAAGTCCCCGGCGGAGATGCGGGCCATTTTCCGCGACTACCCCGAAGCCTGCGACAACACCCTGCTGATCGCCGAGCGCTGCAACGTCGAGTTCGACACCAAGGCCAGCTACATGCCGCGCTTCCCCTGCCCGCCGGGTGAGAACGAGGAATCCTGGTTCATCAAGGAGGTCGAGTCGGGGCTGCAGTACCGGTTCCCGAACGGCATCCCCGACGATGTGCGCAAGCAGGCCGAGTACGAAATCGGCATCATCGTCCAGATGGGCTTCCCGGGCTACTTCCTGGTCGTGGCCGACTTCATCAACTGGGCCAAGAACAACGGCATCCGGGTCGGCCCCGGCCGCGGTTCCGGCGCCGGCTCGATGGTCGCCTACGCCATGCGCATCACCGACCTGAACCCGCTGAACCACGGCCTGATCTTCGAGCGGTTCCTGAACCCCGACCGCGTCTCCATGCCCGACTTCGACGTCGACTTCGATGATCGGCGCCGTTCCGAGGTCATCCAGTACGTGACCGAGAAGTACGGCGCAGACCGCGTCTCGATGATCGTCACCTACGGCACCATCAAAGCCAAGCAGGCGCTGAAGGACTCCTCCCGCGTGATGGGCTACCCCTTCTCCGTGGGCGAGCGGCTGACGAAGGCGATGCCGCCGGACGTCATGGGCAAGGGCATCTCCCTGGCCGACGTGCACAACAAGGACGCCAAGCGCTACGGCGAGGCCGAGGAGCTGCGCGAGCTGCTCTCCAGCGACCCGGATTCGCAGAAGGTCTTCGAAACGGCCATCGGCCTGGAGGGGCTGAAGCGCCAGTGGGGCGTGCACGCCGCCGGCGTCATCATGTCCTCGCACCCGCTGATCGACATCATTCCGATCATGCGCCGCGAGCAGGACGGCCAGATCATCACGCAGTTCGACTACCCGACCTGTGAGGGCCTCGGCCTGATCAAGATGGACTTCCTGGGGCTGCGGAACCTGACGATCATTTCCGACGCCATCGAGAACATCAAGATGAACCAGGACGTCGACCTGGACCTTGAGCGGCTGGAGCTGGACGACAAAGCCTCCTACGAGCTGCTGGCCCGCGGCGACACGCTGGGCGTGTTCCAGCTCGACGGCGGGCCCATGCGGTCGCTGCTGAAGCTGATGCGCCCGGACAACTTCGAAGACATCTCCGCCGTCATCGCCCTCTACCGTCCGGGCCCGATGGGCGCGAACTCGCACACCAACTACGCCCTGCGAAAGACCGGCCAGCAGGAGATCACCCCCATCCACCCGGAGCTCGAGGAACCGCTGAAGGACATCCTCGACACGACCTACGGCCTGATCGTCTATCAGGAGCAGGTCATGGCCATCGCCCAGAAGGTGGCCGGCTTCTCGCTCGGCCAGGCGGACATCCTCCGCCGCGCCATGGGCAAGAAGAAGAAGTCGGAGCTGGACAAGCAGTACGCCGGCTTCCACCAGGGCATGGTGGACCGCGGCTACTCCGAGGCGGCCATCAAGGCGCTCTGGGACATCCTGCTGCCCTTCTCCGACTACGCCTTCAACAAGGCGCACTCCGCCGCCTACGGTCTCGTCTCCTACTGGACCGCCTACCTGAAGGCGCATTACCCGGTCGAATACATGGGTGCCCTGCTCACCTCCGTGGGTGATGACAAGGACAAGCTGGCCATGTACCTGAACGAGTGCCGGCACATGGGCATCACGGTGCTGCCGCCGGACGTCAACGAATCCAGCCTGAACTTCACCCCGGTGGGCAAGGACATCCGCTTCGGCATGGGCGCGATCCGCAACGTGGGCGCCAACGTGGTCTCCGCGATGATCGGCGCGCGTGAGGAGAAGGGCGCCTTCACCTCGTTCAGCGACTTCCTGCACAAGGTTCCGGCCGTGGTCTGCAACAAGCGCACGATCGAGTCCCTGATTAAGGCCGGCGCATTCGACTCGCTGGGCCACCCGCGACGCGCGCTGGCGATGATCCACGAGGAAGCCGTCGATTCGGTGATCGTGCTCAAGCGGAACGAGGCGGCGAACCAGTTCGACCTTTTCAGCACCATGGATTTCGGCGGGGACGACGCCGGCTCCGGGGGCACGCTCAGCGTCGACGTCCCGGACCTGCCGGAATGGGACAAGAAGGACAAGCTGTCCTTCGAACGCGAAATGCTCGGCCTGTACGTCTCCGACCACCCGCTGCAGGGCCTCGAAGGCGTGCTCAGCCAGCACGCCGACGCCGGCATCACCCGCATCATCAGCGAGGAGGGCCCCGCCGACGGATCGATTGTCACCATCGCCGGCATGATCACCTCGCTCCAGCGCAGGATCGCCAAGAACAGCGGCAACGCCTACGCCCGCTGCGAGATCGAGGACCTCGGCGGGTCCATGGAGGTCATGTTCTTCGGCCAGGCCTACGCGCCGATCGCCACGGTGCTCGCGGAGGACCTGATCGTCGTCGTGCGCGGCCGGGTGCAGCGGCGCGACGACGGATCCGTGACCCTGAATGCCCAGGAGCTCAGCGTCCCGGACCTGAGCGACGGGCACTCCGGGCCGGTGGTCATCAACCTGGCGACCTACAAGGCCACCGAGCCGGTGGTGAACCAGCTCGGCGACGTGCTGCGCACCCACCCGGGCACCTCCGAGGTGCTCATCCGGCTCAACGGCTCACGCAAAGTGGAGGTCATGAAGCTGGGCGTGGACCTGCGGGTGAATCCGACGCCGTCGCTGTTCGGCGACCTCAAGGTGCTGCTCGGCCCGGCCTGCCTCGACGGATAGGTCCGGCCGGTGTCACCGGGCGGGGTCGGTCCCCGCGGAAAGTAGAATGTCGATGTGAGCACCTCTGCAGATACCTTCTCCGCTTTCCGCACCATCGACCTGCGCGGCCGCCGGCTGGACGCCGGCGCGCTGAAGGCGGCGATGCCCCGCGCGGAGACCACCTTCGACGTGGCCTCCGACGCCGTGGCCGGGATCATCGATGCCGTCCGCCGCGACGGCTTCACGGCCCTGGCCGCCCTGGCGGAGCGCTTCGACGGGGTGGCGCAGCAGCATCCCCTGGTGCCCGCCGCGGCCCTGGAGACGGCGCTGGCCGAGCTGGATCCGGCCGTCCGGACGGCACTTGAGGAGTCCATCCGCCGCGCCCGGATGTTCGCCGAGGCGCAGCGGCCCGCGGATGTCTTCCTGGAAATCGGCCCCGGTGCACGGCTGACCCACCGCTGGCAGCCGGTCAACCGGGTGGGGCTGTACGTGCCCGGGGGACTGGCGGTCTACCCGTCGTCGGTGATCATGAATGTGGTGCCCGCACAGGCCGCCGGCGTCGCATCCCTGGCCCTGGCTTCCCCGCCGCAGAAGGAGCACGGCGGGCTGCCGCACCCGACCATCCTCGCCGCGGCCAAACTGCTGGGCATTGACGAGGTCTACGCCATCGGCGGCGCACAGGCCATCGCCGCGTTTGCCTACGGGATTCCGGCCTCCGACGCGGGGCCCGCCCTTGCGCCCGTGGACGTGGTGACCGGGCCGGGCAACGTTTTCGTCGCCACCGCGAAGCGGCTGGTGAAGGGCGTGGTCGGCATCGACTCCGAGGCCGGACCCACCGAGATCGCCGTCCTGGCCGACGCCGCAGCCGATCCCCGGCTGATCGCCGCGGACCTCATCAGCCAGGCCGAGCATGACCCCAACGCCGCTTCGGTGCTGGTCACCGACTCCGAGGAGCTGGCGACGGCGGTCCGCCGGGAACTGGCCGTGCAGGTGCCCGCGACCAAGCACAGCGAACGGGTGAGCACCGCGCTCTCCGGGCCGCAGTCCGGCGTCGTGCTGGTCTCCGACCTGGAGCAGGGCATCGCCGTCTCCAACGCCTACGGCGCAGAGCACCTGGAAATTCACACCGCCGACGCCGGGACGGTCGCCGGGCGCATCCACTCGGCCGGGGCGATCTTCGTCGGCCCCTACAGCCCGGTGAGCCTGGGCGACTACTGCTCCGGCTCCAACCACGTCCTGCCGACGTCGGGAACCGCAGCGTTCGCCTCCGGACTGAACGTGACCACCTTCCTGAAGGCCGTCCAGGTCATCGAGTACACCGAAGCGGCCCTCTCCGAAGTACGCGGGCACGTGGTTGCCCTGTCCACTGCCGAGGACCTGCCGGCACACGGCGACGCGGTGCAGGTACGCTTCGCCGGCTAAACCCATCATCTAGTAGTACCCACCACTACATGTAGTGTCACTTGGTTGTTTCCGGCAGTCTCGGACCCCTACAATGGCAGCGACCGGTCAAGGGCCCGATCAGCCCCGATCAGCCCCGGCCGGACCAGCCAGAAACCACCGACCAGCCGTCTCCGGGAAGCGTCCCGGGCGGCGGTACGGCGAAAGGACCACGCATGTACTGCCCGTTCTGCCGCAACGCGGATTCCCGCGTCGTGGACAGCCGGCTCGTCGACGACGGCTCGGCCATCCGGCGCCGGCGGCAATGCCCCGACTGCGGCCGGCGCTTCAGCACGGTGGAGACCACCAGCCTGTCCGTGATCAAGCGGTCCGGCGTTGCCGAGCCCTTCAGCCGCAGCAAGGTCATCAACGGCGTGCGGAAGGCCTGCCAGGGCCGGCCGGTCAGCGAGGACGACCTGGCCATGCTGGCCCAGGAGGTCGAGGAGAACATCCGGGCCAGCGGCGTGGCCGAAATTGATGCCCACGAGGTTGGCCTGGCCATCCTCCAGCCGTTGCAGCGGCTGGACCAGGTGGCGTATCTGCGCTTTGCGAGCGTCTACCAGGCGTTCGAATCCCTGGAGGACTTTGAAACCGCGATCCGGCAGCTGCGTGAGGAGGCCGCGCGCGGTACCGGCCTTCCCGCCGGTGCGCAGCGGCCGCTGAGCGCCCGCTAGGACCTGCACCGGATCCACCGGACCCTCCGGGCCTGCCGAAACATAACGAAGGGCCCGGACTCCGCGAGGAAGTCCGGGCCCTTCATGACGTCTTGCCGGTGCAGCTGCGTCCTGCCCGGTTCAGTCCAGGAGGTCGAAGTGCACGGCCGCCTGCAGGGCGGCGCCCACGATCCCGGCGTTGTTCTTCAGGTTCGCGGTGACCATGGGGGTCCGCAGGTCCAGCAGCGGCATGAAGTCCTCGCTGCGCTTGGAGATGCCGCCGCCGACAATGAACAGGTCGGGGGAGAAGAGGAACTCGACGTGGGAGAAGTAGCGCTGCAGGCGCTGCGCGTATTCCTCCCAGCCGATGTCGTCCCGTTCCCTGGCCGAGGCGGAGGCGCGCGACTCGGCGTCGACGCCGTCAATCTCCAGGTGGCCCAGTTCGGCGTTGGGGACGAGCCGGCCCTGGGAGATCAGCGCGGACCCGATGCCGGTGCCCAGGGTGATGACCAGCACGGTGCCGTCGATTCCCTTGCCGGCGCCGTAGCGGGCCTCGGCCAGGCCGGCCGCGTCGGCGTCGTTCATGACCTGCACCTCGCGGCCGAGGGCCTTGGTGAGCAGCGCGTCGACGTCGGTATCCACCCAGCTGTTGTCCACGTTCGCCGCGGAGCGGGCCACGCCGTGCTGGATGATGGCCGGGAAGGTGACGCCGACCGGCACCTCGGGGCCGGGACCGTCGGGGCGCGAGGACAGCTCGGCGACGATCTGGGCGACGACGCCGGCCACCGCCTCCGGAACCGCGGGCTGCGGCGTCGGAATCCGGTACCGCTCACCGATCAGCTTGCCCTTGTCCAGGTCGACGATGCCGCCCTTGATGCCGGTGCCGCCGATGTCGATGCCGATGACCGCCCTGGCGTGTTTGCTCTTGTGTTTCTTGGCCATGCTTCTCCCCTGCTTGCTTGTCGTGGCTGGCGCGTCTGCTCGTCAGGGCAGGGTCAGGATTTCGGCACCCGAATCCGTCACCAGCAGCGTGTGTTCGAACTGGGCGGTGCGGCGGCGGTCCTTGGTCAGCACGGTCCAGTTGTCGTCCCACATGTCCCACTCGATGGTGCCGAGCGTCAGCATTGGCTCAATGGTAAACACCATTCCCGGTTCGATGAGCCGGTTGTAGGCCGGCGCGGCGTCGTAATGCGGAATGATCAGCCCGGTGTGGAAGGCCTCACCGACTCCGTGGCCGGTGAAGTCGCGGACCACGCCGTAGCCGAAGCGCCTGGCGTAGGACTCGATGGTGCGGCCGATGACGTTGATTTCCCGGCCCGGGGCGACGGCCTTGATGGCCCGGCGCAGCGATTCCCGGGTCCGCTCGACCAGCAGGCGGGACTCCTCGTCCACATCGCCCACCAGGAAGGTGTAGTTGGTGTCGCCGTGTACGCCGTCCTTGTACGCGGTGATGTCGATGTTGATGATGTCCCCGTCGGCCAGCACCGTGCTGTCCGGGATGCCGTGGCAGATCACTTCGTTCACCGACGAGCACAGCGACTTGGGGAAGCCGCGGTACCCCAGGGTCGACGGGTAGGCGCCGTTCGCGATGAGAAAGTCGTGGCCGATGCGGTCCAGTTCGTCGGTGGTGACGCCGGGGCGGATGTGCCGGCCCACTTCCTCGATGGCCTGCGCGGCGATGCGGGACGCGGTGCGGATCCGGGCGATCGTCTCCGGCGTCTTGACCTCGGACCCGGTGAACTTGGCCGGCGCCGGGCGGTCGACGTACTCGGGCCGGGGAATCGAGGCGGGAACCGGGCGGCGGGGGCTGACGGTGCCGGGCTGCAGGCGGCCGACTGGTGCGGTGGCGACGTTGTGGGGCATACGATCGATCTTATCGCCAGCGGCAGAGCCCGCGGCATGGGACCGGCTTCCCGGAAGCCGGGAGCCCAGGTCCGACCGTCCCCGAGCTTTACGGAGGTTCCGCATGGCGGAGTACTGGTACAACGTCGTCACGCACGAGGTCGAGAAGGGGCCGCAGTCCGACTGGCGGAAGCTGATCGGCCCCTATCCCACCCGTGAGGAGGCGGAGCGGGCCCTGGAGAAGGTCCGTGCCCGCAACGAGAAGTGGGACGAGGAGGACGAGGAGAACCGGTTCTTCTAGCTCCGGTCCGGCGCCCATCCCGCAGCGCCCGGCGCGGCGGACCGGCCGCGGGGCTAGAAGCTGTGCTCCGGGCCCGGGAACGTGCCGGAGCGCACCTCGTCGGCGTAGCTGCGGGCGGCGTCGGTGAGCAGGGTGCGCACATCCGCGAACTGCTTGACGAACCGGGGCGTCCGGCCCTCGCCCATTCCGGCCATGTCCTGCCAGACGAGCACCTGCCCGGTGGTGGCGTTGCCGGCGCCGATGCCGATCGTGGGCACCGGGACGGCGGCGTCGACGGCGGCCGCCACGTCGGCGGGCACCATTTCCATCAGCACGCAGAAGGCCCCGGCCTCGGCCAGGGCGACGGCGTCGTCGATGACCTGCTGCGCGGCGTCGCCGCGGCCCTGGACGCGGTAGCCGCCCAGGGAGTGTTCGCTCTGCGGGGTGAAGCCCACATGCGCCATCACCGGAATGCCGGCGGCCGTCATGGCCCGGACGTGTTCGGCGTAGTGCCGCCCGCCCTCCATCTTCACGGCGTGCACCAGGCCTTCCTTCATCAGCCGCACCGAGGACCCGATGGCCTGGGCGGGGGAGACCTCGTAGCTGCCGAAGGGCAGGTCGGCGACGACCAGCGCCCGGGAGGCGCCGGCGGTCACCGCGCGGCAGAACACCAGCATCTCGTCCAGGGTGATGGGCAGGGTGGTGGCGTGGCCCATCACGTTGTTCGCGGCCGAGTCTCCGACCAGCAGCACTTCGATGCCTGCGGCGTCGAAGATGCCGGCCGTGTACTGGTCATAGGAAGTCAGCATGGCGAACCGGCCGCCGCTGTCCTTGATCTGCTGCAGGTGGAAGGTGCGCACACGGCGCGGGGCGGCGGCGGATGCCGCGGGCGCACCCTGCGCGCCTGAGTAGGGTGCGGGCTGTTCTTGGCTGCTCATGCTGCCCAGCCTATCGGCCCGGGACGCCGTCGCGGCCTTCGCGCGGTGTAACCTGCGGTCGCCGCCGGCGGCGGCGGCATGATCCGGCCGGTCCCGCCGGTAGAGTGAGGACAGGTTGAGCACGCCGGATCTGCCGGCGCCTCGGGAAGACGATTCAGACGGAAAGAGGTAGGGATGAACCGCCAGCAGGAATTCGTTCTGCGCACCATCGAAGAGCGCGATGTCCGGTTTGTGCGGTTGTGGTTCACCGACGTCGTCGGCTCGCTGAAATCGGTGGCGCTGGCGCCGGCCGAAGTCGAGGGAGCGTTCGAGGAGGGCCTCGGGTTCGACGGATCCTCCATCGAGGGCCTGGCCCGTGTGTTCGAGTCCGACATGCTGGTGGAGCCGGATCCGTCCACCTTCCAGATCCTGCCCTGGCGCGGCGAGCAGGAGCAGACCTCGCGCATGTTCTGCGACATCCTTACCCCCGACGGACAGCCCTCCGCGGCGGATCCGCGCAACGTGCTCAAGCGCCAGCTGGCCAAGGCCGCCGACATGGGGTTCACCTGCTACACCCATCCCGAGATCGAGTTCTACCTGCTGCGCTCGGACGCGATCGGACCGAACGGCGAACCGGAGCCGGTGGACCAGGGCGGCTACTTCGATCACGTCCCCGGCGGCGTCGCCCAGGACTTCCGCCGCCGCGCGGTGTCCATGCTCGAGGCCGTGGGGATCTCCGTGGAGTTCAGCCACCATGAGGCCGGTCCGGGCCAGAACGAGATCGACCTGCGCTACGCCGACGCCCTGCAGACCGCAGACAACATCATGACCTTCCGCACGGTGATCAAGGAGGTGGCGCTGATGACCGACTGCTACGCCACCTTCATGCCCAAGCCGTTCTCGGACCACCCCGGTTCGGGCATGCACACCCACTTCTCGCTCTTTGAGGGAGACACCAACGCCTTCTTCGAAGCCGGCGCGGAGTACCAGCTGTCCAAGACCGCCCGCCAGTTCATGGCCGGGATCATGCGCCACGCGCCGGAGTTCACCGCCGTCACCAACCAGTTCGTGAACTCCTACAAGCGGCTCTGGGGCGGCGGGGAAGCCCCCAGCTACGTGTCCTGGGGGCACAACAACCGCTCCGCGCTGCTGCGCGTGCCGCTGTACAAGCCGAACAAGGGCCAGTCCGCCCGCATCGAGTACCGCGGCATCGACTCCGCCGCGAACCCGTACCTGTCCTACGCGGTGCTGCTGGGTGCCGGCCTGAAGGGCATCGAGGAAGGCTACGAGCTGCCGCCGGGCGCCGAGGACGACATCGACAGCCTGTCGCCGGCCGAGCGCCGGGCGATGGGCCATGACCCGCTGCCGGCGAGCCTGCACGACGCCGTCCGCACCATGGAGGACTCCGAGCTGGTCGCCGGGATCCTCGGCGAGCAGGTCTTCGAATCCTTCCTCCGCAACAAGCGCGCGGAGTGGAACGAGTACCGGCACCACGTCACCCAGTTCGAGCTGAAGAAGAACCTGGGCATCCTCTAGGAGGAGTGACCATGAGCCTGACCAGGCGCCTGATTGCGGCCGGATTCGCCGACCTCGACAAGGGCTCGCGGTTCCTTGCCGCGCGTGAGCTGGAAGGCGTCGACGACGAGGCCCTGTTCGCGGGGCTGGCCTGCGCGGCCAGCCCGGATGCCGCGCTGTTCGGGCTGGTGCGGCTGCTGGAGCGCCGCCCGGACCTCGCCGCCGTGGTCAATGCGGGCGTCGATGAATCCGAGGCGCTGTTCCGGGTCCTCGGTGCCTCCGAGGCCCTGGGCGAGTTCATGGTCCGCCACCCCGAGGCAGCCGACGCCGCGCTGGTTCCGCTGCGCGCCGAACCGTCGGCCGTGCCCGCGGACCGGCTCCGCGCCTCGCTGCTGCACGCCGTCCAGGCGCGCGTGGTGCCCAACCCCGTGGCAGGCGCCTCCGGGCCGGAGGCCTGGGCTTCCCTGCGCACCGCGTACCGGCGGCATCTGGTGGATCTGGCCGTGCGGGATTTGGGCGCGGCGTCGCCCACCGACGCGATGCCCGCCGTCGGGCAGGAACTGGCCGACTTGGCCGCCGCCGCCCTCGAAGCCGCCCTCGCGGTGACGCGGGCCGAACTCGCCGCCCAGTACGACCCGCAGGACATCGCGGCGGTGCGCCTGGCCGTGATCGGCATGGGCAAGTGCGGGGCGGGGGAGTTGAACTACATCTCCGACGTGGACGTCATCTACGTCATTGATGCGCCCGGACTGGACGAGTCCCTTGCCGCGCGCATCGGCACCGCCCTGGCCTCCGGAATTGCCCGGGTGATCAACTCCCCGGCGGCCGAACCCGGGCTCTGGGAGGTGGACGCGAACCTGCGGCCCGAAGGACGCGACGGGCCGCTGGTGCGCACCCTCGACTCGCACCTGAACTATTACCGCCGGTGGGCCCAGACCTGGGAGTTCCAGGCCCTGCTGAAGGCCCGTGCCGTCGCCGGCGACCTGGATCTCGGCCGGCGTTACGAGGAAGCCGTCGCACCGCTGATCTGGTCCAGCTCCGAACGGGAGGGTTTCGTTGACTCGGTGCGCGCCATGCGCCGCCGTGTCACCGAGCACATCCCGCCGGCCGAGGCATCGCGGCAGCTGAAACTGGGCACCGGCGGGCTGCGGGACGTGGAGTTCACCGTCCAGCTGCTGCAGCTGGTGCACGGCCGGGTGGACGAGTCCCTGCGGCTGCGCAGCACCACCGCTGCGATCGCCGCCCTGAACGAGGGCGGGTACATCAGCCGCGAGGACGCCGTGGACTTCGACGCGGCCTACCGCTGGCTGCGCGTGCTCGAACACCGCATCCAGATGACGCAGATGCGCCGCACCCACCTGGTGCCCGAGAGCGAGGACGCACTGCGCGCCCTGGACAAGGCCGTCTCCGGTTCACTGACCCGGGTGCGCCCTTCAGCCCAGCGGCTTACCGAGGAATGGATGCGCATCCGCCGGCGGGTCCGCGGCCTGCACGAGAGCATCTTCTACCGCCCGCTGCTGAACACCGCCGCCAACCTCAGCGACGACGAGGTGCGGCTGACGCCGGAGGCCGCACAGGCACGGCTCGCGGCCCTGGGCTACGCCGACCCCAAGGGCGCCATGCGCCACATCGAGGCGCTGACGAACGGCGTCACCCGGCGCGCCCGGCTCCAGCGGCAGCTGCTGCCGGTCCTGCTGGGCTGGCTGGCCGACGGCGTGGACCCCGATGCCGGCCTGCTCGGGTTCCGGCGGCTCAGCGAATCCCTCGGGGACTCCCACTGGTACCTGGGCATGCTGCGGGACTCCGCGGCCGCCGGGGAGCGGCTGTGCAGCATCCTGTCCTCCAGCCGGTTCATCACCGATCTGCTGGAGGTCTCGCCCGAGGCCGCAGCATGGCTCGGCACCGACAAGGACCTGGCCCCGCGGTCCTTCGACGCCCAGTGGCAGGAAATCCGCGCCAAGGTTGCCCGGCACCCGGAAGCGGGAGAGGCCATCCGCCTGGTCCGGCTGATCCGGCGCCGGGAAATGCTGCGCATCGCCATTGCCGACAGCGCCCGGCTGCTGACCCAGGAGGAGGTGGGCAGGGCCCTTTCGGACGCCGACCGGGCCGCCGTCACGGGAGCCCTCCACATCGCCGAGCTCGAGGAGTACCGCAGCACTCCCGCCCTGACCGATCTGCTGGTGGTGGCCATGGGCCGGCAGGGCGGGCGGGAGATCGGCTACGGCTCCGACGCCGACGTGCTCTTCGTGCACCGGCCGCATCCCGGCGCCGACGCCGCCGCGGCGCAGGCGCAGGCGGAACGGCTGGTGACCCGCCTCTCGGCCCTGCTGCAGCAGCCGGTCACCCCCGCCGTGCTGGCCGAACGCACCCTGAGCCTGGACGCCGCGCTGCGTCCCGAGGGACGCAACGGTCCGATGGTTCGCTCCCTGGATTCCTACCGCGAGTATTACCAGCGCTGGTCCCTGATCTGGGAAGCGCAGGCCCTCCTGCGGGCACGGCAGATGGCCGGCAACGATGACCTGGGTGCGGACTTCCTGAAGATGGTGGATCCGGTGCGGTACCCGGAGCACCTCTCGGAGGAGGATGCACGCGAGATCCGGCGGGTGAAGGCCAGGGTGGAAGCCGAGCGCCTGCCCCGCGGGGCGGACCCCTCGCGGCACCTGAAACTGGGCCGCGGCGGGCTGACCGACGTGGAGTGGCTGGTGCAGCTGCTCCAGCTGCAGCAGGCCCATGCCCGGCCCGCGCTGCGGACCACCGCCACGCTTCCGGCGCTGGACGCCATCGAGGACGCGGGGCTGCTGCCGGCCGAGGACGTGCAGACCCTGCGGGAGGCCTGGCAGCTGGCCGGGCGCATTCGTAGCGCAAATGTTATCCGCGGCGGACGGAACCCCGATGTGCTGCCCGCATCCCGCCGCGACCTGGACGCCGTCGCCCGCTGGTGCGGCTATGCCGCAGGTCAGGGCGGGGTTTTGGAAGAGGACTACCTCCGCCTGACCCGCCGGGCCCGGCACGTGTTCGAGGAGCATTTCTACGGCTGAGCGGCCGTGCGGGCAGGCCCCGCGGCCCCGCCGGTTCGTTGCAGCGGCCTTTGGCTCGGTAGGCTCTAGGAGGTTTTTCAGCGGTCCACCGACCGCGATCCAGAGCTAGGAGAAACACTTTGCACAGCGGAAAACGGGCCCTGACCGGCCCGGCACGCCTGGCTGCGCCGCTGGTTGCCGTTCTGGCCGCCTTCGCGCTGCTGCTGGGACTGCCGGCACCAGGGGCACACGCCGCCGAGACAGCCGAAGGCAAAACCTTCGTCATCGGCACCGACACCACGTTCGCTCCCTTCGAGTTCCGCCAGGACGGCGAGCTCGTGGGCATCGACATGGACCTGATCAACGAGATCGCCGAGAACCAGGGCTTCAACGTGGAAGTCCGCTCGCTTGGCTTCGACGCCGCGCTGCAGGCACTGCAGTCCAACCAGGTCGACGGCGTGATCGCCGGCATGTCCATCACGGACGAGCGCCGGCAGATCTTCGACTTCTCGGATCCGTACTTCGAGTCCGGCGTCCAGATGGCCGTGGCCGAGAGCAACGACGAGGTCGGCGGGTACGAGGACCTCGAGGGCAAGCGGGTGGCGGTCAAGACCGGCACCGAGGGCCAGACCTTCGCCGAGTCCATCGCGGATGAGTACGGGTTCGAGGTCATCGCCTTCGCCCAGTCGGCGCAGATGTACGACGACGTGAAGTCCGGCGCCTCCGTGGCCGTCTTCGATGACTACCCGGTGCTGGCCTACGGCATCAAGTCCGGCAACGGGCTGAAGACCGTCACCGACAAGGAAGCCGGCAGCTCCTACGGCTTCGCGGTCAACAAGGGCACCAACCCGGAACTGCTGGCGGCCTTCAACGAGGGCCTCGCCGAGCTGCAGGAGAGCGGGCGCTACCAGGAGATCCTGGACACCTACCTCGACGCCGGCGCCGCCGACACGAGCTTCTGGGCCCTGCTCAAGGACAACGCCCCGGCCTTCGCCAAGGGCCTGGGACTGACCCTGCTCGCCACGGCCCTCTCGCTGCTCTTCGCCCTGATCCTGGGCGTGATCTTCGGTTTCTTCAAGGTCAGCGCCAACCGCGTCCTGCGCGGCGTGGCCACCACGTATGTGAGCATCTTCCGCGGCACCCCGGTGCTGGTCCAGGCCTTCTTCTTCTACTTCGGCCTGCCGCAGATCATCGGACAGCCGGTGGACGTGCTGACCGCCGGCGTGCTGACCCTGAGCCTGAACGCCGGCGCCTACATGACCGAGATCGTGCGCGGCGGCATCCAGTCCGTCGATCCGGGCCAGATGGAAGCGGCCCGCAGCCTGGGCCTGGGCTACGGCAAGACCATGCAGAAGGTCATCATTCCGCAGGCCGTGAAGATCATGACGCCCTCGTTCATCAACCAGTTCGTCATTACCCTGAAGGACACGTCGCTGCTGGCCGTCATCGGCTTCGCGGAGCTGACCTACCAGGCCCAGCAGATCTACGCGGTCAACTTCCGCACCGCCGAGGTCCTGCTGATCATCGCAGCCCTGTACTTCATCGTCATCACGCTGCTGACCCAGCTGGCGAACGTGCTGGATAAGAGGTTCAACAAGTGAACAAGATCGACGTCCGAGGGCTGAAGAAGTCCTACGGATCCAATGAAGTCCTCAAGGGCATCGACGCGGCCGTGGCCGAGGGCGAGGTGGTCTGCGTGATCGGCCCCTCCGGCTCGGGCAAGTCGACCTTCCTGCGCTGCCTGAACAAGCTGGAGGACATCACCGCCGGCACGGTCGTCGTCGACGGGTTCGACCTGACCGACCCCAAGGTGGACCTGAACAAGGTGCGCCAGCACATCGGCATGGTCTTCCAGCACTTCAACCTGTTCCCGCATATGACCGTGCTGGAGAACATCATGCTGGCGCCGGTGGAGCTGAAGAAGGGCCCGAAGGCGGAGATGCGGCAGCGGGCCCTGGACCTGCTGGACCGGGTGGGGCTGGCCGACAAGGCCGATGCCCGCCCCGCGCAGCTCTCCGGAGGCCAGAAGCAGCGCGTGGCGATCGCCCGTGCCCTGGCCATGCAGCCGGACATCATGCTCTTCGACGAGGCCACCAGCGCCCTGGACCCGGAGATGGTGGGCGAGGTGCTGCAGGTCATCCGTGACCTTGCCCGGGAAGGCATGACCATGGTCGTGGTCACCCACGAAATGGGCTTCGCCCGCGAAGTGGCGGACCGGGTCATCTTCATGGCGGACGGCTACATCGTGGAGGAGAACACCCCCGCGGAGCTGTTTGACCACCCGCAGGCTCCCCGCCTGCAGGACTTCCTGGCCAAGGTCCTCTAGGCCGGCGTACCGGCCGACGACGGCTGTGCGTTCCGAACCCAGGGGAACGCACCGCCGTCGTACCGGCGGTCGCAGCGCCGGGGCTGCCGGATTGGGAGATCCGGCAAGGGGATGGTAGAGTTATTCGTCGTTGCGGTTCGCCGCAAAGCATGCGCCTCTAGCTCAACTGGCAGAGCAATTGACTCTTAATCAATGGGTTCCGGGTTCGAGTCCCGGGGGGCGCACGGACAGATCGGACCCCGTCACGGCAGCAGCCGGGGCGGGGTCCTTTGCCGTTGGTCGTGAGTCATCGGGCAGCGGCCGTCGGCGCACCGGATGCGGAAAGTCCCCGCCTCCTGCCAAAGGGCGGGAGACGGGGACTTTCGGTGATCAGTACCGGCCCGGGGCCGGAACGGGATCAGCAGCCGTAGTAGAGCTCGAACTCGTAGGGGTTCGGGCGCAGCAGCAGCGGCTTGATCTCGTTCTCGCGCTTGTATTCGATCCAGGTGTCGATCAGGTCCTGGGTAAACACCCCGCCGGCCTGCAGGAACTCGTTGTCAGCCTCGAGAGCGTCCAGCGCCTCCTCGAGCGAGCCGGGAGCCTTCTTGATGTTCTTGGCCTCTTCAGCGGGCAGCTCGTAGAGGTCCTTGTCGATCGGGGCCTCCGGCTCGATGCGGTTGCGGATGCCGTCCAGGCCGGCCATCAGCTGCGCGGCGAAGGCCAGGTACGGGTTGGAGGAGGGGTCCGGCGCGCGGAACTCGATGCGCTTGGCCTTCGGGTTCGAGCCGGTGATCGGAATGCGGATGCCGGCGGAGCGGTTGCCCTGTGAGTAGACCATGTTCACGGGAGCCTCGAAGCCCTTGACCAGGCGGCGGTAGGAGTTCACCGTCGGGTTGGTGAAGGCCAGCACGGCCGAGGAGTGGGCCAGCAGGCCGCCGATGTACCAGCGGGCGATGTCGGAGAGCCCGGCGTAGCCCTTCTCGTCGTAGAACAGCGGCTCGCCGCCGTTCCACAGCGACTGGTGGCAGTGCATGCCGGAGCCGTTGTCACCGAAGATCGGCTTCGGCATGAAGGTCGCGGACTTGCCCCAGGCGTTGGAGACGTTCTTGACGATGTACTTGAACTTCAGCAGCGCATCAGCGGCGTGCGTCAGGGTGGTGAACTTGTAGTTGATCTCCGCCTGGCCGGCGCCGCCGACCTCGTGGTGGGAGCGCTCGACCTCGAGGCCGGCCTTGTCCAGCTCCACGCAGATCGCGTCGCGCAGGTCGGCCTGCTTGTCGACGGGGGAGACGGGGAAGTAGCCGCCCTTGAAGGGAGTCTTGTTGCCCAGGTTTCCGCCGGCCTCCTCGCGGCCGGTGTTCCACGGAGCCTCGATGGAATCGACCTTGTAGAAGCTGCCCTCCGGCTTGGACTCGTACTGGACGTTGTCGAAGATGAAGAACTCGGCTTCGGGGGCGAAGAAGGCGGTATCGGCGATGCCGGTCGACGCCAGGTAGGCCTCGGCACGCTCGGCGACGCCGCGGGGATCACGGTGGTAGGGCTCGCCGGTGCGCGGGTTCACGATGGAGAAGTTCAGGGCCAGGGTCTTCTCGACGCGGAAGGGGTCGATGAACGCGGTGGTCACATCGGGAATCAGCTGCATATCCGACTCGGCGATGCCCTGGAAGCCGCGGATGGAGGACCCGTCGAAGAGCTGGCCGTTCACGAAGAAGTCCGCGTCGACGGTCTTGGCAGGGACGTTGAAGTGCTGCTGCACGCCCGGCAGGTCGGTGAACCGGATGTCGACAAACTTCACATCTTCTTCGGCGATGAACTGGAGGACCTCGTCCGCGTTCTTGAACATCGTTTCTGTGCTCCTTTTACCTGTATGGGTGGAGGTGCGCCCTGTGGCGGGGCCTCCGGCGACCGGACGGGACGGCCGCCCTGCGCTTGAACAGCACTCTATGGGCCGCCGATTTCCCGTCCATGACGCATTTGTTTCCGGGACGTTACGGTGAACCGGGTTCTTTTTCCACCCTATCGCGGAACGCCCAGCAACCTGATAAAAGGTCCCCGGCCCGGCCCGGGCGGCCCCGGCACGGCCATCGCGGGTAGGCTTAAACGGTGGTTGACAGAAGAGACATCGGCTCCTGGCTGCAGGGCCCGCCGACAGACGAATCGCAATGGCCCGGACGCAGGCTCGGCCTGCCGCCCACCGGCCCGGGATCAATCGCCCGGGTAGGACCCCGGGTGGGAGCGCTGGCCCTGGACTGGGCGCTGGCCTCCCTGATCGCCTATGCCTTCTTCGGCGGAACAGAGATCTCCATCCTCGTGGTCTTCGCGGTGGAGCAGATCCTGCTGGTCGGCCTGCTGGGCTTCAGCGTCGGCCACCGCATCTTCGGCATGCAGGTGCAGAAACTCAGCGGCGGGCCGGCCGGCCCCCTGGCCGGCGTGGTCCGGACGGTGCTGCTCTGCCTCGTGGTGCCGGCGTTGATCCTCGACGCCGACCAGCGCGGCCTGCACGACCGGGCGATGGGCACCGTGCTCGTCAAGGTCGACTTCCGCTCCCGCTCCTGATCCGCGGCCCGGAACCGTTCCGGCAGCGCGCGGCGGCCGCCGTCGCACATCATCTTCAAATTCTGCACAAAATGCGGAAGGCCCCCCGGAGAAATCCGGGGGGCCTTCCGCATTTGTGACGGCGGCGGGCGGTCAGCGTCCGCGCATGGCCCGGCGGTCGGGGCGGGCCTTGTACGGGTCGATGCCCTTGGGGATCGGAAGCTTGCTGCCCAGGGCCGCCAGGCGCTTGTTGACGGCCTGGACCTCCTGCTTGGTCAGGGCCTTGTCCATCTTCTTCATCTTCTTGGCGACCTGCTGCAGCGGCACCTGGTTCTCGCCGCGGCCGGTCTGGATGACGTGGACCGGAACGTTGGGCACGATGCGGGACATGCGCCGCCGTTCGCCGTCGACCAGGGTCCGCACACGGGTTGCGGGCCCTTCGGTCACCAAGACGATGCCCGGCCGGCCGATGGCACGGAAGACCGCGTCCTGGCTGCGGGGGTTGACCGCCACGGGCTGCTCCTCCACGATCCAGCCACGGCGCAGCACGCTCAGCGAAGCGCCGGCGGCACCGGGACGGCCTTCAAGCTGGCCGAAGGCGGCACGCTCGGCGCGGCGGGAGAGCACCAGCATGGCTCCGAGCAGGCCCAGCGGGATCGCGATGATCAGCATCGTGATCCAGTTGTTGATCAGCAGGCCAA
This sequence comes from Arthrobacter sp. Y3222053, assembly GCF_059092805.1. Lineage (NCBI taxonomy): Bacteria > Bacillati > Actinomycetota > Actinomycetes > Micrococcales > Micrococcaceae > Arthrobacter > Arthrobacter sp. Y3222053. The sequence goes on along the minus strand of NZ_JBNHIA010000002.1, from coordinate 694,748 downwards.
TCAGCAGGCCCACGGCGACGACGCCGAGGAACACGCCCACCATGATCCAGACCAGGTTCGGGTCGTTCCGGCGCGTCATCCGGAAGATGTCGCCCATCTGCTTGAACCGGCCCGGTTCCTTGTTCTTCTTCTCCTTGGGCTTGCGGGAGAAGACGCCGCGGCGGGGAGTCTTGGATGCGTCGGGGTCAGTGCTGTTGGCCATAATGCGTCAATTCTACGTGATGGTGCCGGGACCCGACGGCAGCATCAGGCATGCGCCGGGCCCGACGGCGGGGGCGGGCGGAACGGTCAGGAGGGCAAGATCGGAAGACGGCGGGCCGTCCCGGCGCGGAGCCGGACGGGCTCAGCGGCGGGCCAGGACCGAGGAGGCCTCCTGCAGGGTGGTGCCGGCGTCTTCGATGTGGGCCAGATGCGCGGGCAGCTCCAGGCCCTTGCGGCGCATGGCGGTGGCCCAGAGACGGCCGGCACGGTAGGACGAACGCACCAGGGGCCCGCTCATGACGCCCAGGAATCCCATCTCCAGCGCTTCGTCACGGAGGTCGACGAACTCCTCGGGCTTCACCCAGCGGTCCACCGGCAGGTGCCGTTCGCTGGGCCGCAGGTACTGGGTGATGGTGAGCAGGTCGCAGCCGGCCTCCTGCAGGTCGCGCATCGCTTCGGAGAGCTCTTCTCGGGTCTCGCCCATGCCGAGGATCAGGTTGGATTTGGTGACCATGCCCAGCTTCTGCCCCTGCGTGATGACGTCCAGGGACCGTTCATAGCGGAAGGCGGGCCGGATGCGCTTGAACAGCCGCGGCACCGTCTCGACGTTGTGGGCGAAGACCTCCGGGGCGGCGTCACAGATGGCCTGGATGTGCTCGGGGCGGCCGGAGAAGTCCGGGATCAGGATCTCGACGCCGGTGCCGGGGTTCAGTTCGTGGATCTTGCGGATGGTCTCGGCGTAGAGCCAAACCCCTTCGTCGGCCAGGTCGTCACGGGCGACGCCGGTGACCGTCGCGTAGCGCAGGTTCATGGACTGCACGGAGCGGGCCACCTTCAGCGGCTCCAGCAGGTCGACGGGGGAGGGCTTGCCGGTGTCGATCTGGCAGAAGTCGCAGCGCCGGGTGCATTCGGAGCCGCCGATGAGGAACGTGGCCTCACGGTCCTCCCAGCATTCGAAGATGTTGGGGCAGCCGGCTTCCTCACAGACGGTGTGCAGGCCCTCCTGCTTCACCTGCTGCTTGAGTTCGACGTACTCCGGGCCCAGGTGCACCTTGGCCTTGATCCATTCCGGCTTGCGCTCCACCGGCACGGCGGAGTTGCGCTGTTCAATCCGCAGCATGCGGCGGCCCTCGGGGGCGATGGTCATGGCGTGGCTCCTTCCAGCGGCGCGCCGGCGCCGGTGAGCCGCGCGCTGCGCAGGCTCAGTTCGTGTTCGACCCGGGGGAGGACGTCCGCCGGGGTGACGGTGCGGCCGAGCTCGGCCGACAGGGAGGTGGTGCCGGCATCGGTGATGCCGCAGGCGATGATCTGGGCGTACGGTGCCAGGTCGTTGCTGCAGTTCAGCGAGAACCCGTGCATGGTCACGCCGTGGTCGATCCGGATGCCGATGGCGGCGATCTTCCGGTCCGCGGCGCCGTCGACGCCGCGGATCCACACGCCGGATCGCCCCGCTATCCGTTCACCGGACAGGCCGTAGCCGGCCAGCACCGCAATGAGGGCGTCTTCCAACGTGTCAACGTAGTCGGCCACCCTCGCCGGATCCGCCAGCCGCACGATCGGGTAGCCGACGAGCTGGCCCGGACCGTGCCAGGTGAGCTTGCCGCCGCGGTCGACGTTGACCACCGGAGTGCCGTCAAAGGGGCGCTCATGCGGTTCCGTCCGCCTGCCCGCCGTATAGACGGCGGCGTGCTCCAAAAGCAGCACGGTGTCGGGGGCATCGTCCGCCAGCACGGCTGCATGCAGCCGCCGCTGGTGTTCCCAGCCCTCCAGGTAATCCACGAAGTTCGGATCCAGCCCGATGCGCGAGAACTCCAATGCCATGCGCAACAGCCTAGACCCCTTTGCGGTATGGATCACCCTTCTTACGCCGAGCCGCGCCCGGCCTACTTGTGGACAGGCCCGGCAGTGCGGAAAACGATGCGCTAAACATGGCGCATGGACTCTCCCGGACACCGTTCCCACGCCGCTTCGGCCGGGGCTGACAGGCCGCCGTCGGTTTCCGCCGCTGCTGAAACCCCGGCGCCTCCGGATCCCGGCCCCGGACTGCGGGTCCGCCGATATCTCGGCGCCGGATCGGCCAGCCGGGTCTGGCTTGTGGAGGGCCCCGGCGGACCTGCCGCCCTCAAAGTGGGGCTCCGGACGGTGGGGGATGCCGCGACTTTCGAGATCCGCCGTGAGGCCAACGTCCTGTCCCGGTACCGGCACGAAAACCTGCTGCGCATCGAGGGCATCCTCGACACCGACCAGGGCCCGGCCCTGCTGCTTGAATACGCTGCGGGCGGCAGCGCGGCCGCCATGGTGTCCGCGCGCGGGTCCCTGCCGGTGGGCGAGGCCGTGACGGTGCTGGTGGGCATCGCCCAGGCCCTCGCCTGCCTGCATGGGCAGGGAGCGGCGCACGGCGACGTCTCGCCGTCGAACGTGCTTTTTGACGCCGAGGGCCGCCCGCTGCTGGCGGACCTGGGGGCCGTCCGCCTGCTCGGCGCCGGCCAGGCCCCGGCCGGCACCCCGGGGTTCGAGGATCCGGCGGCGCAGGACGGGCCCCTGCTGAACCTTTCCTCCGATGTCTTCGCCCTCTGCGCGGTGGGCTGGTACCTGCTCACGGGGGCGCCCCCGCCGCCCGGGAAACGCAGGGCTCCGCTTCCCGTGCTGCGGTCCGACGTGCCGGTCCAGCTGGCTGCGGCCCTTGAGGCGGGCCTGGCCGAGGACCCGCGGCAGCGCCCCGGAGCCGATGAACTGGCCCGCCTGGTCTACGCCGCGGCACCTCCCGCTCCGCTGGATCTGGTTCCGGGGGCCCATGTGAGCGAACTGCCGATCCTGCGCACCCGGCACCGGCGTCCCTCGGCGGAACCGCGCCGGCGGGGCCTGCGCCGGCTGCGGGTACGGCTGGCCGGGTACGGCGGCACCCCGCATCCCTGGCGGAGAGGACGGCGATGGGGCCGGGCATCGTCCGGGGCCCGTGCGGGCAGCCGGGCGCTTCTGATCGCGGCAACGGGCGCCGCCGCCGTCGTGGCGGTCCTGGCCGTCGTCGCGGTGGCGGCCCCCGGGCTGCTGGGCGGTCCCGGAGATTCCATGTCGCGGGACGCCGCACAGCCGCGTCCGGCGGCGGTGCGGGGAACCGCTGCACCGGGACCGGGCGCGCCGCCGGAGACCCGGCCGCAGGCCGGCGGCCCGGATCCCCGGGACCCCGCAACCGCCGCTCCTGAGGCCAGGACGCCGGAAGAGGGAGCCTCAGCAGGCAGCCCAACGGGGGACCCGTCTCCGGCGGGCGGCGGCCCGGCGCCGGCTGCGTCCGCCGGGGTGCCGGATGATCCCGGCAGCGCGGTGGCCGAACTGGCGCGGCTCCGGATGCAGGCCCTTGCCTCGGCGGACGCCGCGGCGCTCGGACGGGTCAACGAGCCGGACTCGCCGGCGATGAAGGCCGACGCCGCGCAGGTGGACCGCCTGCAGGCCGCAGGCCGCCGACTCATTCCCGCCGGGGAGCCGAAGGTCCTGGCCGTGGAGGTACTGCAGCGCGACGCCGGTGCAGCGCTGGTCCGGCTGGAGCTGTCCGTTCCGGGCTGGGAGGAGCGGGACCTGGCCGGAGCAGCGGTACGGACCACGGAGGGGCCGGTCACCCAGCGGGTTGTCCTGCAGCTGGTGCAGGGGGAGGGCGGGTGGCTGATCCGCGACGTGTTCCCGGACGCGCCCTGACCGGGCCGCAGGGGCACCGGCCGATAGGATCGGATTCATGAGCCCACTTCCCTATCTGCGATACCCGCACCTGCACGACGGCCTGGTGACCTTCGTGGCCGAGAACGACGTCTGGCTCGCCCCGGTGGACGGCGGACGTGCCTGGCGCCTCTCCGCCCTGCAGCTTCCCGCCGCGAATCCGCGCTTCTCGCCGGACGGCAGCACGATCGCGTGGACGGTCATCCAGGGCAGCGCCCCGGAGGTGGTCTCGGCGGACGTTGAAGGAGGGCAGTTCCGCCAGCTCACGTTCTGGGGCACCCAGAACACCCGGGTCAGGGGCTTCACGCCGGCCGGCCACGTCCTGGCCACCAGCCCGGCGGGCCACGAGGACCGCCGGCTGCCCCGTGCCTACGAGGTCCCGCTGGACGGCTCCGCGCCGCGCCTGCTGCCCTTCGGGCCGGCGGACACCGTGGTGCACGGCCCGGCGGTGGGCGATGAGCGTCCCGTCCTCGTCGGCACCGTCATCACCCGGGAGCAGGCCTGGTGGAAGCGCTACCGCGGCGGAACCGCCGGGCGGCTCTGGATCGACCGCGACGGCAGCGGCGAATTCGTCCGGCTGGTCCCGGAGCTCGACGGCAACCTCTCCGATCCGATGTGGATCGGCGACAGGATCGCCTTCCTGTCCGATCATGAGGGCTACGGCAACCTCTATTCCGTGACTCCGCAGGGCGGGGACCTGCGGCGGCATACCGACTTCGACGGCTTCTACGCGCGGCACGCCGCGACCGACGGCCGCCGCATCGTTTTCGAGTCCGCGGGCCGGATCTGGCTGCTTGACTCGCTCGACGCCGAGGCCCGGGTGCTGGACATCCGCCTGGGCTCCGCGGCCACCGGACGCCGGCCCCGCCCGCTGGACGTCGCCGCGCACCTCGCCGGTGTGGTTCCGGCCGCGGACGGAACGGCCAGCGTCGTGGAAAGCCACGGCACGCTTCACTGGCTGACCCACCGCGACGGGCCGTCGCGCACCATCGAGGCGACTCCGGGCGTGCGGGCACGGCTGGGCCGGCCCCTGGGCGGAGACCGGACCGTGTTCGTCTCCGACCACGACGGCGTGGAAACCCTGTGCATAGCCCCGCTGTTCGACGCCGCGCCGGCCCGGCCCGCCACGGCGGCCGACGACGCCGTCCAGGCGCCGCCCGCACCGGCGGAGGAAACCGGGGAGGAGGAGGAACTGCCCCTGCCCAAGCCGGTTGCCGCTTCCTCCGGACTGCCGCGCACCCTGCCCGCCGCGGAAGCCGCCGCCGGGTCCGGCGTAGCGGCAGATGACGAGGACCGCTCCGATGACGCGTCCGGGCAGCAGGCGACGGAAGCCGCGGGGGCGGCTGCCGTCCCTGAGGCGCAGCAGCCGCAGGGCACACGCCGGTTCCCGCTGCCGGCGCCCACCCGGATCGCCACGCTGGCGGTTGCCCCGGACGCTTCCCGGGTGGCGGCCGGTACCGAGCAGGGCCAGGTGCTGCTGCTCGACGTCGCCGACGGCTCCTTCACTGAACTGGCCGCAACCTCCGGGGGAGCGGTCACCGATCTGGCGTTCTCGCCGGACGCCCGATGGCTGGCGTGGGCGGAGCCGGTGGCGGGCACCGAGCGGACCCGCATCCGGCTGCAGCCGGTGGAAGGCTCCGGCGACGCCGTTGACGTCACGGACGGCCGGTTCGCGGACCATTCGCCGTCGTTCACCCGCGACGGGAAGTTCCTTGCCTTCCTCTCCGAGCGCAGCTTCGATCCGGTGTACGACACGCACCGGTTCGACCTGAGCTTCCCGTCGTCCACCAAGCCCTACCTGACGGCCCTGGCCGCGGACACGCCGTCGCCGTTCGGTCCCTCCGTCCACCCGGCTCCGCCGGCGGTGCAGGAACCGGGTGCCGCCTCCGACGACCCCGCCGTCGCCGGAGACGGGAAGCCGGAGCCGGTGCGGGTGGATCCCGCCAACATCGCTGACCGCATCATCCCCGTGCCCGTGGCCCAGGGTCGCTATAACAGCCTCACCGCGGTCGACGGCGGGCTGCTGTGGCTCGCGCGCGAGAGCAGCGGAACCACCGGCGAGGGCCGTGCACGCCCGCAGGACCGGGATCCCGCGGCACGGCTGGAACGGTTCGACCTGGCCCGCCGCGAAACCACCGTCCTGGTGCCGGCCGCGGACTCCTATGAAGTCAGCGCGGACGGAAAGACCGTTGTGCTGGTGCACGAGCGCCGGGTGCGCGCGGTGCCGGCCGCTGCACCGGTCGACGGGGATTCGCCGGAGAACGTGGACGTCGACTTGGGCCGCATCCGGGTCCTGCTGGATCCCGCCGCCGTCTGGGGGCAGGAGTTCGATGAGGCCTGGCGCCTGCAGCGTGACTTCTTCTGGGCCGACGACATGGCCGGCATCGACTGGGACGCGGTCCGGGACCGCTACCGCCCGCTGCTCGAGCAGATCGGCTCGCATGACGACCTCGTCGACGTGCTCTGGGAAATGCACGGAGAACTCGGAACCTCGCACGCGTATGTGACGCCCCGGCCCGCCGGGGAACGGGGGTACACCGGCCAGGGCTTCCTCGGGGCCGACCTGCACCGCACCGGACGCGGCTGGGAGGTGCGGCGGGTGCTGGCCTCCGAAGGCTCCGACCCGCAGGCGGTGTCGCCGCTGAGCGCCCCCGGGGCGGACGTCCATCCGGGCGACGTGATCGAGGCCGTGGACGGCGTGGCCGTACCCGCGGCCCAGGGCCCTGCGGCCCTGCTGGTCAACGCCGCGGGGCGCACCGTGGAGCTGACCGTCCGGCGCCCGGAGGACGGGAGCGTCCGCCGGATCGCCGTGGTGCCGATCGGCAGCGAGGAACGGCTGCGGTACCAGAACTGGGTCCACGGTAACCGGCGCGTGGTCCGGGAGGCCTCCGACGGCAGCTTCGGCTACCTGCACGTCCCCGATATGACCGCCAACGGCTGGGCACAGCTGCACCGCGACCTCGACGCGGAAACCGCCAAGGACGCCCTGGTCATCGACGTGCGCCGCAACCGCGGCGGGCACACGTCCCAGCTGGTGGCGGAGCTGATCGGCCGCAAGGTCAACGCGTGGACCTTCCCGCGCGGGCAGGAACCGACGTCCTACCCCTCCCACGCCCCGCGCGGGCCCGTGGTGGTCCTGGTTGACGAGTTCGCCGGATCCGACGGCGACATCATCACCCAGATCGTGAAGCTGCGCGGGATCGGCCCGGTCATCGGCACCCGGACCTGGGGCGGCGTCGTCGGCATCGACAACCGTTTCGCACTGGCGGACGGCACGGTGGTGAACCAGCCCCGCTACGCCTACTGGTTCAGCGGCGGAGCCGGCTTCGGCGTGGAGAACCGTGGCGTGGAGCCGGACATCGAGGTGGCGTTCCCGCCGCATGCGTGGGCGGCGGGGGAGGACCCGCAGCTGGAGCAGGGCGTGGCCATCCTCAAGGAAATGCTCTCGGAACTGCCGACGGACCGCCCGCCGGCACGTTCAGGCTACCCGTCGCTGCGGCCGCCGGCGCTTGGGCCGCGGCCGCAGGACGGCAGGGCCTAGGACTCGAGGCTGGCGTCGAGGGTGATCTCGACGCCGGCCAGGGCCTGGGAGACGGGGCAGCCGGCCTTGGCGTTCTCGGCCAGGTCGAGGAACTGCTCGGCGCTGATGCCCGGCACGACCGCCGAGACCGTCAGATGGCTGCCGGTGATGCCGGTGCCGGGTACGAAGCTGACCTTCGCGTCGGTGGTGATCCGCTCGGCGGTCTTGCCGGCTTCGGCCAGCGCGTTGCTGAAGGCCATGGAGAAGCAGGCGGAGTGGGCGGCGGCGATGAGCTCCTCCGGGCTGGTCTTCCCGCCGGATTCCTCGGCGCGTGCCTTCCACGTGACGTCGTAGGTGCCCAGCCCCGAGCTGTCCAGGGTGACGTCGCCCTTGCCGTTGAACAGGTCGCCGTTCCAGACGGTGTGGGCTGATCGGACTGTAGCCATGATGCTCCTTAATCGGGGGACCTGGTGCCGGCACCGGGACCGGCGTCACATTTCATCCTAGGGGCGCCGCCCGCGGAGCATCCAGACCGCCGGCCCGGAAGCGGTGGCCCTCCGCGGAGCGGTGCTGCCCGGACGATCGGCAGGCGGCGGTGCCGTGCCTGCTCAAGGGGCAGGGCCCGTTAAATGGGCGGGGCCCCTGCCGCGGCGCGGCAGGGGCCCCGAAGCAATCGGGATGGACTAGTTCCACATGGTGGCCAGCGCAACGTTGACCACGGTGAGGATGCCGACGCCGTTGGCCAGGCCCTTGCCGACGGGCTGGTCCTTCTTGTAGCGGCGCTGGCCGATGAAGGCCATGACGGCGATGACCAGGGCAATCAGGAGCTTGACGCCCACCTTCATGTGGTTGACAGCGCCGTCGCCCATCTCGTTCAGGCCCACGAGCAGGATGCCGGTCACCAGCTGCAGCAGTGCTGCGTGGAACTGGCCGGGGACCACGGTGGGGTTCTTGATGCGGGCAATCCAGAGGCCGACGATGAGGCCGGCACCGAGGATGTGCAGGAAGACAAGGAAGCTGTGAAGGAAGTCCATGCCTCCAGCTTACCGACGCGGTGTTGGCATTTCCGAATCCGGCGGATAACAGTTCTACAACACGTAGAAGTCCGTGAAGCCGGTACGGAAAAGGGCCGGCCGGACGCTCCTTGGGGAGTGCCCGGCCGGCCCTTCAGCTGTGCCCGGGAAGGCTACAGGCCGAGATCCGCGGAGAAGTTGCCCTCCTCCAGGCGTGCCTTCAGCGTCTGCAGGAACCGGCCCGCATCCGCCCCGTCCACCAGGCGGTGGTCGTAGGTCAGCGAAAGGTACATCATCGACCGGATGGCGATGGTGTCATTGCCATCCGCATCCTGGATGACCATCGGACGCTTGACGATCGCACCGGTGCCCAGGATGCCCACCTGCGGCTGGTTGATGATCGGAGTGTCGAAGAGGGCCCCGACGCTGCCGATGTTCGTGATCGTGAAGGTGCCGCCGGAGAGCTCGTCCGGGCCGATCTTGTTGCTGCGGGTGCGCGCCCCGACGTCGGCGATCTTCTTGGCCAGGCCGGTGATGTTCAGGTCGCCGGCGTCGTTGATGACCGGAACCAGCAGGCCCTTCTCAGTGTCCACCGCGATCGCCAGATGCTCGGCGTCGTGGTAGGTGATCTCCTGGCTCTCGGCGTCGTAGGACGCGTTGAGCTTCGGGTGCTGCTTCAGCGCCTCAACCACAGCCTTGGCGATGAACGGAAGGAAGGTCAGCTTCGCCCCGTTCTGCGCCTGGAAGTTCGCCTTGGCGGCGTCGCGCAGCTTGGCGATGCGGGTCATGTCGACCTCGTGCACCTGGGTCAGCTGGGCGGACTCCTCGAGGGACTCCATCATGCGGCGGGCGATGGTCTGCCGGATGCGCGGAGCCTTGACCGTGGTGCCGCGCAGCTTCGAAGCCTCGGCGCTCGGAGCGGCTGCAGCGGGCGCCTTGGACTCCGCGGCGGGAGCCGGTGCGGCCTGCTTGGCCTTCGCGGCTTCGGCGGCGTCCAGCACGTCCTGCTTGCGGATGCGGCCGGCAACGCCGGAACCCTTCACGGCGGACAGGTCCACGCCGTGCTCGTTGGCGAGCTTGCGCACCAGCGGAGTCACGTAGGTGCCCTCCGACCGGTCGCCCGCCTCCTGCTTGGGCGCTTCCTGCTTCGGGGCTTCCTGCTTCGGGGCTTCCTGCTTGGGAGCTTCCTGCTTGGGAGCTTCCTGCTTGGGAGCTTCCTGCTTGGGCTCGGGCTCAGCGGCAGGAGCCTCGCGCTCGTCCTTGGACGCCGCGGCCACCGGCTCGGCTTCCTTCGGCTCGGCCTTGGCGGGGGCGTCCGCGCCGGAGCCAATCACGGCGAGGACGGAACCGACCTCAGCCGTCTCGTCTTCGGCGACCTTGATCTCCAGCAGCTTGCCGGCCACGGGGGAGGGGATCTCGGTGTCGACCTTGTCGGTGGATACCTCCAGCAGCGGCTCGTCGACGGCGACATCATCGCCGACCTGCTTCAGCCAGCGGGTGACGGTGCCCTCGGTCACCGACTCGCCCAGTGCGGGGAGGGTGACGTCGGTGCCGTCAGCGGAGCCCGATGCGGATGCGTCCTGGGCGGGAGCCTCTTCCGCTGCGGGCTCGGGCGTCTCCTCGGCGGGAGCCTCCTGGGCCGGGGCCTCCTGGTTGGCGGCACTGCCGCCGTCGTCCTTGGCCTCGGAGCCGGAGCCGTCGCCGATGCGCACCAGCGGGGCACCGACTTCGGCGGTCTCGTCCTCGGCCACCAGGATTTCCTCGATGACGCCGGCCACGGGGGACGGAATCTCGGTGTCGACCTTGTCGGTGGACACCTCCAGCAGCGCTTCGTCGACCTCGACGCGGTCGCCGACCTGCTTCAGCCAGCGGGTGACGGTACCCTCGGTGACGCTTTCACCAAGGGCGGGCAAGTTCACGGTTTCAGACATTTCGTCCCCGTCTCTCCTTGTGTAGATCTTCTGTCACCAGCCGTGGCGCTGGTGGCGGTGGTCCTGCAGCCGGCCGGACCAGGCTGATCCGGCCGGCAAACGTCTGTGTCAGCCGTGGAGCGGCTTGCCGGCGAGGGCCATGGCGGCCTCGCCGAGAGCCTCATTCTGGGTCGGGTGGCCGTGGATCAGCCCGGCAATGTCCTCAGGGTACGCTTCCCAGTTCACGATGAGCTGGGCCTCGCCCACCTGCTCGCCCATCCGGCCGCCGATCATGTGCACGCCCACGATGGGGCCGTCCTTTTCGCGGACCAGCTTGACCAGGCCGGAGGAGCCGAGGATCGAGGTCTTGCCGTTGCCGGCCAGGTTGTATTCCTGAACCTCGACGTTGCCGTCGCCGTACTTTTCCTTGGCCTTGGGCTCGGTCAGGCCGACCGAGGCGATCTCGGGCTCGCAGTAGGTCACCTTCGGAATGTTGACGTCCTCGACGATCACCGGGTTCAGGCCGGCGATCTCCTCGGCCACGAAGATGCCCTGCTGGAAGCCGCGGTGCGCCAGCTGCAGGCCCGGAACGATGTCGCCGACGGCGTAGATGTTGCCTACGCCGGTGTGCAGGCGCTCATTGGTAATAACGAATCCGCGGTCGATGGTGATCCCGGCTTCCTCGAAGCCGAGGTTGGCCGTGACCGGGCCGCGGCCGACGGCGACCAGCAGCAGGTCCGCTTCGAAGGTCTTGCCGTCGGCCAGAGTGACGACGACGCCGTTCTCGTTCTGCTCGACCTTCTCGAAGAAGATGCCGGTGCTGAACTTGATGCCGCGCTTCTTGTAGGCGCGCTCCAGGTTCTTGATGATCGCCGGGTCCTCGTTGGGGACCAGGGAAGGCAGGCCCTCGACGATGGTCACATCGACGCCGAAGGAGTTCCACACCGAGGCGAACTCGACGCCGATGACGCCGCCGCCCAGGATGACCGCGCTCTTGGGCACGTAGTCCAGGGTCAGGGCCTGGTCGGAGGTGATGACCCGGCCGCCGATCTCGAGGCCCGGCAGGGTGCGGGAGTAGGAGCCCGTGGCCAGGATGATGTTCCTGCCGCGGTAGGCGGTGCCGGCGACCTCGATGGTATCCTTGCCGGTCAGGCGGCCTTCGCCCTCGATGACGGTGATGCCCTTGGACTTCACCAGGCCCTGCAGGCCGCGGAACTTGCCGGCGATGATGCCGTCCTTGTACGCGTTCACTGCAGCCATGTCGACGTCGAGGAAGTTGGCCTTGATGCCGTATTTCTCAGCGGACTTGGCGTTCTCGGCGATCTCCGCCGAGTGCAGGAGCGCCTTGGTGGGGATGCAGCCGTTGTGCAGGCAGGTGCCGCCCAGCTTGGCTTTTTCCACGAGGCCCACGGACATGCCGAGACCGGCGGCGCGCAGCGCGGCCGCGTAACCGCCGCTGCCTCCCCCGAGGACCAAAATATCGAATTCCTGCTCTGCTGCCTTATCGGCCACGGAAACGCTCCCTCGCGTAATCGAACGACGCGCCGAGGGGCGCGCCTGGTGATTGGTGGGTGGTGATGATCTCGTCTCACCCTATCGCCACGGCCCGGCCTGCTCCACTTGCTGCAGGCCGGGCGGCGGCGATTGTAATGAGAAACACGCGCCTCATGCGGCGCACAGGTTGCAGGAGTGCCTGCAGTTGGCGTAACGGGTGCTACTCGGAGCGGGCGACGACGTCCTCCGCGTAGGCCACCAGGGTGCGCACCGCGACGCCGGTTCCCTCCTTCGGGGTGTAGCCGTACGGGGCACCCTCGTTGAAGGCCGGGCCGGCGATGTCCAGGTGCGCCCAGGGGATCGGGCTGCCGCCGGACTCGCCGACAAATTCGCGCAGGAAGCTGGCGGCCGTCATCATGCCGCCGAAGCGTTCACCGTGGTTGGAGATGTCGGCGACCTGCGAATCCAGGCTGGCCCGCAGCTCCTCCGGGATCGGCATGGTCCAGAACAGCTCGCCGGCGCGGTCCGCGGCCGCCTTGACGGCGTCGCGCACCCCTTCATCGCCCATGACCGCGCTGACCCGGTTGCCGAGGGCGATCATCTGGGCGCCGGTCAGGGTCGCCACGTCGATCAGGGCGTCGGGCTCCTCCTGGCTGGCGGCCACCATGCCGTCGGCCATGACCAGCCGGCCCTCGGCGTCGGTGTTCAGCACCTCAACGGTCTTGCCGCCGTACATGGTGAGCACATCCGAGGGCCGCTGGGCGGTGCCGGACGGCATGTTCTCGGCAAGGCAGAGCCACGAGGTCACCTTGACGGGCAGCCCGAGCGCGGCGACGGCGAGCACGGCGTTGAGGACGACGGCGGCGCCGGCCATGTCGCACTTCATGGTCTGCATGCCGGCCGCCGGCTTCAGCGAGAGTCCGCCGGAGTCGAAGGTGATGCCCTTGCCGACGAGGGCCAGCTTGGCCTTGGCCCTGGCCGGCGCGTATTCGACCTTGACCAGGCGCGGCGGGCGCGAGGACCCCTTGCCGACCCCGAGGATGCCGCCGAAGCCCTCCCGTTCGAGTTTCTTCTCGTCCCAGACGGTGACCTTGACCGGCAGGCCGCGGGCGGCCTCACGGGCCGCCGCCGCGAACGTCTCCGGATAGAGATGGCTGGGGGGCTGGTTGACCAGCGTGCGGGTGGAGTTCACCGCCCGGGCCAGGATCCGTGCACGCTCCAGCGCTTCGGGCAGGCCACGCTCGTCCGCGGCCGGGGTGATGACGGTGATGTCCCGGACCGGGGCGGCGGAGGCGGCGGAGCTGCTGCGGTGCTCTGTGTAGCTGTAGGCGCCGAACAGGGCGCCCTCGGCGATCGCGGCCGCGTCGGCGACGGTGCCGGCGGGCAGGGCCAGGGCGACGGACCCGGTGCCGGCCAGCTGCCGGACGGCGGAGCCGGCGGCACGGCGCAGCGCCTCGGGGCTCAGCTGCACGCCGTTGCTGACGTCCCCCACACCGACCAGGACGAGCATTTCGGCGTCGACCTCAGGCAGTCCGGGGAGGCGGTGGACCTGGTCAACGGCGCCGGTAACGCCCAGCAGGGCGAGGGAGCCGGAGAGGGCGGCCGAGGCCTTGGGGGGCAGCGGGCTGTCAATCAGCGCCGGCCCGCCTGCGGCCTTGCCGACTCCGACCACCAGCGCCTGCGCCGGAACCCGGCGGACGTCTTTCGCGGTGACGGACAGAACCGGCTCGTTGGCTTTGCTCACGAAACTACTTCCTCACTTCGTTCGGTGTCTGGTTGCCTTCCCTTCCCGATCGTAGTCCCTCGCCCCGGGCGCGCCCGCCGCCCGCCGCCCGCCGGCCGGCGGCGGGATGGAATGAAAGACGGCACCGGCGGCGTTTAGTCTGTAATGGAGCGATCAGCAGGCCAGGGAAGCTTCCCGGGCGCGGATTTCGGGAGCGGCTGCGCCGCCCGCATGGACCACGTACAGGCACTATGGCCGGAAAGGGGTAGGAATGCTTGATCCGCAGACCCTGTTCAACATTGATCCGGCAGCGGCCGGTTCCGCCGGCGGCCTGCGCGGAGCACCGCTGCTGGCCGGCTTCACCGGATTCGCCGACGCCGGCCACGTGGTGTCACAGATCCGCGAGGAGCTGTTCGAAAACCTCGAGCACGAGCTTGTGGCAACGTTCGACGCCGATCAGCTCATTGACTACCGTTCCCGCCGCCCGACCATCACGTTCCTCGAGGACCACCTCGAGGAGTACGAGGCGCCGCGCATCGAACTGCACCGCATGTCGGACGGGCTCGGCGAGCCGTTCCTGTTCCTGACCGGGTTCGAGCCGGACCTGCAGTGGGAACGCTTCACGGCCGCCGTCCTCGAGCTGGTCCGCACCCTCGACGTCGGACTCGTCGCCTGGATCCACTCGGTGCCCATGCCGGTGCCGCACACCCGTCCGATCGGGGTGACCGTGCACGGCAACCGGCCCGACCTCATCGAGGGCATCAGCTCCTGGCGTCCGACCGCGCAGATTCCGGCGTCCATTGGACACCTGCTGGAGCTGCGGCTGGCCGCGGCCGGGATCGACGTCGTCGGGCATGTGGTGCACGTGCCCCACTACCTCGCCGATGCGGAGTTTCCGCCCGCCGCCGTGGCGGGCCTGGAATACCTCGGCGCGACCGCGTCCGTCGTCCTGCCGACAGACCGGTTGCGCGAGGCGGGCCGGGAGATCGAACGGCAGATCGCAGAGCAGGTGGAGGCCTCGGCGGAGGTCAAGGGCGTGGTCACCACCCTTGAGCGGCGCTACGACGAATACACGGAGAGCACCGTGCGCCGCAGCCTGCTGGTGAAGGACAATGACGAGATCGCCGACGCCGAAGAGCTCGGCGCCGCGGCTGAGGCCTTCCTGGCCAGCGCGGCCGGCGCAGCGGAGGCGGCGGAGAGCGGCGAGGCCGGCGGTGCCGGGTCAACGGAGGAAACGGACAGCAGTGGACAGGCGGACAGGGCACACCACGGACCGCGCGGCGACGAAACGGGGCGCTGAGACACGCCGGACCGCCGGGGGCGGACGGTGAACACGCGACGCGCCTGGCTGGTCTGGGGGATCGGCGTCTTGGCCTACATGGCCGCCGTCACGCAGCGCACCAGTTTCGGCGTGGCCGGGCTGGCGGCGACCGACCGCTTCGACGCCTCCGCCTCCGTGCTGTCCGTCTTCACGGTCGTCCAGCTGCTCGTGTACGCCCTGCTGCAGGTGCCGGTCGGCGTCATGGTCGACCGCTACGGCCCCCGGCTGCTCATTGCGGCCGGTGCGGCGCTCATGTTTGCCGGGCAGTTCCAGCTTGCCGCCGCGGATTCGATCGGCGGCGGAATCACCGGGCGGCTGCTCGTCGGGGCCGGCGACGCGCTGACCTTCATCTCCGTCCTGCGCCTGGTGCCCGCCTGGTTCTCCGGCCCGCGCGTGCCGATGCTCACGCAGTGGACCGGCATCATCGGCCAGCTGGGCCAGGTGCTCAGCGCCGTCCCCTTTGCGATGCTGCTGCAGCTGTCCGGCTGGAGCACCGCCTTCATCAGCGCCTCGGCGCTGTCGCTGCTGGCCCTGGTGCTGGTGGCCGCGCTGGTGCGCAACCGCCCCCCGGCCGCCGAGGCTCCCGTGCCGATGCCGCTGCGCCAGACCGGCTCTTCGCTGCTGGCCGCCTGGCGCCATCCCGGTACCCGGCTGGGGCTGTGGACCCACTTCACGATCCAGTTCCCGGGAACCGTGTTCGTCATGATGTGGGGCTACCCCTACCTGGTCAGCGCCGAGGGCGTCGCGCCGTCGACCGCGTCGGCGCTGATGACCGTCTTTGTCATCGTCAGCATCCTGTGCGGCCCCTGGCTGGGATCGTGGGTGGCGCGGCATCCGCTTCGCCGCTCCACCATGGTGCTGCTCATCGCGGGCGCCATGTCGGCCGCCTGGATTGCCGTGCTGCTTCAGCCCGGGCCGGCGCCGCTGTGGCTGCTGACGGTGCTGGTGGCGATGCTCGCGGTCGGCGGACCCGGCTCGATGATCGGCTTCGACTTCGCCCGCACCTACAACCCGGCCAGCCGGCTGGGCACCGCCACCGGGATCGTCAACGTGGGCGGATTCTTTGCGTCCCTGGTCTCGATGTACCTGATCGGCCTGATCCTCGACCTGCTGCTCGCATCGGGCTTCTCCGGGGGCAACCTCTATGAACTGACCTCCTTCAGGATTGCGATGGCCGTGCAGCTGGCGGTTGTCCTCGGGGGAGCCGTCGGCGTGCTGACCACCCGGGGCAAGGTGCGCCGGGCGATGGCCGCCGACGGACTGCGGCTGCCCCCGCTGCGCGAAGCGCTGGCCCGTGAGCGGGCACGACGGCGCCAGACCAGGCTCGACGCCGACTGAGGATGCGCCGGCCCAGCCGTTTCCGGCACCGGGCCCTGCTGTCCTCCACAGCACGCGTTCCGGCGCCCTGATACGGGCCGGACCCACAATCCGGACTCTGTGCCCGCCGGCGGACTGTATGGGCCGAAGACTGCTGCGCATGAGCCAGATCTCCCACGGCGAAGCCTCCGGCCTGCGCATCCGCGCCGCTGAGGACGTGCTCGCCCTTGTGCCCCACCTCCTTGGGTTCACCCCGGACCGCTCCCTTGTGCTCCTGGCCCTGCGTGGACAGCACCTCGGCGCAGCCGTCCGGATCGACCTGCCGCGGGAGGCGCTGCACGGCCGGTTCCTCCGTGAGGCGGTACGGCTGCTGCGCACCGACCGGCAGGCCGACGGGATGCTCATGGTTCTCTATGCGCCCGAGGCCCTGACCTCGCCCGGCGGGGCCTTGGAACAGCTGCCGGGCCGCCTGGCGGACGAGGCGGTCCGGGCGGGACTGCCCGTCCAGGACGGCTGGACGGTCGGTGCCGGCTACTGGCGGAGCAGCTTCTGCACCGATCCAGGCTGCTGCCCGTTGCCCGGGCGCCCGACCGCGGACCTGGCCTCGGCACCGCTCGGCACCGAACTGGTGTTCCGCGGCAGCGTGGCGGCCGGGAGCGTTGCGGAGGCCATCGGCCGCGAGCTGCGGGAAGCGGCAGCTTGGCTCCGGAGCTCCGGGGCCGATCCCGCAGCGGAACACGCCACGCCGGGTCCATCGGCGACGGCCGGCGGCGACGCCGCATGGCGGCTGCAGCGTGCCGGGGACCGCCGCCCCGGCGTGTTCCGTGGCTGGTGGCAGCATGGCACCGTGCTGCGCCATGTCCTTGGGGCGTGGGAAGCCGCCCTGGCCCGTGCCGCCGAGGGAACGGCGCCAGACCCGGCCGAGGCGGCCCTGCTGGCGGCGAGCCTCGCCAGTCGGACGATACGGGACCTGCTGCCCGTGCAGGCGGCCGTCGGCCTGGGCCCGGCCCTCCGGGGAGCTGCGGGAGCCGGACTGATGATCGACGGACCGGTGCCCGCGGCAGTGCTCATGAACCTCCCCGCCCTCCCGCCGGACGTGCGGGCGGCGCTGCGCCTCGAATCCGGAATCGGCCCGGACGCCGTCGCCGGGGAGACCGCGGAAAGGCAGGGCCCACCGGCGCCGGACCCGCAGCCCGGGCTGGGGGAGGTCCTCACCGGGCAATGGGACGGCGCGCCGGACTGGGGCCGGCTGGACAATGCCTTCCGCCTGCTGGCGTGGTTTGCCTGCATGCCCACGGAGCCGGCCGCGGCAGGCGAATCCGTCGCCGCCGCGCCGGATGCCGCCGCTGCCGGGCCTGTCCGCCCTCCGGCAGGCGCGGGCGGCCTGGTGTCCACCGCGGAGCCGGCGGTTCCGACTCTGCTGGCGTGGATCGAATGGGCGCGCGGCCGCGGCTCGCGTGCCAGGCTGCTGCTGGAGCAGACGCTTGCGGATCATCCCGGCTACCGCCTCGCCGTGCTGATGTCGGAACTGTTCGCCGGGGGAACGGTGCCCCGTTGGACCAGGCGGCCGGCCACCGCCTGGAGCCCCGGCCACGGCTGATTTTCCCGGGCACAGCACGCCGCCCCTGCCCGGCACAGGGGCGGCGTGCTGTCCGCCGCCCGGAATCCGTGCGACAATGGGAACCGAGACCCGGTCGGGTTCGTGTATCAAGTGTCACGTTTGCTCCGGCGCCGCAGGCGCAGGGAACAATACGTGCACGGCAGTTGTTGCAGCTTCGGCAGCAGTGCTGCCGGCCACTTGGTTGCAAAACACGGACTTGACAGGGTCATAGTGGTGTTGCGACCGATGGTGACGCCACAACCCGCCGTATGTGAAAGGTTTTCTGTGTCGCCGAGAAAGACAACTGCAGTCGAAGAGACTGACACTGCAAGTACGCTCACCGCTGCAGCCGGGACCGTTGAGGCCGGCTCCGCTGAGGCTGCTGCCGGCACCAAGACCGCTGCCAAGGCCCCCCGCAAGCCGGCAGCCGGACGGAAGACCACGGCCAAGGCCGGGGCCAAGACCGGTGGACGCAAGAAGGCCGCGGCCAAGGAAGAGCCGAAGCCCGAAGAGGACGAGGTCCTGGACGGCGACGACGATCTTGAAGCCGAGCCCGACGCCGACGCCATTGTTTCCGCCGACGCGGAGGATACCGACACCGCGAAGGCCGGGGCTCCCACCGGCACCGGGTTCGTCTACTCCGACGCCGATGATGACGACGCCCCTGCCCAGCAGGTCGTGTCCGCAGGCGCCACGGCCGATCCGGTCAAGGACTACCTGAAGCAGATCGGCAAGGTCGCGCTGCTGAACGCCGAGCAGGAAGTGGACCTCGCGCTGCGCATCGAGGCCGGCCTCTACGCCGAGCAGAAGCTCGCCGAGGACCCGGACATGGACGCCAAGCTCAAGCGCGAACTGCAGTGGGTGGTGCACGACGGCAAGCGTGCCAAGAACCACCTGCTCGAGGCCAACCTCCGCCTGGTCGTCTCGCTGGCCAAACGCTACACCGGCCGCGGCATGCTGTTCCTGGACCTGATCCAGGAAGGCAACCTGGGCCTGATTCGTGCCGTCGAGAAGTTCGACTACACCAAGGGCTTCAAGTTCTCCACCTATGCGACCTGGTGGATCCGCCAGGCCATCACCCGGGCCATGGCCGACCAGGCCCGTACCATCCGCATCCCGGTGCACATGGTCGAGGTCATCAACAAGCTCGCCCGTGTCCAGCGGCAGATGCTGCAGGACCTGGGCCGGGAGCCGGCTCCGGAGGAGCTGGCCCTTGAGCTGGACATGACCCCCGAGAAGGTCATCGAGGTGCAGAAGTACGGCCGCGAGCCCATCTCGCTGCACACCCCGCTGGGCGAAGACGGAGACTCCGAGTTCGGTGACCTGATCGAGGACTCGGAAGCAGTGGTCCCCGCGGACGCCGTGAGCTTCACGCTGCTGCAGGAACAGCTGCACTCCGTGCTCGACACCCTGTCCGAGCGGGAGGCCGGCGTCGTCGCCATGCGCTTCGGGCTGACCGACGGCCAGCCGAAGACCCTCGACGAGATCGGCAAGGTCTACGGGGTGACCCGTGAGCGTATCCGCCAGATCGAGTCCAAGACGATGTCCAAGCTGCGCCACCCCTCGCGGTCCCAGGTGCTGCGCGACTACCTCGACTGACTCCGTTCCGCCGCAGTGCGGAACCGGCCGTCGAACCACGGAAAAGGCATCCCGGCCCGGGGTGCCTTTTCCGTAGGACGGACATCGCCCTGCGGACAGTGCCGGGTCGAACGCGCCGGATGAAGGAAAAGGCCCCTTCCGCAGATGCGGAAGGGGCCTTTCCAAGCTCGTTCAGGGCATCGGCCCCGCCGGGATGTTCCCGCCGATCAGGCCTCTGCCTTCTCGTGCAGACGGGAGGTCTCGTCCTGCCATTCCGAGGTCAGCGGGCGCAGGTTCGCCTCCACCGCGCGGGCGTGGTGCCCGCAGAAAAGCAGTTCCCCGCCGGAGGACTCAAGCACGGCCCGAACATACGCCTGGGCTCCGCAGCGGTCGCAGCGGTCCAGCGCAGTCAACGTACGATTAGCTACTGCAGCTGTCATTGGATGCCTCCTCAAGGGTGTTGATACTTCATTCAACCACCTTTGCCGTCAGGGTCTTTCCGGACGCGCCCCGCTTTCGCTCAGCGCGTACGGCACGTGTGGGGCCGGACACGTCCTCCACGTCGCTGGCCCGTTCCGGGGGTGGCGGGCACTAACCTTGAGGAAAGGTCCCCTCCCGCGGACCGTCAGCACACCGGCCGGCAGCGTTCCGGCCGCCGATCGGCCCTGCAGCCGGAGGAGTTCCAACACACGTGGCGCCCAGTTCTGAGTACACCGCCCGGCACCTGTCCGTCCTGGAAGGGCTCGAAGCGGTACGGAAGCGTCCCGGCATGTACATCGGGTCCACCGACTCCCGGGGCCTGATGCACTGTCTCTGGGAGATCATCGACAACTCGGTGGATGAGGCCTTGGCCGGATTCGGCCAGAGCATCAAGGTCATCCTGCACGCCGACGGCTCCGTTGAGGTCCATGACGACGGACGCGGCATCCCGGTCGACGTCGAACCGCGGACCGGCCTCAGCGGCGTCGAGGTGGTCTTCACCAAGTTGCATGCCGGCGGCAAGTTCGGCGGCGGCTCGTACGCCGCCTCCGGCGGCCTGCACGGCGTCGGCGCCTCCGTGGTCAATGCGCTCTCCGCGCGCTTGGACGTCCAGGTCGACCGCGCCGGCAAGACGTACCAGATGTCCTTCCGCCGCGGCGAGCCCGGCACCTTCGACGACGGCGCCCGCCCGGCTCCCGATGCGGCGTTCTCGCCCTTCCTGGAAAGCTCCCGCCTCGAAGTGGTGGGAAAGGCCAAGCGCGGCGTCACCGGAACCCGGATCCGCTACTGGGCGGACCGGCAGATCTTCACACCCGACGCGAAATTCTCCTACACGGAGCTCCAGGCGCGGGCGCGGCAGACCGCCTTCCTGGTTCCCGGGCTGCGCATCACGCTGCGGGACGAACGCCGGCTGCCCGGCACGGCGGGCGAAGAGGGCCCGGTCGAGGAGGTGTTCCATTACGACGGCGGCCTGTCCGAATTCGCCGAGTTCCTGGCGGCCGACGCCCCGGTCACCGACACCTGGCGCTTCCAGGGATCCGGCCGCTTCACCGAGTCCGTCCCGGTGCTCGATGAATCCGGCCACAGCCGGATCGCCGACGTCGAGCGTGAATGCGAGGTGGACATCGCCCTGCGCTGGGGCATCGGCTACGACACCACCATCCGTTCGTTCGTGAACATCATTGCCACCCCGAAGGGCGGCACCCACCTGGCCGGCTTCGAGCAGGCGCTGCTCAAGACCTTCCGGAAGACCGTGGAGGCCAACGCCCGCAAGCTCAAGGCGGGCAACGACAAGCTCGAAAAGGACGACGTCCTCGCCGGGCTCACCGCGGTGCTGACCGTCCGGCTGGCGGAACCGCAGTTCGAAGGCCAGACCAAGGAGGTCCTTGGGACCTCCGCCGTGAAGTCCATCGTGGCCAAGGTGGTCGAAAAGGAGCTGACCGCGCGCCTGAACGCCACCTCCAAGGCGGACAAACACCAGGCCTCGCAGCTGCTGGACAAGGTCGTCGCGGAAATGAAGTCCCGCATTTCGGCCCGCGTCCACAAGGAGACCCAGCGGCGTAAGAACGCTCTGGAGACCTCCTCCATGCCCGCCAAGCTGGCGGACTGCCGGCTGGATGATCCGGAGCGCTCCGAGCTGTTCATCGTGGAGGGCGACAGCGCGCTCGGCACCGCCAAGATGGCGCGGTCCTCCGACTACCAGGCGCTGCTGCCCATCCGAGGCAAGATCCTGAACGTGCAGAAGGCCTCGATCTCCGACATGCTGTCCAACGCCGAGTGCGCGGCGCTGATCCAGGTGGTCGGCGCCGGGTCCGGGCGCAGCTTCCAGCTGGACGCCGCCCGTTACGGCAAGGTGATCTTCATGACCGACGCCGACGTGGACGGTGCCCACATCCGGACCCTGCTGCTGACTTTGTTCTACCGTTACATGCGCCCGCTGGTGGAGGCCGGACGCGTCTTCGCCGCCGTCCCGCCGCTGCATCGGGTGGAGATCATCAACCCGGGCTCCAAGGCCAACGAGACCGTGTACACGTACAGCGACAAGGAGCTGCACCAGCTGCTCTCCAGGCTGGAACAGGAGGGGCGGCGGTACAAGGAGCCGATCCAGCGCTACAAGGGCCTGGGCGAGATGGACGCCGATCAGCTGGCGGAGACCACCATGGACCCACGGCACCGGATGCTGCGCCGGGTGCGGATCGGTGAGGCTGCGGCCGCCGAGCAGGTTTTTGAGCTGCTGATGGGCTCCAACGTCGCTCCGCGCAAGGACTTCATCGTGGCCGGAGCGTCCATGCTGGACCGGGACCGCATCGACGCCTAGACCGGCCGGCAGGCCCGTCGGCGGATGGTGCCGCCGGGCCGGCCGCTGCCCTGCTTCGGTCCGGAGGATTCACTGAGGACCGTGTGGACCGGGGGCTCAGCGCCAGGGCACCAGCTGGGGCGCAAGCAGCAGTACGGTCGGCACGGCCACCAGCGCCAAGGCTGCCAGCAGCACCATCGCCCGCTGCCAGGCCGCCAGCGGCGGCCGGGGAGTCAGCAGCCGGCCCAGCCGGCGTGCGGCGTCCACCGGTTCCGAGGACTGTGCTCCGCCGAGCGCGGGCGGGCCGTCGGGAGCGGTATCGGGCGGAAGCGGCGCCGAGCCGTTCGCGACGAGGGCCAGTGCCCGCACCATGGTGGGGCGGTCCACCTCACGCAGCGCCTCGTCGTCGGCCAGCATTTCGATCAGTTCGTGCACGGCCTGCTGGGCCAGCTGCGACGTCGGCAGCCAGGGCAGGGCAGCCCGCCAGGCGGCGAACGCCCAGAGCAGCAGATGGTGCCGCTGCAGCAGATGGGCACGTTCGTGCGTGAGGACCGCCTGCAGCTCGCCCGGGGTCAGCATCTCCAGCAGCCCGTCGGACAGGACCGTGACGGCCCGGCCGCCGCCGGGCAGGCAGTAGGCCACGGGCGCTGCGTAGGGCACCACCACCGTCGCGCCGTAATCCGGGGAGGGGGAGCTGAGCAGCTGCAGCATGGAACGGTGGCGCCGGCGGTCCCTGGTGATGCGGTAGTAGGTGAGCAGCAGCGTGAAGACGAGATGCGCGCCCAGCAGCAGGGCCGCGCTGAGGGCGAAGACGTGCACCAGGCCCAGCGTGGTGGCCGGCTCGCCGTGGATCAGGATGCCCCACAGCCCGCGGAACGCAGCCGGCAGGTTGTCGCCGAGCGGCTCCAGGCCCCACGTGAGCATGGCACCGATCATGGACAGGCCGCCGGCCAGCGCGATCGCCTGCCACAGCACCAGGGCGGCAAACGGGGATCTTGCGGTCCATGCGGCCCGGGACAGCAGGATCGGCACGGGCCAGGCCAGGATGATGGCCAGCCCGGCCAGCAGGTAGGAGGCCAGGAACACCTGGGCGGAGCCCTACGGCGCGACGGCGCCGAGCAGGCGGCGCAGCGTCTGCGCCTCGCTCTCGGAAACCGAGCCGATGAACCGGGCCAGCACGGCCTCGCGGTCACTGGCGGAGCCGAGGGCCTCATGCATGAGTTCGGCGGTGTGCTCGGCCCGGGTGGTGACGGCCCGGTAGCGGTGCGGTCGGGTGTCCCGCTCCCGCTCGACCAGGGACTTCTTCTCCAGACGTGAAAGCACGGTGAGGACCGTGGTCACGGCAAGGTCCTTGCCTTCGCCGCCCCGGGCGGCGAGCTGTTCACGCAGTTCATTGGCGGTGGCCGCTTCGGCCGAATCCCACAGCAGGTCCATCATCGCCCGCTCAAGCTCGCCGAGGGTTGCCATCTTCCGTCCTTACATCTATCCGGTCGTGCTGCGTCATGCTGCGTCCGTGTCCTCCAGGGTGTCCGCCGTGGAGGCCGGGCCGCCGAGGCACGAAACTGTACCACCAAATGTACCGTGTTTCCCGCCATGTTTCTACGAACCGTAGAAATTTTTACCCCGGTGTTCTACGATCTGTAGAAGAAGATACTTCTACACAAGGTAGAAGTTCTGTTTCTTTCCGTTCGAAGGATCCCGCGTTGGACGCTCTAGACATCGCACGGTGGCAGTTCGGCATCACCACCGTTTACCACTTCCTCATGGTTCCCCTGACCATCGGCCTCGGGCTGGTGGTGGCTACGCTGCAGACCGTCTGGGTCCGCACCGGCAAGGACGAATACCTGAGGATGACCAAGTTCTGGGGCAAGCTCTTCCTCATCAACTTCATCCTCGGCATCGCCACCGGCCTGGTCCAGGAGTTCCAGTTCGGCCTGGCCTGGAGCGAGTACAGCCGCTTCGTGGGCGACGTGTTCGGCGCCCCGCTGGCCCTGGAATCGCTGCTCGCCTTCTTCACGGAGTCCGTGTTCCTGGGCCTGTGGATCTTCGGCTGGAAGCGCCTGCCGAAGAAGATCCACCTCGCCACCATCTGGGCCGCGGTGCTGGCCTCCGTCGTCTCCGCCTACTTCATCCTCGCCGCCAACTCGTGGATGCAGCACCCCGTCGGCACGGAGATCGTCGACGGCCGCGCCAGGCTGACCGACATCTGGGCGGTGCTCACCAACAACACCCTCCTGGTCGCCTTCCCGCACACCATTACGGGCGCCCTCGCCGTTGCCGGCGGCTTCCTGCTCGGCATCGCCTGGTACCACCTGTGGAAGCGCCGGAAGGACGGCATCGACACCGTGGACGAATCCGGCCGCGTGGTGGTCGGCGAGGTGCCCGGCACCGGCCGGGACAAGGCGGACCACAAGGTCTGGTTCCGTTCGCTGCGCATCGGCGCCTGGATCGCCGTCATCGCGTTCGCGGGAGTCGCCGTCACCGGCGACCTCCAGGCCAAGCTGATGTTTGAGCAGCAGCCCATGAAGATGGCCGCGGCCGAATCCGCCTGCCACGACGGCACCGGCTTCTCCGTGCTCGCCATCGGCGACGTAGGCTCCACGGACTGCAACGACGTCACCAACCTCATCGAGGTTCCGGGCCTGCTCTCCTTCCTGGCCAACGGCGACTTCACCACCGAGGTCAAGGGCGTGAACACCCTGATCCCCGAGTACCAGGAGGCCTACGGCGAGTTCCTGCCCGAAGGAGAGATGTACGGCGACTACTCGGGTGCGCCCGTCAACTACGTGCCCGACCTGGCTGCCACCTACTGGGCCTTCCGCATCATGATCGGGTTCGGCGCCATAGCCGCAGCGGCGGCCGCCGCCGCGCTCTGGGTCACCCGGAAGGGCACCGTCCCGCAGTCCAAGTGGCTCATGCGCCTGGCCGTCTTCGGCATCCTGGCCCCCTTCGGCGCCAACGCCGCCGGGTGGGTCTTCACGGAGCTGGGCCGGCAGCCCTTCGTCGTGGCACCCAACCCCGCCGCGCTGGCCTTCGGCGGCAACGACGGCGTGTTCATGTTCACCGCCGCCGCCGTCTCACCGGGCGTCGAGCTGAGCGAGCTGCTCTTCTCGGTCATCGCGTTCACGCTGGTCTACTTCGCCCTGCTGGTGGTCGAGGTGCGCCTGCTGGTCAAGTTCGTCCGCGGCGGCGTGCCGTCCTCGATGCCCGGACTGCTCCATGACGGGGACGACGGCCCGTCCGGCGGACTCGACTCGGCTGGCGGCGACGACCCGGACGGCGGCCGGAAGAAGGCCGACGACGTCCTCGACTTCGCGTACTGACCCGCGACCGACTTCTGGAGAACTGACGTGACGCTTCCCACTTTGTGGTTCATCATCATCGCCTTCCTGTGGATGGGCTACCTCTTCCTGGAAGGCTTCGACCTCGGCGTCGGCATGCTCATGAAGCTCATGGCACGCAACGACAAGGACCGCCGGGTCATGCTCAACACCATCGGCCCGGTCTGGGACGGCAACGAGGTCTGGCTCGTCACCGCAGGCGCCATGACCTTCGCCGCCTTCCCGCTCTGGTACGCCTCGCTGTTCTCGACGCTGTACCTGCCCCTGGTGCTGGTCCTGCTCGGACTGATCTTCCGGGCGGTTGCCATCGAGTACCGCGGCAAGCACGACGACGACCGGTGGCGCAGCCGCTGGGACTGGGCCCTGTCCCTGGGCTCCTTCGTCTCCGCGTTCGGCGTGGGCGCCGCGCTGGCGCTGACCAGCACCGGCCTGCCGCTGAACGAGAACGGCGACCGGGTAGGCGGACCGTTCGCCTGGTTCAACGGATGGGCCGTCATCGGCGGCCTGGCCGTGGTCGGCTTCGCCCTCGTGCACGCCCTGGCGTTCCTCATGCTCAAGACCGACGGCGATATCCGTCTGCGGGCCCGCCGTGCCCTGGTGCGCTGGCTTCCGCTGGGCATCGCGCCGATGGCCGTCTGGGCGGTGGGCGTTAACCTGGACAGCGGCAGCCTGGCCTCGCTGGTGCTGCTCGCCGTCGCGGTGGTGGCGGTCGCCATGGCCTGGGACTTCGCCCGGCGGGAACGTGAAGGGTTCGCCTTCGCCTCCCTGGGGGCGTTCCTGGTGGCCGGCGCGGCGTCGATCTTCACCGCCATGTACCCCGTGGTGCTGCCCAGCAGCCTCGACGCCGCGTGGGACCTGACGGTCCAGAACGCCTCCTCCGGCTCCTACACCCTCACCGTGATCAGCTGGGTGTCGCTGCTCGGCCTGCCCATCGTGATCCTCTACCAGGGGTGGACCTACTGGGTGTTCCGCAAGCGCGTCTCCGCGGACTCCATCCCGGCGGCCCACACCTTCAGCGCTCAGTGAAGCCGGTCCTGCCCGTCAGTGCCGCCAGCCGCCGCGCACTGTACCTGCTGGGCCTCGTGGCCGCGGTCAAGGCCGTGGGCCTGGTGCTCCTCGCCGGCGGCGCCGCCGAAGCGATCGCCGGCATAGCCGCCGGCGGCGTCGACTGGGCGCACGCCCTGGGCACCGGCGCGGCAGGCGCAATGCTGCGGTCCCTGGCCATGTGGGCACAGGAATCGGTGTCCCAGCGCGCCGCCGTCGGCGTCAAGGACGAACTGCGGGCCCGGCTCACCGACCGGATCCTGGCCGAAGGCGGTTCCGTGCCCGGCATGGGCAACGGCGCCCTCAGCGTGCTGCTCACCCGCGGGCTGGACGGCCTGGACACCTACTACTCCAAGTACCTGCCGGCACTGGTGACCTGCGCCGTCGTGCCCGCCCTGGTGGGCCTGCGGATCCTGGCGGCGGACTGGGTCAGTGCAGTCGTCATCGTGCTTACCGTCCCGCTGGTGCCGGTGTTCATGATCCTGATCGGCCTGCATACCGGTGACCGCACGGCCAAGGCCATCGACGCCCTGCACCGCCTCTCCGACCACATGCTGGAGCTGGTCCGCGGCCTGCCCGTGCTCGTCGGCCTCGGCCGCGCCCGGGCCCAGGCCCGCGCCCTGCGCGACGTGGCCGACGAATACCGGAAGACGACGCTGCAGACCCTGCGCGTGGCCTTCCTGTCCTCGCTGGCCCTGGAACTGATCTCGACCATCTCGGTGGCCGTGGTCGCCGTCTTCATCGGCATCCGGCTGGTCAACGGCGACATGTCCCTGGAGCTGGGCCTGCTGGCCCTCATCCTGGCGCCGGAGTGCTACCAGCCGCTGCGCGACCTCGGCACGGCCCACCATGCCAGCGAGGACGGGCTCGAGGCGCTGCGCCGCACCGACGAGGTACTGACGGCGCCCGCCTCCACCCCGCTGGTGCCGGCCGCTGCGCCGTCGGATCCCGGTTCCGGTGCCGGAAACGCCGCCGCTCCCCGCGACCTCACGGTCAGCGGATTGACGGTCCGCTATCCTGCCCGGGACGGCGCCGTGGTCCAGGACCTGGGGTTTACCGTTCCCGCCGGCCGCATCGCCGCGCTCACAGGCCCCAGCGGCACCGGCAAGACGACCGTGCTCGAAGTCCTGGCCGGACTGCGCCGGG
The DNA here is from genome assembly GCF_059092805.1 of Arthrobacter sp. Y3222053. Taxonomy (NCBI): domain Bacteria; kingdom Bacillati; phylum Actinomycetota; class Actinomycetes; order Micrococcales; family Micrococcaceae; genus Arthrobacter; species Arthrobacter sp. Y3222053. Next base: position 667,056 of record NZ_JBNHIA010000002.1, on the reverse strand, counting down.
CCGTTCCCGCCGCAGAATCCGGTGATGCGACCGCTCCGTCCGACGACGGCGCCGCCGTCATCACCGGCACAGTGACCGGTGCGTCTGCGGACACCACCGCCTGGATTCCGCAGCACCCGGTGCTCGTCGAGGACACCGTGGCCGCGGAAATCGCCCTCTATGCCGGCGCCTCCACCGCCGAGGCCGGACGTGAGGCCGCTGCCCGGGCACTGGCCGACATCGACGCCGGCCACCTGATCGACGCCGCCACGGGAGACCTCAGCCCCGGCGAGCAGCGCCGCGTGGCGGTGGCCCGCGCGCTGGCACGGCTGGCGCATCGGCCCGAGGTTGTCCTGCTGCTGGCCGATGAGCCCACCGCCCACCTCGACGCCGCCAGCGCCCGCGCCGTCATCGCCGCCCTGCAGCGGCTGCGGGGGAGGGCCACCGTGCTGCTGGTGGCCCACGACGCGGCCACCGCCGCCGCCGCGGACCTGCACATCCCGGTGCACCCCGGCGCCGCAGCGCCGGAGGTCTCCGTCGTCGACACCGCTGAGACCGCAGCCGGCTTCACGGCGGTCAGTGCGGCGACGGACACGGCCGACGCACCGGGGAAGGCCCCCGTCCGGCAGCCGTTCCGGCTCAACCTGCTGGTCCTGCGGCCGTGGAGCCCGCAGTTCCTGCTGGCCCTGCTCCTGGGCACGGGGGCCACGCTCTTCGCGGTCGCGCTGTCCTCGCTCTCCGGCTGGCTCATCGTCCGGGCCAGCGAACAGCCGCCGATCCTCTACCTGCTGACCGCCATCGTCGGCGTCCGCTTCTTCGGCATCGGCCGGGCGGTACTGCGCTACCGCGAACGCCTGCACCTGCACGACGCCGTCTTCCGCGCCACCAACGCCCTGCGCATCCGGCTCTGGAACGGACTGCTTGAGCGGCCGGCCGGCTGGCGGCGGCTGGCCCGCGGCGGCGGCGCCCTGGAACGCCTGGTCGGCGACGTCGACGAGCTGCGCGACATTGCACCGCGGGTGGTCTTCGCCCCGATGACCGGTCTGCTCACCGCGGCCGTCGCCTGCCTCGCCACCGGGCTGCTGATGCCGGCGGCCCTGCCCGGGGTCCTGCTGCTGTGCCTGTTCGGGCTGGTCGTTTCCCCGCTGCTCGCGCTGGCCGCCGACGCGGCCGCCCGGGCGCGGACGGTCCGCCTGCAGTCCTCCGCCATGGCCGCGATGGCCCGCCTGCTGGCAGCCGCCCCCGACCTGGAGGCCAACGGCTCCGCCGGCCCGGTGCTGGCCCGGCAGCGTGCGCTGGAGGCGCAGGCCTCCGCGGCCGTGCGCCGCAGTGCCTGGGCCGAGGGCCTGGCCAACGCCCTCACCGCGCTGGCCTGCGCCGCCTCCGCCCTCTGGGCCTGCCTGCACACCGGCGGCACCGCGCCGTCGATCGCAGCGGTCATCATCCTGATGCAGCTGGCCCTGATTGAGCCCTTCGTTGCCGTCAACGGCTCCATCCAGCAGCTCAGCGCCTGGCGCACCCTGGGGGACCGGGTGCTGCCCGACCTCGGCAGCCCGGACGTCGACGACGACGGGAACACCGGGAGCGGCACCGCAGCTGCGGATTCCCAGCCGGCGGCCGACGGTGCGCCGGTCCACACGCTGGAGCTCGCCGGCGTCGGCTACCGCTATCCGGGCGCACCGGCAGCCACGCTGCACGGCATTGACCTGACGCTGGAGAGCGGAGACTGGCTGGCCGTCACGGGGCCCTCGGGCAGCGGGAAGTCCACGCTGCTGGGTGTCCTGCTCGGCTTCCTCACGCCGGAGGAAGGCCGGATCCTGATCAACGGGCGCCCGGCCGACGATCTGCCCCCGGCCGCTCGGCGCATGGCCTGGTGCCCCCAGGAGGCCCACCTCTTCGACTCCACGCTGCGCGGAAACCTGCTGCTGGCGCGCGACCGCAGGCACGCCCCCACGGAGCCGGAGCTGGAGCAGGCGCTGCAGGCCGTGGGCCTCGGCCCGCTGCTTGAGCGGCTGCCCGAGGGACTCGATACCCGGGTAGGTGCCGGCGGCCACTTCCTCTCCGGCGGCCAGCGGCAGCGGGTCGCGGTGGCCCGCGCGCTGCTCACGGACGCCGACGTCGTGCTGCTGGACGAACCGACCGCGCACCTCGACGCAGAGGCCGGACGGCAGCTGATGGCCGACCTCCGCAGCGGGCTGGCCGGTCGGACCGTCGTCATGGTCACCCACAATCCCGACGATGCAGCGTGGTGTGAGCGCCGCATGCACCTGGAGCACGGCCGAATGGAGCCCCCGGCGGAGGTTCTGGCTAGGCTGTAGGAATGACGGCACCCATCGAACCCCGCCGCCCCGGCCCGGAGACCGGCCTGCGCTGGCGCGCCCTTGAAACCGCCGATGTCCCGGCCTGGCACGCGCTGATACAGCGCATGGCGGCAGCCGACCGGCCGCCGTGGACCGACACCACGGCGGATCTGGAACACGCCCTGGCCAACAGCAGCAACGACCCCGCGCGGGACACCCAGGCCGGCTTCGACCGGACCGGGGCGCTGCGGGCCTTCGGCCGCGTGGCGCTCAACCGCGGATCCGAAACCGCCGACGGATTCGGCGGCGTGGACCCCGAACTGCGCGGCCGGGGAATCGGCCGGGAGGTGCTGCGCTGGCAGCTGGAGCGTGCCCGGCAGCGGCTGCACGGCCCGGGGCACCGCCGCCCGGTGCTGCGCGTCTACGCGGAGGAAGCCAACGCCGGGCATGTCGGGCTGCTGGCCGCGGCCGGAGGATCGGTGTCCCGGTACTTCACGGAAATGACCCGCTCCCTGGACTCTGCGCCGCCCGAGGCGCCGCTGCCGGACGGCATGAGCTTCGCGACGTTCAGCAACCGGCTTTCCGAGCCCATCCGGCAGGCCCACAACGAGGCCTTCCGGGACCACTGGGGCAGCGAGCCGCGGGACCTGGAGCGCTGGAAGTTCACCACCACGCACCCGCATTTCCGACGGGACTGGAGCTTCGCCGTGCTCGACGGCGAGGGGCAGGTCGCCGGCTACCACCTGGCCAGCTACGACCCGGAATGCGAGCGCATCCACGGGCACACCGAGGGCTACACGGAACTGCTCGGCGTGCGGCGCGGCTGGCGCGGCCAGGGCCTGGCGCCCGCCATGCTGGCCGAGGCGATGCGGCGCTACGCCGCCTCGCAGATGCAGAAGGCGGCGCTGGCCGTGGATACCGAAAATCCCTCCGGTGCCCTGGCCCTGTACGAGAACCTCGGCTACCGGCCCACGCACCGCGAAGTGGTGTTCGACTTCCCCCTGCGCTGAAGCGGGGGCGGTCAGTCGGCGGGAACCGGATCCGCGGCGCGCGGAACCACCCAGATGGCTTCGGCCGCGGGCAGGCCCAGGTCCAGCCGCTTCCCGGCGGCCAGCAGGGTCACCGTTCCGGCGTAGGCCTGCCGCTCCAGCACCTGCAGCCCGACGTCGAGGTTAAGCCCCAGCCCGGCCAGATAGCGCAGCAGCTGGGGGTCGGTGTCCGAAACACGTGCCACCTGCACCTGCTCGCCCGGTTCACAGCGGCTGAGCCTGCGGGCGTCCAGGGGCGGAAAGCTGCCGTCACGGCCGGGGATGGGGTCGCCGTGCGGATCCCGCAGCGGGTGACCAAGACGCTCGGCCAGGGCATCGACCATCTTGTCGGAGACGGCGTGTTCAAGCTGCTCCGCCTCGTCATGCACCTCGTCCCACCCATAGCCGAGGTACTCCACGAGGAACGTTTCGATCAGCCGATGCCGTCGCACCATGGCGACCGCTGCCCGGTGCCCGGCCTCGGTGAGCGCGATGGAGCCGTAGCGGGCGTGCTGCAGCAGGCCCTGCCGGGTCAGGCGCTTCACCGCCTCCGAGACCGAGGACGGGGAAAAGCCCATATGAGCGGACAGGGCCGAGATGGTCACCGGCGCGCTGGTCCACTCCTGCGCTGTCCAGATGACCTTCAGGTAGTCCTCAGCGGCGGCTGAAAGCTGGATATCGGGCACCCGTCCACCATACGCCAGAGCCCGCGGAGCCGGTCGGAAGCAGGCTGCAGATACCCCCTGGGGGTACTTGACGGATACCCTCAGGGGGTATAACTTGAGGGCTGTTGACACACGCCGCCCACTTCACCGAGGAGCCCGCCATGGACACCGATCTGCAGCCCGACGGCCCGGCCGCCACCACCGGGCACGGCTACGGCTACACCGAGGATAAAGAGGCCTATCTACGGCGCCTGCGCCGCATTGAGGGGCAGGTCCGCGGCATCGCGCGGATGGTCGAGGAGGACAAGTACTGCATCGACATCCTCACGCAGGTCGCAGCCATCAACAAGGCGCTGCATGCGGTGAGCCTGGGCCTGGTCCGCGACCATATGTCGCACTGCGTGGTGGGGGCCGCCGAGCAGGCTCAGGCCACCGGCGACCCCTCCGTCGTCCAGGAGAAGGTCCAGGAAGCCGCCGACGCCATCGGCCGCCTGCTGCGCTGAGCGCGCGCCGGCCGCCGCCCCACTGAAGAAGCCGAACCCAGCCGAAACCACCGAAAGGCACCACCATGGAAACCGTGCTCAACATCACCGGCATGACCTGCGCCCACTGCGTCTCCTCGGTCACCGAGGAGCTCACAGCAGTGCCCGGCGTCGAAGGCGTGGACGTCACCCTCAACAGCGGGCAGGCCTCCGCCGCCGTGGTCCGCCATGACCCCAACGTCACCCGGCAGCAGCTGAGCGAGGCCGTCGCTGAAGCCGGGTACACCGTCGTCGCCGGCTCCTGAGCCCGGCGCTCCGCCCCGAAAGGAGGGGTTCCGATGAGCACTGAAGAACTGTTGAACCAACGTCCCGCCCGGGTCCTGGAACTGGACATCGAGGGTATGACCTGCGCCTCCTGCGTGGGGCGGGTCGAGCGCAAACTGGGCAGGATCGAGGGAGTCTCCGCCACCGTGAACCTGCCGCTGGAGTCCGCGGTGGTGCAGGTCCCCGACGACGTGACCGATGAGCAGGTCGTCGAGGCGGTCAACTCCGCCGGATACCACGCCCGCCTCCGGCGGCCCGCACCCGAACCGCGCGCCCACGGAGCGGGGGAGACGGACCATGACGGGCACGCCGGGGCAGGACCCGCGCACGAAGACCACATGGCCCACGGCGGCACGGCCGCCGACCTGCGGCCCCGGCTGATCACCGCCGCTGTGCTGTCCCTGCCGGTGCTGCTGATCAGCATGGTGCCGGCGCTGCAGTTCCCGCAGTGGGGCTGGGTGGTGGCCGCCCTGGCCACTCCCGTGGTGACGTGGGCGGCCTGGCCCTTCCACCGCGCCGCCGCCGTCAACGCCCGGCACGGGGCCTCCACCATGGACACGCTGGTGTCCATCGGGGTGAGCGCCGCCTACCTCTTCTCGCTGGCCGAACTGCTGCTGAGCCCCGGAGCCACCGCCGATCCCGGCATGGACGGCATGGACGGGATGGGCGGAGGCGTGGAGCTTTACTTTGAAGTGGCCGCCGTCGTCGTCACGTTCCTCCTGCTGGGACGCTGGCTGGAGGCAGGCGCCAAGGCGCGCGCCTCCTCGGCCCTGCGCGCCCTGCTCAGCCTCGGAGCCCGCGAGGCGGCGGTGCTGCGCGACGGCCGGGAGGTCATGGTGCCCGCCGACCGCCTGGCGGTGGGGGACGTCTTTGTCGTCCGCCCCGGCGAGAAGGTGGCCACCGACGGGATCGTGCTCGAAGGCCGCTCCGCCGTCGACGCGTCACTGCTGACCGGTGAGAGCGTACCGGTCGAGACCGGCCCCGGAGACACCGTCACCGGCGCCACCCTGAACACCTCCGGGCGGCTGATCGTGGAAGCCAGCCGCGTGGGCTCGGAGACCACTTTGGCCCAGATGGGGCGCCTGGTCAGCCAGGCGCAGTCCGGCAAGGCCCCGATCGCACGCCTCGCGGACCGGATCAGCGCCGTGTTCGTGCCCGTGGTCCTGGGCATCGCCGTGGCGACCTTTGCGCTCTGGATGCTGTTCAGCGGCGACCTGCAGGCGGCCTTTACCGCCGCCGTGGCCGTCCTCGTCATCGCCTGCCCGTGTGCCCTGGGGCTGGCCACGCCCGTGGGCCTGCTGACCGGCACCGGCCGCGGCGCGCAGCTGGGCATCCTGATCAAGGGCCCGCAGGTCCTTGAAGACACCCGCACCGTGGACACGATCGTGCTGGACAAGACCGGAACGGTCACCACCGGGCGGCTGTCCCTGGCCCACGTGCGGGCCTTCGATGGCCAGGACCTCGACGACGGCGTCCTGCTGCGGCTCGCCGCGGCGGTCGAGGCCGCCAGCGAACACCCCGTCGCCCGGGCCATCGCCGAGGCGGTCCCGGAACATGCCCCGGTCACGGGGTTTGAGTCCGCTCCCGGCGGCGGTGTCCGCGGCTCCGTCGAGGGCCGCAGCGTGGTGGTCGGCCGCACCGGCTGGCTTGAGGACAACGGCATCGGTCTCACCGACGCCGCCCGCGCCGCGCTGCTGCGCGAGCAGGAGTCCGGGAACACGGCCGTGTTCATCGCCGTCGACGGCCGGGCCGCGGGCATCCTCAGCCTGCAGGACACGATCAAGGACAGCTCCGCCGCGGCGGTGGCCCGGTTCCGTGAACTCGGCCTGCGCCCGGTGCTGCTGACCGGCGACAACGCAGCCGTGGCAGCCAAGGTTGCCGCCGCCGTCGGCATCACGGACGTCCACGCCGACGTGCTGCCCAGCCGCAAGGTGGAGGTGGTCCGCGAGCTGCAGGCCGGGGGAGCGACCGTGGCCATGGCCGGTGACGGGGTGAACGATGCCGCCGCCCTGGCGCAGGCCGACCTGGGCATCGCCATGGGCTCGGGCACCGACGTCGCCATCGAAGCGGCCGACCTGACCGTGATGGGCTCGGATCTGTCCCAGGTGGCCGGTGCCATCGAACTGTCCCGGAAGACCCTGGCCACCATCAAGACCAACCTGTTCTGGGCCTTCTTCTACAACGCGGTCGGCATTCCGGTGGCCGCGCTGGGGCTGCTCAACCCGATGATCGCCGGAGCCGCCATGGCGGCATCCTCGGTCCTGGTCGTGGCCAACTCGCTGCGCCTGCGCCGGTTCACGCCGCGGGGGTCCGCCTCGGGCCGGTGAGTGCCGGGACAGCGGAGGGCTGCCCCTTCGGCCGGGAGACGACACGGGCCGGCCGCCACCCTTCCAGGTGGCGGCCGGCCCGTTTCCCGTTTCCGGTGTCCGCAGCGGACGGCGCTGCGCTATCCGAGGCTGGGTCCGACGGCGTCGACCTGGCTGGCCAGCGGCACTCCGGAGCCGTCGCGGCGGCCGTGCTCGGTGGGCAGCGCCCGGGCCACGCCGTTGGCCGCGGCGGCCTTGGCGGGGCCGTGCCCGGCCCAGGCCAGCGACACCGTGTCCTCGCCCTTCAGGAACCGGTGCGCACGCACACCGGCCGTGGCACGGCCCTTCACCGGGTACTCCTGCAGCGGGGTGACCTTCACCGAGCCTCCCGGCGTGCCGGGCAGGGTCTCGGCCCCGGTGGACACCGTCACGACCACCGCCTGCGGGTCCTCGGCGGACACCACGCCGAAGAACACCACCTGGTCGCCGTCGGCGAGCCTGATGCCGGCCATGCCTCCCGCGGTCCGGCCCTGCGCCCGCACGGCGGCGGCGGGGAAGCGCAGCAGCTGCCCGCCGGAGGTGACGAACACGAGCTCATCGCTGTCCTCGGCGGCCACTGCTGCGCCCACCACTTCGTCGCGGTCCTTGAGGGCGATCGCCTCCCACTCATCGCGGTTCAGCGGATAGTCGGGATTGACCCGCTTCACCACTCCGTTGCGTGTGCCGAGGGCGAGGACCTGGTTCAGCGGGACCAGGGCCACCAGGCGTTCGTTCTTCCCGAGGGACAGGAACTCCTTCACCGGCACCCCGCCGGCCAGATTCGGCAGGCCGATGCCCGGCGCAAGCACGGGCAGGTCCATGACCTGCACCCGCACCATCCGGCCGGTGGAGGTCAGGGCGGCAATTTCGCCGCGCGCGGTGGCACGCACCACGGAGCGGAACGCGTCATGGCGTGCCCGTTTACCGGATTCGGTGAGTTCCTGCTGGTCCGCGGTGCGGGCCACCTGGCCGGAGGTGGACAGGATCACCCAGCACGGGTCGTCGGCGATCTCCAGCGGCAGGACGGCCTTGGCGGCCTTGCCCTTGGCGGTGAGGGACGCGGCGGCGGCCGCGCCGTCGGCCTCCGATTCCAGCAGCAGGGTCCGGCGGGGCGTGGCGTACTTGTCGGCAATCTCGGCCAGCTCGTCCGAGACCAGGGCGCGCAGCCGGGTATCGGAGGCCAGGATCTCCTCGAGCTCGGCGATGTCGCGGCGCAGCTCCTCCTGCTCCTTTTCCAGCTCGATCCGCGAATAACGGGTGAGCTGGCGCAGCCTTAGCTCCAGGATGTGGTTGGCCTGCACCTCGGAGAGGTCGTAGATCGCCATCAGCCGCTCCCGGGCCTGCGCGGTCTCGTCGGAGGACCGGATGATCTGGATGACCTCGTCGATGTCCATGATGGCCACCAGCAGGCCCTCGACCAGGTGCAGCCGGTCTTTCTTCCGGCCCAGCCGGAAGGCGGTGCGGCGGCGCACCACGCCGAGGCGGTGGGCGACGTACACCTGCAGCAGCTCGAGCAGGCCCAGGGTGCGCGGCTGGCCGTCGACCAGGGCAACGTTGTTGATGCCGAAGGAGTCCTCCAGCGGGGTGTACCGGTACAGCTGGGCCAGCACCGCCTGCGGATTAAAGCCGTTCTTCAGCTCGATGACCAGCCGCAGCCCGTTGGTCCGGTCGGTGAGGTCCACGACGTCGGAGATCCCGGCGAGCTTCTTGGAGGTGACGGCGTCCTTGATCTTTTCGATCACCTTTTCCGGGCCCACCATGTAGGGCAGTTCGGTGACCACCAGGCCCGTCCGCCGGGGGCTGATCTGTTCGATCTCCACCTTGGCGCGGGTCTTGAAGGAACCGCGCCCGGTGGCGTACGCGTCGCGGATGCCGTCCAGGCCCACGATCCGTCCGCCGGAGGGCAGGTCGGGCCCGGGCACGAAGCGCATCATGTCCTCAAGCGTGGCGTCCGGGTGCAGGATCAGGTGCCGGGCCGCGGCAATGACCTCGCCGAGGTTGTGCGGGGCCATGTTGGTGGCCATGCCGACGGCGATGCCGGAGGCGCCGTTGACCAGGAGGTTCGGGAAGGCGGCGGGCAGCACCTCGGGCTGCTGCAGCTGGTTGTCGTAGTTCGGAACGAAGTCCACCACGTCTTCGTCGAGGTGGCTGGTCAGCGTCAGTGCCGGGGCGGCCAGGCGCGCCTCGGTGTACCGGGCGGCGGCCGGGCCGTCGTCGAGCGAGCCGAAGTTGCCGTGGCCGTCGATCAGCGGCAGCCGCAGCGCCCAGTCCTGCGCCATGCGGACCATCGCATCGTAGATGGCGGTGTCGCCGTGGGGGTGCAGCTTGCCCATCACCTCGCCCACCACGCGGGCGCTCTTGACGTGGCCGCGGTCCGGGCGCAGGCCCATCTCGGCCATCATGTAGAGGATGCGCCGCTGCACCGGCTTCAGGCCGTCTCGGGCGTCGGGAAGCGCACGCGAGTAGATCACCGAGTAGGCGTACTCCAGGAAGGAGCCCTCCATCTCGCTGGTCACGTCGATGTCGACGATGTTCTCAGCGATCTGCTCGGGAGGATTGGACGGGGAGGAGCGCCGGGCCATGCTGGGGTTGTGTCCTTGCGGTCGGTTGGGCGGTCCCGCCGGGCAAGGGCCCGACATGCGCCGCGGTCCGCGGCGGCACGCCGGGGCCTGGCTGACGGACCCGCCCGGCAGGTTTGCTGACAGTGCGGGAAAAATCCCACTACCCTGAGTCTATGGCGGACCAGGGACAGTACCCCGAACATTGGGAAGCGGACATCGTGTTGCGCGACGGCGGCACGGCCCACCTCCGGCCGGTGCACCCCGACGACGCCGAAGCGCTGCAGGCCTTCCACATGCGCCAGTCGCAGAACTCCATCTACCTGCGCTTCTTCACCTACAAGGCCAAGCTGAGCAGCAAGGAGCTGGCCCGCTTCACCAAGGTCGACCACCGGGACCGGGTGGCGCTGGTGGTCACCATCGGTTCGGAGATCGTGGGCATCGGCCGGTATGACCGCCTCGACGACCCGGCCGAGGCCGAGGTTGCGTTCAATATCTCAGATGACCACCAGGGCCGCGGCCTGGGGTCCATCCTGCTGGAGCACCTCGCCGACGCCGCCCGCGAGAACGGGATCCGCCGGTTCTCCGCGGAGGTGCTGCCCGAGAACCGGAAGATGATCGGCGTCTTCGCCGACGCCGGCTACGAGGTGCGCCGCCACTTCGACGACGGCGTGATCGCCCTGGACTTCAACATCGACCCCACCGAGAAGTCCCGGGCGGTGATGGAGGCACGCGAGCACCGCGCCGAGGCGCGCAGCGTCGCTGACCTGCTCGCGCCGTCGTCGGTGGCCGTGATCGGCGCCAGCCGGGAATGGGGCACGGTGGGCTACCAGCTGCTGGAGCACATCGTGGAGGGCGGTTTCAACGGGCCGGTATACGCGGTCAACCCGGAGGCCTTCGAGCTGGCCGGCATGGTCTCCTACGCGCGGATCGCCGAAGTGCCGGAGCCGGTGCAGCTGGCCGTCATCGCCGTGCCCTACGAGCAGGTCCTGCCGGTGGTCGACGAATGCGCCGCAGCCGGGGTGAAGGGGCTGCTGGTGGCCACCGCGGGATTCGCCGGCGACGGCGAACGGGGTTTGGCGCGGCAGCGGGAGCTGGTGCGGCGGGCCCGGGCGAACGGCATGCGCGTGGTCGGCCCGGCGTCGCTGGGCATGATCAACACCCGGCCCGGGGTCTGCCTGAACGCGTCCATGGCGCCCGAGCTGCCGCGCCGCGGCGGGCTGGGCCTGTTCAGCCAGTCGGCGGCCATCGGCGTGCTGCTTTACGCCGCGGCGCAGCGGCGGTCCCTGGGCATCTCCTCGACGATTTCCGCCGGCAACCGGGCCGACGTGTCCGGCAACGACGCCATGCAGTACTGGGAGGACGACGCCGACACCCGCGTGGTGGGCCTATACCTCGAGTCGGTGGGCAATCCCCGCAAGTTCTCCCGGATCGCCCGCCGGCTGGCCACCTCCAAGCCGGTGATCGTCGCCAAGTCCGACGTCACCGGCCTGCGGCTGCCGCCCGGGCACGCCGTGCGCACCACGCAGGCCCCGCCCGGGGCGCTGGACGCCATGTTCCGCCAGTCCGGAGTGATCCGGGTGGACACCAACGAACAGCTCATGGACGTGGCGCAGATCGCCGTCAGCCAGCCGCTGCCGCGCGGGCGCCGGCTCGCGGTTTTCAGCAACTCCGCCGCCCTGGGCCGGGTGGTGGCCGACGCCGCGGTGTCGCTGGACCTGGAGGTGGCCCGCGTCGAGGCGGACCTGGAGCTCGACACCGGCATGAGCGTTGCCCTGCCGCAGCTGCGCGCCACCATCACCAAGGTGATGGGCGACGACGCCGTCGACGCCGCCGTCGTCACGCTGCTGCCCTCGCCGGGCCTGACCATGGACGCCATCGCCGACTGCCTCGCCGAATGCGTGGAGGAACTCGGCAAGCCGGTGGTCGCCGCGTTCACCGGAATCATGGAACCGATGGCCCACGTCGAGGGCCTGCTCGCCACCCGCGACGACGGGGGCAACGGCCGCCAGCACGGGCTGCCCTGCTTCGCCAGCCCGGGCGCGGCCGTCAGCGCCCTGGCCGCCGTGATGCGGTACACCGAATGGGCCTCCCGCGAGCACGGCCACTTCGTGGAGCCGGACAACACTGATCCGGCCGCGGCGCAGGAACTGATCGATGCGCTGATGGACCAGGTGCCGGGGGACCGGCTGATGCGCCTGGACGCCGCGCAGACGGCACAGCTGCTGGGCAGCTACGGGGTCTCGGTGCTGCCCTCCGTTCCGTTCCGGACCGCCGACGAGGCCGTGGCCGCCGCCGACCGGCTGGGCTGGCCGGTGGCGATCAAAACCATGGACGAACATCTGCGCCACCGCCTGGACCTGGGCGGGGTGCGCCTGAACATCTCCACCCCGGAGTCGCTGCGCCGCAACATCGAACACATGCACCAGGCCCTGGCCCCCTACGGAAGCTTCGAGCTGGAGGTGCAGGCGATGGCACCCACCGGGCAGGGCTGCACCATCCGCGCCATTGAGGATCCGCTGCTCGGCCCGGTGCTGTCCTTCGGGTTGGCCGGCGATGCGGTGAACCTGCTGGACGACTGGGCGCACGGCATTCCGCCGCTGACCGACGTCGACGTCGCGGACCTGATCCGTGCCCCGCGGGCCTCCACCAAGCTGTTCGGCTATCAGGGACTGCCGCCGGCCGACGTCGCCGCCCTCGAGGACCTGGTGGCGCGCCTGGCCCTGCTCAAGGACGAGCATCCGCAGGTGGCCCTGCTGGAAATCAACCCCGTCCTGGTCTCCGGCAACGGCGTGACGGTGCTCAGCGCCGACATCCGGCTGGGCAACCCGCAGCGGCGCACCGACAGCGCCAGACGGGCCCTGCGCGGCTAAGCGGGGTCCGGCGGCGCGGCTGCCCACAGCCCGGCGCGTCCGTTTAGGCGATGGGGGCCGGGACGGGGGAAACTGGTTGCATGGCTCCGCTACTTTCCGCTGCCCGACGCAGCCTCGACGCTTCGATCGAACGGGCGGGTTTCTACCCGACCCTGCTGGCCGACGTCGTCCATGACGCCCTGGACGACCGCGAGCCGCTCTCGCACCTGATCCACCTGGAAACCCATTTCGACCGCACCGAGGTGCACCGGCACATCACCGTGCTCGTGCTCACCGAGGACATGCTGGTGGTCACCCATGTCGATGACCAGCAGCTGGATGACGCGGGCGAGCAGATGATGGCCCAGGTCTCCACCGAGTCGGTTCCCGTGGCCCAGATCCGCTCCGTCGTCCTGGGCTACATCTACGCCCAGCCGCAGAACTACAAGCCGTCCGACCAGGCCCGCGAGCTGACCCTGGCCATTGCGTGGTCCGGCGGCCAGCGGCTGGACATGGGCCCGGCCGGCTGCGCCGATCCCCAGTGCGACGCCGACCACGGCTACACCGGCACCGTCGCCCAGGAGGACATCGTCCTGCGGGTCAGCGCCGAGGCCGACGGGCTGCAGGCGGTGCAGAACGCCAAGGCGTTCGCCCGGGCGCTGCGCAAGGTCAACACCGACGCCACCACCGCGGCGCGGCCCCTGGACGCCGGACTGGACCGCCGGATGCCGGGCGTCCGGTTCAACCGCGGCCACCACCAGCGGTAGCGGCGGTGCTCCAGGACACCGGTTCCGCCCAGGACCTGCCGGCGGCTCCGCCCTTCGGGTCCCGGACCGTTGCGGAGGTGCTCTCCAGCGCGGCCGCCGTCGTCGGCGTGCCCGGTTTCGCCAATGCGCTGGCACTGCCGCCCGCGCGGCGGGTCTGCGTGGTCATGGTGGACGGCCTCGGCCAGTCCCTGCTGCGGCAGCGGGCCGGCCATGCGCCGTTCCTGCGCGGCCTGGCCTCCACCGGCCGGACGCTCTCGGCCGCCTTTCCCACCACGACGGCGGCGTCGCTGGCTTCGCTGGGCACCGGCCTGCCGCCCGGACGGCACGGGATGGTCGGCTATGACGTGCTGGACCCGGCGCAGGACCGCGTGGTCAACCAGCTCGGCGGCTGGGATCCCGGAGTGGATCCGAAAGCCTGGCAGCCGCACCCGACCGTCTTTGAGCGCGCCGAGGAGCATGTGCCCACCGTGACCGTCTCGTTGCCGCGGTTTGCCGATTCGGCCATGACCCGGGCGGCGCTGCGCGGCGGCCGGTTCATCTCGGCGGAGGGGATGCACGCACGGGTCACCGCCGCTTCGGAGGCCCTGGTATCCGAGAAGAGCATGCTGATGTACCTGTACTGGAATGAGCTGGACAAGGCGGGGCACCGGTACGGCTGCCAGTCGGGCCGCTGGGGGGACCAGCTGGAGGAGCTCGACGGCGCGCTGCGCACCCTGGTCCGGCGGGTGCCGGCGGATACCCTGGTGGTCCTGACCGCCGACCACGGCATGCTCGACGTCGAGGCCCGGCACCGGTACGACTTCTCAGCCGATTCCGCCCTGGTGGCCGGGGTGCGGCACACCGCGGGGGAGCCGCGCATGCTCCACCTCTACCTGGAGCCCGATGCCACCGAAGCCCACCGGGACGCGCTGCTCGCCGCATGGCGGAAGGCCTACGGCAGCCGGGCATGGATCCTCACGCGGGACCAGGCGCTGGCGGCCGGCCTCTTCGGCGCGGAGGTCGATCCGGCGGTCCGGCCGCGGATCGGCGACGTGCTGGTGGCCGCGAGGGAACCGATCGCATTGTTCGACACCCGGCGCCAGCCGGAGACCGCCCTGGACATGGTGGGCTATCACGGATCGCTGACCCGCGTCGAGCGGGAGGTTCCGCTGCTGACCCTGGCCGCTCCGGGCCGCCGCTGACGCCACCGGCAGGTTCCTGCCGGCCGATTTGACGACGGTGCCGGGCACCGGGCGGCCGAACCCTCACAGGCCGGCGCGCCGGAGGGGCCGGTCAGTCGCTTTTGGTGCCGAAGACGATTTCATCCCAGCTGGGCACGGAGGAGCGCTTGGGCTTGATGGTCCGGCGCTCCCGGGCATTTTCCCCGCCGCGTCCGCTGCGGGCCTCTTCGGCCTCCTCGTGCCCGGGCGCGGGTTCAACCTTGTCCCAGGGGAAGCCGCCGCTGCGCGCCCCTGCCCGTGCCGGGGCCGACTCCGGGCGGTCCGCGGCCGGCTGGACGGCTTCTTCCTCAGCCTGGTCCTCCGCGCCGTCCGCCTGGTCCCGGCCGCTGTCGGCAGGCTCTGTGGACTCGGCAGGCTCTGCGGGGACGGGGCCGCGACGGCGGAAGGGCCGCGCGAGGAGGGTGATCTCCCGCGTCGGTTCGCTTCCGGCCGGCAGGTGCAGCGGGTCGGCCTCATCGGGGTCGTCGGCCGGGGCCACCAGGTTGAGGCGGCCGGTGCGCGGAGCAGCAGTTCCCTCGTCATCAGGTGCCTGGCCCGGGCGCGGATGGGCGGCCGGAATGCTGCCCTTGGCCAGCATCGCCGCCAGGGCGTCGTCGGCGTCCTCATCAGCGCCGAGCCGCTGTCCGCGCCGGGAGCGCAGGACGCTGAGCAGGTTGTCGGTGTCGTCGGGATCGGCGCCCTCGGCGTCGGCTTCCGCTTCGATGTCGAACACACGGTCCGCCACGGCCGACAGCCGGCGGGCCGGAACGGGGGAGTCCAGGGGCTCCAGCTCACTGAGCAGCTGGGCCCACCGGTTGGCGTTGGAGACGCTGCGCCGCAGCGGGCTGAAGATCCACTTGGCGGGAGGCTCCTCGCCCACGGAGACCGCGGAGTCCTCCGGCAGGGAGAAGCCGGCCACGACCTCCCAGGAATTATCCGGACGCCGCCACGCGTCCCACTCCACGTCCTCGGGGTCCACCGCGAAGTCGCGCAGGCGGTAGGCGACCATCTCGCCCAGGCTGACCGGACGCTCGCCGAACGCCGTCCGGTGCCGTTCGCCGGGAGCGGCGCCCGGGGCAGCCACCTCCACGCCCTGCGCCTGGCGGGCAATGTAGTCCCGCTCCGCCCGGACCGGGCCTTCATAACGCAGCACATGGGCCAGGTCGTGCCCCGAAAGGCGGGCGACCTCCTCGGCGCTGGCGCCGGCACGGATGCGGGCCTGGATATCGCGGGGCGTCATGGTAGGGCCGTCGGACTCGCCAGCTTGGACGGGCCGATGCGTCGGGCGGTTGGCGGCAACCCGAAGCGCCTCATCGATGCGGAGCCGGAACGTTTCGCCGCCCTTGCCGCTGAGCAGCAGGTGCTCCCCATCTTCGTGGACCCCGACGAGCCGCAGATCCTGCATGAAAAATCCTCCAGCCGGTAACAAGTTCCTTCTTGACACAATGCCATTTCCCGGGGGGAAAACCTACGCTTTGCCCGGGTGTGGCGCGGATCCGCGGGCCCGGTCCGGGCCGGGCACGTGATCCGGGCCACGCCCCGGAGCCTCTTTGCTCACAAACTGCAATTAATGGCTTACACCGGGCACGAAGGGGAGGCAGACGGCGTTGTACACCTAAGCCGCTTCCCGGACGCTCCTGGTCCGGAGGCGGCCGGCTGCGGCGCAAGGGCGCCGCTGCTCCGACTCCAGGGAACGCAGAGAACGGATTATGGCAACAGACTACGACGCTCCGCGGAAGTCCGAAGAGGACATCAAGGAGGACTCCCTCGAGGAGCTCAAGACCCGCCGCACCGAGACCCGGTCCGCGGTGGTGGACGAAGACGAAGCGGAGGCGGCGGACGCCTACGAGTTGCCGGGAGCGGACCTCTCCGGCGAGGAGCTGCTGGTCCGCGTGCTCCCGGCGCAGTCCGATGAATTCACCTGCGCCTCGTGCTTCCTGGTCCGGCACCGCTCGCAGATAGCAGCCGAAAAGGACGGGATGCTCTACTGCAGCGACTGCGCCGCCTGATTTCGGCCCGCCCCGCCGCCGCGGGTCAGTCCGTGCGGCCGGTCCGCAGGGCGGCCGCGAGCTGCTCGGGGCGGCGCGTGGAGGTCAGCCAGTACGGCGTGCGGTCAGCCGGGTCGGTGATTTCGATCCGCACCACGGGCGAGATCCATCCCCGGATGCACAGGTAGGCGATGCCGTTGAGGCGGGTGCCCCGCTCGGCGGTCGCTTCGTCACCGGTGAAGGCCTCGACGTCGCCCACAAAGCGGCGCTCGATCTGCGCGCGGCCCACCCGCAGGGTCGTCGGCGTCACCTCGATCACCGGGGTGGAGAGCAGCAGCAGCACCGTCATGATGATCGCGGCCACGATCGCGGCTATGATCCCCGCCTCGAGGCTGATGGGCACGAACACCAGCACGCACGAGGCGGCGATGCCGGCCACGACCAGCCAGATCCAGAACGACGGCAGCAGCCTTTCGGTGTAGATCGGGGCGGTGGGGGAGGTCTGCTGTGCGGAGTTGGGCATGGTCCCAGCATCCCACCTCGGCCGCAGGATTTCATATCGGGCCCCCGGGGCCGGGAGCGCGGCACACCGCCCGGCGCCGGGTGATGGAGGGCCGCGGCCGGGGCCGAACGGAACGGCTAAAGTAGGGTGCTGCGGCCGCGTGCCGCGGCCACGCTCGGTACGACAAGGCAGGAACAGGCACAAAATGACGGCTACGGAATCCGGCGCCACCATGACGGTGAAGCTGAAGATGCTCGACGACGGCCTCGCCGTCCCCGCGTACGCCCACCCGGGCGACGCGGGCGCGGACCTGTGCACCCGCGAGGACTTCACGCTCGGGCCCGGGGAACGCCGTCTGGTCCCGACAGGGGTCAGCATCGCCCTGCCGTTCGGCTACGTTGCCCTGGTGCACCCCCGGTCAGGGCTGGCCGCCAGGCACGGTGTGACCGTCCTCAACGCGCCGGGAACCGTCGATGCGGGGTACCGGGGCGAAATCTCGGTCACACTGGTGAATACGGACCGAACGGAGCCGATCAGCTTCCGCCGCGGCGACCGGATCGCCCAGCTGCTGATCCAGCGGGTGGAGACCGTCCGGTTCGAAACCGTGGACGAACTCGACGGCACGGCGCGCGGAGCCGGCGGGTTCGGCTCCACCGGAGGCTTCGGCGCCGGTCCGCGCTAGCCCCGGACCACTGGTCCCACCCACTACGGAAAGGAACCGGCCATGGCATTTGGGCGCCGGAAGAAGAACGCAGAGCAGCAGCCCGACGAGGCTGCCGAAGTCCGCTCGGACAACGAACCCGAACAGCACGCCGACGACGCCGCCGGTCCCTGGGATGAAGCCGACAAGCCCGGTGAGGAGGGCTACATCGACCTCGGCGCCCTTCGGATCGCGGCCACCCAGGGACTGCAGCTGCGCCTGGAAGTGGAGGAACGCAGCCAGCGCGTCGTGGCCGTGACCCTGGACTTCGAAGGCTCCAGCCTGCAGCTGCAGGCCTTCGCCGCACCCCGCTCCGAGCAGCTCTGGGACGACATCCGCGGCCAGATCAGCGCCTCCGTCGCATCGCAGGGCGGCACCGTAGATGAGCTGGAGGGCCCGTTCGGCACCCAGCTGCTGGCCAAGGTTCCGGCTCAGGCCCAGGACGGGTCCCGCGGTTTCCGGGTCGCACGCTTCGTCGGCGTGGACGGACCGCGCTGGTTCCTGCGCGGGGTCTTCGGCGGACCCGCCGCGGTTGACCCGAAGGCGGCGGCCGCCCTCGAAGACGTCTTCCGCAACGTGGTGGTGGTCCGCGGGGAGCAGCCGCTGCCGCCGCGGGACCTGCTGCAGCTGCGGCTGCCCCGGGATGCCTCACCGCTGCCGCGCCGCAAGGAGCCGCCGGTCCCGCCCACCCGCGGCCCGGAGATCACCACCATTGGCTGAGCGCCCGGTCGGACCGGGCCTCCGCTCCTGCCCGGTGGCGCAGCTGCCTTCGCGAGGACGCGTCCGGTGCAGCGGCTACGTCCAGGCCCTGACCCTGGTGCCGGCGTCGGAGCCGCCGCGGTTCACCGCCTATGTGGAGGACACGGCCGCCGATCCCGGGTCCCGCGGTCCGCGCCGCCGCGTCCGGCTGGTATGGATCGGACAGCGCCGGATCAGCGGTATCGAGGCCGGCACGCTGCTGGCCTTCGAAGGCATGGTCAGCACCGCGAAGGGCCTGCCCACGATCTACAACCCCCGATACGAGATCCTCGGACGCCCGGAGGGCACAGCATGAGCAAGGAACCAGGCAGCACAGCAGGTCCGGCCGGCGAACCGCCCGCCCCGTCCGCGGCCGACCTCGCCCGGCAGTACGCCGAGCGGGCCGGGGTGGAGCGCCGCGGTGACGGGCAGATCGACGTCCTGGCTTCCGTGGGCGGCGTCCGCGGCCTCGTCGAGGCCGTGGTGCCCGGGCTGCTGTTCACCGTCCTGTTCACCGCCGGTGCAGGCCTGGGGGCGGCCCTGACCGTCGCCGTCGTCTCCGCCGCCGGGTTCTCGGTCGCCTCGCTCATCGCCCGCCGGCCCCTGATGCAGTCCCTCACCGGCCTGATCGGCGTGCTCATCTGCGCCGTCTTCGCCCTTCGCAGCGGCAGCGGGACCACATACTTCCTCCCGGGCTTCTACACCAACGGCGCCTACGTCCTGGCCTTCATCGTCTCGATCGCGGTCCGCTGGCCGGTGGCCGGACTGCTGTTCGGGTTCATCCGCGGCGAGGGCATCGAGTGGCGTGCCAGCCGGGCCAGGGTGCGCTCCTACCAGCTGGCCACCTGGATCATCGCCTCCGTCTTCGCGCTGCGCCTGGCCGTCCAGCTGCCGCTCTACCTGGCCGACAACGTGGCCGCGCTGGGCACCCTGCGGCTGGCGATGGGCGTGCCCCTGTACGCACTGGGCCTGTGGCTGGCGTGGATGGTCTCCCGCCCACCGGTGCCGGCCGCTCCGGGCGGCGCCGCCGAAGCACCCGGCAACGACGGCGCCGGGCGCTAGGCCGCTCCTTCGTCTCCCGCGCCGGTGCGCCCGCCCAGCACCGCCCGCAGCTCGTCCTCGGCGGCGATGGTCGTCACGAAGAACAGCTCGTCGCCGGGCTCGATCACGTCGTCGGGGCTGGGCGTGATCGGAACGTCGTCGCGCAGGATGGCGACGACGGTCGAGTCCGCCGGCCAGGACACCTCGCCAAGCGTGCGCCCGGTGAGCACCGAACCGTCCGGAACGGTGAACTCCACCATGGATGAGACCCCGGTCTGCAGCGTCAGCAGCCGCACCAGGTCGCCGACCTCGACCGCCTCCTCGACCAGGGCGGTCATCAGGCGGGGGGTGCTGACGGCGACGTCGACACCCCAGGAGTCGTCGAACATCCAGTCGTTCTTCGGGTTGTTCACCCGGCCCACCGTGCGGGCCACGCCGAACTCGCTCTTGGCGAGCAGGGAGAGCACCAGGTTCGCCTTGTCGTCGCCGGTTGCGGCGACGACGACGTCGGCGTCCTCCAGGCGGGCGTCCTGCAGGGTGCTGAACTCGCACGCATCGCCGATCAACCAACGGGCGCCGACCACTTCGCTGCGTCCCACCGCCTCGGGTTTCCGGTCGATCAGCAGCACATCGTGGCCGTGGGAGAGCAGCTCCCGCGCGATGGAGGAACCGACGCTGCCTGCTCCGGCAATCACTACCCGCATCTACCCGTTGCCTCCGTCCGGTCCCTTGGCCAATATGCGGGAGATCTCCGCAGTGCGCTCCACGGCCATCATGGCGTGCACCGTGTCTCCCTGCTGGTACCGCGTTCCGGCGCCGGGCAGGATGCCTTCCCCGAACCGGGTGAGGTACGCGATCCGGACACCGGCGGTCGCCTCGATCAGGCTGAGCGGCCGGCCCAGCCAGTCTTCGGCCAGCGTCAGTTCGCCCAGGATCAGGCGTCCGGAGGATTCCCGGAAGTCTCCGTTGATGCTCTGCTCGGGCAGGATCCGGCGCAGCACCTGGTCGGCGCTCCAGCGCACGGCCGCGACGGTGGGGATGCCGAGGCGCTGATAGATCTCGGCCCGGCCGGGATCATAGATCCGGGCCACCACGTGCGGAACGTGGAAGGTTTCGCGGGCCACCCGGGTGGCCAGGATGTTGGAGTTGTCGCCGCTGGAGACCGCGGCGAAGGCGTAGGCCTGGTCGATGCCGGCTTCCTGCAGGGTGTCCCGGTCGAAGCCGACGCCGGTCACGCGCCGCCCGGAGAAGGTGTGGCGCAGCCGCCGGAAGGCACTCTCGTCCTGGTCGATCACCGCCACCGAATGGCCGGCATTGTCCAGGGTGTGGGCCAGCGTCATCCCGACCCTGCCGCACCCCATGATCACGTAGTGGGCCACGCCCGTTCCACCTCGGTTTTCCCGGCCGCCTGCGCGGGCGGCCGCTGCGCTGCCCGGCGGCTGCGGCATGCCGCGCCGGGCTGATACGTATCGAAAGCTTAGTTGAGGGCGGAGCCATTCCGCCTCCGCGGCGCCGCCGTGGTGAGATGGAGTCATCGAGCAAGGAAGAAGCACCGGCACCATGAACGGCACAACAAACGTGAACACAGACAAGCAGGGCACCCTCGAGCTCACCGTCGAGGCCCCGGCGCACGGCGGCCACTTCGTGGCGCGGCACGAAGGGCGCGTGGTCTTCGTCCGCCATGCCCTGCCCGGCGAACGGGTCAGGGCGCGTCTGACCGATGGCGGCCCGGACGCGAAATTCTGGCGCGCGGACACCGTCGAGGTGCTGGAGCCGGCCGACGGCCGGAGGGAGCATTTCTGGGCCGAGGCCGATGCGCTGCGCGCCGCCGCCGAGAGCCGGCTCCCGGTGGGAGGCGCCGAGTTCGGGCACATCGACCTGGCCGAACAGCGCCGGCTCAAGGCCCGCATCTTCGAGGAGCAGCTGGCCCGGCTGGCCGGCCTGGACCGCGCCGTCGAGGTGGAGCCCGCCCTGGCGGAGGCACCGGACGGGCTGGGATGGCGGACGAGGGCCTCCTTCTCCGTGACGCCCGAGGGGCAGCTGGCCATGCACCCCCACCGTTCCGAGGCCCTGGTTCCGGTGGAGGCAATGCCCCTGGCCGTGCCGGCGCTCAATGCGCTGAACCTGTGGAAGACGGACTTCACCGGCGTCGAACGGGTGGAGGTGGCGGCTCCGGCGGCCGGCGACGATCCGCTGGTCCTGCTGATCCCGGCCCCCGGAACCCGCGCCGCACGCCTGTCCCGGATCGCCGCCGAGCTGCCGGGGACCTGCTCGGTGGCCGCCTGGGAACCGGAAACCCACCGGCTGACCCGCCTGCGCGGCCGGACCTGGGTGCGTGAGGAAGCCGCAGGACACCGTTACCGGGTCACCGGCGCGGGCTTCTGGCAGATCCACCGCACCGCCCCGCAGACCCTGGTCGGCGCCGTGCTCGAGGGCCTGCAGCCGGAGCCGGGGGAGCGCGCCGCGGATCTGTACGCCGGGGCCGGGCTGTTCACCGGCCCGCTGGCCGCCGCCGTCGGGCCCGGCGGCTCGGTGCTTTCCGTCGAGGGCTCACCCGGCACCAGCCGCGACGCGCGGAAGAACCTGTTCGACCAACCCCAGGTCGACATCGTCCAGGGCCGGGTGGACCGGGTGCTGGGCCGCGACCGCCGGGCCCTGGACCTGGTGCTGCTGGACCCGCCCCGGGCCGGCGCGGGAAAGCAGGTCATCGCGCAGATCGACGCGGCCGCCCCGCGCGCCGTCGGCTACGTGTCCTGCGACCCGGCGTCGTTCGCCCGGGACCTGGGGTACCTGCGCCGTTCAGGGTGGGGACTGCGCGCGCTGCGGGTCTTCGATCTCTACCCCCACACCCATCACATGGAGTCCTTTGCCGTCCTGACGCGGGACTGAGCAGCCACAGCTCAACTCGCGGAGCGGCCGGTATTCAGCCCCAACCGGCACCGAAACCGATAGGATGGGGACCAGTTGTCCCGTTCCGCCTGGGGAAAGCCTGCTGCATAATATGGCCCGGCACGGCTGCCGGACTGTGAAATCGGCTCCCGCCGGCGCGCAGGCAGGTGCCCCGGCAGTGAAAACAGACCACCGTTTTGCCTGCCGCCCATAAGGGAGCCGGTTAGGAAAACCTAACTGGCGGGTGGTGGAGCGCTGGACAAAGATAAGACGGTGGCGAGAGGAGTCCTGTTATGACTAATGTGGACAGCTTCGGTTCCAAAGGCGTTCTAAACGTCGGTGGATCCGAGTACGAAATTTTCCGGCTGAATTCGGTCGAAGGCGCCCAGAGCCTTCCGTTCAGCCTCAAGGTACTGCTGGAGAACCTGCTGCGCACCGAAGACGGTGCCAACATCACGGCCGACCACGTCCGCGCCCTGGCGCAGTGGGACGCAGACGCAGAGCCCAGCACCGAAATCCAGTTCACCCCGGCCCGCGTGATCATGCAGGACTTCACCGGCGTTCCCTGCATCGTGGACCTGGCGACCATGCGTGAAGCCGTTGCCGACCTCGGCGGCGACCCCAAGCGGGTCAACCCGCTCGCTCCGGCGGAAATGGTCATCGACCACTCCGTGCAGATCGACGCCTTCGGCAACTCCGGCGCCCTCGAGCGCAACATGGAGATCGAGTACCAGCGCAACGGCGAGCGGTACCAGTTCCTGCGCTGGGGCCAGACCGCGTTCGACGACTTCAAGGTCGTTCCCCCGGGCATGGGCATCGTCCACCAGGTCAACATCGAGTACCTGGCCCGCACGGTCATGACCCGCGAGGTTGACGGCGTGCTGCGCGCCTACCCCGACACCTGCGTCGGCACCGACTCGCACACCACCATGGTCAACGGCCTGGGCGTGCTCGGCTGGGGCGTCGGCGGCATCGAGGCCGAGGCGGCCATGCTCGGCCAGCCCGTCTCCATGCTGATTCCGCGCGTCGTCGGCTTCAAGCTGACCGGCGAGATCCCCGCCGGCGCCACCGCCACCGACGTCGTGCTCACCATCACCGAAATGCTGCGCAAGCACGGTGTCGTCGGCAAGTTCGTCGAGTTCTACGGCGAAGGCGTTGCCTCCGTGCCGCTGGCCAACCGCGCCACCATCGGCAACATGAGCCCCGAGTTCGGTTCCACCGCCGCGATCTTCCCGATCGACGACGTGACCCTGGACTACCTGCGCCTGACCGGCCGCTCCGAGGAGAACGTCGCCCTGGTCGAGGCCTACGCCAAGGAACAGGGCCTGTGGCACGACCCGTCCAACGAGGTCAAGTACTCCGAGTACCTTGAGCTGGACCTGTCCACCGTGGTGCCTTCCATCGCCGGCCCGAAGCGGCCGCAGGACCGTGTGGAACTGACGAACGCCAAGGCGCAGTTCCGTGACGACCTGAAGAACTACGTCACCCACGTGGATGAAGACGTCACCGCGGGCGACACCGCCGACGACGCCTCCGCCCAGTCCTTCCCGGCCTCCGACGCCCCGGCGTTCGACGCCACGGACGAGCAGTCCGAGAAGGACCGGCCGCGCGAGGACCACGCCCACACCGTCGACGGCCGCGCCTCCCACCAGGTGCCGGTCACGATGGCCGACGGCCGCAGCTTCGAGCTGGACCACGGCGCCGTCACGATCGCGTCGATCACCTCCTGCACGAACACGTCCAACCCGTCCGTGATGATGGCCGCCGCGGTGCTGGCCCGCAACGCGGTCGAGAAGGGCCTCGCCTCGAAGCCGTGGGTCAAGACCTCGGTCGCCCCCGGCTCGAAGGTGGTCACCGATTACTACGAGAAGTCGGGCCTGATCCCGTACCTGGAGAAGCTCGGCTTCTTCATCGTCGGCTACGGCTGCGCCACCTGCATCGGCAACTCCGGCCCGCTGGAGCAGGAGATCTCCGACGCGATCAACGAGGCCGACCTCGCCGTGACCGCGGTGCTTTCGGGCAACCGCAACTTCGAGGGCCGCATCAACCCCGATGTGAAGATGAACTACCTGGCCTCCCCGCCGCTGGTGGTCGCCTACGCCCTCGCCGGCACGATGGACTTCGACTTCGAGAACGATCCGCTGGGCCAGGACGCCGACGGCAACGAGGTCTTCCTCAAGGACATCTGGCCGAACCCGAACGAGGTTCAGCAGATCATCGACTCGTCCATCGACAAGGAGATGTTCACCGACAGCTACAACACCATCTTCGAGGGTGACGAGCGGTGGCAGTCCCTGCCGACGCCGGAAGGCGCGACGTTCGAGTGGAACCCCGAGTCCACCTACGTGCGGAAGCCCCCGTACTTCGAGGGCATGAAGGCGCAGCCCGAGCCGGTTTCCGACATCGACGGCGCCCGCGTGCTGCTGAAGCTGGGCGATTCGGTCACCACCGACCACATCTCCCCGGCCGGCTCCTTCAAGTCCGACACCCCCGCCGGCAAGTACCTGCTGGAGCACGGTGTTGCGCGCAAGGACTTCAACTCGTACGGCTCCCGCCGTGGCAACCACGAGGTGATGATCCGCGGTACGTTCGCGAACATCCGCATCAAGAACCAGCTCCTCGACGGCGTCGAGGGCGGCTTCACCCGCGACTTCACGCAGGCCGACGGACCGCAGAACACGGTCTACGACGCCGCGATGAACTACCAGGCCGCCGGCACGCCGCTGGTCGTCCTGGCCGGCAAGGAGTACGGTTCCGGCTCGTCGCGTGACTGGGCCGCCAAGGGCACCGCGCTGCTGGGCGTCAAGGCCGTCATCGCCGAGAGCTACGAGCGGATCCACCGCTCGAACCTCATCGGCATGGGCGTCCTGCCGCTGCAGTACCCGGCCGGCGTGAACGCCGAGACCCTGGGCCTGACCGGCACCGAGACCTTCTCCGTCGAGGGCGTCACCGAGCTGAACAACGGCACCACCCCGAAGACCGTCAAGGTCACGGCCAAGCCCGAGAACGGCGAGGCCATCGAGTTCGACGCGGTTGTCCGCATCGACACTCCGGGCGAAGCCGACTACTACCGCAACGGCGGCATCCTGCAGTACGTGCTGCGGCAGATTTCCGCCAAGTAGCAGCGCCAAGCGCGTCCCGCCTCCTGGGGCGGGCGAAGGCCCCGGGCCCGGCCACCATCCGCATCACGCGGACGGAGGCCGGGCCCGGGGCCTTCTGCGTGCCGGGGCCGGGCCGACGCGCTAAAGTTAACCGATGCGGCGGCGCTTACCGCCGCCCTTCGAACAAGGGAGGCAACCCTTTTGGGACTTCTGGAAACCATCCAAGATCCCCGGGACCTTAGCCGGCTTTCGCAGCGGCAGCTCGAGAACCTGGCTGAAGAGATCCGCGCATTCCTCATCCGGAACGTTGCGCAGACCGGCGGGCACCTCGGCCCCAACCTCGGCGTGGTGGAACTCACGCTCGGCATGCACCGTGTCTTCGACTCCCCGCGTGACAGTTTCATCTTCGACACCGGGCATCAGTCGTACGTGCACAAAATCGTCACCGGCCGCCGCGACTTTGCCACGCTGCGCCAGCAGGGGGGCCTGTCCGGGTACCCCTCCCGTGCCGAGTCGGTCCACGACATCGTGGAAAGCTCGCACGCCTCATCTTCGCTGTCCTGGGCGGACGGGATCTCCCGGGCCCGGCAGCTGTCAGGTGACTCCGAGCGCTACACGGTCGTCCTGGTGGGCGACGGCGCGCTCACCGGCGGCATGGCCTGGGAGGCCCTGAACAACATTGCCGCCGATCAGCGGCGCCGCGTGGTCATTGTCGTCAACGACAACGGACGGTCCTACGCCCCCACCATCGGCGGCGTCGCCGACTACCTGGCGTCGCTGCGGCCCACGCTCGACTCGGTGCGGACGCACCGCGTGTATGAGCGCACCCTTAACTACTGGAAGGGCCGGCTGCAGAGCGGCGGCCCGCTCGGCCGTCTGGCCTACCACAGCCTCCACGCCGCCAAGAAAGGCATCAAGGACTGGTGGGCCCCGCAGGGCCTGTTCGAGGACCTGGGGCTAAAATACGTCGGTCCCGTGGACGGCCATGACCTGGCCGCCGTCGAACAGGCGCTGCAGAAGGCCCGCAACTACGGCGGTCCGGTGATCGTCCATGCCATCACTGAGAAGGGGCGCGGCTACGCTCCGGCGCGGGCCGACGTCGCCGATCAGTTCCACGCCGTCGGCGTGATCGACCCCGAGACCGGGGCGCCCGTGGCGCCGGGCGGCAAGGAGTCCTGGACCTCCGTCTTCGCCACCGAGATTGCCGAGATCGCCGGGGAGCGGCCCGACATCGTGGGCATCACGGGCGCGATGCTGATTCCCGTGGGCCTGCACCGGTTCGCCGAGAAGTACCCGGAGCGGGTGTTCGACGTCGGCATCGCCGAACAGCATGCCCTCGCCTCCGCCGCGGGCATGGCCTACGGCGGGCTGCACCCGGTGGTGGCGGTATATGCGACCTTCCTGAACCGCGCCTTCGACCAGCTGCTGATGGACGTGGCCCTGCACAAGGCCGGAGTCACCGTGGTGCTCGACCGTGCCGGCGTGACCGGGCCCGACGGCGCGAGCCACCACGGCATGTGGGACATGTCCATGCTGCAGATCGTTCCCGGCCTGCATCTGGCCGCGCCCCGCGATGCCACCCGGCTCAAGGAGGAGCTGCGCGAGGCCGTGCAGATTTCCGACGCGCCCAGCGTCGTGCGCTTCTCCAAGGGCACCGTGGGCGCGGACATCAATGCCGAGGAACGCACCGCGGACGGTGTGGACGTCCTTCGCCGGCGCAGGACCGACGGAGACAGCGCCGACGTGCTCATCGTCACGGTGGGAGCTATGGCCGAAATGGGGCTCGAGGTGTCGGAGCGGCTGGCCGCCCAGGGGATCAGCTCCACCGTGGCGGACCCCCGCTGGGTGCTTCCGGTGCCGCGCTCCATCATCAGCATGGCCGCCGAACACCGGATCGTGATTGTCATCGAAGACGGGGTGCGGGCCGGCGGCGTCGGCTCCCGCATCCGGCAGGAGATGCGCGCGGCGGGCGTGGACACCGCGCTGAACGAGGTGGGTCTGCCGGTCGAGTTCCTTGACCACGGCACGCGCGCCGAGGTGCTCGAAAGGGTGGGCCTTACCGCCCGCCAGGTTGCGCAGGACGTCACGGCGCAGGTGCTCGGAACCAAGGTTCCCTTTGCCCGGCCGCTGCCGGGACAGGAGCTGCCCACCGGGCAGATACCGAAGATCCAGTAGCCGCCGGCCGCCGGCCGGGGGCAGTGAGCGAAGGATGGAAACACCATGGCACAGAACCTTCCCGCACTCGCTGTCACCGGCGCCACCGGAGCGCTGGGCGGCGCCGTCGCCCGGCTCCTGGCCGAGGCCGGCGTCACCCACCGGCTGCTCGCCCGCCATCCGGCGCGGCTACCCCCGCTGCCGGGCGTCCCGGTCTACGCGGTCACATACGCAGACCGCCTCGCCGCGGAGAAGGCGCTGCAGGGCGTCGAGGTCCTGTTCATGGTGTCCGTGGACGAACACCCGCGCCGGTGGGAGGAGCAGCGGACCTTTGTGGACGCAGCCGCGGACGCGGGCGTGCGGCACATCGTCTACACCTCGTTCATGGCGGCCGCCCCTGACGCAGTGTTCACCCTGGCCCGGGATCACTGGGATACCGAGGAGTACATCCGCAGTCACCGGATCACCCACACCTTCCTGCGCAGCTGCCTGTATCAGGATGTGCTGCCGGGTTTCGCCGGTCCCGACGGCGTGATCCGCGGACCCGCCGGGGAGGGCAGGCTTGCCTCCGTGGCCCGCGCCGACGTCGCCCGGGCAGCGGCGAGGATTCTTGCCCGGCCGGAGGACCACCGCGACCGGACCTACACGCTGACCGGCCCGCAGGCGCTGAACTTCTCCGAGATCGCCGCAATCCTGACGCGGGTGACCGGGTCCCGGGTCAGCTATCACAACGAGACCCTTCAGGAGGCCATCGAGTCGCGGCAGGCAGCCGGGGCCTCGCCGTGGCAGGCCGAGGCCTGGGCCAGCACCTACGCGGCCGTCGCCGCCGGGCATCTGTCCGCCGTCAGCCAGGACGTGGAGCAGCTCACCGGTTCCCCGCCGATCCGGCTCGAACGCTATCTGCTTCAGTGAACCTTTGGTGAACAGGGCCCCGGTTCCGGCCTGACCTCTGGCGGGCGTCCGTACGCCGGACTAGGGTCGGGGGCATGGTGAGTGAGATGCATCCCTATGCCCATGTCCCCGCATTGGAAGGGGCACCGGACGCCGGTGAAACCCCTGAGGACATTGCCCGGTTCCTCGCGGACTGCACCGTGGGTGGCCTCGACGACACTGCCGCGACCCCCGCCGCAGACCTCTACGGCATGTACATCATCTGGTGCGAACAGGCGGGCGGCACCCCGGCCTCGGTGCAGGCGTTCTCCGCTGCCGCGCGGGGCCAGGGCCTGGAACCGCAGCGGCGGCACCAGGAGCAGGTGTACCCGGGAGTGCTGCCCACCGGGCCCATACCCATCCAATACATCCTTGAGACGGACAAACCGCCCAGCCTCAACAGCGCCCTGAACCTGCTTCCCGGGACCTGAATCAGGCTTGGTAGCGTAGGGCCCATGACCTCTTACACACGACTGGGCCGCTCCGGCCTGACCGTCTCCACTGTTGGCCTGGGCTGCAACAATCTCGGACGCACCGGAACCGCCACCCGAACCCAGGAAGGCACCGATGCGGTGGTGAATGCCGCCCTCGACGCCGGCATTACGCTCTTCGACGTGGCCGACAGCTACGGCGCCCACCCGGGCCTCAGCGAGGAGATGCTGGGCAAGGCGCTGGGCGCCCGGCGGCAGGACGTCGTGCTCGCCACCAAGTTCGGCATGGACATGGCCGGTGCCAACGGGCCCGACTTCGGCGCACGGGGATCCCGCCGGTACATCGTGCGGGCCGCCGAGGCGTCGCTCCGCCGCCTCGGCACGGACTGGATCGACCTCTACCAGTTCCACACTCCGGATGACCTGACGCCGATCGAGGAGACGCTTGCCGCCCTCAATGACCTGGTGACCGCCGGAAAGGTCCGCTACATCGGGCACAGCAACCGCGCCGGCTGGCAGATCGCCGAGGCTGAGTTCACGGCCCGGATGGGTGGATACACCCCCTTCATCTCCGCCCAGAACCACTACAACCTGCTGGACCGCCGGGCCGAGCTGGAAGTCACACCGGCGGCGGAGGCCTACGGCCTCGGTGTGCTGCCCTACTTCCCGCTCGCCAACGGCCTGCTGACCGGCAAGTACTCTTCCGGCCAGGCACCGGAGGGCAGCCGTCTGACGCACTCGCGGCAGAACCTGCTGGAGAAGGCCGATCTGGAGCAGCTGGCCGAGTTCGGTGCCTTCGCCCGGGACCGCGGGCTGAGCGAAGTGGAGGTCGCCTTCTCCTGGCTGACGTCCCGCCCGTCCGTGGCATCGGTCATCGCCGGAGCAACCAAGCCGGAACAGGTGAAGCAGAACGCCGAAGCGGCGTCCTGGGTGCCGGATGAAAAGGACCTCGAGGAGCTGGACCGGATCTTCCCGCAGGCACCGAAGGTGGCTTTGTTCTAGCGCTTCCGGGACGCCTGTCCCGTCGGGCCGGCGCCCGGCGGGACAGGCGTCCTAAGGGTGCTGATTATTATTCCGCCGGGCTCCGCGGCTAGGGTCGAAGGGTGAGTACTTCCATCCGATCCAAGCAGCGGCCGTCCTCCGGTCCGGTCCCCGTGTCCGCAGCCACGCAAGCCGGCATGGTCCGCGTCCGGGGCGCCGAGGAGAACAACCTGCGCGGCGTCGACGTCGACGTCCCCCGGGACGCAATCGTCGCCTTCACCGGGGTCTCGGGTTCCGGAAAGTCGTCCCTGGCGTTCGGCACCATCTATGCGGAAGCCCAGCGCCGCTACTTCGAGTCCGTGGCTCCCTACGCCCGACGGCTGCTCTCCCAGGGACACAATCCAAAGGTTGGTCAGATCAGCGGGCTGCCGCCCGCCGTCGCGCTCCAGCAGCGCCGCGGCACGCCCAGTTCGCGGTCCACGGTCGGCACCCTCACCACTCTGTCCAACTCGATGCGGATGCTCTTCTCCCGCGGCGGAACCTACCCCTCAGGCCTCGAGCCCGGCAGCCTGGACTCCGACGCGTTCTCGCCGAATACCGCCGCCGGTGCCTGCCGGGAGTGCTCTGGCCTCGGCGTCGCGCACACCGTGACCGAGGACTCGCTGGTCCCGGACCCGAACCTCACCATCCGCGAGGGTGCGATCGCCGCCTGGCCGGGGGCGTGGCAGGGCAAGAACCTCCGCGACATCCTGATCCACCTGGGCTATGACGTCGATGTGCCCTGGCGGAAGCTGCCGCAGAAGGACCGGAACTGGATCCTGTTCACCGAGGAGCAGCCGGTGGTGACGATCACCCCGCAGCGTGACCGGGTGGCCAAACCGTACAAAGGCCGCTTCTGGAGCGCCCGCAGCTACGTGCTGCACACCCTCGCCGACTCCGCCAGCGCGAAGATGCGTGAACGGGTGCTGGAGTACATGGTGTCCGGACCGTGCCCTGTGTGCGGGGGAGCGGGCCTGCGTCCGGAAGCTCTGGCCGTCACCTTCGCCGGACGGAACATCGCCGAACTGAACAGTGCCACGCTGGCTGAGCTGGCGGACATCATCCGCCCCACGGCGGAACTGCAGTCCGCCGGCACCGCGTCCCGTTCCGCGGCCTCCAATGAGGACACCGAGGTGGCGGTCACCATCACGCGCGACCTGCTCGCCCGGCTCGACGTGCTGATCAGCCTGGGCCTGGGATATCTCAGCCTCGCCCGTGCCACCCCCACCCTGTCACCGGGGGAAGTGCAGCGGCTGCGGATCGCCACTCAGCTCCGCTCAGGCCTGTTCGGGGTTGTCTACGTGCTGGACGAGCCTTCGGCCGGTCTGCACCCGGCAGACGCCGAACCGCTGCTGGAGGTGCTGCAGGAGCTGCGCGACGCCGGCAACTCGGTCTTCGTCGTCGAGCACAACATGGATGTGGTCCGCAACGCGGAGTGGGTCGTCGACGTCGGTCCGCAGGCCGGCGACGGCGGCGGCACCGTGCTGTACAGCGGCCCCGTGGCCGGGCTGGCCGATGTGAAGGACAGCGCCACCCGCCCGTTCCTGTTCGGAGAGGCCGATCGGCCGGCGCCGCCGCGCCGGAGGCCCGAGCAGTGGCTGTCCCTGAAGGGCATCACCCGGCACAACCTCCGGGACCTGGACGCGGAGATCCCGCTCGGCGTGATGACCGCGGTCACCGGGGTGTCCGGCTCCGGCAAGTCCACCCTGGTCAGCCAGGTCCTGGCCGAGACCGTGGGCACCGAGGTGAACGGCGCCCCGCCCGCCGCCGAGGACCATGAGGACGGCGAGGGCGACGTCGGCTCCGCATCCGGCGTGGAAACGGCCCGGGAAACGGCGGCAAGGGTCCGCAGCATTTCCGGCCTCGAGCATCTGGACCGCCTGGTGCGGGTGGACCAGCGGCCCATCGGCCGCACTCCGCGCTCCAACCTGGCGACGTACACGGGACTGTTCGACGCCGTGCGGAAGCTCTATGCCGGTACCGATGAGGCCAAGGCACGCGGCTACACTGCCGGCCGGTTCTCCTTTAACGTGGCCGGCGGGCGATGCGAAACGTGCCAGGGGGAGGGGTTCCTCGCCGTCGAGCTGCTGTTCCTGCCCGGCACGTACGGGCCCTGCCCGGTGTGCCACGGTGCCCGCTACAACGAGGAGACCCTGCAGGTCACCTACCGGGACAGGACCATCGCGGATGTGCTGGGCATGCGGGTCGAAACCGCCGCGGAGTTCCTGGCCGATGTGCCGGCCGCGGCGCGCAGCCTGGGCGCGCTGCTCGACGTCGGCCTCGGCTACCTTCGGCTGGGACAGCCGGCGACGGAGCTCTCCGGCGGTGAGGCGCAGCGGATCAAGCTGGCCACGGAACTGCAGCGGGCCCGGCGCGGCCATACCCTGTACCTGCTGGATGAACCGACCACCGGCCTGCACCCGCAGGACGTGCAGCTGCTGCTGGCCCAGCTGAACCGGCTGGTGGATGCCGGCAACACCGTCGTCGTCGTCGAACATGCGATGGACGTGGTGGCGGCGGCCGACTGGGTGATCGACATGGGCCCGGCCGGCGGCGACGAGGGTGGCCGGATCATCTGCGCCGGCACCGCCGGGGATGTCGCCGTGTGCAAAGCAAGCCGCACAGCACCGTACCTGACCGCCGCGCTGGAACGCCTGGCCTGAGGACCGGCGGCCCCGGCGCGGTCTCAGCCGCGGCGGAACCCGCCTTCGCTGCTGATCGTCTGGCCCACCACCCACCGGCCCTCGTCCGAGACCAGCCAGGCAATCAGGCGCGCCGGGTCATCGGGCGCACCCATCCTGCCCGCGGGGAACGCGGCACGGACATCCTCAAGGACCTCCAGCGGGCGGTCCGCGGTTTGGGCGTCCAGGTAACCGGTGTTGACCGGACCGGGATTGACGGTGTTGAGCAGGATGCCGCGGTCAGCGAGGTCGGCAGCCACCGAGGCGGTGACCCCGGCCAGGGCAGCCTTCGAAGCGGCGTACGCGATTTCACCGGGCATCGGTCCCAGGAGCTGCCCGCTGGTGAACCAGATCACCCGGCCGCCCGGGCGTCCGTCATGCTGGTCGGCGAAGCGGGCCGTGGCCAGGAGGACGGACCTGGCGTTGACGGCCCAGTGCGTATCGAGCATCTCTGCGTCCAGGGACTGAAGGGGACCGTCCCCGCCGCTGCGCGCGTGGTTGCAGACCAGGATGTCCACATGGCCCAGCGTGGAGGCCGCGGCGTCGAGCATGGCTGCGGGGGCGTGGGGATCGGCGAAATCGTGCTCGCCGTGCGCCAGCCGGGCTCCGGGCTGCAGGCGGTCGCGCAGCCCGTCCATGACGGCGTCGACGTCGTCCCCGCCCCACGGCTGCTCGGCGTCATGTGGCGCGTAATGCTGCAGGTACAGGCTGGCGCCCATCTCCGCCAGACGGGCGGCAACGGCACAACCGATGCCGGCGCGGCGGCTGACGCCGGTGACGACGGCGGTACGTCCAGCCAGGGGAGGAGAAGTCATCCGCCCATGCTACTGCGGCGGATGCGGCCTGCAGGGATGCCCGCCGACACGGCGGTCAGCGCCGGACCAGAGCCGGTCTAACCGAACCTCAGGTCGAGCACCTCCGGGCCGGCAGTCCAGGCCAGCTCGGGATCGGGGCCGCGGTAGTGGAAGAAGCCCCGCAGCGCCTGCTGAGCGGTATCCAGATCGACCACGGCTCCGCTCGGGACAAAAGCAGGGCCGCTGGGAATCCTGATTTCCGTTTCGCCGGGTCCGGTAATCGTGCCGAGGACGCGCCAATCGGCGTCGTCACGGACCGTGGGCGTGCAGTGGACCACGAATCCGGTCCGGGCGCTTCCCATCGCCTCGAGGAGGCTGTCGAGCCGCTGCATCCGGAGGGGGCCGGAGACGGCGCTGTCCCAGGAGGCAAGTGCAGTCAGCGCCGCGGCGCGGGCATCGTCCGTGCGGGCGTACTCGCGTCCGTTCAATGTCCAGACGTCCCGTGGCGGCGCCGCCCGGCTCACGTTCAGGCCGAGCCGGATGGTGTTGCCGGCCATGAGGCCGAGGGCGTTGGCGGGAATGAGGACGACCCACAGCCTGGACCAGGGATCGCTGAGCTGGGACAGCAGGAGACATTCAGCCACGACGACGAGAATGAAAACGACCGTGACCCGCGCCTCGGGGACCAGGCTGCGCACGAGGCCGCCACCCACCAGCCCTGCGACGACCAGGGCAAGGATTTCCAGCCCGTAGGCGCCGCCGACGAGGGAGAAGGTGGCCGCGAACAGCGCGGCGGCGCCGGCCAGGATGAAGGCCAGGAAGAGGCCGGTGTAGCGCAGGAAGCGCTGAAGCGGTGAGGAATGGGTAGTGCCAGTCATTTCGTGCCTATTCACCTGTTATCAGGAACTTGCCGTATTCCACTCCGGTCAGGACCCCTGCACCGGTGGCCCCGGAGCGGAGGAGGGCGTGGCCGTTGACTCCACCCCCGTGCAGGAGCCCGGACAAGGTGCTGGTGTTGGTTCGAGCGGCCTGCGAGAGAGTGCTGGAGGGAGAGGGGCCGCCGGGAAGGTGCGTCAGGCCCCCGCCGGTCACTGCCGACCAGAGGAGGTCCTGTGAACGCACGGGGTCACCGGTGATGGATTTGTCAGCCAGGGTGCCGGCGACGCCGCCGCCGCTGCCCAGCGCCGTCGTCCGCCACAGCGTCTGCATGGTGGTGCTGGCGGTGCCGTTGGCCATCGTGTACACCTTGTGGCCGCCCGCCTTGGCCAGGGTTCCTCCGGCCGGCCCGGCGAGGCCGCCGATCGCACCGCTGATGGCGCCGCCGGTCATCGCGCCGGCCAGGGATCGCCAGTCCTTCACGCCGCCGTTCTTGACCACGTGGATCAAACCGCCGCCCGCCGCGCCCGCCGCCCCGTTGACGCTGGCATTGATTGCCACATAGCCGCCCAGCCGCGACACCGAGGACGACGTGGCCATCGCTGCACGGGCAGCGCCGAATGCCGCGCCGCCCAACACGCCGCTGACTCCGACCGCCGCCGACTGTGCCCAGTTGACCTCGCCGGTGGTCGCTTTCTGGATCACAACGTCGGCACCGAAACTCATCAGCCCCAGGCCCGCCGCCTGCCCGCCCGGGACAAACATCAGGGCGGCGCCGCCGACCACGGCCACCCCGCCGGCGACGTACTCCCAATTGTCCTTCATCCAGTCCCCGGCGGCGGCGAGGGCGCCCTGGCTCTGCCCGTCGTAGGCCTTCAGCTCCTCATCGGTCATGGGGCGCAGGCCGGTGGGATCGCTGGTGTTGAGGGGGTTGTTGCCGGCGTAGGCGTAGGGGTTGCCGTCCCACCCGGCACCGAGCACGGGCGGAAGCGGGTCGGTGGACAGGAACCCTGGCGTGGAGGGATCGTACGCCCGCCGCCCGAGCCATTCCAGGCCGGCGACGCCGAGCCCGCCGCCGGCGGTGAGGCTGAGTTCCGGAGGAAGGCCAGGGGCCGCCAGAGCGCCGAGCGTGCCCGCACCGACCGGCGTGGCGGCAGCGGGCTGGGGAACCGGCGACGCGCCGACGACCGCCCAGGGATCGGCCGGATCGGTGGGGCGGGCGGCCCGCCAGGTGGGGGAGAGCCACGTGCTGCCGACGCCGGTGATGCCGCCGGGCAGGTTAAGGACCTGCTGGTCGGCGATGCCGGCGAGGGTGGGAATGGGGTTGGCAGTGTCCCACCAGAGGTCGCAGCCGTCGACAGCGGTCAGCTCGCCCAGGGCGTCGACCCACAGCTGATGACGGGAAGCGGCGTTTCCGCTTGGTGAGCGTTCGATGACCGCCGCGAGGTAGCCGGTGGGGCCCCAGGCGTAGTCCGTCGAGGACCCGTCGGCGCGGGTGAGGCGGATCCGTCGGCCCAGCCCGTCATACACGTACTCCACTCCGGATCCATCGGAAGTGAGGACGGCTGCGAGCTGGCCTGATGAGTCGTAGCGGTAGGTCCGGGTTCGGGCCGGGCTCAGTTCGCGGATCAGGCGTCCGCCGGCGTCGTACTGCCATTCCGACACCGTGTCGGAGCTGGTTGAGGGCAGGCTGCCATCCTGCCCGGTGGTGGCGGCGGCGACGAGTTGTCCGGCGTTGTCGTAGGCGTAGCGGGTTGTTGTTCCGGCGCGGGTGAGGCCGGTGATCCGTCCGTCGTCGTCCCTGCCGATGAGGGTCATGGCGGTGCCGGTGCCGGTGGTGCGGGTGTGTTCGGCCAGGTGGCCGTTGCGGTAGGCCCAGGTTTGGATGAGGTCGCCGGCGGTGGCGGTGGTGAGCCGACCGGAGGCGTCGTAGGCGAAGGTCGCGTCGCCGAGGCGGGGGTTGCTGACCGTGACTAGGCGGCCTGCCGGGTCGCGGGTGTAGGTGGTGGTGGTTCCGGTGGGGTCGGTGTAGGCGGTGCGGTGCCCGTCCGCGTCGTAGGCCCAGGTCATGCCCTGGCTGCCGCGGGTGCGGGAGGTCAGCTGCCCGCGCCGGTTGAATCCGAGTTCGTGCTCGATGACCAGCCCGTCGGTGCCGGTGGAGTCCACGATCACGATGCGCCGGTTGAGCTTGTCGCGGCGTACCTCGGCCAGGACCCGCCCGTTGTAGGCGGTGGCGGTTTCCTGGCCGGCGGTGTCGTAGGTCCAGGTGGTGGTGTTGCCGTCCGGGTCGGTCTGGGACAGCTGCCGGCCGGCCGGATCGTAGGTTGCGGTGGTGACCCGGCCCAGCGGGTCGGTGACCGAGGCGACCTGGTCGGTGTCGGTGTAGGTGCGGGTGGTGGCCCCGCCCAGCGGGTCGGTGATCTTCACCAGCCGGCCGCGGGGGTCGTAGTCGAACCGGGTCCGCCCGCCGACCCCGTTGGTCGTTTCGATGAGTTCACCGGCCTGGTTGTATTTGAAGCGGCGGGTGCCGTACCAGGTGTCCTGGGCGAAGGTCAGCCGCCCGACCTTGTCATACCCGTACCGGGCCACGCCCTGGCCCGGGGTCCGGCGGCCGGTCAACCGGCCCGCCCCGTCATAGGTGAACGTCTCGGTTTCCCCGGTCGGCAGGATCCGGGCGATCACCCGCTGGTCCGCGTCGTACGCCAGCTCGGTGACCGCACCCAACGGGTCGATCGTCTTCCACGGCCGCCCGCAGTTGTCGTATTCGTACCGGGTGACCGCGCCCGTGGGTGAGGTGATCGAGGTGATCCTGCCCGCAACATCGCGGGCCAGGACGGTCAGCCCGCCTTCCCCGTCAAGCAGTTCCACCGGGTTACCGGCCGCATCGTAAGTCACCAGTTCGGCGGTGCCGTCCTCGGCTTCCACCCGGGTGGGGCGCCCGTACTCGTCGAAGGTGTAGGTGGTGGACGCGAACGCGTCCCGCAAGGTGGCGGTGCCGGTCTTCCGGTCCGTGGTCGCGTCGGCGCGGACTCCGGTCGGGTCGATGACGGCGGTCAGGTTCCCGACCGTGTCGTACTCGCGGTTCCAGTCGTTCCCGGCCGGGTCGGTGATCCGGGTCAGCCGGGACAGGGAGTCGTGGGTGAAGCCCCAGCGGGTGCCGTCGGGCAGGACCGCCGCGGTGACGTTGCCCAGGTCGTCAAAGACCCGTTCCACGGCCCGGCCGAGCGGATCGATGGTGCGGACCAGTTCCCCATTGCCCGCGTACTCGAGGCCGGTGCGGCCCCCGTCCGGTGCGGTGACCGCGGTGAGCCGGCCAGCGGGATCGTGCTCGAAGGACCAGACCGCTCCGTCCGGGTCCTCCCGGCGGGTGAGCTGCCCGGCCGGG
The DNA here is from genome assembly GCF_059092805.1 of Arthrobacter sp. Y3222053. NCBI lineage: Bacteria > Bacillati > Actinomycetota > Actinomycetes > Micrococcales > Micrococcaceae > Arthrobacter > Arthrobacter sp. Y3222053. The sequence goes on along the minus strand of NZ_JBNHIA010000002.1, from coordinate 629,327 downwards.
TTGTAGGCGTAGCGGGTGAGGGCGCCGGAGGGGGTGGTCGCTTCCACCGGCCGGCCGGCCTGATCGCGGATGATGACCGCGGTGTCCCCGGCCGCGTTCGTCGTCGCGATCAGGTCCCCGAACTGGTCGTAGGTGAAGCCGATGGTGACCCCGGCCGGGTCGGTGACCTGCACCAGCAGGCCCTGCTCCCACACCAGTTCCGTCCGCCCACCCAACGCGTCGGTGACGACGGACGGGTCCCGGGTGATCTCGTCCGCGTAGTCGTAGGTGATGACCGACCCTGTGTCGGTGACCAGGGTGGTGATCCGGTCCTGATCGTCCCACCCGTAGGTGAAGTCCGCGCCCTCCGGCGTCACCGTCCGGGTCCGGCGGCCCCGCTCGTCATAGGCGTGGACGGTGACCGAGCCGTCGCGTTCGGTGAAGGAGACCAGGTTGCCGTGCCGGTCGTAGGCCATGGATTGGCGCTCGTCATGCGAGTCCCGGACCCCGACCAACCGGCCCCGCGCATCCGCGATCCACGAATTCGAGCGGGTGCCGTCCTCGTCCGAGACCACGGTCACCCGGCCGGGCAGGTAGGCGAACCGGGTCCGCCGCCCGTGCTGGGTCACCTGCAGCACGACCCGGCCGGACGCGTCGTACGTGTTCTCCGCCTCCAGCACCCCGGCGGCCGAGTACACGGCGTCGACCAGGCCCGCCTCGTTGATCCGGTACCGGCGGGTCCCCGCCGCCGTGGACACCTCGGTCAGCCGGCCGGCGTCGTCATACCCGTACTCCACCCGACGCCCGTCCGAGGCCCGCACCACGGCCACCCGGCCGCCCACATACTCCACCTCCAGCAACCGGCCCCGCACATGCCACAGGCGCGACACCACACCCCTGTCACCGGCGGCGGCGCCGGCGTCGGCGTCGGCACCGGCGGTCATGGAAGAATCACGGTCGACGGAGACGGTGCGGCCGGGCCCGGAGCCGGTGCCCAGCCAGGCGCCGGTGAGGGTGTAGGCCCACCAGGCGCCCTTGTTGTCCCGGACCACCATGAGGTGCCCGGTCCCGGCAGGAACCGACGCCAGCTCCGCCAAGGAGGGCGTGTCGGCCGGTTCGCGGGAGAGCCAGTAGTTCTCCTCCACAGCCCGGCCCCAACCGTCACCCTCGCGCGGGAAGTCCACCGCCCGACCGTCGGCCATCACCCACCGGCAACCCTCATCACTGAACACCAGACGCTGATCCAGCACCGAGGACCAACCCGGACCAAACACCCCCGGCGCCGCCGAAACTTCATCAGCGTCCTGCGCTGCCACGGCCAGCGAGTTATACATGCGGGACAGCACCAGGTTCGACGCGACCCCGGCGAAACCCAGATCGGTTTCCGGCTCAATGAAGTTGCCCGTGGCCGTGTTCACCGGATCATTCGCATACCCGGTCGTCGGCTTCGCGCCCCACGCCGTCGGCGGATCAATCTGCAGCGACGCCCGGGTCGCGCTCACCCCCGCCGCGGCCAGCGCCTCCGCCAACGCCGCATCGGACACCGTCGACACATTCCCCTCACCACCGGCAGCAGCAAACGCATCCGCCACCGTCACCGCCCACACCGCATCCGCCTCGTTGGCTTCCAGATATTGCCGGAAGGCGCGAATGACGCCCCCGGCGTCGATGTGGCCCCAATTGCACTGGGCGGCAAAGGAGGCCAAGTGGCCTTCCAATGTTCCCGGCGTGGAAGCCAGCGCGTCATCGAGAGTGCGGGAACGGGCGGCGAAGGTGCGCAGATGCGACGGTCGCGCCGAGGAGGTGCCGCCTCCGGCGTCGCCTCCGCTGCCCGGGGCAGGGGTCTGCCGGACCCCGTTGGCGGGGGCTGCCTGGGGAAAGGAAGGCGCGGGTGCCGGGTCCATGTTCGGCCGCGGGTCCGCGCCCCAGATCCAGTCCCCGATCTCCTCCAGCCAGCTGCGGTCGTTGTTCCGGCGGACCCAGGCGTTGTTCTCCTCCCGGCGGGCGTCTTCTTCCCTCGCTGCCGTGACCATGACGTCGACGTAGCCGGCGACGGTCCGCAGGGCGTCAGCGAGGGCGCCGGCATCTTGGCGGGCGACAGCGGCGTTGGCCTGGAAGACTTCGGAAAAGCGGCCCAAAAAGTCCTGTCCAGCGTCTGTGGCGTAGGAAAGGCGAGGACCCAACTGCATTTCGAGCCGCGACGCTGCGGACTCGAAAACCGACTTCATTTCGGCTGCCACGCCGTACACGAACCGTCCACGCGAATCGTCCGGCAACAACGGCATCTCAACGAACGTCACTGTCAGGGCCCCCAGATAAAAACACAGCTTGAATTGAAAGACTTGTCGGGTCGACGGTGTGGAGCGACCACGCTGCTTTTTGCTCCGTCGTCAACCGTCCGAAACCGGTATCAAGTACCGGGAGCGCCAAGGGGCCGGGCATCCGGCATGCCGCAGGAGCGGCGGGAATGCCCGGCCCTGGCGCGTGGGCACGTACGCTTAGGCGCCGCCGCCTGCGGAGAAGATGTTCTGGGAGATCTGCTGCAGCTGAGAACGCAGCTGCTCCAGCTCCTCGCGGGCCTTGTCCAGGGCGGCCTTGGTCTCGGGCCAGGTCGAGCCGCGGAACTGTGCCGCCAGCGGGCCGTCCCACACGTTCGGATCCGAGAGGATCTTGCCCTGCGCGTCCAGCGCCGAGATCTGATCCGTGAAACCGCCGTTGATGATCGACTGCACCTGGTTGATCGCAGTCTTCGCCTGCTCAGTAGACAACACCCGAGACATGAAAATCCCCCTCAAAAAATGTGTACCGGCTCTGCAGGCCGGCAACGGACGAAGGAACCTTATCAATTGGAGCTGGCGGGTTCCAAGAAGATGAACAGGGGCCGGCACTCTGAAGGCACCCCGCGGCCGGAGGGTACCCAGCGTCGAGGTGTCGCGCCTGGACCACGGCCTGGGGTCGGACCCGCCGACCGGCTGCGGTCATTCCTCCAAGTGCCATGGCATGGCTACCGCTTCGCGCGGTCAAACCTGTGGAGATAGCCAGGGGATGGGCAGGCGAAGGTGACCTGACCGGAACTGTACCGTCTTGGTGGAGAAACACCGTCGTGCGGGTCCCATAAGGCCCGTTCGAAGCCCCCCTATCTTGAGCGCCGGGTACTTCTCAAAGCGGCTCTTGACCACAGAAACATTGCGGCCACTGAAGGTGAGTTCCCCGCCCCCTTCGATCTCGATGAACAGTCCCCTTTGATTCGATGTGCATTGGATTCAGTTCGGAGTTGCATGGCCGGACGTAGCTGACTTGGCGGGCTGCTGACTCATAAGCCGCGATAGCTGGGACTGCCTCACCTTCTGTCGCCAGCATCCCGCCATCGGCCAGCAGGTCTATCACTGCATACCCGGTGTCTGTCTTGGTGAGCGCCAGGAAGGGTGGGCGCCCGCGCTGCCGAAGGCCGGGCGGCTATGGAGTCGGGCGGACGGACGGTCATTGCTTGAAGAGGCGTTCCTTTCGGAATCCCGAAACCGGAGGCCGTCGTCGAACTCTTCAGGCAGTGCACGCCTGCCGGTTCGACTCTTTTATCCCTGGTTGGTTGGCTGAGGGAGCTCTATGACGCTTCCATCGGGTGCGCGCAGGATGAAGGGGGAGCCGACCGTGGCATGAACTATGGGTCGGATCGTCAGAAGGAGGGTCATCAGGGCTCCTCCGAATACCAGCATCGATACGATCTGGTTTAGCAAGAGGGTCAAGCCAATGCACACACAGGCCAACAGTCCGGCAGCCAAGAGTGCCAGCCGGGCCAGTTTCCTGCGGTCCACGCCCACACTGACACCAGGCAGCTGCAGCTTTTGTGCCTGCCGGTCCTTGAGCAGAAAAAGCATCAGCAGCATCAAACAAAAGAACACCACGCCGGCGACGGCCACGGCAGCAAACACCTCGGTCATTGTCCACTCCTTTGGAAGTGTCTAATGGTGCAGTGGAAACATGTGAAAAACGTACCTGCTGCCTTGGCTTTAGGTTTCGATTTCATTCATCCAGCGAGGACTCCAGCTTCGACTAGTGCGGAGTGGGCGAACAGGCACTGGGCGTATAGGATGATAAGTAGTATCGGCGCCCCCAGAGCATGTGTTAGTAATATTTCGACTTTCGGCACGGAACGGGCATCATGCTTTCGCGTCGCGCGCCATGCGAAGGAGGCGGCGATAGGCGGCAGGGCCACGGCAATCCAAGCAGGAAAGCCATCCCTGCCAAATCGCCCGTTATATGAAATTACTGTTCCAAAAGGTACGGCAAAAAGGACAACGCCTGCGATCACTAGGCATCCCGCGAAAGTAGTAAAGGATAACACCCGAAGGAATTTATTAGCCTTGACTCCGGGCCGAATCTCGTGCTGCGTGTATGTGTTTTTCGGGTTTGCCCCGTCTTCAAGACTCAAGAAATCGTCCCCAATCCCACTCGGCCCTCTTATATGTCGAATTGCGATATATCACTTCCGCCACGAGTAAGGGTCCTGGTATTAGGGCAGCAGGCCATTCTTCTCTGCAGCATGCCGTGATCCCTCGTATATGCCATCGTATAGGCCACCCAGGAGTCCAACTGCAGACAGGAAACGGGCGGCTGCTGGACGGCCGTCCGGAAAGAAGACGAGCAGCACCGGGCCCGCTCAACGAAAAGCGTTAAACATGCGCGGGGTGTGAAAGGACCTGCGGCTGCGGGCCGGCGGTCAGTATGCCCGGCGCACAGAGCAGCCGGTACAGGAAGATGCAGGCGGCCGGGCGACCGCAGACGGCGCGGCAGCCCGGCCCCTGCACCGGGAAACCGCAGGCCTAGGCGCCGCCGCCCGCGGAGAAGATGTTCTGGGAGATCTGCTGCAGCTGGCCGCGGAGCTGCTCCAGCTCCTCGCGGGCCTTGTCCAGCGCCGCCTTGGTCTCGGGCCAGGTCGAGCCGCGGAACTGAGCCGCCAGCGGGCCGTCCCACACGTTCGGATCCGAAAGGATCTTGCCCTGCGCATCCAGCGCCGAGATCTGATCCGTGAAACCGCCGTTGATGATCGACTGCACCTGGTTAATTGCGGTCTTAGCCTGCTCAGTAGACAACACGCGCGACATATGAATCCCCCAATTCGTTGGCAGTCATGCTCCGCCGGACACAGGCAATGCCGGCGGCCGAACGACAGCGAGCCTAGCAATATGGCCGGTTTAAGCCAAGGAATGAAAAATGCGCCGGACGGGCCGTCCAGCTGCCACGACGTTTCCCGGAATGGGAAATGCAGCAGCAGCCGTTCGGTCCGCCCGGCGCGCGGTGACGCGAAGTGGTGAACCTACACGGAAGCCGGTTCCCGCTCGGCGTGGAAACGGCGTCCGTTGACCCGCTCCGAGGCGCCTACCCGGTCCAGATACGGGGTAATGCCGCCCAGGTGCATCGGCCAGCCGGCCCCCAGGATGACGCACAGGTCGATGTCTTCGGGCCCGGCCACCACGCCTTCCTCGAGCATCAGCCCGATTTCCTCGGCGAGGGCATCCTGCGCACGGCGCAGCACCTCCTCGGAGGTGGAGGGGGAGTCGCCGAACTCGAGCAGGTCCAGCGTCTCCTGTGGAATGTACTGCGAGCCGTCCTCGCCCTGCTGCCACAGCGATTTGATGCCGTTGTCGATGAGCCTCTGCTGGTTGGCGGAGACGTGGAACCGGCCGCCGAACGCGGCGTGCAGGGATTCCTGCACGTGCTGGCCCACCGGCAGGCCCACCAGGGCCAGCAGGTTGAACGGAGTCATCGGCAGGCCCATCGGGCGCAACGCGTTGTCCGCGACGGCGGCGTCGGTGCCCTCGTCGAAGACCTTGGTGATCTCGCCGAACATGCGCCCCAGGATGCGGTTGACCACGAACGCGGCCGCGTCCTTGACCAGCACGGCGGTCTTCTTCAGCTGCTTGGCCAGGGCAAAGGCGGTGGCCAGGACGGCGTCGTCGGTCTTCGGCGCACGCACGATCTCCAGCAGCGGCATCACGGCCACCGGGTTGAAGAAGTGGAAGCCCACCACCCGCTCCGGGTGCTGCAGATCCGCGGCCATTTCAGTCACGGACAGCGAGGACGTGTTGGTCGCCAGGATGCACTCGGGGGAGACCACGGCCTCCACCTCGGCGAACACCTGCTTCTTGACGCTCATCTCCTCGAACACCGCCTCGATGACGAAGTCCGCGTCCGCGAACACGTCCTTGGACACCGAGCCGGTGACCAGCGCCTTGGTGCGGTTCGCGGCGTCGGCGGACATCCGGCCCTTGGCGGCCAGCTTGTCCACCTCGGCGTGCACGTAGCCCACGCCCTTGTCCACCCGCGCCTGATCGATGTCGGTCATGACGACCGGCACCTTCAGCTGCTTCGCGAACAGCAGCGCCAGCTGACTGGCCATCAGGCCCGCACCGACGACGCCGACCTTGGTCACCGGGCGGGCGAGCTTGGGATCCGGGGCGCCGGCGGGCTTCTTGCCGCGCTTCTGCACCAGGTCCAGGAAGGCGTAAACCGTGTCGGAGAACTGCGGAGTCTGCATCAGCTCAGCCAGCGCGTCGCACTCAGCCTCGCGGGACTGCTCCTCGGTCCAGTTCTTACCGGCCTCCATCAGGTCCAGGACCTTGGCGGGCGCCGGTGCGGCATTGGAGGTGCGCTTTTCCACGAAGGCGCGCCCGGCGGCGACGGCGGCGTCCCACTCGTCGGAGACGGCGGCCGGATCGGCGACGGCGTTGGGCCGGTTCACGGTCTCCTGGCCGGTGATCACGCGGGCCGCCCAGGCCAGGGACTGCTCCACGAAGTCCGCCGGCTCAAACAGTGCGTCGGCGATGCCGAGCTTGTAGGCGGCCGGGCCGCTGAGCGTGCGGTTGTTGCTCAGGGGGTTCTCGATCATCACCTTCACCGCGTTGGCCGGTCCGATCAGGCGCGGCAGCAGGTAGACCCCGCCCCAGCCGGGAACGAGACCGATGAACGCCTCGGGCAGCGACAGGGCGCCGGCTCCGGTGGAGACGGTGCGGTAGTCGGACTGCAGCGCGATCTCCAGGCCGCCGCCCAGGGCGACGCCGTTGATGAAGGCGAAGCTGGGCACGCCCAGGGTGCCGAGCTTCTCATAGACCTCGTGGCCCAGGCCCGCCATGGCCCGGCCGTCGGCCTCCCCGACGAGGGACTTGGTGGAGGACAGATCGGCCCCGGCGACCAGGTAATGCGGCTTGCCGGTCACGCCCACGCCCACGATCTCGCCGGCGTCGGCGCGGCCGCGCAGGGTGTCCAGCACGTTGCCCAGCTCGATGAGGGTGTTCGGGCCGAGGGTGGTCGGGCGCCGGTGATCGGCGTCGTTGTCCAGGGTGATCAGCGCGAAGGTGCCGGCGCCGCCGGGCAGTTCCACGTCCTGGACGTAGGAGTGGGTGACGACCTCGTTGGGGAACATTTCCGCCAGGCGGGTGAATTCGGAAGAAGTCATGGGTCCTAGGCCTCCGGATCGGTGTTGTAGTCGGGGTGGTTGGGGTTTTCCCAGATGACGGTGCCGCCCATGCCCAGGCCGATGCACATGGTGGTCATGCCGTACCGCACCGAGGGATCCTCCTCGAACTGCCGGGCCAGCTGGGTCATCAGGCGCACGCCGGAAGAGGCCAGCGGGTGTCCGACGGCGATCGCCCCGCCCCAGCGGTTCACCCGCGGGTCGTCGTCGGCGATGCCGAAGTGGTCCAGGAAGGCCAGGACCTGGATGGCGAAGGCCTCGTTGATTTCGAACAGGCCGATGTCGGAGATCTCCAGACCGGCCAGGCGCAGCGCCTTCTCGGTGGAGGGCACCGGGCCGAAGCCCATGACCTCGGGCTCGACGCCGGCAAACGCCGAGGCGACCATGCGCATCTTCACCGGCAGGCCCAGCTCCTCGGCGGCGTCGGCGGAGGCCAGCAGCGCCGTCGTCGCGCCGTCGTTCAGGCCGGCCGCGTTGCCGGCGGTGACCCGGCCGTGCGCACGGAACGGGGTGCGCAGCTGCGCCAGGTCCTCCACCGTGGTGCCCGGCCGCGGCGGCTCATCCTGAACGGCCAGGGCCCAGCCCTGGCCCGGCTTCTTCACGGCCACCGGCACCAGGTCCGGCTGGATGTGGTTGCCGGCGTACGCCTTGGCCAGCTTCTCCTGCGAGGCGGCCGCGTAGGCGTCGGTGCGCTCCTTGGTGATGTGCGGGTACCGGTCGTGCAGGTTCTCGGCGGTGTTGCCCATGTTCAGGGCCGCAGGATCCACGATGCGCTCGGTCATGAAGCGCGGGTTCGGATCCGCCCCCTGGCCCATCGGGTGGTTGCCCATGTGCTCGACGCCGCCGGCGATCACGACGTCGTAGGCGCCGACGCCGATGCCCGCGGCGGTCGTGGTGACGGCCGTCATCGCGCCGGCGCACATGCGGTCGATGGCGAAGCCCGGAACCGTCTGCGGCAGGCCGGCCAGCAGGGCCGCGGTGCGGCCGATGGTCAGGCCCTGGTCACCGGTCTGGGTAGTGGCGGCGATGGCCACTTCATCGATGCGGTCCTTGGGCAGCTGCGGGTTGCGGCGGAGCAGTTCGCGGATGCACTTGACCACCAGGTCATCGGCGCGCATGCCGTGATACATGCCCTTTTCACCGGCCTTGCCGAAGGGTGTGCGCACGCCGTCCACGAATACAACGTCCCTGATCTGCCGGTTCCGGCTCTGTGGGCTCACGTCCAACTCCTCTTTGAGAGATATGAAATACGGCACAAGGTCCGCCTCGATGTTACTCGTGAGTAACTTAGGCCGCAACAGGGCAGCCGTACCGTCGGCCGCCGACCGGAGGGCGCCTCCGGGCGCGCCGCGAGCAGGCGGGCGCTGTTACCTGGCCCACAGTATACTGAGCGGTCGGTTACCTGAAGGGGTATCCGCAGACGTCTTCCCATCGGAGGCCGCAGCCGCCGTGCGAGATGGGGCGGGGACCGGTCAGGAAGGCCGGCGGGACGCGTGCAGGACTGAGTCCTGCACGGTAACGAGTTCGCCGTCCGGGCCAGGGACCTGCCGCGGCCTGGCCTCACAGGCCAGAACCTGCCACAGCGCGGGATCGAGCGATGCCCGCAGGTCCCCGGGGGCGGGCAGCAGGCCCGGATCGGGCCGGGGCACTCCGGCCAGGACATCATCCGGGTGGTGCGCGACGACCAGCAGGACACCGCCGGGTGCCACGGCGGCAGCCGCCCGGCGAAGCAACGGCCGGAAACGCTCCGCCGGCAGGTGCAGGAAATGCATGGCGACCAGGTCGAAAGCGCCAGCCGTCGGCAGCCAGGTGGCCACGTTGCGGTGCAGCCACCGGGTCCGGCCGGCGAGCCGGCCGCCTGCCTCGTAGGCCTGGATCGCGGCGCGGCGCAGCGCGACAGGGGAGACATCGACGCCGGTGACCTCCCAGCCGCGGCCAGCCAGCCAGATCGCGTCCGCTCCCTCACCGCAGCCAAGGTCCAGGGCCCGGCCCGGCTCCAGGGATTCGGCGGCGTCGACCAGTGTCGGATTCGGCTCGCCGCTCCAGACGGGACGGCCGGAATACCGCCGATCCCAGATCTCCTGGTCAGATTGCGTCTGCATTGCCGTCCCGCTCCTCGTGCCGTCAGCCTCCATCCTTTCGGTTCGGCGCACCCAACGGCAAGTTCACTGAGGATTGGGGACGCGGCGGACGCGGGGGAGGGGCACGCACCACGCTGCCCGTGGCAGACTGGCGGCCATGAGCGATGAGATGGCCGGGGGCCCGGATTTTGAAGCCGCAGCGGTCCTGTGGGACGAGTATGCGGAGGCTTGGCCGGAGCAGGCAGCCGCCGATCCCGAGTACGAAGTGGAGATGTTCGGCGATGGACCGGAGATGGCCGACGCACTGCTGGAGCTGGTCCTGACCGGCAGGAAGCGCGCGACGTCCTCACTGGTCGCCGAGTATCTGCAGGAGGGAGCACAGCTTCCGCGCATCGGGGCACACTGGATTGCCTGCGACGGGCGGGGGCGGCCGCGCGCAGTGCTGCGGACGGTGGAACTGAGGCTGGGCACCTTCGCGGACGCCGACGCCGGTTTCGCCCGGGACGAGGGGGAGGATGACGGCTCGCTCGCGGCCTGGCAGCAGGCCCACCGGAGCTTCTGGGAGCGTACTGCCGCGGCCCGCGGTACGGCCTGGAGCGTGGAGGACGAGATTGTCTTCGAGCGTTTCGACCTCGTCTGGCCGCCGATTGCCTGAACCGCCGGCGCTGCGCTGACCGGGCCCTCGGCTCCTCAGCGGCCGGTGTTGCCGGTGCTCCCGGCGGCCGAAATACTGGTCGGAGTGCAGCTGTTCTCACACCTGACGGAAGGATGGTGCTGACCATGGGGCGGGAAGCCGAGGATCGGCGTCGGCGGCTGGAACGGATCGCCGGCCTGCGCGCCAGCGGTGACGCGGAGTACGGCCGGGACACGCAGGAGGAGGAGAAGCGGCGGGTGGACCCCGCCGCCCGGGCGGATTACCTGGTCCGTGACGCGATGGCGCAGGGAGCCTTCGACAACTTGAAGTACGCCGGCAAACCGCTGCCGCAGACGGTCGGCGATCCGGATCCGGACTGGTGGCTGAAAGGACTGATCCAGCGCGAAAACCTCACCGGCCTCGGCCCACGTGCCCTGCTGCTGCGCACCGAGGACGCCGAACTGGACGAGACCCTCGACCGGAGGTACACCGAGGCCCAGGTGCGGGCGGTGGTCGAGGATTTCAACGCCCGGGTCATCGACGCCCGGCGGCAGCTTCAGGGCGGACCGCCCGTGACCACCAAGCTGCGCGACGTCGAGCAGGAGGTGCGGCGCTGGCAGGAACGGCGCCAGGTGCGCGCCGACGCTGCCCGGCAGGCACGGGAGGCCGAGGAAGCGGCAGCGGCGGCGGCCCGGCGTCGGCGCTGGCGCTGGCTGCGCCGACGCTGAGCGGCGGGACGGCCGGAGTCAGTCGGCGGAGCCCGGTGGAGGCGGCGGAGAGCGCAGGCGCAGCCAGGCGCCCACGCACGCCACGGCCAGCACCCAGAACACCAGGGTCGGCGGCAGCCAGGGCACCAGCAGGAACCGTTCCTGGACAGCGGCGAAGGCCGCCAGCATGGCCACCGAGGACAGCATCAGCTGCCCGGTGCTCAGCCCCACCAGGAAGAGGAACACGGGATAGAAGTAGCTGAACGCGGTGCCGCCGAGGGTAAGCACGGCGAATGCCAGCGCAAGGGCCAGCAGGAACATGGCCGGCCCGGCGTAGCCGCGGGTGTCGTGGCGGCGCTCCCAGCGCAGCAGGAGCGCCCAGTACGCCAGGGCCAACGTGGGAACAAGCGCAGCGGACAGCGCCGAGACCGCCTGCCGTTCCATCGGCATCAGACCGGCCGACAGCAGCATCTGCAGGGGTTTGACCAGGTGGACGGCAGCTGCGACGGCGACGACGGCGACGGCGTAGCGCCCCGCAGCCGAGGCCGCCGGACTGAACCGGTGCAGCCGGGAACGGCTCCGGGCCTGATCCGCGCTCATCTGCTGCCTTTCCGCCGCCGTTCACCCTGCCCTACCAGCCTAGCGTCGGAGCCGAGCGGGCAGCTCCACCGGCCCCACGGGCCGGGACCGCCGCGGCTCAGGCCCTCGAATCCGTGCCGCCGTCCTTCTCGGGCAGGGGATCGGGGTCCAGGAACGCCACGGTGATCACGGCCGCTGTATGCCGGATCTGCCACTCACGCGCACCCAGGTCCCGCAGGGCCTGGCTGATGGACTCCAGATCGATCGGCGTCGGCGGCCGCCAGGCCACGCGGCGCAGGTAATCCGGGGTCAGCAGGTTCTCCACCGGCAGGTCGAGCTGGGCCGCCGTCGCAGCGAGCCGGGTCTTGGCCGTCTGCAGCCGGGCCGCAGCCTCGGGATCGGTGCGGGCCCAGGTCCGCGGCGGCGGCGGTGCGTTCGTGGGCACATGCAGCGGCGGCAGATCCTCCGCGGACCGGGCTGCGGAAATGCAGCGCAGCCACCGCGGTGCCTCGCGCTGCGCGGCCCGCCCGTGGAAGCCGGGGGTGTTCAGCAGCTGCGGCACCGTGGACGGCATGGCGCGGGCGGCGGCGATGATGGCCGAATCCGGAATCAGCCGGCCGGGGGCGGTGTCGCGCCGCTCTGCCAGCTGCTCCCGCTCCAGCCACAGTTCACGGACGGCGGCCAGCTGGCGGCGGTCCTTGAGCTGATGCAGCCCGGAGGTGCGCCGCCACGGATCCGTGCGCGGCGGCGTCGGGGCCGCGAGCCGTACCGCCTCAAACTCCTCCTCGGCAAAACCGAGCTTGCCCGCGTCCTGGAGCAGACGGATCAGCTCCACCCGCAGATCCGTCAGGACTTCGACGTCGAGGGCGGCGTAGCGCAGCCACGGTTCCGGCAGGGGCCTGGTGGACCAGTCCGCCGCCGAGTGTTCCTTGGCCAGGGTGAAGCCGAGCAGCTGCTCGATGACGGCGGCCAGGCCCACGCGCGGCAGCCCGGCCAGCCGGGCGGCCAGCTCGGTGTCGAACAGCCGGTCCGGCCGCATGCCCAGTGCGGCCAGGCAGGGCAGGTCCTGGTTGGCGGCGTGCAGGATCCACTCGGTTCCGCGCAGCGCCTCGTCGATGATGCGCAGATCAGAGAAAGGCTCCGGGTCGATCAGCCAGGTGCCGGCGCCTTCGCGGCGGATCTGGACCAGGAAGGCCCGCTGGCCGTAGCGGAAGCCGGAGGCACGTTCGGCGTCCACGCCGGCGGGGCCGGTGCCCGCCGCCAGCGCGGCCGCGGCGCGTTCCAGTCCCTGCGGCGTGTCGATGATCAGGGGAACCCCGTCCCGCGGGGCCTCAAGCAGGGGCAGGGGCTGCTCCGGGGGGCCGGCGTCGGCATCCGTATCGGGGGTGCGGGCAGCGGCGGCGGGGGTTTGGGCGGTCATAAGGATTCCAGTCTATCGAGAGGAGGCCATCCGCGCCGTCGACGGCGCCTTGGCTGCGTCAGGCCGCCGGATCGGGTCCGGCGCGGCGGGCGGCGTCGGGAGCTACGGGCGGCGGCGCGGCAGCGGGGTAACGCCCTCGGGCAGCGGCGGCAGGCCAGCGAACGAGCACACCATGTCCGACCAGGCCTCCAGGTGGGCGCGGACGGCCGGGCCGGACGGCGTCCAGGACGCCCGCAGCTCGATGTCGATCGCCCCGCCGCGCCCGGACAGCGTGCCGAAGCTCTCGGAGAGGATGCGGGTGGCGGTGCCGCCGGCCGAGGTGTAGGCGGCGCCGTGCTGCTCCAAGGCCTCCACCAGCCAGGTCCAGGCGACCGGGCCGAGAAGTTCGTCGTTGCCCATGTCGGGCTCCAGCTCGGCCCGGATGTAGGTGACCACCCGGAACGTTCCGTTCCACACCGGCGACCCCTGCGGGTCGTGGAGCAGGATAAAGCGTCCGGTGGCCAGTTCGGGCTCGCTGCCCGGATCCGGCAGGCCCAGCCGGCGCCGTCCGCCGCCCGGGCCCGGGGCCCGGACCTCGGCGCCCAGGGACACGGCGAACGGGGCCAGGCGTGTGGGGGCCGGGATCTCTTCGAGCAGCAGCTCGGGCCTGCACTCGGCGCGGCGCAGATCGCCCAGCGCGGTCAGGAAATCCGGGGGCACCTGGGAGAGGTCACCAATTGCACTCACCCCCGCAGATTACGGCCGGCCGGGCACGGCGGGTGGGCAGGCTCGCCGCCGTGTCCCATTCGTTACGTGATCCAGCTTACGCCTGGCCCCGCAACGGCCGACAGGAACGGGCCGCTATTGCCGGCCGCCCACGGCGAGTCCGGCTACGGCGACCTCCCGGGCAATGGCCTCCGCGAAGGCGTCGACGTCCTCTTCGCTGGTGTCGAAGGTGCACATCCAGCGCACCTCGCCCGTGGCCTGGTCCCAGTCGTAGAACCGGAACACGCCGCGCAGCCGGTCCGCGACGCCGGCCGGGAGCGCGGCGAACACCGCGTTCGACTGCGTCGGCTGCGTGATCCGCACCCCGTCGATCCGCCCCACGGCGTCCGCGAGCCGGCGGGCCATGGCGTTGGCGTGGGCCGCGGAGCGGTGCCACAGATCCCCTTCGTAGAGGCAGATCAGCTGGGCGGACACGAAGCGCATCTTCGACGCCAGCTGCATGTTCAGCTTCCGCAGGTACTCCAGGCCGGTGGACGCCTCGGGATTGAGCACCACGATGCATTCGCCGAACATCATCCCGTTCTTGGTCCCGCCCAGGCTCAGGATGTCCACGCCGGCGTCGGTGGTCATCTCCTGCAGGCTCACGCCCAGGGCGACGGCGGCGTTGGACAGCCTCGCGCCGTCCATGTGCAGCTTCATGCCGCGGGCGTGGGCATGCTCGGCGATCGCCCGGATCTCCTCCACCGTGTAGAGGGTGCCCAGCTCGGTGGACTGGGTGATGGACACCGCCAGGGGCTGGGCGCGGTGCTGGTCGCCCCAGCCCCACGCCTCCTTGTCGATCAGCTCGGGCGTGAGCTTGCCGTCCGGGGTCTCGACGGTCAGCAGCTTCATGCCGCCCACCCGCTCCGGGGCGGCGTTCTCGTCCACGTTGATGTGCGCCGTCGTCGGGCAGATCACCGCGCCCCAGCGGGGCAGCAGCGACTGCAGTCCCACCACGTTGGCGCCGGTGCCGTTGAAGACCGGGAACGGGCGGGCGCGGGGGCCGAAGCGTTCGGCGATCACCTGGTGCAGCCGTTCGGTGTAGGCGTCTTCGCCGTAGGCCACCTGGTGGCCGAGGTTGGCGGCGCTGAGTGCCGCCATGACCTCCGGGTGGACCCCGGAGTAGTTGTCCGAGGCGAAGGCGCGCAGGGCGATGTCATGCAGGGGTGCGTAGTCAGTCACGGTTCCAGTATCTCTCTTGCCGCCCCCGGATCGGGACGCGCGGGTCAGCCGGCGGGGATGAGGCTGATCCGCCGGCCGTTCAGCCGGTCGGCGGGCTGCTCGAAAAGGTCGACGGCGGCCGCGGCCAGCCGGTCGACGTCGGTGTAGCCGGGGTAGGCCCGTTCAGGATTTTCCCGGCGCATCCCCTCATCCACGAGGGCCTTGACCACGAAGACCACGGCGGCTGAGTGCAGCGGCACCGGATGGGCATTCCGGCCCGGCTGGTCCTTCTGGAAGCCGTGGGCGAGTGCACGGACCCAGGCGTCGGCGGCCGCCTTGGCAGCCGCGTATCCGGCGCCGCCGGCCGTGGGGGAGTCCACCGCCGTGGAGGAGACGATGGCCAGCCGGCCGCGCCCGGAGGTGGCCAGCTGGCCGTAGAAGCTGCGGCTGACGTTGCGCAGGGTGCGCAGGATGTTGCGCTCCAGGAAGTCCCAGTCCTCGTCGCTCTGCCCGCCGATGCCGTTGCCGCCGCGCCAGCCGCCGACCAGGTGGATCAGGCCGTCCACCCCGCCGTAGGCCTCCTGCAGGTCCGAGGCCAGGGAACGGACCTCGCCGGCGTCGGCCAGGTCGCAGGTGCGCAGGTCGATGTCCGCAAGGTGTCCGAGGGCCGCCTCCAGCCTCGGCCCGCTGCTGCCCGCGGCGATGACCCGGGCCCCCGCGGCCGTCAGCGCAGTGCAGACGGCCACGCCGCTGGGGCTGCCCGCCCCCGCCACCAGGACGACGGCGCCCTGCGCCCCGCCGCCGGTGCTCATGCCGGGCTGCTGCCGGTGATTCCGCAGGTGGACTCGATCACCGGAGCCATCTTTTTGGCCAGCGCCTCGTAGAACATGGACAGCGGAAACTCGTCATCCATCACCAGGTCGGTCAGCGCCCGCGGCGGCCCGTCCAGCGGCAGCGCGTCCGGGCCCTTCGCCCAGGTGGAGGCCGGGTTGGGCGTCAGCGTGGCGGAGACCAGATCATAGGCGGCGAGCCAGTGGGCGACCTTGGGCCGGTCGATGGAGCGCCAGTAGAGCTCCTCGATGGCGGCGCCCAGGCGCACAACCACGGGGGCGGCCTCGTCCCAGTCGATGCTGAGCCTGCCGTCGGTCCAGTGCAGGACGTGGTTCTGGTGCATCCAGGCGAAGAGGAGCTGGCCGCCCAGCCCGTCGTAGTTGCGTACCCGGGACCCGGTGATGGCGAAGCGGAAGATCCGGTCGAAGATCACTGCGTACTGGACCAGGGCGGCGTGCCGGCGGGCCTCGGGGGAGGCGTCCTCGTCAGCCTCGACGCAGACCGCTTCGCGGAAGGCGGTCAGGTCGCAGCGCAGCTCCTCCAGGGAGTACAGGAAGTAGGGCATGCGCTGCTTGATCATGAACGGATCGAAGGGCAGGTCTCCGCGCATGTGCGTGCGGTCGTGGATGAGGTCCCACATCACGAAGGTCTCCTCGGTCAGCTGCTGGTCGTCCAGCAGCTGCGCGGCGTCGTCGGGCAGCTCCAAACTGGTGATCTCGGCGGCGGCGCGGAGCACGCGGCGGAACCGGGCCGCCTCTCGGTCGGCGAAGATGGCGCCCCAGGTGAAGGCGGGGGTGGAGCGGACGGCGACCGTCTCGGGGAACAGCACGGCCGAGTTGGTGTCGTAGCCCGGGGTGAAGTCCAGGAACCGGATCGGCACGAAGAGCTTGTTCGAGTACTCCCCGGCCTCCAGCCCGGCGACGAACTCCGGCCAGAGGACCTCCACGAGCACGGCTTCGACGAGGCGGTTGGAGCTGCCGTTCTGCGTGTACATGGGGAAGACGACCAGATGGCGCAGGCCGTGGGTGCGCTGCTGCTGCGGCTGGAACGCCATCAGGGAGTCCAGGAAGTCCGGCTCGCCGAGTCCGGAGTCCACCCAGCGCTGGAAGTCGGCGACCGCCAGGTCCAGGTAGTCGGCGTCGTGCGGGAAGAACGGGGCGAGGTCCCGGATGGCGGCGGTGATCAGGGCGACGAGGTCCGCGGCCTCCTGCCGGTGTTCCGGTTCCACCGAGCCGTCACGGTTCTGCAGCGGCTGCAGGGCCGTGGCGGCCTCTTTGAGCCGCCGCCACGCTTCGGTGGTTTCCGGGGAGGAGGACGTCCCGCTGGGTGCTGCGGCGGTCCCTGCGGCGGACGGTCGGACGGCGGTGGAGGACATGGCGCTGGCCCTTCCGAGACGGGGGAGCAGGCTCCCGGTGTGAGGCGCTGCAGCGACAGGAGGCGCCGCTGCTGTGATGGCCACGACGCTAGCAATGGAGAACGGTTGCTTATGCAAAAAGGTCCGACCCGTTAGGAAGTCGTATGCATAGGTGCGCTGCGAACGCGGTGACGCCCAACAGGACTGCAGCTCGGGCTCCGTACCCGAGGGCACTGCGGACGGATCCTGTCCGGGACGCGGGAGCGCCGGCCGGCGGGCGCATCTACGCTTGCCGTCAGGCATGGGCGAGGCAGGGGAGGGCACCATGGGAACGGCCGGGAGCGTGGAGGTGCTGGTGCTGGCGGATGCGCCGGCATGGCGTGCGTGGCTGGACGAGCACGAGGCGACATCCGACGGCGTGTGGCTCCTGCTGGCCAAGAAGGGCACCGTGGAGCCCACCTCCCTGAGCTACGCCGAAGCCCTGGATGAGGCCCTCTGCAGCGGATGGATCGACGGCCAGCGGCAGGGGCATGACGCCGCGACCTTCCGGCAGCGGTTCACTCCGCGCCGGGCACGGTCGATGTGGTCGCAGCGGAACCTGGGCCTGGTGGCGCGGCTGATCGAGCAGGGGCGGATGCGGCCGCGCGGGCAGGCGGAGATCGCGCGGGCCAAGGCGGACGGCCGCTGGGCGCGGGCTTATCCCGGGCAGGCCGGGGCGCAGGTTCCGGCGGACCTGGCCGCAGCGCTTGCGGCGGCACCGGCGGCGGGGGCCGCGTTTGCCGCATTGACCGGACAGAACCGATACGCCGTCCTGCATCCGATCATCACCGCACCCAGCGAAGCGGTAAGGCAGCGCCGGCTCCGCAAAGCGGTCGATCTGCTCGGGGGCGGCAAGTTGTCGTGAGGGCTTCCTGACCGAGGACGGCGTTCAGCGCGCAGTCGGGCGGGCAGGCCACCAGGCGCGGGCGCAGCCGTGCAGCACCACCGAAACGGCCACGGCCTCCACGGCCAGCAGGGCGATCAGCACGAGCAGCTGCACCAACGCCGCGTCGAGCGGCGAGGCCCCGCCCAGGATGAGTCCGACGAATGCTCCGGGCAGGGTCACCATCCCGACCGTGCGGGTCTGGTCGAGGGCCGGGAGCAGCGCTTCTCCGGCCACGGGCCGGGCGATCAGCAGGCGGGCCTCGACGGGCGCGAAGCCGAGGGCCAGGGCAGCCTCGACCTCGCCGTGCCTGTCGGCCAGGTCCGCGAGCACGCGGCGGCCGGCCAGGACCGAGGCGGTCATCGCTCCGCCGATGAGCTGCCCCGTGACGGCGACGAGCGCCAGGGCGGACACCGGCAGTACGCCCACGCCCAGCATGAGGCCCAGGACGGGAACGACGCCGGCGGCAATCGGCACCGCCATCAGCAGTCCGCGGCGTCCCGGATTCACCCGGCGGCCGGCGGTGAAGGAGGCGACAAGGAACATCAGGAACACGAAGCCGGCCGCGGCCGGCGGAGACGACGCCAGGGCGGCGATGACCAGCGCAACCAGGGCCAGCTGCGCCAGGGCCCGGGCGCCGGCGAGCAGGACCCGCCAGGGAGACCGGCCCAACACCGCTGCCGTGATGCCTGCAGCCGAGGCCAGCAGCACCGTCAGCAGCACCCACGCCGCGGGTCCGATGTGCAGCAGCGTCGAGTCCATTGCCCGCCCCCGGGTTGTCCCGAGCGGAGCTAGTAGGCGGTGCTGGTCGGCGCCGCGGTGCCGATCGGGGTCAGCTGCACGGACGAGTGGTTCTTCTCCACGCGGCGCAGCGCCCAGACGTCGTTGAACAGGGCCAGGAACTCGCCGTCGGAGCGCTGCAGCACCTCGGCGCCGTGCACGTTGGAGAGCACCTCGGCGGCGTCGGGCGTGGTGAGCCGGGCGAGCGAGTAGGGCAGCTGCTCATAGCGCATGGGCGCGTTGAAGTCCTGGGTCATGCGGTCCTCGACCACTTCGAACTGCATGGGGCCGACGGCGGCCAGCACCGGGGCCTGGTCGCCGCGCCGGTCCGAGCGCAGCACCTGGATGATGCCCTCGTGCTCCAGCTGGTCGATCCCGCGGCGGAACTGCTTGTAGCGGCTGGGGTCCTTGGACCGTGCCACCCGGAAGTGCTCGGGGCTGAACAGCGGAATCGGCGGGTACTGCACCGGTTCCTCCAGATACAGGCTGTCGCCAACCCGCAGGGCGGAGGCGTTCACCAGTCCGACGACGTCGCCCGGCCAAGCCTCATCGATCACTTCCCGTTCGCGCCCGAACAGGTGCTGGGCGTACTTGGTGGCGAAGGTCTTCCCGGTGTTGGCGTGGGTGACGACCATGCCGCGTTCAAAGACGCCGGAGCAGACGCGGATGAACGCGACGTGGTCGCGGTGGGCCTTGTTCATGCCCGCCTGGACCTTGAACACGAAGCCGGAGAACGGGGCCTCGACGGGCCGCCGGTCGCCGTCCTTATCCTCCCGGTCGGTGGCCGGGGGAGCGATGTCGACCAGGGTGTCGAGGATCTGCTTGACGCCGAAGTTCAGGGCGGCGGAGGAGAAGAGGATGGGCGTGCCCTTGGCGGCCAGGAAGAGGTCGCGGTCAAACCCGGCGCCGGAATCGGTCACCAGCTCCACTTCGTCCTGGGCGGTGGACCACGCCTCGCCCTCCTGCTCGGCGGCGGTGTCGAGGTCCAGGTGCTCCTCCAGGGCGAGCGAGGCGCCGGAGTTCTGCCGGGTGAAACGGACAAACTCGTCGCCGCGCAGGTCCCAGACCCCGCGGAAATCGCCCGAGAAACCCACGGCCCAGGTCAGCGGCATCGGGGTCAGGCCGGTGCGCTCGTTGATCTCGTCCATCAGTGCCAGCGGATCCAGGCCCGGCCGGTCCCACTTGTTGATGACCGTGATGATGGGCAGGTTCCGTGCCCGGCAGACCTCGAAAAGCTTCATGGTCTGGGTTTCCAGGCCCTTGGCCGCGTCGATCAGCATGACAGCGCAGTCCACCGCGGCCAGCACACGGTAGGTGTCCTCGGAGAAGTCGGCGTGTCCCGGGGTGTCCAGCAGGTTGATCACGGTGTCCCGGTAGGCGAACTGCAGGGCGGCGGAGCTGATCGAGATGCCGCGGTCTTTCTCCATCTGCATCCAGTCGGAGACCGTTTCGCGGCGGTTGTCCTTGCCGTTGGTCGCTCCGGCGGTGCCGATCACGCGGGCATGCAGGGCCAGGGCTTCGGTCAGTGTGGACTTGCCGGCATCGGGGTGCGAGATGACCGCGAAGGTGCGCCGCCGCGATGCTTCCCTGCGGATCTGCGCTGCGGCGGGGGCTGAGCTGGAGGTGGTGGAGGCCTGGGACACGAGGCTGCTTTCCGGTGACGGCTGAGGTGGAGGGCGCTGCGGAAGCGCAGCGAAAGGCTGTGCGGACACAGCCTTTCCAGTCTAGCGGTTGTGTACACGCTGGAGGTCCAGGGCAGGCCCCACGGGCGTCCCCCGAAAACAACTGTCCCATCCAGTGGTGTGGTCCGGGACACAACCCGCTTCAGGGGCCTAGGGTGGAGGCCGATTACCTCGCATCCGCCGGGACGCACCGGGATACTCCGGCAGCCCTCCGGGCGGCCGGCTCAACGAAAGGTTCACAGCAATGCCTGAAGCGTTCATCATCGACGCCGTTCGTACCCCCGTCGGCAAGCGGAAGGGCGGATTGAGCGGCATCCACCCTGCGGACCTTGCCGCGCACGTCATTGCCGAGACGGTCCGCCGGGCGGGCATCGACTCCGAGGAATACGACGAGGTGATCCTGGGTGCCATTGACCAGGTCGGGCCCCAGGCCATGGACATCGCCCGTACCTCCTGGCTGGCCGCCGGGCTCTCGGAACGTGTTCCCGGCACCACGGTCGAGCGCCAGTGCGGGTCCGGCCAGCAGGCGATCTCCTATGCCGCGCAGGCGGTCATGAGCGGCACCAGTGACCTGGTCATTGCAGGCGGCGTGCAGAGCATGTCCTCGGTGCCGCTGTCCTTCGCGAACACGGCCGCCCGGGAACTGGGTTTTCCCAACCCGTTTGCCGGTTCGGTGGGCTGGGAAAAGCGCTACGGGGACCAGCAGGTGTCCCAGTTCATCGGCGCCGAGATGATGGTGCGCCAGTGGGGGCTGACCCGGGAGGAGATGGAGGAGTTCGCCGTCGAGTCCCATGTCAGGGCCATCGCCGCGCAGGCCGAGGGCCGGTTCGAGCGGGAGATCCTGCCGATGAACGGCGTCACCGCGGATGAGGGCCCGCGGGACCCGGACCGCGCGAAGATCGCGACCCTGGCACCCCTGGCGGAAGGCGGCTCGCTGACGGCCGCGACGTCGTCCCAGATCTCCGACGCCGCGGCGGTGCTGCTGCTCGCTTCGGAGGCAGCGGTGCGCCGGTACGGGCTGAAGCCCCGGGCGCGGATCCACTCCATCACGGCCCGCGGCGACGACCCCATCATGATGCTCAGTGCCCCCATCGAGGCGACCCGACACGCGCTCAAGCGCACCGGGATGAGCCTGGACGAGATCGACCTGCTGGAGATCAACGAAGCCTTCGCCTCCGTGGTCCTGGCCTGGCAGCGGGAGGTCGGTGCCGACATGGCCAAGGTCAACGTCAACGGCGGCGGCATCTCCCTCGGCCACCCCATCGGCGCCACCGGTGCGCGGATCATGACCACCCTGCTGCACGAGCTCGAGCGCACCGGCGGCCGCTACGGCCTGCAGACCATGTGCGAGGGCGGCGGGCAGGCGAACGTCACCATCATCGAGCGCCTCGACGAGGGCTTCCGGCTGTAAAGGCCGAATCGGATTGACCGGGAGGTCCACATCGCAGGGCCGGGGGGGGCGGAGCGCACGCCGCACCCCCGGCCCTGACGCGTTAAGGCCGCACGGCCGCGGCCCGGGATCATGAACCGCTGAGCGATGATCGTCGCCCGCGTCATATTCCGGCGATGTTTGACAGGTGACGCGGGCCACCCAAAACTGAGGTGACAGTTTTCAAATATGCATCGCGTGTTTACCTCAGCCGATGGCCGTCACCGGCGCAGGCACGCGGCGCCCCGTCCGAAAGCCGGCCATGCCTTCCAGCCCCGCACCCCTGACCGAAGACGAAGTCCTTGCCGCGGCCGCGGCCCTCGTTGAGGCCTTCGGCGCCACCCGCACCGATGAGTATTTCGCGGCCTTCGCCCCCGATGCGACGTTCGTGTTCCACACCGAAGACCGTCGGCTGGAAAGCCGGGCCGAATACGAAGCGCTGTGGAACTCCTGGCTCGCCGACGGGTGGTCCGTCACCGCGTGCCGGAGCAGCGACATCCTGGTCCAGGTCCTGGGCGAAGCCGCGGTGTTCAGCCACACGGTGTGCACCACGGCCGGCCCCGCCGCTACCCCGGAGACCACCAGCGAACGCGAAACCATCGTGTTTGCCCGCCGTGACGGCCGCCTGCTCGCCGTCCACGAGCACCTCTCCGCCCTGCCCGCTTCCGCCCGGCCGTCCGCCGGCGCCGACGCCTAGATTCGAGGCCCCATGTCTACCCAACCCTCCGCCTGGTCGCGGCTCTCCCGCCGCCTGGATGAAGATTCCGAAGGCTACGGTCCGCTCCGCGGCACCCTCGGCACCGGCCGCATCGGCATGATCTGGCTGGCCGCCAACCTGGTGGTCACCACGCTGCTGACCGGCACCCTGTTCGTTCCGGGTGTCAGCTGGCCCCTCGCCCTTGGCATGATCGTCCTCGGCACGGTGATCGGCGGCGCCGTGCTGGTGCTGGTGGGCAACATGGGCACCCGCACCGGCCTGCCGACCATGTCCCTGACCAAGGGCGCCTTCGGCCTGCGCGGCTCGTTCCTGGCCGTGGCGGCCAACGTCGTCATCCTGATGGGATGGAGCTGGGTCCAGGCCATGCTCGCCGGCGTCACCGTCAACTTCCTGGTCGAACGCGCCACCGGGTTCTCCAGCCCCATCCTGTTCTCGGTGCTGTGCCAGCTGCTCGTGGTGGCGCTGGCCATCTTCGGGCACAAGGGCATCGCCCGCGTCGAGCCGTGGCTGGCCCTGGTGATCCTGGCCATCATGGGCTGGATCTTCACCGTGGCCTTCACCGAGTTCCCGGCGGCGGACTTCGCCGCCATCCCGGTTGATCCCGACGCCGGGCTGACCGGCGTCATCGTGCTCGACATCGTCATCTCCACCGCCATTTCCTGGACCGTGCTCTCGGCGGAGTTCAACCGCCTGGCCCGCAGCCAGGCGGCCGGCACCGTCGGCTCGGCGGTGGGTTACACCCTCTCCACCGTCCTCGCCATGGCCCTGGGCGCCACCGCCATCGGCTACGTGGTGCTCGACGGCGGCGAAGCGGTCGGCTTCGACCCGGCCCTGATCGTGGGGGTCTTCGGCGCGCCGCTGGCCGTGGTGATCTTCCTGTCCGTAATGGCCACGAACACCATGGTGGTCTACGGCATGGTCTCGTCCGTGGTGAACATGGTGCCCTCCCGGCGGGTCCGCTTCCTGCCGACCGCCCTCGTGCTCGGCGCGGTGTCCATCCTCGGGTCCACCTGGCTGGGCCTGCTGGACAGCTTCACCTCCTTCCTGACCGTGATCGGGGCGCTCTTCATTCCCGTCTTCGCGGTGATGATCGCCGACTACTACCTGGTCAGCAAGGGCTCCTACACCAGGGACATCCTGCTCGGCCGCGGCGGCCGCTACTGGTACCGCGGCGGCATCAACCCGGCCGCACTGCTGGCCTGGCTCGTCGGCGCGGCGGCCTCCCTGCTGCTGACCTACGTCCTGCCCAGCCCCGTGGGCGCCACCATTCCAACGTTCGCCCTCACCTTCGTCCTGTACCTGGGCTGGTGCGCCGCGGCCGGGAAGGTCGTGCGCGGCCGGCCGGCATCACGGCACCTGTGTGAGGGTGACAGCGCAGGTAAGGAACCGGAAGCGGCGACACATGCGGGTCGTTGACCTCAGCCACCCGGTCCGCACCGGCATGCAGGTCTTTCCGGGAGACCCGCAGGTCCGTGTGCAGCAGGCGGCAACGGTCTCGGCGGACGGCTTCGAGGTTGCCGAGCTGCATCTGGGCAGCCACAGCGGCACCCACCTCGACGCGCCCCGGCACACCGTTGACGGCGGTGCGGCCATCGATGAGCTGCCGCTGGACCGGCTGATCGGGCCGGCCCGGATCGTGCGGCTTCCCGAGGCGGCGCCGCACTCGCTCGTCGGCTGGTCCCAGGTTGCGGACCAGCTGACGGAGCTGGCGCCGGGGACCATCGTGCTCTTCGAGACCGGGTTCTCCCTGTGGTTCGGCACCGGGCGCTATCTGGCCCATCCGGTGTTCGATGCCGACATCGCCCGGATCCTGGTCGCCGCCGGGGTGCAGGTGGTCGGCTTCGACACCCTGAACCCGGATCCGACGCCGGATCCGTCGAACCCGGCTCCCGCCCCGCCCGACGGCGCGTCCGCGCTGCCTTTCCACGACGTGTTCCTGGGGGCCGGCGGGGCGATCATCGAAAACCTCGCCAACCTCGCCAAGGTCACCTGGCCCGATCCGCTGGTCTCCGTGCTGCCGCTGCGGCTGGACGGGGTCGACGGCTCCCCGGTCCGGGCGGCCGCCTTCAGCCCCTGACGGCACCCGACACCGCCGGTCCGCTCCGTTGGCCGGCGGGGCCGGCTCAGGATCGGTCCGCGGCCCAGCGCAGCCGCAGGGTTTCCTCCATCTCCTGCTCCTCAATGCGCCGCACGATCTGCTCCAGTGAGCGCTCCAGCCGCGGAATCCACCGGTTCTCCACGGCCCGCTGCCGCGCGCGGGTTCCCTCCAGATCCGCTTCGACGAGCTCCAGGGACCGCCGTGCCGCTGCGAACGCCGCGGCGGTCCGCAGCGCCTCGCCGTGGGACTGGGCGGCGAAGACCAGCGCGGAGGAGCCCGCCTGGACAGCGAAGGCAGGAAGCTCGCAGCCGGCGGATTCCGGATACTCGATCCCCATGGCAACGGCCAGCTGAACGTGGACCCGGGCCGAGGCCGGCGGCGCGGCTTCCCGGATACGCTCCATGCCGTCCAGCGCCGCGGACCGCTGCAGCCACACCGCGGCGCCACGGGCGGTTTCCTCCCAGGCCTGCTGCGCCTGTGCGGCGCGGCCCCGCAGCAGGGAGACCGTGTGCTCCAGGATCCGCTGCTTGCGCTCGAGCAGCTCCGCGCCCCGCCGTGCCGTCTCCAGCCGGCGCTCCGCCTCGGCCCGCCCGGCCCGCCCGGCGGCCGGGCTCATGCCGCCCGCCCGGGGGCGCCGCCGTCGTCCTCCGGGTTCCCGGCTCCTGGGACGTCGACGCCGCCCTCCGCCACGCCGTCGGCGTCGGGCGCCGGCAGGTACCGGTCGATCAGCTCCGGGCTGAGCATGATCAGTTCCCGCCTGGGCAGCACGGAAAGGGCCCGCCAGGCCAGGTCGAACGTCTGGTCCAGGGTGCGCGCCTCGCTGCGGCCCTGGTTGAACAGCTCCTGCTCGACGGCGGTACGGAACTCGATGTACGCCCGGTCGGTGTCGCTGAGCGCGGCGGTGCCGACCAGTTCGGCGAGTTCGGCGGCCTGCCGGGCGCGCGCCATGGCTGAGAGGATCTGCGCTGATACGTCGAGGTGGTCCTCCCGGGTCCGCCCGGCACCGGCACCGCTGCGCATCAGCCGCGACAGCGAGGAAAGCACGTCCACCGGGGGATAGATGCCGCGGGCATCCAGGTCCGGCGACAGGACGACCTGGCCCTCGGTGATGTAGCCGGTGAGGTCCGGCACCGGGTGGGTCATGTCCCCGCCGGGCATGGTCAGCACCGGGACGATCGTCACCGATCCCTCACGTCCACGCACCCGCCCGCACCGCTCGTACAGGGTGGCAAGGTCGCTGTAGAGGTTGCCCGGATAACCGCGCCGGGCGGGGATTTCGCGGCGGGCGGCAGACACCTCACGGACGGCTTCGGCGTAGCTGGTCATGTCGCTCATCACGACGAGGACGTCGTCGCCATTCTCATATGCCAGGTACTCGGCGATGGTCAGGGCGATGCGGGGCGTGAGGATCCGTTCGATCACCGGATCGTCCGCGGCGTTCAGCAGCAGAACCAGTTCCCCGGCGGCGGACCGCTCCTCCAACCGGTCCCGGATGTAGGCGATATCGGAGTGCGTCATCCCCATGGCCGCGAACACCACCCGGAACGGCCGGCCGGCGGTGGTGGCCTGCGCCGCCAGCTGGGTGGCCAGGTCCAGATGCGGCAGCCCGGCCACCGAGAAGATCGGCAGCTTCTGCCCGCGCACCAGGGTGGTCAGCGCGTCGATCACCGACACGCCGGTCAGCACCGGATCCCGCGGCGGCTCCCGGTACACCGGGTTGAGCGGCCAGCCGCTCACCGGCGCCGCATCCTCCGCGGCCACCGGCGGCCCGCCGTCCAGCGGCTCGCCGCGGCCGTTGCAGACCCGCCCCAGCCAGCCGGTGCCCACCGCCACATGCAGCGGCCGGCCCTCGAAACGGACCTGCAGCCCGCCCGGCGCCAGCCCGCCGGTGCCCTCCAGCACCTGCAGCACCGCGTCGGAGCCGGCGACCTCCAGCACCAGCGCATGGCGGTCCGGGGCGCCGTCGACCTCGACGACGGCGAACTCGTCCCAGCCCACGCCCTCCACCCCGCCCATCACCAGCAGCGGGCCGCGCAGTTCCCGGACGTCGGTATAGCCCACGAGGCGCCGCGCGGCCGCCAGCGCGGGATCCGCGCCGGCGGGACCGGCGCTTTCGCGGCCGCGCGGGTCCGGTCCGGGCCGTCCGGCGGCGCTGCTCATGCCAGCTCCTGCAGGGTCCGGAGGAAGTCCGCTCCGCCCCGGGCCGCGCCGTCGGCGTCCTCGGGGCCAGTGTCCTCGCGCAGCCGCAGCAGCGGGGTGAAGTCCACTTCCTCGATGCGCGACGGCGGCACCCCGCGTCCGACCAGGTCCTGGCAGGCCTGCACCGTGTCCAGCACGGCCTGCAGCAGCGCCGCCCCCTTGGCGGCGGAGCAGTAGCCGTCGTTGCGGCTCAGCGCATTCTGCACCAGCACCCCGTCCCGCAGCAGCCGGGCGCCGAGCAGCACCATCTGTTCATGGCCGGGCAGGGACCCGGCGCCGATGATCTCCGCCAGCGCAGCCACCCGGTCCGCGTCGGCCAGCAGCAGCTGGGCCCGGGCCCGGCGCCCCGTCCAACCGGGGTCGCCCTGGTCCGCGTGCCAGCGTCCCAGCTCCTCGGCGTCGCGCGCGAAGGAGCCCCGCCAACTGACGGCGGGATAGTGCCGTGAATAGGCCAGCTCCCGGTCCAGCAGCCACAGCGAGCGGACGAACCGCTGCGTGTCGGTAGTGACCGGTTCACTCATGTCCCCGCCCGGGGGCGAGACGGCGCCGATCACAGTGACCGACGCCGTCGTCCCGCCCAGCGTGCGGACCCGCCCGGCCCGCTCGTAGAACGACGCCAGCTCGCTGGCGAGGTTCGCCGGGTAGCCCTCCTCGGCGGGCAGGTCTCCGTTCCGGTTGGCGAACTCGCGCAGCGCCTCGGCCCACCGGGAGGTGGAGTCAGCGATCACCACGGCGTCGTGACCCATGTCGCGGAAGAACTCGGCAACGGTGACCCCGGTGTCGATGCACACTTCGCGGGCCATCATCGGCATGTTGGACGTGTTCGCGATAATCACCGTCCGGTCGATCAGCCTGCCGCCCGTACGTTCGTCCTCCAGCCGGGAAAGCCCGTCCAGGACGTCGGACATCTCGTTGCCGCGCTCGCCGCAGCCCACGTAGATGATGACGTCGGCATCGGAGTACTTGGCGATCTGCTGCAGCAGCAGGGTCTTGCCGGTGCCGAAGCCGCCGGGCACGGCTGCCGCGGAGCCGCGCGGCAGCGGGAACAGCAGGTCCAGCACGCGCTGGCCCGTGTGCAGCGGCACCGCTCCGGCCAGCCGCTCCCGGAACGGACGCGGCCGGTGCACGGGCCACGGCTGGGCCAGCGGGATGTCCGTGTCTCCGACCCGGGCGGCGGGATCGGCGGCCCGCACGCTGCCCTCAGCCAGCCAGTGCACCGTACCGCTCAGATGCGGCGGCACCAGGACCCGGAACTCGACGGCCCCGGCGCCGGCCACCACGCCGAGCACGTCACCGGGCCCGACGTCGTCGCCCAGCCGGGCGGTGGGCCGGAACAGCCAGCGCTCGTCCAGCACGGCAGGGTCATCGGTGGCGGACTGCCGGTCCGCCGAAAGCCACAGCGGGGCGGTGGAGAGCGGACGCAGCAGCCCGTCGAAGACCCGGCCGAGGAGCCCCGGGCCCAGCAGCGCGGACAGCTGGCGTCCGGTGGGCTCGGCGACATCGCCGGCGCGCAGTCCGCCGGTGTATTCGTAGGCCTGGAGGGTCGCGCGGCTGCCGCTGATGGAGACGGCCTGGGCGGCGATCCGCTCCTTGCCCAGGGCAAGCACCTCCAGCATGGACAGCCCCGGCAGTCCCTGCACCTCCACCAGCGGGCCGTTGATCCGGGTCACGCGGCCCGTCTGGTCCTGACTCATGCCGCCCACAGCCGGCTCACCTCCACGGGATCGGCTGCCAGTTCCTGGCGCACCAGCGCCGGCAGGGACAGGTCCAGGGTGCGGGTCCCGGCGCGGGCGTGCAGCCCGCCCTCGGGAGCCTCGCTGATCTCAGCCTCCGGACCCAGCAGGGCCACGGCACGGCGCCGAAGCGCCTGGAGCAGCGGGGGATAGCGCGGGTCGCTGCGCAGGGCCGCGGCCTGGGCGCGCAGTTCCTCCTGAAGGGCGGAGCGCAGGCGCTCCTGTTCGGTGAGCACCAGGGCGCCGGCCTCCCGCCGGGCCCGCGCCGAACGCAGGGCGGCGTCCGCGCGCCCGGCCTCGGCTCCTTCCTCCCGGGCCTGCCGCACCGTCTCCCCGGCCCGGCGCCGGGCGCCGTCGAGAATGCGCCCGGCCTCTTCCCCTGCCGCGATGGTGATCCGCCGGGCCTGGGCGCCGGCGTCATCCGCGAGCGCCGCACGCACCGGGTCCAGGGCCGGACCGGCTTCCCGGGGCAGCCCCGTCACGGCAGGACCGCCGTCAGCGGGACGGACGGGCCGGCCGCGGCGTCATCCGCGAGCGCGGCCGCAGCGGCCCGCGTCAGGAGCACCAGCACGACGTCGGCCTCCAGCCCGGCCCAGGCCCGCCGGGCGGCTGCGGCATCTGCGGCCGGATGAAGCTGCACCCCGGCCAGCGCGTAGCCGGCGATCCGGTAGTCCTCGCCGATGGCGGCCACCCGGCCGTCCTGCCCGCGCCCGCTCATGCCTGGCCGATCAGGATGATGGAGATGATCAGCCCGTAAATGGCGATGCCCTCGGCCAGCCCGAGCACCACCATGGCGCGCCCGAAGATTTCGGGCCGTTCGCTCATCGCCGCCAGAGCGGCGGAGCCCGTGTAGGCCACGGCGATGGCGGCGCCGATGGAGGACCCGGCGACGGCGATGGCCGCCGCGATCAGGGCGGCGCCGCGGCCGCCGTCGGACTCGGTCTGCATGGGCAACGCCGTGTCCGCCGCACTCTGGGCGGCCACCGGGTCGGCGGCGGCTTCGGATGCGGTCAGTGCTGTCGCGAGCAGCACCAGGGCGCCAAGCATGAGCGCCGCGTTGGTGCCGACAAGCAGCCGGAGCCCGGCGCTGCGGTGCCGCCGGAGCATCGCCGCGCTCGCGACGAACAGGGCGCCCAGGAGCAGGGCGGCGGGAAGTGCGGTAAGCCAGGGATTCACGGCTGGTGCCTTTCACTGGACCGGGGATCCCCGGTGGCGGTTTCCGCGGCGACGGCGGGGGCGCCGGCCGGAGCGCCCGCGGGGGCGGGGGCGCCGGCGCCGGCGACGGCGGGGGCGTCCGGGCCTGGGGCGCCGTCCAGGTCCGGCGCCCAGGGCCGGAAGCGCCGCCCCTCGGCCTGGAAGACGCGGGAGAACAGTTCGTAGTACTCCAGGCGCAGCGCCTGGATGCCCGCCACCAGGCCCTCGAGGGCAAAGGTGACGGCATTGCCGACAAGGAACACCAGCACCGCGGCTACGGCCCGCCAGTCAGGGGCCCAGAGCGCGGTGGTGCCGTCCCACACGACGCCCATCAGTGCGGCATGGGTGAGCCCGAAGGCGGCCAGCCGGGCGAAGGAGACCAGATTGGAGCCGAGCTGCACCACGGTGTCCACCAGCTCCACAGACGCCTGCAGGCCGCCGCCTGCTCCGCCGCCGGATTCGGTGAAGAGACCGACGAAGATGAAGCCCAGGGCCAGCACGCCCAGGATCGCCGCGGCGAGGACCAGGGGCCCCGCGCCGGCGACGAGGCCCCAGGCCAGGAGGCCCACGGCCAGGAACAGCGCGGACCCGGCCAGCCCGGAGCGGGCGTAGAGCGCGTAACCCCATCCGCCCTCACGGACCCGGTTGATCGTGCCGAGGGCGTAGGCGCCGGCCAGCAGTACGGCGCCGAAGAGCACGGCGGCGATGAGCAGCGGTATGGGCTCCTCGAGCGGATCGAGCCAGAGCACCGGCAGCACGCCGGTGGGGCCGAAGAACTCGCCGTACAGCACCCCGAACACGACGGCGGCCAGGCCCGCTCCGGTGACGAACAGCCAGGCGCCCCGCCAGCGGCGCAGCCGGGCCACCCGCCCGCTGCGCAGCATCAGGCCCGCCGCCACCAGCAGCAGGCCCTGCCCGGCGTCGCCGAACATCATTCCGAACATGATCACGTAGGCCAGGGCAGCCAGCATCGCCGGGTCCACTCCGCCGTAGGGAACCGTGGTGTAGGTGTCCACGAGCAGCCGCGAGGGCCGGGGAGAGGCCTGCTTCGAGGCACCGCCGGCCAGCAGGGTCGGCGGGTCCACCCCCCGCGGCTTCTTCAGCGGAACCAGGCCGGCGCCGCGTGGTGCCAGCGCACCGGCGAGGGCCGGCACATCGTGGGCGGGGGACCAGCCCGCCCACGCGGCGACCGGGCCGTGCACGACGGCGGCCGCCTCCGCCCGGTCCAG
The DNA here is from genome assembly GCF_059092805.1 of Arthrobacter sp. Y3222053. NCBI lineage: Bacteria > Bacillati > Actinomycetota > Actinomycetes > Micrococcales > Micrococcaceae > Arthrobacter > Arthrobacter sp. Y3222053. The sequence goes on along the minus strand of NZ_JBNHIA010000002.1, from coordinate 598,382 downwards.
CTCCCCGGCGTCGGTGCCGGGCTCGTAGGGCAGGTCCAGTTCCAGGGTCCCGTGCCGGGCGACCTCGGTGAGCGCCTCGCGCCGACGTTCCAGCGGGCAGACCAGCGATACGCGCTCCATGCGCACCGGGGAGAGCTCCTCACGCCACGGCATTGAGCACCTCGCTGGGTCCGGACTCGCCCGCGGCGGCCGCCAGCGCGGCCCGCAGACGCCACGCGTCGGCCGTCAGTACCTGCACGGCGCCGAACACCACCTCCGGGCCGGGCACCCCGGAGCGCAGCAGGCGAAAACCCTCCGCCTCCTCCACTACCGGCAGGGTGGACTCGGCCCGCCACAGGTCCGCAGGGCTGGACAGGTCCGCGAGCAGCGGCTGCAGCCGTGCGGGCAGGGCCTCGCGCAGCTCGGGCAGGCTCCGCGCCTCGGTCCAGTCGATGCCGAGGAGCGGCCGCAGCAGGGACACCAGGCGGGCGGCCGGCGGGGTGCCGCCCGTCAGCCGCACCCGGGCGGCGAGCAGGGCAGCGGCCCGGGCGGTGCTGTCGGCGGCTTCCGGGGCCGCCGCGCCGAGGCGGCGCAGGCGAACCGCGGTGAGCACCGCGGGCAGGTCCGAGTCCGGGTCGCCCCAGGGCGAGCGGCGCAGCAGGTCGGCCAGCTCGGCGGGCGAATCCGCCACTGAGATCCGGGACCAGGCGGTGGCGAGGCTCCCGAGCTCGAACGGCGCCGCTTCGTCCTGCCCGTTCAGGGCGGTCCGGCCGGCCGGCACGGAAGGCGGGGCGGCCAGCCGCCGGGCCAGCTGAACGATGTTGTCCGCTTCGTAGGCGGACGCGACGGCGCGCAGCAGCGCCGTGCCGCCCGGCGGCACCCAGCCTGCCAGCACCCGTACTTCCCAGAGCACCGCGTCCCGGGTGGCACGCTGGGCGGCAAGCAGGGTGTCGGCGGATGCCAGCCGGGCAGCGTATCCGGTGTCCCGGAGCAGGTCCAGCGCCGCGGTGAGGCTGCCGGATCGGGCCACCCGGCCGATCAGCCCGCTGCCGGCACGGCGCCGGGCCATGGAGCGGGCCCGAACGGTGGCGGCCACCCAGTCCGAATTCACGTTCTTCCGTCCCCGGCCGGTTCGTCCTGCGGCATTCCTGCCTGCATCTGCGCCACCATCCGATCCAGGAGCGCGGCGGCGGTGGGCCCGAGCCGGGTGCGGCCCCGGTTCCGCAGCTGTTCGGCCCGGCGGCGCGCCTCGGCAAGCCGCCGCGTGTCCGCCGCCTCGACGGCGTCGGCCGCTTCCGCTGCGGCCGCGGCCCGGGCTGCCGCAGCGGCCTGGCGGGAGTCTTCGATGATCCCGGCCGCCTGGGTGCGGGCGGCCGCAAGGTGCTGCCCGGCGGCGCGGCGTGCCTCCTCGATCCGCCCCGCAGCGGCGTCGACGTCCGGCTGCAGGGCGGCGAACACCGGCCCGAGCTCCGCCTCCGGCCCCGGGCGGTCCTCGGCGGGAACGGCGGCGGGCCCTGCCGGCCCCGGGGCGCCGACGGGCCGGAAGCGGTCCAGCAGGCTGCGCCTGGCCATCGGGTCAGTCGCCCGTCGCCCGGGCTTCGGCGGCTTCGCCGTTGCGGACGATGTCGCCGTCCACCAGCAGGATGCCCCGGGCGATGTCGCGCCACAACGGGGTGCGCCGGAGCAGGAACTCCAGCTCCATGCAGAAGTGCTTGTATTCCTCGCCCAGGGAGTCATGCATGATGGCCCGGGATTCCGCGTCCGGCTCCACAGCCATCCGCTGCACGTACCAGCCGATCGCCTCGGCCTCCTCGGCCAGCGAGGCACACATCCTGGCGAAGGTCCTGGTTTCTGCCGGCAGCTCCTCCGGCGGTTCGTGATACTGCTCGGTGCCCATGACGGCTCCCTTGAAAGGCCGCCGGGCCGCTTGGAGCAGGGCCCCGGCGGTGCAGATCAGTAACTCATCGAGCGTACGTTTCGCGCCTCGGGGCACACAATGGGTCCTGACCATTCCGGCCGACGCCGGGCCCGGCCACGCGCCCGTCCGGCTGCGGCAGCGGTCCGCGTCCGATTCCCCGTGGCACAGCGGAGCCCCGGCAGCCGGAAGGCCGCCGGGGCTCGGGCAGGAAGTTCAGGCCGGGGCGTCGGAGGCGTCGCCGCGCGGAACGAGCTTCAGCGATACGGAGTTGATGCAGTAGCGCTGGTCGGTGGGCGTAGGGAAGCCCTCGCCCTCGAAGACGTGGCCGAGGTGCGAGTCGCAGGCGGCGCAGCGGACCTCGATACGGTCCATGCCCATCGACCGGTCGTGCAGGTAGCGAACACGGTCCTCGGCGAGGGGCGCGAAGAAGGAAGGCCACCCGCAGTGCGAATCGAACTTCTCCGTGCTGGTGAAGAGGTCGGCGCCGCAGGCCCGGCACTGATAGACGCCGGCGGTCTTGGTGTCCCAGTATTCGCCCGTGTAGGGCCGCTCGGTGCCGGCCTGCCGGAGCACCTGGTATTCCTGCGGGCTGAGTTCGGCCCGCCACTGCTCATCGGTCTTCCGCACGGCACCGGTGGCGCCGGCGGTGTCCTGGGGGGAGGTCTCGGGTGTGGTCATGACAGCGACAACGCTTAAGCGTCGCCAATAAATCCCGATCCGGAATACAGGTGAAGCACCGGAATCTGCAGCCGTTCCTGGGCCTCGTTCGCCCAGTCGGTGCGCAGGGTGTCCTCCACCGCGTGCGGCGTCGTAATCACCACCGCCTGCCTGGCTGCGGTGCGGCGGGCGGCGTCGACGACGGCGGTCACCGGGTCGCCGTCCACCACGGCACCGCGGGCGTCCAGCCCGGCCTCGTGCAGCAGGCGCAGGCTGGCAGCCAGGTCCAGGCCTGCCTCGCGCTGCTGCTCCGCGGGCCCGGGACGGTCGCCGGCAAGGTTCCGGAAGGCCTCGGCGAATTCCAGCAGGCTCAGCCTGTCGAGGAACTCCACCAGCAGGTTGCCGCCGGTTTCGGCGGGCACCAGGAGTTCGAAGGTGGCCGGTTCCACCTCGGCCAGGGACGCCAGGTTGGCGACGTCCACGGAGTTCAGGGCCTCTTCGGTCAGCACAAGGATCGTTCCGCTCATGCGCACAGCCTAATACCGCCCCCTACCAAGGGCCCTGAGGGCGGCACCCGGCAGCCCTCCGGTCCGGCCGGTTCCCCGGTGCCGGCCGTCCGGCATGCCGAAATGGGAACCGACGGCCGATCGAGGGTACAAATGGAGCATGGTTAACACTGCTTCCGCCGGCGGCCTGCAGGCCGAGGACGGCGCCCTCACGAAGACCGCCCCCTGGATGCGCTGGACCGCCTTCGGCGCCGGCGTCGGAGTGGCAGCCTCTACGGCGGTCCTGGCCGCAGCCAGTGGCCTGGGGGTCTACTTCGCGCGCCAGGTAGTCACCCCGCGGCATGTCCGCGACGAGAACCTGGAGATCCTGGCCGTTACCACCTCCGCGGCGCACGGGCGCCAGGTGATCCTGCCGGCCAACGCGGACACCACGGTGGACGGCACCTACAGCCTCTACTTCGACGGCGGATCCGGACATGCCCGGATCGGGGCGATCCGCTCCTACGTGCCGCGCGAAGGCACCGTCCAGCGCGACGTCGAGGAGGTCTACAGCGGCGACCTGGCCAAGGCCGTGCGCGGCTGGTGGAGCGGCTCCATCCATCCCACCCCCGCGTCCGCCGGATTCGGGCAGCAGGACGTCCTGATTCCTGTGGAGGGCGGCGAGGCGCCGGCGTGGCTGGTGCCGGCCGACAGTGCCGACGGGCCCGGAACCGGAACCTGGGCGGTGATGGTGCACGGCCGCGGCGCCACCCGGGCTGAGTGCATCCGTGCGGTGGGCTCGGCACAGGCAGCCGGGCTGACCAGCCTGCTCATCTCCTACCGCAACGACGGCGAGGCCCCCGGTGCCGCCGACGGGCGGTACGGGCTCGGCCTGACCGAATGGCGGGATGTCGAGGCAGCGATCCGCTACGCCCTCGAGCACGGCGCACGCGACGTCGTGCTCTTTGGCTGGTCCATGGGCGGAGCCATCTGCCTGCAGGCGGCGGACCGGTCCGCGCTGGGCCGGTATGTCCGAGCGATGGTGCTGGACGGGCCGGTGGTCAACTGGGTCGACGTGCTGGCCTACCAGGCCCGCCTCAACAAGGTCCCGGTGCAGGCCGGGCGGCTGGGACAGTGGCTGATCTCCAACCAGGCCGGGCGCACCCTCACCGGGCTGGCGGCGCCGCTGGACCTCAAGAGCATGGACTGGACGGCCCGGGCCGAAGAGGTGCGCACCCCCACCCTGATCCTGCACAGCGAGGACGACGACTTCGTTCCAGTCGGCCCGTCCGCCGAGCTGGCGCGGAAAAACCCGGAGGTGGTCACGCTGGAACGGTTCACCCGCGCCCGGCACACCAAGGAGTACAACGTGGACCCGCAGCGGTGGGAGCGGACCGTGCTGGCCTGGCTGGAGCAGACCCTCGGCCGGACCAGGCACCCCGCTGAGCACCGCGCCTGAGACGCGCCGCCGGCCTCAGGCCGCGATGAGCGGCTGGGCCGTCGCCCGGGCCAGGCGGGCCGGATTCGACGGGGTGCCGCGCAGCAGGCTGCTCAGCACCCCGTTGTAGAGCAGCAGCAGGGCTGATGCGAGAGCCTCCGGGTCCGGATTCTGCGCCTGCCTGGCGAGCTCGACGAGACGGTCGCTGACCATCCGGGTGTCCTCGAGCAGCAGCTCGGCCACCGGGTCCTGCGCGCCGGGGGCGGCGGGAGGCCGTTCCGACGCGGTCGCCAGGAAGCAGCACCACTGGGTTGCCCCGGCTTCGGCGCGGAAGCTCTCCACCGCGTCGAACACCGCCAGCAGGCGTTCCTGCGGCGAGGCCGCGCGGGCCAGCGCCGCGTCCCAATGCTTCGTCCAGGCAGCCAGCCGACGGGCCAGGACGTCCCGGAGCAGGTTCTCCTTCGACCCGAAGTGCTTGTAGAGCGTGACCACGCTGGTCCCGGCCAGGGCGGCCACCCGGTCCACGCCGGTAACGGCGATGCCCTCCTGGAAGAAGAGCTGCTCGGCGGCGTCGAGCAGGCGGCTGCGGGTTTGCTGCGGATTGGCCATGGCACTAGTGTAACGACCGTTACAGTGAAACGATCGTTTAACTGAGGAGGTGCCGCATGAAGGTGTCCCATCTGCGGGCCGGCAGCGGCCTGGCCCCCGCGCTGGCCGGTATGGCGTTGATCGCCGCCACCTACGGCATGGCCCGCTTCGGCGTCGGCCTGTTCGCGCCGCTGCTGGCCTCGGAGCGGCCGCAGCTCGCCGGGGTACTGGGATGGGCCGCCGCGGCACAGTTCTCCGCCTACTGCGTCGCCGCCGCCGTGGCCGCCCGGCTGGTGGACCGGCATCCGCGCACCGGCCTGCTGCTGGCCGGGCTGACGGCCACCGCCGGGTGCGTGGGCGTGGCGCTGGCCGCGGACCCGGTCACCTTCGTGATCGCGGTCCTGGTGGGCGGCATGGGCGGCGGGTTCGCCTCACCGGCGCTGGTCCCGATCATCGACGCGGTTGTGGCCCCCGCAGCTTCGGCCACGGCGCAGTCGGTGGTGAACGCCGGCACGGCGGTGGGGGTCATCGGCGCGGGGCTGACCGCCTTCGCCGCGGCCTCTATCGGCCCGGCCTGGGCGGTGATGGCGCTGGTCTGCGCGGCCACCACCGCTGCCGCCTGGTATCCGGTACGCCACGCGGACCTGGCCCGCAGGCCGAACCCGGCCTCCGGGCACGGCGCGCCGTCCTCCTCCCCGGAGGGATGGAAGGCACTGGTGCAGCCGGGGATCGCCGCCGTCGTCGGTGGCATCGGCTCGGCGCTGATCTGGACTTTCGGCCCCCTGGTGGTCACCGAGGCGGGCGCGGTGACTGCCGAGCGGACCGGCTGGCTCTGGATAGCACTGGGCGCCGGCGGTTTCCTCGGCGCCCTGGCGGGCACGCTCGTCCGACGGACCGGACGCCGCGCCGGCTGGCTCATCTGCGCCGCCGCGCTGGCCGCAGCCAACGCGGCCCTGGCGGTGGCCGTGTCCGCCGGGAACGCCTGGGCCGCCTACGCGGCGATGGCGGTGTTCGGCGCCGGCTACATGGGCCTGTCCGCGGTGCTGATCCTGTGGGCCCGCCAGGTCCGCCGGAACAATCCGGGAGCGGGCACCTCCATCCTCTTCATTGCGCTGGCGGTGGGGCAGGCGCTCGGTTCCGCGGGCTTCGGCGTGGCCCGGGACCAGTTGCCGCCGGTCCTGCTGGCCGGGCTGGCGGCCGGACTGTGCCTGGCCGGCGGGCTGTCCGCGATGGGGCGGGCAGGGCGCCGCAGCGGAGCGGAACAGCCGGCGCCGTCCCCGACGTCGTGAATCGCGCCGTCCCGACCGGTGATCCGGCCGGGACGGGCGTCTCATACGCGGCAGTCCCGGACCGGCCAAACCAGGTTCCCTGGCCCGGAACGGCGCCGCCGGTCAGCGCTCGACGGCGATGTCCCCGGTCCGGGCGCCGGTCAGCCTGATCAGGTCGGCAGGCGCCAGGGTAATCTCGAAACCCCGCCGGCCGCCGGAGACGTTGATGCTCTCCAGCTCCAGGGCGGCGGCATGCAGGCCGGCCGGAGACGCGTGCTTCTGCCCGAGAGGAGAGATCCCGCCCACCACATAGCCGGTGCGCCGCTCGGCGTCCGCGGCGGCGGCCATGGCGGCGCGCCGGCCGCCCATCAGGGCCGCGAACCGTTTCAGGTCCAGGGTGGCAGCGACCGGGATCATCGCCACGGCCAGCTGGCCGTCGACGGAGACCATCAGCGTCTTGTAGACCTGTTCCGGCGGCAGCCCCAGCTTCTCCGCGGCCTCCAGGCCGTAGGAGGCGGCGGAGGCGTCGTGGCCGTAGGAAGACGTGCTGTAGGGGACCCCCGCCGCGTCGAGGGCCCGGGTGGCCGGCGTCGCGCTGCCCTGCTGTTTCCGGGCCACCGGCTCAGCCCTCCGCCGCCACCCGCGGATCCTGCGCCAGCCGGCGCTTGATCCGCCCCAGCATGGCGGCCATTCCGCGCATCCGGAGCGGGGTGATGGCCCGGGTCAGGCCGAGGCGGTCCGGCACATCGGCGGGTACGGCGAGGATCTGCGCCGCGGGCAGGCCGTTGAGGCCCTCATGCAGCACCCCGGCGAACCCGCGGGTGGTCGGTGCCTCCGGCGGGGCGGAGAAGTACAGCTGCACCGTCTGCTCGGGGTCATCGGCCACGTCCAGGCTGAGGAACACCGGCGACTGGCACTCCACCACCTGCTCCATCAGCTCCGGGCGGTCCGCCACGGCCGCGGGCGGATCAGGCAACGAACGGGAGAACTCAAGCAGCAGTTCCAGCCGTTCCTGCTCGCTCATCGCCTGGAAGTCCTCGATGATGTCGGCCAGCTGTGCCGGAAGGGTGCTGCCGGAGGTGTCGGTGGTACTCAATGCTTCGCCTTTGCTCTTGTCGTCAATGCTGCGGATCAGCCCGCCTCAGCGGCGTTCCGGTGCCTGGCCCGGCTCGCTTCCGGACGCGATCGGCACGCGCACAGCGTTGCCCCACTCGGTCCAGGAGCCGTCGTAGTTCCGGACGTTCTCGAAGCCCAGCAGGTGCTTCAGCACAAACCAGGTATGGCTGGAACGCTCGCCGATGCGGCAGTAGGCCACGACGTCGTCGCCCTCCTGCAGTCCGGCTTCCTGGCGGTAGAGCGCCTCCAGTTCCTCACGCGGGCGGAAGGTGCCGTCCTCGGCGGCGGCCTTGCCCCAGGGTACGGAAACCGCGGTGGGGATGTGGCCGCCCTTCATTGCGCCCTCATCCATGTAGTCCGGCATATGGGTGCGTTCGCCGGTGTACTCAGCGGGGGAGCGCACGTCCACCAGCGGGCCCTTGCCCAGATGGTCGAGGACGTCGGGCAGGAACGCGCGGACCGCGGCGTCGTTCCGCTCGACGACGGGGTAGTCGGAGCGGGCCGGGGCGGGCCGCTCCGTGCTCAGTTCCCGGCCCTCGGCGATCCACTTGTCCCGGCCGCCGTCCAGCAGCCGGACGTCCTCGTGGCCGAACAGGGTAAAGACCCACAGGGCGTAGGCCGCCCACCAGTTGCTCTTGTCGCCGTAGATGACCACGGTGGTGTCGCGGCTGATGCCCAGCCGGGACATCAGCTCCGCGAAGGCCGGGCCGTCGACGAAGTCACGGGTCAGCGGATCGTTGAGGTCGGTGTGCCAGTCGATCTTCAGCGCCCCGGGAATGTGCCCGGTTTCGTAGAGGAGGATGTCCTCGTTGGACTCCAGCACCACCAGGCCCGCTTCATCGGCATGGTCGGCCAGCCACTGGGTGGAAACCAGCCGGTCCGGATGCGCGTAGCCGGCGAACTTGGGGTGGGGATCTGCGGCTGCAGCCATGGTGCGGTGCCTCTTTCCTGCAGGGTGATAAAGCGGACGGATCTTTACTAAGCCTAACGAAGCCCGCCGCAGGAAACTTCCCCTAAGCGCAGGCCGCCGTCCCGATATACTCGCCGTGCGCCCGGCAAGCCGCCGGGGCGCTCCGCCGATCCACACCCGAGGGGACCGCATGTCATCCGAAAAGCCGACCAGCCAGCCCGGAGCAGGGGACGCCGAGCCGCACGGTCCCGGCCGGGAGGCGGGGCTTCCCCAAGGGCCAGGGGGCCAGGGCCGGGATCCGTACGCGTTCGACGCGCCGGCTCCGGCGTCGGGGGACGATTCCTTCACCGCCGACCCCTTCACCGCGGACGGTGAACGGCAGCAGGCCGCTCCCGGGCCCTACGGCGGGGAGGTCCCCGGGCAGCATGGATACGACCGGCAGGCTCCGCCGAATCCGTACGGTCAGCCGGGCTGGGGAAACGGACAGCAGATGCCCCCGGGCGCCTACGGGCAGGCAGGGCAGGGCTGGCAGGCGCCGCCGAACCCCTACGGGCAGGCCCCCTACGGGCAGCAGGTCCCGCCGAACCCGTACGCCGGCGGCTATTACCCCGCCTACGGGGAACAGAAGTCCAAAATCCTCGCCGGTCTGCTCGGCATCTTCCTCGGCGGGCTCGGCATCCACCGCTTCTACCTGGGCCACACCAACATCGGCCTGGTCCAGCTGCTGGGCAGCCTGGTCGGCGGGATCCTGACCCTGGGCCTGGCCAGCTTCGGCATCGCCATCTGGGGTTTCGTGGAGGGCATCATGATCCTTTGCGGGGCTGAGTCATTCCGCCGGGACGCCAGGGGCATTCCGCTGCGGGATTAGCGCCTCCGTGCCGCCCGGCCCGCTCCGCCGCCTTTTCATGAACGCGCCGGGGCGGGCTGGTTGGCGTATTGTGGGCCGGTGGCGTTTGTGCCGGGGACAACCGGCCGGCCGCACAGGATTACTGCTAACGGATGGACGGGTATTTAGCTGTGGCACAAGTGGAGCACCTTGCAGAGCGGACTCCCCAGGTATCGGTCGATGAACTGCTGAAGGGGTTCCACCCTTCCCCGCGCTTCGGTGAGGTCTCCTTCGACAGCTACCGTCCGGATCCCGCCCAGCCGTCGCAGGCGCAGGCCGTGGAGGCGATGCGCGGCTTCGGCGAGGCCGCAGGGCGCCCGGCGGCCTCCGGCCTGCGCCGGCTGTTCGGCGGCGGAAAGCGGGCCGAGACCAAGGCCGGCCTGTACCTGGACGGCGGCTTCGGCGTCGGCAAGACGCACCTGCTGGCCTCGCTCTGGCACTCGGTTGACGGTCAGAAGGCGTTCGGCACCTTCGTGGAATACACGAACCTCGTGGGTGCGCTGTCCTTCCGCAAGACGGTGGAGGCGCTGAGCACCTACAAGCTGGTCTGCATCGACGAGTTCGAGCTGGATGACCCGGGGGACACCGTGCTGATGTCCCGGCTCATGCGGGAACTGGCCGACGCCGGGGTCAAGCTGGCCGCGACCTCCAACACGCTGCCCGGCTCCCTGGGTGAGGGGCGCTTCGCCGCGGTCGACTTCCAACGGGAGATCCAGGTCCTGGCGGATCAGTTCGACGTCATCCGCATCGACGGCGAGGACTACCGGCACCGCGGGCTGCCGCAGTCACCGGACCCGCTGCCCGACGACGAGCTGGAGCAGCGCATGGAGGCGGAGTTCTCCGGCCGCACCGTGGCGATGGACGAATTCTCCGAGCTGGTCGCGCATCTGGCGGACGTGCACCCCAGCCGCTACCGGCAGCTGATCGACGGCATCGATGCCGTGGTGTGGCGCAATGTGGAGACGATCACCGAGCAGTCCGTGGCCCTGCGTTTCGTGGTCCTCGCGGACCGGCTCTACGACAAGGACGTGCCCATCCTGGCCAGCGGCGTGCCGTTCGACAGCCTGTTCACCAAGGACATGATGGCCGGCGGCTACATGAAGAAGTACTTCCGCGCGGTCTCCCGCCTGACCGCCCTGGCCCGGGAAGGCCAGACCGGAGAAGCCTCCTAGCGCCCGGTGGCATGACAAAGGCCCCTGACCCGCCGATGGCGGGGCAGGGGCCTCTTTGTCGGGCTCCGGGACTATCTGGCCGGAGGTGTCTGTGAAGGACCGCCGTCCTGGTCTCCGCGGCGATCGCGTTCAACGCGGTCGACCATGCCGGAGGCCTTGTGGCGGACGCCCTCGATCTTGTCGGTGTACTTGCCGCCCGTCTTCTGGTCGACGAAGCTGCCGGCGTGACCAATGCCGTCCTTGATGCGGCCGGAGTTCTGGCTGACCAGCCCCGCCGCCTTGTCCTTCAGCTCTCCGGTCCTGCCCTTGAGCTCGTCAAATATAGACACGGATCACCTCCCTTCGCCGGGGAAACCCGTTCGTTTCCCGTTCGCTTCCATGGTAGGTCGGTGCCGAGGGGCAGCCAAGGGCTTCAGTCCAGAGCTGAAAACGGCCCGCTGCCGGCCGGGGAACGGTGTGCACCCGCGTAGGGGGGGAGGGGGAGGGGGGGCGAAGCGACGTTAAACACCGATGGGACCGGGGTATCCCGGTCCCATCGGAGACATGGAGCGGACGACGGGATTCGAACCCGCGACATCCACCTTGGCAAGGTGGTGCTCTAGCCAGCTGAGCTACGTCCGCACAATGAAACAGTCGAGACTGTTCGTGCGCGATACTGGGATCGAACCAGTGACCTCTTCCGTGTCAGGGAAGCGCGCTACCGCTGCGCCAATCGCGCCTGGACCTGAGAATCCACAACCGGAACCCCAGGATCAGGAGAGCGGACGACGGGATTCGAACCCGCGACATCCACCTTGGCAAGGTGGTGCTCTAGCCAGCTGAGCTACGTCCGCAAAAAGAAACAGTCGAGACTGTTCGTGCGCGATACTGGGATCGAACCAGTGACCTCTTCCGTGTCAGGGAAGCGCGCTACCGCTGCGCCAATCGCGCCCATGTGGGCTGTGCAAGTATCACCGTGGAGGTGGGGACGGGATTCGAACCCGCGTATACGGCTTTGCAGGCCGCTGCCTCGCCTCTCGGCCACCCCACCGTGACCTCTGCCTAAGCATAGGTCAACCGGCTTGGGATAGCCGGTCTCTACAGTGACTTGCGAGCGGACGACGGGATTCGAACCCGCGACATCCACCTTGGCAAGGTGGTGCTCTAGCCAGCTGAGCTACGTCCGCATGTTGATTCCAGCAGAGATTCCCGCTCCCCGATCATCTCTCCGGGAGTGGTCCTCGCTGCTTTCCAACGAAGAAAGACTCTATAGGAGGATTTTCGGTTCGTCCAATCGGCGGGCCGCCCGCCGCCGTGGGGTGCGCCGCTGCGCCGCCCCGGGCCGGCGCGGCACCCGCTTTGGCCCGGGCCGGAAGCAGATCATCCTGCAGGAGTTGATCGCGCGCGAGGAGTGCGCGAACGGAACAGGTTTTGGGTCGGTTTGGAACTTGGGGCGGATGTGGGCTAGAGTCTTCTACGCACCGCGGCGCTGGAAAGTATCAGCGCAGACGGGCGATTGGCGCAGTGGTAGCGCGCTTCGTTCACACCGAAGAGGTCACTGGTTCGAACCCAGTATCGCCCACGCACAGGGAAAGGCCATCCTGATCCGATCAGGGTGGCCTTTCGTGCTTTCCGCTCCTAATGCATCGAGGACGTTCGGGCCAGCCCCCGCAGTGCCTCAGTCATGGCGCCTGCCGGTGTGCAGCTGTCGGGGTGCGTGGCCCACCACGCCAGCGAATGCATCATGACTGCCTGCATTGCGGCGCCGGAGGTTGCCGCAACGAGACTCCCCTCGGGCTCACCCATGCGCCGCGCAATGAAAGCGGCCAGCTCCCGGCGCCACCGGAGGAAGCTGTGGGAGTGGATCACCTGCAGATCCGGATTGGTCGCGATCATTCGAATTCTGTCGCGTTCCCATCCGGGCCTCTCGTCCAGGGGGCCCAGGGCTTCGACGACAACCTCGATGACGGTCTCAATGATCGAGAGGTCGTCGGATGCCGCGGCCAAAGCGGCTCGAAGCGTGTCGAAGGAGTCGTCGACGTCGCCCCATACGATGTCGGCCTTGGTTGGGAAGTAGCGGTGCAGCGTCCGTACGCTGACGCCCACCTGGTCCGCGATTTCGCGCATGCTGACGTTTTCCAGCCTTCCCTGTTCAGGACCTGGACTACCTGGGCACGCAGCTGCGCCGGGTCGGCGAGCGGCGGTCTTCCTCGACGTTGTGTGCTCATGCGCAAACCCTCATTGGTTGCCCCCTCGTCATTTACGGCATACCCTGCCGATATTCCGAGTGTGAATTCCATCACAACGTTGTGAGAAAAGGAGGGTCGGATGGCCCAGAAGCAGGAATTCGATGTCATCGTGGTCGGATACGGCGACGCCGGTGCCGCAGCGGCTATAGAGGCGGCGGATCACGGCGCCAGGGTCCTGGTGCTGGACCGCAGCCATGGAGGCGGCGCCAGTGCACTTTCCGGCGGCGTCGTCTATGCGGGCGGCGGCACCAGGCAGCAGCTCGAGGCGGGTTACCGGGACACGGTGGAGAACCTCTACAACTACTTGGTGCAGGAGGTGGGGGACGCCGTCGACGACGCCACGCTCCGCCGCTTCTGCGAACAAAGCCCCGGGACCATCGAGTGGCTTGAAAAGCAGGGGGCCCGCTTTGCCTCCAGCGTTGCGCCCTACAAGACCTCCTATCCCACGGATGACTACTACCTGTACTACTCCGGCAATGAGAAGGCCCATCCCTATGTCCTCAACGCTGAACCCGCCCCCCGTGGGCACCGCACCCTTGCCAAGGGGCTTGCTTCCGGCAAGGTGCTGTGGGGGCACCTGTCCTCCGCAGCCGCGCGCAAGGGTGTCACATTTGTTCCACTGGCCAGGGTTGATGAACTCATCATCGAAGACGGCGCTGTTGTCGGCGTTCGCTACCGCGTCCTCGACAGCGGCCATCCGAATGCCCAACAGCACGCAGCGCTGACCAAGCGCACCGGGAAGCTTGGCAATTTCGCCCCTAAGCTCGTGAAGGGCGCCACGGCCAAGACCCAGGCGCTGTGGGAGGAAGGTGCCGTGACCAAGGAGGCCCGGGCCGGGGCTGTCATCCTCTCCGCCGGCGGGTTCATCTACAACAAGGAATGGGTCCGGAAATACGCGCCGGAGTTCACCAAGGTATCCCCGCTCGGCACACCCGCCGACGACGGTACCGGAATCCGGCTTGGCATGAGCGCGGGAGGCGCCGTCGGCAAGATGGGCAACGTGACAGCCTGGCGCTTCCTCTCTCCGCCGAGCGGCTTTGTTGAGGGTGTGACCGTCGGCCTGGATGGAAAGCGGATCGCCAACGAAGACCTGTACGGGGCCACCCACGGCAATGTCCTGATGCGCGAGTTCGGGGGGAAGGGGTGGGCGGTCTTCGACTCCGCGAGCTGGAAAAAGGCGCGGGGGCAGTTCTGGCGCCAGACGCAGATCTTCCAAAAGGCACAGGCAATCTACATCTTTGCGACCGGGCATCAGAAGGCCCGGACCCTCGATGAGCTGGCCGCGAAAATGGGAGTCGACGCGTCCGGCCTCCGGAGCACGGTGGAGGCTTACAACCGCGGGATCGCGGACGGCACGGGGGACCCGGCACACAAGGACCCGGAGCTCTGCATGCCGGTCAGCAAGGGCCCCTTCTACGCGTATGAGATCTCCGTCGATTCCTCTCCGCTGCTCCCGGTGCCTGGCCTTACCCTCGGGGGGCTCATGGTCGACGGCGAGACCGGGCTTGTGAAGCGCAAGGACGGTTCGTTGATCCAGGGGCTTTACGCTGCCGGGCGGAACGCGGTCGGCGTCTGTTCCAACAGCTACATCAGCGGCCTGGCCCTGGCCGACTGCCTCTTCAGCGGCCGGCGGGCCGGCGCCCATGCTGCTGCAAAGCAGCCAGCCGGAAGCACGGCCCAGTAGCTCGGGCGGTTCAGTCCCGAGTATCCGCTTCCTCGCGGCGGAGATGCCCTTCAGCCTCAGCGGCCGGGCACCTCCGCCGGGCGACGGGGGCGGCCGCGGAGGGAATGCCAGTGGTGCCACGCCTGCAGCCACCGTTCGCGGGCAGTGGGATCGGCGATTCCCCGCTCCCACTGCTCCTGGGCGGCCCGGCTGGCAACAGGGCTGCCGAACACGGTATACCGGATGCTCTCGGCCACGGCATCGCTTCCATCGTCGTCCCACCACCGGACTTCCCTGGAGAGCGTGCGCATCTGCTCGGTGAGACGGTTCAGGGCCGCGGCAGCAGCCGCTGCGTCCTGGCCGGCGAAATGCATCTGGGCGCGGTGCGCAGCGGACCAAAACCCCCGCAGCTCGATCATCCATTCGCTGAGTTCGTCGTACCGGTCGGGGTCGGGGCCGCCCCGGAGCGCGGCCAGGACAAGTTCCTCCAGCGCCTTGTAGGACGCGTCCGCGGCGGATGCAGGCTTGAGGCCGGAGGCAGTGGTTCGGGCACGGTGGGCGGCAGCCCTGAACGGTTCCAGGTCGTTCACGGGATCCAGCTGCACCTGCGCCGGATCGACTCCCCGTGCGACCACGGTCACGAGGGTCCCGGGGGAGTTCGGGCCGGGAGGCAGGACCTGGGCTGACAGATGCGCTTCAAAGGCCCAGAGGCCCTCCAGGCTTCGGTAGATACCCGGGACCGGGATGCCGGCGACAAGCAGGGTGCGGTGCTGCACGGGGGAGGAGGGCCGGATGTCTTCGGGAGGGGCCGGGTGTTCGGGCAGGCGACGCAGGCGCCTTTGGCCCGTCAGCAGGGCCAGATCCAGCCGAGCGGCACGGGATCCGGCGCGTCGGACGGACGGACATGTCCTGACCATGACGAACGGAAGGGCCGAGCTGTCGACGGCGTCGCCGAACTCCAGGGTGACATCCATGGAGGTTCCGAACCTGCTGCGGACCATCCGCCCTGAAAGGCGTGGCTCGCTCAGCCCCAGGACGGCCAGGGCAGCCAGCGGGTCTGACCACTCAGGCTCGGGGGGCAGGCCGCTGCCGCCCGGGGGGTAATCCGAGGTTGCCCGGTCGTCTTCGCCAGCGGCCCTGTCCATGGGGCAGATGCTTCCATGAACCTGTTGACCGGTCCACGGCCCGAGGGCACAATTCAAACTTCAATCACTCACGAGGGGGAGAAATTGATTCGAAAACTTTGGACCAAGAACGGCCGGCCGCTGCTGAACGAGGGCAACACCGTCATGGTTCCGTCCGGCACCGTGGTGGGAAGGATTGCCGGCGACCGTGTTTTTGCGGTGGCCGACGGGACCTATGTCGGGACGCTGGTCGGTGATCGCCTGGTTTTCCGGAGCTTTGACATCGACGGTCCGGACCGGCAGTATTCCCGCCCGGTCACAGTCGTGGATGTGGACGAAGTGCCGCCCGCCAAGATGTGGGGCGACGAACCCGAACTGCCGGAGTGAGGGTCTCTTTTTTTGCATCCAGGTCGGAACAAATATTTGGCCCGAAACTATTCCATGTGACGCCCGGCACACGTAGGGTCGGTGCTGGAACGGCCCCCTCGGGAGCCGCACCTCCACTTCACGTCAAGGCGACGCTGCCGGCCGGCGGCGGCCGCAGGAAACCAGGCTACGAACCGGTGCGCCACGCCGGGAAAGAGACAGGGAGACGCAGCAATGACAAGTGTTCAAAACGAACCCGCCACCAGTCCGGCGGTCGATACGTCCAAGGTGCCCCACCATGTGGTGGATGAGCTGCTGATTCCGGCCGCCCGCTACCACAGCCAGGAGTTCTTCGAGCTTGAGAAGAATCTCTGGAAGCATGCCTGGCAGCACGCCTGCCATGAGACCGAAATTCCGCGGCCGGGAGACTTCACCGAATACAAGATCCTCGACCAGTCGATCATGCTTATCCGGCAGAAGGATGGCAGCGTCAAGGCCTTCCATAACGCCTGCCGGCACCGCGGTACGGCGATCGCCTGCGGGTCGGGCACCTTCCGTGCCGATCAGGTGGTCTGCCCCTTCCACGGATGGCGCTGGAACCTTGAGGGCAAGAACACCTACATCTACGCCAAGGATGGTTTCGAGCCCAGGACCGTCAAGCAGGAGGACGTTGACCTGCCCGAGGTCCAGGTGGCACTGCGCTGGGGCTTTGTCTGGATCAACCTGGACCTCGAGGCGCCCCCCTTCGAAGAGTCCATCCGCGGAATCGCCGGCCCGCTCGACGGCAACGGCTTCGAAAAGGCCCACATCACCTGGTGGCATCAGATCGAATTCGAAGCCAACTGGAAGGTCGCCCAGGAGGCGTTCTTCGAGGCCTACCACGTGATGCAGGCGCACCCCGAGATGGCCGGCTTCCTGCGGGACGAGGACTACAACGCCCTTGCCTACGCTCACTACCGCACCGACCCCCAGGGCCACGGCTGGACCGATTCCCGGGCACCGCGGATTCTGCAGCTGCCGGGTCAGGACGACAGGCTTTTTACAGACCCCGAGAAGATGACCCCGGCGGTGAAGTTCTACATGAGCGCGAAGGTGATGTGGGAAGGATCCCAGTCCCAGACGAACGCGCACTACATCGCCATCATGGAGGATCTGCTGGAGATGACGGATGCGGGGGAATTCTTCGCCGAGTTCTTCAATCGTGCATACATCGATGCGGCCCGCCGCGGGGTGGAACTCACTCCGATGCACCCGGACACCACCGGACACTGGGCGATGTTCCCCAACTTCACCGGCGTCGCCATGCTGGGATGCGGGCTGGTCTACCGCTCCCGCCCCCACCCGACTGATCCCAACAAGTGCATCTATGACTTCTTCGCGCTGGAGATCCCGCCGACGGGAACGCCGGTGAAGAAGCCCCAGATCGGCGCTGACGATGCCCCCACGTGGGATGAGCTGTGGTTCGTTCAGCAGGATGCCAGCAATATCGAGCGCATGCAGACCGGACTGCGTTCCTCCGAGCTGGAGCACATCCGACTGGGCGTCGACGTCGAGCGGCTGATCGTGAACTGGCACCAGGCGCTGGATCGCGAACTCGCCAAGTATGTGTGAGTTTGGCGTGGAAGGGGATCCGGCACGGTCGATGGTGACCGCACGGCAGGGCAGCCCTTACCCCCAGGTCGCCGTCGTGCCGGCAGGGGTGGTGATCGAAGTCCGCGAGAATGAGACGCTCTTCGATGCGGCCTACCGGGAGGGCTACGACTGGCCTACGGTCTGCGCCGGCCAGGGGACCTGCTCCCGCTGCCACGTGCGGATCCTGGAGGGGCATGACCAGGTCGCGCCGGCCGTTCCGAACCTCGCAGAGGAACGCGTGATCAGGCGCGTGGCCCAGCGCTCCTACGGCAATGACGCCGAGGGTATCCGCCTCGCCTGCCAGATTGAGTTCACCGGCGACGTCACCGTCCGCCAGTCGGTGTTCCAGGGTGAGCGCCTCCCCGGGGCATAACACTTCGAAGGGCTAGAGCATAAGGAAAGGACGAGGAGATCGATGCGTGTCGTGACAGTGACCACAGACGACGACAGGAATGGATTCCAGCTCGAGGTCGAACCGCTTGAGACCGGGGGCTGGGTCTCGGTGGAGCCGGGGTTCCGGGGGTTCGGTCCGGGGCAGGTCAAAAGGATCTATGTTGACGGGGAGCCGCACTGGGCCCAGCGACGCTGGACCCGGCTCGCCATGATTCCTGATTGAAGCCGGGAGCAGGGACGGCCGGCAGAGCAACTCTGCCGGCCGTCTTTTGGCGAGCGGTGCACCGGAATGCACGCCAATACTCAGGGCAGAAGGACCCGGGCCGTTCCCGGTGTCAGCACTGCGCCGTCCGCATCCTTCAGCCACAGTTCCAGCTGGGCCTCCCGGCCGTCGTGGCCGGAGCTGACTGCCGTGACGGCGCCGCCGACAATGATTCTCCCCCTCAGGTTGGGCTTGCGGAACTGTGCTGCGAGCTCCAGGATGCGCCCGTGGTCGCCGATCCAGTCCCGCACCGCCGCGTGCAGGTAGGAGACCAGGAGGTTTCCCTGGCCGAAGGCGCCCGGCATGCCGGCTGCGCGGCCGGCTTCATCGTCCATGTGGATGGACACAAACTCATTGTTGACGGCGGCAAATCTGTTCCAGGTCTCCAGGCCGGTTTCGCGGGTCCATTCGGGCAGGGTCGATCCTTCGGCGAGGTCGACGGTGGTGGCCTCGGGTGTGCTGGCGGTCATGGCTCCTCTTTCCGGGTGCTCAGTAGCGGATCAGGGTCAGTTCGGTGCGCTTTACGTGTTCGCCGTGCTGGTTGGTCCAGAGGTCGGAGGTCGTGGTGAACAGCATCCTGCCCAGCTTTCCTTCCCGCTCGGCGTAGCCCGCGAGGGTTCGGACCGACGTGATCGTGTCGCCGACCCGCATGGGCACGCCGTAGGTGATCTTTACCCCGGCGTTCAGCTGCCTTCGGAGCCCTGGACCCGTGATGCCGATGGTTTTTTCGGTCCGGTCCGGGTCGTGGCCCTGGGCGGGTTCGTTCTGCTCGGGCGCTGCCGTCGACCGGGCGGCCCAGGCGAACGGGTTCATATCCTCGGGGGCGACAAGCCCCGAGTCCTCGTCCGCAAGGAACCGGGCCGGCGGCCGGCGGGGCCAGTAGATGGCCAATGCCCAGCGCCGGATGTCGGATGCGGAAACCGGATACGAAACCTGGCTGCCCATACGGGTCCCGACCGCCTCCTGCATCTCGGCTGTGATCAGTGAACTCATGAACCTGATTCCTCTGTTCGAAACAGTCCCGGACCTTCCGGGGTGCTTGACAACTGTCTCCGATCAGGGCAGGTTTCTTCAATAGCGGAACGAATATTTGTTTCGGAGAGGATCGGGGCGACTCCGCGTCGGGTGCTCCCGCCGTCAGAAAGGGGATGGCTTCATGGCCATCGGCCGCATTTTCCACATCATTCACATGACTGATGACCTCCCCGCGCTGGAGGCGTGGTACGACGACGTCTTCGGGGTGCAGCGGGGATTCCTGGACCACAATTACATGCCCGGCGAGAAACGGGATGCCTCCCTTGTGCTGCTCGGCGATGCCGTCATCGAGCCGCTGGCACCGGCGTTCCGCGTCGAGGGCTGGGACAGCATGCCGCTCGGACGCTTCTTTAACCGGTTTGGACCGCACTGGCATTCAATTGCCTGGTACACGGACGACGCCGGCGACCTGTGGCAGCGCTGCACCGACGCCGGGGTCAGGGTGTTCGTCGAAGGAGGCCGGCCCACCGCGGAACGTCCCGGTCCGAACTCGGCCATCATGACGCATCCAAAAGACACCATTGCCCAGCTGGAGTTTTTCAACCCCGACGGCAGCCAGGTCGGGGCCAGGGACCCGCGGATCAACGGAAGCGGCTTTGACTCCGAGTGGTGGATCCGCAACCATCCGGTCCAGACCCCCGGACTCGCCTACACCACAATCCTCACGAAGGACCTGGAGAAGGCGACCGGGATCTTTTCCGGCGTCCTGGGCGGAAGCCTGCTGCACAAGGACTCCTCCGCCCTGACCGGCACAGATGACGCGTACGTGCAGATGGGGGACACCGTGGTCCAGCTCTCGACGCCAAACCGGGACGGTACCCTCGCTGCCGCCGACCTCGAAAAAAACGGCGAAATCCACCACGCCGCAGCATTCCGGGTTCAGGACCTTGATGCGACGGCAGCCTACTTCGAGACCAAGGGCATCAGGATCCTGGAGCGGGACGGGAGCACCATGGTGACCGACCCTGCCACCACCCACGGTGCACTGTTTCGCTGGACCACCTGGGATGTGCCGGGGGGTCCGCGTGACGCAGGCCGCAGCGGTGGGGCACGGTGAGCGGCCAGAGTGCGGCGCTGCGCCGCGTCCTCGATCCGCGGACCGTAGCGGTCGTCGGACTGCGTGACGGGTCGCCTTTCGTAAGCTCCTTTTCCCCGACACTCGGCAGCGATGCAGCTGTGCGCTACGTCAACCCCAAACACGCCACAGTGATGGGGCAGCCTACGGTCAGCTCCCTGGCCGACATCGAGGGTCCCATTGACGCCGTCTACTGCGTCACGAGCGCTCCAGTGGCCGTGGAGGTCGTCGAGCAGGCGGCAGCCTTGGACGTCGGGGGCGTCGTCCTGGTCTCCAGCGGCTACGCGGAGATGGGCGATGAGACCGGAACCGCACTGCAGCAGCGCCTTGCCGCGGCCGCACGTAGTTCCGGCATGGCGGTTGTCGGTCCCAACGGGCTCGGCTACTCCAATGTGTCCCGGGGCCTCAACCTCACCATCGCCGCGAACCACAAGCGCCGGACGGGCGGCATTTCCGTCGTGTCCCAGAGCGGGGCACTCCTCAGCGGCGCGGTCATGGCCGCCTGGGAGCGTCCGCAGATTGGCCTCAATCTGGTGATCTCGGCCGGCAACGAAGCGGTCACCGACCTGGCGGACTACGTCGATTACCTGGTGGACGACCCGGGAACCACCGCCATCGGATTGGTGATCGAGAAGATCCGCCGACCAGCGGCCTTCTTCGCTGCGGCCCGGCGCGCCCTGCAGGCGGGCAAGCCGATCGTCGCCCTGAAGCTGGCACGCAGCTCGCGGACCCGGGAGATGGCGGCGTCCCACACCGGTGCGCTGACCGGTGACGCCTGGGTCTACGACGTCGCCTTCCGGCAGCTCGGGATCGGCCTCGCCCGGGATCCGGAGGAGCTGATTGACCGGCTTGCGGTGATTGAACAGCTGGACGGCCGGTACCACCCAACCGGCAACAAGCTGGCGATCATCACCTCCACCGGCGGGTATGCGTCTTTGGCCATGGACCTTGCCCTTGACGAGCAGGTGGCCGTCCCGGCCCTGACTGGTCTCCGCGGATGGGTGGAGGAATTGATCCCGGGCGTGCACGTACCGAATCCCCTCGATATGACGCCGATGGGAATGGCCAACTGGGACGAGATCCTGGACAGGTACGCCTCCTCAGATGAGGTTGACGCCGTGCTGCATGCCCATCCGCTCGCTGATGAGGACGCCAGCGAGCACTCCGTCCCTTTCCTGCGGAAGTACGCTGACGCTGCCGAAAAGCACGGCAAACCCTTCCTGCTGTCCAACTGCTCGGGGCCGCTCGGCGGCTGGGCAATGGACATCGTTTCCGCGTCCGGCGCCGTCGCTGCCGGGCACGGCATTCGCGCCACCCTGCGCGGGCTCCAGACATTGACGGCGTTCTCACGTGCCCGGTCGGCGGTGGAGGATGCCGGGGACGGAATCGTCCCCGTTCCGGCACCCGCCGCGCAGCCTGTCAGCACCCCGGAGGGCGATATGCTCCCGTTCGCGGCGGGCATGGAGCTGCTTCGCTCCCACGGCATTCCGATCGCCCCGTACCAGCTGGTGGCGGAAGATGCCAAACCGGCGGTGCCGGACTTCTCCGGCCCCTACGTGGTGAAGCTGGCCGACGTCGGCCACCGCACGGAACACGGAGCGGTCGAGCTGGGCGTAGCAGCTGCGGATCTGGAAGCCGCCGTGGCCCGTATGCGGGACATTGCCCGCCGCGACGGCCTGCCCGGGCTCGTTGCCGTGCAGCCCCAGATCCGGGCCGAGGGCGAGGCGTTCATCGGCCTCCAGAACAGCGAGCTCGGGCCGATGGTCGTCTTCGGCCTCGGCGGGGTCATGGTCGAGGTCCTCCAGCGGGTCGGGGGCCGGATGGCGCCTTTTTCACACTCCGAAGCCCGCAGCCTCATCGCAGAGTTCGAAGACGTGAAGGTCATGCACGGTTTTCGCGGCAAGCCCGGCTGGAACCTCGAGGCGCTCGCCGATCTCCTGGTGCGCGCCGGCGAACTTGCCGCCGCCGGCAGCGGCTGGCTTGAGTCGCTCGACATCAACCCGCTCGTGGTGACGGGCGACGGCTTTGCCGCCGTCGACGCACTTTGCCTTGTCCAGGGCACGGCGAATGACGCCGATGCCCCCGCATCTTTCGAAAGGACCGGTTCCAGATGACAGCGAACAGCGCAGCGACGATATTGATTGACGGTGAGTGGCGTGAAGCACTCAGTGGGTCTGCCTTCCCTGTAAGCGACCCCGCGACCGCGGAAATCATCGGCTGGGCCTCCGACGGCGGAGCGGACGACGCCGCAGCGGCCATAGCTGCGGCTGATGCCGCCGCGGACGCCTGGGCCGGTACCACGGCGCACCGGCGCTCAGCCGTGCTCTCCGCCGCAGATTCCCTGATGCGGGCGCGGCAGAAGGAACTTGCCGCCCTGATGACCAGGGAACAGGGCAAGCCGCTCAAGGCCTCTATGAACGAGGTGGCCTACGCCGCGGACTTCCTGGCGTGGTTCGCCGAGGAAGCCAAGCGCATAGGCGGAGTTACCATTCCTTCCGCACGCGCCGATCAGCGGTTCATGACCATGCGCCAGCCGGTGGGGATCGTGGCCGCCATCACGCCGTGGAACTATCCGATATCAATGCTGACCAGGAAACTTGGCCCTGCGCTGGCGGCCGGCTGCACTTCGGTCCTCAAACCGGCGCAGCAGACGCCGCTGTGCGCCGTCGCAACGCTGGAGCTGCTGCTTGAGGCCGGCGTGCCGGCCGGCGTGGTCAATATGGTCACCAGCACGCGGGGTGCCGACATCGGCGACGTCCTGCTGGACTCGCCCCTGGTGCGGAAGCTCACCTTCACCGGATCCACGGCCGTAGGCAGGAAACTGGCCGGTCGGGCGACGGAGGGCCTCAAGCGGGTCTCGGTCGAGCTGGGCGGACATGCCCCGTTTATTGTCTTCCCGGATGCAGACCCGGTAAGGGCTGCGAAGGGGGCCGCTCTGGTCAAGTTCCTGAATGCCGGGCAGGCGTGCATCAGCCCGAACCGGATGTACGTTCACAGGTCCCGTTACGAGGCGTTCATCGAAACACTGGGGGAGCGTGTTGCCGCACTGAAGGTCGGAGCCGGCGATGCGCCGGGTGTCTCGGTCGGGCCGCTGATCGACGAGCGCGCAGTCCTCAAGATGGAACAGCAGGTCTCCGACGCCCTCGACAAGGGTGCACGCCTCGTCGCCGGCGGGACGCGGGTCCAGGTTGAAGGGCTGAACGGCAAGACCTTCTTCGAGCCCACGATCCTCGCGGACGTAACCGCCGAAATGCTTATTGCCCATGAGGAGACCTTCGGGCCGATCGCCGCGGTTATGCCCTTCGATACCGAAGACGAAGTGCTAGCCAAGGCCAACGACACGGAATACGGGCTCGCCGCGTACGTGTACACCAACGACCTGTCCACGGCGGTCCGGGCGACCGAGAAGCTGCGGGTCGGCATGGTCGGGGTGAACGACATCAACCCGACCTCGGCTTCGGCCCCGTTCGGGGGTGTCGGGGCCAGCGGCCTGGGACGGGAGGGGGGACAGGAGGGCATCGACGAGTATCTGGATACGAAGCTCGTCGGCATAGCCGTGTGAACGCCCTGGGGGCCGCTCACCGCGGCTGGCACCCGGTGTGATGCTTGACACGCCTACAGCCCTGAACTAGGTTCCAGAGACCAAATACTTGTTCCACTTAAGTGCAAAGCACTCCGGATTATCGGGTGCAAAGAAGCCCCCGCGCAGAACTCGACAGGAGTATGACCACATGACTGCAA
This sequence comes from Arthrobacter sp. Y3222053, assembly GCF_059092805.1. Lineage (NCBI taxonomy): Bacteria > Bacillati > Actinomycetota > Actinomycetes > Micrococcales > Micrococcaceae > Arthrobacter > Arthrobacter sp. Y3222053. The sequence goes on along the minus strand of NZ_JBNHIA010000002.1, from coordinate 574,446 downwards.
CCCTTGAGGTGGATCCCGCCACCGAGATCGAGCCCCCGATCCTCCTGGCGATTTATTCGCTTGCCGCGAAGATCAAGATGTACGACGACACGTACGTATCAAAGCTCAAGACCGGCAAGGCGACCGGAATGTACTACTCGCCCCGGGGCCAGGAAATCATTCCCTCCGCCATGGCCCAGGTCCTCGCGCAGGATGACTACGTGCTGACCATCTACCGCGGCATTCACGACCACATCGCCAAGGGCGTGCCGCTGCGGGAACTCACGGCAGAGTTCTACGGTCGGGCCGACGGCACCTGCAAGGGCAAGGGAGGGCCCATGCACGTCACCCATCCGGACTCGGGCCTGATCGTCACCACCGGCGTCGTCGGCTCCGGCCTGCCGATCGCCAACGGCGTCGCCCTCTCCGCCCAGCTGCGCGGCACCAGGCAGGTGACTGTGGTCAACTTCGGCGACGGCGCCACCAACATCGGAGCCTTCCACGAGGCGATGAACCTCGCCTCGGTCTGGAACCTCCCGGTGGTCTTCCTCTGCCAGAACAACCGCTACGCCGAATACACCTCCTACGCGGCGGGCACCTCGGCCGGCCGCATCACCGACCGTGCGCTCGGATACTCCATGCGCTCCTACCACGTCAACGGCAATGACCCGGTGGAAATGTACGAAGCCGCCCGGCAGGCGGTGGACGCCGCACGGAACGGCGGCGGGCCGACCCTCATCGAGGCCATGACCTACCGGTTCCGCGGGCACACCCCGCAGGATCCCATGGAGTACATGCCGCGGGACGAATTCGCCGTGGCCGAGGCCGCGGACCCCGTCCCCGCCCTGCGGGCACGCCTGCTGGCGGAGGGCATCGCCACGGAGGACGAACTGGCGGCCCTGGAGAATGCGCACCGGGCGGAGATCGACGACGCGTTCGCATTCGCCGAAGCCAGCCCGCAGCCCGACCTGTCCGAGCTTTACACCGACCTCGCCTGAGAGGCTTGACATGACCACGCAAACTGACGCTACCGTCACCGCAGACGACACCCCGCAGGAACGGATCCTCGGCATGGTCCAGGCCATCAACGAGGCACTCGATGTGGCATTGACCATCGATGATACGGTCTTTGAGCTCGGGGAGGACATCCAGGATCCGGCCGGTGGAGGCTTCAAGATCCACAAGGGCCTGTCCACCAAATTCGGCCTGGACCGTGTGCGTCCCACGCCGATCTCGGAACAGGCCATCATGGGAACCGCCGTCGGCGCCGCCATCACCGGAATGCGTCCCGTGGCGGAGATCATGCTGATGAACTTCCTGGCCGTCGCCGCCGACCAGCTGATCAATCATGCGGCCAAGCTGCGCTACATGTCGGGGGGCCAGACCAAGGTTCCCCTGGTGGTGCGTACCACCACCGGTGCCGGCGGCGGCTTCGGTGCCCAGCACTCGGACATGCTCGAGGCGCAGCTCACCCACACGCCCGGGCTGAAGGTGGTGGTTCCCTCCACGGCGGCCGACGCCAAGGGGCTGCTCCTGTCCTCGATTTTCGACGACGACCCGGTCGTGTTCGTTGAAATGTTCATGCTCTACTACACCCAGAAGGGGCATGTCCCGCCGGGTGACTACCGGGTTCCGCTGGGGAAACTGCGCACCGCACGGGAGGGGACCGATGTCACCCTGGTCAGCTGGGGCCGGCAGGTGCATGACTGCCTCGGCGTGGCCGAGAAGCTGGCGGGAGAGGGCATCAACGCCGAAGTCCTCGACCTGCGCACGCTGGTGCCGCTGGACCGGGACGGCCTGCTCAACGCCGTCGCGGGCACCAAGCGGGCGGTGATCGTACACGAGGCCGTCCGCCGCGGAGGCTACGGCGCCGAGCTCGCATCGACGATTGCCGAGGAGCTCTTCGGCGAGCTGGCCGGGCCGGTGCGGCGCGTGGCCGGCGTCGAAACCCCGGTTCCCTACGCCCGCAACCTGGAGGCGGAGTACCTGCCGCATGCAGGCCGCATCGAACAGGCCGTCCGGTCACTGTTCTGACCATTGATCCGGATTGGAAGGCACAAAATGAACGTTCAACTTCCCGACCCCGTACTCGACAAGGCACCCACCGACGAGGCCATGCTCCAGGCCTACCTCGACGGCGCAGCCCGGCTCATCGCCGTGGCCCGCAAGGCGGGGGAGGAGGGGGCCGACGTCGTCGTCCCGGCCAGCCCGGCTTGGACCGTTCGGAATGTCGTGGCCCACCTGACCAGCGTCGCCCACATCTCCGTAAACCGGCTGGGATGGGGTGACGACGTCCAGGCCACAATCGACCGCGAGGTGGCCGCCCGCGCCGACCACACGGTGGACCGGATCACGGCCGAATGGGAGGCACTGCTTGATCCGCTGGCGGCCATGTTCGCCGGCCGGCCCTCCGGGCCCCTGGTGGTGGACGTCGTCACGCACGAGCACGATGTGCGGGCTGCGCTGGGCCCTGAGTACCAGGACCACGCGGCAGGACTGGAGGAGGCGCTGTCTGCCATGGTCGCCTGGGTCCGGTACCTGGGCCTGGTTGGCGAGCCTGGCCTCCTCCTCACGACACCCACCTCTCAGGCGCTGTTCGGCGGCCCGGAGATCGGGTGCCGGGCTGAGCTGCCCAGCGACTGGGAGCTCTTTCGACTGCTTGGGGTGCGACGTTCCCGGGAACAGCTGATGTCCTACCCGGCGGAAGGCGACCAATCGCTGCTGCTGGCGGTTACCAGCCGGTATCCGCTGCCTCTCGCCCCCCTCTTCGACTGACGCTGCGCCGCCGCGTTGGTCCCGGTTACGGAAGAAGGAACCCTATGACAACCGAAGTACGGATTCCCCAGTTGGGAGTCACCATGCAGGAGGGCGAAATCGCCGAATGGTTCGTGGAGGAGGGGGCCGCGGTCAAAGCGGGTGACCCCCTCTACCTGCTCGAAAGCGACAAGACCTCCAGCGATATCGAATCCCCCACCGACGGGATCCTGCGGATCAAGGCGGCGGAGGGCGCCAGCTATCCGGTTGGCACCCTCGTCGCGGAGATCGAGTAGCAGATGGGACAGCAGGTTGCCGGGTCACCGGCCGCTCCGGTGGCCGGGACCACGGTCCGGCTTCCGCGCATGCGCAGGACCATCGCGTCCCGGATGACCGAATCACTGCGCCTGGCAGCGCAGCTGACCGCCGTCCAGGAGGCCGACGTCACCGGCATCCGCCGGCTGCGGGAGGCAGCCAAAGCGCCGTTTTCCGCCGCCGAAGGGGTCTCTCTCTCCTATCTTCCCTTCTTCGCCAGGGCACTTGTGGAGGCGGCCCAGGCCTATCCGCAGTTCAACGCTTCCCTTGATGAAGCGGGCACGCACGTCACCTATCACGACGCCGTTCACCTTGGCATCGCGGTAGAGACTGCCCGCGGGCTGGTCGTCCCCGTGCTCCGGGACGCCCACACCCTGACCCTGCGGGAGACCGCGCTGGGCATAGCGGAACTCGCTGCACGGGTTCGGGAAGGCGGCATCAGTCCGGATGAGGTCACCGGGAGCACCATCACGCTGACGAACATCGGCAGCGCGGGTTCGCTCAGTGACACGCCGATCATCAATTATCCGGAGGTGGCCATCCTCGGGACGGGGGCGATCGTCCAGCGTCCGAGGGTGGTTGAAGGGTCCGGCGGCGGTGAGTCAGTCGAAATCCGCTCCGTCTGTTCGCTGCCGCTGACGTATGACCATCGGCTCATAGACGGAGCCGATGCAGGCCGCTTCCTCAGTCTCGTCCGGACACGCCTGCAGCCCGAAGCCTTCGAGGCCGAGCTGGCTCCTTACGCTTAAGGAACGCTTGGTTCCGGGGGGCGTCAGCGCTCCGTGAGCGCTCCCCGGAGCAGGTGTTCCCGCAGGAACCTGCGGATGCGACGGCCGCTGGCCCGACCCGGTCGCCCCGACCCTATCCACAGGACACTGCGTACGTAGCCGGCCAGCACTTCCGCAGATGCCACCGGACGGATGCGCCCCGCCGCCTGGCCGTTCTCCAACACACCGGTCAGCAGGGCCAGGCGTTCATTGGTATGGGTGGTGTATCTGCGAACCTGGGCCTGTACTTCCTGCTGGCGGTTCCAGATCAGGGACATCATGCGGGTCTCGTCCGGGAATCTGCGCGCCTCGTGCACGATGCCGAAGGCCAGCGCATCCAGGGTCTCCGCTTCCGACTCCGCCGGTGTCGTCAGAGCGGCGCGCAGCACCGTGTCGAGCTGGCGGTCATAGTTGTCGACGATCTCGGCGAAGATGGCATCCTTGGACTCTATTCTCCGGTAGAGCGTGCCCATGCGGACCCCCGCCGCATCCGCGATGTCCCGAATGGTCGTTGCGTCAAATCCCCGAAGCGCGAACTGCTGCCGGGCGGCCGCTGCGATCCCGGCCCGGGTCTCATCGCCCGGATCGGGCGCGACGTAGTCCTCAATGGCGTCCCTGACCGCGGCCATCGGGGCGGATGCGTCGAGGACACGGTCAGGGGGACAATCTGCAACTATGCCATGCAGCAGCATGTCGCAAAGCAGTCGTGAGGATTGCTCCACGTCGAGCCCGGCGCCGGCCGCAGCCCCGGGATGGATCGAGAGGCCCTGCAGCGCAATCGCCAGCATCTCCTGGTCCATGGCGGTCGAGGGAGCCTGCTCGGCGAGGTCGCTGATCACCGATCGCCAGACCCGCTGCAGGGCCAGGGGCCGGTGGTTGATTGTCGCGTGCAGGCGTTCCGTGGCCACGGCGGGCGCCTGAAAAACGCGCAGACCCACCGCCGGAGCGTGCCGGCGTCCCACCAGCGAGACGTCCGCGACGAGGCGGAGCAGCCGTTCTTCCGGCGGGCGTGCCGCATTCTCCGGACGGCGTGACCGGACGGCCACGTCAAGCAGAGCGGCATAGAGGGCCTCGCACAGTTCCACGGCGATGGTTTCCTTCGCCGTGAAGTGGTGGTAGAGACTCCCGGGGAGAATGCCGACGGCGTCCGCGATGTCCTGCATGGTCGTGGCTGCGTAACCCTTGGACGAAAACAGCTCGCCGGCGCTTGCCCGAATCTGCTCGGCCCGCGGGCTCGACGCCATGCCGGGGGCGGCGGTGGTTTCAATCTGCCTGGGCATTGAGGTCCTCACACGTGGAGCGGCCCGCCGGGAACGTCAGGCACAGGATGTGCGGGCCTCCAGCTCGGGACAGTATATCGGGGAAATACTAGCGCACGGTGGTGCCCGGCGCCGCTGCCGCAGGCGGCTGCGCCGGGCGCGTTTCAGGATCCGCTGCGTGCCACGTCCCTGAAGGCCGTTCCCCGGTCGGCAGCAAATTCCCGGGGCATCCCGAGCACCCGCTCGCTGATGATGTTGCGCGCAATTTCGGTGCTTCCACCGCCCAGGCTTGCAGCCTGGCGTGAGAGGAAGCGGTGACCCGTTCGTCCGGGTCCGGCGTCCTCCGGGGCGGGGCCGGTGACCGCATTCGCGCCGGCGATGGACAGGGCGGCATCATGATCGAACCAACCGCGTTCGGCTTCGAACAGGCGAAGGATGGAGCTGGCCTGGGGATTCATGGCGCCGGATGCGATGCCCGCCCCGATCCGGCGAATCAGCTGCTCGGAGACGACCTGCATGATGCGGGCCTCGGCAATCTGAGAGCGGACCCGGGCGTCCTCCAGCCGACCGGTGCGCCGGGCGAGCTGCAGGAGATCGGTCCCCTGGCTGCCCTTCCTGAACCGCGGCCCGCTGATGAAGGGTGAACCGCCGCCCATGGAATTGCGCTCGTGAAACAGCTGCCGTGAGGCTGTTGCCCAGCCCTCGTCCACGGCACCGACGACGTGGTCGGCAGGCAGGCGGACCTGGTCGAAGTGCACCTCGCAGAACTCGGTGGATCCGCTGAGCAGCCGAATCCGTCGAACGGTCACCCCCGGCGCCTTAAGGGGCAGGGCGAACATGGTGAGTCCCGCATGCTTGGGTACATCCCAGTTCGATCGTGTGAGGCACAAACCGTAGTCTGCGGCGTAGGCGGCCGAACTCCAGATCTTGGCGCCGTTCAGCACCCAGTCACCGCCGTCGCGTTCGGCCTTGGTGATGACGCCCGCAAGATCGGAGCCGCCGCGCGGTTCGGAGAGCAGCTGGCACCAGACATCCTCTCCGCTGATGATGCGGGGCAGGAACCTCTGTTTTTGGGCCTCGGCGCCCGTCTCCAGCAGCGTTGCTCCGCAGATGGAGAAATTGGGGATGTTCAGCACGGTCGGCATCTCGTAGGCCGCAGCCTCCTCGCTGAAGGCAGCCTGATGCGCCGGCGTGAGCCCGAGCCCCCCGTACTCGACCGGAAAGCAGATGCCGGCAAAGCCGCCCGCGTGCAGCATCCCCTGCAGGGTGCGCGCCCGTTCCCAGGCGGCGTCGTCGTCTCCGTGCGGCAGGGCGGCGGCCCGGGGCATGTTCTCCTGCAGCCACGAGCGCGCCCGTCGCCGGAAGTCTTCCACGGACTCAACTTCGGCTCCGGCGTCCAGCCTGTTCGTTGCAGTGCTCATGCCGCGTCCTTTCCTTCCAGCATCACGATGATTTCTTCGTGGCATTCCTCGGGAGTTCCATACAGGGCGCGGTCGCCGACAGCCCGCCGCAGGTACAAATGCAGGTCGTGCTCCCAGGTCACGCCCATGCCGCCGTGCAGTTGGATGAAGTCCTGCAGGATGATCGGGGCTTTTGCGCCCACGTAGGCCTTTGCCGCATGGACCAGCTCGGCGGCTCCAGGCGCTCCTGCGTCCACAGCGCGCGCTGCTCCGGCGGTGACGGCCAGGCAGGCCTCCAGCCAGGTCTTGTTGTCGGCCATCCGGTGCTTCAGGGCCTGGTAGGAAGCCAGCGGCCGCCCGAAAGCGTAGCGGTCCGCCATCCATTGGACGGTGACGTCGAACATCACCTCCACTGCTCCGGTCATCTCTGCGGCGGCGAGCAGCGCAGCGCATCGCCGCTGGGCTTCAATGGCCGCCAGCGCCGCCGGGCCCCGGTGGACCACCCGCTCGGCCGGCACGTGAACGTCCGTGAGCCGGACCGAGGCATAGCGGCGGGTCGCATCGAGAGACCAGGACCTGCTGACGGTCAACCCCGGAGTGTCCCGGGGAAGCAGCACCTGGACGGGGCCGTCGGGAGAACGGGCAGTCACCAGGAACAGGTCTGCCGAGTCTCCCTCTTCCACGCGGTCCTTCGTGCCGGACACCAGGAGACCGCCGGATGCGGTCGGGGTGGCTGTGGTCGCCGGGTTGGAGGAAACCCAGCCGCGGTCAGGTTCATAGACGGCCCAGCCGGCAAGGAGCTCACCGGCAAGAATGGACTCGATCTCTTCGGCCCAGGTTTCGCCCGAGGACGTCAGGCCGGCGAGGACCGCGCTGGTGCTCAGAAGGGGGCCCGGAGCGCACGCGCGTCCGAACTCACGGGCGACGAGGCAGAGATCGGTCATTGGATTGCCCGACACCGTTCCGCCGCCCAGCGTTTCGGGGACCAGCATCGCGGTCCAGCCCAGCTCTGCACCCCGGGCCCACCACGGCCGGTCGAGCCCCTCGCCGGAGTCGGCGAGCCCGCGGGCAACCTCGCTGCCGGCGGTCTTGGCCAGAAAGCTCCGAGTGGTGTCCCGGAAGGCCTTCTGGTCCGGCGTGAGGTCTATGTCCATGGTGATCCTGCTTTCCTGACTGGGACCGTCGTCCCCGTGAATGGAGCTGGGATCATCGAACCATGGAACAAAGATTTGGTCTAGGGAGCGTTGCGGGGGAGTCCGGGTCCTGTTAGCTTTGCCGCCAACAAAACCGATACGAGGAGTGGATGATGGACCCGAGCCAAGCAGCAGCCCGCCTTGAGATCCAGCAGCAATTGGCCAACTACGCCAACGGCGTGGACTTCCAGGACTGGGAGCTGTACCGGTCGGTGTTCACCGAGGACGCGGACGTGGATTACACCAACTCGCTGCCCCTGCGGGGCACTCCGGCGGAGATCGTGGCCGTTTTTGCGCCCATCTTCGAGTCAATGCCCTGGACACAGCACTACATCACGAACGTCAGCTACCGCTTCGACGGTGGTGAGTGCCACGTCAGGGCGTTCTTTCACAACCCGTGCAGGCTGACCGGCGTCGAAGGCACCTCGCACCACTACGGCTACTACGATCACACGTTCGTGCAGACGGCCCAGGGCTGGAAGAGCCGGCACCTGGTCGAAACGATGCGGCATCGTGAAATTCTGACCCCGGCTCCCGAGCAGGCGCCCGCCGCGACGGCCTGAGTCCGGCGAGCCGCCTGCCGCAGGCCGCGCCGACGGCGGCAACGGTTCTGTCAGCGGACAGTGACAGACTAAAGACATGACTGAACCGGCTCTGGCGCACGCAACGGACTTCGGGCGGATGTATTCACGCTCGCTGAGTGAACCTCCGGCGGTCCCATCCATCACCACCGTGATCTCCCAGGCCTCCAGTGACCTGGGCGGCTGGCACAGCTACATGGCGGCCAACGCCGTGGTGAAGGATCCCCGCCTCGGACCGGCCCTGGGCAGCCCCCCGCAGCTGCGCACCCTGGTCAAGGAGGCCAGCCGCGCCTCCGAGCGGTACCGCGACGAGGCAGCCGAGCGCGGTACGCGGGTCCACTACTACTGCGAACAGGTCGCGCTGCGCGCGCTCGGCCTGCCCGAGCAGGTCCAGCTGGCCCGGGAATCCCTGCGCGAACACGGCGAGCACCAGTTCGCCGACCGGTTCGATGAATGGTGGCAGCTGTACCAGGTGGAGCCCATCGCCGCTGAAATCACCGTGTGGAACCACCAGCTGGGCTACGCCGGCACGCTCGACCTGGTCGCCCGGATCGGCGGCCGGGTCTGCCTGATCGACTACAAGACCAAGAACACCGACCGCGACGGGCTGGTCAAGGCCCTCGACGAGAAGGTCGTCATGCAGCTGGTCGCCGGCCTGAAGGCCGAGGAATCACTGGTCGACGCCGCCGCCGGCACCTGGGAGCCGTGGGCGCACGGCGACGCGCCCGTGCTGCTGGGGGTCGCCGTCGGGCAGACCGAAGTGCGTCCCGTCCGGGCCAACCCGGCCGTGCTGCCGCAGCACTGGTACAAGTTCTGCGCCCTGCGCCGGGTCTGGCAGACCAGCATCGAAGCCGCCCAGGCCGGGCCGGCCCTGCTGCCCATCGCACCGCCGCCCGCGCCGTCGCACGCGGCATTCCCCAGCGGCGCCCACGCCGCACCCGGGCCGGCGCCGGCACCCTCGGCGGCACCGGCGGCGCCGGAAGCTGCAGCCGGGACCCGCTGACCGCAGCTCCGGCGTGTCCCCGGGCGCCCGTCCGGAACTAGACTGGATGACCGAGCCACCGAAGCGACAGTGAGGAACACACCCCAGATGGCAATCCTGAACATCCGGATCATCGGCGATCCCGTCCTGCGGACCAGGGCCGAGGAAGTGACCGACTTCGGTCCGGAGCTGGCCAAGCTGGTCGCCGACATGGAAGAGACCATGGAGGACGTCGACGGCGCCGGCCTGGCCGCGCCGCAGGTCGGCGTCAGCCTCCGCGTGTTCACCTACCGGATCGACGGACAGGCCGGGCACATCGTGAACCCGGTGCTGGAACTGAGCGAAGACCTGCAGCCGGACCAGGTCGAAGGGTGCCTCTCCATCCCCGGCCTCGGCTTCCCCGTGCCCCGGGCCCGCTGGACCAGGGTCAGCGGACAGGACAAGTCCGGCAACCCGGTGGTGATCGAAGGCGAGGGCATGCTCGCCCGGTGCTTCCAGCACGAGACGGACCACCTGGACGGCATCCTCTACATCGACCGGCTGAAGGGCGAGGACCGCAAGGCGGCCCTGCGCGCCATCCGGAACAGCGATTACGACGCCGTCGCCGAGCGGACCACCGCCGAGCGCGCCCGCAGCGTGGGCTCCAGCTTCGGCGGCACCGGCGCCGTCGGCAGCTTCGGCCAGCCGACGGGAGCCTGACCCAGTGCGGGTACTGTTCGCCGGCACCCCCGGCGTCGCCGTCGCCTCCCTCGACGCCCTGATCGAGGCCGGCTTCGACGTCGTGGCCGTCCTCACCCGCCCCGACGCGCCGCTTGGCCGCAAGCGCGTCCTGACGCCGTCGCCGGTCGCCGCGCGCGCCGAGGAGCTCGGCCTGCCCGTGATCCGCGCCGCCCGGATCGACGACGACGCGCAGGAGGCCATCCGCGCGTCCGCCCCCGACGTGGCGGCCATCGTGGCCTACGGCGGGCTGGTTCCCGAGGCCGCGCTGGCCATCCCCGCGCACGGCTGGATCAACCTGCACTTCTCGCTGCTGCCGGCCTGGCGCGGAGCCGCCCCCGTGCAGCATGCCCTGATCAATGGCGACGACGTCACCGGCGCCTCCACCTTCCTGCTGGAAAAGGGCCTGGACACCGGGCCCGTGTTCGGGCAGCTCACCGAGGCTGTCCGCCCCGATGACACGGCCGGAGACCTCCTGGCGCGGCTGGCGCACAGCGGCTCGGTGCTGCTGGTGCAGACCCTGCACGCCGTCGAGGCCGGCACCGCCCGGCCCGAACCGCAGCACGGCGAACCGACCTTCGCGCCCAAGCTGACGCTTCAGGACGGGCGCCTGGACTGGCGGCAGCCCGCCCTGGCCCTGCGCCGGCGGATCGCCGGGGTCACCCCCGAGCCCGGCGCCTGGACGACCCTGGACGGGCAGCGCTTCAAGATCGGCGGCGTCGCCGACCGGCCCGAGGTCACCGACCTGGCTCCCGGCCGGGTCCGGGCGGGCACCGTAAGCGGACCGCTGGTCGGCACCGGCTCCCATGCCCTGGAACTGCGGCAGGTCCAGCCTGCCGGACGCAAGATGATGGCCGGCCCCGACTGGGCTCGCGGACTGGCCCGTGAGGAAGTGGTGTTCGAGTGAGTGCGGCGGAAAACGGATCCGGCGCCGGGCGGGGCCCGGGCAGCCGCCCCGGCCGGCCGGGCAGGAACGGCGGCAGCGGCGGCGCGGGCAACAGGCGCGGCGACGGCGGTGCGGGCCGGACCGAACGGCAGGGCGCGTCCCGGCGCAACGAGAAGGGCCGTGAACGCAACCGCTCCGGCGAAAGGCACTTTTCCGAAAACGCGCCCAGCCGGCGCAGCCGCAGCGCCGACCCGGCCCGGCTGGCTGCCTTCGAGGTCCTCCGCGCGGTATCCGGGGAGGATGCCTACGCCAACCTCGTGCTGCCCAAGGCCATCCGAAAGCACCGGCTGGACCGCCGCGACGCCGGCTTCGCCACCGAACTCGCCTACGGGGCGCTGCGCGCCCAGGGCACCTATGATGCGATCCTCGCCCGCTGCGTGGACCGGCCGCTGGAGAAGCTGGACCCGGCCATCCTGGATGCGCTGCGCCTGGGCGCCCATCAGCTGCTGGCCATGCGGGTCCCCGCCCATGCCGCCCTGGACCAGACCGTGGGACTGGCCCGCGCGGTGATCGGCGCCGGCCCGGCCGCCCTGATCAACGCGGTGCTGCGCAAGGTCTCCGCCCGGGACCTCGCCGCCTGGACCGACGAGCTCACCCGCGGCGAGACCGACGCCGTCGCCCGCGCCGCCGTCGAGCACGCCCACCCGGAGTGGATCGTGCGCGCCCTGCGCCAGTCCCTGGTGGCCCACGGCCGCGGCGTCGAGGAAATCGATGACCTGCTGCGGGCCGACAACGCCGCCCCCGTGGTGAACCTCGTGGCGCTGCCCGGGCTGGGCAGCCTCGACGAGGCACGGGCGGCCGGTGCCGCGGACGGCGAGCTGGTGGCCGACTCGGCGCTGTACGCCGCCGGCGACGTCGGGCGCCTGGAATCCGTGCGCAGCGGCACCACCCGCGTCCAGGACGTCGGGTCCCAGCTGGTGGCCCGGGCCCTGGGCGCCGCCGAGGTGCTGCCGGCCGGCCGCGTCGGCGGCGAAAAGTGGCTGGACATGTGCGCCGGCCCCGGCGGCAAGGCCGCCCTGCTGGCGGCCCTGGCCCGGCAGCAGGACGCCACGCTGCTGGCCAATGAACCCGCCGAGCATCGTGCCAGGCTGGTGCACCAGGCCCTGGAGGCCGTGCCCGGGGGCACCTGGCGGGTGCGCACCGGCGACGGGCGCACCCTCGCCGCGGAGCACCCGGACGAGTTTGACCGCATCCTCGTCGACGCCCCCTGCACCGGCCTGGGCGCGCTGCGCCGCCGGCCGGAGTCGCGCTGGCGGCGCCGGCCGAGCGACGTCGGCGACCTCGGCGCGCTGCAGCGGGAGCTGCTCACCGGCGCGGTCGACGCCGTGCGCCCCGGGGGAGTGGTGGCCTACGTGACCTGCTCCCCGCACCCCGCCGAGACGACCGCCGTCGTCAACGACGTGCTCCGGCGCCGCAACGACCTGGAGCTGCTCGACGCCGGCGCCGCCCTCGACGCGGTCAGCCTGCCCGGCGCGCTGGAGGCCGGGCACGGGAAGACCGCGCAGCTGTGGCCGCACATCCACCAGACCGACGCCATGTTCCTGGCGCTGATCCGCCGCAAGATCTAGGAGATCCATTGGGAAAGTGCTGCATCAACCCGAGCATCCTCTCGGCCGACTTCGTCAACCTTGAGGCCGAGCTGGCCAGGATCGGCACCGCCGACGCGGTGCACGTGGATGTCATGGACAACCACTTCGTCCCGAACCTGACGATCGGACTGCCGGTGGTGCAGCGCATCCAGGAGGTCAGCAGGCTGCCGCTGGACGCGCACCTGATGATCGAGGATCCGGACCGGTGGGCTCCGGCCTACGCCGAGGCCGGCCTGGCGTCGGTGACCTTCCATGTGGAGGCCGCCACCGCTCCGGTCAAGCTGGCCCGCGACCTGCGCAGCAACGGAGCCAAGGCCGGCATGGCGCTGCGCCCGGCCACCCCGGTGGAACCGTACCTGGACCTGCTGCCCGAGCTGGACATGCTGCTGATCATGACCGTGGAACCGGGCTTCGGCGGCCAGAAGTTCCTGGACATCACCCTGCCCAAGATCCGCCGCGCCGCCGCCGCGGTCCGCGGCTCGGGCCTGCCGCTGGCGCTGCAGGTCGACGGCGGGATCTCCGCCGAGACCATCGAGCGGGCGGCGGAGGCAGGCGCCAACGTGTTCGTGGCCGGTTCCGCCGTGTATGGCGCGGAGGATCCCGCTGAGGCCGTCACCAAGCTGCGGTCGCTGGCCGAGGCCGCTGCGCCCCCGGCGTAACTGCCCGAGGAGCGCTTCTGTGCCGGCACCCGGAGTTGGACGGTGCGCCCGCACCGGGAACCGGGAACCGAACGGAATGTTACGCAGGTCACGTTGAGTTGCGCCCGGGGCCTGTCCCGTGTGCAAGAATGTTCCTAGCAAAACAACGTGCTCCGGGGTCGGTGTAAGTCCGAACCGGCGGTTATAGTCCGCGACCCGCAGCTCCCGTTCCCATCCGGAACGGAGGCTCGGTTGAACCGGTGGAATTCCGGTACCGACAGTTAAAGTCTGGATGGGAGAAGCACGTACTGTTCGCGGCTGCCTGCGCGGACGCCTCTTTCGGCGTCCCCCGTCGGCACCCGTGCACCGTATGCTCGTACCCCCGGAGCCGCCGCTCACGGATGGGAACGACATTGGAATTTCTGCGGTGGCTCTTCGAAGCCCAGATCCCGGTTGGCGGCAGCTCGCTGCTGCTGCGTGAAGTACTGGGCAACATCTTTGGCCTGCTCAGCGCCCTTGGCGGGATGCGCCGCCGCGTCTGGGCCTGGCCCGTCGGCATCGTCGGCAACGTCCTGCTGCTGACCGTCTTCCTCGGCTCGATGTTCGGCGGGGCCGACACCGCCAACCTCCTCGGCCAGGCCGGCCGACAGATCATGTTCATCGCCGTCGCGGTCTACGGCTGGCAGCGCTGGCGCAGCGCCCGCAACGGCAACGGATCCGCGGTCACGCCGCAGTGGGCCTCGACCAAGGCCCGGATCGGGCTGGTCGCTGCGCTGATCCTGGGCACCGCCGCGCTCACCCCGCTGTTCCGGATCCTGGGCTCCTACGAGCCGGTCTGGGCCGACGCCTGGACCTTCGTCGGCTCGCTGCTGGCCACCTACGGCATGGCCCGCGGCTGGGTGGAGTTCTGGCTGATCTGGGTGGCCGTGGACATCGTGGGCGTGCCGCTGCTCTTCAGCGCCGGTTACTACGCCACGGCCTTCATGTACATCTTCTACGGTGCCTTCACCCTCGTCGGCTTCTTCGTCTGGTGGCGGGCGCACAACAACGCCAAGCCCCAGGTGCAGACGCTGATGCCCGACCCCACGGTGCGCTGATGTCCGCCGGGACCTCCAGGCTCGGCGGAAGCGGTGCCGGGCGCACCGAGGCCGCCGCCGCGCCGGTGCCGCCGGGCGAAGCGCCGGCCCGGCTCACCGAATCCGAAGCCATGGCACTGGCCCTGGAGCTTGCCGGCCGCGGCGTGCGCGGCGCCAACCCGCTGGTCGGCGCGGTGGTCTTGGGATCCGACGGCGCCGTGCTCGGCAGCGGGTTTCACCGCGGTGCCGGTACCGCCCACGCGGAGGCTGCGGCCCTCGCCGCCGCCCGCGCCGCCGGCCGGGACACCGCCGGGGCCACGATGGTGGTGACCCTGGAACCGTGCAACCACAGCGGGCGCACCGGGCCGTGCAGCGAGGCCGTCCTGGCCGCCGGCATTTCCCGCCTGGTGTATGCCACGGCCGATCCCACCCCCGCGGCGGCCGGCGGTGCGGCGCGGATCGCCGCTGCCGGCGTCGACGTGGAGGCCGGGCCGATGGCCGCCGACGCCGCGGACCTGAACCACCGCTGGAGCGCAGCCGCCCGGCAGCGCCGGCCCTTCATCACCCTGAAAACCGCCCAGTCGGTGGACGGGCGGGCCGCGGCCACCGACGGCACCAGCCAGTGGATCACCGGGCCCCGGGCCCGCGCCTACGGGCACGCCATCCGCGCCCGGGCCGACGCCGTGCTGGCCGGCACCGGCACCGTCCTGGCGGACAATCCCCGGCTGACCGCCCGCACGCCGGCCGGAGAGGAGGCCGGCACCCAGCCGCTGCGCGTCGTGCTCGGCACCCGGGAGGTGCCCGTCGGGGCTGCGGTCCGCGGCACCGACGGGCGCTTCCTGCAGCTGGCGCACCGCGATCCCCTCCGCGCCGCCCGGGAACTGTACGACGCCGGAGTCCGCCACCTGCTGGTCGAGGGCGGGCCGGCCGTCGCGGGTGCGTTCCTGGCCGCGGACCTGGTGGATGAACTGGTCTGCTGCACCGCCCCGCTGCTGCTGGGCCACGGGCTCCCGGCCGCCGACCTCACCGTGCCCACCCTCTCCGCAGCCCGGCGCTGGCGCTGGGATTCCCGGGCCGGGGGAGCAGTGGCCGCCGCCGGAGAGGACCTGGTGCTGCGGCTTGAGCCGGCCCCGGCTCCCGGCGCAGGGGAGACCAGGAACACGCCCGCCGAGGACACCGAAACGTCCCGCCAAACGTAAGGAAAATGATGTTCACCGGAATTGTCGCAGAACAGGGAACCGTGGTGTCCCTGGCCCCGGACGCCGCCGGAACCGGCAGCGTGCTCATCATCGACGTCCCGCGCGCCGCCGCCGGACTCGAGCCCGGCGGCTCCATCGCCGTCGACGGCGTCTGCCTCACCGCCGTAGGACCCGGCGCCGCCGTCCCCGCGGGGACCCGGCTCACCGTGGACGTGATGGGCGAAACCCTGGCCCGGACCACCATCGGCGCCCTGCGCCCCGGCAGCAGGGTCAACCTGGAACGCTGCGTGCCCGCCGGGGGCCGGCTGGACGGGCACGTGGTGCAGGGACACGTGGACGGCGTCGGCGCGCTGCTGGAGCGCGAGCACCTGGGCAGCTGGGAGCGCCTGCGCTTCGCCGTGCCCGGTCCGCTGGCCCGGTACATCGCCGAGAAGGGCAGCATCGCCGTCAACGGCGTCTCGCTCACCGTCAGCGCGGTGTCGGAGCCGGCCGCCGTCGAGCCCTGGTTCGAAGTCGGACTGATTCCCACCACCCTGGCCGAAACCAACCTCGGGGCCCTGGCTCCCGGCGCGCCGGTGAACCTGGAGGTGGACGTCCTGGCCAAGTACGCCGAGCGGCTGCTGGCCTTCGCCGCCGCGCCCGCCGGACAGGGGAACGGACAGTGAGGAGCGCAATCGAAGTGCAGGACGACATCCGGCTCGACGCCGTGACCGACGCCGTGGCGGCGATCGCCGCCGGACGGCCCGTGGTGGTGGTGGACGACGCGGACCGCGAGAACGAAGGCGACATCATCTTCGCCGCCGAGCACGCCACCCGGGAGCTGATGGGGTGGACCATCCGGCACACCTCCGGCGTCGTCTGCGTGCCGCTGCCGGGCGAGCGGGCGGACCGGCTGGGCCTGCCCCCGATGACCGCCGTCAACGAGGACGCCAAGGGCACCGCCTACACGGTCTCCTGCGACGCCGGCGAAGGCATCAGCACCGGCATCAGCGCCGCCGACCGCGCCCTGACCTCGCGGCTGCTGGCCGATCCGGGCACCGCTCCGGGCCAGCTGACCCGGCCCGGGCATATCTTTCCGCTGCGCGCCCACGACGGCGGCGTCCGGGCCCGCCGCGGGCACACCGAGGCCGCCGTCGAGCTGGCCCGTCTGGCCGGCTGCCAGCCGGTGGGCGTGATTGCGGAGCTCGTGCACGACGACGGCGACATGATGCGCCTGCCCGCGCTGCGGGAGTTCGCAGACCGCGAGGGCCTGGTGCTGATCAGCATCGAGGACCTGGTGCGGCACCTGGACGCGGGCGGCACCGGCTCCGGGGCGGCACGCGAGGCCGGCGATGAGTGAGGCGCTGCACGCGGTGCCGGCCGGCGGGGAGGTCCCGGCGGGCATCCTGGCCGGTCCGGAGGTGCGCCTGCCCTCGGCCTTCGGCGACTTTACCGCGCAGGCGTGGACCGACCCTGCCACCGGAACCGAACACATGAGCCTGAGCGCGCCCGGCACCAGTCCGGACGCCGCCGACGCCGCCCCGCTGGTGCGCCTGCACTCTGAGTGCCTCACCGGTGACGTGTTCGGGTCCTACCGCTGCGACTGCGGCGAGCAGCTCGAACAGGCGCTGGAACTCGTGCAGCTGCACGGCGGCACCGTGCTCTACCTGCGCGGCCAGGAGGGCCGCGGCATCGGGCTGGCGAACAAGCTGCGTGCCTACGCGCTGCAGGAACAGGGCGCCGACACCGTGGAGGCCAACGAACAGCTAGGCCTGCCCGTCGATGCCCGGGACTACCGGGCCGCCGCCGCCATCCTGCACGAGCTGGGCCTGCACCGGATCCGGCTGCTGACCAACAACCCGGCCAAGCGGGACTGGCTCGGCCGGTTCGGCATCGACGTCGAGGCCATGGTGCCCTCCGAGGTGCCGGTCCGGGCGGAAAACGAACGCTACCTGCAGACCAAGCGGGACCGGATGGACCATCATCTGTCCCTGCTGCGCAGCAAGCCGGTCCAGCAAAGCTGACCTGCCGGAAGGCCGCAGCCGGCACCGGTGCGCAGGCACCACACAGCACATTCCCACAACACGAGGAGACCACATGAGCGGGCACGGAGCACCGGCCAACGACGTCAGTTCGATCAAGGCCCAGGGCCTGCACCTGCGGGTGGCGGTGGTCGCCGCGTCCTGGCACGAAGAGGTCATGGGCGGGCTGATCGACGGCGCCCTGCGCGCCGCCGAGGACGCCGGGCTGGAGATCGAGCTGGTCCGGGTGCCGGGCAGCTTCGAACTGCCGGTCGCCGCCTCCCGGCTGGCACCGCACTTTGACGCGGTGGTGGCGCTCGGCGTCGTCATCCGCGGCGGCACCCCGCACTTCGACTATGTGTGCTCCGCAGCCACCACGGGGCTGACCGAGGTCAGCATCCGGACCGGCAAGCCGGTGGGCTTCGGCGTGCTGACCTGCGACACCGAGGACCAGGCCCTGGACCGTGCCGGCCTCGAGGGGTCCAGCGAGGACAAGGGCTACGAGGCCTTCGCCGCTGCGGTGAACACCGTGGCAGCCCTGCGCGGCGCCGGCGCCTGAGGGCTGCCGGAATCGTTTTAAGCAGGTGCAGCTCAACGGTGTCCGGCCAGGCGGCTGGATCTGGGCTGGTGCCTCAGGAAGCGTCGGGCGGCGAGCACTGCCGGAGGGCGGCAATGACCTTTTGGACGGCCGCCCGGTGCAGGGCTTCTGGCCGGCAGAGAATATCGACGCACCGGACCAGGTGCAGGTCGCTCAGCGGCTTGAGGACCAGTCCGGCGCCGGGTTGGGGTGCTGCCGTGCAGCGGGGCATCAGCGCCACGGCGGCGCCCGCGGCGACAAGCGTGCCGGCAATGAAGAACTCGTTGATGCGGTGCGTGACGTTGAGCGGCCGGCCGGCGTGGACTGCCACGGCCTGCAGCGCCTGGATGAGCGGAAACCCGTCCTGCACCGAAACCCATTCCTCGTCGACAAGATACCGGACCCGCACTTCGGCTTCGGCGGCCAGCACGTGCTGCTCCGACATGGCAACGTCCAGAGGTTCGCGGATCAGCGGTGTCGCCCTGATGCTCGTCGGCCACGGTGCGCTGTGCGCCAGGCGGTGCGCTATGACCAGGTCGAAGTCAGCGGTCAGGGCCGGAAACGTCTCCTGTGCGACGTCCCGGTCGTGGCACACCACCCGCGGATTGCCCTCATCCGACAATGCACGGATCAAGGGGCCGAACCAGGTCAGGCCGGCACTGTTGAATCCGGCGACGCTCACCGTCGCTGCGGGGTCCTGCACGTACCGGCTGACGGCCTGCTCGGCCGAGCTCATCGCGACACTGATGTCCGCTGCAGCCTCTGTCCCCTGAACGGGGACCCTCGCTGCTGCAGCCACCAGCACTCGGTGCGTCCCTGGCCGAACGCCGGGTCGACCTCCTCCTGCTCCTGGTCGCGGCGGCCTGGGGCAGCAGCTATCTGGCAGCGAAATCCCTGACCGACACCGTCGGCGTCACGGTCATCCTCTCGCTGCGCTTTCTGATCACCGCGGCCGCCCTGGCGGCGATCTGGCTGTTCCGGGCCCGACGGCGGGCCGGACGCCGGGAAACCGTGGTCGGCATCGTCCTGGGCTGTACCCAGGCAGGCGTGCTTCTCCTGGAAACCCACGGCATTGCCGGCACCAGCGCCACCACGCCGGGCTGATCATCAGCCTGGTCATCGTGTTCACCCCCGTCGCCGAGAGCATCGCCTTTCGGGTGCGGCTGCCGCGGGCGGTACTCGGCGCCGGCGTCGTCGCCCTGGTGGGCGTCTGCCTGCTGGTCTCGGGCGACGGATTCGCCGCACCCGGCCGCGGGGACCTGCTTGTCCTCGGAGCGGCGGTGGTCCGCGCCGTCCACGTCACCGCTGTCTCCGGCCTGACCCGGGGGCGCAGCTACAGCGCCCTGAACCTGACCCTTATCCAAGGTGCGGTATGTGCCCTCATCTATACCCTGGCTGACCATCGGGGCGTGCTGCAGGCAGTGCGGACCTTCGACCCGGGGGAGTGGATCGCCGTCCTCTACCTCGGCCTGGTCTGCAGCGTCTTCGCCTTCCTCGTCCAGACCTGGGCGATCCAGCAGTCCTCCGCCGCCCGGGCCAGCCTCCTGATGGGGACCGAACCCATCTGGGCGGTGCTCATCGGACTCACCCTCGGCCGGGAGGCCCTGGCGCCGCTCGGTTTCCTCGGCGCAGCATTGATCGTTGCGGGGACCTATCTGGGCCTGCGGGCCGAAACCCGCCACCGCGCCCGTTTGCCCTTTCCGGCACGCGGCTGACAGGCGGATACGTGAGCATGAGTACGGTCAGTCGGCGCTCCCGCGGGGGCGGGAGAACAGCAGATACAGGCCGAGCCCTGCCGTCCAGAGGGTCAGCGTGTCGAAGGAGAGCCGTTCGGCGACCCCCACGCCGACCGCGGCCGAGGGGCCGCCGCCGATCGCGTCGATGAACAGCACCAGCCCCGCAATCGAAACGACTAGGCAGAGGATGGTCCAGGCCGTCGCCCAGCGTGCGGCGGAGCTTCCCCTGAGCGCAAAAATCAGGAAGACCATCCCGGCCCACTGCACCGGAGCCTGCGCGAGGGCGGCCAGATTGTGCGCTTCGGGCTGAAGGTCCCACGGAAAGAACCCCACCAGCATCAGCAGGGCCCCGCTCACGGCGAGCAGCGCCATGGCCGCCCGACCGCTCCGTTGGTGCCGCCAGGCCGACCACAACAGGACGGCTCCCAGGGCCAGAAGCGCACCGTTGGCAACGGTGCCTGCATTGGCCAGCACGTGCGCAGGCGAGCAGATGTACCGTTCCATCCGGGTCCCGGCGTCGAACGTTGCACAGCCGGTGACACCCAAATCGCTGATGGTATTGGCACGCCAGGAGTAGGGCCGCGGCCACTGGAGGGCGGCGGCCAGCTGGGCCGGGAAGGCAACGAGGCACAGGATCCACAGCACAGCACCCGACCGACGTCGTGTCATGGCGGCAGCGTATACCCCGGCAGGGCCGGCCAGCGCGGGGAAAAGGCTGAAACCGACACGTCCGAAACCCAATTGCCTGCGGTCGGCCCGGTGCGACGTCGTCGTCCCGCACCGCGCCGGTTGCAGGCAGCGCGCAGCGCCGCCTCCCGTGGCTATTGTCGGTGGGGGAGGGCGGCTGCGGCCGCGTCGACAGGCCGCCGACGCCGGCCGGCCGGGACGGCCCGGTACAGCCCATCCCGGACCAGCCACGGAAAGGCGCCCCATGGCACAAGGAAACATCCAACCGCCCGATAGTGCGGGAACGGCCCGCGTCCAGCGGCGGATTCTCGCCGTGGTGGTCCTCAGCCAGGTTCTGGGCGGCGCCGGGCTCGCGGCCGGCGTCACGGTGGGCGCCCTGCTGGCCCAGGAGATGCTGGGCTCGGCCTCGCTCGCCGGCCTTCCCGCCGGGCTGATCACCCTCGGCTCCGCGCTGGCCGCCTACCTGGTCGGCGGGGTCACCCAGCGGGCGGGACGGCGGATCGGGCTCGGCTCCGGCTTTGCCGTCGGCGGAACGGGTGCCCTGGGCGTGGTCCTCGCCGCCGTGATCGACAGTCCCGTGCTGCTCTTCGCGGCGCTGGTGCTCTACGGGGCCGGCACGGCGACGAACCTGCAGGCGCGCTATGCGGGCACGGATCTCGCCCCGCCGTCGGGCCGGGGCCGGGCCATCAGCGTGGCGATGGTGTCCACCACGCTCGGGGCCGTCGCCGGGCCGAACCTGGTGATGCCCATGGGCGGTGTCGCCGCCGAGCTGGGCATTCCTCCGCTGGCCGGGCCCTTCCTGCTGGCCGGTGCCGCGTTCCTGGCCGCCGCCGTCGTGCTCCTGGTGCTGCTGCGCCCCGATTCGTTCCTGCTGGCCCGCCGGCTGGAGGCCGACGCCGGTACGGCGGCTTCGGGAAGCGAGAAGGCTGCCGGCGCCGTGCCGCGGCCGGGCACCGGCGTCTACGTCGGCGCCGCGGTGATGGTGCTGACCCAGATCGCGATGGTGGCGATCATCCATGACCCCGGTGCACATGCGCGCCCACGGCCACGGCCTGGCCGACGTCGGCCTGGTCATCGGCGTGCACATCGGCGCCATGTACCTGCCGTCGCTGGTGACGGGCGTGCTGGTGGACCGGGTGGGCCGCATCCCGATGGCCGCGGCCGCCGGGGTGACCCTGCTGCTGGCCGGGGTGACAGCCGCGCTGGCGCCGGCGGAGTCGCTGGGCCTGCTGATCCTGGCCCTCGCATTGCTGGGCCTCGGCTGGAACTTCGGCCTCATCGCCGGCACTGCGCTGGTGGTGGACTGCACCGCCCCGTCGATCCGGCCCCGGGTGCAGGGCCGCATTGATGTCTTCGTGGCACTCGCCGGGGCCGGTGGCGGTTCGCTGTCCGGGGTGGTGATGGCGTCGGCCGGCTTCGCGGTGCTGGCCCTCGCCGGCGGCGCCCTCGCCGTGGCGCTGCTGCCGGTGCTGCTCTGGGCGCGGCGGGTCAGCGCGGTGGCCGCTGCCGCTCCGGATTCCTGATCCCGAGCAGCGCGGTGAGCCCGGCGGCGAAGAACAGCCCGGTCGTGACCAGGGCTGTCTGCCGAAAGCCCGGATAGCCCAGCGCTCCGCCGGAGATCGTGCCGACCAGCGCCACGGAGATCAACCCGGCCACGCGGGACACCGCGTTGTTGACGGCCGAGCCGATTCCGGCGTCGTCCTCGGTCAGCGCTCCGAGCACTGCCGCGGTGAGCGGTGCGACCATCACACCCATTCTGATGCCGAACAGCAGCAGTCCGGGCAGCAGCTCGGGGAGGAAGAGCACCGGAGGCTGCACGGTGAGCATCAGCAGGAACCCGGCGCCGGCGACGGCGGGCAGCAGCGCAGCCGGCAGCGGCAGGGAGATGAGCCCGGCCTGAACGGCGGTGAACCCGGCGGTGTCCTGGACGAAGACGGTCACGGCGAAGGAACCCAGGGAAATCGCGGCGTACGCGGCCGCCGTCACCAGACTTCCGACGCGGAAATTGCGCGCTCCGAACAGCGACAGGGGCATCATCGACTCGGGTGCCCGTACTGCACGCTGAGTCCACGGACCATTCGACGTCGTCCCTTGCTAGCCTCTGGGCATGACTCCCTCCGAGGTGCTTCATCCGCTGCGCGGCACGGGCGCTGCCCGGGCTGCGCGGCGGGTCGGCCTGCTGCTGGTTTTTCGGCTGGGCCTGGTCGCCGTGGCGACGGTGGGGGTCTGGCTGGCCGCCCGCGCGCTCGACGGCGGCGCGTCCTTCCCGCCGACGCCGATGCTCCTGTCCCTCGGCCTGCTGCCGGTGAACGTTCTCTCGCTGCTGCTGATTTCGCGGCTGCTGACGGCGGACGGGCAGAGCCTCCGGGATCTGTTTGCCCCGGGCCGGTCCGTGCCGCGGGATGCGGCCTGGGGTCTGCTGTGGATCGCGGTTCTCTACGTTCCGTTTGTCCTGGCCGTCATGGCGACGATGTGGCTGCTGCACGGAGCGGGCATGTTTGAGGCGTTCGAGACCGTGTTCTTCGATCCCGACGCCGCGACTGTCGCCTCGCCCATGTGGGCGCTGGTGCTCGGCGTCGTGGCCGTCCTGACTTTCGCGCCGCTGAACGCTCCGGCCGAGGAAGCCGTCTACCGCGGCTACTCCCAGTCACGGCTCTCGGCGGCCTGGCCGCCCTGGGCCGCGATGCTGGCCTGTTCCGCGGTGTTCGGCCTGCAGCATGCCTTCTTCGCCCCCACCGCGGACGCGATGATCGTCTACGTTGTCGCCTTCACCGTCTGGGGCCTGGGCTCGGCGCTCATTGTCCGCCGCCAGGGCCGGCTGCTGCCGATCACCATCGCGCATTTCCTCGTCAACCTGATGACCAGCTCCCCGGCGGTGGTCTTTCCGATCCTGGTGCTCACCGGCGTCGTCGACCTGTAACGGTGCCGGGACGATGGGTGCTCAGCCCCGCGGAGACTCAGCCCTCCAGGTCGTACACCTGTGCCGGGTTCCGCTCCAGAATCCGGTCCCGCATCTCGGCCTTCAGGACCTCCAGGTGGGCCAGCTCCGCTTCGGTCTTATCCGGTTTGGCGCCCAGCGCGATAAATTCGTCTGTGACGATGCCGTCGTCGCGCAGCACGCAGGTGACGGTGGCGTCGCCCGCGCTGATCTCGAATACGTAGCGGGCCAGGGTGCTGCCGCGCTCGGGCCGGGCCAGCTCGGGCAGCACGGTGTATCGGTCCCCGGTGACCGCGCGGGTCACCAGTTCGAAGGCGTCCCGGGCGCCCGGGCCGCCGAACGGGGTGCGGACGCGGATTCCGCGGCGCTCCACACGGCCGCCGGGGGTGCGGGCGGCCAGCTCCGGCAGCGCCCGGCCGAGCGCGGCAAAGGCATGGGCGACTCCGCCCGGGAAACCCGGTCCGTGGTATTTCATGCAGTCGGCGAAGGTGAAGTCCAGCTCCGTGCCGTCTTCCCACGCGGTGAGGGTGCGGCCGGGAACGTCCGGATTGGTGCTCATGGGTGGTGCCTCTGTCTCTGCGCCGGTTGTGGCTGTACGGGTGGTGTCGCGGCGGCGTGGCGCCTGCGTTGCCGCGCCGGGTCGTGGCGGCGTACCCCTTAACCGTATAAGAAGCCGCCGGGCCCGCTCTGGCACGTGATGCCTGCCTGCCCTACGATCAGCGAAACCCGGCCCGGCCCGCCGGAAACCGCCGGCCGGCGTCGGTACGAGGCCGGCAAGGTCTGGCCGAAGGAGGACGGGTCGCCCACGCCTGCCCATCGGACGCTTGACCTCTACTTCGACAGCTACGAGGATGCCTCCGCCGCAGTGACGACGCCTGTCGCCTCGGATCTCTTCGGCCAGCTGAAGGCCAGCGGGACCCCCTTCATTGCCCTGTTCTCGGAGGGTGAGGACGGCTAGCGGCGGACCGTGCCGGCAGCTCCCGCTGCGTTCCCGGGGGTCGGCCGTCCTAGGCGGCGGTGTCCTTAATGACAGTGTAGGAAGCGACTGTGTTGGGTGCCTGCATTCCCGGCACCCGGTCGTCCGAAATGCGAGGCCTTGAAGGAGTCGGACGTCAGCCAGGCGAGGAAGCTCTCCTTGGAGTCGAACTCCATGATGGAGAAGCTGGCCATCGCCATCGACGAAGCCAAGGTGAAGGTCAAGGACGAGGCTGCGCAGATCCCGGCGGAAGCGGTTTCCATCACCCGGGACGGCAAGGAAGTCGACAACAACGATGAGCTCGCAGCCCACCTGCAGGACTTGGTCCTCGTCGACGGGGAATGGCTGATCGCCTTCCCGGCCGATACAGATCCGTCCGCTTCGCCGAGCCCGAGCGCCACGGCCACCAAGAAGTAGCCGTGGCGGCCCGTCGAACAGTCCTGGCCCGCCTCGTGTGGCCCCTGCTGCTGCTCGGCTGCGCCGGCTGGAGCCGGGGAAGTCATTGCCGCTGGACTTGGAGCCTTTGGGCATTCATGACTGCGGCGCCGACACGCCGGGCCTCGCCGACGCCGCCTTCGAGCGGTCCCTGGACCGCCGCTCCCGGGGAATCAAGCTCCACGGGTTCTGGGAGGGGGCATCCGCGGGAGAGGCACACAGCAGTGCAACGACACCGTCACGCCTCTCGTGGTCTCCCGGCAGCCGGATTTCGTGCGGTCATTCCGGCACGAACAAGGGCCAGGTCGCCCGAATACGGGCGACCTGGCCCTTGTTTGTGCTCAGCCAAGCGTCACGGAAACCCCAACGGTCGTGCATCCGCAGCGCTGCCGGTGTCAGAGTTGTTCAGCCTTCTTCATTGCTCATCCATTTGCTCCTGCAGAGGACGAACAAGACGAGCAGCCCAACTCCGACAACGAGAAAGCTGACTGCGACCCCAGTAGGGATGCCGCGGTCTACGAGACGGATTATGCCAAAACCCATAGACATGGCGGACAGAGCCGCTATGCCACCCCATAGACCCCTCTGAATTCTCTTACGCATTGGCATGCATCCTTCCTAGAAACACCAGCGCGAGCCATTTGAAGGACTCACTTGGCAACCGTTGGCATCTGGGGGATCAACCTGGTTCACAGGAGGTTCTGGGTCAAAGCCACAACCGACTTCACTCGCCAGCAGTCCCCCAGCGCCGATCAGGAATCCAGCGGGTGGATTGAGGACGCCGACAGCCGATGACACCACGAGGGTGATGCCGCCCACTGTGACAGTGCAGACACTCAGCCCGAGGGGGTCGGAGTTGTTGATGGGGTCGTTGGCGGCGTAGGCGTAGCGGTTGGCGTTTGCGGGGTCCAGTGGTGCATCGAGGGTGTCCATTTGGGTCCATCGTCCGGTGTCGGGGTTGTACCAGCGTTGGCCGTACTTTACCCATCCGGTGGCCCGGTCCTGCAGCCCGATTTTGAAGGTGTACGGGTTTTGCGGGACGCCGAGGCCGCCGGAGTCTTCGGTGAGGGTGGGTTTGCCGTAGGGGTCGTAGTTGTAGACGAACGCGGCGTACTCTCCGCTGGTAAGCAGGGCGGCTGGGTTGCCGGTCCCGTCATAGACGTACAGGGACTGCATCCCGGTGCTGGTGCGCAGCATCAGCGGCTCTCCGGTGACGGGGTCGTGCTCGACGTAGGCTGTCTGCCCCATGCGGGTGAGCTGCTCGACGATGGGGAGGCCTTGGGCGTCTGTGCGGCCGTAGGTGAGCTGGTAGTCGCCGTTCGGGGTGGTTTGGGACAGCACCTCGACCTGGGACGAGCCGGCATACGTGTATTTGTACGTCTTATCTCCCTTTGTGACCCGGGTCATCTGCTGGGCCGTGTTGTAGGAGTACGCCCCGGAGGGGTCGTTGGTGAGGTTCCCGGCGCCGTCGAAGGTGTACCCGTTGCTGGAGATCTGGTTCGCCGCATTGGCCGTGAGCGTCTGGGTCCCTGCGGGGCCGCCGGCGGTAAGTCGGTTGCCGCGGGCATCGTAGGTGTAGGTGTACGTGGCCGGCGATGGCCCGCCGGTAACGACGGCCTTGGTGAGCCGCCCCGCCTTGTCGTAGGTGTACGTGCTGACCGCCCCGGTGAGGTTGTCCTTGACCCACTGGACCTTGGAGCGGTCGTTGGCCGCCGTCGTGCTGCAGTTGCCGGCGCTGGTTCCGGCTGCATAGCAGTACGTGAGGTCCATGACGGGCGTGTTGTCGTTGTTGCCCGGCCCGGTGTGGGCGGTGACGCGGGTGACCTTGCCGGCCTTGTCGTAGTCGGTGTGGGTCCGGGCCGCCCAGACGGTGCGGTCGGTGCTGGCCTGCATCCAGGAGTCTGTGCGCCGGCCCTTGTTGTCGACGGCGAACGCCAGGGTTTTGACCACGCCGTTGTGCAGGTAGTTCAGCGCGGTCGGGACGCCGGCGTCGTCGAAGGTGTAGGTGGTGGTGCCGCGGCTGTCGGTGGTGGAGACCAGGTTGGAGGCCTTGTCGTAGCCGTAGGCGATGGTCCCGCCGCCGGCGGTGTTGGCGCGGGAGGTCAGCCGGCCGAGCTGGTCATAGCCAAAGGTGGTGGTTCCCGCAGGGTCCACCCGTTTGGTCATCCGGCCGTCCGCGTCGTAGGCGTAGGTGACGTTCCGGTCGTAGTAGGACTCGCCGGTGACCCTGCCCATCGCGTCATAGGTGTAGGAGACGGAGTTGCCGTTGCCGTCGCCTGCCGTCTTTACCCGGCCCCACTGGTCGTAGGTGAAGTCCTTGACCCCCAGGGACGAGCCGGTGACCGGAGTGACGCGGGTGAGCTGCTTGTCCGCGTTGTAGGTGTACCTGGTGGTGTTGGACCCGTTGCCCGGGGCCAGGGCCGTGGCGACGGTGCCGTCGGCGTTGTAGGTGAGCTTTGCTTGGGCGGCCAGCGCATCGGTCGAGGAAAGCATGTTGCCGGCGCCGTTGAAGGTGTAGGTGCTCTTGTTCCCGGCGTCGTCGGTGGTTGAGGTGGCCAGGTATTTGGTGTTCGCGGCCGTGTTGCCGTACTCGGCCTTGCCGGTGGCTCCGGTGGAGGAGGCCGAGGCTGTCAGCGACTGCCCGGCATTGGACCCGTAGGTGTTGGTCGTGGTTGAGGCGTCCGTGCCGGTGCCGCGGGTCGCGGTGAGGGTGTCGAAGTCCCCGGTGTAGGTCTTGGACCGGGTGCGCCCGGCAGCGTCCACGACGTTGGTGACCCGGGCGTTGCCGTCCAGGGTGTAGGTGGTTCTCGGGACGGTGTTCACTGCGGCGGACTGGTTGGTGTTCGGACCGGCCAGCAGCGTCTGGGTCGCCGAGGGGTAGCTCATCCGGGTGATGGAGCTGCCGGGGGACCCGGCGCTGGTGTTGGGTCGGTCGATCTTGGTGACCCGGCCCTGGCCGTCGTAGGTGAAGTTCACCTGGGAGCCGGTCGGGGAGGTGATGCGGGTGAGCAGGCTGCCGCTGTAGCCGAACTTGGTGACCTTCCCGGCCAGGTCACGGAACTCGATGGTGTTCTCACCGTACGGGTCGGTGGTGAATTCGGCGTAGCGGGTGGCGCCGGAGCTGGACTGGCTCATCCGCTCCAGCAGGCCCGAGGCCGAGCCGTAGGTCAGGTCGACGGTCTTGGCGCCGGCGGTACCGCGGGTGCCGACGACCTTGGTGGGCCGGGCGCCGTTGTAGGTGAGCGTGGTCTTGTTGCCGTTGCGGTCCGCGATCGACACGGCCTTGCCGTCGGCGTCGAAGGTCTGCACCTCGGCGGAGGTCCGGGAGGTGAGCGTGTAGCCGGTGGAGGTCTTCACCAGGTCCGCCTTCACGCCCTTGGGAGGTGTGAAGGCGGTGGTGGAACCCGATACCGGGGTGAACAGGGCCGAGTAGCCGTCCCCGGACGTGAACAGCACGCCCTTGGACGTGGTGGAGAGCTTCCCGGCGGAAGCCAGAGCCAGGGTCCAGCGTGGACCGGCGAAGCTCTGGGCGTCATCGGTGGCCCGGGAGTTGTAGACCATGCCCAGTGCAGTGTCCCCGTTCACCCCGGGCAGCGGCAGGGCATTGACCGTGACGGAGAGGTTGCCGGTGCCGACGTCGACGGCGGCGTTTACCGAGTCGTTGACCGGAACGGGAAGGCTGGTCGCGCCGGGTCTGTTGCCCAGCAGCCCGATGGTGGACTGGGCGCCTGTCGGTATGCCTGGAACAGCCGTCGGAGCGAATGCCTGGGCCGGGCCGGCGAGCCCGAAGATCAGCGCGGCCGCCGTGGCAGCTGCAGTAAGAGGACCGGCCCTGCGGGCACGGCGGGATAAGGCCGATAGCGTCATTGGATCCCCCGGGTGCGAGACTAAGCACCGGACGGAAGTGTCCGGATGAGGGGAAGCTATGCCTCGGTTGACCGGATTCGTCCGCGTAGCGGGTACCCGTTTTTCGTTCCGGGCAGGTACTGCCCATTCTGTGCTGTAGCGAATGCCGGCCAGACCCAGGCCCAGTGCGGACGGCCCGTATTTGTCGGTGACGGCGCCCAGCAGCGATCCGATGCGCCGCTTCTCGTGGACCGGTTCGAAAGCGTCGAGGACCGGCTGCACGACGGCGGGGGAAGACCGGTGGCGTGTTGGGCTGCGCGCGTTGTCCAGGGGATCGATAAGACGACGCCGGGTGGGCGATTGGTCTTTCACGTGCTCGCGGCGGTGGCCGAGTTCGAGCATGACTTGATTGTGGAGCGCACCAATAAAGATTGGAGGCAGCTGGCAACCGTGGCAGGACCGGCGGTCGGAAGCCGGGATGAGTCGAACACAGAATACCCAGGCCCGCGCCATGATCGAGGGCGGGGGTCGTACCCGGTCACATTAATCGCCCCGATTGCGGTCGCGGTTTGAGGAACTCCTGACTCGGCCGTCGCGGCGCCGCCCGGGCTCGTTTGCTGAAGGACGATCCGTCACACCCGCCACCCCGATTCCGCCGCAACCGGCGCCACAGCGTACCCTTGACCTGTGAAAACCTTCGAAGACCTCTTCACGGAGCTGAGCGAGAAAGCAGCGAGCCGGCCCGCCGGTTCGCGGACCGTGGCCGAGCTGGACTCCGGAGTCCACGGCATCGGCAAGAAGGTCGTCGAGGAAGCCGCCGAAGTGTGGATGGCGGCCGAATACGAATCCGACGAAGCCACGGCCGAGGAAATCTCCCAGCTCTTCTACCACCTGCAGGTCCTGATGATCGCCAAGGGCCTGACGCTTGAGGACGTCTACAAGCATCTGTAGCCACGCGCCCCGCGCGTGGCCCGGCAGCAGCCTGTCCTCCCAGCCCTCAAGCGAACAGAAAGCCTGACCCATGATCCGTGTAGCCGTGCCCAACAAGGGCTCCCTCTCCGAATCCGCCTCCGAGATGCTCTCCGAGGCGGGCTACCGCCAGCGCCGCGACACCCGCGAGCTGGTCATGGTGGACCCGGACAACGACGTCGAATTCTTCTTCCTGCGCCCCCGCGACATTGCGGTCTACGTCGGCGCGGGCACCCTCGACGTCGGCATCACCGGCCGTGACCTCTTCCTCGACGCCCAGGTCGAAGCCCGGGAGCTGATGAGCCTGGGCTTCGGCGCCTCCACCTTCCGCTTCGCCGGCCCGGTCGGCGACTTCACCGACGTCGCGCAGCTTGAAGGCAAGCGCCTGGCCACCAGCTACGACGGCCTGCTGCGCGCCTACCTCGCCGAGCGCGGCATCAACGCGTCCGTCGTCCGCCTCGACGGCGCCGTGGAATCCTCGGTGCGCCTCGGCGTCGCCGATGCGATCGCCGACGTCGTCGAAACCGGCACCACCCTGCGCGCCGCCGGCATGGAGATCTTCGGCGAGCCGATCCTCAAGTCCGAAGCCGTGCTGATCGGCCGCATGGGCGGGGACCCGCATCCCGGCCTGGAGGTGCTCATCCGGCGCCTGCGGGGCGTCCTGGTGGCCCGGCAGTACGTGATGATGGACTACGACATCCGCCGCGAACTGGTTGAACAGGCCGCCGCGCTCACGCCGGGCCTGGAGTCGCCCACCGTCTCCCCGCTGCGTGACGACGCCTGGGTGGCCGTGCGCTCCATGATCAAGCGCAGCGAAACCAACCGGATCATGGACGAGCTGTACGAGCTCGGCGCCCGCGCCATCCTGGTCAGCTCCATCCACGCCTGCCGCATCTGACCCGCCCCCGGACAGAAACCGACAGGAGCAGAGCATGAGCGTTGCAATCCGTGTGATTCCCTGCCTGGACGTGGACAACGGCCGGGTGGTCAAGGGCATCAACTTCGAGGGCCTGCGCGACGCCGGTGATCCGGTGGAGCTCGCGCACCGGTATGACCGCGCCGGCGCCGACGAGCTGACCTTCCTCGACGTCACCGCCACCTCCGGCAACCGGGAGACCACGTTCGACGTCGTCTCCCGCACCGCCGAGGAGGTCTTCATTCCGCTGACCGTGGGCGGGGGAGTGCGCACCATCGCGGACGTGGACCGGCTGCTGCGCTACGGCGCGGACAAGGCGTCCATCAACACCGCCGCCGTCGCCCGGCCGGACGTGATCGACGAGATCACCCGGCACTTCGGCTCCCAGGTGCTGGTGCTCTCCGTGGACGCGCGCCGCGCGCCCGAGGGCGCCACGGCGTCGGGCTTCGAGGTCACCACCCACGGCGGCCGCCGCGGCACCGGGATCGACGCCGTCGCCTGGGCGAAGGAAGCCACGGACCGCGGGGTGGGCGAGATCCTGCTGAACTCCATCGACGCCGACGGCACCCGCGAGGGCTTCGACCTGGAGATGATCCGCGCCGTCCGCGCCGCAGTGAAGGTTCCGCTGATCGCGTCCGGCGGCGCCGGCAAGCCCGAGCACTTCCCGCCGGCCGTGGACGCCGGGGCCGACGCCGTCCTGGCCGCCAGCGTGTTCCACTTCGGCCCGGACAGCGCCATCGCCGAGGTCAAGCAGGCCATCCGCGACGCCGGACACCCGGTCCGCTAGGCGCCTGCCGGCCGGCCTCGCGGGGGTTGTGTCGAAGGGTTACGCGAAGAAAAGTCGAAGCCAGGTCCGCTTCGGGGAAATAAACCGCCCCGGCGCGGACTTGGCTTTTAAGTGCCCACCGGCACGGACACCCCACAGTCTGGAGAATCCTTGAGCACTGCACGCGCCTACGCGGCCACCTCCGCCACCGACCCGCTGGTTCCCACCACCATCGAGCGCCGCGCTGTCGGCCCGCACGACGTCCGCATCGACATCGCCTACGCCGGAATCTGCCACTCGGACATCCACACGGTCCGCGGCGAGTGGGGCCCGATTGCCTATCCGCAGGTGGTGGGCCACGAAATCGTCGGAACCGTCGCCGAAGTCGGCTCCGAGGTCACCGGGCACCAGGTCGGGGACCGGGTCGGGGTCGGCTGCCTGGTCAACTCCTGCCGCGAATGTGAGAACTGCAAGGCCGGCATGGAGCAGTACTGTCTGAACGGCAACGTCGGCACGTATGCCAGCAAGGACGTGGACGGCAGCATCACCCAGGGCGGCTACTCCACCTCCGTGGTGGTCAACGACCACTTTGTGCTCCGGGTCCCGGAGAGTATCTCCTATGAAGCCGCGGCTCCGCTGCTCTGCGCCGGCATCACCACCTACTCGCCGCTGGCGCACTGGAACGCCGGGCCGGGCAAGCGGGTCGCCGTCGTCGGCATGGGCGGGCTCGGCCACATGGCCGTGAAGATCGCGGCCGCGATGGGCGCCGAGGTGACCGTCCTGTCCCAGACCCTGAGCAAGCAGGAGGACGGACTGCGCTTCGGGGCCAAGGACTACTACGCCACCAGCGACGCCGACACGTTCGACAAGCTGGCCGGCTCGTTCGACCTGATCATCAACACGGTCAGCGCCCCGGTGGACCTGCAGCAGTACCTGTCGCTGCTGCGCCTGGACGGGACCATGGTCAGCGTGGGCGCTCCGCCCGAGCCGCTGCCGGTCTCGGTCTTCACCCTGATGAACCAGCGCCGCTCCTACGCGGCATCCAACATCGGCGGCATCGCCGAGACCCAGGAGATGCTGGACTTCTGCGCCGAGCACGGCATCGCCCCCGAGGTGGAGCTGATCAGCGCCGAAGACATCAACGCCGCCTACGAGCGGGTGCTGAAGTCCGACGTCCGCTACCGCTTCGTCATCGACGCCGCGACCATCTGACGGTTCCGTGGCAGGCAAGGGCGTCCCACCATTCGGTGGGGCGCCTTTGTCGTAGGCGGACCGGTGGGGCTGACGGCGGCCGGAGTTCCTCCACTTTGGGTTGTGCCCCTCCAGTCCGCGCGTTTCCTCCGCCTGCAACCGGAGGAGCTGCCCGAAGTGGAGGGGATTGAAGCGAAGCGGAGGGCGTGGGTGCGAAGCGGAGGGCGCGGCTATGAACTGCTTCGCTCAGCGGCGCGGATCTTCGCCAGTGGGGCGAGGGCGGCTAAATGCCGATGTCGGCGCTCTGCAGCAGGGCGATCGCGTCGGGCTGGCCTTCGAACATGACCAGCGACTGCTTCGTCCGGCCGTGCGCGTGCAGCAGCAGCTCGCCCGGGTCACCGACGATGGCCACCGACACGGCGGCCCGCTTGGCCACGTGCCGCGGACCGTCAGGGCGGACCAGGACAATGCCGAGGTCGACGCCGCGGTAGAGCAGCGCCGCGCGGCGGATCAGGTCTCCCCACAACGCGTCGGCGTAGGCCGGGTCCAGGGACCGCGGCGCCCACCGGTCACCGGCGCGCCGGACGTCTTCGGTATGCACGAAGTACTCGGTCAGGTTGGCGCTGTTGTCCACGGACTTCAGGTTCATGGGGGACAGGGCCGGCGGGCCTGAGCGGAAGCGGCGGACCAGCTTCTCATACGCCTTCGGGTCGGCTGAGCGCTCGGCCAGGTCCCGGACGGCCTTCTCCGCGCGCTTGGCCAGCGGCTTGAAGACAATGCCCGCGGCAGCGGCCGGGCGGTGCTCACGCAGATACAGATGCGCAGCCAGCTCCTTGGTGCGCCACCCCTCGCAAAGGGTCGGCGCTTCGGGCCCGGCCGCGAGAAGGGTCTCGGCCAGGACTTCACGGGAGGGTTGTACGAAGTGCATCAATGTGAAACTAGCATGCTTCCCGTGCTTTAGCTCCTGAACTCGCCCGCTGCGGCCGCCAAACGGCGTGCTTCTCCCGGTAGCCCCTCCCGCCGGCTCCGCCCCGGCCGGGCGCCGCGCGGCCGCGTCCCTGACACACCGACCGCCAAGGCGGCGGATGACACTAGAATCGGTATCGATGCCTTCCGAAACCCCCGCCCCCGTTTCCCCCGCCGTGCCCGGCCTCGATCCGGCCATCGCCGCCGCCCTCAAGCGCGACGACGCCGGCCTGGTGGCCGCCGTCATCCAGCAGTTCGACACCAACGAGGTGCTCATGCTCGGCTGGATGGACGATGAGGCCCTGCACCGAACCCTGAGCACCGGCCGCGTGACCTTCTGGTCCCGCTCCCGTCAGGAGTACTGGCGCAAGGGCGACACCTCCGGCCACATCCAGCGGGTCAAGTCGGTCGCCCTCGACTGCGACGGAGACGCCCTGCTGGTCCGGGTGGACCAGGTAGGCGCCGCCTGCCACACCGGCACCCGGACCTGCTTCGAAGGCCGGGACCTGCCCGCCGTCGCCGGCTGATCCCGTCCGCCACCGGCGGCTGCCCGCCGCCTGCCCAGACCCTTTAACGAAGAGAGCAGCATGCAGGACCTAGGAACGATCACCCCCGGCCTCGACGAGTTCCGCTCGCTGGCCGCCAACCACCGCGTGGTCCCGGTGCGGCTGGTGCTGCTGGCCGACGCCGACACGCCCATCGGCATCTACCGCAAGCTCGGCGGCGGCGCCCCCGGCACGTTCCTGATGGAGTCCGCCGCGTCCGGCGGCGTCTGGTCCCGCTACTCCTTCATCGGCGCCCGGTCCCGGGCCACCCTCACCACCCGCGACGGCGAGGCGCACTGGCTCGGCGAGCCGCCCGCCGGCGTGCCGCAGGGCGGCAGCCCGGTGGATGCGCTGCGGGACACCGTTAAGCTGCTGCGCACCGAACGGTTCGAGGGACTGCCGCCGTTCACCTCCGGGCTGGTCGGCTTCATCGGCTGGGACACCGTCCGGCACTGGGAACGGCTGACCTCCCCGCCCGCTGACGACCTGGGCCTGCCCGAGCTGGCCATGAACCTGGTGACCGACATGGTGATCCACGACAACAGCGACGGCACGGTCACCCTCGTCGCCAACGCCATCAACTTCGACGGCACCGACGAGCGCGTGGACGAGGCCTGGCACGACGCCGTCGCCCGCCTGCAGGAGATGCGCGCCCGGCTGGCCGCGCCCACCGCGCAGCCGGTGTCCGGGCTCGACGGCGGCCGGGCCGCGCCTGATCTGTCCCGCGTGGAGGAACGCTGGCCGCGCCCCGAGTACCTGCGCGCCGTCGAACGCGCCAAGGAAGCGATCGTGGACGGCGAGGTGTTCCAGGTGGTGGTCTCGCGCCGCTTCGAGGCCGAGTGCGACGCGGATCCGCTGGACGTCTACCGGGTGCTGCGCACCACCAACCCCAGCCCCTACATGTACCTGTTCAACTTCACCGACGCCGCGGGGGAGCCGTTCGCCATCGTCGGATCCTCCCCGGAGGCCCTGGTGACGGTGACCGGGCGGGAGGTCATCACCCATCCGATCGCCGGCAGCCGGCCGCGCGGGAAGACCCTCGAGGAGGACCGCACCCTCGCCGAGGACCTGCTCGCCGATGAAAAGGAACGCGCCGAACACCTGATGCTGGTGGACCTGGCCCGCAACGACCTGTCCAAGGTCTGCCGGCCCGGCAGCGTGGACGTCACCCAGTTCATGGAGGTGGAGCGGTTCAGCCACATCATGCACCTGGTCTCCACCGTGGTCGGGGAACTCTCGCCCGCCTCGGCCGCCTACGACGTGCTGGCCGCCACGTTCCCCGCCGGCACCCTCTCGGGAGCGCCGAAACCGCGGGCCCTGCGGCTGCTCGATGAGCTGGAACCGCACCGCCGCGGCATCTACGGCGGCGTGGTCGGCTACCTCGACTTCGCCGGCGACATGGACATGGCCATCGCCATCCGCTCCGCGCTGCTGCGCGGCGGCCGCGCCTACGTGCAGGCCGGCGGCGGCATCGTCAACGATTCCGACCTCGACGCCGAGGCGCAGGAGACCGTGAACAAGGCCGCCGCGCCGCTGCGCGCGGCGCTGATCGCCGCGGGGCTGCACGCCGTCGCCGCCCCGGAGACCGCCCCCGCAGCGGCCCCGGCCGCGGACCCGGCAGCGGCCGACGCGCCGCTGCCGGCCACTGCAACACCCGAGGAGGCCCTCCGATGAGCACCCCTGTCAAGGCCTGGCAGCGCAAGGGCACCGTAGTGCTCGGCGCCGTCGCCGCCGCCGTCCTGGCATTCGCCACCACCACCCGCACCTGGCTGGACGTCACCCTGCCGGAGGCCGCGGTGCAGACCCCGCAGGTCGCCGTACCCGGATCCGACGCCGCGACGTCCGTCACCGCCTTCGCCCTGGTGGCGCTGGCGGCCGCCCTCGCCGCATCGATCGCCGGACGGATCGCGCGCGCCGTGATCGCCGTGGTGCTGCTGCTCGCGGGCGCCGGGGTGATTGTCGCCAGCTGGATCATCATCCGCGACCCCGCCCAGGGCGCCGCCGGCGCGATCGGCGAAGCCACCGGGGTCAGCGGCGGCGCCGGGATCGAGGTGCAGATGACCGTCATGCCCTGGCTCGCGCTGGCCGCCGGCGTGCTGATCCTGCTGTCCGCCGTCTGGCTGGCCGTGGCCGGGCGCGGCTGGAAGGCCTCGCGCCGTTACAGCACCGCCGCCGGCAACACCGACGGCGAGCCGATCGACGACATCGACAGCTGGGACCGGCTCAGCCGCGGCGAGGACCCCACCGGCCGCTGATCGTCCCGCCGCCGCGGCTCACCCGGTCCGACACATGTGACCGGGAACCGGGCAGCTAATGGCAGAATGGGAACAGTCCGTTTTTTGAGGGAGAGAAACACCATGGGCGCAAACGCCACCGAACGCCACCTGGAAGCCAGCAATGAGAAGGCTGCCAACAGCGGGGAGCCGAACACCCACGCTTCCATCCACGATGAGACCATCGGCCACGGCAACACCCCGGCCGCGTGGACCTGCGTCCTGATCATGATCGTCGGCGCCGGCATCTCCAGCGTGGGCTACATCATCGCCAGCGTCCTGTGGTTCGTGATCGGCCTGGCCGTCATGGGCGCCGGCCTCATCGTGGGCTGGGCCATGAAGAAGGCCGGCTACGGCGTCAACGGTTCGAAGCTGAAGAACTCCGGCCACTAAGTGAGCGTCCTCGACGACATCATCGTCGGCGTCCGCGAGGACATGGAGTCCCGCCGCCGAGAGGTTTCGCTCGCGGACCTGCGCGCACAGGCAGCCCAGGCGCCCGCCCCGCGGGACGCCTGGGCCGCGCTGGGCGGCACGGACCCAGCCCGCGCCGAGCTGAAGGTCATCGCCGAGGTCAAGCGCAGCAGCCCCTCCAAGGGGGCCCTGGCCGACATCGCCGATCCGGCGGCCCTGGCCTCCCGCTACGCCGACGGCGGCGCGGCCGTGATCAGCGTCCTCACCGAAGCCCGCCGCTTCGGCGGGTCGCTGGCGGACTTCGACGCCGTCCGCGCCGCCGTGGACGTGCCGCTGCTGCGCAAGGACTTCACCGTCGACGAGTACCAGATCCACGAGGCCCGCGCCCACGGCGCCGACCTGGTGCTGCTGATCGTCGCCGCGCTCGACGACGCGCGGCTGCGAGGCTTCCTCGAGCTCACCCACGAGCTGGGCATGAACGCCCTGGTCGAGACCCACACCCCTGAGGAAGTGGAGCGCGCCCTGGCCGTGGACGCCCGCATCATCGGCGTCAACGTCCGCAACCTCAAGACCCTCGACGTCGACCGTGCCGTCTTCGCGCGGCTGGCCGGGCAGATCCCCGCCGGCCCGCTGCTGGTCGCCGAATCGGGCGTCCGCGATGCGGCCGACGTCGCGCAGTACGCCCGGGAGGGCGCCAACGCCGTGCTCGTCGGTGAGGCCCTCGTACGGCACAACGACCCGTTGGGCACCATTAACGCCTTCACCCGGGCCGGCCGCGACGCCATCGCGGCCCGCCCCGCCGCGGCACGCTGACCGCCGCGCCTTGACACCGCCCGGAGCACCGGGCCCTAGCAGGACAGGAAGCCCACGATGACCGGGACCCCGGAGCCCGCCGGCAGCACAGCCGCCGAGCCGGACGCCGCAGCAGATGCGATGAACGAGGAGGCCGTCGCGGCCTTCCTGGGCCGGGAAGGGTCGCTGCGGCATGCCCCCGGTCCCTACTTCGGCAGCTTCGGCGGGCGGTGGATGCCCGAGTCGCTGATCGCCGCCCTCGACGAGCTCACCGATACCTTCGAAAAGGCCAAGTTTGATCCGGAGTTCACTGCCCGGGTGAAGGAGCTGAACCGGAACTACTCCGGACGCCCGTCGCTGCTGACCGAGGCCAAGCGGTTCTCCGAGCACGCCGGGGGAGTGCGGATCTTCCTCAAGCGC
This sequence comes from Arthrobacter sp. Y3222053, assembly GCF_059092805.1. Lineage (NCBI taxonomy): Bacteria > Bacillati > Actinomycetota > Actinomycetes > Micrococcales > Micrococcaceae > Arthrobacter > Arthrobacter sp. Y3222053. The sequence continues at coordinate 536,607 of NZ_JBNHIA010000002.1, read as the reverse complement.
GAGGACCTGAACCATACCGGCTCGCACAAGATCAACAACGTGCTCGGCCAGGCGCTGCTGGCGCAGCGGATGGGCAAGACCCGGCTGATCGCCGAAACCGGCGCCGGCCAGCACGGCGTCGCCAGCGCCACCGCCGCGGCCCTGCTGGGCATGGAGTGCGTGGTCTACATGGGTGCCGAGGACTGCCGCCGGCAGGCGCTGAACGTGGCCCGTATGGAGCTGCTCGGCGCCACCGTGATTCCGGTGGAAAACGGCTCGAAGACGCTCAAGGACGCCATCAACGAGGCCCTGCGGGACTGGGTCGCCAACGTTGACTCCACCCACTACCTGCTGGGCACCGCCGCCGGGGCGCATCCGTTCCCGGCCCTGGTCCGCTACTTCCACGAAGTGATCGGCGAGGAGGCCCGCGCCCAGATCTTGGAGCAGGCCGGCCGGCTGCCCGACGCCGTGTGTGCCTGCATCGGCGGCGGCTCCAACGCCATTGGCATCTTCCACGGCTTCCTGGATGACCCCTCGGTGCGGATCTTCGGCTTCGAGGCCGGCGGCGACGGCGTCGAAACCGGCCGCCACGCCGCCACCATCACCCTCGGCCGGCCCGGTGTGCTGCACGGCGCCCGCTCCTACCTGATGCAGGACGAAGACGGCCAGACCGTGGAGTCGCACTCCATCTCCGCCGGCCTGGACTACCCCGGCGTCGGTCCGGAGCATTCCTACCTGGCCGACATCGGCCGGGTCGCCTACGAGCCGATCACCGACGCCGAGGCGATGGAGGCCTTCCGGCTGCTGTGCCGCACCGAAGGCATTATCCCGGCCATCGAGTCCTCGCACGCCCTGGCCGGCGCCATCAAGGTCGGCCGCCGGCTGGCCGCCGAGGACGGCGAGCCGGGCGACAAGATCGTCATCGTGAACCTCTCCGGGCGCGGTGACAAGGACGTCGCCACCGCCGCGGAATGGTTCGACCTGCTGGACAAGCCCTCGGCCGAGGCCGAGATCGGCAAGGAAGGGGAGCAGCTGTGAACCCGGCCGCACCGCAGAGCAAATCCGCCCGGGCCATCGACCGGGCCCTGGCCGACGGCCGGGCCGCCCTGATCGGCTACCTTCCGGCCGGCTACCCGGACGTGCAGTCCACCATCGCCGCCGGCATCGAGCTCGCCCGCGGCGGCGCCGACCTCATCGAGATCGGCATCCCGTACTCCGACCCCGTGATGGACGGCTCGGTCATCCAGGCCGCCACCACCGAAGCGCTGGCCGGAGGCTTCCGGGTCAGCGAGGTGTTCGACGTCGTCGCCGGAATCACCGCGGAGACCGACGCCGCCGTGCTGGTCATGACGTACTGGAACCCGGTCATGCGCATGGGCGTGGATGAGTTCGCCCGCCGCCTGGCCGACGCCGGCGGCGCCGGGCTGATCACCCCCGACCTGATTCCGGACGAGGCCGAGGAGTGGATCACCGCCTCCGACCGGTACGGGCTGGACCGGGTGTTCCTCGTGGCCCCCTCCTCGACACCGGAACGGATGAAGAGCACCGTGGCCGCGAGCCGCGGCTTCGTCTACGCCGTCTCCATCATGGGCGTCACCGGCGCCCGGACCGCAGTGTCCGACGCCGCCCGCGGCGTCGTGCAGTCCGCGCGCGACGCCGGCGCGGAGCGGGTCTGCGTGGGCCTGGGCGTTTCCAACGCCGGCCACGTGGCCGAGATCGGTTCCTACGCCGACGGCGTTATCGTGGGTACGGCCCTGGTCGCCGCGCTCCGCGACGGCGGACCCGACGCCGTGGGCGCCCTCGCCCGCGACCTGAGCACAGGAACACGAAAGAGCAACTGATGCCCCTGATCTCCGGGATGGTGCCCGCCGCGATCCCCAGCCCTTCGGCCGACTTCAGCAGCTTCTCGCTGGGCCCGCTGACCATCCACGCCTACGCGCTGTGCATCCTGGCCGGGATAGCCCTCGGCCTGTGGCTGACCAGCGCCCGCTGGAAGAAACGCGGGATGCCGGCCGACGCCGTCTGGGACATCGCGATCTGGGCCATTCCGTTCGGCATCATCGGCGGGCGGCTCTACCACGTCATTTCCTCGCCCGATGCCTACTTCGGGCCCGACGGCGACCTGGCGCTGATCCCGCAGGTCTGGCGGGGGGGACTGGGCATCTGGGGCGCCGTCGCGCTCGGTGCGGTGGGCGCCTGGATCGGCTGCCGCCGGGCCGGGATCAAGCTCTCCACCTTTGCCGACGCCGCCGCCCCGGGCCTGCTGCTGGCCCAGGCGGTCGGACGCTGGGGTAACTGGTTCAACCAGGAGCTGTTCGGTGGGCCCACCGACCTGCCCTGGGGCCTGCAGATCGACGCCGACAATCCGAACTTCCCGGCCGGGGAACTGCCCGGCACCCTGTTCCACCCCACCTTCCTCTACGAGTCGCTGTGGAACCTGGCTGGCGTCGGGCTCCTGCTCCTCGTGGACCGGCGGTTCCGGCTGCGCGGCGGGCGGCTGTTCTGGCTCTACGCGGCCGTGTATACCGCCGGCCGGACCTGGATCGAACTGCTGCGCATCGACGAGGCCGAAATGATTACGCTGCTCGGCGTCACACAACGGCTGAACGTCTTTACCAGCGCCGGGCTGTTCCTCGTCTCCGTCGCCGTGTTCGTCGTCCTGTCCCTGCGCGCCCGGCGCGGCAGGGAGCCGTCCCCCTACCTGCCCGGCCACGCTCCGGAGGAGGAAACCGCCACGTCACCGGCCGATAACACTTCCGAAACGGAAGCCTCCACGGATGCGTCCGGGGCCACCCCGCGTGCTAATGTCGCAGAGACAAAAAACGGGGAGAAGTGATCCGTCACTCATAGGATCCCCGTCCGCCCGGGTTCTCCGGGCCCGCCAGAGAGCAGTACCGGGTCACCTCCCGGCCTGACATGGCCGCCACACCGGCGTGGCTCGAGCGCTGCACACCGCCCCGAACAACCAGGGGCCGGAGGCAGGCACACGCGACCGCCAGCGAAGGCAAAGTTCCCGAAGCAGAACCCGGGCTTTGACCCGCCGGCGGACCGTACAATCATCAACACGCCGCGGAGGACACGTCCTCCGCCGGGGCCAGCGTCGTCCCCTCCCGTGCTTACCCAGGGGAAGGACCTACCTCTCATGATTGATTCCCTGCCTACCGGGGGCTCCGTGCCTTCACCGTTCGAACGCTTCGCCGCGTACCCGGCGGATACCGGGCTCTACCGCTCCGAAAACGAAAAGGACGCCTGCGGCCTCGCCGTCATCGCCACGCTCCGCGGAACACCGGGCCACGACATCGTCGACGCGGCCCTGACCGCCCTGCGCAACCTCGAACACCGCGGCGCCGTGGGCGCCGACGAGGGAACCGGCGACGGCGCCGGCATCCTCACCCAGGTGCCCGACGAGTTCCTCCGCGCCGTCGTCGGCTTCGACCTGCCGCCGGCCGGCCGGTACGTGGCCGGCACCGCCTTCCTGCCCACCGAGGCCTCCGAGCAGGCCACTGCCCGCGCCGGTGTCGAAGCCATCGCCGAATCCGAGGACCTGCAGGTGCTCGGCTGGCGCGAGGTCCCCGTGGCCGCCGACCTGGTGGGCCCCATGTCCCGCGCCTGCATGCCGTACTTCGCCCAGGTCTTCCTGGCCCCGGCCGAGGGCACCGGCCTCGAGGACCTGGACGCCCGGGCCTTCCGGGTGCGCAAGCGCAGCCAGAACAAGTTCGGCGTGTACTTCCCGTCCCTGTCCTCCAAGACCATGGTCTACAAGGGCATGGTCACCACCGCGCAGCTGGAACCCTTCTTCCCGGACCTGTCCGACCCGCGGTTCAAGTCCCGCCTGGGCATCGTCCACTCGCGGTTCTCCACCAACACCTTCCCGTCCTGGCCGCTGGCGCAGCCGTTCCGCACCATCGCCCACAACGGGGAGATCAACACCGTCAAGGGCAACCGGAACTGGATGCGGGCCCGGCAGTCCCAGCTCAGCCACCCGCTGCTGGGCGAGACCCCCGAGGAACTGTTCCCCATCTGCACCCCCGGGGCTTCCGACTCCGCGTCCTTCGACGAGGTCGCCGAGCTGCTGATGCTCTCCGGGCGGCCCATCGCCCACGCCATCATGATGATGATTCCCGAAGCGTGGGAGAACCACGCCTCCATGGATCCGGCCCGGCGGGCGTTCTACCAGTACCACTCCATGCTGATGGAGCCGTGGGACGGCCCCGCCGCCGTCTCCTTCACCGACGGCACGCAGGTCGGGGCCGTGCTGGACCGCAACGGTCTGCGCCCGGCCCGGTACTGGGTGACCGAGGACGGGCTCGTGGTCCTGGCCTCCGAGGTGGGCGTCGTCGACATCGACCCCGCCAAGGTGGTCCGTAAGGGCCGCGTCTCGCCCGGCAAGATGTTCCTGGTGGACACCGAGGCCGGCCGGCTGATCGAGGACCACGAGATCAAGGCCGAGGTCGCCGCCGCCAACCCGTGGGCGGACTGGGTGCGGGAGAACCAGGTCTCCCTGGAGGACCTGCCCGAACGCGAGCACGTGCTGCACAGCTCCGCGTCCATCAACCGCCGCCAGCGCACCTTCGGCTACACCCAGGAAGAGCTGCGGATCCTGCTGGGCCCGATGGCCCGCACCGGCGCCGAACCGCTGGGCGCCATGGGCTCCGACACCCCCATCGCCGTGCTGTCCCAGCGGCCGCGGCTGCTCTTCGACTACTTCGTGCAGTCCTTCGCCCAGGTCACCAACCCGCCGCTGGACGCCATCCGCGAGGAACTGGTCACCTCCATGCGGGCCTCGATCGGACCCAACGGCAACCTGCTCGCCTCCGGACAGGTCCGCAGCCGGCAGATCGCCCTGAAGTTCCCGGTCATCAACAATGACGAACTCGCCAAGATCGTGAACCTGCGCGGCGACGACGGCGAAAAGCTCAGCCTCAAGGTCCGCGGCCTGTACCGGCCCGAGGGCGGGGAATCCGAGCTGCGTGCCCGGATCACGGAAATCTGCGAAAAGGTCTCCGGCGCCGTCAACCGCGGCGTGCACTACATCGTGCTCTCCGACCGGGACTCCAACGCCCAGTGGGCGCCCATCCCGTCGCTGCTGCTGCTCTCCGCCGTGCACCACCACCTGCTCAAGAGCGCCAACCGCACCAAGATCTCGCTGCTGGTCGAAGCCGGCGACGTCCGCGAGGTGCACCACGTCGCTGCCCTGATCGGTTACGGCGCCTCCGCGGTGAACCCGTACCTGGCCATGGAAAGCTGCGAGGAACTCGTGCGCAGCGGCGACCTGCCCGGCGTCACCCGGGAACAGGCCGTGGCCAACCTGATCAAGGGCCTGGGCAAGGGCGTCCTGAAGATCATGTCCAAGATGGGCATCTCCACGGTGGCCTCCTACTGCGGGGCGCAGACCTTCGAGGCCATCGGCCTCGGCCAGGAACTCGTGGACGAGTTCTTCCACGGCACCCAGACCCAGCTCGGCGGCGTCGGCCTCGACGTGATCGCCGCCGAAGCCGCCGCACGGCACGCCGAGGCGTACCCGTCCGACGGCCTGGAGCAGCCGCACCGCGCCCTGGAGAACGGCGGCGAATACCAGTGGCGCCGCGAAGGCCCGCCGCACCTGTTCAACCCCGAGACGGTCTTCCGCCTCCAGCACGCCACGCGGGAACGCCGCTACGACATCTTCAAGGCCTACACGCGCGGCGTGGACGACCAGTCGAAGAACCTCATGACCCTGCGCGGCCTGCTCGGTTTCCGCGCCGGGCAGCGTCCGCCGGTGCCGCTGGAGGAGGTGGAGCCGGTCGAGTCCATCGTGAAGCGCTTCTCCACCGGAGCCATGAGCTACGGCTCCATCTCCAAGGAGGCGCACGAGACGCTGGCCATCGCCATGAACCGCCTCGGCGCCAAGTCCAACACCGGCGAGGGCGGCGAGGACGTGGACCGGCTGCTGGATCCGGAACGCCGCTCGGCGATCAAGCAGGTCGCCTCCGGCCGGTTCGGCGTGACCAGCCTGTACCTGACCAACGCCGATGACCTGCAGATCAAGATGGCCCAGGGCGCCAAGCCCGGCGAGGGCGGCCAGCTGATGGCGCAGAAGGTCTACCCCTGGGTGGCCCGCACCCGGCACTCCACCCCCGGCGTCGGCCTGATCTCCCCGCCGCCGCACCACGACATCTACTCCATCGAGGACCTCGCCCAGCTGATCTACGACCTCAAGCGCTCGAACCCGAGCGCCCGGGTGCACGTGAAGCTGGTCTCCGAGGCCGGCATCGGCACCGTGGCCGCGGGCGTGACCAAGGCCAAGGCCGACGTCGTGCTCGTTTCCGGGCACGACGGCGGCACCGGCGCCTCCCCGCTGAACTCGCTGAAGCACGCCGGTGCGCCGTGGGAGCTCGGCCTGGCGGAAACCCAGCAGACCCTGATGCTCAACGGCCTGCGCGACCGCGTCGTGGTCCAGGTGGACGGACAGCTGAAGACCGGCCGCGACGTCGTCATCGCCGCCCTGCTCGGCGGTGAGGAGTTCGGTTTCGCGACCGCCCCGCTGGTGGTCTCCGGCTGCATCATGATGCGTGTCTGCCACCTGGACACCTGTCCGGTGGGCGTGGCCACGCAGAATCCCGAGCTGCGGGCCCGGTTCTCCGGCAAGCCGGAGTTCGTGGTGAACTTCTTCGAGTTCCTTGCCGAAGAGGTCCGCGAGATTCTCGCCGAGCTCGGCTTCCGCTCCCTGGAGGAGGCCATCGGCCACTCCGAGATGCTCGACGTGCAGGCCGCGGTGGACCACTGGAAGGCCGACGGGCTGGACCTGGAGCCGATCCTGCGCGGCCACGAGGTGGATCCGGGCGCCCCGCTGCGCAACATGGTGGGCCAGAACCACGAGCTGGACGCGCACTTCGACAACAAGCTCATCGAGATGAGCGCCGACGCGCTGCAGCGCCGGGCGCCGGTGCGGATCGCCCTGGACGTGATCAACACCGACCGTTCGGTGGGCACCATGCTCGGCCATGTGGTGACGAAGACCTTCGGCACCGACGTCCTGGCCACCGACACCATCGACGTCACCCTCACCGGACAGGCCGGGCAGTCCCTCGGGGCGTTCCTGCCGGCCGGCATCACGCTGCGGCTGTTCGGCGACTCCAACGACTACGTGGGCAAGGGCCTTTCCGGCGGACGGATCATTGTGCGCCCGGACCGCGCCAACACCTTTGAAGCGGACCGGAACGTCATTGCCGGCAACGTGATCGGCTACGGCGCCACCAGCGGCGAGATGTTCCTCAGCGGCCAGGTGGGAGAACGGTTCCTGGTGCGCAACTCCGGGGCCACCGCCGTCGTCGAGGGCATCGGCGACCACGGATGTGAATACATGACCGGCGGCCAGGCCCTGATCCTGGGCCGCACCGGCCGTAACTTCGGCGCCGGCATGTCCGGCGGCACGGCCTATGTGCTGGACCTGCCGGAAGTCCGGGTCAACAAGGAGGCCCTGGACTCGGGCGAGCTGCTGCTGCAGCCGCTCGACGCCGAGGACACGGAGATTGTCCGTGCCCTGATGATCAAGCATGCAGAGGAGACCGGTTCCCGGCTCGCAGCGGAACTGCTGGAGCGCTTCGAGGAGACCGTGTCCCGTATGACCAAGGTGCTGCCGCGCGACTACGCGGCGGTGCTCGACGCCCGGGCCTCGGCTGTGGACGCGGGGCTGGACCCCGACGGCAGCGAAGCCTGGACCAAGATTCTGGAGGTTACCGGTGGCTGATCCCCGCGGATTCCTGAAGGTGCGCGAGCGCCAGACCCAGCCCCGCCGGCCCGTTCCCGTGCGGATCATGGATTTCAAGGAAGTCTATGAGGCACAGGACAAGGGCGTGCTCAAGGCCCAGGCCGGACGCTGCATGGACTGCGGCATCCCGTTCTGCCACCAGGGCTGCCCGCTGGGCAACCTGATCCCGGAGTGGAACGACCTGATGTGGCGGGACAAGGGCGAGGAGGCCATCGAGCGGCTCCACGCCACGAACAACTTCCCCGAGTTCACCGGCCGGCTCTGCCCGGCACCGTGCGAGGCCTCCTGCGTGCTGGGCATCAACCAGCCGCCGGTGACCATCAAGCAGGTGGAGGTCTCGATCATCGACCAGGCCTTCGACGAGGACTGGGTGCAGCCGCACATCCCCGAACGGCTGACGGACAAGACCATCGCCGTCGTCGGCTCCGGCCCGGCCGGCCTGGCCGTGGCCCAGCAGCTGACCCGTGCCGGGCACACCGTCGCCGTCTACGAGCGGGACGACCGGATCGGCGGGCTGCTGCGCTACGGCATCCCGGACTTCAAGATGGAAAAGGTCCACCTGGACCGCCGCCTGGAGCAGATGCGCGCCGAAGGCACCCGGTTCCGCACCGGCGTCGAGGTCGGCCGCGACATCAGCTGGGAGCAGCTGCGCCGCCGGTACGACGCCGTGGTGGTCACCACCGGCGCCACCGTTCCGCGGGACCTGCCCATCCCGGGCCGGGAACTCGACGGCGTGCACTTCGCCATGGACTACCTCGTGCAGGCCAACCGCGTCGTCGCCGGCGATACCGTCAAGCGGCAGATCAGCGCGGAGGGCAAGCACGTGGTCATCCTCGGCGGCGGCGACACCGGCGCCGACTGCCTGGGCACCGCGCACCGGCAGCAGGCGGCCTCCGTCACCACCCTGGCCATCGGCAAGCAGCCGCCGCTGGAACGCCCCGCGCACCAGCCCTGGCCGATGTACCCCACGCTGTTCGAGGTCGCCAGCGCCCACGAGGAAGGCGGCGAGCGGACCTACCTTGCCTCCACCGTCGAATTCGTGGGGGAGAACGGCGTGCTGACCGGCGTCAAGGTCGCCGAGACCGAGTTCGTGGACGGGCGCCGCCTCCCCAAGGCCGGCACCGAGCGCATCATCCCGGCGGACCTGGTCTTCCTGTCGCTGGGCTTCACCGGCCCGGAGCCGGCCGGCCTGGCGGAGCAGGTGGGCGCCGAGTTCGATGACCGCGGCAACGTGGTCCGCGACGGCTACTACATGACCAGCCGCCCCGGCGTCTTCGCCGCGGGCGACGCCGGCCGCGGCCAGTCGCTCATCGTCTGGGCGATCGCCGAGGGCCGGGCCTGCGCGGCCGCCGTCGACAAGTGGCTGATGGGCTCCACCCGGCTGCCGGCGCCGGTGGCGCCGACCGACCAGGCCATCGCCCCGCTGTAGCACCGGCGGAACGGGATCGAAGGAGGCACAGGCGTATGCCTGCGCCTCCTCGGCCCCGGCCGGAGCGGACATCACGGCCGGCACCGGGGTTCTCCCGGCGCCGACCGTGAATTGTGCTGCCCGGGCCCGGAACGGCGGGGCGCCGCAACTGCCCGGACACGCCCGGAGGGGCCCCGCACAGCCTGCACAAATGCGCGATCCGGACTAGGGTGGAGGCTATGAGACGCGCAAAGATTGTTGCCACGTTCGGTCCTGCGATCGCCAGCTACGAGAACACCGTGGCCGTGCTGCGCGCGGGCGTTGACGTGGCCCGCATGAACATGAGCCACGGCGACCACTCGGTCCACAACAACACTTATGAGAACGTGCGCCGCGCCGCGGAGGAGCTGGGCAAGGCCGTCGGAATCTTTGCGGACCTGCAGGGTCCGAAGATCCGGCTCGGCCGGTTCGAGGACGGTCCCCATTTCCTCAACGTCGGGGACACCTTCACCATCACCGTCGAAGACGTTCCCGGCACGGCCGAGATCGTCTCCACCACGCACAAGGGCCTGCCCCAGGACGTGCAGGTCGGCGACATCCTGCTGATTGACGACGGCAAGGTCTCGCTGCGGGCCACCGCCGTCGACGACACCAAGGTCGTCACCGAAGTTGTGGTCCCCGGGCCCGTGTCCAACAACAAGGGCATCAACCTGCCCGGCGTGGCCGTTAACGTCCCCGCCCTGAGCGACAAGGACGAGGAGGACCTGCGCTGGGCCCTGCGCCGCGGCGTCGACATGGTCGCCCTGTCCTTCGTCCGCAACGCCGTCGACGTCCGCCGCGTGCATGAAGTGATGGACGAGGAAGGCCGGCGGATCCCGGTCATCGCCAAGATTGAGAAGCCCCAGGCCGTCGATGCCCTCGAGGAAATCATCGACGCCTTCGACGCCATCATGGTGGCCCGCGGCGACCTCGGGGTCGAGCTTCCCCTGGAGGACGTCCCCCTCGTCCAGAAGCGTGCCATCGAACTGGCCCGCCGCTGGGCCAAGCCCGTTATCGTCGCCACGCAGGTCCTCGAATCGATGATCGAGTCCCCGCGGCCGACCCGCGCCGAGGCCTCGGACTGCGCCAACGCGGTGCTCGACGGCGCGGACGCCGTGATGCTCTCCGGCGAGACCTCGGTGGGCAAGTACCCGATCGAAACCGTGAAGACGATGGCCCGCATCATCGAGTCCACCGAGGAGCACGGCCTGAACCGGGTGCCGCCGCTGGGCTCCAAGCCCCGCACCCGCGGCGGAGCGATCACCCGTGCCGCCGTCGAGATTGCCGACCAGCTCGACGCGAAGTACATCTGTACCTTTACCCAGTCCGGTGATTCCGCCCGCCGCCTGGCCCGCCTGCGGCCGGTCAAGCCGGTGTTCGCCTTCACTCCGATGGAGTCGACGCTGAACTACATGTCGCTGTTCTGGGGCATCCAGCCGATGCTGGTCGAGTTCGCCGAGCACACCGACCAGATGACCGCCCAGGTGGACCGCACTCTCTACGAGGGCGGGCTGGTCGAGCTCGATGACCTGGTGGTCATCGCCGCCGGGTCCCCGCCCGGACAGGCCGGCTCCACGAACTCGCTGAAGGTGCACAAGGTCGGCGACATTGCCGATGCCGGGCAGCGGTTCGAAGGCCAGCAGAAGGTCAAGGAAAAGGTCGGCCCCTGGCCGTCCAAGAAGACCAAGGCCCGCCCCATCTAAGGCAGGGCAGGTACGCGAAGAGCCCCGTCCCTTACGGACGGGGCTCTTCGTGCGTCCGCGCCGGCGGCGGAGGAGCGGGGCGGGTGCTAGTTGACCTGGTTGATGATTGTTTCGGCGACTTCGCGCATGCTCAGGCGCCGATCCATGGAGGTCTTCTGGATCCATCGGAACGCCTCGGGCTCGGTCAGGCCCATCTTGGTGGTCAGCAGCGACTTGGCGCGCTCCACGAGCTTGCGGGTGGCGAACTGTTCCTTCAGGTCGCCGACCTCCTGCTCCAGAGCACGGATCTCCTCGTGGCGGGACAGGGCAATCTCGATGGCGGGGGTCAGGTCCGCCGGCGTGAAGGGCTTGACCACATAGGCCATGGCCCCGGCCTCGCGGGCGCGCTCCACCAGTTCCTTCTGGCTGAAGGCGGTCAGCAGGACCACCGGGGCAATGCGGGCCTTGACGATCTTCTCCGCAGCGCTGATCCCGTCCATGACCGGCATCTTGACGTCCATCAGCACCAGGTCGGGCTTGAGCTCCTCAGCCATCTGCACGGCCTTCTCGCCGTTGTCGGCCTCGCCGACGACCTCGTAGCCCTCGCCGCGGAGGATTTCGACAATGTCGAGGCGGATCAGGGTTTCGTCCTCGGCGACGAGGACGCGGCGGGCCGGCGCCGCGGCGGCGGGGGTTTCGGAAGACTCGGACACAGGTGCTCCTCAGGTGCGGATTCGTCACTGGCCGGCGCTGCCGCCGGTTTCTCCCATTCAGCCTATCGCCATGTACAGTGGATCTGCGTAAGAGCGGCAGCGATCCTTTTTTGATCCGCGCCACATCACGCGCCCGAATGGCGGAATTGGCAGACGCGCCGCACTCAAAATGCGGTATCGAAAGGTGTGTGGGTTCGAGTCCCACTTCGGGCACCAGGTTCCCAATCCCGGAGGTCGGCGTGGCGGATAACCCAGTGCAGGCGCACGACGAGCTGGGCGAAGTGGATGACCACGAGGCCACCGAAACCATCTCCACGGGAAGCCTGCCCGACGCCGATACCATCCGCCGCCTCCTGCGCGAGGCCTACCGCAGATACGCCGGAGACGACGACGGCGCGGTGGCGGACCATATCCCGTCCCTCGCGGAGGCCGATCCCCGCCTCTTCGGCATCAGCCTGACCAGCATCGAGGGCGACGTCTACAGCGTCGGAGACACGGCCCATACCTTCACCATCCAGTCCATCTCCAAGGCCTTTGTCTTCGCGCTGGCCTGCCGGGAGCTGGGCCACGAGCCGGTCCGCAGCACCGTGGGCGTGAACAACACCGGGCTGCCGTTCGACTCGGTGATGGCCCTGGAACTGAACGGCGGCCACCCCATGAACCCGATGGTCAACGCCGGGGCGCTGGCGACCTCCGCGCTGGTGCCCGGCGAAGACCTCGAGGCGAAGTGGGCCTTCATCCGGGACGGGCTCAGCAGGTTCGCCGGCCGGAGGCTGGAGCTGGACGAAGACGCCTGGGCTTCGGAACAGGCGGCCAACCAGCGCAACACCGGAATCGCGAGGCTGCTGGAGAGCCACGGGCGCATGGATTTCGACGCCGCCGACGCCACCGACCTCTTCACCCGCCAGTGCTCGTTGCTCGTGACGGCTGAGGACCTGTCCGCCATGGGAGCCACCCTCTCCGCCGGCGGCGTGAACCCGGTCACCGGCGACGAGGTGGTGGGACCCGAAGTCGCCCGGGACACCCTGGCCGTGCTCGCCTCCACCGGAATGTACGAGGCCAGCGGGGACTGGCTGTTCGAGATCGGGCTGCCGGCCAAGAGCGGGGTGTCCGGCGGCGTCGTCACCGTGGCACCGGGAAAGGGCGGGCTTGCCACGTACTCAGCCCCGCTGGACGACGCCGGCACCAGCGTCCGCGGCCAGCTTGCCGCAGGTTTCCTCTCCGCCCGGCTTGGGCTGAACCTCTTCGCCTCCAGGCCGGCGGCGCAGCGGGCGGCCCGCGGGGACTGAGCCCGACCTGCCGGCTGCCTGCCGGGCGTACCTGCATCTTGCCAAGTGCCGTCGAATGCAGTGAGGTGGGTCAATGGCCGCAAAGACGATCGTCCTGACCGGAGCCAGCGACGGGATCGGCGCCGCCGCTGCCGCTGAGCTCCGCCGACGCGGACACCGGGTGGTGCTGGTGGGCCGTTCCCCGGAGAAGACACGGCAGGTGGCCGGGCAGCTGGAGGCGCCCTGGCATCTGGCCGACTTCGCGGACCTGTCTTCAGTGCGTGCGCTGGCCGTGGACCTGCTGGCCGGCTATCCGCGCATCGACGTGCTCGCCAACAATGCGGGGGCGATCTTCGGCCGGGAGCGCCAGGTGAGCGCCGACGGGCATGAGATGACGTTCCAGGTGAACTATCTGGCACCGTTCCTGCTCACCCGGCTGCTGACCGACCGGCTGATCGAATCCCGCGGCACCGTCATCAACACCTCGAGCACCGCCAACCGGCTTTTCGGCAAGCTGGACCTGGACGACCTGGAATCCGAGCGGAACTACGAGCCGCGCCGCGCGTACGGGAACAGCAAGCTGGAACAGATCATGTTCACCTTCGAGCTGGACCGGCGGTACCGCAGCCACGGGCTGACCTCCACCGCCTTCCACCCGGGAGTCATTGCGAGCAACTTCTCCGGGGCGGCCGGATCGGCCATGCACGCGGCCTACCATACGCCGCTGCGCCGGCTGCTCGGCACCCCGGAGAAGGGCGCCCGGACACTGGTGTTCCTGGCCGACGGCACCCCCGGCGAGGATTACCCCACCGGCCGCTACTTCGCCCGCTGCCGGCCGGCCCGGCCGAACCGGCAGGCGCGCAGCGGCACCCTCGACCTGGCCCTGTGGAACCGCACGGCGGCGATGCTGCAGCAGCACTGAGGCCGCCGCCCCGGTCGCCGCCGTCGGCCGCAGTGCTATCCGCCCAGCCTGCGCAGCAGGGCAGCCAGGACCGGCAGCTGGCCCTTGACCAGCATCCTGCGGGCATCCGCCGCCGCGAACCAGCCGGCGTCGTCCATTTCCGGGTACTCGCGGAATCGGCCGGAGCCGCGGGGCCACTCCAGCTGGAAGGTGTTGCCGGAGATCACCGCGGGGGAGAAGTCCGCCTGGGCCGTGAACACGGTGACGACCTTGCCGGAGGACTGCCGGAACGCCCCGAGTCCGACGTAGTCCGCCTCCGGGGCAGCGTGGCCCATCTCCTCGGCGAACTCCCTCCGGGCCGCCGTGAGCGGATCCTCGCCCGGAAGGATCTCGCCCTTGGGAATCGACCAGGCATGCTCCTGCCTGCGGGCCCAGAACGGGCCGCCCATATGTCCCAGCCAGACTTCCGGGTCGTCGGGCCGCAGCCGATACAACAGGATTCCGGCGCTCTGCACGGCCATGGTGCCTCCTGCCCGCCGGTCCGTCCGGCCAGGCTGATCGTACGGCCTCGGGCAGAATGGAAGGGTGTTCCCGCAGCCTAACTCCGTCCCCGGCCCCTTCGACCTTCCCCGCATCGGCAGCGGGTTGGTCTTCGCCCGGTCCCTGCCGGAGCTGGCGCAGGCCCTTGGAACGCCCGGTTCAGCAGCCGTGGTGCAGGCACCGCCCGGCACGGGAAAGACCACCCTGGTACCACCGCTGGCGGCGAACCTCGCAGCAGGCCGGGGCAGCGGCGGCGGCAGGGTGCTGGTCACCCAGCCCCGGCGGGTGGCCGTGCGCTCCGCCGCCCGCCGGCTGGCCGCTCTCGACGGAAGCGCGGTGGGGGGTCGGGTCGGCTACAGCGTGCGCGGGGAACACCGTGCCGGCGCGGAGACGCTGGTTGAATTCCTCACTCCGGGCCTGCTGCTGCGCCGGCTGCTGGCGGATCCCGGCCTGGCCGGCGCGTCGGCCGTCGTACTTGACGAGGTCCATGAGCGGGGCCTGGACACGGACCTGCTGCTGGGCCTGCTGGGCGAAGTCCGCCAGCTGCGCCCCGACCTGACCCTGGCCGCGATGTCCGCCACCCTCGACGCGGCCCGTTTTGCCGCGCTGCTCGGCGACGGGGAGCCCGAGGCGGTGCCGGTGGTTGACAGTCCGGCCGCGCTGTATCCGCTCGAGATCAGATGGACGCCGGGCCGGGGCCCGCGGCTCGATGAACGCGGCGTGCGGCGGGAGTTCCTGGCGCACGTGGCTGCCACGGCCGCGGCCGGGCACGCAGAGCTGGGCCTCGCTGAGCCGGGCGCTGACACCCTGGTGTTCCTTCCGGGTGCGCGCGAGGTGGCCGACGTCGCCGCCCGGCTGCGCAGCGGGGCCTCCGGCGCCGTCGAGGTCCTGGAACTGCACGGCCAGGTCGCCGCCGCCCTCCAGGACCGCGCGGTCGGCGGTCGCGGGGAGGGCGATCCCTCCCGCATCATCGTCTCGACGGCGCTGGCCGAGTCCTCCCTGACGGTGCCGGGGGTACGGCTGGTCGTCGACTCC
The DNA here is from genome assembly GCF_059092805.1 of Arthrobacter sp. Y3222053. Lineage (NCBI taxonomy): Bacteria > Bacillati > Actinomycetota > Actinomycetes > Micrococcales > Micrococcaceae > Arthrobacter > Arthrobacter sp. Y3222053. The sequence goes on along the minus strand of NZ_JBNHIA010000002.1, from coordinate 521,292 downwards.
GGACTGTCCCGGGAAGTGCGCAGGGATGCGGCGCGGGGCATGAGCGGCCTGGTCACGGTGTCCGCGTCCCGGGCCTCCGCGGACCAGCGGGCCGGCCGTGCCGCCCGGCAGGGGCCGGGGGCCGTGATCCGCTGCTACGACCAGGCGGCCTACGCGGCAGCCCCGGCCCACCCGACGCCGGAGATCGCCGCAGCCGACCTGGCCGGCGCGGCCCTGCTGCTGGCCTGCTGGGGCACGCCGGAGGGCCGCGGCCTGGCGCTGCCGGACGCCCCGCCCGCCGCCGCGATGGCCGACGCCGTGGCCGTGCTGCGGGAACTGGGTGCCGTTGACGGGTCGGGCCTGGCAACGCCGCTGGGCCGCCGGCTGGCGGAGGTTCCGGCCGACCCGCGCCTTGCCCGCGCCCTGCTCGACGGCGCCGCATCGGTGGGCGCGACGGCGGCGGCCGAAGTGGTAGCCATGGTGTCCTCGGACTTCCGCCCGGACGGCGCCGACCTGCCCGGACTGCTGGCGGCCCTCCGGCGCGGCAGCGAACCGGGAGCCGAGAGGTGGCGCGGGGACGTGCGCCGCCTGTCGGACCTTGCCGGCTCCGTGCGCGGGCAGCGGTCCACAGCGGGCAACGCTGCGGGCCGGGTGGTGGCCCTCGCCTTCCCGGACCGGGTGGCCCGCCGGGTACCTGGTGACGGGCCGGAACAATACCTGCTGGCCTCGGGCACGCGTGCAGGCCTGCCTGCCGGCAGCCGCCTCGCCGGGCAGCCCTGGCTGGCCGTGGCCGAGGTCAGCCGCGCGGCCGGCAGGTCGGCGGCCGGCACCGGAGCCCTGATCCGGGCCGCGGCCCCGATCGAACCGGCGGACGCCGAAGCGGCAGCCCGGACCCTGATGACCGAGCAGGTGCACGCACGCTTCACCGATGGACGGGTGACCGCCCGGAAGGTGCGGAGGCTGGGCGCCATCATCCTGTCCGACACGCCGGTGCGCGCCTCGCGGGAGGAGGGCCGGTCCGCCGTCGCCCAGGCGCTGCGCGAGGGCGGCCTGGACATCATCGGCTTCTCGGAGGCAGCCGACGGCCTGTGCCGCAGGATGGCACTGCTCCACCGGGAGCTTGGCGCGCCGTGGCCGGACGTCTCCGACACCGCACTGCTGGGCAACCTCGAGGACTGGCTGCTCCCTGAGCTGGAAGCCCTGGCGCAGGGACGGACGGCCGCGGACGTGGACCTGACGGAACCGCTGCGCCGCCTGCTGCCGTGGCCGCAGGCGGCGGACTTCGACGAGCTGGCGCCTGAACGGCTTCAGGTACCCAGCGGCTCCCGGGTGCGGATCGCCTACCCGGAGCCCGGGGACCCGCAGGCGAGGCCGGTCGTCGCGGTGAAGCTGCAGGAATGCTTTGGATGGGCCCGGACCCCGCGGCTGGTCTGTGGTCGGGTCCCGGTGCTGTTCCACCTGCTCTCACCGGCACGGCGGCCGCTGGCGGTCACCGATGACCTGGAGTCCTTCTGGAACGGTCCGTACCGGCAGGTCAGAGCCGAGATGCGTGGACGGTACCCCCGGCATCCCTGGCCGGAGGACCCGTGGTCGGTGCCGGCGACGGCCAGCACCAAGCCGCGGGCGTGATTCGACGCGGTCAGGGCAATGGAGCCGGCCGGGTGAAGGCGGGGCTCCCACGGCTGTTGAGCCGGAACGCCGGTCGCACCGGAACGGCGGTTAAACGAAAACGGACACCCGGCCCCGAAGGGACCGAATGTCCGTTTCCTGCTCCTGCTGTTCCGGCGCCGGGGCGTCGGAGCAGCAGCTACGCTACGCGGTAGTAGGCCGCGCCGGAGCCGACGTTGGCGGAGTTGATGACGGTCTGGTTGCCGTTCCAGCCGCTGTGGATGGCCTGGCCGTCGCCGATGTAGATGGCGATGTGGGCGAAGCCCATGCCGCCGTCGGCGTAGTAGATCAGGTCACCCGGCTGCGGGTCGGACACGGGGGTGCCGTAGGCAGCCAGCTGGGCCGGGGCCAGGTCGCCCACGGAGTGGCCGGCGGCGCGCAGCGCCACCTCGACCAGGACGGTGCAGTCCTGGACGGCGCCCATCTGGGCGTAGGCCGAGTTGAGGATGACCTGATTGGTGGCCGAGGCAGCCGTGGCCGCGGGGGCCGGGGTCACGTCGACGGACTGGGTGCTGAAGGTGCCCAGGTCAGCCGGAGCAGCCGCAGGCGCCGGAGCGGCGTAGGTCTCGGTGTAGGAGGCGGCGGCGTACTCGACCGCTGCCGGTGCGGCGGTGGCCTCGCCGGCGTAGGTGATGACGTCGCCCGGGTAGATGATGGACTCCATGCCCAGCCCGTTCAGGCTGAAGATGCTGTCCAGGCTCACGCCGTAGGTGGCGGCAATCTGGCCGAGGGTGTCTCCGGAAACCACGGTGTGGGTGCCGGCCGGCGCTGTTTCCGCGGCGACGGTCTCCACGGCCGGGGCAGGTGCGGCGGCCACGGGAGCGGCGGGTGCCGCAGCCGGAGCCGGGGTGTAGGAATCGTTGGCGATGACGCCGGCCTGGGCCGGGGCGGCCATGCCGAGCATCAGGCCGGACCCTGCGGCAACTGCGGCAGCGGTTCCTCCGATGGTGCGTCCGCGGCCGAGGGCGGCCTTGGAGATGGTCAGCCAGGCGGAAGTCTCTGCGCGGTGGCGTGCACGGGTATTGGACATGTTGTTACCTCTCCCTGTACCTGCGAGGTGAGCTGTCGGATGCGGATGGGAGTCACCCGGCTGCCGGAAGGCCGGCAAGCTTAACCCCTAGGATTCGTGGAACCCGGAACTGGTTCCCCCGCCCCTGCCATGGTTTTGATCTTTGGACCTCGGAACCGGTGGCAAGGTTCGGTATCCGGCCGAGGGCGCCGCGCTGGGGGAGCGGCACTTGAAGAACACTACACATCGATCACGGTTTGATAACCATTGGATATCGGGTTTGTTATTAAGCTCTCAGAACTTGACGCGGTACCGTCTGCACGATACTCGAAACGTCGTCGCAGGTCAGGTCGGGAGTTCGGGCTGCGGGTCTGCGAAACGCCCGGATTCGCTTCGGCGGCAAAGATTACGGCCTGCCCTTGACCGCATCGTGCGGGAGTGATCCGCTCGACGTGCCGCAGCGCCGTCTCGGGACGGATTGAGCCTTCCTCCACGGGAAGCGCCCGCCTCGCGCTGACTGCGGAGGCGGGCCGCGGTAGCGTCAAAACGTGGCCAGACCCCCGGGCGTGCTCCACGGACATCCCCGCCGCCGTCCTCCTCCTGCCCGGACCGTGCTGGGGGGATTCGCAGCCGCGGCCGCGGCGGGAACAGGGCTGCTCCTTCTTCCCGGCGCCACCGAGGGGCCCGGCGCGGCTGCGTTCATCGAGGCGCTGTTCACGGCGGTTTCCGCGCTCTGCGTCACCGGACTGATCGTCGTCGACACCCCGGGACACTGGAGCAGCTTCGGCGAGGCCGTGATCCTCGTGCTGATCCAGATCGGCGGGCTGGGGGTGATGACCACCGGCGCCGTCATCGGCCTGGCGGTCGCGAGGCGGCTCAGCCTCCGCACCAGGCTCACCGCGGCGGCCGAAGCCGGCGGCGGGCGGCCGGTGAACGCGCCTGCGGTGATCCTCGGCGTCGTCCGCATCACGCTGCTGACCGAGGCCGCCGTCGCGGTGATCCTTACGCTGCAGTTCGGCCTTACCTACCGCATGCCCTTTGGGCAGGCGTTGTGGTACGGGGTTTTCCACGCCGTCTCGGCCTTCAACAACGCAGGCTTTTCCCTGTTCAGCGACAACCTTGCGGGCTTCGCGGCGGATCCGGTGGTCTGCCTGTCCATCAGTGCCGCGGTGATCCTCGGCGGACTGGGCTTCCCGGTGCTGATGCAGCTGCGCCGCCATCTGTTCACGCCGCTGGCCTGGTCGCTGAACACCCGCCTTGTCCTGCTGGGAACGGGAGTGCTGCTGGCGGCCGGCACCCTGCTGGTGCTGCTGGTCGAAAGCGGCAACCCGCGGACCCTGGGACCGCTGAGCTGGCCGGCCCGCCTGCTGGCCGCCTTCTTCCAATCGGTGCAGACGCGCACGGCCGGGTTCTCCAGCATCAACATCGCCGAGATGGATCCACTGTCCTGGCTCGGCATGGATCTCCTCATGTTCATCGGCGGCGGCCCGGCCGGCACGGCCGGAGGCATCAAGGTCACCACCTTCATGGTGCTGGTCTACGTCGTGGCCGCCGAGCTGCGCGGCGGTGCGTCCGTGGCCATGCTCGGCAAGCGGCTCGGCAGCCAGGTACCGCGGGAGGCGATCACCCTGCTGCTGGCGGCGGTCAGCCTGGTCCTGGCCGCAACCGCGTTCCTGATGGCCGTGACTGACTTCGGGCTGGACGTGCTGCTGCTCGAAACCACCTCCGCCTTCGGCACAGTCGGGCTCAGCGCGGGCATCTCCGCCGCCCTCGGGCCGGTCGGGCAGTCCGTGCTGGTCGTGCTGATGTTCATCGGCAGGCTGGGCCCGCTCCTCCTGGCGGCGGGCCTCGCCCTGCGCAGCCGCAGGTCCCTCTACGAGCTGCCGGAAGAGAGGCCGATCATTGGCTAAGCGCAGGCTCCTGCCGGGAAACCGGCCGGCCCGGATGGCGGGGACGGACGCGGTCGCGATCATCGGCCTCGGCAGGTTCGGCCGCTCGGTGGCACTGGAACTGATGGCGAACGGCACGGATGTCCTGGGCATCGACCATCGCCCCCAGGTTATCCAGGCGCTGGACGGCCGGCTGACCTACGTTGTGACGGCCGATGCCACCGACGAACAGGTCCTCCGCGACCTTTCCATCCCTGACTTCGAACGCGTGGTGGTCGCGATCGGCAGCGACGTCGGCATGAGCGTGCTCACCACGTCGCTGCTGCTGCGCTTCGGGATCCCGCAGATCTGGGCGGAGGCGGTCAGCGAAGCGCACGGTACCATCCTCGACCAGCTGGGTATCCGGCATGTGATTTTCCCCGAGTCCGACATGGGGCGGCGGGTCGCCCACCTGGTCAGCGGCGGCGTGCTTGACTACTCGCAGATCGGCGGGGATTTCGCCGTGGTGGAGACGGCGCCCCACCGGGCCATCCGCGATATTCCCCTGCAGCAGGCCGCGATCCTGGACCGCTACGGGGTCGCGGTGGTCGCTGTCCGCAAGGGGACGGGAGCCTGGCGCTTCGTCACGCCGCGGACCGTGCTCGAGGCGGACGACACGGTGCTGGTGGCCGGTCCCGCCGCCAGCGTCGAGAGGTTCGACCGGCTCTAGGCGTACCCGTCCGGCAGCGGCCTGATGGCCGGTTCCACCCGGCGGGAGAACGGACGCGGTGGGCAAGGGCGCAGTCGAGGGGCACAATGCCCGTGGGGTGCCGGAGAATACGGCCTCCTGCCTCCCCGGGCAGGGGAAAGCCATACCACCGGAACGAAGAGGAACCGACGAACAGGGAAACAGGAGAAGTCATGGAAAGCAGATCGGATTTTCTCAGCGGCGTGATGATCGGCGGCTTGGCCGTCAGCGGGGTCGCATTCGCAGGACTGGCCGTTGGGGCAGCCGCGATCGGCAAGCTGGCAATCCGCCGGGCCGCCCTGGGCGACGTCGTCGTCAAGCGGCTGCGGATCGGGGAACTCGACGTCCGGCGTTCCGTGGGCGTGGGGCTCGTCCCCGAGGCGCTGGACCTGGGCTCGGAGCCCGGAAGCGGACCGGGCTCCGCGGCGCCCCTTCCGGGGCCGTCCGTCTGAGCACCGGCTGGTTAGGAGCCGGCGCCTGCGTCCGGGGTTCGGCGCCCGACGTCGTCCCGCCCTTCGGCGTCAGGGGAGGCCGGGGCGGGGGCAAGCTGTTCCACCCGCACCTCCCATGGGCGCAGGACACGGGCGTCGCCGCTGTCCGCATAGTTGCCGAGCATCCGGCGGCCGGTGCGCTGGCCGGCGGGAAGCTCCAGGTCCTCCGCCGACACGTTGCCCAGCACGAGCAGCTCCTCGCCCTGGAGCGAACGCACATAGGCGAGCAGCCGCGGGTGGGCTGACTGGACGAGCCGGAATTCGCCGAGGGAGACCACCCTGGACTTGTGCCGGAGTCGGATCAGCCGCCGGTAGTAGCGGAAGATCGACTTCTCCGCTGCGCGGTCCGCCGCGACATTGATGCGGCGGTAGTTCGGGTTGACGTCGATCCAGGGCGTGCCGTTCGTGAACCCGGCATTGGGGGCGTCGGACCACTGCATCGGTGTCCGCGCGTTGTCGCGGCTGCTGCGCGCGAGCGTCCGCAGCGCGGAGGCGGAACTGATCCCGCTGCGCAGGGCCTCCTCGTAGTAGCTGATGGACTCCAGGTCCCGGTACTGCCCGATCTCGGTGAAGCCGGCATTGGTCATGCCGATTTCCTCCCCCTGGTAGATGAAGGGGGTGCCCCGCTGCAGGTGGAGGAGCGTGGCCCACAGGGTGGCGGACTCGTAGCGGTACCGGCCGTCGTCGCCGAACCGGGACACCGGGCGCGGCTGGTCGTGGTTGCCGAGGTAGAGGCTGTTCCAGCCCCGTTCGGCAAGGCCGCGCTGCCAGCGGTTCCACACGGCCTTCAGCGCCAGGAGATCCAGCGGGCGGTGCTCCCATTTCCCGCCGGGCCCCTGGTCCACCCGCATGTGCTCGAACTGGAAGACCATGTCCAGTTCACCGCGAAGGGGATCGGTAAACAGGGCCGCCTCGTCCACGGTGACGCCCTCGGTCTCGCCCACCGCGAGGTAGCCCTCGTCCCGGAAAGCGAACACGGCCCGCACCATCTCCTGGACGAACTCGTGGACCCTGGGCCCGGAGGTGAAGTACGGGGCGCCGTTGGCGTACATTCCGGTGCCCTGGACGGAGCTGTCCGGCAGTCCCGGCACCTTGGAGATGAAGTTGATGGCGTCCATGCGGAACCCGTCGACGCCGCGGTCCAGCCACCAGTTCATCATTTCGTAGATGCGCGTCCGCACCCGCGTGCTCTCCCAGTTCAGGTCCGGCTGGTGGCGGCTGAACAGGTGCAGGTAGTACTGCTCGGTCCGCGCATCGTAGGTCCACGCCGAACCGCCGAAGAACGACCCCCAGTTGTTGGGCTCGGCGCCGGGCTCGTCGGGGGAGAAGCCCTGCCGGGGCTCCCGCCAGAAGTAGGAGTCCCGGGAGATGTTCTGCCGTGAGGAGGCGGAGACCTGGAAGGCCTGATGCTCGTCGGAGGTGTGGTTGACCACCAGGTCCATGATCAGCTTCATGCCCCGGCGATGGACCTGCCTCAGCAGTTCCTCGTACTCCTCCTCGGTTCCGAACCGGGAGTCGATCCGGCGGTAGTTGCTGATGTCGTAGCCGTTGTCCATCTGCGGAGACTGATGGATGGGCGAGAGCCAGAGGACATCCACGCCCAGGTCGCTGAGGTGGTCCAGGTGCGCGATGATTCCCGGAACGTCACCCACGCCGTCGTCGGTGGTGTCCGCGAAGCTGCGGGTATAGATCTGGTAGACCACCGCGTTGGTCCACCAGGCCGGGCGGTACGGGTTCCTCATCTGCCGCCGGTCCTTTCGCTCCTCTTCGGGAGAACGACGCCGGAACCGCCGGGGCGGTGCGTACCGCCAGTCTAGGGACCGGGCCGCGCGGAGGGCAGGGGCAGGCCCTGGTCTGCGCCGTCAGCGCAGCCGGTAGGTGGGCTCCCGAAGGGTGCAGGCGCATATCCGGTGCCGGCGTTCGGGGCAGAACGGATCGTAGACGGCCGGTTCCAGCCGCCCGGTCAGCGGCCGGGGAGAACAAATGCAGGTGCACGGTGCGCCCACGCGGATCAGCCTTTCCTTGCCAGCCTGCCCGTCGGCAGGAACGGGTGGTGCCGGCGCCGCGGCAACACCGGGCGGGCCGGAGCCTGGCCGCAGCCGCCTACCAGCAATCTACTCCGCTCCGGCGCGGGCTCCGGCCCGCCCGCCCGACGGCGGTGACCGGCACCACATCGGTGCAGTAGCGTGGACGCATGCCGCGCGAAGCCACCACCCTGACCGTTCCCGGACCCGCAGGAGACCGCGAGGTCCGCATCTCCAGTCCCGGGCGCGTCGTGTTCCCTGCCGTCGGGCTCACCAAGCTGGACCTGGCGCGCTACGTGATGGAGGTCAGCGGCGCCTTCCTCGCCGCGAACGGCGACAGGCCGGTGTCGCTGCAGCGGTTTCCCGGCGACATCGACGGCGAGATGTTCTTCTCCAAGAACCCGCCCCGCGGCGCCCCGGAGTATGTCCAGGCCGTCACCGTGGTCTATCCCAGCGCGCGCTCGCATCCGCAGGTGGTTCTGACCGAGCCGGCTGCTGCCGTGTGGGCGGTGCAGATGAACACCGTGGTGTTCCATCCCTGGCCGTCGCGCGCCGGAAACACGGACAACCCGGACCAGCTTCGGATCGACCTGGATCCGCAGCCGGGCACCGGGTTCGACGACGCGGTGCCCGCCGCCCTTGAACTGCGGAAGGTCCTGGCCGAGGCCGGGCTGCAGGCCTGGATCAAGACCTCCGGGAACCGCGGCCTGCACGTGTTCGCGCCGATCGAACCGCAGTGGGAGTTCCTCGACGTCCGGCACGCGGTGATCGCCGCCGCCCGTGAACTTGAACGGCGGATGCCGGGCCGGGTGACCACCGCCTGGTGGAAGGAGGAGCGGGGGGAACGGGTGTTCGTGGACTTCAACCAGGCCAACCGCGACCGCACCATGGCCGGAGCCTACAGCCCCCGCGCCCTGCCGCACGCCCCCGTGTCCTGCCCCCTGGCCTGGGAGGAACTTGAACACGTGCAGCCGGCACAGTTCACGGTCCGCACCGTTCCGGAACGGCTTCGCTCCGTCGGCGACCCGTGGGCGCAGTTCAGCCGGTCCCCGGGCCGGATCGACACCCTGCTGCAGTGGTGGGAACGGGACCTGGCCAACGGGCTGGGCGAGGAGCCCTTCCCGCCGGACTATCCCAAAATGCCCGGCGAGCCGCCGCGGGTGCAGCCAAGCCGGGCGCGCCGGCCCGACCCGGCATAGGCTGGCAGGAGCAACGCCGCCTGCCGGGGGAGGGCGCCAACCACTGGAAAAGGAGCACAACATGATCGGATTCATCGTCGCCGGCCTCGTGATCGGCGCCCTGGCCCGCCTGTTCAAGCCCGGCAAGCAGAACCTGGGCATCGTCGCCACCCTGCTGCTCGGCCTGGCCGGCTCCGTCATCGGCGGCAGTATCGCGTCGTTCCTGGGCACCGGAGACATCTTCGAGCTGAACATCCTCGGGTTCATCATCGCGGTGATCTGCGCCGTGCTGCTGATCGGCGTCGCCGAATCCCTGGCCGGCCGCAACCGCAGCGGCCGGGCCTAGGTACCGGGCGGGACGCCGTCGGGCCCGGGTTTCCGGTCCCCGGCGGCGTTCCGTGCCTGAGGCCCTGCGCGGACGCGCGGCCGAAGCTAGAGTCGGGGGATCATGGCAGCCATCTCAGTGGTCATCCCTTCCCGGAACGATGCGGCCTTCCTCAGCGCCTGCCTGGCGGCCCTCGCCGTCCAGACCCGGCCGGCGGACGAGGTGCTTGTCGTGGACAATGCCAGCACCGACGCCACGGCGCAGGTCTGTGCCGATACCGGGGTGCGGCGCCTGCTGCACCCGGTTCCCGGCGTCACCGCCGCCACCGCAGCCGGCCTGGATGCTGCCTCCGGAGACCTGCTGGCCCGGCTTGATGCGGACTCGGTTCCGCCGCGCCGGTGGCTTGAGCAGCTGGAACGCCTCTTCGACGCCGACCCGGGACTGGCCGCCGTCACCGGACCGGGCGAGTTCTACGGCGGCGGGCCCCTGGCGGCCCTGGCCGGCCGCACCGTCTACATCGGCGGCTACCACCGCGTGGTGGGGCTGCTGCTGGGCCACCCGCCGCTCTTCGGATCCAACTTCGCCATCCGTGCCGAAGCCTGGAGGCGGATCAGCGGACGCGTCGTACGGACCGACCCGCGGGTGCACGACGACCTGCACATCTCCTACCTGATCGAGCCGGACATGGAGGTCTGCTGGGATCCGGACCTGCGCGTCGGCGTCTCAGCGCGTCCCCTGCAGAGCTGGGCGGGACTGCGCCGCCGCCTGGCCATGGCATATGCGACGTTCCGGCTCGACTTCGGCCGGCAGCCGCCGCTGGCCCGGCGGCGGGAGCGGATCCATCGCCGTCGTCGGCTCCCGCATGCAGTGCCCGCCCGCCATCGGCGGCCCGGCGCGTAGGCCGGCCGTTCGGCTGTCCTGTCCTCAGGAAGCCGACGCAGTGAACAGGCGGAGCAGGTCCAGCGAGAGCAGATGGGGAGAGTTCTCGCAGGGGCTGTGCCCGGTGCGGTAGATACCCAGCCGCGCGCCGATGGAGCGGGCGAACCTGCGGTGCAGCGCCAGCGGCCAGATATCGCTTCCGCCCACGGCCACGAACAGGGGCACAGGAACATTCCGGAGGGCGCCGCGGAGGTCGGGCACAGCCTTCATCAACCCCACGATGTCGGCAATGGAGCTGCGCCTCGTCCGGGCAAACCGCCGCTCGACGAAGGCCAGCCGGTCCGGCGGTGCCGGCACGAAGTTTCGCCGGACGCCCCACACGATGAGGGCGGCGCTGAGCCGCCGGCCGACCAGCGGGCTGAGCCAGCCGATCCACCGGACCCTGGCCAGGCTCTGCCCGGGTACCGGCGGGCAGCTCAGCAGCGTCAGGCTCCGGAACAGGTCCGGCCGCAGGACCAGAGCGGCCTGTGCCACCACGCCGGCAAAGGAGTATCCGGTGACGTGCGCCGGTCCGGTCCGCTCCAGGACGGCCAGCAGGTCACCCACGAACAGGCTCAGGTCGTACCGCCTTTCCGGCGGGTCCAACTGCTCCGGGCCCGCCGCCGCCGACTCATACTGACCGGCCATGTCGAAGGACAGCGCCCGGTAACCGGCAGCTGCCAGTAGGGGCAGCATCAGGGTGAAGTCCTCCTTGGACCCCATGACTCCCGGCACCAGAACCACCGGAACGCCGTCGTCCGGCCCCAGCTCGAGTGCCGCGAGGTGGCCGCTGGGAACCTCGAACGCGAGCCGGCGGGAGCCGTCCGGCGGGCGGGCCCAGTCGACGGGGCCCAGGGCGGCGTCCCTGGCGGCAGCCGCCTTCCGCGCAGTGCCGCGGATGCCGGGCCCGGCAGGAGCAGGCTCGACGGCGGTGCGGCCGGACGCGGCGGAGGGGCCCGCGGTGCCGGCCGGCGCGTCTCCGGGGGTCCGTGCTGCATGGGCGCCTTCGCGCAGCGCCGTCGCGGTCTCCGCCTTATCCGGCATCCGCCCTCCCTCCTTGTCCGGCCGGGCCGGGCGGTCCCGCCCGGTGCGGCCACGGCCTGCCCGGTTCCACTCTGTCCGGCACTGACCTCTACGGTGTGCCCGCCGCACCGCCGCTGTCCATGCCCGGGGCCCCCCGGCCGGGGTCGGGCCCCCGACGGACGCTCATCGGAACACCCCCGGGCGTCGGCGCGCGTCATTGGACCGCCCCCGGCGGCCCGTGGTTTAGTGGAGCCGGCGGCAGTGTGTCCGGCGGCACATTCGTGGCCGGAACGGGCCGCAGCTCATTGCGACGACCAACGGGGGGAACGTGCAGCAGGCACCCGGGCAGGAGGCCCAGGACAACGGCCAGGTGCTCACCGAGGTGCGCGGACGGCTGGGGCATATCCTCCTGAACCGGCCCCGCGCCCTGAATGCACTCACCCACGGCATGGTGCTGCGCATCGCCCGGGCATTGGATGAGTGGGCCGACGACGACGCCGTCGCGTCCGTCCTGATCAGCGGCGCCGGCGAACGGGGCCTGTGCGCCGGCGGCGACATCGTGGCGCTCTACCGCGACCGGGCCGAGGGAACGGCGTCGGCCGCCTTCTGGCGTGATGAGTATCTGCTCAATGCCCGGCTGGCCCGTTATCCGAAACCAATCACCGCGTTCATGGACGGCATCGTCCTCGGCGGCGGGGTCGGAGTCTCCGCGCACGTCGGGCACCGGATCGTCACCGGGCGCAGCCGGGTCGGCATGCCGGAAACCGGCATCGGTTTCGTGCCCGACGTCGGCGGCACCTGGCTGCTCGCGGGTGCGCCGGGGGAGCTGGGCACCTACGCGGCGCTGACCGGCGGGCAGTTCGGCCCGGAAGACGCCATGCTCCTGGGCCTCGCCGATGTCTGCGTTGCCGCCGATGATCTGCCGCAGCTCGCCCGTGATCTCGAGGAAACGGATCCGGGCACGGTCCTCGCCGAGGCCGCACGGCCCGTGCCCGAAGCTCCCCTCGCCGCACAGCGGGCCTGGATCGATGCCTGCTTCAGCGCGGACACCGTCGAGGAAATCCTGGCCCGCCTCCGCTCCCGTCCGGAACCCGAAGCCGCCGCCGCGGCAGCGGAGCTGGGCGCCAGGTCGCCCACGGCGCTGAAAGTGACGCTGGCCGCCCTGCGGCGGGCCCGCCGCCTGCCCGACCTTGAGGCGGCGTTGTCGCAGGAGTACCGGGTGTCGCTTCACGCGCTGCGCACCCCCGACTTCGCCGAGGGCGTGCGCGCCCAGGTCATCGACAAGGACCGGCGTCCGCAATGGTCTCCCGCCGATCCCGGACAGGTTCCCGACGCCGACGTCGAAGCCTATTTTGCCCCCGCACCGCACGGCGACCTGTTCGCCGCCCCCGCAGAGAACGGACACGCATGAGCCAGTACGAGAACATACTTGTCGACCGCCGCGGACGCGTCGGCGTGATCACGCTGAACCGGCCCAAGGCGCTGAACGCCCTGAACCTGGGCACCATGCAGGAGGTCGTCGCCGCCGCGGCAGACCTCGACGGCAGCTCGGACATCGGCGCGATCGTCATCACCGGGTCCGACCGCGCCTTCGCCGCGGGCGCCGACATCAAGGAGATGTCGGCGCGGAGCTACATCGACATGTACCAGGCCGACTGGTTCGCCGGATGGGACGCGCTGGCCCGGGTCCGAACCCCGGTCATCGCCGCCGTCGCCGGGCACGCCCTGGGCGGCGGCTGCGAACTCGCGTTGCTGTGCGACTTCATCATCGCTGCGGACACCGCGAAGTTCGGCCAGCCGGAAATCCGCCTCGGCGTCATTCCCGGAATGGGCGGCTCGCAGCGGCTCACCCGCGCCGTCGGCAAGTCAAAGGCCATGGACCTGATCCTGACGGGACGGACCATCGGCGCCGAGGAAGCGGAACGGTGCGGCCTGGTCTCCCGGGTGGTTCCCGCGGCGGAGCTGCTGGAGGAGGCACTGGCGGCCGCGGAACAGATCGCCGGTTACTCCAAGCCCGTAACGATGCTGGCGAAGGAGGCGGTCAACGCCGCCTTCGACACCACCCTGGAGCAGGGCGTGCGGTTCGAACGGCGGATCTTCCACTCGCTGTTCGCCTTCGAGGACCAAAAAGAGGGGATGGCGGCCTTCATCGACAAGCGCAGCCCCGGGTTCAGCCACCGCTGACCGGTCCACTTCAGGCCAGCAGCCTCCGAAGCCGGCGCGCGTCCTCGACAGCCGCGCCGCCGGCGTCGTTGTTGAAGTACACCCAGGCCGGCACCCCGGCGTCGTTCCAGCCGCGGATCCGCTCCGCCCAGGCGGCCAGCTGCCGGTCGGAGTAGGAGCCGACGTACAGCCGGTCCGGGTCCGGGCCGTGCAGCCGGACATAGGCGAAGTCCGCGGTGAGGGCCGGAATCTCGGGCAGCCCGGCGCCGCTCATGATGCAGTACGCGGCGCCGTGGCGCCGCAGCACCTGGAAGGAATCCTCCTGCTGCCAGGAGGAATGGCGGAACTCGACGGCGGCCCGCAGTTCCTGCGGCAGCCGGGACAGGAAATCATCCAGCAGGGCGTCGTCCCGCTCCAGGTCCGGCGGCAGCTGCAGCAGCAGGATCCCGGCCCGGTCCCCGAGCACCTGCCAGCACCGGCCGATCCGTTCAATCCACTCGTCGGCGCGCTGGAGCTTCCGGGCGTGGGTCAGTCCGCGCGGAGCCTTGACCGTCAGACGGAACCGGCCGGGGACACGGTCCCGGTACGCGGCGAAGTTTTCCTCGCGGGGCCAGCGGTAGAAGCTTCCGTTCAGCTCCACCGTGTCGAATTCCTGTGCGTAGTGCTCCAGCCAGCGGCCCGACGGCAGCCCGCGGGGGTAGAGCACGTTGCGCCAGTGGGGGTAGCTGAAGCCGGAGGTGCCGATGTGGTTCATGGCACCACACTAGGGCTCCCGCCGCGGCACGCCGATATGGTGGATTCAGAGCCGACCGACGGCCGGCGGCCGACGCCGGTCCCTTGCTGAAGGAGCCCCCATCGTGAACCTGCCGCCCCTGGCAGAACTGCACCTGCACATCGAGGGCACCCTCGAACCGGAGCTGATCATGGAACTGGCGGCGCGCAACGGCGTCGACCTTCCCTGGGCCGGGCTCGAGGAACTGCGGGAGCAGTACCGGTTCGAAGACCTGCAGCACTTCCTGGACCTTTACTACGCCAACATGGCGGTGCTGCAGCGCAGGGAGGACTTCGCCGAGATGACGCGCGCCTATCTGGAGCGGGCCCGGCAGGCCGGCGTCCGGCACGCCGAGATCATGGTGGACCCGCAGGCGCACCTGCACCGCGGAGTGGACCTGGCCACCAGCATCGGCGGGGTGGCGGATGTGCTGGCCCGGTCCGAGCAGGATTACGGCATCTCCACCGTCCTGATCGCCGCGTTCCTCCGGGACCACCCGGTCCAGGAGGCGCTGGAAGTCCTGGAGGAGCTGCTGGCCATGAGCGCCCCCATTGATGCCATCGGGCTCGATTCGGCGGAAGTGGACAATCCGCCGGAAAAGTTCGTGGCCCTCTACGACCGCGCACGCGATGCCGGACTGCGGCTGGTGGCCCACGCCGGGGAGGAGGGGCCGTGCGGCTACGTCAGCCAGGCCCTGGACCTGCTGCGCGTGGACCGGGTGGATCACGGGATCCGCTGCCTTGAGGACGACGCCCTCGTCCGGCGCCTCGTGGCCGAACAGGTTCCGCTCACCGTCTGCCCGCTCTCGAACGTCAGGCTGCGGGGCGTCGCCTCCCTCGAAGAGCACCCGATTCCCGAAATGCTGCGACTGGGCCTGAACGTCTCGGTGAATTCGGATGACCCCGCGTACTTCGGCGGATACATCGACGAGAACTTCCGCTGCCTGGTCGAGGAGTTCGCACTCACCCGGGCAGACATCGCCGCCCTTGCCGCCAACTCGTTCCGGGGATCCTTCGCCGAGCCCGGACGGCGCGAGGAGATGCTCGCCCTGATCCGCCGCTGGGAGGAAGGCGAAGCACCGACGCCGTAGCGGCGCCGCCGGGCGGCGGCTATGATCGCTGCCGCGGCAGCCCGCCGCCCGGGAGGAGACACCGTGACCATGACGCCCGCCACCGAAAGCCTGGTAGTCCACACCGCGGAGGGACCGGTGCGCGGCAGCGCGGCCGACGGCGTGCGCTCCTGGCGTGGAATTCCCTACGCCCAGCCCCCGGTCGGCCCGCTGCGGCTTCGGGACCCGCAGCCGGCGCAGCCCTGGAGCCAGGTCCGCGACGCGACGGCCGACGGTCCGGTGCCCCCGCAGCGCCGCGTATCGGTGCACCTCGGCGCGGGACGCCGGACCCCGGTCAGCGAAGACTGCCTCACCCTGAACGTCAGCGCACAGGACAGGCCGGAAACGCCGGTCGGGCTGCCTGTGGTGGTATGGCTCTACGGAGGTGCCTTCACCGCAGGCGCCGGCTCCGTGCCGGGCTACCGGGGCGACGCGCTTGTCCGTCGGGGCGACGTGGTCTTCGTGACCCTCAACTACCGGCTGGGGGCCCTGGGGTTCTTCGACTTCCGGCACCTCGGCACTGCTGAGCGGCCGTATGACGCCAACGTGGGGCTCAAGGACCAGGTCGCCGCCCTGCAATGGATCCAGCGGAACATCGCCGCCTTCGGCGGGGACCCGGACAACGTCACCCTCGCCGGGGAATCGGCCGGCGGCGTCAGCATCACCACGCTCATGTGCGTCCCCGCCGCGGCCGGCCTGTTCCACCGAGGCTTCGCCCTCAGCTCCGCACCGGCGGCCGCGCTTGACGAGGTCCAGGCCAGGTGGCGCGCCGACCGGCTCCTGGCGCTGCTGGACGTCGCCCCCGGGGACGTCGGAGCGGCATGCCGGGCCCTGGAGGAGCTTCCCTGGGAGCCGCTTGTCTCAGCAACCGCGAAACTGTCCGACGACATCGTGCCGGACGAGGATCCTGGAACACTCGCTGCTGCTCCGGTGGTGGACGGCAGCTGGCTGCCGGAGGACCCGGTCTCGGCCTTCCGCGCCGGCCGCCAGCATCCGGTTCCCCTGGTCCTCGGGACCATGGCCGCGGAGGGCACCCTGTTCGACAAGCTGCACGACATCCTTCCCACGTCCGTCCCACGCATCGAAAAGATGCTCGGCGCCGCCGCCCCGGCCGCCCGGGAGCGGCTGCTCACCGCCTATCCGGGCTACCCGGCCGGTCCGGCCACGGTCGCGCTGGGGGCGGATGCCGTGTTCTGGCACCCGAGCCTGGAACTTGCCGAGGCCCACTCCGCCCGGGCCGGAACCTGGATGTACCGCTTCGACTTTGCGCCGCGCCTGCTGCGGCTGCTCGGGTTCGGGGCCACGCACGGCAGCGAGCTGCCCGCCTTCTTCGACACCTATGACTCCGGGCTGGGCAGGTTCCTGACCTCCGGCGGCGGACGCGCCTCCGCCCGCAACGTCGCCGTGTCCTTCCAGGGGGCGCTGCTGCGTTTCGTCCGAACCGGTGACCCGGGCCCCATGTGGCCCCGCTACAGCTCCCGGGAGCGCCGCACGCGCATCTTCGATGTGCGCGGGGGACTGGAGATGGACCCGCGGCGGCTGCAGCGGCAGGCCTGGCACGCCCTCACGCTCGGGGAGTGAGTTCCCCGGAGCGGCCCCGTCAGACCGCTCCGGACAGTCCGCCGGCGCCGTGGCCGTTCCTGCCTCCGGACGAGACCATCAACTCCCCGTCCTGTCCTTCCGACACGGGCGCAATGCGCTGATCTTGAGCCGATCCTGCCCTTCACTTTCGTTTTCCTTACGTAACGGGACGCCCTGCCGATAACCCTTGAGGTAACTGCTGTGGTAAACGTGACGGACGGGTGCAGGGGAGCGTCCGGATCAGGGGGAAGGGAGTTCCAGCGTGCCTGAACAGATGTGCGAACCCGGAGCGGAACCCGGGCGCGTCCGTACGAATGGGCCCGTCCGGTGAAGGCGCTGCGGAGGCTGGACCTCGCGGTGCTGGGAACCGTGTGGATGCTGTGCGTGCTGACTGATTGGTCGACCGGCGCGAAGGTGGCCCTGAACGTGGCGGCTGTGGCGCTGCTGTGCGCCAAGGAAGTAGCACTGCACCTGCGGCAGGTCCGCGGACAGGTGGCCGCACCGTCTCCGCGGCTGACCCTGGTCGGAGCAGCCGCCGGCTGACCACGGCTTCCGGCAGCGGCTGCTCCGGAGCGGGCCCTGCGCGGCCGATCCGGATGCCCGCGGCCGTTATCTGGGCCGGATCCTTACCGGGCAGCCCTTCCGGGTCCTATGGTGGACGGGCGTCCGCTGACCGTGGATCCCCGGCCCGGCACGGCGCGCCAACGGAAGCGAGGCCACCATGTCCGTCGATCTCTCCTCGCTCGTGGCGGAGACCGCCGACGGCGCCGTCCGCGGGATCATCGACGGGGGCGTGCGGACATGGCGGGGCATTCCCTACGCGGCCCCGCCGGTGGGAGAGCTGCGGCTTCGGGCACCCCGGCCGCCGGTGCCATGGGCCGGCGTCCGCGATGCGGACCGTTTCGGGGCGGTGCCTCCGCAGAGCAGGGGACTGGCGCTGACCGGATCCCGACGGCGGCAGCCCATGGCCGAGGACTGCCTGACGATCAACGTGTCGGCGCCCCTGGAGCCTCCGGGGCATGCCCTGCCGGTTCTGGTCTACTTCTACGGCGGAGCGTTCAGCTCCGGCTCGGCGGCCGTCCGCACCTACCGCGGGGCCAACCTGGTCAGGACCGGCGACGTCGTCTACGTCGCGATGAACTACCGCATCGGCGCGCTGGGGTTCATGGACTTCACGGACTGGTCGACGCCCGCGCGTCCCTTTGACACGAACCTCGGCCTGCGCGACCAGGTGGCGGCCCTCGAATGGGTGCAGGCGAACATCGCCGCCTTCGGCGGAGACCCGGGAAACGTCACCGTCTTCGGCGAATCCGCCGGCGGCATATCGGTCACCGCCCTCATGTGCATCCCCGCCGCGCGGGGCCTGTTCCACCGCGCCTTCGCCCAGAGCCCGGCGCCGTCCGGCGCCTACTATCCCGATATGCATGCCGCCTGGGCGCGTGACCTGCTGCAGATCCTGGGCATCGATGAAACCGACGCCGCCGGAGCCCTTACGGACCTGCCCGCCCGGAAACTTGTCGACGCGACGACCCGGCTGACCACCAAGATCGGGCCGGCACGGTACCCCGGGACGCTGAGCGTCTCCCCGGTCGTCGACGGCGATTTCCTGCCGCGGCACCCGATCGACACCTTCCGGGACGGCGACGCCGCCCCGGTTCCGTTCGTCATCGGCACGATGGCCAATGAGGGTGCCCTGTTTGCGAAGGTCGATGACATTCTCCCGTCGACGCCTGACCGCCTGGAGCGCATGTTCGCAGCCACCGATCCGGGCGCACGGGACCGCATCGCAGCTGCCTATCCCGGCTACCCGAGCCGGCCCCGGTCGGTGCAGATCAGCGGCGACCTTGTGTTCTGGTATCCGAGCCAGATGGTGGCGGAGGGCCATTCCCGGATCGCGCCGACCTGGTCCTACCGCTACGACTACGCGACGCCGCTGATGAACCGGCTGGGCTTCGGGGCAACCCATGCCTTCGACGTCCCGGTCATGTTCGGCGAAACCGGCGAGCCCGCCACCCGGGCCCTGACGCTCCTGGGCGGCGCCGCAGAGCTGAGGGAACTGTCCCGCCGGTTCCAGGGCAGCCTGCTGCACCTGGCCCGGCACGGACACCCCGGCCCGGGCTGGCCCCGGTTCGATGCGGTGCTCCGGCACACCCGGATCTTCGACAAGACCGACCGGATCGAGTCAGATCCCTTTCCCGAGCGGCGCAGGGCGTGGGAAGGCTACCGGGGCTGGATCTGAGGCGGGGCGGCACCGCCGCCCGTCGGGCCGGGCGGAAAAGAAATCATGGAGTCCTGCGGGCGGCCGTGAGACTCTTAAGCAGGCTTATGAACCACCGATGAACCACCGATGAAGGAGACAGCAGACAGCATGAGCGCACATTTCGACGTCGTCGTCCTTGGCGCCGGTCCCGGCGGTTACGTAGCTGCGATCCGTGCCGCCCAGCTGGGCCTGAGCGTGGCCGTGGTGGAGGAGAAATTCTGGGGAGGGGTGTGCCTGAATGTCGGCTGCATCCCGTCCAAGGCGCTGCTCCGCAACGCCGAACTCGCCCAGCTCTTCACCCGGCAGGCGGATACGTTCGGCATCTCCGGCGACGTGTCCTTCGACTTCGGCGCGGCCTACGACCGCAGCCGGCAGGTGGCCGACGGCCGGGTCAAGGGGGTGCACTTCCTGATGAAGAAGAACGGCATCACCGAGTTCGACGGCCGGGGCACCTTCGTGGACGACCATTCACTCGACGTCGCGCTCTCTTCCGGGGGCACCGAACGGATCACGTTCGACAACGCCATCATCGCCGTGGGTGCGGTGGTCAAGCTCCTGCCCGGGGTCGAACTGAGCAAAAACGTGGTCACGTACGAAGACCAGATCCTCGACCGCGACCTGCCCGGGTCGATAGTGATTGTGGGCGCCGGCGCCATCGGCATGGAGTTCGGCTACGTGCTGCGCAGCTACGGCGTTGAGGTGACGATCATCGAGTTCCTGGACCGGGCCCTGCCCAATGAGGACGCCGACGTCTCCAAGGAGCTCGCCAAGCAGTACAAGAAGCTCGGCATCCCGATCCTTACGTCCACCAAGGTGGACTCCATCACCGACAACGGCAGCTCCGTAACCGTCAGGTACACCGGCAAGGACGGCGGCGAAGGAATGGTGGAGGCGGACCGGGTGCTGCTCTCCGTCGGATTCGCCCCCCGCGTCGAGGGCTACGGACTCGAGAAGACCGGAGTTGAAGTCACCGACCGCGGGGCGATCGCGATTGACGAGTACATGCGGACCAACGTCCCGCACATCTTTGCCATCGGCGACGTCACCGGCAAGCTGCAGCTCGCCCACGTTGCCGAGGCCCAGGGCGTCGTGGCGGCGGAGACCATCGGCAAGGCCGAAACGATGCCGCTCGGCGACTACCGCATGATGCCGCGGGCCACCTTCTGCCAGCCGCAGGTGGCCAGTTTCGGCCTCACCGAGCAGCAGGCGAGGGACGAGGGCCACGACGTGGTCGTCAGCATGTTCCCCTTCACCGCCAACGGGAAGGCCCATGGTCTGGGAGAGCCCGTCGGCTTCGTGAAGCTGGTCGCAAGCGCGAAATACGGCGAACTGCTTGGCGGCCACCTCATCGGCCCGGACGTTTCCGAACTGCTGCCCGAGCTCACCCTGGCACAGAAGTGGGACCTGACCGCCGCCGAGCTCGCCCGGAACGTCCACACCCACCCGACCCTGAGCGAGGCGCTGCAGGAGGCATTCCACGGCCTCACCGGCCACATGATCAACTTCTAGGGCCGGTGTGCGGGCCGGCGCCAGCGGACGGCCTCCGGCGCCGTCTGCCGGCGGCCGGGCGCTAGCCCTCCGTCCGGGCCGCTGCCATCTGCACGCCGCCGCCGGTTCCGGACTCCTGCGGTCGCCGCGACGGGCTGGTCCAGGTGCCGCTGGTCCGGCTCGTCCAGGCCTGCCAGACGGTGACCAGGCAGATGCAGCCGTCCACCACCCGCACCAGGGGAAAGGCCAGCCCGAGCAGGAGCACGCCCGGCCGCCGAAGGACCATGGCGGTAATGACGGTCAGCAGGAAGTCCGGCAGGAGCACTCCCAGCAGCAGATGTTCGGGACGCAGGAAGGAACTCCCCGTGGCCATCGACAGGACCGCCAGGGGCAGCGTCAGCACCAGGAGCAGGGATGAGGCGATCAGCTCCACAATGTGCAGCAGCAGGGCCATCCAGAACCGGCCCCGGTGCAGGCCGTGACGACGCACCGTCTGCCAAAAGCCCAGGCTCCACCGACGCACCTGCCGTGTGTAGTCCGGGATGGTGTTCGGGTCCTGGGTGAACGCGTTGGCGGCGGAGGGATGGAACTCGATGCGCCCCAGCTGCTTGGCATGCACCTCGAACGTCATGTTGAAGTCCTCGATGAGCAGTCCCGGCGCCGTCATGTCGATCTGCGGCAGCACCCTGGCACGGTACATGCTGGCGAACCCCGGGACGATGCTGACCACGTTCGCCGGCCGTGAGGCCTGCCCGTACTTCATCAGCAGCTGGACGACGGTGTACAGACGTTCCCGGTAGGCCAGCAGGATCCGGGCCACCAGGCGCTGCCGGCCCGGATCGGCCAGGGTACGGGCACGGCCCGCCACAGCGACCACCTCGGGGTCGTTGAACAGGGGCAGCCCGGTGCGCAGGTAGTTGCCTGCCAGCCGCGTGTCGGCGTCGAGCAGCATGACCACCTCGTAGCGGGTATCCAGCCCGAAGTGGTCGATGCCGGCCGCGAGCGCGCCCGCCTTCCCCCGGTTCGGGGACAGCTCCAGGACGTTGACCCCCTCGCTGCGGGCGACGTCGGCGGTGCCGTCCGTTGAACCGTCGGACACCACGTGGATGTTGCTCCGCGGCACCTGCACGGCCGCGCTGCGCACGGTGTCCGCCAGGACCAGCTCCTCGTTGCGTGCCGCAATCACCACGGCCACCTGCTCGGGGCGCAGGATGGACTCCCGCCGCGCGGCCCGCTGGCGCGGGTTGGTCTTGTTCTGCCATTCACCGACGACCCGGAGGAAGCCCACCACGCTCCACAGCGGGGTGCTGATGCCCAGGACCAGCAGAATGATCAGCAACAGCGTCCATGGCTCCATGTAATGTCCTTCAATCGTTGGTGGGGTCGGGGGCGGGTGATTCAAGCGGAGGACCCTGCTGCACCTGCCTGGTGGTGACAATGTCCGTCCACGGTCCGTCGGGGACGTTGTCCTCCTCGACGAACTGCCAGTCGACGCGGTCCGAGGCTCCGTTGAGCTCCCGGAAGCCGAGGCACCCGTTCAGGGCGGGGGAGACATCCAGGCCGGCGCCGTTGTATTCGGTGTTGGCCGGCCGCTCGTCGTCGTCGCCGAAAACGTAGGCCGCGTCGTCGTAGATGACCGGCCCGGCGTCCTGGATCTGCCCGTAGCAGACCCTTCCGTCCATGCGGAGCCGAACCCAGCGGTTCTTCATGTAGCTGAAGGTCCGATCGGCTTCCCGGCCGGCGTAGCCAGGGTCCCCGGCCCAGGGGACCAGGTCTTTCCGCATCGCGAACGCGGCGGGGTTGTTGATGTCGTCGAAGGGCAGGTCGAGGTAGAAAGGATTCTCCAGCGGGGTCATGCTTGTCGGCATGTACCGGTTGGCGGCGGTCCGGGGCTCCGTGGCGCAGGTGCCGTCCGCCTGGACGACGCCGTCGCATCCGCCGTAGCTCTCCTGCCACCAGCTGTCATACGCGGACTGCACCTGGCTGCCGTCGACGGCGTCGGGGTCGTGGATTTCTCCGACCCAGAACGTCGTCGCAACGATGTCGGTATGCCATGGATAGTCCGACTCTCCGTCCAGCGGCTGCATCTGCTCCGTCATCGAGCAGCCGCCCAGCAGCAGCACCGCCGGGAGCAGAAATGCACCACTGCGGCGCCTATCCGCCATGGTCCTGCCCGGCAGCGTCCGGCTCTTCAGCGCCGGCTGCCGCAGCGGGTGCGCCGTCGGCGTCGAACAGGGAGTAGTCATCGCTGACCAGGGTTCCCTCGCTGACCAGGCCCAGGCCGAAACTCAGCGCGGTCGCGCCCTCCGGTACCGGAGGGGTGGTCCAGCTGCCCTGGCGGAAAGTGCTGCTGGACGGCAGCAGGGAACTGGCGGTCCAGTACTGCCAGCGCCCCTCCACGTCGCGGTAGTACAGGCTGAACTGTGCGCGGGCGTCGGACTTGTACCAGGCGCGTACTGAATAGCGCTGACCGGGCAGGACCGACACGGCGCACTCGCCCAGGTCCTGGCGGGTGACGAACTTGGCGTCGCCGTCCCGGTAGCCGCTTACCTTCACTTCCATTGCGAGGCTCCCTTCCATGCCTTCAGTGATGCCGTAGGTGCGGTCGTTGTCGCCGAAACCGCCCTGCTGCCAGCAGACAGGCAGGTCGTCGGACCACTGTTCGAGATCCGCGTTGCGCACCCCGTTCACGCCCGGAGCGAGCGGGGCAGGAACCGGCGCGGCGGAGGCCTCCTTCAGCGGCCCGCCGATGACGTCCTGCACCGGCTTCACGACCACGGCGCCGTCGGCGGTGCGTGCCGCAAGCCAGGACACAAATTCGCGGAACAGGTCCTCCTCGATGCTGATGTTGTCGCACTCAATGGGACAGAGGCCGTGGAAGGTCAGGATGGTCCAGGTACCCGGGGGAGCCTGCAGGACCTGCTGCTGGAGGTCGGCGAGGGTCCAGTCCGCCTCCACCTGGGCCGGTGCCTTCAGGACGTACGGTTCGGCGGGGACCAGGCTCTCCGCCGGTGGACAGCTGACGCAGCCTTCGCTGGCCGTATCACCCAGGGCCCGGGCGCTGTTGTATCCGCACGCGGCCACCTGCTGTTCAACCCCCTCGTTGCCGGAGGCGAACGGGTAGGCGAAGTTCGTCGGGGTGAACCCGTACGTCAGGAGGTTCTGCCGGTCCTGGCAGATTTCCCGGGCGGCCTCCGCCTGGTCCAGCCCCACCAGCTCCTTGTGGGAGAAGGTGTGTCCGCCGATTTCATGTCCGTCGGCGGCCATCTCCTTCGCCTGGCGGAGGGTGAGATAGCCGGGCAGGTCCAGCAGGCCGGAATTGACGTAGAAGGTTCCCTGCATCCGTGCCGCCCCGAGGATGTCCGCCATCCTCGCTGCACCGGCCAGTCCATCGTCGAAGGACAGGCTCACCACGGTCTGTCCCGGCGCCACGGTGAACGACTCATTCGGGTCATAGGCGGGCACGGGGAGCGCGACGGCGGCGGCCCGCTCCCGGCGGGCGTCGTCGGCGGCGGCCTTTTCCGCTGCCAGCCTGGCCTCGGCCTGCACCCGGTCGAGGTCGTCGCTGACGGTCTGGCCCTCGGGGATGCCGGGGCCCAGGCCCAGGGGAGCGAGGAGGAATGAGCCCCAGGCCAGGAACGCGGCCGGCAGCGCCAGGACCACCGCCAGGGCCAGGAGCTGCATGGAACGCTTGTGCTGTCGGGGAGGGGCATCCGGGGAGTTCGGGATGTCCGGGCTCATGAGTGGTCCTTCTGTGCTGGTCGTGGTTACCGGGCGGCCGGGGCGCTCGCCGGTGTCGCGGTCTCAACACCTGCGGCCACCGCGAGGATGATCTCGTCGAGGGTGGTGGCAGGTGCGAACCCGACCAGTTCCCGGGAACGGGTGTTGTCCGGAACCCTGCGGCGCATATCCTCGTAGCCCTCCGCGTAAGCCTGCTCGTACGGCACCAGCGTGATGGTGCTGCGGCTGCCGAGCAGCTCGACGATGCGTCGGGCCAGCTCGAGGATGGAAACCTCCCGGTTCCCGCCGAGGTTGTAGGCGTTGCCGAGGGCATCGGGGTGCTCGGCGATCCTGACCAGGGCCGGCACCACATCTGAGACGTAGGAGAAGCATCGGGTCTGGGTGCCGTCGCCGAAGACGGTGAGCGGCTCTCCGCGCAGGGCCTGCCCGACCAGGTTGGGCACCACCATCCCGTAGCGGCCGGTCTGGCGGGGCCCGACGGTGTTGAACAGGCGGACGATGGCCACCTTCAGCCCGAACTGCTTCCAGTAGGCGTGCGCGAAGGCTTCGTCGATGCCCTTTGCGGCGGCATAGGTCCAGCGTGACTTCAGCGGCGAGCCAAGGATCCGATCGGCCTCTTCGTCGAGGGCGTCGGAAGTGTTCTTCCCGTAGATCTCGCTGGTTGAGGCGAGCAGCAGGACCGCCCCGGCGGCAAGGCAGGCGTCGAGGACGGCTTCCGTGCCGTGGATGTTGGTGCGCAGGCTTTCCAGGGGGTGGTCCACGATCAGGCGCACTCCCACGGCTGCGGCCAGATGGAACACCCGGTCGCTGCCGTTGATGACCGCGCTGACCAGTTCCCGGTCCAGGATGCTGCCGCGCACGAAGCGCAGGTTGGGGTGGTCCATGACGCCGGCGAGGTTGGCAAGCGAGCCGGTGGAGAGGTCGTCAAGGACAGTGACCTCGTCGCCTGCCGCGATCAGGTGCTCGGCCAGGTGGCTGCCGATAAAGCCGGCGCCGCCGGTAATGACTGTCTTCATGGGAATGCGCTTCTCTTTCGTTGGCTGGGGCCGGCGGGGCTGCCGTCGGCCGGGAAGGGTTCCGGACTCAGAGGGGCACCGCGGTGTCGTGCCCGCGGAGCTGGTAGGTGGCATCGAGGACCAGGGGGACCTGGTCCAGCCATTCGAGCGGCACCCCGGGGTGGCGCGTGTGGAGCAGTGCGACGTCGGCCTGGAACTCCGCGGGGGCGGTGATCGTGTCCAGCGGCAGCCCGTGGCTGCGCAGCGTGGGCACCAGCGGGTCGATGTAGCCGACGACGGCGCCCGCGGCGCGCAGGGCGGCGATGATTTCCAGCGCCGGCGACTCGCGGACGTCTTCCACGTTGGGCTTGTAGGCCACCCCGGCCACGAGCACCTTGGAACCGGCCAGGCCCAGTCCCCGGTCTGAGAGCAGGGCACGGATCCTGTCCACCACGCGCCCGGGCCGTCCGGCGATGCCCTGCATCGCCTGCTCAATGACCGGGGCCGAGACGCGGCTGCGCTTCAGCTGCCAGAGCAGGTAGTGGGGGTCGCACGGAATGCAGTGTCCGCCCACCCCCGGCCCGGGGGTAAAGCGCATGAAGCCGAAGGGCTTGGTGTCGGCGGCGTCGATGACGTCCATGACGGGGATGCCCAGCAGGGTGCAGATATCGGAGAACTCGTTGGCCAGGGCAATGTTCACCGCCCGGAACGTGTTCTCCAGGAGCTTGGTCATTTCCGCGGCCTCGGGCGAGGGAACCACGTGGACTCGGGGAACGTACTTGGCAAGCAGGGAGCGGGCGCGCTCGCTGCACGCGGCCGTGATGCCGCCGACCACCCGCGGCACGTCCTCCTGGGAGAAGTCGGCGACGCCCGGGTTGATCCGTTCCGGGCTGAACGCCACATGGACGTCCGTTCCCGCGATAAGGCCGCGCTCGGCCAGCGGGACGGCGAGGAGTTCCCTGGTGCTGCCGGCGTAGGTGGTCGAGGTCAGCATCAGCAGCTGCCCCGGCACGGCCTGCGTGACCACGGTCCGGCAGGCGCTGCGCAGGATGCCCAGGTCCGGGACCAGGTGTTCGTCAACGGGGGTGGGCACTGCGATGATCACCGCAGCGGCCTGCCGGATGTCCGCCGGTTCCGCGGTAAGGGCAAAGGCCGGATCGTGGAGGGCACGGGAGAGCCGTGCGCGGTCGTCGGGAAGCAGATCCGCGGCTTCGCTCCGGATCACCTCGAGCCGGCGGCTGCTGACGTCGTGGCCGAGCACCCGGTAGCCCGCCTCCCGGAAGGCAAGCGCCGTCGGAAGTCCGACGTAGCCGAGTCCGACGATTGCCACGTCATAGTCGAAGGCGGCGTCGGACCCGGCGGAGCCGGCCAGGCCCGCTGCGGGGGAACCGGTGTCGCCGAGTGAGGGGCGGCTGTGCAGATCGGGAAGAGCCATGGTAGTTCCCTGTCTTCATTGGCTGGAGCGTGTACGCCCGGCGCCCTTCCCGACGGCCCGCACACCGGCCGCTCGGCCGATGCAGCAGGCCGGGAAACGCCGGACCGGATAATCGAGAAGAGGCTAGGAACAGGGGAACGACAGGGCATACGTAGGACCTACGGGCGGAGTCCTGCTTCCGGGCGCCTAAGGGGTGCGCCGTTACGGGTGGGGTGCGTATTTTTCTGCTGCGGCTACGTGGGTCAGGGGGCGTGACGGAGGTCGCCGAAGGGCCTGTGGGAGGCATCCCACAAGGGACGACGGGCCGCCGGGAGACGTTGGGCGCAGGGCATGTGGAGCTGCCTCACATTGGACCCAAGCGGCCGAATTACCACAGCTACGCTGGACATATGGAGCCAGAGAGCATCAATTTCCACACCCGCAAATGGGTACGCCCCGAAGACCTGAACGCGAACGGAACCCTGTTCGGTGGAAGCCTGCTCCGATGGATCGACGAGGAAGCCACCATTTACGCGATCCTGCAGATGGGTAACGGACGGGTCGTGACAAAGTTCATGTCCGAGATCAACTTCGTCAGTTCCGCCGAGCAGGGCGACCTGATCGAGATGGGCCTGCGCGCCACCCGCTTCGGGCGGACCTCGCTCACCATGCGGGCCGAGGTGCGCAACATGGTCACCCGGAGCAGCATCCTGACCATCGACCGGATTGTCTTCGTCAGCCTGGATGAGTCCGGAAACCCCACGCCCCACGGCTACACCGACATCACCTACGACCGCGACCGCCTGCCCTCCACGCACACTCCGGCGGCGTTCCGCCCCGCCGTCGGCTGAGATCCTGTTCGGAAGCCGCAGGTCGCCGCTAGGCTGGGGGCGCGCCCCCGGAGCCGGGAGGCCCAGGCACATGGATAGGACAGGACAGGACAGGCAATGATCCGAAACCAGCTGGACCGGTACCGCCAGATCGGGGAAATCCTGTCCCGGAACGGGCTGGGCTGGCTGGTGTCCGCGTCCGGGGTCCAGGACCGGCTTCCGTTCCTGGCCCGGGTGGCGCCCAAGGCCGAGGGCATGCGGCCGAAGACCAGCCCCGAATATGTCAGGGCGGCCCTGGAGGAGCTCGGCCCGACCTTCGTGAAGCTGGGCCAGCTGCTCTCGACCCGGCCCGACCTGCTGCCCCCCGCCTATCGCGACGAACTGGCGAAGCTGCAGGACGCCGCGCCGCCCGTGCCGTGGAGCCACGTCCGCGAGGTGCTGGTGAACGAGCTGGGACATCAGTGGGAGGGCATGTTCACCTCCTTCGAGCATGCGCCCCTGGCCAGCGCGTCCATCGGCCAGGCCCACGCCGCGACGCTCGCCGACGGCACCGACGTGGTGGTCAAGGTGCGCCGGCCGGGGGTGGTGGAACAGGTTGATGAGGACCTGGAGATCCTCAGGAACCTCGCCCACACCCTGGACCGCCACTGGGAAGCCGCGTCCGACTACGACCTTGCGGGCATTGCCGACGAGTTCGCGGACACCCTGCGCCGGGAGCTGGACTACCTGGAGGAGGGAAAGAACGCTGAGCAGTTCGCGCGGAACTTCGCCGATGACCCGGGCATCCGGATTCCGAAGGTGTACTGGGACGCCACCACCTCCCGGGTCCTGACCCTGCAGCGCCTGGGCGGGCTGAAGGTCACGGATACGGCCGCGCTCGACGCCGCAGGTGTCGACCGCCGGGCGCTGGCAGAGCGCGCCGCCGGTGCGGAGGTCAAAATGGTGTTCGAGGATGGGTTCTTCCACGCGGATCCGCACCCGGGCAACCTCTTCATCGAGCCGGACGGCACGATCGGCCTGATCGACTTCGGAATGGTGGGCAAGGTCGACGAACGGCTGCGCGAACAGCTGTCTGCTCTGTTCGTTGCGGTCATCCGCCGGGACCCGGAACGCATGGCCACGGCCCTGATGCGGGTGTCGGTCTCACCCACGAGGGTGGACCGCGCCCGGCTGGTCACCGACCTGGGCCCCTTCATCCGCCTGTATCAGGGCCGGGACCTCGCACATGTCCAGATCGGCAGGTTGATCACCCAGGCACTGGGCATCCTGCGCCGCCACCACCTCCAGCTGCCGCGGGAAATGGCGCTGCTGCTGAAGATGTTGGTAATGACCGAGGGAATGGGGGAGGTGCTCGATCCGGGTTTCAGCCTGGGACAGACGCTGGCGCCCTATGCCCGCCGGATGGCCGCCGGCCACCTGTTTCCCGCCGGATACGCCAAGCGCCTTGCCCGGGCGGGCATGGAAGCCCTGGAGCTGGGCACCGAGCTGCCGGACCAGATCCGCCGGCTGGTCAACACCCTCGACATTGAAGGCCTCGAGGTGCATCTGCGGGCCTCAGAACTGGCTCCGCTCGTGGAACGGCTGGAAAAGGTGGGAAACCGGATGGTGGCGGCCATTTTTGCGGCCGCGTTCATCCGCGGCATCGGCGAGCTCACGCTGGGCGACGTCGACCGCTGGAAGAGCTGGCAGGCGCCGCTGATGACCGCGGGCCTGGCGTCGACCGGCGCGCTGGGCGGTTACCTGGCCTGGAGCACGCGCCGGGCCGCGCGCGGGCGCGGCTGACCCGCAGACAGAGCGGGCCCGGTCGGCATCGCTGCCGGCCGGGCCCGCTGTCGGTGGACCGGATCAGCGCAGGCCGAGTTCCGCCGTGGGCGTGCGGAAGCTTTCCCGGGCAGTGAGGGCCGAGACCGAGGCGATCAGGCAGATGGTGGCCGTGAACCAGCTGATGGTGACCCAGCCGCCGGGCTCCAGGCCGCCGAGGGCCGCGACGATCGACGGGGCGAACCCTGCCATGAGGAAGCCGAGCTGGGTGCCGATGGCCAGGCCGGAGAAGCGGACCTTCGCGCTGAACATCTCCGCGTAGAAGGAGGGCCAGACGGCGTTGGCGGCGGCGTACCCGCAGCCGAAGACCACCACGGAGAGGGTGAACTGCAGCAGGGAGTTCCCCGATTCCATGGACCGCAGGTAGAAGGGCATCACGACGGCGCTGGCGACGGCGCCGTAGATGAACACCGGCTTGCGGCCGAACCGGTCCGCGGCAAGGCCGAACAGCGGCTGGGTGAACAGCGCCGCGATGTTGCCGGCGACCACCAGCCAGAGCGTGATGGCGGCGTCCACGCCGCCGACGGATTCGCCGTACTTGATGGCCAGGGTGCCGTACACGGTGGAGACCGCCGCAATGAACGCGCAGCAGATCACGCGCAGCACGTCGCGCCAGTGGTGCTTGAGCAGGACGCCCACCGGCAGCTTGGCGATCTCGTTCTTCGCCTTGGCCTCCTGGAAGGTGGGGGTCTCCTCCAGGGTGCGGCGGATGAAGAACGTGACGACGACGACGACGGCGCTCAGCCAGAACGGAATCCGCCAGCCGATGCCGTACTTGATCTCGTCCGGCAGGGCCATGACGGGGATGAAGATGAGTGCGGCGAGGATTTGGCCGCCCTGGGTGCCGGTCAGGGTCCAGGACGTGAAGAAGGCGCGGCGGCCGTCCGGAGCGTGCTCCAGCGTCATGGAGCTGGCACCGGCCTGCTCGCCGGCGGCGGAAAGGCCCTGGGCCAGGCGGCAGAGCACCAGCAGGGCGGGAGCCCACCAGCCGATGGTGTCGAAGGTCGGCAGGCAGCCGATCAGGAAGGTGGAGGCACCCATCAGGATGAGGGTGAACATGAGGATCTTCTGCCGGCCCACCCGGTCCCCGAAGTGGCCGAGGATGACGGCGCCCACGGGCCGGGCGATGTAGGCAAACCCGAAGGTGGCCAACGACATGATGCTGGCCTGGGCGTCGGCGTCGGGGAAGAAGACGCGCGGGAAGATCAGCGCCGCGGCGGTGCCGAAGATAAAGAAGTCGTAGTACTCGACCGCGCTGCCCATGAAGCTCGCCGCAGCGGCCTTCTTGGGGGTCTTGGCGGTGGCCGAGCCGGCGTGTGCCGGTGCGCTCATGGGGGCCTCCAGTAGGGGTTCTGTGCGAAATACGCACAGAAGTGCTTCATGCGAACAGGACACAATGTATCCCGCGCCATGTGACGCCCGCAACAGCGGTGTGCGTAAAGCGCACAATTGTGCAGTTTGTGAACACCCGGTAGCGTGGGCGGTGCCCGCCACCGGGCCTGGAAGGAGAACCGTGAGCACCACCACCGAGTCCTGGCTCGTCGGACTGATCGGCGAGGGAATCACCGCCTCGCTCACCCCGCCCATGCACGAGCGCGAGGCCGCCGAGCAGGGCCTGCACTATCTGTACCGGCCCGTGGACCTCACGGTGTCGGGCCGGGCCGGCATCGACGTCGGCGACCTGCTGCGCTGCGGGCGGGACCTGGGCTTCAATGCCTTCAACGTGACCCATCCGTGCAAGCAGCTGGTCCTGGAGCACCTGGACGAGGTCTCCGACGACGCCGCGGCCCTGGGTGCCGTCAACACGGTCCTGATCCGCGACGGCCGCTTTGTCGGGCACAACACCGACCACTCCGGGTTCGGAACGGCCCTGTCCACCGGCCTTCCGGGCGCGCCCCTGGACCAGGTGGTCCAGCTCGGGGCCGGCGGGGCCGGCGCCGCGGTGGCCTACGCGCTGCTCAAGGCCGGTGCGGGCACGCTGTCCCTGACGGACCTCGACTACGACCGGGTCCGGGAACGTGCCGCCGCGCTGGCCGGGCTGTTCCCCGACGCAGTGGTCCGGGCGGTGCGGCCCGAGGACCTCCCCGCGGCCCTGGCCTCCGCCGACGGTTTCGTCCAGGCGACGCCGGTGGGAATGCATTCGCATCCGGGAATGCCGGTGGATCCCGCCCTGCTGCGCCCGGAGCTCTGGGTGGCTGACGTGATCTACCGCCCGGTCCGTACCCAGCTGATCGAGGCGGCCGATGCCCTCGGCTGCCGCGTCCTCGACGGCGGCCACATGGCGGTGGGCCAGGCAGTGGACGCCTTCGAGCTCATCACCGGCATCCGCCCCGACGCCGCCCGGATGCGCGCCCACTTCCTCGACATGATTGACCGCGGGCTCTAGGCCCGGAACGGAAAGCGAAACGATGCGCACCTCCATTGCCACGGTCTGCCTCAGCGGCACCCTCGAAGAGAAGCTGCACGCCTGCGCCGCCGCGGGCTTTGACGGAGTGGAGATCTTCGAGCAGGACCTGCTGGTTTGCCCCCTCAGCCCGGAGGAGATCCGGGACCTGGCCGCCGGGCTTGGCCTGAGCCTGGACCTGTACCAGCCCTTCCGGGACTTCGAGGGCGTGGACGAGCAGCTCCTCGCGGGCAACCTGCGCCGTGCGGAAGCCAAGTTCGCGCTCATGAACCGGCTGGGCATCGACACCCTGCTGGTGTGCAGCAACGTGGCCACGGCAACCATTGACGACGACGCCGTGGCCGCCGCCCAGCTGCGCCGCCTCGGTGAGCTGGCAGCCGGATACGGGATCCGTCTGGCCTACGAGGCGCTGGCCTGGGGGCGTTTCGTCGACGACTTCGAGCATGCCTGGCGCATCGTCGAGCTCGCGGACCACCCCAATGTGGGCACCTGCCTGGACAGCTTCCACATCCTGTCCCGCGGCTGGGACCCGGCGGCAATCGAGCGGATTCCCGCCGCGAAGATCTTCTTCGTCCAGCTGGCCGATGCCCCGGAGCTGTCCCTGGACGTGCTCTCCTGGAGCCGGCATTACCGTGTCTTCCCGGGTGAAGGGGCCTTCGACCTGGCCGGGTTCATGGGCCACCTGGTCCGCAGCGGCTATGACGGGCCGGTCTCCCTGGAGGTGTTCAACGACGTCTTCCGGCAGGCCGCCGTCGACCGCACCGCGGTCGACGCGATGCGTTCGCTGATCTGGCTTTCGGAACGGACCTCCCTGCACCTCGCCGGCAGCGACGGCGGTGCCGGCGCGGGCCGGATGAGCCTGGCCACGCTGCCGGGCGTCGAGGAACCGCACGCCGTGAGCTTCGCCGAGGTCACTTCCGGTGACCCGGAGCCCATCCGCACCCTGCTGTACCAGCTGGGCTTCACCTCCCGGGGCCGCCACCGCAGCAAGCCGGCGGAGCTGATGACCCAGAACCAGGCCCGCGTGGTGATCAGCACCGGACGGCAGCCGGACCGCGAGGCCGGGCTCTCGGCACTCGGGCTGGACGTTGCCGACGCCGTGGCGGCGGCCTCCCGGGCGCTGCAGCTGCAGGCGACTCCCGTTCCGCGCCGCAGCCAGGCCGGCGAGCAGGTGCTGCAGGCCTTTTCCGCGCCGGACGGAACCGAGATCTTCCTGTGCCCGGCAACGGCGGGCGAGCCGGCCTGGGCCCGGGAGTTCGGCCCCTCCGCCCCGGAGACGGCGCCGGGGACGATCACCGGCATCGACCACGTGAACCTTTCGCAGCCCTGGCAGCACTTCGACGAGGCCGTCCTGTTCTATGAGTCCACCCTGTCGCTGGCCCCGCGCCCCAGCGAGGAGGTGCCCAGCCCCATGGGGCTGGTGCGCAGCCAGGTGATGCGCAGCCGCAGCGGAGCAGTCCGCCTGGCCCTGAACATCGCCCCGCCGGTCTTCGACGGCGCCGGCGACGGCTCCGGATACCCGCAGCATGTCGCCTTCGGCTGCACCGACATCGTGGCGGTGGCCCGCACCGCCGTCGAGCGCGGCCTGGAGTTCCTGCCCATTCCGGCGAACTACTACGAAGACCTCGCCGCCCGGTTCGACCTCGATCCCGCGCTGCTGCGGACCCTGCAGGAACTCAACCTGCTGTACGACCGCGACGCCGAGGGCGAGTTCCTGCACTTTTACACCTCGACCGTGGGGAACCTCTTCTTCGAGGTGGTCGAACGCCGCCCCTCCTACGAGGGGTACGGCGCGCCCAACGCGGCCGTTCGGCTGGCCTCCCAGTACCGGCGCTCGGGTGTCCGGCAGGCCGCTGCAGGCCCGGTTCGGTAACATCGCC
The DNA here is from genome assembly GCF_059092805.1 of Arthrobacter sp. Y3222053. Classification (NCBI taxonomy): domain Bacteria; kingdom Bacillati; phylum Actinomycetota; class Actinomycetes; order Micrococcales; family Micrococcaceae; genus Arthrobacter; species Arthrobacter sp. Y3222053. The sequence continues at coordinate 487,604 of NZ_JBNHIA010000002.1, read as the reverse complement.
TTCGAGGGGGCCGCGCCGGTTCCGGGAAGCAGCAGGGGGAGTGCATGGCCGGGGACCAACGGAGCTGGTACGTCAAGAGCGTCGAAAAGACGTTCGCCGTGCTGGACGCCTTCACTGCCGAGTCCCCGCGGCTGAGCGTCAGCGATGTTGCTGCGGCCGCGGACCTCAGCCGGGCCGCGGCACGCCGGTTCCTGATGACGCTGGCGGAGCTGGGCTACGTGCGCCTGCATGAGGGCCGGTACGAACTGGCTCCCCGCTCGCTGAGCATCGGTTCGTCCTTCCTCTCCGGCCTGACCCTGCCGGCGGTGGCCGAACCGCACCTGCGTGCCCTGGCCTCGGACCTGATGGAAACGACGTCCCTGTGCGTCCTCGACGACACCCGGATCGTGTACGTCGCCCGGGTGATTTCACCGCGGCTGGTGAATGTCTCGGTGAATGTCGGCACCTCCTTCCCGGCCTGGGCCACGTCCATGGGGCGGGTGCTGCTGGCCGGCCTTGAGCCCGCGGACCTGCAGGACCGGCTCGCCCGCAGCGACATCCGCCCGTACACCGCCCGCACCGTGGCGTCGGCGGAGCAGCTGCGCAGCGAGCTCGACGTCGTCCGCAGGCAGGGCTGGTCCGTGGTCCGGGCGGAACTGGAGGAGGGCCTGAGCGGCGTCGCCGTTCCGGTGCGGCTCGGCAGCCGGGTGGTGGCTGCCGCAAATGTCTCCCTCCACCGGCACCGGGGCACCGAGGCCGTCGAGACCGTGGTGCTGCCCCGGCTGCGTGAGGCGGCCGCAAAGATCAGCGCCGACTACGGCATCCGGCCCCCCGCTGCGCAGCCTGGCTGACCAGCGCAGCCTGGACTATTTTGCGCAGCCGGGCGAACCGGCGCCGGACAGGGGAAGGCCCTGCGGCGCGGGGACGCCCCCGCCCCGCAGGGCACCCGTCCGCATCCACCCCTCAGGATCAGGACGCGTAGTCGCTGGCGTTGTACAGGTTCAGCTTCAACGCGGCCGCCACCTGGGCGACGGCGTGCCGGCCCCGCACGCTGTTGCCTGCCGGATCCAGCGGAGGGGAGAAGCCTGCTATGGCGAGGACTCCCGGCATGACGGCGAGCACGCCGCCGCCCACGCCGGACTTGCCCGGCAGGCCCACTTTGTAGGCCCAGTCGCCCGAGGCGGTGTACAGGCCCTCCATCGTCATTTCGGCGAGCATGGGCGGCACGAACGACGGATCCGAGATGACCTTCTTTCCGGTCACCGGGTTGGTTCCCCGTGCCGCGATGGTCGCCCCCATGGTCGCCAGGTCCACGGCCGTGACCAGCGTGGAGCACTGCCGCGTGTACACCTCGCAGGCCTCCATCGGATCTGAGTACATCGTTCCGGCCGAGTACATGAGCCAGGCGATCGCGCGGTTGTGGAAGTTGGTCGACTGTTCCGAGTCGTTCACGGCGTCGCTCAGCGAGATCTGCCGGCCCGCGAAGTCGCTCTGGGTCTGCAGGATCTTCTGCCAGCGGTCGCCGGGGGAATCCGCCTGGATCAGTGACACCGTCGCCATCGCGCCGGCGTTGACCAGCGGCGACTGCGGTTTGCCTTCATGCAGCGTCAGCGCGATGACCGAGTTGAACGGCTCGCCGGTCGGGTCGGCGCCGATCTTGTCGTGGAAGGACTGCAGCCCCACGTCCTCCATGCAGCGCGCCATGGAAAACACCTTGGAAATGGACTCCAGCGCGAACTCGAACCGGGTGTCTCCGGCCTCGTACACATCGCCGTCGACCGTCACCACCGCCACCCCGAACAATGCAGGGTCAACGGAGGCCAGATACGGAATGTAGCTGGCGTTGGCTCCGGCGGTGTCGTTCACGTGGTCCGCATGGGCCGTCCGGACGGCATTTTCGATGGCCTCTCTGGATGGCTTCATGTCGCTGAACTCCCGCCTGCCGCCGGCCCGGGCCGGCGCCGCAGCCGCGGCCGCTGCCGCCCGCCCGACGCCTCCGGGGTCCGTCCGCCGCTGTCGGATACCGGCCGGGGCGCGTCGTCGGTGCCGGACGGGGCCTTCGCGCCGGTACGGGATCGTTCTCCGCTGAGGAACTCATCGGAGAGGGTGCTGGTGGGCACCGAGGAGTCGTTCACGGTGCCCGGGTGCTTGCCCTCCAGCTGCCAGGTGAACGGCACGAACTCGCTGTCCGGGTCCCGCCAGTGCGGCTTGCGGAAGGCATAGATCACGAAGGCCAGGGCCACCATGACCACGGCGGCGCCGACCAGGATGCCGACGTACAGCTCCGGGGAGCCGACCGCGATCTGGTCCGGCGGTATGAAGCTGAAGGCGAAGGCCATCAGCGAACCCAGGAAACCGACGCCGCCCACGATCCACATGCCGACGTCGCCGCCCGGCACCTTGTAGGGCCGGGGCCGGTGCGGCTGGCTGTACCGGAGATAGATCGCCGCGGCGAACATCAGCAGATACATGATCAGGTAGAGGATGACGGTCAGCTGGCTGAGGATCTGATAGGCCGCCTGGACCGAGGGCAGCACCACGTACACCACGCCCAAGGCGGTCACGAGCAGTGCCTGGAAGAGCAGGATGTGCGTGCCCATGCCGTGCTGGTTGGTGTGTTGCCAGAACCGGGGCAGATACCCCGCCTTGGCGACGGCGAGAAGGCCGCTGGACGGACCGGCCACCCAGGTCACCACGCCGGCCAGCACGCCGAGCAGGAGCATCGCGGCGATGATGGGCCCGGCCCAGCCGATGCCCGCCCACTCGAACATGTCGTTGTAGCTCGTCAGGAGGCTCTGCGTGAGGTTAATGTCGGCCTGCGGCACCACGAAGGCGATGGCCAGCGTGCCGAGGACGAAGATCACGACCGTTCCAGCGGCGGCGATGAGCACCGCCAGCGGGTAGCTGCGGGTGGGGTTCTTCACGTCCTTCACATGGATGGCGTTCATTTCCATGCCTGCGTAGAACAGGAAGATGCTGGCTGCCAGCACCACGTTGGAGAAATTGCTGAAGTCCGGTATCAGCTCGTTCCATCCGGTCTGGATCTGCAGCCGGTTTCCGGAGAACAGATAGGCGAAGCCGAGCACGATCAGGATCGCGGCCGGAATCAGCGTGCCCACGATGCCGCCCCACTTGGCGACCCGGGAAAAGGCGCCCGCGCCGCGGAAGGCAATGAAGGTGGCCAACCAGTAGACCACCAGGACCACGGCCAGGACGAAGGCCTTGTTGCCGGAGAGCTGCGCATCGAGGTTTTGGTTCGTTCCGGTATAGGCAAGTGACACTGCGCCGAAGGTCAGCACGGTCGGAAACCAGATGGACACCTCGATGAAGAGCATGAACATGGCGAGGAACGCCCAGCGGGCGCCGAACGCCTCACCGACCCATCGGAACACGCCGCCCGTTTCGGGCCATCCCGTCGCCAGCTCCGCCGCGACGATGGACACCGGAATCAGGAACACGACCGCGGCCAGGACGTAGTAGAAGATGGAACTCAGCCCGTATTCGGCTTCTGCCGGCAGGCCGCGCAGGGAGACGATGGCGACGATGTTCATCACGGCGAGCGCGCCGATCGAGATGGTCGCCGTTCGTTTGGCCCGTGCCTGCCGGTCAGTCGATGCAGTGGAATCGCTCATTCCACTCACCTCCAGGGTTTAGTGGTGGAAGCCGGGGTGGGCCGCTTCCGTGGGCATGGGCGCCGAGAGGTTCTCCAGGTATGCGGTTTCGGTGCGGATGTCCTCCAGCAGGCTGGAGGCCAGGTCCATGCTGAGTCCATTGCGCACCACGATCCGCTCGACCGTGAGGTTGGAGAGGTCATCCGGCATCGGATAGGCGGGCACGAGCCAGCCCTTGGACCGCAGCCGTTCCGCGAGGTCGTAGAGCGTCCACTTGTCGGTGTGGCCCTGCTTCAGCCGCCAGGCGAAGACGGGAATGTCGGAGCCGTCGTTCCACAGTTCGAAGGGACCGATCTCCGCGATTCCGTGCGAGAGGAACAGCGCCACGTCCTGTGAGGTCTGCTGCACCTGGCGGTAGCCGTCACGGCCCAGCCGCAGGAACAGGTAGAACTGCAGCACCACCTGGGCGCCGGGCCGGGAGAAGTTGAGGGCGAAGGTCGGCATGTCGCCGCCGAGGTAGCTGACGTAGAAGATCAGGTCCTCGGGCAGCCACTGCCGCTCCCGCCAAACCACCCAGCCGAGGCCCGGATAGACGAGCCCGTATTTGTGCCCCGAGGTGCTGATTGAGTGCACCCGTTCGAGCTGGAAGTCCCAGGTGAGGTCCGGCTGCAGGAACGGCGCGATCATCCCTCCGGAAGCGCCGTCCACGTGGATGGGAATGTCCAGCCCCGTCGAGGCCTGGATCTCGTCGAGCTTCGCGGCGATCTGCTGCACGGGCTCATACATGCCGGTGTAGGTCACGCCCATGATCGCGACGACGCCGATGGTGTTCTCGTCGACGTAGTTCTCCAGCCCGTGCCCGTCGAGGCACTTGTGCTCCTCGCTGATGGGCACCAGCCGGGGCTCGATGTCGAAGTAGTTGCAGAACTTCTCCCAGCACACCTGCACCGCCGAACTCATGACGAGGTTCGGCTTCTCGGTGGACTTCCCTTCGGAACGGCGCTTGTGCTGCCAGAGCCGCTTGAAGGCCAGGCCGCCCAGCATGCAGGCCTCGGAGGAGCCGACCGTCGAGGTGCCGATCGTGCCCTGCGGGTCAGGGGAGTGCCAGAGATCGGCGAGGATCTTCCAGCAGTACTGCTCAATGGCGGCGGTCTGCGGGTACTCATCCTTGTCGATCATGTTCTTGTCGTAGGTTTCGGAGTACAGCCGGTCGGCGTGGTCGTCCATCCAGGTGCTGACGAACGTGGCGAGGTTCAGCCGGGCGTTGCCGTCCAGCATGGTCTCGTCATGGACGATCTGATAGGCGGTTTCGGGCAGCATCTGCCCGTCCCGCAGTGAAAACTTCGGTGCGACGGTTTCCTCGCCCGGACGGGCGAAGACGGGGTTGACGGTGAGGAAGTCCCTCTGGCCGTTCTGGGATTCTCCGGCTTGCGGCATGGTCTTTGACCTCCAGTTCAGTGTCCCCAACTGACACCTCGCCGCGGTGCGCGGCGGCGGTCCTAGATTCCCCAAGGGCAGCGCGCAGTGCCGACTATACGCGCGGCCGAAAGGCCAATACCAGACAACGCAACGGTTCCGGAGGCGGGCGCCGTGAGACGGTACGGGCGGCCTCCGTCCCACCCCGGCAACCTGCGGGGGACGTGGGCGCCGCCGGTGCCGGACCCGTTGAGGTCCGCCCGCGCGCGGGCGTAGCCTGAACGGCAATACCGGCTCCGGCCCCGCCGGCAAAGGCACCGCTTCCGCATACCCAGGAGGAACCCATGGCTGGACTTTCACGGCGCGACCGCTTCGAGCTTCCGGAGCCCGTGCGGCGCTTCTTCGAGGGGGACTGGGACGTCGCTTCCGCCTTTCCCATCGAGGAGTACAGGGACGGACAGGCGCTCGTTGTCCGGGCCGACCTGCCGGACATTGATCCGGAAACGGATCTGGACGTCACCGTGGCGGACGGCGTGCTGCGCATCCATGCCGAGCGCCGGGAGGAGAGCAGCCGCCGGGGCAGGGAGGGCTACCGGTCCGAATTCCGGTACGGCTCCATGACCCGCGAGATCCGGCTGCCGCAGGGCGCGTCAGCGGACGACGTCGCCGCCTCCTACCGCGACGGTGTCCTGGAGGTCCGGGTACCGCTGCCCCCGACCGGGGACACCGGGCGGAAGGTGCCGATCACCAGGAGCTGACCTTCGACGCCGGGAGGCGCGCATGACGCAGGGCACCGGGTCCGGGAGCGCCCGAGGCGGCAGCCCGCCGTCGGGCGTCGGCCGGGACGGCGGAACGGGCCGATCGGGCTCTCCGGGGCGCGGGGCCGGCAGTCCCGCCTGGCTGGTGACCGCGGTCCTCGCCTGCGGCGGCATCGTGGTGTCGCTGGAAAAGACGGCCGTGGTGCCGCTGCTGCCGGAGTACCCGCGGGTCTTCGGCGTCAGCAGCGATGACGTGTCCTGGCTGGTGACCCTGACGCTGCTCAGCGCCGCGGTGGCCACACCGATCGTGTCCAAGCTGGCCGACATGTTCGGCAAGAAGCGCATGCTGCTCATCAGCATGGCGGCGATGGTGGCCGGAGGATACGCCGCAGCGCTCGGAGGCACCTTCGAATGGGTGCTCGCCGGGAGGACCCTGCAGGGCTTCGCCGGAGCGGTGATCCCGGTGGGCATCAGCATCCTGCGCGACGCCCTGCCGCAGCGCCGGATTGCCGCCGCCGTCTCCCTGATGAGCGCGAGCTTCGGCATCGGCAGCGCCCTGGGGCTGCCGATGGCCGGGCTCATCTATGAGCGGCTGGGCTGGGAGGCCACGTTCTGGGTCGTGGCGACCATCGCCGCGGTGCTGGTGGCTGCGGTCTTCTTCTGTGTGCCGGAGTCCCGGGTCCGCACCCCGGGACGGTTCGACTGGACCGGAGCGGTGCTGCTGTCAGCTGCCATGACGGCCCTGTTGCTGGCCATCACGAAGGGCGGGGTCTGGGGATGGGGGAGCGGGCCGATCCTGGGGCTGTTCACCGCGGCGGCCGTCCTGCTGGCGCTGTGGTTTCCGCTGGAGCTGCGCATCGGCGAGCCCCTGGTGGATCTGCGGACCTCGGCCCGGCGGCCGGTGCTGCTCACCAATGCCGCCACGATCCTCGTCGGATTCTCCATGTACGCGAACATGCTGGTGACCACCCAGCAGCTGCAGCTGTCGCCGGAGACGGGGTACGGGTTCGGGCTGAGCGTGCTGGCGGCGGGGCTGACGATGATCCCATCGGGCCTGGCGATGGTCGCCGCCGCCCCGCTGTCGGCACGGATCACCAACCGGCACGGGGCGCGCCTGACGCTGGTGGTGGGCTGCGCGGTGATGGCCGCGGGCTATCTCTCCCGGGTTGTGCTGCTGCACTCCGTGCCGGGCATCATCACCGGCGCCGTCGTCGTCTCCGTCGGCACGGCCATCGCGATGTCCGCCATGCCGACGCTGATCATGTCCAACGTGCCCCTGACCGATACGGCGGCCGCCAACGGCGTGAACACGCTTTTGCGGTCGGTCGGCACCTCCACCTGCAGCGCCACCGTCGCCACCGTGCTGGCGGCGCTCACGGTACGAATCGACGGCGACGTTTTCCCCGGCGTCGACGCCTTCCGGCTGATCTTCCTCCTGGCCGGGGCGGCCGCGCTGGCGGCCACCGGGATCTCCTGCCTGGTGCCCGCGCCGGCCCGGCGGGAGGCAACCCACCCGGAGCTGCACGCTGTGCCCGCCGCCCCGGCAGCCGGAAAACAGGAGGTCATGGTCACCGGCGTCCTGCGCGCGTCCGATGGAACCTCCGTTTCCGGCGGCACCGTCTCCGTCCTGTCCATGGACGGTACGCAGGTGGACTGGGACCGCGCCGACGACGGCGGGCGGTATGCCGTCGTCCTGCCGGGGGAGGGGCGTTACCTGTTCGTGGCCGGCCAGCACGGCTGGCGGCCCGTGTCCGAGGTCGTCACGGTTCCCGGCAGCGATACGGAACGCGACATCCGTTTCCAGCGGCGGCTGATGCTCAGCGGAACGGTGGCCCACGCCGGCCGGCCGCTGGCGGACTGCCTGGTGGTGCTCGGCCGCCCCACCGAGGCCGTCACCGCCGCGGCCCGCTCGGACCGAGCGGGCCGCTACGAACTGCCGCTGCCCCGTCCCGGAACCTACATCCTGGCTGTGGTGGAGCCGGACGGAGCGACCACGCACACCCGGCGGGTGGTCTTGCCCACATCCGATCCCGTGATCGACGTGGAGTTCGGAGCCGAAACACCGCAGACGGGGCTGCAGATCTAGGTCTTCCCGGGGCGGGGCGGGCGGTCCCCGCTTTGGCCGATGAAGGCCCAGGGCATAGGATTTCGACTGCGCCGAGCCGCCTGCAGCCCCGCTGCCAGGTCTCTTCCGCCGCCCTGTCCCGCCCGCCGGGGCCCGGCCCCGGAGCGCGGCGGCGCATGAGCCCTCCAGAGCGCCTGGGCCGGCCCATGCCCGCGGAATCGTATCCTTCTTGAGTTAGGTAACCGGTGGACCTCACCCTCATGGTCGCGCTCGTGATCGCGTTGGCGCTGCTCTTTGACTTCACCAACGGCTTCCACGACACCGCCAATGCCATGGCCACTCCGATCGCCACGGGTGCGATCAAGCCGAAGACCGCCGTCGCCCTCGCGGCGGTGCTCAACCTGGTGGGCGCCTTCCTGTCCACGGAAGTGGCCAAGACGATCTCCGGCGGTCTGATCCGGGAAGGCGAAGGAGGCATCCAGATCACGCCGGTGATGATCTTCGCCGGGCTGCTCGGGGCGATCATCTGGAATCTGCTGACCTGGCTGCTGGGCCTGCCCAGCAGCTCCTCCCATGCCCTGTTCGGCGGCCTGATCGGCGCGGCCGTGGTGGGCGCCGGGTTCGGGGCCGTGGACTATTCGGTGCTGATGTCCAAGGTGATCCTGCCCGCCCTGCTCGCCCCGGTGATCGCCGGAACCGCAGCGTATCTGTGTACCAAGCTGGCCTACGCCGTCACCCGGCGGTCGGATCCGGACGGCGCGAAGCTGCCCCGCCGCCGCGGCGGCTTCCGGCACGCGCAGGTCTTCTCCTCCTCGCTGGTGGCCCTGGCGCACGGCACCAACGACGCGCAGAAGACCATGGGCGTCATCACCCTGGTACTGATCGCCGGCGGGTTCCAGGCGTCCGGCAGCGGGCCTGTCACCTGGGTCGTCGCGGCCTGCGCGATCGCCATCGCCGCGGGAACCTACGCCGGGGGCTGGCGCATCATCCGCACCATGGGCTCCGGCCTGACCGAGGTGAAGCCGGCGCAGGGCTTCTCCGCCGAAACCAGCACCGCGGCCGCCATCCTGGCCTCGTCCCACCTGGGCTTCGCGCTGTCCACCACGCAGGTGGCCAGCGGCTCGGTGATCGGCTCGGGCCTCGGCCGCAAGGGAGCAACGGTGCGGTGGGGCACCGCCCGCAGGATCGCCGGCGGCTGGCTGCTGACGCTTCCGGCAGCTGCGGCGATCGGTGCCGCGGCGGCGGCGGTTGCCGCTTCGCTGGGGGTGGTCGGCGTTGCCATTGACGCAGTTGTCGGCGGCGGAATCATGCTCGGCATCTTCCTGTACTCCCGCCGCAGCCGCGTCGGCTCCGATAACGCGATCAGCGACATCGACGCCGCCGGGGACGTCGTGAAGATCAAGCGCCGGCGCCGCGGGCGCAGCAAGGCCGCCAGGGCACACGCCGCAGCGGCCGCGGAAACAGATCAGGCCGTTGGAGCCGTGCCGGCCGCCGACGGCGCAGGACGGGCTTCGGGCAGCGCCCGGGCAACCACGGAGGCTGACGAAAAGTGAACATCGACTGGCTGTCTTTCCTGATCGTCGCCGTCGCGACGCTGCTGGCCTCGCTGACCGTCGTCGGCCTGTTTTCCCTGGGGGTACGGCTGAGCGCGGTGGCCACTGATCCCGAAGACCCGGCGACGCCGCAGCGCACCCTCGCCCTGGCCCGGGCCGGCTCCTACGCCTGCTTCGCCGTGTCGGGGGCGGCGGTGCTGGCCGGGATCTACCTCATCGTTCCCGCGCTGCACGGCTGAGGCCCGGCAGGCGGGGGCAGGACAAAAGGCAGGGGACCTTCTCCGTCATGGAGCAGGTCCCCCGCCTTCTGTCACAGGTTCCCGGTGCGTCCGGCGGTGTCAGTTCCGCCCGGCGGCGTACTCGGGGTAGTCGGTGTAGCCCTCCGGGCCGAAGGCATAGAAGGTGCTCCGGTCCGGGGCGTTCAGCGGCAGGTCATCGCGCCAGCGTCGCACCAGGTCGGGGTTCGCGAGCGCCGGCCGGCCGACGACGACCGCGTCGCACAGGCCCTGGTCCATCATCCCGAGGGCCTCGTCCCGGGTGGTCTCGACGCCGAAGCCCGAGTTCAGCAGGACCGGGCCGTCAAAGCGGCGGCGCAGTTCCTGGACCAGGGGCCCGGCGGGGTCGCTGTGCAGGATGCTCAGGTAGGCGGGCTTCAGCGGCGTGATGGCGTCCACCAGGGTGCCGTAGGTGGCCAGCAGGTCCTCCGGATCGGTTTCCAGGGCGTCCTGGACATTGTGCTCGGGGGAGATGCGCAGGCCTGTCCGCTCAGCGCCGATCTCCTCCGCGACGGCCCGGTAGAGCTCGATCACGAAGCGCGCCCGGTTCTCCGGCGAGCCTCCGTAGCCGTCCGTGCGCAGGTTGGCGGCGGGGGAGAGGAATTCGTGCAGCAGGTAGCCGTTGGCACCGTGCAGCTCGACGCCGTCGAACCCGGCCTCCACCGCATTGCGGCAGGCGGCCACGAACTCCGTGATAATCTGCGGGATTTCGTCGGCGGCCAGGGCCCGCGGCACCGGATAGGGCTGCTTGCCCTCATAGGTGTGGGTCAGGCCGTTGATGGCGACGGCGCTGGGCGCCAGCACTTCGCGCCCCCCGTTGATGCCCGGGTGCGTGACCCGGCCGGAGTGCATCACCTGGGCGTAGATCCGCCCGCCGGCTGCGTGCACGGCGTCCGTGACGTTCCGCCAGCCGGCCACCTGCTCTTCCGTCACCAGGCCGGGCTGGCCGGTGAAGGCCTGGCCGGCGAAGCTCGGGTACGTTCCCTCGCTGATGATCAGGCCGAGGGATGCGCGCTGGCGGTAGTGCTCGGCCACCATGGGCCCGGGGACGCCGTCGCGGCCGCTGCGCATCCGGGTCAGCGGGGCCATTACCAGCCGGTTGGACAGCTCCACGGAGCCGACGGTGAGGGGGGAGAACAGGTTCATGCAGGGCCTTCCTTTCAGACGGCACGCCGATGTGCGCGGCCGTCGTGGGTACGAAAGCCGCAACCACGCAGGGGCCCCGGTCTATTCCGGTGCGGTTTGCGCCCCGGGCCCTACCGGTTTTCGCGCAGCATGTTGGTGATCCGGGCGGTGGACAGCCGCCGGCCCTGCTCATCGGTCATGACCACCTCGTGGGTGGTCAGCGTGCGGCCCAGGTGCAGCGCCGTCGCCGTTCCCGTCACCAGCCCTGAGGACACCGAGCGGTGGTGGGTGGCGCTGATCTCGATTCCGACGGCGTGGCGGCCCGGGCCGGCGTGCAGGCCGGCGCCGAAGGACCCCAGGGTCTCGGCGAGCACCAGGTGCGCGCCGCCGTGCAGGATGCCGGCAACCTGCTCGTTGCCCTCCACCGGCATGGTGGCCACGAGCCGCTGCGGCGACATCTCCAGGAAGCGGATGCCCATCCGCTCCACCAGGTTGCCCACGCCGTGGGCCGCCAGCCCGGCGTGCAGCTCGGGGGGAACCCCTGCCTCCGTCAGCTGGCTCACATACGGGTTCTCGGGCGTGCCGGAGGCCTCATCGGCCGGCGTGAAAATGTCCTTCATGGCCACTAGGCTTGCAGTTGTGAGTGAAACAACCAAACCGGCCGCAGAAACCGTTCCGGACAGCAGCATCAAGTCCGCCCAGGCCCTGGGGACGGTGTCCGACGGCGGACGGAACCGCCTGCTCGTCATCGACGGGCATTCCATGGCGTTCCGGGCCTTCTACGCCCTTCCCGCCGAGAACTTCTCCACCGACACCGGCCAGCACACCAACGCCGTCTACGGCTTCACGTCCATGCTGATCAACCTGGTCAAGCAGGAGCAGCCCACCCACCTCGCCGTGGCGTTCGACCTGGACACCCCCACGTTCCGCTCCGAGGAATACACCGAGTACAAGGCCGGCCGGAACAAGACGCCTGAGGAGTTCCACGGTCAGGTGGACCTGATCATCAAGGTCCTCGAAGCCATGAACATTCCCACGCTCACCGTCGACGGCTTCGAGGCCGACGACATCCTGGCGACCCTCGCCGAGCAGGCCGCAGCCAAGGACTGGGACGTCATGGTGGTGTCCGGAGACCGCGACGCCTTCCAGCTGGTCAATGACCGGGTGACCGTCTTCTACCCGAAGAAGGGCGTCTCCGACCTGCCCCGGATGGACGCCGCCGCCGTTGAGGCCAAGTACCTGGTGCCGCCGCACCAGTATTCGGACCTGGCTGCGCTCGTCGGCGAGACGGCCGACAACCTGCCCGGCGTTCCCGGCGTCGGGCCCAAGACCGCCGCCAAATGGATCAAGATCTACGGCGGGCTCGAAGGCATCATCGAGAACCTCGACAGCATCAAGGGCAAGGTCGGCGACTCGCTGCGGGCCAATATCGAGGGCGTCAAGCGCAACCGGCGGCTTAACCACCTGCTGCGCGACGTCGACCTTCCGGTCGACCTCGATGCCATGACCGCACGCCGCCCCGACCGCGACGCCGTCGAGGAGCTTTTCGACGCACTGCAGTTCAACGCGCTCCGCAAGCGCCTTTTCGACATGTACGGCGAGGAGGAGCAGGCGCAGCAGCCGGGCTTCGAACCGCCGGCCCACCAGGTGATCACCGGGGCTGCCGAGCTCACCGCCTGGATCAACTCCACAAACCAGGCCAAGACGGCCCTCCAGCTGATCGTCGAGGGAACCGGCGCCGCGGCCGACACCGTGGCGTTGGCCCTGGTGACCGACGAGGCTTCGGCCCTCGTGCCGTTGACCCGTCTCGACGCCGACGCCGAGAAGGTCCTCGCCGCGTGGCTTGAGGACCTTGACGCGCCGAAGGTCGTGCACGACTTCAAGGCCGCCTACAAGGCGCTGGCGGCCCGAGGCCTGCGGCTGGCCGGCGTGGTCGACGACACCATGATCTCCGGCTACCTCATCCAGCCCGACCGGCGCAGCTACGACCTGGCCGGCCTGGCCCAGCACCACCTGAAGGTGGCCCTGGGTGCGGCTCCCGAGGCGGACAACCAGCTCGCGCTTCCCCTCGGAGATGAAGCAGAGGATGAGGCGGCAGCCTCGGCGGCCGTCCTGAACGGCTATGCCGCCCTCCAGCTCAGCGACCACTTCGGCGGCCAGCTGCTCCAGCGTGGCGCCAACCAGCTGCTGGGCGGCCTCGAGCTGCCGCTGGCCCGGGTGCTCGGTGACATGGAGATGGCCGGCATCGCCGTCTCCCGCGACAAGCTGGAGCGGCTGCTCGATGACTTCAGCGCGACGATCAGCAATGCCAGCTCCGAGGCGTTCCGGATCATCGGCAAGGAGATCAACCTCGGCTCGCCCAAGCAGCTGCAGGCCGTCCTGTTCGACGAGCTGGGCCTGCCCAAGACCAAGAAGATCAAGACCGGCTACTCCACCGACGCCGACGCCCTGGCGGACCTGATCGTCAAGACGGGCCACCCGTTCCTGGAGCAGCTGCTGGCTTTCCGCGACGCCTCGAAGCTGCGCTCCACGGTGGAGGGCCTGCACAAGTCGGTCGCCGACGACGGGCGGATCCACACCACGTACACGCAGACCATCGCCGCCACCGGCCGGCTGTCCTCCGTGAACCCCAACCTGCAGAACATTCCCATCCGCTCCGAGGAAGGCCGGCGGATCCGCGAGGTCTTCGTCGTCGGCGAGGGCTACGAGCAGCTGCTCACCGCGGATTACTCGCAGATCGAAATGCGGATCATGGCCCACCTCTCCGGGGATGAGGGCCTGATCGAGGCGTTCCGCAACGGCGAGGACCTGCACCGCTTCGTGGGCTCGCACATCTTCAACGTGGCGCCGGAGGAAGTCACCAGCGCCATGCGGTCCAAGGTCAAGGCGATGTCCTACGGCCTGGTCTACGGGCTGAGCTCCTTCGGCCTGTCGAAGCAGCTGGGCATCCCGGTGGACGAGGCCCGGACCCTCATGCGGGACTACTTCACCCGCTTCGGCGCGGTGCGGGACTACCTGCGCGGCGTCGTCGAGCAGGCCCGCAAGGACGGTTTCACCTCCACCATCGAAGGACGCCGCCGCTACCTGCCGGACCTGTCCAGCGACAACCGGCAGCTGCGGGAGATGGCTGAACGCGCCGCGCTGAACGCGCCCATCCAGGGTTCCGCCGCGGACATCATCAAGCGTGCCATGCTGGGCGTGGACACCGAGCTGCGCGCGCAGGGCCTGAAGTCCCGCATGCTGCTCCAGGTGCACGATGAACTGGTGCTCGAAGTGGCGGCCGGTGAGCGCGAGACTGTTGAAGCCCTGGTGCGCGAACAGATGGCCGGAGCGGCCGACCTGTCCGTGCCGCTGGACGTCTCGGTCGGCGCGGGCATCAGCTGGCACGAGGCCGGGCACTAACCGGATCGGCGCCTGAACCGAGAGGAAGCGGAACATGGGGGAGAGCACCACGGATCCGGACGGCGGGGGCGGCGCACTGCGGCTCGTTTCGTTCGCGCCTGGCCTGGACGACGCCGGGCAGGCGGCCGATGAGCGTACCCGGAACTGGTTCGACGCCGTCGACTTCGGCTTCCATGAGGAGCGCACCGAAGAGTCACGGCTGCCGGAGCTGATCCGGGCCTATCAGCGCGACGGGCGGACCCTGACTGCGGTCTACGACGACGCCGCTCCCGAGCACGCGTGGGATCCGGCCGTTCCGGTGGGCACCTATGCCTCGATGGTGAATGACCTGAACGTCGGCGGAACGCTGCTGCCCGCGCATCTGGTGACGGCGGTGACCGTGCGGCCCACCCATCGCCGCCGCGGCATCCTGCGCCGGATGATCACCACGGACCTGGCAGCGGCCAAGGCCGCGGGCCTGCCTCTGGCCGCGCTGACCGCGTCGGAAGCCACCATCTACGGCCGCTTCGGCTTCGGGGCGGCGACCTCCACGGCGGAGATCCAGGTCGACACCCGCGGGGGCCTGGACTTCGGGGCCCCCGCGGCGGGCACCGTGGCGGTGGCCGACGCCGGCAAGCTGCAGGCCCTGGCGCCCGGGATCTTCCGGGCCCACCTGCAGCGGACCTTCGGTGCCCTGGGCCGGCAGCACAGCTACGCGCTGCGCGCCTCCGGTGCCTGGGGCCAGGAAAGCACCGAGCCGGACAAGGGCGTGCGCGGCGTGATCCGCTACGACAGTGACGGTGTTCCCGACGGGTACGCCGCCTACAAGTCGCTCGGCTGGCAGACCGAGCCGCACACCGTGAAGGTGATCGACCTGGTGGCGGCCGGCGACGAGGCCTACCGGGAGCTGTGGCGCTACCTCGGCGCCGTGGACCTCGTCGAGCGGGTGACGTTCGGCGTGGCGCCGGTGGAGGACCCGCTGCCGTGGATGCTCACGAACCGGCGCCGCTACCGGGTGACGGGCGTCGACGATGTGCTCTGGCTGCGTGTGCTGGATGCCCGGAGCGCGCTTCAGGCCCGGGGGTATTTCGGTGACGGCGCGGTGGTCCTGGACGTCTCCGATCCCCTGGACCACGCCGCCGGCAGCTGGCTCCTCGAGGTGCGCGGCGGCACCGCAGCCGTCAGCCCGGTCGCCGACGGGGACCGGGCTGACGTTCCGCGGGCCGCGCTGGACGTTTCGGCGCTCGGCTCCCTGTACCTCGGTGCGGTCAGTGCCCGCACCCTGGCCTGCGCCGGCGGCATCCGGGCCGGGGCGGACGCCCTGGACATGCTGGACACCCTGTTCAGTGCCGGCCCGGCGCCGTACTGCAGCACGCACTTCTAGTCGGAGCGGGAGCGTATCGGGGCGCAGTCCCGGTGCCCGGGTAGTCCTTTGCCCGCCGCCTTTGACCTGAGTTGGAGGCTGCGGCTAGACTGAACGGGCGCTTTATTAGGCGCATGTCAGTTCCAATCCTGTCCATCTTCCGGACAAGCACACATCGTCCTGGCGCTTCAAAGGCAGTCCGCTGCCGTGCGGCGGCGGTGGATGTTCATCCGGAAAATATTCATAACTTCCACATCGGAGTCCCAACTACATGACCATCACCACCACCGAGAAGTCCGGCACCCCGCAGGTCGCCATCAACGACATCGGATCTGCCGAAGACTTCCTCGCCGCCATTGACGCGACCATCAAGTACTTCAACGACGGCGATCTCGTCGAGGGTACTGTCGTCAAGGTTGACCGCGACGAAGTCCTGCTCGACATCGGTTACAAGACCGAAGGTGTCATCCCCTCCCGCGAGCTTTCCATCAAGCACGACGTTGATCCCGGCGAAGTTGTTTCCGTCGGCGATCAGGTCGAGGCCCTGGTGCTCACCAAGGAGGACAAGGAAGGCCGCCTGATCCTCTCCAAGAAGCGCGCGCAGTACGAGCGTGCCTGGGGCGACATCGAGAAGATCAAGGAAGAGGACGGCGTCGTCACCGGCACCGTCATCGAGGTTGTCAAGGGTGGCCTCATCCTCGACATCGGGCTGCGCGGCTTCCTGCCGGCATCCCTGGTGGAGATGCGTCGTGTGCGTGACCTGGCTCCGTACATCGGCCAGCAGATCGAAGCCAAGATCATCGAGCTGGACAAGAACCGCAACAACGTTGTGCTGTCCCGCCGTGCCTGGCTCGAGCAGACCCAGTCCGAGGTCCGCTCCACGTTCCTCAACAAGCTCGAGAAGGGCCAGGTCCGTCCGGGCGTCGTCTCCTCGATCGTCAACTTCGGTGCCTTCGTGGACCTGGGCGGCGTCGACGGCCTCGTGCACGTCTCCGAGCTGTCCTGGAAGCACATCGACCACCCCTCCGAGGTCGTCGAGGTTGGCCAGGAAGTCACCGTCGAGGTCCTGGAAGTCGACCTGGACCGCGAGCGTGTCTCCCTGTCCCTGAAGGCCACCCAGGAAGATCCCTGGCAGACCTTCGCCCGCACCCACGCCCTGGGCCAGGTTGTTCCGGGCAAGGTCACCAAGCTCGTTCCGTTCGGTGCGTTCGTGCGCGTCGAAGACGGCATCGAGGGCCTGGTGCACATCTCCGAGCTGGCCGTCCGCCACGTGGAGCTGGCCGAGCAGGTTGTCTCCGTGGGCGACGAGCTGTTCGTCAAGGTCATCGACATCGACCTCGAGCGTCGCCGGATCTCCCTGTCGCTGAAGCAGGCGAACGAGGGCGTCGATCCCGAGGGCACCGAGTTCGATCCGGCTCTGTACGGCATGGCCGCGGAGTACGACGAGGCCGGCAACTACAAGTACCCGGAGGGCTTCGATCCGGAGTCCAACGAGTGGCTCGAAGGCTACGAGGCACAGCGTGCCGCTTGGGAGCAGCAGTACGCTGACGCCCAGGCCCGCTGGGAGGCTCACAAGAAGCAGGTCGCACAGCACGCGTCCGAGGACATGGGCGGCGCTGCTGACGCTGTCGAGGGTGGCACCAGCTACTCCTCCGAGCCCGTCTCCGAGTCGAACGCCGGCACCCTGGCCTCCGACGAGGCCCTGGCTGCTCTGCGCGAGAAGCTGACCGGAAACTAGGTTTCCTTCTCCGGCCCCGGCCGGAAGCCAAGGCGGGTCCCCACTTCGGTGGGGGCCCGCCTTTGTCATGTCCCGCGTAACCGGGGCCCCGGGTGCCTTTGCCGCCGGTAGACTCCCGGGGAACGTACAACCAGGGTCAGGGGGACACAGTGGGGGAGCCGCAGTACCCAAGGGAACCGGGGCAGCAGGCATCGGCGCAGCGGACCGGGTTCGGCGGCGCAGCTTCTCCGGGGCCCTCGGCCGGGCCTTACTCCGTCCCGCCGGCCGGCGGCCCCGCTGCATACCCGGGCCCTCCTTTCCGCCCCTACCCCGTGCCGCCCGGGGGCCCCTGGGCCTGGGCCGCCCCGCCACCCGGCCAGCAGCGTCCGGGCAGGGAGCCCCGCCGCCTGCGCGGCGCCCTGCTGTGGAACCTGGTCGCAGCGCACCTCGTGTGGTTCGCGGTGCTGTCCCTGAACTGGGGCTGCGCGGCCTACCTGGGCTTCAGCGCGGCGCTGAGCAACCCCAATGAGGACTACTCCGCCGTCATGGACTATGTCCGATTTTCCTTCGCGGGCCCCCTGGCGGCCCTGGCGGCGGGCTGGATGGTCGCGGGGCCTGCACTTGCACTGCGGCGGGCCCGCCCGGCGGTCTGGGCCCTGTGCGTCCTCGTGTACGGCTGGACGGTGCTCTGGCTGGGCGTCAGCGTCCGCGCGTTGATGCTGTTGTGACTGTTTCGCAGGCGGCTTCCTGAAGCTGCCTGCGGCCAGCCGCCCAGGACCGCCTGACCGTTAAGTGGAGCGTGGGACGCCCCGGTGTTCCGGGACGTCCCACGCGGCTTGGGCCCTCGGGCTAGGCGGATTCCCGCACGACGAGGGAGATCGGCAGCCGGGTGATGCGCTGGGCCGGCCGGCCCTCGATGAGGTCGACCAGGACCTCCGCCATTTTCTCGCCCAGGGTGGAGATCGGGTGGTGGACGGTGGTCAGGGCCGGCGTCACGCTCGTGGCGAAGTAGTCGTCGTCGAACCCGACCACCGCGATGTCCTCGGGAACGCGCAGCCCGTGTTCCTGGATGACCTCCAGCGCTCCGGCGGCCATCTGATCATTCGCGGCGAACAGGCCGTCCAGCGGTTTCCCGCGGGCCAGCAGCCGGCGCATCGCAGCCGCCCCTGAGGCCACGGTGAAGTCGCCGTACTCGACCAGGGCGTCGTCGAGCCCCGCATCCCGCAGGACCGTCTGCCACCCGGCCAGCCGGTCGACGCCGGGCGGCATGTCCTGCGGCCCGGCGATCGTGGCAACGGCCTGCCGTCCCGTTTCGACCAGCCGCCGGGTGGCGGCCTGTGCACCCTCCTCGTTGTCGACCTCCACGTAGCAGCTGTCCCGGTGGTTGACGAGCGGGCGTCCGGCAAAGACGATCGGCAGCGAGTCGTTCAGGTGCTCCCACGAATGGTCCCCGCTGTGGTGGGAGACCACCAGCACCCCGTCGACGTTGCCGCCCATCAGGTAGCGCCGGGTCTTCTCCGGGTTCGCCTCCGAGGAGGTGACCATGTTCAGCATGTAGTCGGTGGTGTTGAGGTACTTCGCGACCCCTTCCACCACAGTGGCGAAGAAGGGGTCGGCGAAGACCTTCGACGTGGACTCCGGCACCAGCAGCGTCACCGTATAGGTCCGGCGGCTGGCGAGCGTCCGCGCCGCCCGGTTCGGCACATAGTTCAGCGTCTTGACCGCCTGCTGGACCGTACGGACAAGCTCCGGCGCCACGGATGGGGAGCCGTTGACCACGCGGGAGACGGTGGCCCGTGACACGCCGGCCAGGGCGGCCACCATCTCCAGTGTGGGGGCCGGCCGCGCCTGGCCGGTGTCAGCAGCCATTGTGGCCTCCATGTCGCGTTGGGTGTCGGTGCCGGCCCACGGGGTATCCCGGCATCCAGTGTAGTTTCACTCAGCCGACCGGCGCGGGGGCGGCTTCGCGCCCCTCGCTGTCGGTGTCCCCGGCGGTGCCGCTGCGGACGGCGGCAGCGAGCCGGCTGTAGGCCAGCCCGCTGTCCTTGACGGTGCGGACCTGCGTCTCATAGTCCACGTGCACGACGCCGAACCGCCGGCTGTAGCCCCAGGACCATTCGAAGTTGTCCAGCAGGGACCAGACGAAGTAGCCGCGGACGTCGGCTCCTGCCTCAATGGCCCGTCCCACCGCATCGATATGGTCGAGGATGTAGGCGGTGCGTTCCGGATCATGCACCGCCCCGTCTTCGCTCACCGCGTCCTCATAGGCCGCCCCGTTTTCCGTCACGTACAGCGGGGGCAGCGACGGGTACTCCTCGCCGAGCCGGACCAGGAGTCTGCGCAGCCCGTCCGGGTTCACTTCCCAGTCCATTGCCGTCCTGGGCAGGCCGCGGCTCGGGAAGGTGATGTGCTCGGCGCCGATCCAGGGCGACGCCGTCGGACGGCCGGAGCCGCCGCCGTGCCCATCGGCGCCGCTGGTGTCCGGATGGCCGCTGATCTGGTCGTCGTGGTAGTGGTTGACGCCCAGGAAGTCGATGGGCGCGCCGATGAGCTGCATGTCGCCCGGCTGGATGACCTCGTGCAGGCCGAATGGTTCAAGATCGCGCAGGGTGTCCTCCGGGTAGGCGCCGCGCAGGATCGGATCGAGGAAGATCCGGTTCTGCAGCGAGTCGAAGAGGCGGGCCGCCTCCAGATCCACCGGATCCTCGGGATCGCGCGGAATGGAGTTGCTCAGGTTCAGGGTGATGCCGAGCTGCTCGGCGCCGAGGGCGCGCAGTTCGGTGACTGCCATGCCGTGGGCCAGGTGCTGGTGGTGCACGGCGGCGATGGCTGCGCGGGGCTCCTGCCGTCCCGGGGCGTGGACGCCTGAACCGTAGCCCAGCAGCGACGAGCAGAACGGCTCGTTGAAGGTGGTCCAGTGCCGGACCCGGTCGCCCAGCACGGCGTGGACGTCCTGGGCGTATTCGACGTACCGGTACGCGGTGTCGCGGCTGGCCCAGCCGCCGGCTTCCTCCACGGCCTGGGGCAGGTCCCAGTGGTACAGGGTCAGCCAGGGGAGGATCCCGGCGTCGAGCAGTTCGTCGACGAGCCGGGAGTAGAAGTCCAGCCCCTTGCGGTTGACCGGGCCGCCGCCGGGGCGGACGCGGGCCCAGCTGGTGGAGAAGCGGTAGGAGTCAAGGCCCAGTTCCTTCATGAGGGCCACGTCCTGGGGCATGCGGTGGTAGTGGTCCGCCGCGGTCGCCAGGGTATCGCCGTTCATGATGTTGCCGGGAGTGCGGGCGAAGGCGTCCCAGACGGAGTCCTCCTTGCCGTCCTCCCAGGCGGCGCCTTCGACCTGGGCGGCCGCGGTGGCGGATCCCCAGATGAAGCCTGCCGGGAAGTTCCTGGTCTCGGGGGTGTTGTTCGTCATTAGCCCTTCACTGCTCCCTGCATGATTCCGGATATAAGTTGTTTGCCTGCCAGCACGAAGAGCACGAGCAGGGGGATGGTGGCCAGCACCGCGCCGGCCAGCACGATGGAGAAGTCCACATAGTGCGATGACTGCAGCTGGCTGAGCGCCACCTGGAGGGTCGGGTTGTTCGGCAGGACCAGCAGCGGCCACATGAAGTCCGTCCACGCGGTCATGAACGTGAACAGGCCCAGGATGGCCATGGCCGGCCGGGCCGCGGGCAGCGCGACGTGGCGGAAGGTGCCGAACATGGTGGCGCCGTCCATTCGGGCGGATTCGATCAGCTCATCGGGAATGACGTCCACCAGGTACTGCCGCATGAAGAAGACCCCGAAGGCCGTGACAAGGCCGGGCACGATAACCGCGCCGAGCTCGCCGGTCCAGCCGAGTTTCTGCATGACCATGAACAGCGGGATGATGCCCAGCTGGGTGGGGATGGCCATGGTGGCGATCACCGCGACCATCAGCACGCCGTTGCCCTTGAAGCGCAGCTTCGCGAAGGCGTAGCCGGCCAGCGTGGAGAAGATGACCACGGAGAGCGTGACGGTGCCGGAGATGATCAGGCTGTTGGCCAGCGCCTTCCAGAACGGCACCGAGTCGAAGACCTCGGCGGCGTTGTTCCAGAAGTTGCCGCCGGGCCACAGGGGCGGCCAGTCGGAGCCCAGCGCGGCGTTGGAACGGCTGGCGATGACGGTGGACCACCACAGGGGATATGCCGAACCGAACAGGAAGGCCAGCAGGATCCCGTAGGTCAGGAAGCCCGGCCGGCGGGCGGACCCGAACGAACGGCTCCTGCGCCGCTCGCGGGCCGGCTTGCCCGATCCTGAGCCGACTCCGGTGCCGGGGACGGCCCGGGCCTTTTGCAGGACAGTCATCGTGGGCTCCTTGCGGGACGGGGTTTCCTGGAATCGGAGGTGGCGATCTTCTTGGAAATCAGGAAGTTCACGATCCCCACCAGGATGATGATCAGGAACAGCAGCCATGCCACCGCGGAAGCCTTGCCGAAGTTCGACCGCTGGAAGCCCATCTCCCAGAGGAAGAGGACGGTGGTCATGAACTGGCCCTGCGTGCCGCCTGCGTTGGCGGGGTCGAACAGGCGCGGCTCGGCGAAGATCTGCAGCCCGCCGATGGTGGACGTGATGACCACGAAGATCATCGTGGGCCGAATGCTGGGCAGCGTGATGCTGAAGAAGCGCCGGAAGGAGCCGGCCCCGTCGAGGGCCGCGGACTCGTACAGGTCACGGGGCACGGCCTGCATCGCCGCGAGCAGGATCAGGGCGTTGTAGCCGGTCCAGCGCCAGTTGACCATGGTGGCAATGGCGAAGTGGCTGGCAAAGGTGTCGTTCAGCCAGCGGACGGGCTCCATGCCGAAGTTGTCCAGGAGATTGTTGATCAGCCCGTTCTGCTCGTTGAACATGTTCGTGAAGATCAGGGCTACGGCCACCGGCGTCACCACGTAGGGCAGCAGCACCGACATCCGCCAGAACGTCTTGGCCCGCAGGTGCTGGTCCAGGATCGCGGCGAGGAAAACGGCGACGATCAGCTGGGGAATGGCTGAGAGCAGGAAGATCGAAAAGGTGTTGAACAGGGAGTTCCAGAAGTAGCTATCGGCCAGGACCTCGGTGAAGTTCCGGAGGCCGACGAACTCGCCCTGTCCCTTGAGCAGGTGCCAGTCGTGCAGCGACACCCAGAAGGTGTAGAGGAGCGGAAACAGTCCCGTCACCGCAAACAGCAGGAAGAAGGGGGAGATGTAGAGGTAGGGAGACGCTTTCATGTCCCACCGGGACAGCCGCTGCCGGAAGGTCGGCACCTGCTTGACCGGCGGCCGTGGAACGGTTCGGTTCAGTGTTGTGGTCATGGCAGACTCTTCTGCTCCGCGCGGGGGCCTTCAGCCGTGGCCGAAGGCCCCCGCAGCCGGTGCCGTTAGTTGTTGATCACCAGGTCGTCGAGGAGCTTGAGGGCCTTGGACCAGGCCTGGTCTGCGTCAGCCGAGCCGGTCTCGAGGTCGTCAATGGCCGGGCCGAAGACATCCTCCTGGATCACCGAGTCTTCCGGGCCCTTGAACTGGGCCTCGACGCCCTCGGCCCGGGTGGCGAGGATTGCTCCGCTGGGGGCCCCGTTGAACCATTCGTTGGGCGTCGCTTCGCTGGCGAGCTGTTCCTGCGCCTCGAGGGTGCTGGGGAAGTTGCCTGCCGCGGCCGACTGCTTGATCTGCTGCTCGGGGGCGGTCAGCCAGGCTGCCAGTTTCGCGGCTTCCTCCTTGTGCTCGGAGGTTTCGGGGACGGACAGGAAGGCTCCGCCCCAGTTGGAGGCTCCGCCCGGGAAGACGTCGGCGAAGTCCCAGCCGCTGTCGGTGCCGCCGCCGGCGGACTCCACCTTGCCCTGAATGTTGCCCAGCATCCAGCCGGGGCAGACCATGGTGGCGAAGGAGCCGTCCAGGAAGGCCTGGCCGTTGGCCCAGTCCCATTCCTTCTGGTTCGAGGACAGGCCGTCGTCGATGGCGCCGGCAAGCTGCTCGAAGCGGGCAGTCATGTCTTCGTTGCCCTCGATGTTGAGCTCGCCGTCCTTGGTGTAGTAGCCCTCATCCATCTGGTTCACCATGGAGTTCCAGACGAAGCCCGCCTGGTCGAAGAACGGCTTCCCGGTGGCTTCGCGGTACTGGTTGCCCACCTCGAAGTAACGCTCCCAGGTGGCGTCGTCGCCGCCGAACAGCTCGGCTACGGCTTCGCGGTCGCTGGGCAGCCCGGCGGCTTCGAAGAGCTTTCCGTTGAAGCACAGGCCCTGCGGGCCGATGTCGGTGCCGTAGCCGATGACGCGGCCCTCGGGGTCGGTGCCCTGGTCGAACTTCCACTCGAGCCAGTTGTCCTTGAGATCGGCGGCACCGTAGTCGTTCAGGTCAACGAACTTGTCCGAGACCTCCATGATGGCTCCCAGCCAGCCTTCTTCGATGGCGACGACGTCGCTGACACCGGAGCCTGCGGCCAGTTTCGTGAACAGGTCGGTCCGTGCGTTGCCGCCGGTGTCGATGTTGCTGTCCTTGATCGTGATGCCGGGGTTGGCCTCTTCGTACTCGTCGTAGAGCTCGTCGTAGCCGAACGTGCCGAAGGTCGTCACGGTCAGTTCAATGGGGTTGTCGGCGGTGCCGGCTTCGCTGTCGCCGCCGCCGCAGCCGACGGCGAGCAGGGCAATGGCGGCGGCGCCTGCCACTGCCGCTGCCGGGTTTCGGAACTTCTTCACGGTCACTCCTTTGTGTGTGGGTCTAGCCGAGGGGTTTCCCGACGCCGGCCGGGCCGGGCGCGTGCCTGGCCGGTCCTGGAAGGGACTGGAGCTGTTGGTGTCGACAGGGAGCCAGCCCGTACAAAGGAACCGCAGGGGCGAGAGAGCGCTCTCTGATCTTGCAGAGAGCCTAGGTGTGACACTGCTCACTGTCAAGAGAGCGCTCTCTCGTGTGCCGATTCGGATCTCGTGCCGTCGCGCGGCCCGGCCTGGGAAGCCGTTAGGCCCTGGCCGGACGTCGCGGGTGGAGTCCGTCGCGTCTACCGTCGGGTGCTGACCGTGACCGTGAACTTGGGGTTGCGTGCCTCCTGGCGGGTGGGCCCGACCAGCCGGTTCAGGGCCGGCTTGTAGGCCAGGTGGCTGTTCCATACCGCCCAGAGTTCGCCGCCGGGCCGCAGCACGCGCCCGACGTCGGCGAACAGCTTCAGGGCGATTCCCGCGTGGACGCTGGCCCCGATGTGGAACGGCGGGTTGAGGACCACCAGGTCCTGCGAGGCGTCGGGCAGCCAGGCGAGCGCGTCCGCGCGGCGGACCACGGCCCGGTCAGCGACCCCGTTGGCCTGAAGCGTCAGCTGCGTCGAGGACACCGCGGCCTCCGACTGGTCCGAGGCAAGGACCCGTATCCCGGGGCGCGTCAGGGCGAGGTACGCGGCGATCGCGCCGTTGCCGCAGCCGAGGTCCACCGCCTGGTCCGCGGAGCGTGCCTGGAGCAGGAAGGGCAGCAGGAAGCGGGTGCCGATGTCCAGGCCCGCACCGCCGAACGCCGCACCGCGGGCACGCAGCTGCAGCGGCGCCGCGAGGCCGACGTCGTGCGCCTCCGCGAGGGGAAAGCGGGTGGCGGGGCGCCGGTCGCCCGGCAGCGGACCGCTGACGGTGAGGACCCTCGACTTCTGGCGGGCCAGGCCGGCGGAAACAGTCCCGAAGTGGCGTAGCAGCACGGAGTTCATTGCGGTGGTCATGTGCTTGAGGCGGCCGCCGGCGTAGATCGTGACGTCGGGGGCGGCGTGGGCGGCAACCAGCTCGGCGATTTCCTCGAGCGCGTCCAGGGAACGGGGCAGCCGCAGCAGCACCAGCCGGGCGCCCGACACCAGGTCCGGGCCAAGCGTGTGGTGGGCATAGGTGTCCGCCAGCTGCAGGGCTGCGGCGTTGCGGTCCAGGGCGAGTGCGCCGGACAGCGGATCCTGGTGCACCCGCAGTCCGCGCAGCCCGTGGGTGGCGGCACCGAGGGTGAGCGCTCCGTAGCCGTCGCCGATGACGACGACGCCGCTGCCGCCGTCCGCCTCCGCCGCCGTGGCGCGGCGGGACAGCCGGTCTGCGGCGGTGTCCAGGAGCAGCCGGTCGGCGGCGTCGAAGGCCTGCAGGTTCTCCGCCTCCACGTCAGGGGCCCGGCGCAGCGACTCGAAGGGGAAGGAGGGCGCAGAGCTCACAGGTCGATCCATTCGATGGTCAGCGGTTCGGCTTCGGCTCCGCCGGCGGTCAGGGCGGCGAGCCGGTCCTGGAAGGAGCCGGCGGCTCCCGGTACGTCCGGCAGCGCGACGACGATGGTCGCCCCGGCCGACCCGTACTCGGTGCGGGGAACCGCATAACCGGCGGCCCGCAGATCGTTCTCCAGCCGGCCGGCAGCGGCGTGTTCCGCCGGGACGGCGAACAGCCGCATGCGCTGCCGCCGGATCAGGGGTGCACTCTCCAGGGCCGAGAAGACGGATTCCGAGTAGGCGCGGACCAGCCCGCCGGCGCCGAGCAGGATGCCGCCGAAGTACCGCACCGTGACGGCGGTGACGTCGCTGAGGTCGGCGGCGCCGTCGAAGGTCTCGCGTTTGATGAGGGCCTCGAGCATCGGCACGCCTGCGGTTCCGGACGGCTCGCCGTCGTCGTTGGAACGCTGAACGCCGCGGTCGGGCCCCAGGACGAACGCACTGCAGTGGTGGCGGGCATCGTGGAACTCCCGGCGCAGCTCCGCGACCAGGGCGCGCGCGTCCTCTTCGTTTTCGGTGCGGCGCAGGACGGTGATGAAGCGTGAGCGCTTGATCTCGAGTTCGCTGCGGTGTTCGCCGGCAACGGTGCTGTAGCGCCCCGCCGCCGCGTCGATGTCACTCACCCTGCCAGTCTAGTTGCCGGGGGCAGCCCAACGACTCACGGACGACTCACGGACGACTCACGGACGACTCACGGACGACTCACGGACGACTCACGGACGACTCACCAAACGACTCACGGACGCCTTACACGTAGGCTGGTGCCCATGTTGAAGGTAGGTCTCACCGGCGGCATCGCGGCCGGCAAATCCCTGGTTGCCCGGACCCTCGTCGACTGCGGGGCGGTGTTGATCGACGCCGACGCCCTGGCCCGGGAGGTGGTGGCCCCCGGCACCGAGGGCCTCGCCGCCGTCGTTGACGCGTTCGGCCCGGAGGTGCTGGCCAAAGACGGCAGCCTGGACCGGCCCGCCCTGGCCGCCGTCGTCTTCGGCAGCGATGAGCGCCGCGGGGTGCTGAACGGCATCATCCATCCGCTGGTTCGGGCCCGCGCCGCGGAGCTCGCCGCCCAGGTTCCCGCGGACGGGATCCTCGTGCAGGACATTCCGCTGCTGGTGGAGACCGGGCAGGCGGGCAGCTTCGACTTCGTGCTGGTGATCGAGGCTCCCGAGGCGGTCCGGCTGATGCGCATGGTCCATGACCGGGGCATGGACTTGGACGCCGCGCGCGCCCGGATCGCCGCCCAGGCAACAGCCGAGCAACGGGCGGAGGTGGCCGACGTCGTGCTGGAGAACACCGGCACCCCGGATGAACTGGTGGCCGCCGTCCGCGAGCTGTGGCACACGCGCCTGGTGCCGCTGAACGAGGAACGGATGCGCTCCGGCGCCTGAAACGCGCGAGCGGGTCCGTCCGGCGCCTTCCCGCACCGCCAGGCAGCGCCGGGCCGCACAGTTCCGCCGTGAGCAATACGGACAGTGGGCGTCCGCATCCCGGAGTAGCGTTGAACCATGAGTCTTGCGCAGGACATCAACCGTGTTGTGGCGCCCTTCGAGGTGATCAGTGAGTACAGCCCCGCCGGCGACCAGCCGACGGCGATCCGTGAGCTGAGTGAACGGATCCAGGCGGGGGAGAAGGACGTCGTGCTGATGGGTGCCACCGGTACCGGCAAGTCGGCGACGACGGCCTGGCTGGTGGAACAGGTGCAGCGGCCCACCCTGGTGCTCGTGCAGAACAAGACCCTCGCCGCGCAGCTGGCCAACGAGTTCCGCGAGCTGCTGCCCAACAACGCCGTCGAGTACTTCGTCTCCTACTACGACTACTACCAGCCCGAAGCGTACGTCCCGCAGACGGACACCTACATCGAGAAGGACTCCTCCATCAACGAGGAGGTGGAGCGGCTGCGCCACTCCGCGACCAACGCCCTGCTCACCCGCCGCGACGTGCTCGTCGTCGCCACCGTCTCCTGCATCTACGGCCTCGGCACCCCCGAGGAATACATTAAGGCGATGGTGACCCTGCGCCGCGGCCAGGAAATGAACCGCGACGACCTGCTGCGCCAGTTCGTGGCCATGCAGTACACCCGGAACGACATGGACTTCCACCGCGGGACCTTCCGGGTCCGCGGCGACACCGTGGAGATCATCCCGATGTACGAGGAGCTCGCTATCCGGGTGGAGTTCTTTGGTGACGAGATCGAGTCGATCCACACCCTGCACCCGCTGACCGGCGAGATCATCCGCGAGGAAGAGGAGATGTACGTCTTCCCCGCCTCACACTACGTCGCGGGCCCGGAGCGGATGAACCGCGCCATCCGTGCCATCGAGGACGAGCTGCAGCAGCGGCTCGCCGAGCTGGAGTCGCAGAACAAGCTGGTCGAGGCGCAGCGGCTGCGGATGCGCACCACCTACGACCTCGAGATGATGCAGCAGATGGGCTTCTGCAACGGCATCGAGAACTACTCGCGCTTCATTGACGGCCGCGGCCCGGGCACCGCCCCGCACTGCCTCCTCGATTACTTCCCGGACGACTTCCTGCTGGTGGTCGACGAGTCACACGTGACCATC
The DNA here is from genome assembly GCF_059092805.1 of Arthrobacter sp. Y3222053. Taxonomy (NCBI): domain Bacteria; kingdom Bacillati; phylum Actinomycetota; class Actinomycetes; order Micrococcales; family Micrococcaceae; genus Arthrobacter; species Arthrobacter sp. Y3222053. Next base: position 459,601 of record NZ_JBNHIA010000002.1, on the reverse strand, counting down.
CCGCAGATCGGCGCGATGTACGAAGGTGACATGTCCCGCAAGCGCACCCTGGTGGAGCATGGCTTCCGCCTGCCGTCGGCGATGGACAACCGGCCGCTGAAGTGGGACGAGTTCCTGGAGCGCATCGGCCAGACCGTGTACCTCTCCGCCACCCCGGGCAAGTACGAGCTGAGCAAGTCCGACGGCGTGGTTCAGCAGATCATCCGGCCCACCGGGCTGGTGGACCCGGAGGTCGTCGTCAAGCCCAGCAAGGGCCAGATCGACGACCTGCTGGGCGAGATCCGCACCCGCGTCGAGCGGGACGAACGGGTACTGGTCACCACCCTGACCAAGCGGATGGCGGAGGACCTGACGGGCTACCTCCTGGAGCACGGGGTGAAGGTCGAGTACCTGCACTCCGACGTCGACACCCTGCGCCGCGTGGAACTGCTGCGCGAGCTGCGCATGGGCACGTTCGACGTGCTGGTGGGCATCAACCTGCTCCGCGAGGGCCTGGACCTGCCCGAGGTGTCGCTGGTGAGCATCCTCGACGCTGACAAGGAGGGCTTCCTGCGCTCCTCGACCTCCCTGATCCAGACCATCGGCCGCGCGGCGCGCAACGTCTCCGGCCAGGTGCACATGTACGCCGACCGGATCACCGACTCGATGGCGCACGCCATCGACGAGACGAACCGCCGTCGGGAAATCCAAGTGGCCTACAACAAGGAACACGGGGTCGATCCGCAGCCGCTGCGGAAGAAGATCGCCGACATCACCGACCAGCTGGCCCGCGAGGACGCCGACACCAAGGCGCTGCTCGAGGAAGCCGCGAAGAAGGGCAAGGGCGCCAAGGGCAAGGGAAAGGGTGTCCGGAAGGACGGGCTGGCCGCGGCGCCGGCGGAGGACCTGACCGCGCTGATTGCGCAGATGACCGAGCAGATGCACGCCGCGGCCGCCGAGCTGCAGTTCGAGGTTGCCGCCCGAATCCGTGACGAGGTGGGGGAGCTGAAGAAGGAACTGCGGCAGATGCAGTCCGCCGGGCACGCCTGACGGGTTCCCGCACCGGAGTCCTTCCTGCTCCTGTCCTCCCACCACCTGTCCGGCGCGCAAAACCACCCGCTGCGCTTCACGGGACGGTTGGGTAGCCTCCGGGTGCGGCTGCTGTCCGGCCCTGAACCGGAGACCCTGCGGCTGCACACAACGACGTGTGGAGGACAGCAATGAAGACACGTGCAGCAGTACTGTGGGACGCTCCCGGGAAATGGACCGTGCAGGAGCTTGAGCTCGACGAGCCGGGCCCCACCGAGGTCCTGGTGGAGATGATCGCCACCGGCCTGTGCCACTCCGACGACCACTTCGTGACCGGCGACATCCAGATCGGCATGACACCGATGGTCGGCGGCCACGAGGGTGCAGGGATCGTGCGCCGCGTGGGCGCCGAGGTGCATGACCTGCAGGAAGGCGACCACATTGTCACTTCCTTTATCCCCGGATGCGGCAAATGCCGGTGGTGTGCAGTGGGAATGCAGAACCTCTGCGATTACGGGGCGATCATCCTGGAAGGGGTGCAGCCGTCCGGAGGCTTCCGGATGCACGCTGACGGAACCGACGTGGGTACGGCCAGTACGCTGGGCACCTTCTCCCAGTGGCAGGTCTTCGACCAGGTGTCCGTGGTCCGGATAGATCCGGAAGTCCCCCTCGACGTCGCCTGCCTGGTTGCGTGCGGGGTGGCCACCGGCTTCGGATCCGCCACGAACGCCGCCCAGGTGCGTCCGGCCGATGTCGTCATGGTGATCGGTGCCGGGGGTGTGGGGATGAATGCGGTGCAGGGGGCTGCGGTCTCCGGGGCAGCCCATGTGGTGGTGGTGGACCCCTCGCCCCGCAAGAAGGAGCTCGCCCCGGCTTTCGGCGCCACCGAGGTTTTCGCCGATTTCGACGAGGCTGATGCCTTCGTCAAGGAAATCACCAACGGTCAGGGCGCCGACTCAGCCATCCTCTGCATGGGCATCGTGGGAGGAGAAGACATCGGCCGGGCCTACGGCGCCATCCGTAAAGGCGGCACCGTCGTCGTGACCGGCGTCGGCAAGGACACCGACGACGGCATACCGGGTGTGAACGCCTTCACCCTCGCCATGTACCAGAAGCGGATCCAGGGCGCGCTGTACGGCATGGCCTCCCCCCGCGAAGCCATGCCGATGCTGCTGCGCCTCTACCAGGCCGGCAGGCTGAAGCTCGAGGAATTGATCACCAGGCGCTACACCCTGGATGAGATTAACGAGGCCTACGCGGATATGCGGGCGGGAACCAACATCCGGGGCATCATCGAGTTCGGCAGGTCCTGAACAGTCCTGATCCTTCGGGCTCCGGCACCGGGGCGCGGGCAGACGGGTATATGCTGCTGGGCGGCGGAAAACGGCTTTCCGCCTGAAAGGTAACCCACACATATGCCCGCTCTGCCCGTCGCCTTCGAGGTCGGCACCTTCATAGTTCTGGGGCTTGTGCTCCTCTTCGACCTGCTGCTGGTCGTCAAGCGGCCCCACGAGCCCTCCATGAAGGAGGCCGGACTGTGGGTCGCGTTCTATGTGGGGCTGGCACTGGTTTTCGCCCTGATGATGTTCATCTTCACCGGCGCCGAGTACGGCAGCCAGTTCATTGCCGGATGGGTCACCGAGTACAGCCTGAGCATCGACAACCTGTTTGTGTTCATCATCATCATGGCCCGCTTCTCGGTACCCCGGAAGTTCCAGCAGGAAGTGCTGATGTTCGGCATCATCATTGCGCTGATCCTGCGCGGCATCTTCATCCTCATCGGTGCCGCCGTGATCGAGAACTTCAGCTGGGTGTTCTACATCTTCGGCGCGTTCCTGCTCTGGACCGCGTGGAAGCAGGCGCGCGACGAGGGTGAGGACGAGGAAGAGGGCAGCGACAACAAGCTCGTCCGCCGGCTCCAGCGCGTGCTGCCGATGACCGAGAAGTTCGACGAGGGAAAGATCCGCACCGTGGTCGACGGGCGCAAGGTCTTCACCCCGATGCTGATCGTCTTCATCACCATCGGCATGACCGACCTGCTCTTCGCCGTCGACTCCATTCCGGCCATCTTCGGCCTCACCCAGAGCGCCTTCATCGTCTTCACCGCGAACATCTTCGCCCTGATGGGCCTCCGCCAGCTCTACTTCCTGCTCGGCGGCATGATGAACCGGCTGATCTACCTCAAGCACGGCCTGTCGGTGATCCTGGCGTTCATCGGCGTCAAGCTGATCCTGCACGCCATGCACGTGAACGAGCTGCCCTTCATCAACGGCGGCGAGCACATCGAGTGGGCACCGGAGATCCCGACCTTCGTCTCCCTCGGCGTGATTGTCGGCACCATCGTCATTGCCACCGTCGCCAGCCTGCTCAGCCCCAAGGCCAAGGCGATGCACGCCGTCGCCTCCCTCGAGGAGGCCCTGGCGGTGTACCGGACGCTCGGCGAGGACGCCTCCAAGGAGGAGAAGGTCCAGGCGTACGACGCCGTGACCGACACCTACCGGGCCGCCGCCGCCGCGACCGACGGGCAGGCCGACGTCGAGATGCCCGAGATCACCGAGGAAGCCCGGGCACGGTTCCGCGCTAACGACCCGCGCTCCAATGGGCCGCGCGGGGACGCCGCCGGCGCCGAGGGCGAGGCCCGGCAGTAGCGGGTGCCGGCGCCGCGGCACCTGCGGGTATTCCGTAACGCCGGCGTGCGTAGCCGCCGTAGAGCATCCCGTACAGCCGCGGTGACGCCTTCAGGAGCAGCCCTGCTGCCCCGATGACGGGCGCAGCACGGACAGCGGGGATAACCGTCCGCCAGGGCAGGAGCCGGGCCGCATCTGCGGCCCGGCTCCGTTCGTTTGGATCGGCCGCCACCGACGCCGTCTGCGCGGTGAGCAGGCGCATCAGGGTCAGCACGGCGGAGTAGGGGCCGGTGAACGGCCCGGACCGGAATTCCTCCGCGAGGTGGGCTTCGAGGTGCCGCCGGGCGGCCTGGAAATCCGCCTCGGACCCCGCCGAGGCCCAGGTGAGGCCGCCGGGGGAAATCCGATACCGCACCAACGCCTCGGGGACGAGGCTCACCTGGGCGGAACGGGCATAGACGGCCAGCAGCAGCGCAAGGTCCTCGAACCGTCGCGGGCCCTCAGGAAACCGGAGGTTCTCCAGCAGGGGGAGCGGCACCAGCTTGTCCCACGGAAAGAGGGTCAGCCGGCCCCGCATTGCTTCCCGCACCGCGCCGGCCCTGGGCAGGAGGGCGGCGGGAAGCGTGCGGGCGGCCGTGCCTCCGTCGGGCGAGACCACCTGGTGGCCGCAGACCGCCACCGTCCCCGGTGCGGCGGCCGCGGCGTCATGCAGGGTCTGGAGGAAGCCGGGCAGGTACTCGTCGTCGGCGTCCAGGAAGGCTGCGTAGCTGCCCCGGGCTGCGTCGATTCCATGGTTGCGGGCCGCCCCGACACCGACGTTCCGGGCCAGCGGCAGGACCCGCATCCTCGGGTCGGAGGCCGCCAGCCGGCGGGCGCAGGCAAGGCTGGCGTCCGTGGATGCGTCGTCTACGATGAGCAGCTCGAAGTCTGCGAACGTCTGGGCCTGCACGCTCGCGACGGCCTGTTCCAGGCTGGAATCTGCATTATGACAGGGCAGGATGATGGTGATTTCCGGGTTTCGGCTCGCCTCCATACTCCATGGAAGCAAGGTCCTCCTGCCGGAGTCAGCAAGGTCCGCTGCGCGCGGCCGTCCGGTGGCCCATGAGGATCCTGCGACGGGAGTGCGGGGACGGAGCTGCTGCGGCTCAGGCGCCGCCGCGCACCATCGACAGCAGCCGGTTGAAGATCGCCTCCCCGTCGTCGGCAATCCCGTCGTGGTGGAAGTCGGCGGTTTCCCAGACCTGGAGTCCGCGCACCGTCTCCGCGGTTTCCAGGGACAGGTCCCGGTCCACGTAGATGTCATCGGTGTAGACCGCCGCCGCCACCGGAACCTCGTTGCGCGTCAGCTGCGCCAGGTCGTACAGGGGCGGCCAGTCATCCTTGTCCGCCAGCAGCCGGGCGGTCTCGGCGAGCGGCCGCAGCGCGGGATCCTCCTCGAAGTACCAGGGGTAGACCATTTCGCCCGTGAACAGCGGTTCGGCGGCGTCGGGCCGGAACTGCGGAAAGGACTCCAGCACCCGCCAGGCGGCCCAGCCGGTGGCTCGACCCTGGCCATAGATGGACTCGTGCATCAGGGCGTAGAGCGGGTTGTCGGCCCGCTGCACCAGGGCGTGCACGGCGGTGAGGAAGGTGTCGGAGAGCCGGTCGCCGTCGGGGGTCGGCGCGAACGCCTCCTGGAGCAGGTAGTGCAGTCCGTCGATCCGGGTGTTGCCGCCCAGGAAGGAGCCGATCATTTGGAACCGGCGCACAGTCAGGCGTTCTCCGGACGGCAGGTGTTCGGGCACCTGCTCCAGATGGCGGGCAATGCGCGTGGTCAGGGCCCGGTCTTCGGGGTACTTCGCGAAGTACTCGGCGTTGCGGGCTTCAACCCGGCGGAAGGTGGCGTCATAGACCCGGTCCGCCGCCCCCTCCAACGGAGCGAGGCCCCCGGTGATCAGCGACTCCTTCAGCCCTTCGGGCGCGAAGGACAGGTAGGTCAGGGAGCAGAACCCGCCGTAGCTCTGCCCGTAGATGGTCCACGGGTCCGAGCCGAGGGCGGCGCGGATCAGCTCCGCGTCGGCCACGATCGAATCCGCCCGGAAGTGCGTCAGGTACTCCGCCTGGGCGGCTGGGCCGCCGCGCAGGGCCAGGGTCTGCCGACTGGCGGGGGTGGAAAGCCCGGTGCCGCGCTGGTCCAGCATCAGGATGCGGAAGCTGCCGGCGGCGGCCTTGGTCCAGCCGCCGAACTGCAGCAGCCGGTTGCCCTTGCCGCCGGGGCCTCCCTGCAGGTACAGGAGCCAGGGCAGCTGCCGGGCCTCAGCTTCGGTCAGGGCCGCGTCGGAGTACTCGCGGGCGAAGACGGTGATGGTCTCACCGTCGGGGGCCGCATGGTCCAGGGGAACGGTGAACCGGTGGTCCCGGACGCGCATTCCGCGGACCACGTACGGTGCCGACGAGTCGTGCGGAACCGGGCTCACGCCGTCGCCCCTGCCGTGCTGCCGAGGGAGGCGAGCGCATCGCCGGTGAGCCGGTAGGTGGTCCACTCGTCCTGCGGCCGGGCGCCGAGGGAGTCATAGAAGCGGATCGAGGGTTCGTTCCAGTTCAGCACGCACCATTCCACCCGCCGGTAGCCGCGCTCGACGGCGAGGCCCGCCAGTGTCTGCAGCAGCGCCTTGCCGTACCCCTTCCCGCGGGCCTCGGGCCGCACGTAGAGGTCCTCGAGCCAGATCCCGTGCGTACCCTCCCAGGTGGAGTAGTTCAGGAACCAGAGCGCGAAGCCCTGCACCCCGCCGTCGTCCTCCGCGACGTGCGCGAAGATCGCCGGGTGCTCTCCGAACAGGTTCCGCTCCAGCGCCTCCTCCGTATTGGCGACGGCGTCCGGCTCCTTCTCGTAGACGGCCAGATCGTGGATGAGCTGGAGGATAACAGGGACGTCGCGGGGTTCGGCGGGGCGGATCGAAGTCATGCCTCCAGACTAATCGAGCCGCCCTGCGTCGGTGATGCGGATGACAGGCTCGCCCGCGTCGTCGGAGGCGGCGAGGTCCACCTCCGCACTGATGCCCCAGTCCAGGTGCCCGGCCGGGTCCTTGAAGACCTGCCGGACCTCCCACTTGCCGGGCAGTTCGGTGATGATCAGCAGATCGGGGCCGCGGCCGCCGGGGCCGTCGTCGATGTCTTCGTGTTCCTCGAAGTAGTCGTCCATCAGGGCCGCCCAGCGGTCGGCATCCCAGCCGCTGCCGCCGTCGAGCTCTCCGAGGGCGGCGTCGTTCTCATCGGCGAAGTACTTGACCCGCTGGAACATCTCATTACGCACCATCACGCGGAAAGCGCGCTTGTTGGCGGTGACCCGCGCCGGTTCCGGGGGCAGGACGGGTTCGGTGGACGCGTTCGGATCGGTCCCGGAGGTCAGTTCCTCCCATTCGTCCAGCAGGGATGAGTCGGTCTGGCGGACCAGTTCGCCGAGCCATTCGATGATGTCGGAGAGGTCCTCGCGCAGGGCTTCGGGCGGCACGGTGTGCAGCAGCGCCTTGTAGCAGTCGGCGAGGTAGCGCAGCACGATGCCCTCGGAGCGGGCCAGCCCGTAGAACGCGACGTACTCGCCGAAGCCCATGGCCCGTTCGTACATGTCCCGGACGATCGATTTGGGGCTCAGCTCGAAGTCGCCGAGCCAGGGCGCGCCGGAGCGGTAGACGTCGAAGGACTGGTGCAGCAGCTCGCCCAGCGGCTGCGGATAGGTGACCTCCTCGAGGGCGGCCATCCGCGCTTCGTATTCGACCCCGTCGGCCTTCATCGCCGCGATCGCCTCGCCGCGGGCCTTCTTCTCCTGGGCGGAGAGGATCTGGCGCGGTTTCTCGAGCGTGGATTCGATGACGGAGACGACGTCGAGCGCGTAGGACGCGCTCTCCGGGTCCAGCAGCTCCAGGGCGGCCATCGCGAAGGGGGAGAGCGGCTGGTTGAGCGCAAAGTTCGGCTGCAGCTGCACCTTCAGCCGGACGGTGCGGCCGTCGGCCTGCGGGGTGTCCAGCTTTTCGACGATGCCGGCTTTCTTCAGCTCACGGTAAATGCCCAGGGCGCTGCGCATCAGCTTGAGCTGGCTGGCCCGGGTCTCGTGGTTGCGTTCGAGCAGGCTGCGGGCGGCCTTGAACGGATCACCGGGGCGCTCGAGCAGGTTCAGCAGCATGGAGTGGCTGACCGTGAAGCTGGAGGACAGCGCTTCCGGAGTGCCGTCAACGAGCTTCTGGTAGGTCGCCTCGCCCCAGGACACAAACCCGGTGGGCGGCTTCTTCTTCACCACCTGGCGCAGTTTCTTCTGGTCGTCGCCGAACTTGGCCTTGGCCTTGGCCATCGCCTTGTTGTTCTCCACCACATGCTCAGGCGCCTGGACGACGACGGTGCCGGCGGTGTCGTAGCCGGCCCGCCCGGCCCGGCCGGCGATCTGGTGAAATTCGCGGACGTTGAGGAGCCGGGTGCGGGTGCCGTCGTACTTGCTGAGGGCGGTGATCAGCACCGTGCGGATGGGCACGTTGATGCCGACGCCGAGGGTGTCGGTGCCGCAGATGACCTTCAGCAGGCCGGCCTGGGCGAGCTGTTCGACGAGGCGCCGGTACTTGGGCAGCATGCCGGCGTGGTGGACGCCGATGCCGTGCCGGACCAGCCGGTTCAGGGTCTTGCCGAAGCCGGGGGCGAAGCGGAATCCGGCGATCAGCTCGTTGATCCGGTCCTTTTCCTCACGGGTGCACACATTGATGCTCATCAGCGCCTGGGCCCGGTCGATGGCTTCGAGCTGGGAGAAGTGCACCACGTAGACGGGTACCTGCTTGGTGGCCAGCAGCTCCTCGAGGGATTCCTGGACGGGAGTTTCCACGTAGTAGTAGTGCAGTGGAATGGGCCGCTGCACGGACGAGACGGTGACGGTGTCCCGGTTGGTCAGTTCACTGAGCTCGTTCGCGATCCGGGTCATGTCGCCCAGGGTGGCAGACATGAGCAGGAACTGGGCCTGCGGCAGCTCCAGCAGGGGGACCTGCCAGGCCCAGCCGCGCTGCGGATCGGAGTAGAAGTGGAACTCGTCCATGATCACGGTGCCCAGGTCGGCGTCCGGGCCTTCCCGCAGCGCGATGTTGGCCAGGATCTCCGCGGTGCAGCAGATGATCGGGGCGTCCTTGTTGACGGCGGAGTCTCCGGTGACCATGCCGACGTTTTCGGCGCCGAAAATGTCGCACAGGGCGAAGAACTTTTCCGAGACCAGGGCCTTGATCGGTGCGGTGTAGTAGCTGCGCTCGTCGTGCGCCATGGCGTGGAAATGTGCGGCGATGGCGACCATCGACTTGCCCGACCCGGTGGGGGTGGCGAGGATGACGTTGTTTCCGGTGACGAGCTCCATGACGGCCTCGTCCTGCGCCGGGTACAGCGGCATGCCGCGGCTTTCGGCCCATTCGAGGAACGCGGTGTACGTCTCGTCGGGGTCTACCTCTGCAGGGGTGCCGGTGGACGGGGAAGGAAGCGCATCAAGGAGTTTCATTGTTTCCAGCCTACCGTCGGGCCGGCCGGCGCCGGGCGGGATGCGCCGTGGGCGGAAGGGCCGGGCGGAGCGGGACTGTGAAGTGCCGGGTCCAGGCCAAAGATGGCTCCGAGAATAGCGGAGAGAAGGCAGTGAAAAACGGGTGCTCTGCCGGCTGTGGATAAGGGTCCTTCCGGGCCGAAAATGTCGGTCCGGCTTGAAAACCTTGGGGCATGACCAAGCGGGAGAATCCAGGGCAGGGCAGCCTCTTCGGGGGTCACTTTTCGACGGGCGGCACCGGAGGGGCGGCACCGGCTTCCGGCTCCGACGGGAATGCCGGCGTGGGCGCCGGCTTGGGCGCGGCCCGCTGCAGGGACGGGGTGCCCGCTGCGGTGGCGCTCGCCGTCGTCTTTTCTGCACAGCCGCCTGGTGATCCCGGGGGCGGTGGCGCTGAGGCGGAGAACGCCGACGTCGGCGGTCTTGGCACCGGCGGTTCTGTCGCCGGCGGTCCTGACAGGGGCGGTGCCGACGGCGCCGGCCCCGGAGCCGCTGGTCCTCTGCCGGCGGGGCTGGCGGGACAGCTGTCACTGGGTGCCGCCGAGGAGCTCGATGCGCATGAGGCAGGGGCGGTGCTGGAACGCCTGGATGCCCTTGTCGGATGGGCGCAGGCGCAGCAGGCCAGGGTGGTAAAGCGGCTGCAGGACCTTCTGGCCCGTGAGGTGGAACGCCGCGACACACCCGCCCAGCTGCAGCCGGGAGAGACGTTGACTCTGACTGCAGCGGAGGTGGGGGCGCTGCTTCGGGTGCCGCACATGACGGCGCTGCGGGTGGTTTCCGAGTCCGGGAAGCTGGTTGAACGGTTTCCGGCGACCTTGGCTGGATTGTCGCAGGGTCGGATTACCTACTCGCATGCCCGTGTGCTCCTGGATGAGGCCCAGTTCGTTCCGGCGGAGGACGCCGCCGGTTTTGAAGCCGCAGTACTGGACGCGGCGGCGGGTCGGACGGCAGCACAGCTGGGGCGCCGGGTGCGGACGATGCGGGAGCGCAGATATCCGGAGACCATCGTGGATCGGCACCGGAACGCCCTGGCCAAACGTCGGGTGTGGCTCGAGCCGGCGCCGGACGGGATGTCCTGCCTCACCGCCCTGATGCGCGCGGAGCAGGGGCAGGCCGTTTTCGGATCGCTGTCCCGGGCGGCTCGTGCGCGGAAATCGGCAGGTGACGGGCGAACAGTCGACCAGCTGCGTGTCGACCTGCTGGCCTCAGCGCTGCTTGGCGGCGGGGCGGCGGGATCGCAGGGGCGGGTGCAGGAAGAGTGCGCTTCTTTGTCCGGTGGTTCAGTCCCTCTGGGTGATGCCGACCGGGCCGGGAACGAAGGCCGCCGGGGGCAGGTGCGAGCAGGTCGGAACCAGACGGATCTCGCCCCGGCAGGGCCTGGCACCTGTGCAGACGGACAGGCTGGGCCAGACGCGGAGGGCGCAGCGGAGGAGGACCTGCCCGGCCTGCGTCCGGAGGTCATGGTGATCATCAGCGCCGAGACTCTGTTCGGTGCCGATGATGCCCCGGCCGAGCTGAACGGTTACGGCCCGATCAGCGCCGAAGCCGCCCGCCGGCTCATCCGTTCGGTCCGGCATTGGACGGGGCTGGTCCAGGATCCGCAGACTGGTGAGATTCTCGCCGTGGGACGTCGGCGTCGCGTTCCCGCCGGACTGGCCCGATGGCTTCAGGCAAGGGACGGAACCTGCCGGTTCCCAGGGTGCAGCGTCAACGCGCGTCGGTCAGAGCTGGACCACACTCTCCCTTACGCCACAGGCGGCCCCACCGATCATCAGAACCTTGAGCATCTGTGTCCAAAGCACCATCGACTCAAGACCCAGGGATACTGGACCGCACGGCAGCCCGAAGCCGGCACCCTTGAATGGCGCTCGCCTCTGGGCCGCCGGTACAGCACCGACGCTCAGCTCAGCCTGGTTCCGCCGGGTGGAAACGTGCGCAGAGAGCTCGGTGAAGGCGATGGGGCGAATCCGACCGCTGGTGTGGGTGTGGCGCCCGCACCAGACTTCTCCGGGGATGTGGGATCCGCGGGAGCGGGATCCGTAGGAGAAGGACGCGCGGGAGAGAATCGCCCGGGCGCGGATGACCGTGGCCGTGATCGCCCGCCGGGCGGTGACGTTACACCTCCCTTCTAGACGTCGCGCCACCCTTGTAGCAATTGCCGAGGGCCTGGGGACGCCGGCGTTGAGTGACTCCGGTGTCTGGACGAGCCTGACCGGGTCACCCGCCGGCCAGTGACGTTGCCCAACCCTTCCAGTAGTAGCCCAGGTCCTGGGTCCTCCGGCGTGGAATCAGCCCGCGGCGTCTTCGTCGGGCAGTTTTCATCGGACAGGCTAGGCTGCCAGGCAGCAGAAACCGTCCGTCGAAGGGGTCGCAGCTATGGAAGAGACAGAGAGTGGAAACGCCCGGATCGCTGATGCTCCGGGAAGGGAGCCGGTCGAGGCCTCGGAGGGTCATGCGGAGCACGGATCAGGCCGTCGCCCCGGTTCCGGCGGGGAAGGAGTCGACAATCCCCGAAAGTCCGATAGGCCTTTGACCTGGGATCCGGCGAAGTACCAGGCGTACGCCGATCTCCGGGACCGTCCGTTCTTTGACCTCACAGGCCGGATCGGCGCGGAAGCACCACGCCGCGTCGTAGACCTTGGCTGCGGGAGCGGCCTCCTCACTGCCGCGCTTGCAGGACGCTGGTCCAACGCCGAGGTTATCGGCCTGGACTCTTCGCCGGAAATGATTGAGCAGGCCCGTGCCCGCGACGACGCGCCCGGCAACCTCAGGTTCGACCTGGCGGACATCGAAGACTGGATGCCCGACGCCGGCACCGACGTCGTCGTCTCCAACGCGGCTCTGCAGTGGGTGCCCAACCACACGGAGCTGCTCAGCAGGTGGGCCGCAGCTCTTGCACCCGGAGCCTGGCTCGCCTTCCAGGTTCCGGGCAACTTCGACGCCCCGTCGCATGCCCTGATGCGCGCGCTCGCCGACTCAGAACGCTGGCGGCCCAAGCTCGACGGCGTGCTGCGGCACGCCGACGCCGTCGCACCCCTCAGCGAGTACCTTGACCTGCTGCTCAGCGCAGGATGGGAAGCCGACGCCTGGGCAACGGCCTATCAACAGGTTCTCCAGGGAGAAGACCCCGTTCTGGAGTGGGTGCGCGGCACGGGCTTCCGCCCGGTCATGCAGGCCCTCAGTGCCGCCGACCTCGCCGCATTCGAAGCCGCCTACTCGGCCGCCCTTCGGGCAGCCTATCCCCGCCGTGCCTGGGGAACACTGTTCCCGTTCCGCCGCCTGTTCGTCGTCGGCCATAAGCCGGAATAGCGCCGGGCCGGCTGGCAGCTCCGCGTTCCGACCGGGTTTCCTGTTGGGCGGCTGGCCGCCTGGTGCCTTTAAGCGCGGCAGCTACCAGCTAAGTCCGGCAGCTACCAGCCCGCGTGTTCCGGCCGCGCCTTCCGGCCTTCCACCCATCAGACCCGCGTTTTCGAGTCCGGCAGCTACCAGCCCGCGCCTGCCACTCCGGCAGCTACCAGCCCCGCGCTTTCCACTCCGGCAGGTGCGGCCGCTCGGCTCCGAGCGTGGTGTGAGCTCCATGCCCGGGGTGCACCACTGTGTCATCAGGAAGGTATTCGAACACACGTTCGACTACATCGCTGAAGAGCGAGTTGAAGCGCTCAGGGTCCTTCCACGTGTTCCCGACTCCGCCCGGGAACAGCGAGTCCCCGGAGAACAGGTGGGCAGGGCCGGCACCGTTGCGGCAGAGCAGGGCGACGGAACCGGGAGTGTGCCCGCGCAGGTGGATGACTTCCAGGTCGAACCCGTCGAAGTCCAGGATGTCGCCGTGGTTGAGGGCGACATCTGCGCTCAACGGGATATCCGGAATGTCATCGCTGCCGGCGGCCGTCCGTGCGCCGGTGGCGGCGGCAGCCTCAGCAAGGGCCCGCACATGGTCCCAGTGGCTGTGCGTCGTGATGATCATCTCCACGTGCGCCGGTCCTCCGCCGTCCTGAGCACCGCTCTCCAGCAGCGCCTGAATGGCCGGAAAATCGTCGGCGGCATCAATGATTACCTGGGCGCCCGAGCGCTTGGCGGTAATGACATAAACGTTGTTGTCCATCTCGCCGACGGACGCCCGACGGATGGTGACATTCTCCAAATCCCACATGGGGGCAGTGTATCCACTGTGCCGCGGCCGCGCGTGACAGGTCCCACAGTCCGGTGCTGCCAGCTGTGGGCGCCCGGCCGCAGTCGGCCCCAGCCTGCTGCGCTGCCGTCCACGCATGCGCTCGCCGACCACGCCGGGCCCGCGGCCCCCGGCATCGCCGTCTCCGGCCCGTCCCCGACAGGCACGACCAGAGCATGGGAGCACTCGCCTCCGCGGGGATTGTGCACGTCCCCCGGTGGCGGTACGTTGGCCGGATGCTCCTCAGGCTGGTTCGGCAGAACCTGGCGCCGTATAAGGGCGCGGTCGCCGTCGTCGTTCTCCTGCAGCTGCTGCAGACCGTGGCAACCCTGTACCTGCCGACCCTGAACGCGGACATCATTGACCGGGGAGTAGTCACCGGCAACACTGCGGTGATCCTCGACGTCGGCGGCTGGATGCTCGCCGTGACGGGCGGCCAGGTGGTCTGCGCCGTGGCAGCCACCTATCTTGCGTCCCGGGTCGCCATGAGCGCGGGCCGGGACATCCGTGACCGGCTGTTCACGTCGGTGGAGTCGTTCTCCTCCCGGGAAGTGGGCACCTTCGGCGCGCCATCCCTGATCACCCGCACCACCAACGACGTCCAGCAGGTTCAGATGACGCTGCTGATGACGTTCACGGTGATGGTCTCCGCCCCGATCATGGGCCTGGGCGGGGTGCTGCTGGCCCTGAACCAGGACGTCGCCCTCTCCGGGATCCTGCTGCTGATCCTGCCGGCCCTGTTCATTGTCATCGGGCTGGTGCTGCGCCGCCTGATCCCGCTCTTCCGCCGGGTGCAGCAGCAGATCGACCGGGTGAACGGGGTGCTGCGCGAACAGATCATGGGCCTGGCCGTCATCCGTGCCTTTGTCCGCGAGCGCACCGAGCAGGAGCGGTTCGACGGCGCCAATCGGACCCTGACCGATACGCAGCTGCGCACCGCTCAGTACATGGCTCTGCTGTTCCCGGCCGCAATGCTGGTCGCGAACCTCGCGTCCGTGGCCGTTGTCTGGTTCGGTGCCTACCGGATCGACGCCGGGCAGATGCAGATCGGGGCCCTCACCGCCTTCATCGCGTACATCATGCAGATCCTGATGGCGGTCATGATGTCGATGTTCATGATCATGATGCTCCCTCGGGCCGCGGTGTGCGCGGAACGCATCTACGAAGTCCTCGATACCGAAAGCACGGTGCGCGACGCCGCCGACGCCGTTCCCCTGGTGTACGACGGCGGCACCCTGGTCTTCGATAACGTCGGCTACACCTATCCCGGGGCGGAAGCACCGGTGCTGCACAACGTCAGCTTCACGGCGGCGTCCGGGCAGACGACCGCCATCATCGGGTCGACCGGGGCCGGCAAGTCCACCTTGGTGAACCTGGTGCCCCGACTGCTGGACGCCACGGACGGCAGGATCCTGGTGGACGGACAGGACATCCGGGACGTCACCCTGCAGTCGCTGCGCAGCGGCATCGGCCTGGTGCCGCAGCGGGCGTACCTGTTCAGCGGCACCGTTGCCTCCAACCTCCGGTTCGGCAGGCCCGAGGCCACCGACGCCGAATTGTGGGAGGCGCTCGAGATCGCCCAGGCTGCCGACTTTGTCCGGGCGTCCCGGGAGGGCCTCGAACAGCGCGTGGAGCAGGGAGGCGGCAATTTCTCCGGCGGCCAGCGCCAGCGCCTGGCCATTGCCCGTGCCCTGGTGGTCCGGCCCGCCGTCTATCTGTTCGACGACAGCTTCTCGGCCCTGGACTTCGCCACCGACGCCCGGCTCCGCACGGCGTTGAAGCAGCGCACGGCGGACGCCACGGTGCTGATCGTCGCGCAGCGGGTCAACACCATCAGCGATGCCGCCCGGATTGTCGTGCTGGAGGAAGGGCGGGTGGCCGCGCAGGGGACGCATGTGGAACTGCTGGAGTCTTCGTCGACATATCGGGAGATCGTGGAATCCCAGCTGACGGCGGAGGAGGTCCCGTGACGGCAGGACGGCGGGGCAGGAATGCCCAGCTGCGGCAATCCCTCCCGATGCCCCGGGAGCTTCGTCAGCCGCGCCGAACGGAGGTGGGCCCGTGAGCGGAATGCATGGGGGAAGCCGGCCCGGCGCCGGCCGTCCTGCAGGCGGTCATGCCCCGGGAGGCAAGCCGCTGAACTTCCGTGCGGGCGTGCGCCGGATCCTGGCCCTGATGGCTCCGGACCGGCTGCGGGTAGCGCTGGTGGCGACCGCCGCCGTCGTCTCCGTGGCGCTCGCCGTCAGCGCCCCGGCGGTACTGGGCCAGGCGACCAACGTGATCTTCGACGGCGTGATCGGCGCCGGGCTGCAGCAGGGCATCAGCAAGGATGAGCAGGTGCAGGAGCTGCGCCGGCAGGGGCAGGAGCAGCTGGCGGACATGCTGGCCGCCATGGACGTGGTTCCCGGACAGGGGGTGGACTTCGGACGGCTCGGGGTATTGGTGCTGGGAGTGCTGGGCATCTACCTCGCAGCCTTCCTGTTCGGCTGGCTGCAGGCCCGGGTGACCGCACGGGTGGTGCAGAACGCCATGTACCGGCTCCGCAGGGACGTGGACGCCAAGCTCTTCCGGCTGCCGATGTCGCACTTCCAGCGTGAAGCGCGCGGCGACGTGCTCAGCCGCGTCACAAACGACATCGACAATCTGGCCCAGACTCTCTCCCAGACGCTCACGCAGATCGTCACCGCCTCGCTCACGATCATCGGCGTGCTGGGCATGATGCTCTGGCTCTCGCCGCTGCTGGCCCTGATCGCGGTGATCACGGTGCCGGTGTCCGCCGTCGTGACCGTCCTGATCGCCCGGCGCTCGCAGGCGCAGTTCATGCAGCAGTGGAAATCCACGGGCGAGGTGAACGGCTACATCGAGGAGATGTTCAGCGCCCACGATGTGGTCAAGGCCTTCGGGCAGTCCGAACGGGTGGTGGAGGGCTTTCGGCCGGCCAACCGGCAGCTCTACCGTTCCTCGTTCCGGGCCCAGTTCGTCTCCGGCATCATCATGCCGACCATGCAGTTCATCTCGAACCTCAACTACGTGGCCGTCGCCGTCGTCGGCGGCCTGCTGGTGGCCAACGGCCGGCTCTCCATCGGGGGAGTGCAGGCCTTCATCCAGTACAGCCGCCAGTTTTCCCAGCCGCTGGGCCAGATCGGCTCGCTGATCAACATGCTGCAGTCCGGTGTCGCCTCCGCGGAGCGGGTCTTCGAACTGCTCGACGCGCCGGAGCAGGAACCCGATCCGGCGGAGCCGGCGACCCTCCCGCGGGTGCGCGGCCGGGTGGCCTTCGAACACGTCGATTTCAGCTACACCCCGGACGCGCCGCTGATCCGCGACCTGTCCTTCGTTGCCGAGCCGGGACAGACGGTCGCCATCGTCGGCCCCACCGGCGCGGGCAAGACCACCCTGGTGAACCTGCTGATGCGCTTCTACGACGTCGATGCCGGACGCATCACCATCGACGGCGTCGACACGAGACGCATGCGGCGCCGGGACCTGCGCCGGCTGATCGGCATGGTGCTCCAGGACGCCTGGCTGTTCGACGGCACGATCCGGGAGAACCTGGCCTACGGCGCCCCCGGGGCCACGGAAGAGCAGATCGTTGCCGCCGCCCGCGCCACCCATGTGGACCACTTCGTCCGTTCCCTGCCCGAGGGGTACGACACCGTGCTGGGCGACGACGGCGGGTCGCTGAGCCAGGGCCAGCGGCAGCTGCTCACCATCGCCCGGGCCTGGCTGGCCGACCCCGCGATCCTGGTCCTCGACGAGGCAACCAGCTCCGTGGACACCCGAACCGAGGTGGCGATCCGGCTCGCCATGAACGCCCTGCGGCAGGACCGCACCAGCTTCGTCATTGCCCATCGGCTCTCCACCGTCCGTGATGCCGACGTCATCCTCGTCGTGCGGGAAGGCCGGATCGTGGAGCAGGGAACCCATGACGCGCTGCTCGAGGCCGAAGGATTCTACGCGGATCTCTACCGTGCGCAGTTCAGCGGCCCTGCCGGGGACGATGAAGGGGCCGATGACGGAGCCGGGGAAGCGGAAGGGGCAGCCGACGGGGCAGCGGGCAGGGCAGCGGGCGGGGCCGCCGCTGCAGGGAAGGTGGAGGCGCCCGGCCCGGCCACGGCCGGCTGAACAGCTGAGTGTCCGCCCCGCATCCGGCACGGCGCACGCGCCACATCGGCGGACAGCCGGTGCCCGGAGGGGCGCCGTGGCAGAATGAGGACGGGCCCGCAGGGGCGCCGGTGAGCCCCGGCGCCGTCGGCCCGCTGACCCGAAACAGGGAGGACGAATCATTGAGCGACCAGGTGCTCTCGTGGGTGCGGATCGACCCATCCGACCCCGTGCCGCCGTACGAGCAGCTTCGCCTGCAGATCCTCACCGCAGCGAACGACGGCCGGCTGCCGGTCGGGACCAGGCTCCCGCCGGTCCGCACGCTGGCGGCTGAGCTGGGCCTGGCCGTCAACACCGTTGCCCGCGCATACCGCGAGCTGGAGCACGCCGAGATCGTCACGACCCGCTCCCGGGCCGGCACCGTCGTCTCCGCGCCGGCCGGAGACGCCCGCCGCCGGGTGGCCGACGCAGCCAAGGTGTACGCCGATGCCGCGCACGCCAACGGCCTCGCAGCCGACGCCGCGCTGGCCATCGTGGAGGCGGCCCTACGCTCCCGGTGAACACGGCACCGCTCGAATACGTCTTCGATTCGCGTTTGATCTACAGTGGAAAACGTGTCTACTGCGACTTCTTCCCAGACCGGTGGCCTGGTTCGCCAACCGACCGGCAATGACCTTTCCCGGCTGATCGTCAAGGGTGCGCGGGAGCACAACCTGCGCAACGTGGACCTGGACCTGCCGCGGGACGCGATGATCGTCTTCACCGGCCTTTCCGGCTCCGGAAAGTCCTCCCTGGCGTTCGACACCATCTTCGCCGAAGGCCAGCGCCGCTACGTGGAATCCCTGTCGGCGTACGCCCGCATGTTCCTGGGGCAGGTGGACAAGCCCGACGTCGACTTCATCGAAGGGCTTTCGCCGGCGGTCTCCATCGACCAGAAGTCCACGAGCAACAACCCGCGCTCGACGGTCGGCACGATCACCGAGATCTACGACTACATGCGCCTGCTCTGGGCGCGCGTCGGCCGCCCGCATTGTCCGGTCTGCGGCGAGCCGATTTCCCGGCAGACCCCGCAGCAGATCGTCGACCAGCTTCTCGAGCTGCCCGAAGGCACCCGCTTCCAGGTCCTGGCCCCGGTGGTCCGCGGCCGCAAGGGCGAGTTCGTGGACCTGTTCAAGGAACTGGCCTCCAAGGGCTACTCCCGGGCCCGGGTCGACGGCAAGCAGGTCCAGCTCTCGGATCCGCCGAAGCTGGGCAAGCAGTACAAGCACACCATCGAAGTCGTCGTCGACCGCCTGGTGGTCAAGGACGGGGTCCGGCAGCGGCTCACCGATTCCATCGAGACCGCGCTGGGCCTGGCCGATGGCCGCGTGCTCACCGACTTCGTAGACCTGCCCGAAGACGCCCCGGACCGGATCCGGGCCTTCTCCGAAAATCTCGCCTGCCCCAATGAGCACGCCCTGGCGCTGGACGAAGTTGAGCCCCGCTCCTTCTCCTTCAACAACCCGTTCGGCGCCTGCCCGGTCTGCACCGGCATCGGCTCCCGGCTGGAAGTCGACGAGGAGCTGGTCATTCCGGATCCGGACAAGTCGCTGCGCGACGGCGCCGTCGCCCCCTGGTCCCTCGGCACCGCCACCACCGAGTACTGGAACCGGCTGCTCGAGGGCCTGGCCAAGGACATGGACTTCTCCATGGACACCCCCTGGCATTCGCTGCCCAAGCACGTCCAGCAGGCGGTGCTGAACGGCAAGGATCACAAGGTGGAGGTGGAGTACCGCAACCGGTTCGGCCGCATGCGCCGCTACACGACCGGCTTTGAGGGCGTCGTCCAGTACATCCAGCGCAAGCACCTGGAGACCGAGTCGGACAGCGCCCGCGACCGCTACGAGGAGTACATGCGGGAAATCGCGTGCCCCGAGTGCGGCGGCGCGCGCCTGAACCCCACGTCCCTGTCCGTGCTGATCAACGGCCGCAACATTGCCGAAGTCACCGCCCTGCCGCTGCGCGAGGTCCGGTCCTTCCTGGAAGGCCTGGAGCTGACCGGACGGGAGGCGCAGATCGCCAACCAGGTGCTCAAGGAGATCCTGGCCCGCCTGACCTTCCTGCTCGACGTCGGCCTGGAGTACCTCAGCCTGTCCCGGGCCGCCGGTACGCTGTCCGGCGGCGAGGCGCAGCGCATCCGGCTGGCCACCCAGATCGGCTCCGGTCTGGTGGGCGTGCTGTATGTCCTCGACGAGCCCTCCATCGGCCTGCACCAGCGGGACAACCGGCGCCTCATCGAAACGCTGACCCGGCTGCGGAACCTGGGCAACACCCTGATCGTCGTGGAGCACGACGAGGACACCATCAAGGAAGCGGACTGGATTGTCGACGTCGGCCCCGGCGCCGGCGAGCACGGCGGCGAGGTCGTCCACTCGGGTCCGCTGGCGGAGCTGCTGGAGAACCCACGCTCGATCACCGCGGACTACCTCACCGGCCGGCGCGAGATCGAGATCCCCGCGAAGCGCCGAAAGATCGACCGCAAGCGCCAGCTGAAGATCGTCGGCGCCAAGGAAAACAACCTGCGCAACATCGACGTGACCGTGCCCCTGGGCGTCTTCACCGCCGTCACGGGTGTCTCCGGGTCCGGCAAGTCCACCCTGATCAACGACATCCTCTACAAGGTGCTGGCGAACAAGCTCAACGGCGCCAAGCACGTTCCCGGCCGGCACACCCGGGTCGAGGGACTGGAGCACCTGGACAAGGTGATCCACGTCGACCAGAGCCCGATCGGCCGCACCCCGCGGTCCAACCCGGCGACCTACACGGGCGTCTTTGACCGCATTCGGAAGCTTTTCGCGGAGACCACCGAGGCGAAGGTGCGCGGCTACCAGGCCGGCCGTTTCTCGTTCAACGTCAAGGGCGGCCGGTGCGAAGCCTGCCACGGCGACGGCACCCTGAAGATCGAAATGAACTTCCTGCCGGACGTGTACGTGCCCTGCGAGGTGTGCCACGGCGCCCGCTACAACCGCGAGACGCTCGAGGTGCACTACAAGGGCAAGAACATCGCCGAGGTCCTGGACATGCCGATTGAGGAGGCCGCCGAGTTCTTCTCCGCCTACACGGCGATCGCGCGCTACCTCAAGACCATGGTCGACGTCGGGCTGGGCTACGTCCGGCTGGGCCAGCCTGCGACCACTCTGTCCGGCGGCGAGGCGCAGCGCGTCAAGCTGGCGGGCGAGCTGCAGAAGCGTTCGAACGGACGCAGCGTGTACGTGCTGGACGAGCCGACCACCGGCCTGCACTTCGAGGACGTGCGCAAGCTGCTGCTGGTCCTGCAGGGTCTGGTGGACAAAGGCAACACGGTCATCACGATCGAGCACAACCTCGACGTGATCAAGAGCGCGGACTGGCTGATCGACATGGGGCCCGACGGCGGGTCCGGCGGCGGCATGGTGGTCGCCTCCGGAACGCCGGAAAAGGTGGCCGCGACTGAGGCCAGCCACACCGGCACCTTCCTGGCGGAAATCCTGCCCTGAGGTTCCCGGTTCCCCGGCCGCCGCGGCGGCCGGGGAACCGGCGTGGAAGGGCAGCGGAGGAATATGCCCGCCTCAATACATGCGTGTGACGGCATGTATTTTTCGGTGCAGGGCGTCACATGTGGGAAACTTGCCCGGTGGATGAGACGCGGTTGCTGGTGCTGTTCGACCTTGACGGGACCCTTGTGGATCCTGCCGGAAGTATTACCGGCGGCATCGCCGGGGCCCTGGCGGAAGCCGGGCTGCCGGTACCCGGGCCCGACCGGCTCTCGGCCATGGTGGGCCCGGCACTCACGACGTCCCTGCGCGACATTGCCGGCGTGCCCGAGGACCGCCTCGACGAAGTGATTGCTGCCTACCGCGCCGGATACCGCAGCAGCGGAATGGCCGCGAGCAGGCCGTACCCCGGCATCCCCGAAGTCCTGGCAGAGCTGCAGGGCCGGTGCCTGCTCGCCGTCGCCACGCAGAAGCCGGAGGGCCTGGCGCATGAACTGCTGCGCCTCCAGGGCCTTGACGGGTTCTTCGCCTCCATCCACGGTTCCCCCGACGACGAGCGGACGTCAGCGACGGACGGCAAGGCCTCCATCGTCGCGGCCGCGCTCGAACGGCACCGCGGCGCCTGGGACCGCGCGGTGATGATCGGTGACCGGAGTCATGACGTGCACGGCGCCGCCGCCAACGGCCTGCCCTGCATCGGCATCACCTGGGGCTTCGCCGCCGACGGCGAACTGAAGGAGGCCGGCGCTGCGGAGGTCGTGGCGCGGGCCGGGGACCTGCCCGCGGCGATCGCCCGGACGGCTGCCGCACCGGCCGTCGAACTCCCGGGGCACGAGCCTTCCTCCGCCTCCGCTCCCTTCCGGGGCGCCGCCGGCAGCCGGGAGGTGGCCGCGCATGGGCGTCTATAAGCTCACCCGCACCAGCACCCGCGCCCTGATCGCCGGGCTCTGCCGGCCCACGATCATCGGGCTGGAGAACGTGCCGCCCAGCGGTCCTTTCATCGTGGCGGCCAACCACCTGTCCTTCCTTGACAGCGTCCTGGTCCAGGCCCTCATGCCGCGGCGGGTGGCGTTCTTCGCCAAGGCCGAATACTTCACCGGCACCGGGCTCAAAGGCGCGGCCATGCGCAGCTTCTTCGAAGGCGTCGGCTCCATTCCGGTCGAGCGCGGCGAACAGGCCGCCAGCGTGGCGGCGCTGCGCACCCTCCTGGACATATTGGACCAGGACGGCGGCATCGGCATCTATCCCGAAGGAACCCGCTCCCGGGACGGCCTGCTCTACCGCGGGCGGACCGGCGTCGGCTGGCTGGCGCTGACCTCCGGTGCCCCCGTGGTGCCGGTCGGGCTGATCGGAACGGAACGGCTGCAGCCCGCAGGCGCCCGGATGGTTCGGCCCCAGCACTTCACGATGAAGGTAGGCCGGCCGCTGTACTTCCAAAAGACCGGGCCGGACCATGCCCTCCCTGCCCGACGGCAGGCCACCGACCGGGTGATGGACGCCATCGCCGAACTCAGCGGCCAGGAACGCGCCGGCACCTACAACCAGCACAAGCCCGAAGGCTGACGGCCGGCCCGGTCGGCTGCCTCCGCCGTCCGCGAAAGCCCAAGGGCGGCTGTCCGGGCAACCGTAGGATGGAACAGTGGCAGATCCAGCAAGCTACCGGCCCAAGACCGGCGAAATTCCCACCCAGCCGGGCGTCTACCGTTTCCGCGACGCCCAGGGCCGGGTCATCTACGTGGGCAAGGCCAAGAACCTCCGCTCCCGCCTGAACTCCTACTTCGCCAATCCGGCCGGCCTGATGCCCAAGACCCGCACCATGGTCCATACCGCCGCCGGGGTGGAATGGACCGTCGTCGGCACCGAGCTTGAGGCGCTGCAGCTCGAGTACACCTGGATCAAGGAATACGATCCGCGGTTCAACATCATGTTCCGGGACGACAAGTCCTACCCCTACCTGGCCGTGACGATGGGGGAGAAGTACCCCCGCGCCCAGGTCATGCGCGGGGACCGCCGGAAGGACACCCGGTACTTCGGCCCCTTCTATCCGGCGAAGGCCATCCGCGAAACCCTCGACACCCTGCTGCGCGTGTTTCCGGTGCGCACCTGCAGCGCCGGCGTTTTCCGCCGCGCCGAACGCACCGGCCGCCCCTGCCTGCTCGGCTACATCGACAAGTGCGCCGCGCCCTGCGTGGGCCGCGTGACCGCCGAGGAGCACCGCGACATCGCCGCCTCCCTGTGCGACTTCATGGCAGGCGACAGCAAGCGCTTCATCCAGGACCTCGAGGCGCGCATGCGCGAGGCCGTCGCTGAGCTGGACTACGAGTCCGCCGCACGCATCCGCGACGACATCTCCGCCCTGAAGAAGGTCTTCGAACGGAATGCCGTAGTGCTCAGCGAGGACACCGACGCAGACATCTTCGGCCTGCGGGAGGACGAGCTCGAAGCATCGGCCCAGGTGTTCCACGTCCGCGGCGGCCGGATCCGCGGCCAGCGCGGCTGGGTGGTCGAGAAGGTCGAAGACACCGGAGACGAGGACCTCATCGAGCACCTGCTCCAGCAGGTGTACGGCGAAGCCGCCTCCACCGACCGCATCCCGCGCAAGGTCCTGGTGCCCCGCCTGCCGGCCAACGTGGAGGACCTGGAGGCCTGGCTCTCGGGGCTGCGCGGCTCCAAGGTCAAGATCCGGGTGCCCAGGCGCGGCGATAAGCGCGCCCTGATGGAAACGGTCGAACAGAACGCCGAGGACGCCCTCCGCCTGCACAAGAGCCGCCGCGCCTCGGACCTCACCGCGCGCTCCGCCGCCCTCCAGGAGCTGCAGGACGCCCTGGAGCTGCCGGTCTCGCCGCTGCGGATCGAGTGCTACGACATCTCGCACGTCCAGGGCACCAACGTGGTCGCCTCCATGGTCGTCGCCGAGGACGGCCTGGCCAAGAAGTCCGACTACCGGCGCTTCGCCATCACCGGCGAGGCCGCCCGCGATGACACCTCGGCCATGTACGACGTCATCAGCCGCCGCTTCCGCCACTACCTGTCCGAGAACTTCGATCCCAACGCCCACCCCGACGAGGTCGCCGCCGCCGTTGAGGCAGTCGAGGCAACCGGACCGGTGGAGGCAGCGGAGCAGGCGGGCGGCGCCGGCGGGGACCGCCAGGCGCCTGCCCGTTCCGCCGCACCGCGGGCGAACACGCTCACCCCGGTCGCCCGGCCCAAGTTCGCCTATCCGCCCAACCTGGTGGTCGTCGACGGCGGGCGACCGCAGGTGGACGCGGCCTGCCGGGCCCTGGCCGACCTGGGCATCACCGACGTACAGGTGGTGGGCCTGGCCAAGCGGCTGGAGGAGGTCTGGGTACCGGACAGCGAGTTCCCGGTGATCCTGCCCCGTTCCTCCCCGGCCCTGTTCCTGCTGCAGCGGATCCGCGACGAGGCCCACCGCTTCGCCATCACCTTCCACCGACAGAAGCGGGGCAAATCGATGACCGCCTCGCTGCTCGACGACATCCAGGGCCTGGGCCCGGCCAAGCGCGCTGCCCTGCTCAAGCACTTCGGCTCGGTGAAGAAGCTGCGGACGGCCGGTGAGGAGGAGCTGCGGTCGGTGCCCGGCATCGGCCCCGCCCTGGCCGTCTCGATCCGCCGCCAGCTGGACGCAGCGTCCACCGCGGCGGCCCCGGCGGTAAACATGACCACCGGCGAAATCGTGGAATCTTAGCTACGCTGGGAACCCGGTGTCTACGCCACAACGACAGGACAATAGAACGATGACTGAAGTGGACGGGCTGACCAGCGTCAAACCGGCCGAATCCGAGCTGCTCGTGGTCACCGGCATGTCCGGCGCCGGGCGCAGCACCGCCGCCAACGCCCTGGAGGACCACGGCTGGTACGTCGTGGAGAACCTGCCCCCGTTGATGCTCGGCACGCTCACCGAGCTCGTGTCCCGGATGCCGCATTCGATTCCGAAGCTGGCCGTGGTGATCGATGTCCGCAGCAAGGAGCTCTTCCAGGACATCCGGGAGGCCCTGCGCAACCTGCGCGCCGCCGGCGTCAGCTACCGGGTGCTCTTCCTCGACGCCGACGACGCCACCCTGGTCCGCCGCTTCGAACAGGGCCGCCGGCCCCACCCGCTGCAGGAGGACGGCTCCATCCTTGACGGCATCGCCGCCGAACGGGACGTACTGGCCGAACTGCGACGCTCGTCCGACATCGTCGTCGACACCTCACGGTTCAACGTCCACGCGCTGGCCACGACCATCACCGAACTGTTCACCGAGTCCGGGCCGATCGTGCTCCGTCTCAACGTGATGAGCTTCGGGTTCAAGTACGGGCTGCCGGTGGACGCCAACTTCGTCGCCGACGTGCGCTTCATTCCCAATCCGCACTGGATTCCCCAGCTGCGCCCGCACACCGGGCAGGACGGCGATGTCCGCGACTTCGTGCTCGACGCCGAGGGAACCAAGGAGTTCCTGGACCGCTACGTCGAGGCCCTGGAACCGGTGATCGACGGCTACCGCCGGGAAAACAAGCACTACGCGACCATCGCCGTCGGGTGCACCGGCGGCAAGCACCGCTCAGTCGCCGTGACCGAGGAGCTCGCGAAGCGGCTGGCCCAGCTGCCGCACGTCACTGTCAGCGCCCATCACCGCGACCTGGGGCGGGAGTGAGTTTCCTTACCGGCCCCCTGCCCCTGATTCCCGATACGTCGGCCGCCCGTCCGGGCACCGGCGGCCGTTCGGCCGCGCCGGCGGTCGTCGCGCTGGGCGGCGGGCATGGGCTGTCGGCCTCGCTTTCGGCCCTGCGGCTGCTGACCACCGACCTCACCGCCGTGGTCACCGTGGCCGACGACGGCGGGTCCTCCGGGCGGCTGCGCCGGGACCTGGGCGTGCTCCCTCCTGGGGACCTGCGGATGGCGCTGTCCGCACTGTGCGATGACACCGACTGGGGCCGCACCTGGCGCGACGTCATGCAGCACCGCTTCAAGTCCATGGACGGCGTCGAGGGGACCCTGGACGGGCACGCCATGGGCAACCTGCTCATCGTCACTCTGTGGGAGCTGCTGCAGGACCCGGTGGCGGGCCTGCAGTGGGCCGGCGCCCTGCTGGGCGCCCGCGGGCAGGTGCTGCCGATGTCGACGGTCCCGCTGACCATTGAAGGCGACGTCCTGCGCGAAACGGCGGCCGGCCTGCAGCACGAGACCGTGCGCGGGCAGGCCCGGCTCGCCGCGGCGGGAGCCCGCAGCAACGTCACGGATGTCCGCCTCGAGCCTGCGGATGCTCCGGCGTGCCCGCAGGCCCTGGAGGCGGTCGAACGGGCGGACTGGGTGATCCTGGGCCCCGGGTCCTGGTACACCTCGCTGCTGCCGCACCTGCTCCTGCCGCAGCTGCGCGACGCCCTGTGCTCCACCAACGCCCGCCGCCTGCTGACCATGAACCTGAACATGGACACCACCGAGACTGCGGGCATGACCGCGGCGGACCATCTGGAGGTAATCCGCCGCTATGCCCCCGGTTTCAAGGTCGACGCCGTGCTGGCGGATCCGGCCGTAGCGGGCGACCGCCGCGCCTTCGAGGAGGCGGCCGCCGCGCTGGGAGCCCGCGCGGTCTTCGGTAAGGTGGGGGCTGCGGGCAGCCGTGCAGTGCATGATCCACTGCGGCTTGCCACCGCCTACCAGGACATTTTCGAGAACTAGCACCAGGAAACAGGAGTGTGTCCGTGGCCCTCACCACCGCCGTCAAGGAGGAACTCTCACGTCTGGACGTGTTGAAGTCCTCCGTCCGCAAGGCCGAGGTTTCGGCATTGCTGCGCTTCGCAGGGGGGCTGCACATCATCTCCGGCCGGATCGTCATTGAGGCCGAGGTGGACCTTGCCTCGACGGCCCGCCGGCTGCGCACGGCCATCTCCGAGGTCTACGGCCACGGCAGCGAAATCGTCGTCGTCTCCGGCGGCGGCCTGCGCCGCGGCAACCGGTACGTCGTCCGGGTGGTGCGGGACGGGGAGTCCCTGGCCCGGCAGACGGGACTGCTCGACTCGCGCGGACGGCCGGTCCGTGGCCTGCCCTCCGCGGTCGTGAACGGTTCCGCCGCCGACGCCGAGGCGGTCTGGCGCGGGGCCTTCCTCGCCCACGGCTCCCTGACGGAGCCGGGCCGCTCCTGCGCGCTGGAGGTCACCTGCCCGGGTCCTGAAGCCGCGCTGGCGCTGGTTGGCGCTGCCCGGCGCATCGGCATCTCCGCCAAGGCCCGCGAAGTGCGCGGGGTGGACCGGGTGGTGATCCGCGACGGCGACGCGATCGCCGCGCTGCTGACCCGCATGGGCGCCCACGACGCCCTGATGGTCTGGGAGGAACGGCGGATGCGCAAGGAGGTCCGCGCAACGGCCAACCGCCTGGCGAACTTCGACGACGCGAACCTGCGGCGCTCCGCCCAGGCCGCAGTCGCCGCCGGCGCCCGGGTCGAGCGGGCCCTCGAAATCCTCGGCGAAGACGTGCCGCCGCATCTGCGTTACGCCGGCGAGCTGCGCCTGGCGCACAAGCAGGCCAGCCTTGACGAACTGGGCCGCCTCGCTGAACCGGCCATGACCAAGGACGCCGTGGCCGGGCGCATCCGGCGGCTGCTGGCCATGGCGGACAAGCGCGCCGCCGAGCTCGGCATCCCGGGAACCGAGGCGAGCGTGACGGCCGAAATGCTTGACGGCTAGGTCCTTTGCATAGGATGGAGGCAGCCCGCCGGCTTTCCCACCGGCATCACCGGCCACTCCCGCAGCGGCCCGGTCGGGCGCTGCCGCCGAGCATGAAGGAGAAGCTGTGAACAATAAGTACACCCTGCCTGAGCTGCCCTACGATTACGCCGCCCTGGAGCCGCACATTTCCGCGCGGATCATGGAGCTGCACCACGACAAGCACCACGCCACCTACGTGGCCGGCGCCAACACCGCCCTTGAGCAGATGGCCGAAGCCCGCGAGGCGGGCGAGTTCGGGTCCATCCCGAAGCTGTCCAAGGACCTGGCCTTCCACCTGGGCGGGCACACCAACCACAGCATCTTCTGGAACAACATGAGCCCGGACGGCGGCGACAAGCCCGAGGGCGAGCTCGCGGCCGCCATCGACGAGTTCTTCGGCTCCTTCGACGGCTTCCGCGGCCAGTTCACCGCCGCGGCGACCTCGCTGCAGGGCTCCGGCTGGGCCATCCTGGCCTACGACCCGCTGGGCAGGAACATGGTCATCGAGCAGCTCTACGACCAGCAGGGCAACATCCCCGTGGGCACCATCCCGCTGCTGATGCTGGACATGTGGGAGCACGCCTTCTACCTGGACTACGTCAACGTCAAGGCCGACTACGTCAAGGCGTTCTGGAACATCATCAACTGGGCCGACGTCGCGCAGCGCTTCGACGCCGCCCGCTCCGGCGCCCCGGCACTGATCCTGCCCAACGAGGCGTAGGCACCACACCGGAGGGGCCCCGAACGGGACAAAAACCGCCCCTGCCCGGTACCCCGCGGGAGCCCGACGCGTAAGATGAGACCGTCAGCTGCCCGCCCGGCCCACCGGCCGGGCGGGCCCTGGCGAAGCAGCTCCCAGGTGGCCTTCAGACAACCGGGGTCACGTGATCTTCGATTGACCAGCTATCAAGGAGACGGACAGTGACTACTCGAGTTGGCATCAACGGCTTCGGACGCATCGGACGCAACTACTTCCGGGCCGCGCTGGAGCAGAACGCGGATCTGGACATTGTCGCCGTCAACGACCTGACCAGCCCCGAGACGCTCGCCCATCTGCTGAAGTACGACTCCGTCACAGGCCGCATTCCGGCCGATATCGAGGTCAACGAGGGCAACATCGTGGTGGGCGGCCGCACGCTGAAGGTCCTCGCCGAACGCGATCCCGCGAACCTGCCCTGGAAGGACCTCGGGGTGGACGTCGTCATCGAGTCCACCGGGTTCTTCACCAAGGCCGACGACGCGAAAAAGCACATAGACGCAGGCGCGAAGAAGGTGCTCATCTCCGCGCCGGGCAAGGGCGCCGACATCACCATCGTGATGGGCGTGAACGACGGCGACTACAACCCCGCCGAGCACAACATCATCTCCAACGCCTCCTGCACCACCAACTGCCTGGGCCCGCTGGCCAAGGTGCTGCATGAGGCGTTCGGCATCGAGCGGGGCCTCATGACCACAGTGCACGCCTACACCGCCGATCAGAACCTGCAGGACGGACCGCACCGCGACCTGCGCCGCGCCCGTGCAGCCGCCCTGAACATCGTGCCGACCACCACCGGCGCGGCCAAGGCCATCGGCCAGGTGCTGCCGGAACTGGACGGCAAGCTCGACGGGTTCGCGCTCCGCGTGCCGGTCCCCACCGGCTCGATCACCGACCTCACCGTGCAGGTCAGCCGCGAAGCGACCGTCGAGCAGATCAACGACGCCTACCAGGCGGCGGCCGACGGACCGCTGTCCGGCATCCTGCGCTACACCGACGAACCCCTGGTCTCCTCCGACATCGTCACCGACCCGGCCTCTTGCATCTTTGACTCCGGCCTCACCCGGATCATGGGCAACGAAGTGAAGGTCGTGGGCTGGTATGACAATGAGTGGGGCTACTCCTGCCGCCTGGTCGACCTGACCTCGCTGGTGGCGTCCAAGCTCTGACCCGGATCCAACCCGACCCAATCCACCCAGACCACCGACCGACCAAAGGTAGCTATGACAGTCAAGACACTGGATGAACTGATCAACGAGGGCGTCGACGGCCGCTACGTGCTTGTGCGTTCCGACCTCAACGTTCCGCTGGAGGACGGCCGGGTGACCGACAACGGCCGCATCCGCGCCTCCATCCCCACCATCCAGCGTCTGGTGGGCCACGGTGCCAAGGTCATGGTCATGGCGCACCTGGGCCGCCCCAAGGGCAAGCCCGACGAGAAGTATTCCCTGCGGCCGGCGGCGGACGAACTCAACGAGCTTGCACCGTTCTCCGTCGAGTTCGCCTCCGACACGGTCGGCGGAGACGCGAAGCGGCTCGCCGGATCCCTGGCGGCCGGCAGCGTCCTGGTCCTGGAGAACGTGCGGTTTGACCCGCGCGAGACTTCCAAGGACGACGCCGAGCGGCAGTCCTTCGCCCGCGAGCTCGCCGCCCTGACCGGCGGCAACGGCGCCTACGTCGACGACGCCTTCGGTGCGGTGCACCGCCGGCACGCCAGCGTCTACGACATCGCTGAAATCCTGCCCGCCTACCAGGGCGACCTCGTGAAGGAGGAGGTGCAGGTCCTGACCCGCCTCACGCAGGATCCGGCGAAGCCCTACGTCGTGGTGCTCGGCGGCTCGAAGGTCTCCGACAAGCTGGCCGTGATCGAGAACCTGATGGCCCGGGCCGACAGCCTGCTGATCGGCGGCGGGATGGTCTATACCTTCCTGGCGGCGCAGGGCCACAAGGTCGGAGCGAGCCTGCTGGAAGAGGACCAGATCGAGACCGTCAAGGGCTACCTTAACCGGGCCGCCGAGGTCGGCTGCGAGTTCGTGCTGCCCACCGACATCGTGGTCGCGGACCGCTTCGCGGCCGACGCCGAACACGAGGTCGTTCCGGCGGACGCCATGGAGTCGGGCCGCTTCGGAGACAAGGCCATCGGCCTGGACATCGGCCCCGATTCCGGCGCGGCGTTCGCCGAACGCATCCGCGGCGGCGAGACGGTCTTCTGGAACGGGCCGATGGGGGTCTTCGAGTTCCCCGCCTTCGCTGAAGGCACCCGGGCCGTGGCCCAGGCGCTGAAGGACTGCGCCGGCCTCACCGTCGTCGGCGGCGGCGATTCCGCCGCGGCTGTGCGCCGCCTGGGCTTCGCGGACCGCGACTTCGGCCATATCTCCACCGGTGGCGGGGCGTCGCTGGAGTACCTGGAAGGCAAGGACCTGCCGGGCCTCACCGTCCTGGACCGCTAAGATTCCCCACCGCTGCGGCCGCCGCCTGATCGTGGGCGGCGGCCGCAGCGCCTGTCGCGGCCCCGGCCGCCCGAGTAGATTCCGGAGCAGAAATGACCAGCTCGACCAACGGCAAGTACGACCGCACGCCACTGATTGCGGGCAACTGGAAGATGAACATGGACCACGTCCAGGCCATCACCCTGCTGCAGAAACTGGCCTGGACCCTCAAGGACGCCGACCACGACTTCGAACGGGTCGAAGTTGCCGTCTTCCCGCCGTTCACCGACCTGCGCAGCGTGCAGACCCTGGTGCAGGGGGACAAGCTCAAGATCGCCTACGGTGGGCAGGACCTCTCGCCGGAGGATTCGGGCGCCTACACCGGCGACATTTCGGGGCAGTTCCTGTCCCGGCTCGGCTGCACCTACGTCCTGGTGGGCCACAGCGAACGCCGCACCGTCCACGGCGAAACCGACGAGCTGCTCAACCGCAAGCTGAAGGCCGCCTACCGCAACGGCCTCACGCCCATCCTCTGCGTGGGCGAGGGACTGGAGGTCCGGCAGGCGGGGGAGCACCTCCTGCACACCCTTGAGCAGGTCCGCGCCGACCTGGCCGGGCTCGACGCCGAGCAGGTTTCCCGCCTGGTCATCGCGTATGAGCCGATCTGGGCCATCGGCACCGGCGAGGTGGCGGGACCCCAGGATGCCCAGGAAATGTGCAACACCATCCGGATGGAACTGGCGGACCTCTACGACGACGCCACCGCCGCGAAGGTCCGGCTGCTCTACGGCGGATCGGTGAAGGCCGGCAACGCCGCCGCCATCCTCCGGGAGCGCGACGTCGACGGCGTGCTGGTGGGCGGCGCCAGTTTGGACGTAGCCGAGTTTGCTAATATTGTCAGGTTTGAACAGCACCTGGTCACCGAGTGACCGGCCCGGGGCGCCGCTGCCCCGGCCGTGAAGAACCGTGCCATCTGAAAGGCCGTAAGTGGAAATTCTCAAGATCATCCTGCTGGTGCTGCTGGCGATCACAAGCGTGCTCCTGACGCTGCTGATCCTGCTGCACAAGGGACGCGGCGGCGGCATGTCCGACATGTTCGGCGGCGGCATGACCACCAGCCTGGGCTCCTCCGGCGTGGCCGAGAAGAACCTCAACCGCATCACCGTTGTCCTCGGCATCTCGTGGGGCCTGGTGATCATCGCCCTCGGCCTCATCCAGCGCTTCGCCGTGGAGTCCTAGCCACCCTGCCGCGGCGGGCACCAGGGCCCGCGGATACAGGAAATCCCGCTCCGATCCGGAGCGGGATTTCCTGTTTAAGCCTGCGGCGCAGCGCGGGGGACCGGGCAGCTCAGCCTTCCAGCTGGTGCTGCTCGAACAGCCGCTCAGGCAGCTTCGAGGCTGCGGCCTGGTCAATCAGCCAGCGGGTCCGGCTGCGGCCGGAGGGCCCGGCCGCCGGTACCTGCACGGGCCCGGCCCCGGCCAGCGCCAAGCCGACGGCACCGGCCTTGTCTTCTCCCGCCACGGCCAGCCACACCTCGTCGGCCGTGTTGATCGCCTCCATGGTGAGGGAGACCCGCTCCGGCGGCGGCTTGGGAGCGTTGTGCACCGCGACGGTGGTGGCACCGACGGTGCGGGCGCCGGCGGACTCGGGAAACAGAGAGGCCACGTGGGCGTCGGGACCGACGCCCAGCAGCAGCACATCGAACCGCGGCAGCCGCGGATCCACCTCATCGAAGCCCGGCGCAAGCTCCTCTTCGGCGGCCGCGTCGGACAGCGCCCGCGCGTAATCGAGCGCCGCGGCGTCGACGTCGGCGGCCTCACCTTCCGCCGGCACCGGGTGGACCCTGGCCGGGTCCACCGGAAGCAGGCCGAGCATGGCCTCCTGCGCCTGGCGGGCGTTGCGCTGCGGATCGTCGGCGGGAACGAAGCGTTCATCGCCCCACCAGAAGTTCACGCGCTGCCAGTCGACGGCGGTCCGGGCCGGCGAGGAGGCCACCGCCGCGAGGGTGGCGATGCCCAGCGACCCGCCGGTCAGGACCACGGTGGCCTCTCCTCGCCGGTTCTGGACATCGATGAGCTTGGTGATCAACCGCGCCGCGACGGCCGCGGCCAGCGCGTCGAAGTCCGGGTGGATGCTGACGCCCTTGGGGGAGTGCCTCACGGCGTGGCCCCTTCCCGGGACAGGCACTTCGCCAGCCCCTCGGTAAGTACTTCTCCGAAAACCTCGTCCGGGTCCAGCCGGCGCAGTTCCTCCGCCAGGCAGTCCCGCAGGCTGCGCCGCGGCAGGGCGATCCGCTGCCTCGGCTGGCCCGGCTGGTGCAGGAAGGCCATGGTGTCGCCGGGGCGGTGCAGTTCCACGCTGCCGTCGGCGTGGAGCAGCCGCACCCGGCGCAGGCCGGTGACCTCGGGGTCGGCGATGATCTCCGCGGGGACCTGCAGGGCATGCTCCAGCCAGGCGGCCATCAGGTAGGTGCTGGCCGAATCCGGGGCCCCTTCCACGACCGTGCCGGTGACCGGAGGCATGCCGGCCTGGTCCAGCACCGCCGCCAGCTGGCCACGCCAGCTGGTCAGGCGGGTCCAGCTGAGGTCGGTGTCCCCGGCCGTGTAGCTGTCGCTGAGGGACAGCAGGGCCTGTCGGGGGTCCGGCTCGTTGCCGGCGTCGGTGATGCGGCGGTGGGCGATCCGGCCCAGGGGCGTCAGCGACGGGTTGTCCGGGATGCCGTGCGGCCACCAGGCCACGATCGGCGCGTCCGGCAGCAGCAGGGCCGAGACCATGGACTCGCTCTCCCCGGCCAGGTCCCCCTGGCCGCTGAGCACGATCACCTCTGACGCACCGGCGTCGCCGCCGACCCGGATTTCGGCGTCCAGCCGGGTGGGTTCATCGGGGGAGCCCTCGGCCAGGACGATGATCCGGCAGGGATGCTCACGGCTGGCCTCGTTGGCGGCGGCGATCGCCTCCTCCACGAAGTCCGGCTTGCTGGACACCACCAGGGTCAGCACGCGGCCGAGGGTAACCACGCCGCCCTGCTCGCGCATGGCCACGATCTTCTTCGAGACCTTCGAGGTCGTCGTATCGGGCAGTTCGACAATCACGGCCTTCTCCAGGTCCTTCCGTCACGCGCCAGCAGGTCATGCGCCGACTTTGGGCCCCAGCTGCCCGGGGCGTAGGGCTCGGGCCTGGTGCCGAGCGAGGCCCAGTACTCCTCGAACGGGTCCAGGATCTTCCAGGACAGCTCCACCTCCTGGTGGCGCGGAAAGAGCGGGGGCTCACCGAGCAGGACGTCGAGGATCAGCCTCTCGTACGCCTCCGGGCTGGATTCTGTGAACGCATGTCCGTACCCGAAGTCCATCGACACGTCCCTGACCTCCATCTGAGTGCCGGGGACCTTCGACCCGAACCGGATGGTTGCGCCCTCATCCGGCTGCACCCGGATGACGACGGCGTTCTGTCCGAAGTCGTCTCCGCTGTGGTCCCGGAACAGCAGGTTGGGCGTGCGCTTGAAGACCACGGCGATCTCGGTCACGCGCCGCCCCAGCCGCTTGCCCGCCCGCAGGTAGAACGGGGCTCCGGCCCAGCGGCGGGTGTTGATGTCCAGGCGCAGCGCGGCGAAGGTCTCGGTGGTGGAATCGGGATTGAACCCTTCCTCCTCCAGGAAGCCGCTGACCTTCTCGCCGCCCTGCCAGCCTCCGGCGTACTGTCCCCGCGCCGAGTGGGTGGACAGGTCCTCGGGCAGCCGGACGGCGGCCAGCACCTTTTCCTTCTCGGCCCGAAGGTGCTCGGCGTCGAAGGAGATCGGCTCCTCCATCGCGGTGAGCGCCAGCAGCTGCAGCAGATGGTTCTGGATGACGTCGCGCGCCGCGCCGACGCCGTCGTAGTAGCCCGCGCGGCCGCCGATGCCGATGTCCTCGGCCATGGTGATCTGCACGTGGTCCACGTAGTTGGCGTTCCAGATCGGTTCGAACAGCTGGTTCGCGAAGCGCAGGGCCAGGATGTTCTGGACCGTCTCCTTGCCCAGGTAGTGGTCGATCCGGAAGACCGAATCCGCGGGGAAGACGGACTCGACCACGGCGTTCAGCTCCCGCGCCGAGCGCAGGTCGTGGCCGAAGGGCTTCTCGATCACGACCCGCCGCCACGCGTCGTCGTCGGACTGGGCCAGTCCGTGCTCGGAGAGCTGCTGGCAGACCTGTTCGAAGCTCTTCGGCGGCACCGACAGGTAGAACGCGTAGTTGCCGCAGGTGCCCCGGGTTTCGTCCAGGTCCTCGAGGGTGCGCCGCAGCTCTTCGAAGGCCGCGCCGTCGTCGAACCCGCCCTGGACGAAGCGGATGCCGTCGGCCAGCTGCTCCCAGACGCCCTCGTTGAACTCGGTGCGTGCGCCGTCCTCGACGGCGGCACGCACCTCCGCCACGAAGCGTTCATCGTCCCAGTCACGGCGGCCGAAACCGACCAGCGAGAAGCTGGGCGGCAGCAGGCCGCGGTTGGCGAGGTCGTAGACCGCCGGGATCAGCTTCTTGCGCGCCAGGTCTCCGGTCACGCCGAAGATCACCAGGGCCGAGGGCCCCGCGATCCGGCTCAGCCGCCGGTCGCGGGGGTCCCGCAGCGGGTTTGACCCGCCGCCTGTCGATGCCGCCATCTACTGCAAGCCGTCCCGTGACATGGCCCGCACGACGTTCTCCAGCTCGGAGGAGCCGTCGGCCCGGTTGATGAGGTTCAGGCGCAGCACCGGACGACCGTGGTCGGCCAGCACCTGGGCATCGCCGGCGGCCTGCGCCTGGATGAGCTCGCCGAAGGTGAACGGCCGGCCGGGAATGGCCTGGTCCTCGGCGGGCGCACCGGTGATCTGCAGGAACACTCCCTGCGCCGGGCCGCCTTTGTGGAACTGGCCGGTGGAGTGCAGGAAGCGCGGGCCCCAGCCGAAGGTCACCGGACGGCCGCACAGGCCGGCGAGCAGCGGGCGGACCGCTTCCAGCCCTGCCTGCTCCCCGCGGTCGAGGTAGGCCTGGATGCTGAGGTAGCCGTCCTCCGGCAGCGTGGCCAGCAGCGCCTGCAGGGCGCCGCGGAGCGTGGTGGTGCCGTTGAGCAGGCCGGCGTCGGCCCGGACCTCAACGGCGCCGTCCACGAAGGCGGGCAGCTCCGGCGCCGGCTGGGCGTCCAGCAGGCCGCGGGCAGCCTTCTTCGCGGCCTCGACGTCGGGCTGGTCGAACGGGTTGATGCCCAGCAGGCGGCCGGCCACCGCGGTGGCGAACTCCCAGAGCATCATCTGGCCGCCGAGGCTGCCCGCCACCTGGACGGCGTTGCCCGCCGGTGCGGCGTCGGCGTCCACGCGGACGAGCCGGACCGCCAGCACATCGGCGGCATCGGCGGACAGCTCGGGAGCACCCGGCTCCACCACCACGGGCAGCAGCCCGCGGCCAAGCTTGCCGGTGGACTCGGCGATGAGCTGTTCAGCCCAGTCGCCGAACCCGGGCAGGCCGGAGCCCTCATCAACGATGACGATCTTGTTGCGCAGCGGATCGGTGCCGCCCAGGGCTGCGCCGAGCTGCAGGCCGATGTTGTCCTCGGCGTCGTCGCGCAGCACCTCGCCGGCTTCCTCGGCGTCGTCCAGCAGCGCCTCGATGTCGGCGCCGGCGAGCCCGGCGGGAACCAGCCCGAAGGCGGTAAGGGCCGAGTAGCGGCCGCCGACGTTGGGGTCGGCGTTGAACACGGCCCGGTAACCGGCGGCGCGCGCGGCCTCGTCCAGCGGGGAACCGGGATCGGTCACCACCACGATGCGGGAGGCCGCATCGAGGCCGGCATCCGTGAAGGCCTGCTCAAAGACCCGGCGCTGCGAGTCGGTCTCCACCGTTGAGCCGGATTTGGAGGACACCACGATGACGGTCCCGGCGAGGTTGTCGGCCAGGGCCGCCCGGACGGCGTCGGGATCGGTGGAGTCCAGCACGGTCAGCGGCACCCCGGCGGTACGGGTGATGACCTCCGGCGCCAGGGACGAG
This sequence comes from Arthrobacter sp. Y3222053, assembly GCF_059092805.1. Taxonomy (NCBI): domain Bacteria; kingdom Bacillati; phylum Actinomycetota; class Actinomycetes; order Micrococcales; family Micrococcaceae; genus Arthrobacter; species Arthrobacter sp. Y3222053. Next base: position 422,770 of record NZ_JBNHIA010000002.1, on the reverse strand, counting down.
CCGCCCATTCCGGCCAGGACCACCCGGGTGATCCCCTCGGCCGCCAGGGCGGCCCGCAGTTCGGCGATCTGCCCGAGCAGCGGCCGCGAGGCGGGGCCGGGATCCGTCCAGCCGAGGCGGATCGACGCCTCCGGCTCGGCGTCGGGGCCCCACAGGGTGGCGTCCGCGGACATCAGGCGCCCAGCGACCTGGTCGCGCACCAGCCCGGGTACGTGCGCCTCGACGGCGGCTGCCGCCGCTCCGGCGGCTTCGAACGACAGGGTGCCCATCGGGTGCTAGCCCTCCTTCGGCTCGGCGGCGGCGTCGAGGGCGCCCTGCACGGTTTCGAGCAGTTCGCCCCAGCTGACGACGAACTTGTCCAGGCCCTCGGTTTCCAGCAGCTCGACGACGTCCGAGTAGGACACGCCCGCCGTCTCGAGGCGGTCCAGCACGGCCGCGGACTCCTCGTAGGTACCGGTGATGGTGTCGCCGGTGACCTCGCCGTGGTCGAACACGGCCTCCAGCGTCTTCTCCGGCATGGTGTTGACGACGGACCCGGCGACCAGCCCGGTGACGTAGAGCGTGTCAGGCAGGTTCGGGTCCTTGACGCCGGTGGAGGCCCAGAGCGGCCGCTGGGCGTTGCCGCCGGCGGCTGCCAGCACCTGCCAGCGCTCGGTGTCGAACTGCTCCTCGAACACCTGGTAGGCGAGGCGGGCGTTCGCCAGGCCCGCCTGGCCCTTGAGCGCCTTGGCCTCGTCGGAGCCGATCGCATCGAGGCGGCGGTCCACCTCCGAGTCCACGCGGGAGACGAAGAACGAGGCGACGGAGTGGATGGTGCGCAGGTCGTGCCCGTTGTCGCGGGCCTGCTCCAGGCCGGTCATGAAGGCGTTGATGACCTCCCGGTAGCGCTCCAGGGAGAAGATCAGCGTCACGTTGACGCTGATGCCTTCGGCCAGGACCGCGGCGATGGCGGGCAGGCCTTCCTGCGTGGCGGGGATCTTGACCAGCACGTTGCTGCGGCCGATCTTCTGCGCCAGCTCCTTGGCCTCATTGACGGTGCCCTGGGTGTCGCGGGAGAGCCGCGGATCCACCTCGATGGATACGCGCCCGTCTTCGCCGCCGCTGGCCTCGAAGACCGGGGCGAAGATGTCGCAGGCCTGGATGACGTCGTCGGTGGTGATCTCGAAGACCGCCTTGTCGACGTCGGCGCCGCCGGCGGCGAGCTGCTGCACCTGCGGAGCGTAGGACTCGCCGTTGGCCAGCGCTGCGGCGAAGATGCTCGGGTTGGTGGTCACGCCCACCACGTTGCGCTCTTCGATCAGCTGCTTCAGGGACCCGGAGACAATGCGTTCCCGGGAAAGGTCATCGAGCCAGATGGACACGCCGGCTTCGGCGAGCCGGGCGGTGTTGGAAGTCATGGGACAGCTCCTTCTGATGGGCTTTACTGCTGGTCGCCGGTGCGGGTGGATTCGGCCCCGGTGGCCGCCTGGGTGGCGTCGGGGGCCGAGCTCCCGCCGCGGACGGCGTTGAGCGATTCGCGGGCGGCCGCGGCGACCGCCTCCGAAGTGATGCCGAACTCGCGGAACAGGGTGCGGTAGTCGGCGGACGCGCCGTAGTGCTCGAGGGAGATCGTCCGGCCGGCGTCGCCGACCAGTTCGCGCCAGCCCTGCGCGATGCCGGCCTCGACCGAAACGCGGGCCTTCACCCCGCCGGGCAGCACGGACTCGCGGTAGGCGTCGTCCTGGCGGTTGAACCATTCGATGCTGGGCATCGACACGACGCGGGCGGCGATGCCCTCGGCCATGAGCTCGGAGCGGGCCTCAACGGCCAGCTGCACCTCGGAGCCGGTGCCGATGAGGATGACGTCCGGGTTCACGACGGCGCCGTCGCGGACGGCCTCCGCGAGGACGTAGCCGCCTCGGGCGGTGCCGGCTGCGGAGCCGAAGGCGTCGGCCGTGGCGTCGCCTTCGCCGCGGGCGAAGGTGGGCACGTTCTGCCGGGTCAGCACGATGCCGGCCGGGTGCTCGGTGTTCTCCAGGATGGCCTGCCAGGCGGCGGCGACCTCGTTCGCGTCGGCCGGGCGGACGACGTCGAGCCCGGGGATGGCGCGCAGGGAGGCCAGCTGCTCGACCGGCTGGTGGGTCGGGCCGTCTTCACCGAGGCCGATGGAGTCGTGCGTCCACACGTAGATGGACGGCACTCCCATCAGGGCGCCGAGGCGGATCGCCGGACGCTGGTAGTCACTGAAGATCAGGAAGGTGCCGGCGAACGCGCGGGTGTTGCTGTGCATCGTGATGCCGTTGACGATGGCCGCGGCCGCGTGTTCGCGGATGCCGAAGTGGAGCACCCGCCCGTAGGGGTTGCCGGACCAGGCCGACGTCTGCTTGCCCGCGGGCACGAACGAGGGCGCGCCTTCGATCGTGGTGTTGTTCGACTCGGCGAGGTCGGCGGAGCCGCCCCACAGTTCCGGCAGGACCGGGCCGATGGCGTTGAGGACCTTCCCGGACGCAGCGCGGGTGGACATGTCCTTGCCGGCCTCGAAGGCGGGCAGCGCCTGCTCCCAGCCCTCAGGCAGGGTGCGGTTCTGCAGCCGTTCCAGGATGGCTGCGCCTTCCGGGTTGGCGTCGCGCCAGCGGGTGAAGCTCTCCTCCCAGGCGCGGCGGGCGCTGCGGCCCCGTTCCGCGACCTGGCGGGCGTGGTCGAGCACGGCCTCGTCCACCTCGAAGGTCTGCTCCGGGTCGAAGCCGAGCGCCTCCTTGAGTGCGGCCACTTCGCTGCCGCCGAGGGCGGAGCCGTGGATCTTGCCGGTGTTCTGCTTGTTCGGTGCCGGCCAGCCGATGATGGTGCGCAGGGAAATGATGGAGGGGCGGCTGGTCTCGGCCTGGGCCGCCTTCAGGGCGCGGTGCAGCTCTTCGACGTCCTCGACGTAGTTCCCGGTCCGGGTCCAGTCCACGCGCTGGGTGTGCCAGCCGTAGGCCTCGTAGCGCTTCAGGACGTCCTCGGTGAAGGCGATGTCGGTGTCGTCTTCAATGGAGATGTGGTTCTCGTCGTAGATGACGACGAGGTTGCCCAGCTCCTGGTGGCCGGCCAGCGAGGAGGCCTCGGCGGTGACGCCTTCCTGGAGGTCGCCGTCGGAGGCGATCACCCAGATGGTGTGGTCGAAGGGGCTGGTGCCGGCCGGTGCCTCCGGATCCAGCAGCCCGCGCAGCCGGCGCTGGGCGTAGGCGAAGCCCACGGAGGTGGCGAGGCCCTGGCCGAGCGGTCCGGTGGTGATCTCCACACCGTCGGTGTGGCGGTATTCGGGGTGTCCGGGGGTCTTGGAGCCCCAGGTGCGCAGGGCCTTCAGGTCCTCCAGCTCCAGGCCGTAGCCCGAGAGGAACAGCTGTGCGTAAAGGGTGAGCGAGGTGTGCCCGGGGGAGAGGACGAAGCGGTCACGCCCGAGCCACTGCGGGTCGGAGGGGTCGTGGCGCATGAGCTTCTGGAACAGCAGATAGGCCGCGGGGGCCAGGCTCATGGCGGTGCCGGGGTGGCCGTTGCCGACCTTTTCCACCGCATCGGCGGCGAGAACGCGGACGGTGTCCACGGCTTTTCGGTCCAGCTCGGTCCAGCTCAGTTCTTGCTCATCCATCTGCGGCACGTTGACCGGGCCCCTCTCTGTAGTGGCTTGCCGGCGACAGCGCCGGTTCCGGCAGCCGCGGATCAGCGGCGGCCGGGGTGCGGATCGCTACCCACTTTATCCCGCAGCGCACCGCCGTGGGCCAATTCCGCACCGCTAATGGAGCGCCGGTTACCCGATGCGAAGCCAAAGGAAGAGGCGGACCGGGCCCGGGCCGTGCACGGCTTCGATTTCTACAGGAGATAGAGGTTATGATTACTCCGGACTTTCCCATGCCCAGACAGGATCAAGTGATAGCTCCGTGACTACCCAGCACGCCCCCGCCGAAATTCCGGTGTACACCGGGAAGATGACGGCCGGCCGTAAGCTGCGGGCCTATGTGGCGCTGACCAAGCCGCGCGTCATCGAGCTCCTGCTGGTGACCACCCTTCCGACCATGATCTTCGCCCAGCGGGGGATGCCCCCGCTGATGCTGATCCTGGCGACGATGGTCGGCGGCGCCCTGGCCGCCGGCAGCGCCGGAGCGTTCAACTGCTACCTGGACCGGGACATGGACCGGCTGATGCGGCGCACCAAGAACCGCCCGCTGGTGACCGGGGAGGTCACTCCCCGCGAGGCGCTGGTCTTCGCCTGGGCGCTCGGCGCGGTGTCCATCGCCATCCTCTGGGCCGGAGCGAATCTCCTCACGGCCGCCCTCGGCCTGGGCGCGATCCTGCTCTACGTGGTCTTCTACACGCTGATCCTCAAGCGGCGCACCACCCAGAACATCGTCTGGGGCGGCATCGCCGGCTGCATGCCGGTGCTGATCGCCTGGGCCGCGGTTACCAACAGCGTCGAATGGCCCGCCGTCATCCTGTTCCTGATCATCTTCCTGTGGACGCCGCCGCATTACTGGCCGCTGTCCATGAAGTACGGCGAGGACTACCGCAACGCCAGCGTGCCGATGCTCGGCGCCGTGGCCGGCGCCAAGACGGTGTCCGTACAGGTCGTGCTCTACGCCTACGCGACCGTGGCCTGCTCCCTGCTGCTGGTTCCCGTCGGCGGAGCCGGCTGGGTCTACACCCTTGGCGCGCTGCTCAGCGGCATCTGGTTCATCGCCGAGTCGCACAAGCTGCATGCCCGCGCCCAGCGCGAAGAGGTGACGGACAAGTCCGCCATGAAGGTCTTCCACCTTTCGATCAGCTACCTCACGGTGCTGTTCCTGGCCCTGGCGGTCGATCCGTTCATCGGCCCGGCCGTCCTGGCCTGATCCGCTTCCGCCCTTCCGGGTCACTGCCCGCCGCGCCGATGGCGCGGGCCGGGTAAGCGGCAGCTTCTCAGGGCCCGTTCTCAAGCCCCTCGGCAATGGCACGCAGTGCCGCGATGTGCCGGGTGAGGGCACGCCGTCCGTCCGGCGTGAGGGACAGCCACGTCCGCGGCCGCTTTCCGATGTACCCCTTGCGGATGCGCAGATACCCGGCGGCTTCCAGCTGTCCTGCCTGCTTGGACAGCACGGAGTCCGAGACCTCGAGGATGTCGCGCAGATGTCCGAACTCCGACTCGTCCACCTGCGCCAGCGCCGCGGCGATGCTGAGCCGGACCGGAGCATGGATGACTTCATCAAGGCGGATGCGTGCACCGGTGCCGGGGTTTTCGCTCACCGTACGGGTCGCAGGATCATCAGAGCCGCCAGGATGCAGGGAGCCGCCGTCAGGGCCCAGGCCCCCGTCGCCAGCGCCGGTCCGATCTCCGACGCATTCAGCAGCACCCGGTTCAGCATGGGTGACACCACCCAGAGGCCCACCAGGAACGATGCGAGGTATCCGGCCCCGACCCACCTCCAGGCATGGCGGGGCACCGAGCGGGTCCGGCGCTGCACAAGCCAGATTCCGGCCAGGAAGAGCAGGAAGGTGAAGGCCGTCCAGGTCAGGAACATGCTGACCCCCAGGGTCGGCCTCGCCACCGCGTTGACGCCCATGACCAAGCCGAGCACGGCGGTGGCTGCAGCGTAGGTGCGCCGGTCCTGCGATCTGGCGGGAGTTCGGGAACCGGCTGCGGCCAGCTGGTTTCGCGCCTGGTTCGGGGTCGGGGGCGGATCGGTGAATGCCATCGGTGCTCCTGGGAAGGTGGGAACGGCGGGATCCGGGGGCCCGGACGCCGGGTTTCCACTGAAGCAACCACTTTCCACAACGGCAAGTAGTTTCCGGGAAACGTACCGGCATCGCCTGTTGCGTCAGCTGCCGTTGAAGAAGCTGCGTTAAATGGCAGGAGGGCCGTCCCCTCGGGGGCCGGCCCTCCTGCCAAAGTACTCCGCAGCAGCGGTCCGGGCGGCTACCGGGCGGCTGTCGCCTTCCCGGCTTCCGCCCCGGCCCGGTCCGGGATCCGGCGCGCGACCCCGGTGAACACCAGATGCGCGGCGGCGGCGGTCAGCAGCGACGCCCCCAGCATGTGCAGCGCCACCAGGACGATCGGCAGCGCGAGGAAGTGCTGCACGTAGCCGATGACGGCCTGCAGCAGAGTCACGGCCGTCATCAGCACCAGCGCACGGCGCAGGCGGGCGTCCGCCGGCCGCCGCCAGGCGAGGTACAGGGCCACCGCGATCGCGAAGACCAAGAGGTAGACGGGAACCACGTGGATGCGCGTCCACAGGTCGGGGTCCAGCCCGTTCCGGGCCGCGCCGTGGTCGCCCGCGTGCGGGCCGGAGCCGGTGACGATGACGCCGAGCACCACGGTGATCGCCGACAGGACGCCGATGGCCCAGAGCAGCGGACGCATGGCGGACGGGGCCAGCGGCCCGTCCTGTGCCGCCAGCTGCGCTTCGCCGAGCCGGGCGCGGTTGACCATCACCGTGGCGGCCACGATCAGGATCATCGACACGATGAAGTGCAGGCCCACCACCCACGGGTTCAGCCCGGTCCACACCGTAATGCCTCCGATGAAGGCCTGGGCCGGGATGCCGGCCAGCAGGCCGATGGACAGCCACCAGAGGTCCCGGCGCGCGTGCCGGAGCTTCCAGACGGAGGCCACGGTGCCGAAGGCGATGGCGGTCAGCACGAAGGTCAGGAGGCGGTTGCCGAACTCGATGATGCCGTGGACGCCCATCTCGGGGGTGGCGACCAGCGAGTCCGCGGTGCACAGCGGCCACTCCGGGCAGCCCAGCCCGGAGGCGGTCAGGCGGACCGCGCCGCCGGTGACGACGATGCCGATGTTGGCCACCAGCGACGCGACAGCCATGGCGATGACGAGCCGGCCGGCGACGGCGGGGCGGGCGGCTGGGCCGGTCAGGGTTTGGGACACGGGAACTAACTCCATTTGAACCAGCGGACGGCAGCCAGGCCGCCCAGGATTGCCCACGCCAGCAGGATCAGCGTGGCGGACAGGTTGAACTGCGCCTCGACCAGGGCGCTGCGCAGCGCATCGCCCAGCGCCGCCGAGGGCAGCAGCTCCACCAGGGGAGTCCAGGCGGAGGTCATATTGGTGGTCGGAATCAGGATCCCGCCGACGGCCGCGAGCAGGATCCACAGCAGGTTGGTGATCGCCAGCGTAGCCTCCGGCCGGGCCGTACCGGCGACCAGCAGCCCGAGGGCGGTGAAGGCGAACGCACCGAGCAGCAGCAGCGCAAGGCCGGGCAGCAGGCCGGCCGGTTCCGGCCGCCAGCCCAGGAACAGGGCCAGGCCGGTGATCACCGCGACCTGGATCATCAGGACCGCGACGACGGCGATGGCTTTCCCGGCGATCAGGCCGCCGCGCCCCAGCGGGGTGGTGGAGAGGTAGCGCAGGACGCCGTAGCGGCGGTCAAATCCGGTGGCGATGCCCTGGCCGGTAAACGCGGTGGACATGGCGCACAGGGCGAGCACGCCCGGGACGGCCATGTCGATGCGGGACGCGCCGTAGCCGTCCAGCAGCGGGGTCACGGTGAGCCCGATCAGCGCAAGGATGGGCAGGACGACGGCGAGGATCAGCTGCTCGCCGTTGCGCAGCATGGTGATGGCCTCGTAGCGGCCCTGCTGCAGGATCCTGGTGGCAAGGGGAGCCGGCGCGCTCATCGGATGTCCCTTCCAGACAGTTCGAGGAAGACGTCCTCAAGGGTGCGGGAAGCCAGGTGCACCGAATGGGGCATGATGCCCCGGCGTTCCCACCAGGCGGTGAGCCGGGCCAGGTCGGCGGGGAGGATGCCGCCGGCAACGGTGTAGTGGCCGGCGGCCGTCTCGCCGCACTCGAGATGCGGGAGGCCGGCGTCGGCCAGGTCCAGCCCGGGCTCGGCGGTGAAGGTCAGGACCCGGCTGCGCGCGGTTTCGTCGCTGGCGGCCGTGAGTTCGGCCACTGTTCCGCGGGCCACGGTCCGGCCGTCGTCGATGATGTACACGTAGTCGGCCAGTCGCTGCGCGTCGTCGAGCAGGTGGGTGGTGAGGATGATGCCCAGGCCCTCGTCGCGCAGTTCCTGGATCAGCTCGAAGACGATCTGACGGGACTGCGGGTCCAGCCCGGCGCTGGGCTCGTCCAGGAAGAGGACCTCCGGGTTGCCCACCAGCGCGCAGGCCAGCGCCAGCCGCTGCTTCTGCCCGCCGGAGAGCCGGCGGATGCCCGTGGAGGCGAAGCTGCCGATGCCCAGCCGCTTGACCAGCTCCTCAACGGGCCGGGGGGAGAGGTACATCCGTGAGAGGTGCTTCAGCAGGGCGACGGGACGGGCCGACGGCGGGAGGCCCCCGTCCTGCAGCATGACTCCCACGCGGGCCCGCAGGTCGGCGCCGGCGTTCCAGGGATCCTCGCCCAGCAGGCGCACGGTGCCGCCGTCGGCCGGCATGAGGCCCTGCGCACAGGCCAGCGTGGTGGTCTTACCGGCTCCGTTGGTACCCAGAAGGGCGGTTACCTGGCCGGGTCGGGCGGCGAAGTCGACGTCGGCGATGACACGTATCATCTTCCCGTCGAGCCCGTTCACGGGGCCCAGGTCTTTGACCAGGCCCTCGATGGTCAGGCAGTAATCAGCAGTGGACACCCGGATATTCTACGTTATGTAGTACCCGGTTCCGGGTGGCCGCAAACCGCGCCCAAACAGGTGGGAAGCCTGACCTTAGTAGATCGCCGGAACAGATTAGGTCATGATTGTGTTGTGTATTCCGTGAGCAAAACCGGCCAGAAGAAGGCGGTGAACAAGACCGTGACCGCCCGCGAATCAGAGCAGCGCACCCGAGACCGCGTCCTGGGTGCCGTACTGGAGCACGGCCCGGTCAGCGCCGCGGAACTCGGTGAACTGCTGGGCTTCACGCCCGCTGCGGTCCGCCGCCACCTGGACGCGCTGTCCGGGACGGGGCTGATCCAGGTCAAGCGCGTAGGCGGCACCTCCTCGGGTGCTGGCCGGCCCGCGCGCCGATACGTGCTGAGCCCCCAGGGCCAGGCGTATCTGGGCAACGACTACCTGGACATCGCGGTTGAAGCGCTCCGACAGCTGGGGGATGCCCTGGGCCCGGAAGCGGTGGCGCGTTTCGCCGCCGACCGCTTCGAGGCCCTGGAGGAGAAGTACCGCCCGGCGGTGGAGGCCGCCGGCCCGGCAGTCGAGGACCGCGCGGAGGCGCTGGCCGCTGAACTGACCAAGGACGGCTTCGTGGGATCCACCACGATGATCGGCACGGCCCGCACTCCCAGCACCCTGCTGAGCGTGCAGCTGTGCCAGGGGCACTGCCCCATCCAGGCGCTGGCCAGTTCCTACCCCGTGTTCTGCGACAAGGAGACGGAGGTGTTCTCCCGCCTGCTGGGAGTCGACGTCCGCCGCCTGTCCACGCTCTCCCGCGGCGGACACGTCTGCACCACCCACATTCCCGTCGGCCGTACCCGCACGGCGCCCCCCGCGCCGGCACCGGCCGAAGCGATAACAGCCTCATCCACTCATCAGCAAGAAAGGCCGTGATGACGGATCAAGTAACCCGAAAGTCAGCGGTGCCGGAGTCGGTGCCCCAGACAGTGATTTCGGACATCCTCGAAAGGAACCCCGAACTTGAGGGGATCGGCACCTACGAGTACGGCTGGGCCGACTCCGACGTCGCCGGCTCCTCCGCCCGCCGCGGGCTCAGCGAGGACGTTGTCCGGGACATCTCGGCCAAGAAGAGCGAGCCGGAATGGATGCTCGACCTGCGCCTGAAGGGCCTGAAGTACTTCGACCGCAAGCCCATGCCGACCTGGGGTGCAGACCTCTCCGGCATCGACTTCGACAACATCAAGTACTTCGTGCGCTCCACCGAGAAGCAGGCCGCTTCCTGGGAGGAACTGCCCGAGGACATCCGCAACACCTACGAGAAGCTGGGCATCCCGGAGGCTGAGCGGAACCGCCTCGTCGCCGGCGTCGCCGCCCAGTACGAGTCTGAGGTCGTCTACCACCAGATCCGCGAGGACCTGGAGGCGCAGGGTGTCATCTTCCTGGACACCGACACCGCGCTGAAGGAACACGAGGACATCTTCCGCGAGTACTTCGGCACCGTGATCCCGGTCGGCGACAACAAGTTCGGCTCGCTGAACACCGCCGTGTGGTCCGGCGGCTCCTTCGTGTACGTCCCCAAGGGCGTCCACGTGGAGATCCCGCTGCAGGCCTACTTCCGCATCAATACGGAAAACATGGGCCAGTTCGAGCGCACGCTGATCATCGCCGACGAGGACTCCTACGTCCACTACATCGAAGGCTGCACCGCGCCGATCTACACCTCGGACTCGCTGCACTCCGCCGTCGTCGAGATCGTCGTGAAGAAGAATGCCCGCGTCCGCTACACGACCATCCAGAACTGGTCCAACAACGTCTACAACCTGGTGACCAAGCGCGCCGTGGTCGAGGCCGGCGGCACCATGGAATGGATCGACGGCAACATCGGCTCCAAGGTCACCATGAAGTACCCGGCCGTCTACCTGGTCGGCGAGGAGGCCCGGGGCGAGACCCTGTCCATCGCCTTCGCCGGCGAGGGCCAGCACCAGGACACCGGCTCGAAGATGGTGCACATTGCGCCGAACACCAAGAGCTCGATCATCTCCAAGTCCGTCGCCCGCGGCGGCGGCCGCGCCGCATACCGCGGCCTGGTCCAGGTCCGCGAAGGCGCCAAGCACTCGGCCAACACCGTGCGCTGCGACGCCCTGCTGGTGGACAACATCTCCCGCTCCGACACGTACCCGTACGTCGACATCCGCGAGGATGACGTCACCATGGGCCACGAGGCCACGGTCTCGCGTGTCAGCGAGGAGCAGCTGTTCTACCTGATGTCCCGCGGCATGCCCGAGGACGAGGCCATGGCCATGATCGTGCGCGGCTTCATCGAGCCGATCGCCCGCGAGCTGCCGATGGAATACGCCCTTGAACTGAACCGCCTTATCGAACTCCAGATGGAAGGAGCCGTCGGTTAATGTCGAAGCTTAACGACGTCGTGGAAACGGTGACCGAGAAGGTCGCCAATGCAGTGGAAGACGTCAAGGCACGGATCGGAGCCGACGGACAGGACCGCCGCGTCCTCATTGACGGATTCACCGAGGAAGGCGAGGACCTCTCGCCGCTGAATGAAACCCGGCAGGTCCTGGGCGGCGACAGCGCCAAGGCGCACAGCCACGGCGGCGGCGAGGGGCTGGCCGACAGCTCCCGCGCCGGCCGGATGACGTCCTTCAACCGGGCGGACTTCGGCAAGCTGACCGGCCGCGAGGAGGACTGGCGGTTCACTCCGCTCAAGCGCCTGCGCGGCCTGCACACCAAGGCCCTCGACGGCGCCGCGCCCGAGCTGGCCGTCGTCGCTCCCGACGGTGTGCTGGTGGAGCATGTGGGACGCGACGACGCCCGCATCGGTTCCGCCGGCATCCCCGAGGACCTGGTCGCAGCCGCAGCGTGGGAGGCCTTCACCGAGGCGACCGTCATCACCATCCCCGAAGGCGTATCGGCCGACGGCGGCGTCACCCTCACGGTGACCGGCGCCGGCACCGACCCGGCCGCCCAGCACCTGGTGATCGACGCCCGCGCCAACTCGCGCGCCGTCGTGGTCCTGGACCACAACGGCACCGGCGTGCTCTCGCAGAACGTCGAGGTCGTCGTCGGCGACAACGCCGAGCTGACCGTCGTGTCCGTCCAGGACTGGGCCGACGACGCCGTGCACGCCTCGGCGCAGTACGCCGTGGTGGGCCGCGACGCGCGGTTCAAGCACGTGGCCGTCAGCCTGGGCGGCGACCTGGTCCGCATCACCCCGTCCGCGCGTTTCACCGCCCCCGGCGGCGAGGTGGAGCTCTACGGCCTCTACTACGCCGACGCCGGCCAGCACCTGGAGCAGCGCCTGTTCGTGGACCACGCAGTCCCCAACTGCAAGTCCAACGTGCTGTACAAGGGCGCCCTGCAGGGCAAGGACGCGCACACCGTCTGGGTGGGTGACGTGCTGATCCGCAAGGAAGCCGAAGGAACCGACACCTACGAGGTGAACCGGAACCTGCTGCTCACCGACGGCTGCCGCGCCGACTCCGTGCCGAACCTGGAGATCGAGACCGGCCTGATCGAGGGCGCCGGCCATGCCAGCGCCACCGGCCGGTTCGACGACGAGCACCTGTTCTACCTGATGGCCCGCGGCATCCCGGAGGAAGCCGCCCGCCGCCTGGTGGTCCGTGGCTTCCTCAACGAGATCATCCAGCAGATCAAGGTGCCGGCCCTCGAGGAGCGCCTCACCGAGGCCGTCGAGCGCGAACTCGCCGCTTCCGAGAACTGATCAGCGTACGCAGAACCCCTCCGCGCAGGGTGCGGGACCTCCCGGTCCCGCACCCTGGTCCGCGGAACCCCACAGCTTAGAGACGCATCCGCCAGAGGGTGCAAAGGAGAAAGCAGACCGCATGTCTACTCTTGAGATCAAGGACCTCCACGTCAGCATCGAGACCGAACAGGGCTCGAAGCAGATCCTGAAGGGCGTGACCCTGACGATCAACACCGGCGAAACCCACGCCATCATGGGCCCGAACGGCTCCGGCAAGTCCACGCTCGCCGCCACCATCGCCGGCCACCCCCGCTACACCGTCGACAGCGGCTCCATCACCCTGGACGGCGAAGACGTCCTGGAGATGAGCGTCGACGAGCGTGCCCGCGCAGGCCTCTTCCTGGCCATGCAGTACCCGGTCGAGGTGCCCGGCGTGACCATGACCAACTTCCTGCGCACCGCCAAGACCGCCCTCGACGGCGAGGCCCCCTCGCTGCGCACCTGGACCAAGGACGTCAAGGCCGCCATGAGCGACCTGCGCATCGACGCCGACTTCGCCGCCCGCAACGTCAACGAGGGCTTCTCCGGCGGTGAGAAGAAGCGCGTGGAGATCCTGCAGCTGGAACTCTTCCACCCGAAGTTCGCCATCCTCGACGAGACCGACTCCGGCCTTGACGTCGACGCGCTGAAGGTCGTCTCCGAGGGCGTGAACCGCGAGCACGCCAAGGGCGGAATGGGCACCCTGCTCATCACCCACTACACGCGCATCCTGCGCTACATCAAGCCGGACTTCGTGCACGTCTTCGTGGACGGCCGGATTGCCGAGCAGGGCGGCCCCGAGCTGGCCGACCGCCTCGAAGAAGAAGGCTACGACCGTTTCGTGGGCGTCGGAGCCTGATCCGCACCGTCCCGATTACTTAAGGAGCAGATGATGAGCGAAACCGCTGACGCGCGCACATCGCTGGAGGACGTCGAGGAAGCCCTCAAGGACGTCATCGACCCCGAGCTGGGGGTGAACGTCGTCGACCTCGGTCTGCTCTACGGGCTGAAGTACGCCGACGACGGCGCCCTGCTCATCGACATGACCCTCACCACGGCCGCATGCCCGCTCACCGACGTGATCGAGGAGCAGACCGGCCAGGCCCTGGACGGCGTCGTGGATGAGTGGCGGCTGAACTGGGTGTGGATGCCGCCGTGGGGTCCGGAGAAGATCACCGACGACGGCCGCGACCAGATGCGGGCCCTGGGCTTCAACATCTGATCCGCGGGCGCTTCGCCTGCCGCATCACTGAGTGCAAAGGGCCGCTTCCCCAAGAGGGGGAGCGGCCCTTTTGCGCGTCCGGGCGCGGCCGGCGGGGCCGTCCTCGTACCAACCCTCCCGGCAACCCTTCAGCGAAGTCCAGCAGGGCGACCCTCGTTGAAAATCTGAATGCGTCTGACCGCATAAATTATGGTGATACCAAATACAGTTCGTGTCGCAAGCAATACCGCCCAGATGAACTCCGGCGTAGCCCTGTCCAAGAGGCTGAGGATCAGAATGCTCGGGATTGTGAATGCTCCACTGATGGATAACAGTGCCTTCATTGCGAAATCCGGCTTATACATGATCTTCAGTGATGCAAAAAGGAAACCAGTAATTGGTTCCATCAGCAGCTGCAGTGCAAGGAGGCATACAAGCGTCATGCTGATTTGCGAAGGGAGGAGGGAGAGAAGTTTCAGGATGATTAGGGCTGCAGCCCCCAACGCCATCAATGCGGCAACGAAGAGAACCATCGGCCCGATAGCGTGAATCCTGTTTCGTCCCGCGGTCATGGCGAGGCGTCCCCCAACCATTCCCAGTTGCTTCAAGGGCAGAACCAGGGATCGCATCAGCGCGACTGCCGTCAACACTGCAGCCCCAGCGCCAACGTCGGTCCGGGTCGCGACCAGCCCCGCCGTCAGGAAGACAAGCATCAGGAGCAACCCATCGGCTGTTGCTTTCGAGACAGCGGGCAGTTTTTGGAAGGTAATCCGTTTTGCAGACCAGAAGGTCCTGCAGGATTGTTTCCAAAGACCACCTAATTCCGTGCCCCAGACCACCCGCACCGCTTTCGATCTGCTCACGAGGGCAACGACATCAATTACGGCGTTAGTGATTGCAATGTACGCAAGCGCCAAGGACGCATCGTCAGGAACAAAGATGGTGATGGCAACTGCGGAGCCAACCGCGACGGCGGCCGACACCGAATTTATCTGGAACACTCGCGAATCTGCATTCCTTGCCTGAAGCAGTCCCGCTTGCCACGATGAGAATACCGCAGCCAAGAGGCTGATAATCGATATATACCAATAAGCGGTGAACTGTGCGACATCGATACCTGCACTCATCAGTGGGATGAGCACTCCGCCCAATATCGCAACAAGGAAAACCAGTGCGGCTCCAGCAAAAGCAATCGAACCAGATTCCTGTGCCACATCGGAAACAGTCCGTGCGGGCGTCAGTGTCTTGAACTTGAAGACGGTAGTAATTGATAGGCCGACTACCGCGACGAGTGTTATTGCCAGAAACTGCGCGGACAAGCCAAGAGTAGCTGCCGCCCCGTTTCCGTAGGCGTCTCCTACGAGCAGTAAAAGGATTGATGCCCTGGCCCCAGGTATGAATGAAGCAGCTGCGGCCAAGGATCCGAGCTTGAGGAACTCCTTCACACTGCTGGCCTGCTGGGTATTGAGGTCCCGGTCGGTTGTTCAGATGCAAGCCAGTGGATCCATGTCGCGGTATCCTGACTCATCATCTTTCCTTTTTATAAGGGGCTGGGCTGCCTTCAACCGGCAGCCCAGCCCGATTAACTGACCGTATGAGAAACCTTGAGTTACCTGCCTGCTCCAACTTCGCCGGTCGACGATCCGATACTAAGTCGTGGATGAGCTATGGGCCAGAGCGACGGGGCCAGATCCAGCTCGAAGGGGCACCCACCTTCATTCGGATGGGATGGGGTAGTAAAGCCTTCGAGGTCATCAGTTTCGAAATGGACCTTGGTTCCGGCCGTAGGCGCTGTTCCTTCGGTTGTGCGCTGCAGGCCGCCAATTCCCGACTCGCCACTCCTGATGAGCGCTGAACCCTCGAATGCGGGGGCGAACGTCCAACCTGAATTTCATGGGCTTGATCCTGGTCCCCTTCCACGTCATCGGCGTGGCGCAAGCGGTCGTAGTCATCACGACGCTGCTGGCAATAGGTGGTGTGCAGCCTCAGAAGCCTGCTCTCCTAGCAGGCGTGTTCCTGCTGGCTCCCCCGTTGTCGCCATAGCTTTGGGTGTCGCCCTCGGCGCGCTGGCACCGGACGCTGACCGCGCGCAATGGACGGTGTTCCCGATTCTCATCGCTGCGGCTGGAGGGTCGAGCTATGTCATCAGCCCAGCGATAACCGCTCAGTGGCGGCAGCTAATGCTCCTCTCACCCTTATCCGGACGCCCGCTCCCTCAGTCCTGCCGTTCGCCCAAGCCGCGGGCGGCCAGGGCATCGCCGGTGCGCCGCGCGTAGGCGACGGTGCCGACGACGGCGGGCACCAGCAGCGCCCGCGCGCTGCGGCCCAGTCCCCGCGCCGCTGCCGCCTGCCGGGCGTCCCGCAGCGCGGCCGACAGCCACGGCAGGCTGCGCAGCATCAGGCCGACGGCAAGGGCAAACCGTTCCGGATCGGCGCCGAACCGCCGCAGCGGACGCAGCAGCGCGGCCAGCCCGTCCAGCAGCACCGGTACCGGCGTGGTCGAGACCAGCAGCTGGGCGGCGCCCACGCAGGCAAGAATCCCGACCGGCACCGCCACCGCTGCCTCCCAGCCGGAGGTAAAGAACTGGAACACGCCGAGCAGGACCAGCACCGGCAGCGTCTGCAGCGTGGTGCGCACCAGCTCCCGAAGATGCCCGGACACTGCGAATCCGGCGCACACCAGCAGCAGGGCCATCACGGCGGCCGGGGGAGTGTGGAGCGCCAGCACCCAGGCGGTCAGCGCCGCGACGGCCAGTGCCTTGACCGCCAGCGGCAGCGTCGGCCTGCGCATCAGCGCACGGCCCCTGCCTGGGCGGACCGGGCCCGGTACTCGGCGATGGCGGGTCCGGGTGCGCCGTCGAACACGATCCGCCCCTCCTCGACCACCAGGATCCGGTCCGCATCCCCGGCAAAGTCGAGGTCATGGGTGGTCCAGAGCACCTGCTGGGGGAGTGCGGCCAACAGTGAGCGGAGGCGCGCGGTGTTGCGCAGGTCCAGCAGCGTGGACGGCTCGTCGGCCAGGAGGATCGCCGGTTCGACGGCGAGCACCCCGGCCAGCGCCATGAGCTGGCGTTCCCCGCCGGAGAGGTCGTAGATGCTCTGGTCCGCCAGCGGCAGCAGGCCCAGCCGGTCGAGCCGGTCCTCCACGGCCGCGGCCCGCGCCCTGCGGTCCGGGACACTGCGGCGCAGGGAGAGGTCGACGTCGTCCCGGCCGGTGGACAGCACCAGCTGGGACAGCGGGTCGGTGAAGACAAACCCGACCGCACGCCGCACGGCGGCGGTGGACTCGGCGACGTCGAGCCCCCGCACGCGGACAGTGCCCGACGTCGGGCGCACCAGTCCGTTGATCAGCTTGAGCAGGGTGGATTTGCCGGAGCCGTTGGCACCGATCACGGCGATGCGCTGTTCGCTGAGGACCAGGTTCACGTCCTGCAGGAGGTGCCGGGGACCGCCGTCGAGCCCGGGAACGCTCACGCCGACCGAGTCGAAGACGATGCTCCCGGCTGCAGACGATGTTCCGGGCACCGGGCCCGGCACGGGCCGGTCGCCCGAAACAGGGCCGCCCGCCGGTTCTGGGGTGGTGCCCGCGGCACCGTCTCCCGGGACAGCCGCGCGGCGGCGGAACAGGCTCATTCGGCGCCGGTCCCCATCCGGGGGAACGCCCGGAAGACGGCGGCGGTGAGCAGTCCGGCGACCACGCACTTGATGACGTCGCCGGGGACGAACAGCAGATCCGCCAGCAGGGCGGCCTCGAAGCTGAGCCGGCCGTTGATCATCATGCCCGCGATGCCCAGCGGGTGGATGACCAGGAAGGAGGCGGCGGCGGCCGCCGCGAGAAGGAGCACGGTCCGCAGTCCGGCCCGGCGTCCGGCCGGCTGCCCTGCGCCCTGCCGCCAGGCCAGGCGGGAGAGCGCCCCGGCAGCCGCCGCGCCCGGCAGGAAGCCGAACAGGAACCCCGCAGACGGCATGGCCAACACCCCAAGTCCGCCGCGGAAGCCGCTGAAGACCGGCAGGCCGGCAAGGCCCACGAGCAGGTACAGTCCCACCGCCGCTGCGGCACGGGCCGGGCCCAGGATGAGGCCGGCCAGCAGCACGCCGAGGGTCTGCAGCGAGATCGGCACGCCCAGGGCGCCGACGGGAATGCCCGGCAGCACCGACAGCGCCGCGATCAGGGCGGCGAAGACCGCCGTCAGGGCGAGGTCCGCACCGCGGTTCCGGGACCGCCGCTGCGTGCCCTGTGCGAGCGGGCCGCCGCGGGAACCTGCGGCGGCACGGGACGCGGTGTGCCCGCCGGATGTGTCGAGGGGAGAATCGGAAAAACGGGTCACGGTGCCTCCGGTGCGAAGTGCGGCGCCAGCCGCCGCACTTTCGACCCTAGTGGCGGGTTGCCACCCTGCCATTGGAGGTTTTCTACAAACCGGCGCGCAGGGCTAGACTGGATAGCTGCCCCTCCCCGCCCCCGAAAGGTTCTCCCTGGTGATATCCGTATCCGGACTCGAATTGCGTGCCGGCGCCCGTCTGCTGATGGACGAAGTCACGTTCCGGGTGGACAAGGGGGACAAGATCGGGCTGGTGGGCCGCAACGGCGCCGGCAAGACCACCCTGACGAAGGTCCTGGCCGGTGAGGCGCTGCCCGCGGCGGGCACCATTACCCGCAGCGGGCTGATCGGCTACCTGCCGCAGGATCCGCGCACCCCTGACATGGACCAGCTGGCCCGGGACCGGATCCTCTCCGTGCGCGGCCTGGACACCGTGGTGCGCAACCTGCGCAAGAGCCAGGACGAAATGGCCAGCGACGATCCCGCCGTCGCCCGCAAGGCGATGAACCGCTACGACCGGCTGGAGGCGGAATTCCTCGCCGGAGGCGGCTATGCCGCCGAGGCGGAGGCCGCCGCCATCTGCTCCAACCTCGCGCTGCCCGACCGGCTGCTGAACCAGCCCCTGAAGACCCTCTCCGGCGGCCAGCGGCGCCGTGTGGAGCTGGCACGCATCCTCTACTCCGGCGCCGACACGATGCTCCTCGACGAGCCGACCAACCACCTTGACGCCGACTCGATCGCATGGCTGCGCGAGTTCCTGAAGAACCACTCCGGCGGACTGATCGTCATCAGCCACGACACCGAGCTGCTGGAGGCCACCGTGAACAAGGTCTTCAGCCTCGACGCGAACCGCGCCACCATCGACATCTACAACCTGGACTGGAAGCGGTACAAGGTCCAGCGGGAGACTGACGAGCGCGCGCGGAAGCGTGAACGGGCGAACGCCGAGAAGAAGGCCCAGGTCCTGATCGACCAGGCGAACAAGATGCGCGCCAAGGCCACCAAGGCCGTGGCTGCCCAGAACATGCTCAAGCGGGCCGAGCGGCTGCTGGGCGGGCTTGAGGCCGAACGAACCTCGGACAAGGTCGCCGCGCTGCGGTTCCCGGAGCCGGCGCCGTGCGGACGCACGCCGCTGACGGCCGAGGGCTTGAGCAAGAGCTATGGGTCGCTGGAGATCTTCACCGACGTGGACCTGGCGATCGACCGTGGCTCGCGCGTGGTGATCCTGGGCCTGAACGGCGCGGGCAAGACCACCCTGCTGCGCATGCTCGCCGGCGTGGACAAGCCAGACACCGGCCAGGTCGTGGCCGGGCACGGCCTGAAGATCGGCTACTACGCCCAGGAGCACGAGACCCTGGACACCGAGCGCACGATCCTGGAGAACATGCGCAGCGCCGCCCCGGACATGGCCGACGCCGAGGTCCGCGGCATCCTCGGTTCGTTCCTCTTCTCCGGTGACGACGTCAACAAGCCGGCCGGCGTGCTCTCCGGCGGCGAGAAGACCCGCCTCGCGCTGGCCACCATCGTGGCCTCCTCGGCCAACGTGCTGCTGCTCGACGAACCGACCAACAACCTGGACCCGGCCAGCCGCGCCGAGATCCTCGGTGCCCTGAGCAACTACAAGGGCGCCGTGGTGATGGTCAGCCACGACGAAGGCGCCGTCGAGGCGCTCAACCCCGAGCGTGTGGTCCTGCTGCCCGACGGCGTCGAGGACCTGTGGAACTCCGATTACCTGGAGCTCGTCACCCTCGCCTGAGCACGGCCCGGCATCCGCTTACTCGAAGCGGGACGGATCTCCTGCGCCGCGCCTGAGGACCTGGGGCCTGCCGCTGGAGAAGTCGACGACGGTCGTGAGGTCCGGCGGGCAGAACCCGGCGTCAAGGACGGCGTCCAGCTGGTGGTCCAGGCGCTCCTTGATGTCCCAGCCTTCGGTCAGGGGATCCTCCTCGCCGGGCAGCAGCAGGGTGCTGGAGATCATCGGTTCGCCCAGTTCCTCCAGCAGCGCGCCTACCACCTTGCTGTCCGGGATGCGCACGCCCACCGTCTTCTTCTTGGGCTGCGACAGCCAGCGCGGCACTTCCTTCACCGCCGGCAGGATAAAGGTGTAGCTGCCGGGGGTGGAGGCCTTGATGGCGCGGAAAACGTCGTTGTCCATCGTGACGAACCGGCCCAGCTGCGCAAAGTCCCTGCACATCAGCGTGAAGTGGTGCTTGTCGTCCAAATGACGGATGGAGCGGATCCGGTCCAGGGCGTCCTTGTTGTTGAGCTGGGCGCCCAGGGCGTAGCAGGAATCCGTCGGGTAGGCGATCAGGCCGCCGGAGCGAAGGATGGCGGCAACCTGGTCGACGGCGCGCCGCGGCGGGTTATCCGGATGGATGTCAAAGTATCGTGCCATCTCCCGAGGCTACCGCTGATCCGACAGCTGCTGCGGCGGTAAGGCCGCCGGGAACGGCATGTCCGGCCTTACCGTGCGTCAAGATCCTCCTGCGCGTCGAGGATGGCGTCCTCTTCCTCCTCCTGGGTGGGCCGGCGTCGGGCACGCTGCGGCTTGGGGCGGGCGCGTGGAACAGCCGAGTGCATCCCGTCCTCGTCGTCGTCGCGGTCCAGGCCGGCCGCGGCCCAGCGACGGTTCTGTGCCTCCTGGTACGCGGCGTAGCCCAGGCCCACGAACAGCAGCAGCCCGAAGGCGAACCACTGCAGCGCGTACGAAAGGTGGGTGCCCTCGCTGCGTTCAGGCACGGCCAGCGGCTGGGGAACCTCCGCCGCCGAGGGGCTCTCGGCAGCCATCACGCCGTACGAGCCGGTCGCGAGCGGATAGTCGAGTTCGGCCGCATAGGCGGCCAGGTCGATGGAGGCCAGCTGCCCGGCCGGGGCGCCGCGCTCGACGGCGGGCTCCGACGGCCGGATGCGGGCCGTCACCTCGACCTCGCCCTCCGGCGGAGCCGGTACGGAGTCCGGATGGCCGGCCTCGTCATTGCCGATCGGCAGCCAGCCCCGGTTCACGGCCACCGCCGTGCCGTCGGACAACCGCAGGGGCACCAGCACTTCGTAGCCGGGCCGGCCGTTCAGCGGGCGGTTGCGTACCACGCGCTGTTCGGCGGCGTCGTAGGTCCCGGTCAGCGTCACCGGCAGCCACTCGGTCGCCGGGTCATAGCCGGTGAACAGCGCCGGGTCGTAGGCCCGCGGATCGGCGTCGTAGTTCTCTTCGACGACGCCGATGTCGGCGCGCACCGCCTCGCGGCGGTCCAGCTGCCACATTCCCAGCGCGCTGCAGACCGCGGCCAGCAGGCAGACCAGCAGGAACCAGCCGAGCCATTTGCCCGACAACAGGAACCGGTACATCTACCTGCTGCCCTCCACGTCGGCCGGCCCGTCGCCGGCGCCCAGGGGGAGGGTCTCCCGCCAGAGGGTCCGCTCGCGCAGATACTCCTCCAGCCACCCGCGGTGGTCCGCGCAGGCCAGCCAGGTCTTGCGGCGGTCCGGGGTGTGGATGCGCGGGTTGTTCCACAGCAGGCGCCACGCGGCGTCGGCGCGGCAGCCGCGCCGGGAGCACACGGCCGCCCCCTCATCGGGGCCGGGGCCGGCAGGACCGGAGAGCGAGTCGAGGAGGTTCATGGAGCGTCCGTCAGGCCTTGTCGTTGTCGTCGTTGCGCTGGTCATCAATGATCTCACCGTGCAGCACGGTGGTTTCGGGCCGCTCGTCCGCCGGCTGCGGGGGAGCGGGCGAGCCCAGGGCCTGCATCGGCGGGGCGTCGATCATGGCGCCCGTGTCCATGTTCCGCGTGTCGCTTCCCCCGTTGGCGATCACCACGGCGAACCAGGGGAGCACGACGGCGCCCACCACCACTACCCAGGTCATCCAGCCCTGGACGAAAAAGAGCAGGAAGAGGCACACCATACGGATGCTCATCGACACCGTGTACTTGATCATGCGGGAGCGCATCTCGTCCGAGTGCGCCGCCCTGGCTCCGGTGATCCGGGGGATCCCCCCGGCGTCGCCGGAATCGCTGGATTGCCTGTTCATCACCCTCCAAACACGTTCGACCATTCTCTCACTGCCCGGTGCGTTGCAGAACCCGGTTTCGGCGCGGCTAGGATCGAACCGGACCCGGCCCCCTACCCCCATGGAGGATTCTTTCGTGCAGAACACCCAGCAGACCCAGCCCGATGCCGTGCAGGGCCGCAGCGTATTGGTGACGGGAGGAACCCGCGGAATCGGCCTGGCCATTGCCCGCGAATTCCTCGCGGGCGGCGATCGGGTGGCGGTGACCTACCGCTCCGGCGAGGTGCCCGAGGGAATGCTCGGCGTAAAGGCGGATGTGACGGACGCCGCGTCCATCGATGCCGCCTTCACGGAGGTGGAGGCAGCCCACGGGCCGGTGGAGGTCCTGGTCGCCAACGCCGGCATCACCCGAGACACCCTGCTGCTGCGGATGAGCGAAGAGGATTTCACCGACGTCGTCGACACCAACCTCACCGGAGCCTTCCGCGTGATCAAACGCGCGTCGAAGGGCATGATCCGGCTGCGGAAGGGCCGCGTGGTGCTGATCAGCTCCGTCGTCGGCCTGTACGGTTCGCCGGGCCAGATCAACTACGCCGCGTCCAAGGCCGGCCTCATCGGCATCGCCCGCTCCCTGACCCGGGAGCTGGGCTCGCGCGGCATCACCGCCAACGTCGTCGCCCCCGGCTTCATCAACACCGACATGACCCGGGCGCTGCCGGAACAGACACAGCAGGACTACCTCGGGTCCATCCCGGCCGGCCGGTTCGCCGAGCCTGAAGAGGTCGCCAAGGTGGTCCGCTGGATCGCCGGCGACGAGGCCGCCTACATTTCCGGCGCCGTGATTCCGGTGGACGGCGGGCTCGGCATGGGGCACTGACGCCGCCTCCCGGGCCCGGCGGTGCCGGCAGGGGACGGGCATCCCCGGCCCCTGCCAGCTTCGGCGCCGGTTCCTTGGAGGAATCCTCCACTGCCGGGACCGGCATCGGCTGGCAGGATGGGAACAGTGCTTCCAGCGCCTTGGGCAGTTCCCACAAGCGCGCCGGACAGATTCCGCAAGCTCACCGACCTGAAGGAGTTTCCCATGGCCCTGCTGGAGGGAAAGACCGCCATCGTTACCGGATCCTCGCGCGGCATCGGCGCCGAGACCGCGAAGCTTCTCGCCGGCGAGGGCGCGGCCGTGGTGGTGAACTACCGGCAGAAGGCGCCCCGGGCCAACAAGGTGGTGGCCGCCATCGAGGCGGCAGGCGGCCGTGCGGTGGCCGTCGGCGCCGACCTGACCACTCAGGAGGGCCCCGAGGCACTGGTGGCGGCCGCGAAGGAGAACTTCGGCGGCCTGGACCTGCTGGTCCTGAACGCCTCCGGCGGAATGGAGACCGGCTTCGGCGAGGACTACGCACTGCGCCTGAACCGTGACGCCCAGGTTGCCATGGCCCGGGCGGCGGCCAAGGCGATGCCGGCCGGCTCACGGATCGTCTTTGTGACCAGCCACCAGGCGCACTTCATCAAGACGGTGCCCACGATGCCCGAATACGAGCCGGTGGCACGCAGCAAGCGTGCGGGCGAGGACGCCCTGCGCGCCCTGGAGCCCGACCTTGCCGAGCGGGGCATCACGCTGGTGGTGGTCTCGGGGGACATGATCGAGGGAACCGTCACCGCCACCCTGCTGGACCGCGCCAACCCCGGCGCCATCGAGGCCCGCCGCGAGGAGGCCGGAAAGCTCTGGTCCGTGGAGGAGTTCGCCGCCGAGGTGGCACGCATGGCCGTCGCCGATGTGCCCGGCGGGCACACCGAATACATCGGCGGCGAAGACTACCTGGCCGCCGCCGGACCGCAGGCCTGACCGCCCGCCGCCAGCTGCAAAAAGGACCCGCCGCGCACGGTTCGTGCACGGCGGGCCCTTTGCCGTACCCGGGCCGGCCCTAGGCGAGGTTCGCGAAGTGCCGGATGACGGCGAGGCTGGGCAGGTCCAGCACGGCGCCGGCGGCCGCGGCCACCGCGGGCTTGGCGTTGAAGGCCACACCCAGGCCCGCCGCCGCCAGCATGTCCAGGTCGTTCGCGCCGTCGCCCACGGCGATGGTCTGCGCTTCGTCAATGCCCAGCTCGGCGGCCCAGGCCCGCAGCGAGGCGGCCTTCGCCGCCCGGTCCACCACGTCCCCTGCCACGGTGCCCGTGAGCGCACCGGCCTCGATGCCGAGCTGGTTGGCCCGCGCACGCGTCAGCCGCAGCCGCTGCGCCAGCGGGGCCAGGACCTGGTTGAATCCTCCCGAGACCACGGCGACGGCGTGGCCCGCGTCGAGGAACGCCCCCACCAGTTCCTCGGCGCCCTCCGTCAGCTCGATCCGACGGCCGACCTCGTCGATGACGGTCTCCGGGAGTCCGGCCAGCGTCGCCACCCGGGCGTGCAGGCTCTGCGCGAAGTCCAGTTCCCCGCGCATGGCCGCTTCCGTCACGGCGGCGACTTCGGCTTCCCTGCCCGCGTGCGCGGCCAGCAGCTCAATGACCTCCTGGCGGATCAGCGTCGAATCGACATCCATGACCAGCAGTTTCCGCCCGGGGGCGAGCAGGGCCGGCGGCACGACGGCGGTCTGCGCGGCGGGGGCACCCGTTCCGTCCGACAGCGCGGCGGCCGCAGCCCGGACGCACAGCCGGAGCGAGTCCAGGGAACCGTCCCAACGGACCAGGAGGCGGCTGGCCTCCCACCCCGGGCCGCAGGCGTTTTCCAGCTCCACGATCTTCGCCCCGGCGTCGGTGACGGCGCGCTGCACGGTGGCCAGATACACGTCCGGAAGGCGGACGCCGTAGCTCACGAGCGCATGTTCGCGGGAATCGATCGAAGGCATGGGGGTCCGTTCTGGGCTGGAGCGACAGGGCAGGCGCAGGGTGCTGTGCGGGCCCGAGGGCAACCGCGTGCGGTCCCGGCCGCGGGAAGTGCGCGGGCGCCGTTATATGCGTACCCCACCGGGCCTCCGTTTCGCCAACTGCGGCGCCGGTGGCCTAGTCTCTAAGGCTATGAGCGATGTTCTTGAATTTGCCGGCGTCAGCGTGATCCGCGGCGGCAAGGCACTGTTGGACGGCGTGGACTGGCAGGTCCGAGAGGGTCAGCGCTGGGTCGTCATGGGTCCCAACGGTGCGGGCAAGACCACGCTCCTGCAGATCGCGTCCGGCAGGATGCACCCGACCCGCGGCACCGCGGGAATCCTGGACGAAGTGCTCGGTGCCGTCGACGTCTTTGAGCTGCGCCCGCGCATCGGCCTGGCCTCCGCCGCACTGGCGAACCAGATCCCGGAGGACGAAACCGTCCTGAACGTGGTCCTCACGGCCTCCTACGGCATGACCGGCCGCTGGCGGGAGAAGTACGAAAAGATGGACGAGCGGCGCGCGTTCCGGCTGCTGGACGCCTGGGGCGTCTCCACGCTGATGAACCGCCGCTTCTCCTCGCTCAGCGAAGGCGAACGCAAGCGCGTGCAGATTGCCCGCGCGCTGATGACCGACCCGGAACTGCTGCTCCTCGACGAGCCCGCCGCCGGCCTCGACCTCGCGGGCCGGGAGGACCTGCTCCACCGGCTCGGGCAGCTGGCCCGCGACGAGGACGCCCCCGCCATGGTGCTGGTCACGCATCATCTGGAGGAGGTGCCCCCGGGCTTCACCCATGCCCTGCTCCTGCGCGAGGGCGGCGTCGTGGCGGCCGGACCGATCGACGAGGTCTTCACCGAGGAGAACCTCTCCGCCGCCTTCGACCTGCCGCTTTCCCTGCGCCGCGACGCCGGCCGGTACGCCGCCGTCGCCGCCGCCCGCAGCTAGGACTTGGACGCGCTGCAAGCCGCCCTGGTAGGCCTGGGCGGCCTCTGGGCCGGTGCCATCAACGCCGTCGTGGGCTCCGGCACCCTGGTCACGTTCCCCATCCTGGTGGCCGTCGGCTTCGCTCCGGTCACCGCGACGATCAGCAACGCCATGGGCCTGATCGCCGGCAACCTGGCCGGCTCCTGGGGCTACCGGCGGGAACTGGCCGGCCTGGGCCGGACCCTGCTGCAGCTGCTGCCTGCGTCGATCCTCGGCGGGATAACCGGAGCCGCCCTGCTGCTGCACCTGCCCGAGAGCGTCTTCGAAGCCGTGGCGCCGGCCCTGATCGTGGTGGCCCTGCTCTTCGTGCTGCTCCAGCCCCGCCTCCAGTCCTGGGTGCGTGCGCGACGGGAGCGCACCGACGCTCCGGGCGGGCGCCCCTGGCTGCTCGTCGGACTCATCTACTTCGCAGGCGTGTACGGAGGCTATTTCGTCGCCGCGCAGGGGATCCTGCTGGTCGGGATCCTCGGGGTCTTCCTGCAGGGGACCCTGCAGGCGGCGAATGCGATGAAGAACATCCTGGTGCTGGCGGTGAACCTGGTCGCCGCGTGCTCCTACATGCTCTTCGCCTTCGACCGCATCGCCTGGCCCGCCGTCGCGCTGATCGCCGTCGGCTCCCTGATCGGCGGCTTCGCCGGGGCCGCCATCGGACGCCGGATGCGCCCCGGGGCGCTCCGTGCCGTCATCGTCGCGCTGGGCCTGGTCGCGCTGTGGAACATGCTCGCGCCGTGAGTAATGTTGGAGCAGTGAACCTGCAGTACCTGGCCAGCGCCGACGATCCCCGCGTGCTCGACTACACCAACCTCACCGATACGGCCCTGCGCCGGCGCCGCGAGCCTGCCGAAGGCATGTACATTGCCGAGTCCTCCAAGGTGCTCCGCCGCGCCGTCGACGCCGGCCACCGGCCCCGGTCCTTCTTCCTCGCTGAAAAGTGGGTGGCGGAACTGGCCGACATCCTGGAGCGCTTCCCCGAGGTGCCCGCGTACGTCGGCGACCCGGCGCTGCTCGAGACGATCACCGGTTTCCACCTGCACCGCGGCGCGCTGGCGGCCATGGAGCGGCCGGCACCGCTGGCCTTGGAGCCGCTGCTGGCCGGGGCCCGGCGGGTCGCCGTCCTGGAGGACATCGTCGACCACACCAACGTCGGGGCGATCTTCCGGTCCGCCGCGGCCCTGGACGTTGACGCCGTGCTCGTCAGCCCCCGGTGCGCCGATCCGCTGTACCGCCGGGCCATCCGGGTCAGCATGGGCACGGTTTTCCAGGTGCCCTGGGTCAGGCTCGCCGACTGGCCGGGCCAGCTCGGGCAGCTGCGCGCGGCCGGATTCGTTACCGCCGCCCTGGCCCTGAAGCCGGATTCGCTGACGCTGGACGAGCTCAGCGCCCGCCGGGACGAACGGCTCGCGCTGGTCCTGGGCACCGAGGGCGACGGGCTCGCAGCATCCACCCTGGCCGAGGTGGATCTGACCGTACGGATTCCGATGAGCGCCGGCGTTGATTCGCTCAATGTGGCCGCGGCGAGTGCAGTTGCGTTCTGGGAATGCCGGCCGCGGAACTGACGGTTTGGCCTGCGCCCTGTTGCGCGGGGCCCTGCAGTGCCACAATCGGGCGGGTCAGCCAACCCTTCGGTCCGGGAGCGAGCCATTTCCGCCGATCTGCCCGAGCACACCTGCCTACCGGGAACCCGCCACCGCCTCGCCGGTGCCCTGATCTGCGCATTGGCGTGCGGGCTGGCGTTGACCGCCTGCGGGCCGACCGCTGAGCAGGTGAAGGAACGCGCGACGGCAACGAGCGCCCCGGCCCCGCAGCCCGCACCCGAGGCCGTCCAGACCGTTCCGGCCGTTCCCACGCCCACGGCCACGGCCGCGCCCGCTCCGCTGAAGGTGGGCGTAAGCGGACGCCAGGCCGGCATGGCCGAACCGGTCCAGGATGCCTGCCAGTGGCTGCTGCGCCGGGATCCTGGACCGATGCCCGCCCCTGAAGCGGCCGCCTGCGTGGCCGCCGCCGCCACAGCCGGGGGAGGGGCGCGCCAGCAGCTGGACAGCAGGACCAGCCTCCTTCCCGCCGGCGTCTACACCATCGACTTCACCACCTCCGGCGGCTTTTCCCTCCGGCTCGGCGCCGACGACGGCAACCTCGAAGTGCGGGTGGACGAGGAACGGCGCGAACTCGTCATCGACGGCCAGGCGGTGCCCGCCCGGTCCGGCGGGAGCCCGGAGGAGGCGTACGCCGAAGTGCTCGTCGCCGCCGCTGAAACGACCACCAGCCCCGATCGCCTCGCCGCCTTCCTCGGCACGGCGGAGGTGGTAACGGTCGAGTACGACGTCGAGACCCAGGGCGTGCCGGCAGTGCGCCTGTCTGCGCGGCTGCCTGCGGAGGGGGCGGCGGCGCCGGCCCGCAACGCGGTCCTCTGGCTCGACGACTTCTACCGGCCCGTCCGCATCGAGCTGAGCGGGGCGCAGCAGGGCATCGACTTCGGGCTGACGGCCGTCAACACCGCCTGGCACCTGCCCTGACGCGCCGCCCCGGCGAAGTGGCAGCGAATCCTGCCGGTGGGGTATGCTTGATTGCTGGCCCTGCGGGGCCGCCCTGAAGCTTTCAAACCACCTGTGGCTGGCAAAATCCAGGCACCAAGAGAAGGTACAACTGTGAAGTCTGATATCCACCCCACTTATGCACCGGTCGTCTTCCGTGACCTGGCGTCCGACACCTCCTTCCTGACGAAGTCCACCGCGACGTCGTCCAAGACCATCGAGTGGGAAGACGGCAACACCTACCCGCTCATCGAGGTGGAAATTTCCTCCGCATCGCACCCGTTCTACACGGGCAAGCAGCGCATCATGGACTCCGCCGGCCGCGTTGAGCGCTTCAACGCCCGGTTCAAGGGCTTCGGCGGCAAGAAGTAGGCTCCGCCGCCCATGGCATGAAGGAAGGGTCCGTCCGGCTTGCCGGGCGGACCCTTCCAGCACCCGGGGCCTTTCCCTCCCAGAGTGAAGGAACAGCGACATTGAGCAGCACAGCTGGAGAGAGCACGCGCCGGCACGGCGAATACAAGGTCTCCGGGGGCAAACTGGTCGTCGTCGACCTCGACGTCGTCAACGGGCGGCTCGCCGACGTCTCCCTCGGCGGGGACTTCTTCCTGGAGCCCGACGAGGCCCTCGCCGACATCAACGCGGCCCTGGAGGGCCTGCCGGCGGACTCATCCGCCGCGGATATCGCAGCAGCCATCCGTGCGCGGCTGCGTCCTGACGCCGTCCTGTTCGGCTTCTCCCCGGAGGCCGTGGCCACGACCGTGCGCCGGGCGCTGGCCAAGGCCACCGGCTGGGCGGACCACGAGTGGGAGATCATCCCGCCGACGCCGCTGCCCACCCACCTGCATGTGGCCATGGACGAGGTCCTTACCGAAGAGGTCGGCGCGGGCCGGCGGCGGCCCACGCTCCGGTTCTGGGAATGGCAGGAGTCGCCGTCGGTGGTGATCGGCAGCTTCCAGTCCCTGAAGAACGAGGTCGACCCCCAGGGTGCGCGCCGCCACGGAGTGACCGTGGTCCGCCGGATCAGCGGCGGCGGCGCGATGTTCATGGAACACGGCAACGCCATCACTTACTCGCTGTACGTTCCGCAGTCCCTGGTCGACGGACTCAGCTTCGCCGAGTCCTACCCGTTCCTGGACGCCTGGGTGATGGCCTCCCTCGAGAAGCTGGGGATCAAGGCCTGGTACGTGCCGCTGAACGACATCGCCACCGACCAGGGCAAGATCGGCGGCGCGGCGCAGAAGCGCCTGGCCAACGGCGGCATGCTGCACCACGTCACCATGTCTTACGACATCGATGCCGACAAGATGGTCGAGGTGCTGCGGATCGGCAAGGAGAAGCTCTCCGACAAGGGCACCACCAGCGCGAAGAAGCGGGTCGACCCGCTTCGCCGCCAGACCGGCATCAGCCGCGAGGAGATCATCGAGGTCATGCAGCAGACCTTCGCGGACCGCTACTCCGCCAAGATCGGCACGATCACCGACGACGAAATGCGGCGTGCCGAGGAGAAGGTTCAGCAGAAGTTCGCCACTCCCGAGTGGCTGAACCGGGTTCCGTAACGGAAACCGGCGAACCCGGGCAGATTCCCCGCCCGGGTCCGGCAACAGGTAGTCTTGGGGATGGTGTGCCGGGAAGTCTGGTCGGCGAAACGTACGTTCGTCGACCTCTGAAAGGCACCATGAACCACGACCCCCACGACACCCCCGTGCCCGGTTCCGGGCAGCAGGAATCGCCGCAGGACAATGCCCACGGCCCCGCCAAGGGACAGGCCCCCACGGTCCTGGGCCGTGGAAGCTACCGTGAAGCGCTGCGCATCGGCGACATCCTCCGTCGCGAGACCGTCGGCGGTGCGGTCCTGGTCGCGGCCGCCGTGATCGCGCTGATTTGGGCCAACTCACCTGCCTCCGCCTCCTACTTCTCCCTGCGGGACTTCGAGATCGGCTACGAGCCGTGGCACCTGAAGCTCAGCCTCGGCGCCTGGGCCGCCGACGGACTGCTGGCCGTCTTCTTCTTCCTGGTCGGCCTGGAACTCAAGCGTGAATTCGTCGCCGGCGACCTGCGCAACCCGGCACGCGCCGTCGTACCCGTGGCCGCGGCCGTGGGCGGCGTCGCCGTCCCGGCGCTGATCTATGTGCTCATCAACCGCGGCTCCCCCGAGGCGCTGGGCGGCTGGGCGATACCGACCGCCACCGACATCGCGTTCGCCGTGGCCGTCCTGGCGATCATCGGATCCCACCTTCCTTCCCCGCTGCGCATCTTCCTGCTGACCCTGGCCGTGGTGGACGACCTGATCGCCATCGCGATCATCGCCATCTTCTACACCAGCGACGTCGCGGCCATGCCGCTGCTGCTGGCCCTGGTCCCGCTGCTGCTGTACGCCGTCCTGGCCCACCGCCACCGCCGCTTCTTCGGGCTCAAGGCCCCGGCTGCGTGGCTCATCCTGCTGCCGCTGGGCATCCTGACCTGGGCCCTGGTCCACGCCTCCGGAGTCCACGCCACCGTGGCGGGCGTCCTGCTCGGGTTCATGATCCCCGTGGCCCGCAGCGCGGCCTCGGGCGGTCCCACCGCGGGTCCCGGGCTCTCCGAGGTCTTCGAGCACCGTTTCCGGCCATTGTCCACCGGCTTCGCCGTTCCGCTTTTCGCGTTCTTCTCCGCCGGCGTCGACGTCGGGGGCTGGACGGGACTGGGTTCGGCCTTCACCGACCCGGTGACGATCGGCATCATCTGCGGCCTGATCCTCGGCAAGCCGATCGGCATCCTGGGCGTCACCTGGCTCGTCACGAAGGTTACCCGGGCCAAACTGGACAGCTCGTTCAAGTGGATCGACGTCTTCGGCGTCTCCCTCCTGGCCGGCATCGGCTTCACGGTCTCCCTGCTGGTCGCCGAACTGAGCTTCGGGATGGAGAGCCTGCACAACGACCACGCGAAGGTCGGCATCCTCGCCGCGTCCGTGGGGGCCGCCCTGCTGGCGTCCGTCGTCCTCACGGCCCGGAACCGGCACTACCGTGCGGTGGCCGCCGCCGAGCGCGTGGATGACGACGGCGACGGCATTCCCGACGTCTACCAGGGCCCTGGCCGGGCCAGCTGACCTCCGCGCCCGGTCCGGCGCACCGGCAGGCCGGTGTGCTGGGCCGGGCCCCGGGCCTGTCCTAGACTGCGCCCATGGAAAAGACATCCCTGACCGCGCTCGTGCGGCGCCAGCTTGAAAGCGCCCGGCACGCCACGAGCGGCCGCAGCGCGCAGACCATTTACGGCGGCCACTCGCATATGCTCCGCCAGACCCTGATCGCGCTCAAGGAGGGCTACCTGCTCGACGAGCACGACCGGCAGGGCGAGGCGACACTGCACGTGCTGCACGGGCGGGTGCGCCTGCTCAGCGAGGGCGACGGCTGGGATGCCATGGCCGGGGACCTGTTGGTCGTACCGGACCGCCGGCACGCGGTGGAAGCCTTGGAGGACGCGGCCTTCCTGCTGACCGTCGCCCTGCCGCGCTGAGCAGGGCGACGGTCGCGGCCGGGTGGGGCCTTACCGCCTGCGGGCCGCCTGCTGGACCCGCAGGGCGCGCAGCAGCTGGTCCTGCTCCTCGAGGATGATCCGCCGCAGCGCCCGCGGGGCGTCCGTGTTCTCCGCGAGCCAGGCCGCGGTCCGCACGGCGACCGGGTTCTCCCCGGGTTCTTCCTCCACCGCCAGGTCTTGGTCGCCCGGGAAAAGCCCGTGCACCAGGCGCGACGCCAGCTCGATGCTGTGCCCTGTCCAGAAGGCCTCCAGCGACGCAAAGTAGGGTTCCGTCCAGGCCTGCCGGAGGGAGCGGTCGCCGATGGAGTAGCCCTCGAGCACGGCGCCGAGCAGTTCATTGGACAGCCCGCCGGGGGCGACGGCCTGCTGCCATGCCTCCGCCTTCGCCGCCTCCGTCGGCCGCGCGGCCATCGCCGTCGTCCATCCCACCCTGCCGGCGGCGGTGCGGTCCCGGTCCAGCTCGGCATCCAGTTCCGGACGGTCGACGACGCCGCCGGCGGCCAGGGCCTGCAGCAGCAGCCAGCGCAGCTCCGCGGCCACGGGTAGCCCGGGAACCGCCGCCGCATCCTGCAGCAGGGCCGTCAGCAGGTCGTCATGGCTCCGGGAGGACCGGCCAAGCGCCGCGGCGGCGCGGGCCAGGATCAGCTGCCGGTCACTGCCCGGCGCCGCCTCCCGCAGCAGCCGCACGACGCCGTCATACAGCTCAGCGCACAGCGTCCCGCGCTCCTCGGCCGGAACGAACCGGGCGACGGCGTGCCGGGCATTGTCGAGCAGCACCTGCAGCACTCCGGAGCCGGATTCGGCGGCGGCGGCCGCCAGTGCCATCCGCACATACTCGGCCGGCGGCAGCAGCCCGTCCCGGGTGGCGTTCCAGAGCGCGGACAGGGTCACCGCCCGGGCCAGCGGATCGGCCAGGCGCTGCGGCGCGGCGAGGAAGGCCCGCTGCGAATCCGGGTCGAAGCGGACCGAGGCGTAGGTCAGGTCGCCGTCATTGGGCAGGACGAACTCCGGGCGCCGGCGGCCGACCAGCTCCGGCACGTCGGTGCGCGGGCCGTCGACGTCGAGTTCGATCAGGCCGGTTCGCTGCAGGATGCCGTCGGGACCGGCGTCGTACAGGCCCACCCGCATGCGATGCGGTCGGTGCACCTGCCGCCCGCTGACCGGATCGACGGCCTCCTGGCGGATCGCGGCCCGGGTGATGACGCCGTCGTCACCGGCTTCGAGTTCCACCGCCAGCACCGGCACACCGGCGGTCTGCAGCCACAGCCGGGCCCACGCGTCCATGTTCCGGCCCGATGACTCCTCCAGCGCCTGCAGGAGGTCCGCGAGGGTCGTGTTCCCGAAGGCATGGCGGCGGAAGTAGGCGCGGGCCGCGTCGCGGAACGCCTCGAAACCCACATAGGCGACCAGCTGCTTGAGCACCGAGGCGCCCTTGGCGTAGGTGATCCCGTCGAAGTTCTGTTTGGCGGCCTCCAGGTCCGGGATGTCCGCCGTGATGGGGTGGGTGGTCGGCAGCTGGTCCTGGAGGTACGCCCAGGCCTTCCGGCGGTTGGCGAAGCTCACCCAGGAGGCGGTGAAATCCGTGGCCTCGTCCACGGCCAGGGCGCCCATGAAGTCCGCGAACGATTCCTTCAGCCAGAGGTCGTCCCACCAGCGCATGGTCACCAGGTCGCCGAACCACATGTGCGCCATCTCATGCAGGATGGTGTTGGCGCGGCGTTCATACTGCGCCTCGGTCGCCTGCGAGCGGAAGACGTACGCCTCGGTGAAGGTGACCAGTCCCGGGTTCTCCATGGCACCGAGGTTGTACTCGGGCACGAACGCCTGATCGTACTTGCCAAAGGGGTACGGATAGTCGAAGAGGTCGTCGAAGAAATCCAGGCCGCGCCGGGTGACGTCGAAGACGGCGTCCGCGTCCAGATGCCCGGCCAGGGAGGCCCGGCAGAAGACGGCCAGCGGAACCTCCTGGACGCCGCCGTCGGCCCGGTCCCGCCGCCAGATGGAATCCTCCCGGTGATAGGGGCCGGCGAGTACCGAGGTGATGTAGGTGGAGATCCGTTCGGTGGGCGCGAAGTCGACGTGCACCATCCCGCCGGGCGCGGGGGTCCGTGCGGTCTCCGGGGCATTGGACCGGATCTGCCAGTCGTCGGGCGCCGTGACGTGGAAAGTGAAGGAGGCCTTCAGGTCCGGCTGCTCGAAGTCGGCGAACACGCGCCGTGCGTCCGCCGGCTCGTACTGGGTGTACAGGTACACCTGCCCGTCGGCCGGATCCTGGAAGCGGTGCATGCCCTCGCCGCTGCGGCTGTAGAGGGCTGCGCCGTCCACCGTCACGGTGTTGGCGGCCGCCAGTCCCGGAAGGTGGATCCTGGAGCCGTCCACCACCTGGTTTACGGGAAGCGGCGCACCGTTGAGCTCGACCGCATGGACGCCGCCGTGGATGAAGTCGAGGAAGGTTGCGGCGCCGGGTTCGGCGCACGCAAACCGGATGGTGGTGCGGGAGCGGAAGGCCGGCTCCGACAGGTCCGGGGCGGTGGACAGGTCCAGCTCGACGTCGTAGGAGCGGACGGTGATCAGGCGGGAGCGCTCAGCCGCCTCGGCGCGGGACAGGTTCTGGTTCGACACCATTTCATTCAACCACTTCCGTCCTCCTCCGCCGTCCGGATCCCGGCCGGGCCGCAACGCCGGGCAGCGGGGCGCCGGGCAGCGGGGCGGCTGCGGCGGCCGCTCAGCCGGCCCCGGGCACCAGCAGCAGGGCCACTGCCAGCCCAAGGCCGGCGACCAGCGCCCACGCGGACAGGGCGGCGGCGACGGCCCGCACCCCGGAGGCGAACAGGGCGCGGATCCGCACGCCGGCGCCGAGGGCGAACAGGGCGGCGGCGAACAGGAGGTCCTGGAGCACCGCAGCGCCCTCCAGCACCGCCGGGGGCACCAGGCTCGTGCTGCGCACCAGGATCATCGCCAGGAACCCCAGCACGAACAGCGGCACCAGCGCAGGCCTTGCGCCCCGGCCCCCGTCCGCCGTGCCGCCGGCCTCCCGGGCCCAGGCGCGGCGCGCAGCAAGCCCGGCGGCCGCCGTCATCGGCGCCAGGAGCACCACGCGGGCCAGCTTGACGACCACGGCCGCCGCCAGGGCGGCCGCCCCGGCGGTCTGGGCGGTGGCCACGACCTGCCCGACGTCGTGCACCGAGGCCCCGGCCCAGATGCCGAAGGTTTCGGGGCCCAGGCCCAGCAGCGCCCCGGCCAGGGGGAGGGCGGCGATGGCCAGCGTGCCGCAGAGGGTCACGAGGGCGATCGGCACCACCGTGTCCTCTGGCCTGGTGCGGCGGACGGCGGCCATCGCACCGATTGCCGAGACGCCGCAGATGGAGAACCCGGCCGCGATCAGCAGCGGTTCATCACCCGGGAGCCGGAAGAGCCGGCAGATGGCGTAGGTCCCCGCGAAGGCCAGCAGCACCAGGGCGGTGATCAGCCCCAGTGCGGCCCAGCCGAGCCCGGCGATGTCCACCAGGGACACCTTGAGCCCCAGCAGCACGATGCCGATCCGCAGGAAGCGGCGGGCCGCGAGGGCCAGTCCCGGCTTCCAGGGCCCCGCGGCGGCCCTCCCGGTTCCCGGAAGGTTGGCGGCGAGCAGGCCCAGCACGACGGCGGCCGTGAGGACGGGCACCGCCGGCAGCAGGGCGTGGAGGAGGTGGGACAGCCCGACGGCGACGGCGGCGGCCACCAGCCCGGCAACCGGCCGCGGCAGCCGGGACCCGCGGGAGGCACCTCCGGGCGGCGCCGGCTCCGGCGTGGCGGGCTCGGGCGTTGCGGGGGAGTCGGGCACGGTTCCACCCTGCCCCAGGCCCGGCGTTATTCCGAAGCAGCCACGCCGGTTGACCGGGCGCGTTGCTACCATGGGTGGACGATCCGCGGACCAGGGAAAGTTGCCGATGAGTTCACAGGCCGAAGGTTCAGGCGCAGGCACGTCCACCCGGGAACAGGTCCTCGCCGCTCCCTGGCTTGTCCCGGCCGCCGAGGTGGCGGCCGCCCTGGGCACCGACCCTTCCGTCGGCCTGGCGGCTGACGACATCCAGGCCCGGCTGCAGCGGTACGGCCCCAACCAGCTGGCGGAGGCGAAGCCCGCGCCCGCCTGGCGGAAGATCCTGCGGCTGCTCTCGGACCGGCTGACCATCGTCCTGATCATTGCCGCGGTCGTCAGCGCCGTCGTGTCCCGTGAATGGGAGACGCCCGTGGTGATCCTGCTGGTCATTATCCTGAACACGGCCCTGAACTACGTGCAGGAGCAGCGGGCGGAATCCAGCCTCGAGGCGCTGCGCAAAGCGTCCGTCGACGACTGCCGGGCGCTGCGTTCAGGCGCACCCTGCACCGTGGAACGCACCGGGCTGGTTCCGGGCGACGTCGTGCTGTTGGAGGCCGGCGACACCGTCCCGGCGGACGGGCGGATCCTGGAGGCCGTCCGGCTGCAGGTGGCCGAGGCCGCGCTGACCGGCGAGTCGAAGCCGACCAACAAGGTGGCCGGGCCGCTGCCGGATCCGCAGCTGCCCGTGGCGGACCGGACGAACCTGCTGTTCATGGACACCGACGTGACGCGGGGCCGGGCCGTGCTCCTGGTCACCGGCACGGGCATGGACACCCAGATCGGCACCATCGCGCATCTGCTCGGAAGCACCGCCGAGGAGAAGACCACCCTGCAGCGCAGCATCGACCAGCTGGCCAGGCTGCTCACCTGGATTGCCCTGGCCGTGGTCACGCTGGTGTTCGTGCTTGGGCTGCTCCGCGGGGACAGCTGGGAGACGTTGTTCCTGACCGCCGTCTCCCTGGCCGTCGCCACCATCCCGGAGGGCCTCACCGCCGTCGTCGCCTTCACCCTGGCGATGGGCGCCTCGCGGCTGGCGGCGCGTGGGGCCATCATCAAGCAGCTGGCGGCCGTGGAGACCCTGGGCAGCACCTCGCAGATCTGCACCGACAAGACCGGCACCCTCACCCTGAACGAGATGACGGTCCGGCGGCTGTACACTCCCGCGGGACGCCGCTTCCGGGTCACCGGATCCGGCTACTCCTCCGACGGGAAGATCCTCAGCCCCGACGAGCAGCCCGTCCCCGGCCTCACCGAGGCCTACCTGACCATGGCCCTGTGCAACGACGCCTCGGTGGAGGATGGCCGGCTGACCGGCGATCCGACCGAGGGAGCCCTGGCGGTGCTTGCCGAAAAGGGCGGCATCGACGTGGCCGGCGCCCGCGCCTCCCATCCGCGGGTTGCCGAGGTGCCGTTCGACTCCGACTACAAGTTCATGGCCACCTTCAACCGCTCCGAACGCAGCGGCCGGGTCCACTGCAACGTTAAGGGGGCCCCCGGCGTCGTGCTCGAACGCGCCGGGTTCCTGCTCACCGAAGACGGAGCGGTCCCCATGACTCCGGAGGACCGGGAGCGCATCCGGGCCGACGTCGATTCCCTGGCCGAGGCCGGCCTGCGCACCATGGCGGTGGCCGGCAGGGTGCTGGACGGCCCGCCCCCGGGCAGCCCCGGGGCGCTCTTCGCCGAGGCGGCGGACCTGGTCCTGTACGCCGTGGTCGGCATCATGGATCCGCCCCGGCAGGAGGCGGGGGAGGCCATCGCCACCGCGCTGGCCGCCGGCATCGATGTGCACATGATCACCGGGGACCACCTGGTCACGGCCTCCGCGATCGCCCGCGACCTGGGCATTCCGGGCCGGGCGGCCGCCGGGGCGGCGCTGGACCGGATGGACGACGACCAGCTCCGCGGCGAGGTACCGGACCTGGGGGTGCTGGCCCGGGTCTCGCCCGAGCACAAAATCCGCATCGTCAAGGCGCTGCAGGCGGACGGCTACGTGGTGGCCATGACCGGCGACGGCGTCAACGACGCCCCCGCACTGAAACGCGCCGACATCGGCATCGCGATGGGCATCACCGGAACCGACGTCTCCAAGGGCGCGGCCAAGATGATCCTGACCGACGACAACTTCGCGACGATCGTGGCCGCGGTCCGGGAGGGCCGCGGCATCTACGACAACATCGTGAAGTTCGTCCGGTTCCAGCTGACCACCGCCTGGGGCTTCGTGCTCATCTTCCTGGCGGCGGCAACCTTCGGCTTCGCCGGCGGAGCGCCCTTCACGGCACTGCAGATCCTGTGGGTGAACATCATCATGGACGGCCCGCCCGCCCTGGCGCTCGGCGTGGACCGGACCGATCCGGACGTGATGAAACGGCCGCCGCGGCGGGCCGGCGAGCCGCTGCTCACCGGCCGCAGGATCGCCGTGCTGGCGATGTTGGGCATCGTCATGGCCGCCGGCACCTGCGCCGTGCTGGTCAACGCACCGCAGATGTTTCCGGAGAGCGCGGGCAATCCGAAGTTCGCCACCACCATGGCGTTCACCACGTTCGTCTTCTACCAGGTCTTCAACCTGCTCAACGTCCGGTCCGAAACCGGCAGCGTCTTCTCGCTGCGCACCTTCACCAACCGGGCGATCTGGGTGTCCCTGGCCGCCGTGGTGGTGCTGCAGATCCTGGTCGTGCAGCTGAGCTTCTTCGAGGACTTCTTCGATACGGTTCCGCTGACCTCCACCCAGTGGTTCCTGTGCCTGGCGGTCGGCTCCACGGTGCTGGTGGTCTCGGAGATCGGCAAGGCCGTGCAGCGCGCTGCCGCACGGCGGAGCCGACGGCAGCGCGAAGCCCCGCGGCCGGCTCGGAGGCCGGCCCTGCCCGGGTAGCCGTTCCTACCAGGGCGAGGGCTTGTAGTCCTTGAGGAAGACGCCGTACTGGTCCACGCCGGATTCGCCCATCACGATCGGATCGTAGACGCGGGCCGCTCCGTCCACGAGGTCCAGGGGAGCGTGGAAGCCCTCCTCGGCCAGCCGCACCTTGGTCGGATGCGGACGCTCGTCGGTGATCCACCCGGTGTCCACCGCGGTCATCAGGATGCCGTCGGTCTCCAGCATCTCACCGGCGCTGGTCCGGGTGAGCATGTTCAGTGACGCCTTGGCCATGTTGGTGTGCGGATGTCCCGGGCCCTTGTAGCGGCGGGCGAACTGCCCCTCCATGGCCGAGACGTTCACGATGTACTTCCGGCGGGCGGGGGAGGCGGCCATCGCCGGGCGGAGCCGGTTGACCAGCAGGAAGGGAGCCGTGACATTGCACAGCTGCACCTCGAGCATCTCCAGCGGATCCACCTGGTCCACCACCTGGGTCCAGCTGTTGATCGCGGCGGTGTCCGGCACCAGTCCGCCGGCGTCGATCGCCGTTCCCGCCTCCATGCGGGCCAGCGAGGAGGAGCCTGCGGTCAGCGCCAGGGAGGTGACGGCGTCGGCGGCCAGCACCGGGTGCGCCGCCACCGATCCGGCCAGCGCAGTGGGGTGCGCATCGTAGGTGTGGCCGAAGGTGACCAGCTCCGGCAGGGGCCCGTCCGGCAGCGGTGCCAGCTCGGCGTCGGCGAGGGGACGGTAGGCATTGGCGGACCGGCGCACGGTCTGTGCGGCGTTGTTGATCAGGATGTCCAGCGGGCCGGCGTCGGCGACCGACTCGGCGAGGGACAGCACCTGGGCCGGATCCCGGAGGTCGATGCCGACGATGCGCAGCCGGTGCAGCCAGTCGGCCGAGTCCTCCATCGCGGCGAACCGCCGGGCGGCATCCTTGGGGAACCGGGTGGTGATGGTGGTGTGCGCGCCGTCGCGCAGCAGCCGCAGGGCAATGTACATGCCGATCTTCGCCCGGCCACCGGTGAGCAGGGCGCGCCTGCCGGACAGGTCGGTGCGCGCGTCCCGCTTCGCATGGCTGAACGCGGCGCATTCGGGGCACAGCTGGTGGTAGAAGGCATCGACCACCGTGTAGGGCTGCTTGCAGATGTAGCAGTTGCGCGGGCGGATCAGCGTCCCGGCGGAGGGACCGTGCGCGGCGCTCCTCAGCTGGGCGCCGCGGGTCTCATCGTCGATGCGGTCGGCGGCACCGGTGGCGGTCGAGGCGACGACGGCGCGGTCGGCCTCGGCCACCGCGGACCGCTTCTCGTTCTTCCGGTGCTTCTTCACGGACTTGAACATCTTGGCGGTGGCCCGCCGGACGGCCACGTAGTCGGGGTGTTCCTCATCCAGGGCGTGGATGGAGTTTAGGACCTTCAGGGTGGTCTGGATGTCTTCCGGGCTCAGCTCCGGGCGTGCGTTGTTCATGGGGGCCTTCTGCTCATCGGTGCCGGTGGACACACGGCGCCGGCGCATCTGGTGCGCCCCCTGAGACTACCGGAGAAGCCGCTGTCCGCCCGTATCCGGGGCAGGGGGACGGTGAATCTCACACCGCCTCCCCTGCCTTCCGGGCAGATGGCGCCGCTCGTCAGGGCATTGCCACGTGCTGGCCCTTGCTGAGCACGGTCAGGCCCGACGGCGTCACCGTGAACCCGCGTGCCAGGTCGAGCTCACGGTCGACGCCGATCGTCGCGCCGGCCGGCACCTGGACGTTCTTGTCCAGGATCGCGCGGGTCACCACGGCCCCGGGACCGACATGGACGTTGTCCATGATGACCGAGCCCTCCACCACTGCGTCCGAGTCAACGTACACATCGGGAGCGAGGACCGAACCGGTGACCGTGCCGCCGCTGATCACGACGCCGTTGGAAATGATCGAATCGAAGGTGGTACCCGGTTCGCTGCCGGCGCCGCGCACGAATTTGGCGGGCGGGGAAATGCTCTGCCGGGTGTAGATCGGCCACTGCCGGTTGTAGAGGTTGAAGGCCGGCACCGGCGAGATCAGGTCCATGTTCGCGTCGTAGTAGGAGTCGAGGGTACCGACGTCGCGCCAGTACTTGTGGTCCTGCTCGGTGGCGCCCGGTATCCGGTTCCGGGTGAAGTCGTAGACACCGGCCTCGCCGCGCTCCACGAACCAGGGAATGATGTCCCCGCCCATGTCGTGCTTGCTGACCAGACGCTCGGCGTCCACCCGCAGCGCCTCCACGAGGGCTTCAGTGGTGAACACATAGTTGCCCATGGAGGCCAGGAACGAGCCCGGATCGTCCGGCAGCCCCGGCGTCGAGTCCGGTTTCTCCACGAACGCCGCAATGCGGGCCGGATCCTCGGGGTCGGTTTCGATCACGCCGAACTGATCAGCAAGCGAGAGCGGCTGCCGGACGGCGGCGACGGTTGCCGGGGCGCCGGAGGCGATGTGCGCCTCCACCATCTGCGAGAAGTCCATCCGGTAGACGTGGTCGGCGCCGATGACGACGACGATGTCGGGCCGGGCGTCGTCGATCAGGTTCATGGACTGGTAAATGGCGTTGGCGCTGCCCAGGAACC
This sequence comes from Arthrobacter sp. Y3222053, assembly GCF_059092805.1. Lineage (NCBI taxonomy): Bacteria > Bacillati > Actinomycetota > Actinomycetes > Micrococcales > Micrococcaceae > Arthrobacter > Arthrobacter sp. Y3222053. The sequence continues at coordinate 381,764 of NZ_JBNHIA010000002.1, read as the reverse complement.
AGCTCTTGCCCACCCGCTGCTGCGCGGGCACCGAAGCGACGTAGTTCTGCAGCTGGGTGGACAGCCGCCAGGTTTCGGAGATGTGCCGGTCCAGGCTGTGGGACTTGTACTGGGTCAGCACCACAACCTGCAGGTAGCCCGAGTTCACCAGGTTGGAGAGTGCGAAATCGATGAGCCGGTAGCGGCCGGCGAACGGAACCGCGGGCTTGGCCCGGTCCGCGGTCAGCGGCATCAGCCGCTTGCCTTCTCCGCCGGCCAGCACGACCGCCAGAACCTTCTTCAACGCCATTGGTCCCGTCCTCTTCCGTCCGTCCGGGGCGGTTCCCCCGCCCCGGGGCAGGGCCTCGGGCGTCGTTGGGGGCCGCACGCCGTCAGTCTGCTGATAATCACACTAGATCACATGCACCCCGTGCACTACGTTGGAGAAGTGCGAGTAGATATGGTCTCCAAGGAATTCCCGCCCGAGATTTACGGCGGCGCAGGTGTGCATGTGGCCGAGCTCAGCCGCGTCCTGGCCCGGCAGGTGGACCTGCGGGTGCACTGTTTCGGGGCGCCCCGGGAGGAGGACTTCCACGGCGCGAAGGTGAGCACCTACCAGACGCCTGCCGGCCTGGCCGGGGCCAACCCTGCGGTGCAGACCCTGGGAACCGACCTTCAGATGCTCGGCGACCTGGCCGGCGCGGACCTCGTGCATTCGCACACCTGGTACGCGAACATGGCCGGCCACCTTGGCTCCCTGCTTCACGGGATTCCCCACGTGCTCAGCGCGCACAGCCTGGAACCGCTGCGGCCCTGGAAGGCCGAGCAGCTGGGCGGCGGATACGCGGTGTCCTCATGGGTGGAGAAGACGGCGTATGACGCCGCCGCAGCCATCATCGCGGTGTCCGAGGGCATGCGGCGGGATATCCTGCGCAGCTACCCGGAGGTCGATCCGGCCAAGGTGCGCGTGGTGCACAACGGAATCGACGTCGAGCTGTGGCGCCCGGACCCCGACGCCGCGGCCGTGCGTGCCTTCGGGATCGACCCGGAGGCGCCGTCGGTGGTGTTCCTGGGCCGCAACACCCGGCAGAAAGGTGTGCCCTACCTGCTCCGCGCCGCGGCCATGCTGCCGCCGGACGTGCAGCTGGTGCTCTGCCTGGGCGCGGCCGACACGCCCGAGCTGGCAGCGGAGACGGCGGCGCTGATCGAGGACCTGCAGCGCACGCGCCGCGGCGTCATCGTCATTGAGCGCATGCTGCCGCGGGCCGAGGTGATCAGCATCCTCAGCTGCGCCACGGTCTTCGCCTGCCCGTCCGTCTACGAGCCCCTCGGGATCGTGAACCTGGAGGCGATGGCCTGCGGCACCGCCGTCGTCGCGAGCGCCACCGGGGGCATACCGGAGGTCGTGGATCCCGGGGTCACCGGACTCCTGGTCCCTTTGGAGCAGGTCGACGACGGCACCGGCACACCGCTGGAACCCGACGTGTTCGTGGCGGACTTCGCCGCGGCGCTTACCGAGGTGGTCACCGACCCGTCCCTGGCGGAGCGCATGGGCCGGGCCGGCCGTGAGCGGGCCCGAGACCATTTCTCCTGGGACTCCATCGGCCAGGCGACCCTCGAGGTCTACCGCTCGGTCCTTTCCTGAGTCCGGGCTCCCCGGGAGCGGGCTGAACCGGCACCACGAACGGGGCAGGCCCCGGAGCGCTGATCAGTTCAGCGCTCCGGGGCCCGTTCCGGCAGGTGCCGGCGTCGTCAGCTGCGGCCCTTGGCCTTCGCCGCCGCGCGTTCCTGCTGGCGGCGGCGCTGAATCAGGATCTTCTCATCCAGGGGAGCGGCGCCGCTGGCGCGCATCAGCCGGGCGTATTCCATCGCCTCGTCCTGCCGGGCCTTCTCATCGCCGGCGGCGAGGCTGGTGCGCAGCTGCGCGGGCCCGTAGCCGAACGCGTCCACCAGGTCCACGGCGTGGGGGCGCAGCTTGGCCAGCAGGCGGTTGATGTAGTCGCCCAGGGTCCGGGCACGCTGGGCCGACAGCCGGCCGTTCATCAGGTACCAGGCCAGGTTCTTCTCGATCAGGCAGAGGCCGAACAGATCCCGCAGGCGGGTCATGACCTGGCGGGTGCCTTCGTCGGTGATCCGGTCCAGGCCCCGGGTGAAGGCCTCCCACTGCAGCAGCTCGGTGTGCGCTCGTGCCGCTTCGATCAGCGCATGCTGGTTCTCGTTGAACACTGCCGCGGCCTTCTCCTTGGGCAGCCTGCGGGCTTCCCGCAGCGCCCCGCCGACCTCGGCGACCATGGTGCCGACCCGGTCGGCCAGCAGGTCATGCTGGGTCTTCGGGTCCCGCAGCGCGACGGCGGACTTCTTCTCGGAGCCGGTGTCGGCCACCGTCTGGACCATCTGCCGCAGGCCGGACCGCACCAGCGTGCGTTCCGTGGCCTGCCCGACGACGTACCGGGCCAGCACGCCGAAGTCGGCCCCGGCGAATTCGTTCGCATAGTCAGCCAGCAGGCGCTTGGCGACCAGCTGGAGCAGCACGGTGTTGTCACCCTCGAAGGTGGCGTAGATGTCCAGGTCCGCCCGCAGCAGCGGCAGCCGGTTCTCGGCAAGGAAGCCGGCTCCGCCGCAGGCCTCGCGGGCCTCCTGGAGGGTGTCCAGCGCGTGCCAGGTCGACAGGGCCTTGAAGCCGGCGGCCAGGGTCTCCAGGTCCTGCCGGTCCTCGTCGGTGTCGTGCGCGCCCGAGAAGACGTCGTCGAACTTCTGCAGCAGCTCCTCGTGGGCGAAGGCAGCGGCGTAGGTGGTGGCCAGGCGCGGCAGCAGGCGGCGCTGGTGCTGCTGGTAGTCCAGCAGCACCTCTTCGCGGATGTCCGAGGAGGCGTTGAACTGGCGCCGTTCGACGCCGTACTGGATGGCGGTCTTGAGGGCCATCTTGCTGGCCGCGACGGCGGCGCCGTCGAGGGAGACCCGGCCCTGCACCAGGGTTCCGATCATGGTGAAGAAGCGGCGCCCGGGGCTGTCGATAGAGGAGGTGTAGGTGCCGTCGGCCGCCACGTCGCCGTAGCGGTTGAGCAGGTTGGTCCGCGGAATCCGCACATGCGTGAAGTGCAGCCGGCCGTTGTCGATCCCGTTGAGGCCGCCCTTGACGCCGTCGTCCTCGCCGCCGATGCCGGGCAGGAAGTTCCCGTCCTCACCGCGCAGCGGCACATAGAAGGCGTGCACGCCGTGGTCCACGCCCTGGGTGATCAGGTGGGCGAAGACGACGGCCGCCTTGCCGTGCAGGGCGGCGTTGCCGATGTAGTCCTTCCAGGCCGCGCGGAAGGGGGTGTGGAGGATGAACTCCTCGGTCTCCGGCTCATACGTGGCCGTCGTGGCGATGGAGGCGACGTCGGAACCGTGGCCGGTCTCGGTCATGGCGAAGCAACCGGGGATCTCCAGGCTCATGATGCCCGGCAGCCACTTTTCGTGGTGCTCCCGGTTGCCCAGATGCATGACGGCGGAGCCGAACAGGCCCCACTGCACGCCGGCCTTGATCTGCAGCGAGGGGTCGGCCATGACCAACTCCTCGAAGCCGGCGACGTTGCCGCCGTGGTTGTCCTGCCCGCCCAGGTATTCGGGGAAGGCACGGTGCACCGCACCGGCGTCGACCAGGTAGTGCAGCTGCTTGAGCACCCGTTCGCGGTGCTCGTGGTGGGTCAGTCCGGCGGGGGTGTGCAGCTCGTCGTGGCCGGCCAGGTCGCGTGCGGTGCGGCGGATGTCGGCCCAGCGGCCGAGCAGGACCTCGCCGAGGGCGGTGACGTCGACGACGGCGCTGTCGTTGTCGGCCACGGCGGCGCTGGCGGGAAGCTGGCGCGCGGAGGGGGAGGCGGTTTGCGTCATTTCGGTTCCTTACGGTTTGCGGTGGAACGGGAATCGGGGGAGAGGCCGGCGTCGGGGACGAGATTGTGCTCGATGCCGTCGAACAGCCAGGCGGTGATCTGGTCCGTCATTTCCTCCTCGGTGGGCCGGGCGTCACCGGCGGCCAGCCAGCGTTCACCGGCGGCGCGGACCATGCCGAGGGCCGCCGTGGGCCAGAACGCGGCTGCGAGGTCCTGCTGCTGGGAGACGGTGCGTCCGGCGAGGAAACTGCGCATGGCGCGGTCCATCATGGCGGTGATGGATTCGAAGAAGTTGGACAGGGTGTTCTCGAGGGCCCCCGACGGCGCGCCCGGGGAGTCGCTGATCACCCGTCCGGTGACGAACGCATAGACATTCGGCGAGGTCTGGGCCATCTGCAGATAGGCCGAGACCATGGCCCGCAGCCCGGCGCGCGGAGAGGCCGCGGTGCGCCCGGCGGCGAGGATCTTCTCCTGCATCTGGCTGATGACCACCTCGCCCATCGCCTGCTGCAGGCCGGACTTGTCGCCGAAGTAGCGGTAGAAGACTGACTTCGAGGTTCCGGAGGCGGCTGCGATCTCCTCCATGGAGGCCGCGTAGCCGAGCGTGTGCACGGCCCGGCGCGCCATGCTGATCAGCGCGGTCCGCCGCTCGGCGCGGTGCGCCTCCCAGCGGGCGGACCGGCCGTCGGGGGAGGGCCCCGTTGTTTCCCTGACTGCGATGTTCACGATACCCAGCGTATCAGGTACGCTGGGTATCGGTAACTACCGTCACATTTGCGGCGGATCCCCCCAGACGCAGATCCAAGGAGAAGAACCCCATGGCTGAGAAGCAGCAAGCCGACACCGCCGCGGGCGGGCGGCCGGGCACCGTGGCCCGCCAGGCAGTCGTCATCGGCGGCAACCGGATTCCGTTTGCCCGCAGCGGCGGCAAGTATGCCTACAGCTCCAACCAGGACATGCTGACCGCTGCCCTGGATGGACTGGTGGCCCGCTTCGGCCTGCAGGGCGAGCGCGTCGGCGAAGTCGCCGGCGGCGCGGTCCTTAAGCACTCCCGCGACTTCAACCTCACCCGGGAAGCCGTCCTCGGGTCGGCGCTGGCGCCGGAAACTCCGGCCTACGACGTGCAGCAGGCCTGCGCGACCGGCCTCGAAACCGTTATTTCCCTGGCCAACAAGATCAAGCTGGGCCAGCTGGAGTCCGCCATCGCCGGCGGCGTCGACTCCGCCTCCGACGCCCCCATCGCCGTCAGCGAGGGACTGCGCCGGGTGCTGCTGGACCTGTCCCGCGCCCGGACCGCCAAGCAGAAGCTGGCGGCCGTGGCCAAACTGCGTCCCAAGGACCTCTCACCCAACGCGCCCACCACGGGCGAGCCGCGTACGGGCCTGTCCATGGGCGAACACCAGGCGCTGACGACGGCGCAGTGGAAGATCACCCGCGAGGCGCAGGACGAACTGGCCTACAACAGCCACCGCAACCTGGCCGCCGCCTATGAGCGGGGCTTCTTCGACGACCTGCTGACCCCGTACCGCGGCCTGTCCAGGGACGCCAATCTGCGCCCGGACACCACGATGGAGAAGCTCGGGAAGCTGAAGCCCGTGTTCGGCCGCAGCCTGGGCGACGAGGCCACCATGACCGCCGGCAACTCCACCCCGCTGACCGACGGCGCCTCCGTGGTGCTGCTCGGCTCCGAGGAGTGGGCCCGGGAGCACGACCTGCCGATGCTCGCGAACGTCATCGACGCCGAAGCCGGCGCAGTGGACTTCGTGCACGGCAAGGACGGGCTGCTGATGGCCCCGGCCTTCGCCGTGCCGCGCCTGCTGGAGCGCAACGGCCTGGGCTTCGACGACTTCGACTACTTCGAGATCCATGAGGCCTTCGCCGGCACCGTGCTCTCCACCCTGGCCGCCTGGGAGGACGACGAGTTCTGCCGCACCCGGCTGGGCCTGGACGGGCCGCTGGGCAGCATCGACCGCAGCAGGCTCAACGTCAACGGCTCCTCGCTGGCCGCCGGCCACCCGTTTGCCGCCACCGGCGGCCGCATCGTGGCCAGCCTGGCCAAGATGCTGCACGAAAAGGGACCGGGCAGCCGCGGACTCATCTCGATCTGCGCCGCCGGCGGACAGGGCCTCGTCGCCATCCTGGAAGGACGCTGAGATGGCGGATGCATATCTGAAGCTGGTCAACACCGGTATCACCAAGGAACTCGCCAAGCGGCTGGGCCTGCCCCGTCCGGCCATCCTGCGCCGCTTCGATCCGGCCAAGCCGCTGGTCCCCGGGCCGGTGCTGGTGCTCGGCAAGGGCGAGAGCGCAGATGACCTCGCGCAGCTGCTGCTCTCCTGGGACCAGGACGTGCGGCGCCACGCCACCCCGAAGGAGAAGCTCGGCGCGATCCTGATTGTGCTCGACGACGCCGCCTCGCCCGCCGACCTCGGTGAGCCGACGCTGGCGGCCGGCGCGTCGCTGCGCGACCTGGCTGCAGGCGGGCGCGTCGTCACGGTCTCCCGTCCGGCGGCCGAGGCCCAGGACCCCGCGGCCGCCGCCGCGCGGCAGGGCGTGGACGGGGCGCTGCGCTCCATTGCCCATGAACTGCGCGGCGGTGCCACCGCCAACGGCATCGTGCTGGCCAACGGGGTCCGCGCCACGGCGCCGTCGGTCGCCGCCGCCCTGCGATTCCTGCTTTCGGGCAGGAGCGCCTATGTCAGCGGCCAGTTCATCACCGTCGGCTCCGATGCCGGCACCCTGCCGGCGGACTGGAACGCCCCGCTGGCCGGCAAGGTCGCCGTCGTGACCGGCGCCGCCCGGGGCATCGGCGCCGCCATTGCCCGGGTGCTGCACCGCGACGGCGCCCGCGTCATCGTGGTCGACGTCCCGGCCGCGGGCGAGCAGCTGGCGAAGGTGGCGAACTCGATCGGCGGCACGGCGCTGCAGGTGGACATCACCCGCGACGACGCCGCCGAGCGGATCCTGGCGCACGCGGTCGAGCGCTACGGCCGGCTGGACATCGTCATCCACAATGCCGGCATCACCCGTGACAAGCTGCTGGCCAACATGGACGAGGCCCGCTGGGGTTCGGTCATCGCGGTCAACATCGCCTCCCAGCTGCGCATGAACGAGGCCTTCCTGGCCTCCGAGGGGTTCAGCCCCGACGGCCGGATCGTGTCCCTGGCCTCCACCAGCGGCATCGCGGGCAACCGCGGGCAGACCAACTACGCCGCCTCCAAGGGCGGTGTCATCGGCATGGTGCGGGCCACCGCGCCGCTGATCGGCCCGCGCGGCGGATCCATCAACGCGGTCGCGCCAGGGTTCATCGAGACCGACATGACCGCCGCGATTCCGCCGCTGACCCGCCAGGTGGCGCGCCGGCTGTCCAGCCTGCAGCAGGGCGGGCTGCCGCTCGACGTCGCCGAGACCATCGCCTTCCTGGCCTCCGACGCCGCAGCCGGGGTCAACGGCCAGGTGCTGCGCGTCTGCGGCCAGAATATGGTGGGGGCATGAGGCAGCAGCAGCTTCCCGAAATACCCGCCCTCGGCAAGCTCTACCTGTCCGCGCTGGGCAGCGCGGCGCGCAGCCGGCTGACCAGGGGCGACGGCGGAACCTCGCTTCCGGCGGTGCGCCACGAGGTGGCCGACGCGGCCGTCGACCTGGACAAACTGACCGAGTTCCAGCGCCTGGTGGCGCACAGCGCCCAGGACGTGCTGCCCTCGGGTTACGTGCACACCTTCGCCTTTCCGGTGGCCATGAGCGTGATGGCCCGCGAGGACTTCCCGCTGCCGCTGCTGGGCATGGTGCACCTGCGCAACGAGGTGCACCACCTGCGGCCGGTCCATTGGTCCGAGCCGCTGAGCGTCGCCGCCTGGGCGGAGAACCTCGCCGGCCACCGGGCCGGCACCCAGGTGGAGCTGGTCTCCGAGGTCAGCGCAGACGGCGGGCTCGTCTGGCAGGGACGGTCCACCTACCTGGCCAAGGGGGTGTTCCTGCCCGAGCTGGACCGTCCCGGGGCGCAGGAACGCCGGGACTTCCTGCCGCCCACGCCGACGGCGCAGTGGCGGCTGGGCCTGGACGCCGGCCGCAGCTATGCGAAGGTCTCGGGTGACTTCAACCCGATCCACCTGAGCCGGCTCTCGGCCAAGGCGCTCGGCATGAAGCGCTCACTCGCCCACGGCATGTACCTGGCCTCGCGTGTGGTGGAGGAGGCCGTGCCCCCGCACACCGACGCGTTCGCCTGGGACATCCGGTTCGAAGCTCCCGTGTTCCTGCCCGCGACCGTCGCCCTCGCCATCCAGGACGAGGAGACGGACGCCGGCTGGGCCGGATCGTCCTTCACCGGCTGGAACCCGCGGTCCCAGCGTCGGCATTTCTCGGGCTCGGTCGCCCCGCTCGGCCCGGCGGAAATCCGGGCGGAGCAGCTCGGCGCCGGCGGCACGGCCTGAGCCGGACGGACTGCACCGGACCCGCTGAAGCGGACTGAGTCAGGGCGGCGGGCTTCCGGCCCGCCGCCCGCTCAGTCTCCGGGCTTGACGGTGAGGACGGGGCAGTCCGCCTCCAGCAGCACCCGCTGCGCGGTGCTGCCCATGATGAGCTTGCCCACCGGGGTGCGCCGGCGGATGCCCAGCACCAGGAGCGACGCCGCATGGTCGGCGGCGGCGCGGAGGATCTCCTCGGCCGGGTCATAGTCCCCGACGGGATGGACGATGGCGTGGGCCAGCCCTTCCGCGGCCAGGGCGCGGTCAACGGCGGCCAGCGCCTGCTCCTCATCTTCCGGCGTCGGCAGGTGCCGCAGCCCGTGGTGCGGGCCGCTGACGTTGATGATGACCAGCTGCTCCCGCAGCAGCACCGCGGCGGCCCGGCCGGCCTGGAGCGCCGCCTGTCCCTCCGGGGTATCGATGTAGCCGACGACGACGCTCACGGCCTTCCCCTTTCCTTCTGTTCCTGCAGTACCGGCGCCCTCATCCGTGCAGCTCCTCGGGATCGCTGAACCGGGTCCGGCGCGCCCGTGCTCCCCGGTTCCACAGCCAGGTGAGCGCCCACAGGAAAACCCCCAGCGCGAGCAGCAGGCCGGCTATCCGGTATTCGATCGCGTCCTGCGCCCACGGGCCGAGGAGGAACGCGCAGGTGGCCACCCCCACGTAGGGGGTGATCCCGGGGGAGCGGAAGGAGCCCTCCGGCCGGGGGTCGCGGCGCAGCACCAGGGCGGCGATGTTGACCACCGTGAACACGGCCAGCAGCAGCAGCGCCGTGGTGCCGCCCAGCGCGCTGACCGTTTCGCGTCCCACGAAGTTGGTCACGAAGACGATCAGCCCGAGGGCGATGATCGTCGTGAAGACGATGGCGGCCCAGGGGGTGCGGCGCCCGCGCAGCACCTTCGAGAGGAACGGCGGCAGGACCTCCTGCCGGGCCATGCCGTAGAGCAGGCGGGAGGCCATCAGCATGTTGATCAGGGCGGTGTTGGCGACGGCGAAGATCGACAGGAACGGATAGATCACGTCGATCGGGAAGTTCGGCGCGCCGGCCTGGACCACCTCGAGCAGGGGAGTGGCGCTGTCCGCGAGCTGCCCGACCGGAACCACCGCGACGGCGGCAATGGAGACCAGCACGTAGATGAACGCGGTGATCCCCAGCCCGGTCAGCATGACCTTGGGGAAGATCCGCGCCGGCTCCCTCGTCTCCTCCGCCATGTTGACCGAGTCCTCGAACCCGACCATGGAGAAGAAGGCCAGCGAGGTGGCCGCGGTCAGGGACAGGAAGACCCCCTTGCCCTCCGCCGTTTCGAAGACGGTGACCCGTGAGAAGTCCACGTTGCCCTGGCTCATCGCCCAGAAGCCGATGCCGATCACGATCAGCAGGCCGGTCAGCTCGATCAGCGTCAGCACGACGTTGAGCTTGATGCTCTCGCCCACGCCGCGCAGGTTGATCAGCGCCAGCAGCAGGAGGAAGGCCACGGCGACCAGTGTCACCCCCGTCTGGTCCCAGTCCAGGTTGAATCCGACGATGAAGTTCTCCGCGAGGAATTTGGAGGCCGTGGTCGCGGAGGTGATGCCTGAGCACAGCACGGCGAAGGTGACCAGGAAGGTCAGGAAGTGCAGCCCGAACGCCTTGTGGGTGTACAGCGCGGCCCCGGCGGCCTGCGGATACTTGGTGACCAGTTCCAGGTAGGACAGCGCCGTCACCGCGGCCACTCCGAAGGCCAGCAGCACCGGCGCCCAGGCCGCGCCGCCGACTTCGCCGGCGATCTGCCCGGTCAGGGCGTACACGCCGGTGCCCAGGATGTCGCCGATGATGAACAGCAGCAGCAGCCGGGTGCCGATGACCCGTTTCAGCTCGGGTGCGGGGGTGGGTGCGGTCTCGCTCATGTCCTGGCCTCCCGCTGATCGGTGTGCCCCGTCCTGCGGGTATTCTGCTCGCCGCCCGGTGCGGGGTGCAATGGGGGCCGCGGATCACTGCACCGGGAGGACCCGGACGCTGCCGATGCGGTGGCCCTGCACCGAGACGACCTTGAGCACGCAGCCGGGCGCCTCGACCTCGTCGCCGGGGCGGGCCATCCTGCCCAGCCGCTCCAGGATGTAGCCGGCGACCGTTTCGTACTGGCCCTCGGGCAGTTCAATGCCGGACAGCCGGCCGAACTCCTGCAGGATCAGCGCTCCGTCGACGACCAGGGTGCCCGCCTCCCGCCGGGAGCGGTCCTCCGGGTCCCGTCCGGCGTCGAATTCGTCATAGATTTCCCCGACCAGCTCCTCGACCAGGTCCTCCAGCGTGACGATCCCGTCCGTGCCTCCGTATTCGTCCGCGACCACCGCGATGTGGCTCTGTTCCCGCCGCATCCGGGACAGGGACGGCAGCACCTCGGCGGTTCCCGGCAGGAAGAGGATGGGGCGGGTGATCGAGCGCAGGGTGCCCTCGCGGGCCGCGGGCGTCCCGGCGTCGCGCACCGGCATGAGGTCCCGGACGTGGATGAAGCCGAGGACGTCGTCCGTCGAGGTCCCGATCACCGGATAGCGCGAGTAGGGCAGCTCGAGCACCCGGCGCCGGGCCTCCTCCATCGACAGGTCCGCACGCAGGAACAGCACCTGGGGGCGCGGGCGCATGACCTCCTGGAGCAGCCGGCTTCCGGCCCCGAACACGTCGGAGAGGATGCGCCTGCTCTCCTCCGCGAGCACCGGGCTGGCGCTGACGATGTCATAGAGCTCTTCGCTGGTCATCGGCTGGCTGCGCAGGGAGGGGTTGCCGCCCAGCAGGCGGACCACGGCGTTGGTCGAAGCCGAGAGCAGGGCGATGACCGGCCGCATGACGACGGCGAAGGCGTTCAGCGAGGGGGCGAGGATCCGGGTGAAGGAGGCAGCGTTCTGCATCGCCAGCCGCTTCGGTACCAGCTCGCTGAAGACCAGGGAGAGGTAGGCGATCAGCAGGGTCATGAAGACGAGGGCGATCACCTCCGCCGTGGCCGGGGGTACGCCCCACCCGGCCAGGACGGGGGAGACGGAGGGCGCCAGCGCGGAGGCGCCGTAGGCGGCGGAGAAGAAGCCGGAGAGCGTGACGCCGATCTGGATGGCGGAGAGGAACCGGTTGGGGTTCCGGGCCAGTGCGGCGATCTTGGCTCCGCTGCGGCCACCGCTGCGCTCGATGGCGCTGATCTGTCCCTCGGAGAGGGACACCAGGGCCATTTCCGCGGCGGCGAACACCCCGCCGAGCAGGAGGAAGAACAACACCAGCAGCAGGTTGGTGGCCATAGCCTGAGGGTACCGAGGCCGGCTGCGGCAGCCAAAGGGACGGCACAACGAACAAGGCCCCGGAACCGAACCGGTTCCAGGGCCTTCGCCGTGCGCGGAGGGGGACTTGAACCCCCACCCTCAATAAGAGGACTAGCACCTCAAGCTAGCGCGTCTGCCATTCCGCCACCCGCGCAGGGTGGATTTCTCGGCCTCCGGTGTTCCCGGCGCCTCGAAAGCAACGGGTAAAACTCTAACACGGTTTATCCGCCAAGTGGAAATCGGCCTCCGGAGGCGCCGGACGGCGCGTCACCGGGAGCCACCGTGACGCGCCGTCCGGACCGTCGACGACGGCGGGCCGCTAGGCTGGCAGCAGACCGACCAAGGAGGAGCAGCGTGGAGCCGTACCGGGCCGAAGACGAGGTGGCGCGCATCTGCCGCGACCTGATCCGCATCGACACGTCCAACTACGGGGACGGCAGCGGCCCGGGGGAGCGCGAAGCGGCCGAGTACACCGCGGCGCTGCTGGCCGACGTCGGGCTGGACGTCACGCTCTTCGAAGCAGCCCCGCGGCGGACCTCCCTGGTGACCCGCCTCGCGGGCTCCGACCCGTCCCTGCCTGCGCTGGTGGTCCACGGGCACCTCGACGTCGTGCCCGCACAGAAGCAGGACTGGACGCTCGACCCGTTCTCCGGAGAGCTGCAGGACGGGCTGATCTGGGGCCGCGGCGCGGTGGACATGAAGGACATGGACGCCATGATCCTCTCCGTGGTCCGTGAGATGGCCTCCTCCGGTGTCCAGCCCCGGCGGGACCTGATCGTGGCCATGTTCGCCGACGAGGAGGCGGGCGGCCGGCAGGGTGCCGGCTGGGCGGTCGAGCACCGGCCCGAGCTGTTCGAAGGGGCAGGAGAGGCCATCTCCGAGGTGGGCGGCTTCTCCGCCACGATCGGCGGCCGGCGGACCTATCTGCTGCAGACGGCGGAAAAGGGCATAGCGTGGCTCCGCCTCAGGGCGGCCGGACGGGCCGGGCACGGGTCGCAGATCAACACGGACAACGCCGTCACCGCCCTGGCGGAGGCCGTGGCCCGGATCGGCACCCACCCCTGGCCGATTGAGCTCACCGACACCACCCGCGCCTTCCTGGACGGCGTCACCGACCTGACCGGCGTCGAGTTCGATCCCGACAATCCCGAGCGCCTGCTCGCCGAACTGGGCACCGTTGCCCGCTTCGTGGGCGCGACGCTGCAGAATACGGCGAACCCCACAGTCCTGTCCGCCGGCTACAAGCACAACGTCATCCCCGGCTCCGCCGAGGCGCTGATCGACGCCAGGACCCTGCCCGGGCAGGAGGAGGCCGTGCTGGAAACCATCCGGTCCCTCGCCGGTTCCCGCGTGGAGGTCAGCGTCGACCACGCCGACATCGCCCTCGAAGTTCCCTTCAGCGGGTCGCTGGTGGACGCCATGGTTGATTCCCTCCAGGCCGAAGACCCCGGCGCTCCGGTCCTGCCCTACACGCTTTCCGGCGGCACCGACAACAAATCGCTGAGCCGGCTGGGCATTACCGGCTACGGGTTCGCACCCCTGCGGCTGCCGGAGGACCTGGACTTCACCGGGATGTTCCACGGGGTGGACGAGCGGGTCCCCGTCGAAGCCCTGCAGTTCGGCACCCGGGTCCTCTCCCGCCTGCTGAGGACCTACTGACCGCCACCTGACCGCCATCGACTCCAAGCAGGAGGACCCATGCCCGCCGCTGACATCCTGACGCCGGCGCTGCTGGAACGCATCCGTTCCCGTGCCGCCGGCTACGACGACGCCAACGCCTTCTTCGACGAGGACCTACAGGACCTGCGCGAGGCCGGCTACCTGGCCCTGTTCACCCCGCGGAGCGGGGGCGGGCACGGCCTCGGCATCCCTGAGGTGGTGGCCTGCCAGCGGCTCCTGGCCTCGGCGGCACCGGCCACCGCCCTGGCGGTCAACATGCACCTGGTGTGGTGCGGCGTCGCCCATCTGCTCTCGCTGCGCGGCGACGACTCGCTGTCCTTCATCCTGCGTGAGGCAGCTGCGGGCGAGCTGTTTGCCTTCGGCATCTCCGAACCGGGCAACAGTGCCGTCCTCTTCGACTCCGCCACCTCCGCCGTGCCGCAGGAGGATGGGGGCTATGCCTTCACCGGACGGAAGATCTTCACCAGCCTGGCACCGGCGTGGACCAGGCTGGGCATCTTCGGCCGTGACGATTCCGTGCCCGAGGAACCCCGGCTGGTCTTCGGGTTCGCCGACCGCGGCACCGCAGGCATCCAGTCACCGCAGGACTGGAACACCATGGGCATGCGGGCCAGCCAGTCGCGCAGCACGATCCTGGACTCGGCGGCCGTTCCCGCGGAGCGGATCGTGCGGAAGACCCCGGTCGGCCCGCACGGGGACCAGTTTGTGTTCGGGATCTTCGCGCTCTTCTCGACCCTGCTCTCCGCCGTCTACAACGGCGTCGGAGACCGTGCGGCGGAGCTGGCGGCCGACGCCGCGCTGAGCCGGCGCAGGGGCGGCGCGTCCGCCGCCGCCGACCCCTACATCCGCTGGCGGGTGGCTGATGCGGCGATCGTCATGGACGGCATCCGGCCCCAGGTCGACGCCGTTGCGCGGGACCTGGAGGAGGGGGCCGACCACGGCGCGCTCTGGTTTCCCCGGCTGTCCGCCCTGAAGCTGCGGACCGTGGAGGCCGCGCGCGGCGTCGTCGAGCAGGCGGTGAAGGTCGCCGGCGGGCAGGCCTACTCGCGCGGGCACGAGCTGGAGCGCCTCTACCGCGACGTGCTCGCGGGCATCTTCCATCCCACCAACGAGGACGCGGCGCACGCCTCGATGGCCACGGCCCTGCTCGGGCCGGTGGAGGAAGCGGGGCGGTAGCACCCGGCTGAGCGGAAGACCCCGCTTCCGGGACCTCAGGCGGTGCGCACCACACGCATCACCCGGCGGCGGAGCCAGAACCGGCGTCCGCCGCCCTGGTAGATGCAGCTGCGGTGCAGCTCCCACTTGCCGTATTCGGCGTGTTCGGCCACCCGGGCACGTGCCTCCGGCAGCGATTCGTCAGGACTCACGGAGATCACAAGGTATTCATACGTACGGACGGCTCCACCATGTGGCCGGACTTCCGGCTGCAGAAGTTGTTCACGCATTTGTCTCCAATTTTGCCCGCTTTCCCGATAACGTCTAGGTCATGAGCATAGATCCGCGTATCGCGCTCCAGTCACTGGTGACCGCCCTCGAGGAGCATCTGGCCGCGGCGGCGGCCCGCCGGGGCGAGAAGGACCCTGTGGTGGAGAACGCCTATCTGGCCATCGCCGATGCCTTCGAAGTCTACGAGGAAGTCCTCTACGACGCCTACGGCGAGGTGACCCCGCTGGAGATCTATGACGACGAAGACGAGGACACCGACGACGACGCGGCTGATCCCCTGGGCTACGGCACCGAGGACATCGTCGAGGAGCCGCTCGAGGACGACGGGGGAGCGTCGCTGCGCGGCCGCGGCTGAGGACCGCACCCGGGGCTGACGGGCCGGGGCCCTGACCGGCACACCCTTCGGCGTGCCCTAGAGTCGTTAGCGTGAACTGGTTTGAAGCTGTCCTCCTGGGCCTGGTGCAGGGCCTGACCGAATTCCTCCCCATTTCCTCCAGCGCCCACCTGCGCATCGTCGGCGAGCTGCTCCCCGGCGCCCAGGATCCGGGGGCCGCGTTTACCGCCATCACCCAGCTCGGCACCGAGACCGCCGTCGCGGTGTACTTCTGGAAGGACATCGTCCGGATCGTCAAGGCCTGGTTCGGCTCCCTCGCGGGCCGGGTTCCCCGCAGCGATCCGGACGCCAGGATGGGCTGGCTGATCATCGTCGGCACCCTGCCGATCGTCATCCTGGGGCTGCTCTTCGAAGACCAGATTGAAACCACCTTCCGCAGCCTGTGGATCGTGGCGACCATGCTCATCGTCTTCGGCATCATCCTGGCCGTCGCCGACGCGATCGGCCGGCAGGACCGTGACCTGAGCAGGCTCACCTACAAGCACGGCATCCTGTACGGCTTCGCGCAGGCACTGGCCCTCATTCCGGGCGTGTCGCGCTCCGGCGGCACGATCACCGCGGGCCTGCTGATGGGCTACAACCGTGAGGCGGCGGCACGCTACGCCTTTCTGCTGGCGATTCCCGCCGTCTTCGGCTCCGGCTTCTTCCAGCTGTTCAAGTCGATCGGCGAGCCCGGTCCGTTCGGCCCGGCGGAGACCGCCCTTGCCACCCTGGTCGCCTTCGTCGTGGGCTTCATCATCATCGGCTGGTTCCTGCGCTACGTCTCCACCCGCAGCTACCGCCTCTTCGTGTGGTACCGGATCGGGCTGGGCCTGGCGATTTACCTGATGCTGGGCCTGGGCGTACTGACCCCTTGACCTGTCCCGCCGGAGGCCCCGGCGCGGAATCCACTTCGCCCGCCCGGTAGAGTGGAACGGTGATTGCCTGGAAATCCCCCTCGGTTCCCGCCCTGCCCGGACACTCTCCGGAACTGGTCCTGCACGACACCGCCGCCGGGGCGCCCGTTCCGGTGCGCACCACGGGAGAGGCCGGACTCTACGTCTGCGGCATCACCCCCTACGACGCCACCCACATGGGGCACGCCGCGACCTACGTCGCCTTCGACCTGCTCAACCGGCAGTGGCGCGACGCCGGCAACACGGTCCGGTACGTGCAGAACGTCACCGACGTGGACGACCCCCTGCTGGTCCGGGCCAACGAGACCGGAGTGGACTGGCGGGAGCTGGCCGCCGCGCAGACCCAGCTGTTCCGTGAGGACATGGAGGCACTGGGCGTGCTGGCCCCGGACCACTACGTGGGCGCCGTCGAATCCGTCGAATGGATCGTGCCGGCGGTCGAGGACCTGCTCGCCCGCGGCATCGCCTACCGGGTGCCGGGCACCGGCGGCGAGCCCGACGGCGACGTCTATTTCTCCGTCGACGCCGCAGCGGACCTGGACCCGCAGGAGCCGGGCGCCTGGCACCCCGGCCAGGTCAGCCACCTGGATCCCGCCGGCATGCTCCCGCTGTTCGCCGAGCGCGGCGGCGATCCCGAACGGCCGGGCAAGCGCAATCCCCTGGACGCACTCCTGTGGCGCATGGCCCGCGAGGGCGAGCCGGACTGGAACGGCGGCACGCTGGGGCGTGGCCGTCCCGGCTGGCACATCGAGTGTTCGGTCATCGCCCAGCGTTTCCTTCCGCAGCCGTTCACCGTACAGGGCGGCGGCTCGGACCTGATCTACCCGCACCACGAGATGAGCGCCGCCCACGCCTGGGCCTGCACCGGACATCCGCTGGCCCGCCACTACGCCCACGCCGGCATGGTGGGCCTGGACGGCGAAAAGATGAGCAAGTCGCTCGGCAACCTGGTCCTGGTCTCCCGGCTGCGCGGCCAGGGCGTCGAGCCCGCCGCGATCCGCCTGGCCATCCTGGCGCACCACTACCGCAGCGACTGGTTCTGGACGGACTCCGTGCTGCAGCAGGCCCAGACCCGGCTCTCGCGCTGGCGCAGCGCCCTGCCCCTGGCCGGCGAGGCCCGGTCACAGCGCCTGCTCGACGAGCTGCGCTCGGCGCTGGCCAACGACCTTGACGCGCCCGCGGCCCTGGCGGCGGCCGATGCGTGGGCCGAGGACGCCCGGCAGGCACCCGACAACGGAACCGGAACGGACCTGGCGCACGCGGCACTCGACGCACTGCTCGGCGTCCGGCTCTAGACCGTCCGGCTCCGGCACGTCAGGCGCGCGCCGGGACCCGCCGGCAACGGCGCACAGCGGGGCGGCAGGGCCCCACGGGAAATCAGTCCCGTCGGCGCCGCTTGAGGTAGCGCTCGAACTCGCGGGCGATGGACTCGCCGCTGGCCTCGGGAAGCTCGGCGGTATCCTTGGCCTCCTCGAGCTGGCGCACGTAGGCGGCCACCTCGGGGTCCTCCGTGGAGAGCTCGTCGACGCCGCGCTCCCACGCCTCGGCCTCCTCGGTGAGCAGCTCGACGTCGACCGGAACCTGCAGCAGGTCCTCGATGCGGTAAAGCAGGGCAAGCTCGGCCTTGGGCGAGGGCGCCTGCCCGACGTAATGGGGGACGGCCGCCCAGAGCGAGAGCGCCGGAATGTCGGCCAGCGCCGCCATTTCGGCCAGCACCCCGACGATGCCCACGGGACCCTCATACTGCGAGGCTTCCAGGCCCAGGCAGGCCCGCAGCTCCGGATCCTCCGTAGTGGCGGTGACCGGAATGGGCCGGGTGTGCGGAACGTCCGCCAGCAGGGCTCCCACCAGCAGCAGGCAGTCCACGTCGAGCTCGCGCGCCAGCGCCAGCAGCTCGGCGGTGTAGGCCCGCCATTTGTAGCTCGGCTCCACGCCGGTGACCAGCACCACATCGAGCTCGGCGCCGGGAATCCCGGCGCGGAAGATCCGGGTGGCCGGCCACTTGATGCGCCGGTCGCCGCGGGATGTGCGTTCCACCACGGGGCGGGTGAACTGGAAGTCGTAGTACTCGTCGGCGTCGAGGGCAGCCGCCTTCTCCGCGTCCCAGAGCCGCACCAGGTGCTTCACGGCGTCGCTGGCCGCCTCGCCGGCGTCGTTCCACCCCTCGAAGGCAGCCACCATGACGGTGACTCTGCCGCCGGCCTGGCCGCCGAGGACATCCTGCAGCCCGGGTGTCTTTTCGCTCTCACTCACAGGCCTACCCTATGCCGACCGCTGCCGGGTGTCAGGACCGCACCGCGGGCCTTCGCCAAGAGCGGACCCCGGGCGCGCGGGCCCAGCGCCCGGGCCGGTCCCGCGGCCCTTAGACTGGAGTGCATGTCCGTCACCCCTGCCCCTGCCCCCCTGAACCGCACCACCGGTCTCCAGGCCGTGTTCTGGGACATGGACGGCACCATCGTCGACACCGAGCCCTGCTGGATCGCCTCGGAGAAGGAACTGGTCGCGGAGTTCGGCGGCACCTGGACCGATGAGGACGCCAGGGCCATGGTCGGACAGGCGCTGCCGGTGGGAGCCGGCCTCCTGCAGCAGGCCGGCGTCGACCTGCCCGTCCGGGCCATCATCGACCGCATGACCGCGCAGGTGGCCGAAAAGGTGCGCCGCCGGGTGCCCTGGCGGCCGGGCGCCCGGGAACTGCTCGCGGACCTGCGCGCCCGCGGCATTCCCTGTGCCATGGTGACCATGTCCGAACCCGGCCTCGCCGACGTCGTCGCCGCCGCGCTGCCGTCCGGCACCTTTGAGTTCACGGTCACCGGCGACCAGGTCCGGGCCGGCAAGCCGGATCCCGAACCCTATCTGGCGGCCATGGACCGGATGGCGGAGCTCGTGCCGGGGCTCGACCCGCAGCGCTGCATCGGCATCGAGGACTCGCTTCCCGGGGTGCGCTCGGCGCGCGCCGCGGGGCTGCTGACCCTGGCCGTGCCCCACTTCGTGCCGCTGCCGCCCGAGCTCGCCCACCACACCTGGGACACCCTCGCCGGACGCAGCGCCGAGGACCTGGCCGGCCTCGCGGCGGCGGAAACGGATGCCATCCGATGACCGCAGGCGGCCCCGACCGGCCCACCCGCCCGGGCATTCCGCTGGGCAGGATCGCCGGTGTGCCCATCACCCTGGCCTGGTCCTGGTTCATCATCGCGGCAGCCATCGTGCTGCTGTTCGGCCCGCAGGTGGCGGCCATCCTGCCCGGCATCGGCGGCGGCGCGTACGCGGTCGCCCTGGGCTACGCCGTCCTGCTGCTGCTCTCCGTGCTGGTCCACGAGCTGGCCCATGCGCTGTCCGCGCGCGCCTACGGCTGGCCCACCACCGGCATCGTCCTGACCCTCTGGGGCGGGCACACCCAATTCGGGGCCGTGAACACCACGCCCTGGCGTTCGCTCGCGGTGGCCCTGGCGGGCCCGGCGGCGAACTTCCTGCTGGCCGGACTGGCCTGGGCCCTGGTGTTCGCGGCGCCGGAGGCGTTCGCACCGGGCACCGTGGCCGGACTGCTGTCCGCCATCTTCATCTGGGCGAACCTTTTGGTCGGCATCTTCAACATCCTGCCCGGAATGCCCCTGGACGGCGGCCGGATCGTGGAGACCATCGTGTGGAAGGCCACCGGCTCCCAGGAAAAGGGCACCATCGCGGCGGGCTGGGCCGGCCGCATCGTCGTCGTCGTCCTGCTGGCGGCGGTCTTCGCGCCGTCGCTGCGCCGCGGCGAGTCACCCAGCCTGCAGCTGGTGCTCGTGGCGGCGCTGGTCTCCGGCTTCCTGTGGATGGGGGCCGGCGCCGCCATCCAGAACGCCCGGCTGCGCCAGCGGCTGCCTTCGGTCACCGCGGCGGCCCTCATGCGCCCGGCGCTTGGCATCCCCAGCGGCGCACCCGTCCGGCAGGCACAGGAATCGCTCCGGGCCCGGCCCGGCACCGCCCTGGTGGTCACCGCCCCCACCGGCCAGCCCGAGGCCGTGGTGGATCCCGGAGCCCTGGCCCAGGTTCCCGACCACCTGGCCGCCGGCACGCCCGTGAACGCCGCCGCCCGCGCGCTGGCCCCGGGCGCCTACGTTCCCGACGTCGCGTGCGGTGAAGAACTCGTCCAGTACCTCTCCCGCCTCGCGGGAGGCGAATACGCCGTCATCAACCGCGACGGCGCCGTCGTGGGCCTGCTGCATGAGGCCGACGTCGTCCGCGCCGTGACCGGACGGGCGCCGCGCTGACCCCGGCCGGCGAAACACCGCCGACTCCCGCTTTTCACGATCCACCCCCTACCTGCACGACGACTGCCCCCGCAGTCCGCACCGGAACAAGAAGGAACACCATGGACCCCCAGACCCCGGCCGCTGCCGAGTCCACCAGCCCGCACGGAGCCGAACGGCGCCGCGGACCGCTGCGCCCCGGAGAGCGGGTGCAGCTGACCGATGAGAAGGGCCGCCGCAACACGATCACCCTCACCGAAGGCGGCGCCTTCCACACCCACCGCGGCTACCTGCCCCACGACGAACTGATCGGCCTGCCCGAAGGCAGCGTCGTGGCGAACACCACCGGCCATCCCTACCAGGTGCTGCGCCCGCTGCTCTCCGACTTCGTGCTGTCCATGCCCCGGGGCGCGGCGGTCGTCTATCCCAAGGACGCCGCCCAGATCGTCACCATGGCAGACATCTTTCCCGGCGCCCGCGTGGTGGAGGCCGGCGTCGGCTCCGGCGCCCTGAGCATCTCCCTGCTGCGCGCCGTGGGGGACTCCGGCAGCCTGCACTCCTTCGAACGCCGCGAGGAGTTCGCCGACATCGCCCGCGGCAACGTGGAGACCTTCTTCGGCGGCCCGCATCCGGCATGGCGGATCAGCCTGGGCGACTTCCAGGATGAAGTGATCCGCACCGAGGAGCCCGGCAGCGTGGACCGGGTGGTCCTGGACATGCTGGCGCCCTGGGAATGCACCGACGCGGTGGCCACGGTCCTGGCCCCCGGCGGCGTCTGGATCTCCTACGTCGCCACCGTCACCCAGCTCTCCCGCACGGCCGAGGCGATCCGTGCCGACGGCCGGTTCACCGAGCCCGAAGGCTGGGAATCGATGGTCCGCGGCTGGCACCTGGAGGGCCTGGCCGTGCGCCCGGACCACCGCATGGTCGCGCACACCGGCTTCCTGCTTTCCGCGCGGCGGCTGGCCGAAGGGGCGACCGGCCTGGTGCCCAAGCGCCGGGCCTCCAAGACCGGGTTCTCCGAGGAGGACCTCAACGCCTGGACGCCCGCCGCCGTAGGGGAACGCGAGGTCTCCGAAAAGAAACTCCGCCGGGCCGCGCGCGACGCCAGCTCCACCGTCCAGCGAGGCGCCCTGGAAAGCGCCGAACGGCTCGCTCAGGAACACCCGCACCCATAGTCACCGCGGCGCAAAACACAAGACGTCCAAGCCGATGTATTGGACAGCGTGCTGGGTTATCGTCAGAGCTGGATCGTGAACCGGCAAAGGACGGTGGGTCAGCATGGCGGGATCGGAAAACACCAGCGGGACCGGCGAGGGCGCGGAGGCCATGGCCTCCGTTCCCGCCGCCCAGGCCCGCCAGCTGCACGTGCTACGGGAGAAGCTGCGCAACCTGGACCGGCAGCTGGCGGCGCTGACACATAACAACGCACGCCTGGTGGCGATGCTGGAAACGGCCCGGGCGGAGATCGTCCGGCTCAAGGAGGCCCTGGAGAAGGAAGGCGCCACGCCGTTCAGCTTCGGGACGGTGATCGGGGTCAACCAGCGCACCTCGCCGGCGCCCGGCGTCACCACCGCGGCCGCGGTGCAGGAAAGCCTCGACATCATGCAGTCCGGCCGCAAGCTGCGCGTGGCCGTCAGCCCCCTGCTGGACATGGAGCGCATCGTGCCCGGCCAGGAGGTGCTGCTCAACGAGTCCCTGACCGTGATCGCCGGCCTCGGCTTCGAACGCTCCGGCGAACTGTTCACGGTCAAGGAGCTGCTGGGCCCGGACCGGGCGCTGGTGGTGGGCCGCGCCGACGACGAGCGGGTCATCCGCCTCACCGGCCCCCTCGCCGCCGAACGGGTGCGCGTCGGCGATGCGCTGACGGTTGACACGCGGATCGGCTTCGCGCTGGAAAAGGTGCCGCGCTCCGAGGTGGAGAACCTGGTCCTGGAGGAGGTTCCGGACATCTCCTACTCCGACATCGGCGGGCTCGGCCCGCAGATCGAGCAGATCCGCGACGCCGTGGAACTGCCGTTCCTGCACCCGGACCTGTACCGCGAACACGGGCTGAAGCCCCCCAAGGGCATCCTGCTCTACGGGCCTCCGGGCTGCGGCAAGACGCTGATCGCCAAGGCGGTGGCGCACTCCCTGGCCGCCCGCGTGATGGAGCAGACCGGCTCGCTGGGCACCAAGAGCTACTTCCTGAACATCAAAGGTCCGGAGCTGCTGGACAAGTACGTGGGCGAGACCGAGAGGCACATCCGGCTGATCTTCGCCCGCGCCCGGGAGAAGGCCTCCGACGGCAGCCCGGTGGTGGTGTTCTTCGATGAGATGGACTCGCTCTTCCGCACCCGTGGCAGCGGCGTCTCCTCCGACGTCGAGACCACCATCGTGCCGCAGCTGCTCAGCGAGATCGACGGCGTCGAGAAGCTGGAAAACGTCATCGTCATCGGCGCCTCGAACCGCGAGGACATGATCGACCCGGCCATCCTGCGCCCGGGCCGGCTCGACGTGAAGATCAAGATCCAGCGGCCCGACGCCGAGGGCGCGGGGGAGATCTTCGCCAAGTACCTCACCGCGGACCTGCCGCTGCACCGCGACGACCTCGCCGAGCACGGCTACGACCCGGGCATGACGGTCCGGGAGATGATCCGCCGGACCGTGGAGAAGATGTACGCCGAGGACAAGTCCAACGAGTACCTGGAAGTCACCTATGCCAACGGCGACACCGAAATGCTCTACTTCAAGGACTTCAACTCCGGCGCCGTCATCCAGAACGTCGTGGACCGGGCCAAGAAATACGCCATCAAGGACCTGCTGACCAACCGGCAGCGCGGCCTGCGGATCGATCACCTGATGCGCGCCGTCGTCGACGAGTTCCGGGAACACGAGGACATGCCCAACACCACGAACCCCGACGACTGGGCCCGCATCTCCGGAAAGAAGGGCGAACGCATCACCTACATCCGCACCATCGTGCAGGGCAAGGCCGGGCAGGAGCCGGGCCGGACCATTGAAACCACGGCCAACCCGGGACAGTATCTGTGACGGTCAGGCGGGTGATGGGCACCGAAACCGAATACGGAGTCCTGGCACCGGCGCTGCCGAACGCCAACGCCACCGTGCTGTCCAGCCAGATCGTCAACGCCTACGCCGCGACGGTGCGCTCGGGCATGGGCAACCTCTCCGGCACCCGCTGGGACTACACCGACGAGGCTCCGCTGAACGATGCCCGGGGCTTCACGGTTCCCCGCGCCGCCGCCGAACCCTCCCAGCTGACCGACGTCCAGCCCGGCCTGGACACGGAATCCGTGGCGATGGAGGGCGGAGGCCCGGCCGCGCTCTACAGCGACACGGGAGAGGACGCCGCGGTCCTGATGAACCTGGTCCTCGGCAACGGGGCGCGGCTGTACGTGGACCACGCGCATCCGGAGTACTCCTCGCCGGAGGTGACCTCGCCGCAGGCGGCCGTCCTGTATGACAAGGCCGGCGACGCCGTCGTGCTGGCGGCCATGCGGCACATCGCCGCCACACCCGGCTTCTCGCCGGTGCACCTCTACAAGAACAACACCGACAACAAGGGCGTCTCCTACGGATCCCACGAGAACTACCTGGTGCCGCGCTCGGTGCCGTTTGCGCGGCTGGCCACCGGGCTCATCCCGTTCTTCGTCTCCCGGCAGGTGGTCTGCGGCTCCGGCCGGGTGGGGCTGGGCCCCGGCAACCAGCGGCCGGGCTACCAGCTGAGCCAGCGGGCGGACTTCTTCGAGACCGAAATCGGACTCGAAACCACCATCCGCCGCCCCATCATCAACACCCGCGACGAACCGCACGCCGTGGCCGAGAAGTACCGGCGGCTGCACGTGATCATTGGAGACGCAAACCTGAGCGAGGTCTCCATCCTGCTCAAGACGGGCACCGCGTCCCTGGTGCTGTCCATGATCGAGGCCGGCACCGAACCGCGGATCGAGCTGCGGGACCCGGTGGGTGCGCTGCAGGCGATCAGCCACGATCCCGGACTGCAGGCACTGGTGGAGCTGAAGGACGGGCGGCGGGTCACCGGGCTGGACCTGCAGGAGATCTACCTGGAGGCGGCGGCCGCCCACTGCCGGTCCGCCGGCGGGGCCGATCCCGAGACCGAGGACATCCTCACCCGGTGGACCGCCCTGGTCGGCACCCTCAAGCGCGACCCGATGGAAGCGGCGGCGCAGGTGGACTGGGTGGCCAAGCTCAAACTGCTGCAGGCGTACCGCGACCGGGACGGGCTGGCCTGGTCCGATGCCCGGCTGCACCTGGTCGACCTGCAGTACTCGGATATGCGGCCGGAAAAGGGACTGTACTATCGGCTCGCCCAGCACGGCCAGATGGAACGGGTGGTCACGGACGCGCAGATCCGCGCGGCGATGACCACCCCTCCGGAGGACACCCGGGCATACTTCCGCGGACGCTGCGTCACCCGGTTCCCGGGGGAGGTGGTGGGCGCCAGCTGGGACTCGATCATCTTCGAGCTGCCTTCGCGCCGGCGCCTGCAGCGCATTCCCACCCGGGAACCGCTGCGCGGAACCAGGGCCCTGACGCAGGAGCTGTTCGATATTGCAGCCGACGCCGAAGATTTTGTCGCCCGCCTCCTCAACGGGGGCGGACCCACGGTGGCACCATAGGAGCACGGCCCGGGACGGGTCGGGGAAAGGGAAGGCATCATGGCAACCCAGGACCGCAGGAACACCGGCTCGCGTCCGCAGGACGAGGAGCTTGAGGACCAGACACCGCCGGCGGCGTCCGAGCAGGACGCCGGAAGCGCACAGACCGAAGGCATCGATGATCTGCTGGACGAAATCGACGGTGTGCTGGAAAGCAACGCCGAGGAGTTCGTCCGGGGATTCATCCAGAAGGGCGGGCAGTAGCGGATGCCGGACAGGGACCCCGCGGCGGCGCTGAACGCGGCCGCAACGTCATCCTTCAGCGATCACCTGGGGCGGCACCATCCGGAGCTGCTGCCCTCTGCGCGGTCCCTGGGCCCGGCACCGGGCGGAGCCGGTGCGGCCTCGCCGCAGGCCACGACCATCGTTTCGCTCACGTTCACCGGGGGCGTGGTGATGGCCGGCGACCGGCGGGCCACCTCCGGAAACCTCATCGCCAGCCGCCACATCCGGAAGGTCTATCCCGCCGACAGCTACTCCGTGCTCGGCATTGCCGGCACGGCCGGGCTTGCGCTCGACATGATCCGGCTCTTCCAGGTCGAGCTGGAACACTACGACAAGATCGAAGGCACCCCGATGAGCCTGGACGCGAAGTCCAACCGGCTCGCGGCCATGGTGCGGCAGAACCTCCCGCTCGCCCTGCAGGGCCTGGCCGTCGTCCCGCTCCTGGCGGGATACGACACGCTTCGGAACAAAGGCCGGCTCTTCTCGTACGACATTACGGGCGGGCGCTACGAAGAGTATGAGCACCACAGCGTGGGCTCCGGCTCCGCCTTCGCCAGGGGGGCGCTCAAGAAGCTCTGGCATCCGGGCCTCGAGGAGGACGAGGCGGTGCAGATCGCGGTGGAGGCGCTGTACGACGCGGCGGACGACGACTCGGCCACCGGAGGCCCGGACCTGGTCCGCCAGCTGTGGCCCGTGGTCTACGTCGTCACGCGCGCCGGGGCCCGGCAGGTCCGCGAGCACGAGCTGCGCACCCTGGTGGAGCAGATGCTCTCCCGCCGGTCCGCCGCAGGATCGGAGGCCTGAGCCATGACGCAGCAGTTCTACGTCTCACCCGAGCAGCTGATGAAGGACCGGGCGGACTTCGCCCGGAAGGGAATCGCCCGCGGCCGCTCGGTGGTGGTCCTCACCTGCCGGGACGGGATCGCGCTCGTTGCCGAGAACCCCTCGCCGTCGCTGCACAAGCTCAGCGAGATCTATGACCGCATCGGCTTCGCGGCGGTCGGCAAGTACAACGAGTTCGAATCGCTGCGGCAGGCCGGGATCCGGTTCGCGGACGTCCGCGGATACTCGTACGCCCGGGAAGATGTCTCGGCCCGCGGGCTGGCCAGTGTCTACGCCCAGAGCCTTGGCTCCGTGTTCACCACCGAGGGCAAGCCGTTCGAGGTGGAGCTCGCGGTGGCGGAGGTCGGCACCGACCCCTACGGCGACCATCTGTACCGGCTGACCTTCGACGGCTCCATCGCCGATGAAACCAACTACGTCGTCATGGGCGGGCAGGCCGACGTCGTCAACGAAGTCCTGGCCCGGACCTGGACCCAGGACGCGGACTTCCCCGCCGCCATCCGCACCGCCGTCGAGGCCCTGTCCGCGACCCGCCGGGGCAACGGCGGGGAGTCGGCCCGGCCGGACCCGCTGGGTGCCGGGCTGCTTGAAGTGGCCGTGCTTGACCGGGATCCGGCCGCCCTGCGCGGCTCCGCCCGGGCGTTCCGCAGAATCACCACGGTTGAGCTGGACCGTTTGCTGTCCGGCGCGGAAGGAGAATAGTGGACCGCAGGATCTTCGGCCTTGAAACTGAATTCGGCATCGCCTACTCCGGCCCCGATTCGCGCCCGCTTTCCCCCGAGGAAGTGGCCCGCTACCTGTTCCGGAAGGTCGTCAGCTGGGGCAGGTCCTCGAACGTCTTCCTGACCAACGGCTCCCGGCTCTACCTCGACGTCGGTTCCCACCCCGAGTACGCAACGGCGGAGTGCGACGACATGGCGCAGCTGGTGGCCCATGACCGCGCCGGGGAGCTGATCCTCGATGACCTGGTCCTCGAGGCGGAGGAGCGCCTTCGGGCGGAAGGCTTCAACGGCAGCGTCTACCTTTTCAAGAACAACACGGACTCCGCGGGAAACTCCTACGGCAGCCATGAGAACTACCTGATTCCGCGGCGGCTGGAATTCTCCCGGCTGGCGGACATCCTGATTCCCTTCCTGGTCACCCGCCAGCTGCTGGTGGGCGCCGGCAAGGTACTCAAGACCCAGTCCGGTGCGCTGTTCGCGTTCTCCCAGCGGGCCGACCACATCTGGGAAGGCGTCTCGTCCGCGACGACGCGGTCCCGGCCCATCATCAACACCCGCGACGAACCGCACGCCGACGCCGAGCACTACCGCCGCCTGCACGTGATCGCCGGGGACTCCAACATGTCCGAGACGACGACCCTGCTCAAGGCCGGCTCCGTGGACCTGATGCTGCGCATGATCGAGGCCGGGGTCGTCATGCGGGACCTGCGGCTGGAGAACCCGATCCGGAGCATCCGGGAAATCTCGCACGACCTGACCGGCCGGCACCCGCTGAAGCTCGCCAACGGCTCCACCGTGACCGCGCTGGACCTCCAGCGCCTCTACCTGGCCCGGCTGAAGGACTTCGTGGCCGTCAACGGGGCGCACACCCGGCACGTGGAGCGGATCCTCGACCTGTGGGAGCGGACCCTCGACGCGGTGGAAAGCGGAGACCACAGCACCATCGACACCGAGATCGACTGGGCCATCAAGAAGAAACTGGTGGACCGTTACCGGGACCGGCACGGCCTCGACCTGACCAGCGCACGGCTGGCCCAGCTGGATCTGACCTACCACGACATCTCCCGCTCCCGCGGCCTGTTCTTCCTCCTGCAGTCCCGGGGCGAAACCGCGCGGGTGGTCGAGGACAGCGACATCAAGGAGGCCGTCGACACTCCTCCGCAGACCACCCGGGCCCGGCTGCGCGGCGACTTCGTCCGCCGGGCCAAGGCCGCCAACCGCGACTTCACGGTGGACTGGGTGCACCTGAAGCTCAACGACCGCGCCCAGCAGACAGTCCTGTGCAAGGACCCGTTCGTTTCCGTCGATGAACGGGTGGACGCGCTGCTGGCAGCCCTGTAGCGGCTCAGCCGCCACGGCAGCCGTCCCCGCCGGCGGCCGGCTTTTCCGAGGCGGCGTTCAGGCGGAGGCGTTAGGGTGGTCCCTGGTGCCTGGCCGCGGCCGGCACTGCGCCCGCGTATCCACCACCCCGAAAGAAGCACTGTGCGAAAAGTACTGGCAATCTTCCTGCCGCTCCTGTTGCTGCTGACCGCCTGCGGCGGCTCCGACGTCGGCTCCCACGGCAAGGCCGCCGGGCAGGAAGGCGTCTTTGACTCCATGGAAGTCCGCGTCGAGAATGCCGAGGAAGCTCCCGAAGTGACCTTCGACAGCCCGCTGGACATCACCGAGACCGCAGCCAAGGTGGTCTACGAAGGCGACGGCGACGAGGTCGCCGAAGGCCAGAGCGTCAGCTTCAAGTTCGTTGCCCTCAACTCCGAGGACGGCACCTCCGTGGGCGACACCTACGCCCAGGAAGCGACCGCCCTGCCGGTCAACGACCAGCTGAAGGAACAGGATCCGGTCCTCTACGACGTGCTGCTCGGCGCCAAGGTGGGCTCCCAGATCGCCTACGCCTACCCCGAGGCCCAGCAGCAGCTGACCGAGGGACAGGAAGAGCAGCCCGTCACCATCATGCTGATCAACGTCCTGCGCAGCGAGAACGTCGTGACCCCGCTCAGCCCGGAGGAGGCCGCCGAGCGGGACTCCGCAGGCGATCTGCGCATGTCCGATGACGAGGTGAACAAGCTCGAGGAGGAGGGCCGGCTGCCCACCGTCACGTTCGGCGAGGACGGCGTGCCCGCCATCGAACTGCCGGAGAACGTGGTCGATCCCGAGAAGCTCATCGTCAAGGTGCTCGAGGAGGGCGACGGCGCCGAGGTCAACACCTCCAGCACCGTGAGCGCCGACTACCTCGGCGTGGGCCTGGCCGACGGCGAGACCTTCGACTCCAGCTACGAGCGGGGCGAGCCTTCCGAGTTCGGCCTCAACCAGGTCATCTCCGGCTGGACCTACGGCCTGAGCGGACAGAAGGCCGGCGCGAAGGTGTTGCTGGTCATCCCCGCCGAGCTGGCCTACGGCGATCCGGCGTCGGGCGGGGTCTCCGGCCCGCTGACCTTTGTCGTGGACCTGAAGGAAGTCAAGTAGCGTTGGGTTTCGACACATTTCATCCCCTTAAGGAGCACCATGTCCTTCGGCAAGCGTGAATACGACCGCCAGAAGCCCGAAATCGACTTCCCCGAGCACGGGGCGCCCAGCGAGCTGGTGATCGAGGACATCATCGTCGGCGACGGCCGTGAGGCGAAGCCCGGCGACACCGTCTCCACCCACTACGTGGGCGTGGCCTTCTCCACCGGCGAGGAGTTCGACGCCTCCTGGAACCGCGGCACGCCGCTGGACTTCCGGGTCGGCGTCGGCCAGGTCATCCAGGGCTGGGACCAGGGCCTGCTCGGCATGAAGGTCGGCGGACGCCGCCGGCTGGAGATTCCGGCGCACCTGGCGTACGGCGACCGCGGCGCCGGTTCGGCCGTCGCTCCGGGCGAGTCCCTGATCTTCGTGGTCGACCTGCTCGGCGTCCGCTAGCAGCCTCCGCATTCCCGCCGGCGGCGCCCGTCCCCACCAAGAGGGGACGGGCGCCGCTGTGTCCGCAGTGACGGCGTCGGCGGCGGAGGCCGCGTCCGCAGCCGTGCGCCCGGTAGATTAGGCGTCGTGTCCGCGAAACGAACCGAGCGCCTGCTCACCCTGGTCCTGGTCCTGATGTCCTCCGAGCGTGGCTTCACGAAGCAAGAACTCTTCGAGGAGGTTGACGCGTACCGGCTCGCGAGCACGCCCCAGGCACGCGAGAAGCTGTTCGACCGGGACAAGGCCTTCCTCCGGGAGGAAGGCATCCCGGTGGAAGCACTCGAAGAGCCCGGGGCCGAGGCGGAGACGGTCCGTTACCGCATCAGCAGCTCCGCCTACCGCCTGCCGGAGGTGCGCTTCACCGCCGCCGAGTCCGCCGCCCTGTCGCTTGCTGCAAGGCTGTGGGAGCGGGCGGCCCTGGGCGGCCCTGCCTCCCGCGCGCTGCGCCGGCTGCACGACGGGGGAGCGGCGCCCGAGGCCGTCTCCTCCGACGCGTTCCGTCCCGCCCTGCGCACCGACGAGCCGCAGTTCCCGGACCTGTGGCGGGCCGTCACCACCCGGCGGGCGGTAGCGTTCGGCTACCGCGCCGCCGGCTGGGCGGAAGAGACCGAGCGCCGGGTCCAGCCGTGGGGAATGGGCAGCCGCTTCGGCCGCTGGTACCTCGTCGGCTTCGACCTGGACCGGCAGGCCGAGCGCTTCTTCCGGCTCTCCCGCATGACGACGCCGGTCCGGCTGCTGCCGGGTGCCCCGTACGAGGTTCCGGCCTGCTTCAGCATCGACGCGTCGCTGGCCGGGCTGGATGACGCCGTGGAACCGGTCACCGCGGTGCTCGAGGCCCGGCCGGGGCGCGGCTCCGCGCTCCGGCTGCCTGCGGCGGCGGCCGCCGTCGAGGGCAGCGGCGGATGGGAGCGGCTCACCGTCCGCACCGGCGACATCGAGGCCCTGGCGGCTGAAGTGGCCGCCCTGGGCACCGACGCGAGGGTGGTCAGCCCTCCGGAGCTCGCCGCGCTGGTGCGCCGGGCCCTGACCCGCACGCTGCAGGCCCATGCCGCCGAACCGCCGGCGCTGCGCTTCGGAGCCTCCCGGCGCGTTCCGCAGGACACGGCGCAGGCGCATCTGGCCCGGCTGCTGGACCTGGTGCCGTATGTGCTGCGCAACCAGGGCGCCGCCGTAGCCGAGACGGCCGCCCGCTTCGGCGTCTCGGAGGAGCAGCTGGCCAAGGACCTGTCGATGCTCTTCGTCAGCGGACCGCGCTTCTATCCGACCGCGCTCATGGACGTGGACTTCGAAAGCGGGCAGATCTACATCGGCAACGCCGACAGCCTCTCGCAGCCGATGCGGCTTTCCGCCGACGAGGCGGCCGCCTTGACCGTCGGGCTGCACGCGCTCCGCGAGCTGCCCGGCGCGGCCGACGCCGACGCGGTTGCCTCGGCGCTGCGCAAGCTCGAGGACGCCGCCGGCGAGGCCGTCGCAGCGGCCTCCTCGGTGTCGGTCCGGCTTGCCGAACCGCCGTCCGCACCGGAGCTGCTCGAGCGCCTGCGTACCGCCGCCGAGACCGGCCGCAGCGTGCTGCTGGGCTACCGGACCCCCGGCCGGGAGGGCGCCACGGAGCGGGTGGTGGATCCGCTGCGCGTGCACAGCCTCGGCGACCTCTGGTACCTGGAGGCCTGGTGCCACCGCGCCCAGGACCGCCGCAGCTTCCGGCTGGACCGCATTACCTCCGTGTCCGACGCCGAGCCCGCCGGAGGGGAAGGCACCGAGGGCCCGGCGTCCGGCATCACCGGAACCGACACCGCCGGGCCGGGCGCAGCCGTTCCGGACGCCGGTGAGGCGGGTGCCGACGTCGTGGTTGATCTCATCCTGTCTCCCTCGGCGGCGTGGATAGCGGTCGCCTACGGCGCCCAGGAGACCCTGGAACTGCCGGACGGGCGCACTGCCGCCCGGATCGCGACCGGTGACACGGCCTGGGTGCCGGGCTTCGCCGCGCGCTTCGCCGGGGAGGTCACCGTCGCCGGGCCGGCGGAGGTGCGGAACGCGACGCTGGCCTGGCTCCGCGCCGCCGCCGACGCCGGGTAGGCGCCTTCGCCGTCCACTCCTCTATGCTGGAGGCATGCCTTGGTGGTTCTGGATCCTGCTGTGGGTTGCCCTCGCGGCGACGGCGCTGCTTTTCTACGTCTTCGTGGGGTGGCGGCTTGTGAAGTCCTTCATGGCACTGATGCGCCAGGCCCGGCAGTCCGCGGACCAGCTGGTGCCCGAAGGCGGCTTCGGCTCAGCCGAGCTGCCGCTGCATCCGCAGCCCCTGCCGGGCGTTTTCCAGGACCCGACAGCGGCCCGCGCCCACTGGGAGGCGGGCAAGGCCGCCCGGCGCGAGGCGCGCCGGGCCCGGCGCGTCGAACGGCGGCGGGCCAACGGACAGCCGCGCGCACTGCGCGACCTGCCGGACCTCTGACGTAGAATTGCACCAAACGAAAGGACCCCGGCATGAGGCTAGAAGGATGGCACATCGTCATCATCATCGTGATCGCAATCCTGCTTTTCGGAGCACCCAAGCTTCCCGGCCTGGCCCGCAGCCTCGGCCAGTCCCTGCGCATCTTCAAGTCCGAAGTGAAGCAGATGAAGGATGATGACAAGCCCAAGGCGTCCGCCGAGGAGCCGGTCGAGGGCCGCATCGTTCCGAACGACGCCGGCGCCCCCGGAACCGCAGGCCAGCCGCCCCGCCCGGGCGCCCCGGGCACTCCCGGCAGCACCGGCGGTACGAACAGTCCCTCCTCCGGCGCCTGAGTAAGTGGCGCTGAGCAAAAAGCGCAGGGCCAACCCCGAAGGTCGGATGGCGCTCAAGGAGCACCTGAAGGAACTGCGCAACCGGCTCTTCAAGGCGGCCCTGGCCGTCATTGCCGGCACCGTCGGCGGGTTCTTCCTCTACACTCCGGTATTCGAGGCGCTGACGGACCCCGTCCTGGAGGTGGGGAACTCGGACGGGCGGCTTGCCACCATCAACTTCGACGGCGTCGCCACCTCGTTCGACCTGATGGTCCAGGTCTCCGTCTTCATCGGCCTGATCGTCTCCAGCCCCGTCTGGCTGTATCAGCTGTGGGCGTTCATCACGCCCGGGCTCAAGCGCAGGGAACGCCGGGTGGCCCTCGTGTTCATGGCCATCTCCGTGCCGATGTTCATCGGCGGAGTGGCCCTGGCATGGCTGGTGCTGCCGAACGCCGTCCGCGTCCTGACCGACTTCACCCCCGAAGGCGGCTCCAACGTCATCACGGCCTCGGTCTACCTGGCGTTCGTGCTCCGGCTGCTGCTGGCCTTCGGCATCGCCTTCCTGCTGCCGGTCATCATGGTGGGCCTGAACCTCCTCGGCATCCTGCCCGGGCGGACCATCCTCAAAGGCTGGCGGATCACCGTCTTCGTGATCTGCCTCTTCGCCGCCATGGCCGCCCCGGGCGCCGACGCGCTGAGCATGTTCTACCTCGCCATCCCGCTGCTGGCGCTGTTCGGCATAGCGCTGGGCCTGTGCCTGCTCAACGACCGCCGTCGGGCGCGCCGCGAGGCCGCACGGGAGGCGGAGGTGGGCGCTTCGGCGGACACGGCCAGCAGCATCGACGGGATCTGACCGCTCGGCCCTGAGTGAACGCGTCCACCGCCCCGGAGCCACCGACTAGGCTGGGAGCTATGAGTTCTCCCTCGGAACGGTATCTGGCCGCCAAGCAACGGGCCGAGCACGCCAAGAGCCGGCTGGGGGTCTTCGAGCAGTCCCTGGGTTTCGACCTCGACCCGTTCCAGGTCGAGGCCTGCCGCGCGGTGGAGGCCGGCCGGGGCGTCCTGGTGGCAGCTCCCACCGGCGCCGGCAAGACCGTGGTGGGCGAGTTCGCCGTCTACATGGCGCTGCAGCGGGGGCTCAAGGCGTTCTACACCACCCCCATCAAGGCCCTGAGCAACCAGAAGTACACGGAGCTCGCCGCCTCCTACGGCGCCGACCGGGTGGGCCTGCTCACCGGTGACACCAGCATCAACCCCGAAGCCGACGTGGTGGTCATGACCACCGAAGTGCTGCGCAACATGCTGTACGCAAATTCCTCCACCTTGGACGCCCTGGGCTACGTCGTCATGGACGAGGTACACTACCTCGCCGACCGGTTCCGCGGCGCCGTGTGGGAAGAGGTCATCATCCACCTGCACCAGGACGTGCAGGTCATCTCGCTCAGCGCCACCGTCTCCAACGCCGAGGAGTTCGGGGCCTGGTTGGACACCGTCCGCGGCGACACCGACGTCGTGGTCTCCGAACACCGCCCCGTGCCGCTGTGGCAGCACGTGATGGTGGGCCGGGAGATCTTCGACCTGTTCGCCTCCGACGTCGCGTTCGACGAAGCCGTCGACACCACCGGCGGGGTGCAGGAACGCTACTCGGTAAATCCGGAGCTGCTTGAACTGGCCCGGGCGGAGACCCGCACCAGCCAGCGCGGACACTGGGGCGGGCCCCGCAGCGGCCCGCGGGGCCGGGGACGCGGCGGACGCCAGCCGGCCGGACCGCCCCGGCACGGCAACCCGCTCGCCCGCACCCAGCGGGCCTCGCGCCCCCAGGTGATCGCCCAGCTGGACCGCAACGGCCTGCTGCCGGCCATCACCTTCATCTTCTCCCGCAACGGCTGCGACGCCGCGGTGCGGCAGTGCATCGATTCCGGGCTCTGGCTCACCACCGAAGCCGAACGCAGCGCCATCGCCGCGGTGGTCGACGCAGCGACCGCCGACATTCCGCAGGATGACCTGGAGGTGCTGGACTTCTGGACCTGGCGGGAAGGCCTGGTCCGGGGATTCGCCGCCCATCACGCCGGCCTGCTGCCGACGTTCAAGGAGGTCGTGGAGAAGCTGTTCGCCGCCGGGCTGGTCCGCGCCGTCTTCGCCACGGAAACCCTGGCCCTGGGCGTGAACATGCCGGCCCGCACCGTCGTGCTGGAGAAGCTGGACAAGTTCAACGGCGAGGCGCACGTCGACATCACGGCGGGGGAGTACACCCAGCTGACCGGGCGGGCAGGACGCCGCGGAATCGACGTCGAGGGCCATGCCGTCGTGCTCTGGCAGCCGGGCACCGATCCGGCCGCGGTGGCCGGGCTGGCCTCGCGCCGCACCTATCCGCTGAACTCCAGCTTCAGCCCGACGTACAACATGAGCATCAACCTCATCGCCCAGTTCGGGCAGGAGCGGGCCCGGGAGATTCTGGAGTCCTCCTTCGCCCAGTTCCAGGCCGACCGGTCCGTGGTGGGCCTGGCCCGCCAGGTCCGTTCACGCGAGGAGTCCCTGGCCGGATACGAGAAGTCGATGACCTGCCATCTGGGCGACTTCACCGAGTACGCCGCGCTGCGCCGCCGCCTGTCGGACCTGGAGTCCCAGGCCTCCAAAACCCGGGCCAGGAACCAGCGGTCCGCCATGTCCGCGTCACTGGAATCGCTGCGCCCGGGCGACGTGGTCCAGCTTCCCGGCGGCCGGCTCGCCGGCCACGCAGTGGTGCTCAGCCCGGACCAGGGTGCGCGCGAGCCGCGGCCCACGGTCCTCACCGATGAGAAGCAGATCCGCCGGCTCAGCGTGCAGGACCTTGCCGGACCGGTGGAGGTGGTCTCGCATATCCGGATTCCGAAGCAGTTCAACGCCCGCACGCCGAAGGACCGCCGCGACCTCGCCTCGTCGATGCGCAACGCGATCCACGACCACCGGCCGCCCCGTTCGGGCGGCCGGCGAACCGACGCGATGCACGCCGAAGGCACCGAGCGGCAGGAGCAGGCCATCGCCGACCTGCGGCGCCAGCTGCGGGCGCACCCGTGCCACGGCTGCAGCGACCGCGAAAACCATGCCCGCTGGGCGGAGCGGTGGTGGAAGCTGCGCCGCGAAACCGACGCCCTCGTGGCCCAGATCCGGGGCAGGACCAACACCATCGCCCGGACCTTCGACCGGGTCAGCGGCGTCCTCGAACGTTACGGCTACGTCGCGGAGGACGCCGAAGGCCGCCTTGTGGTCACCGACGACGGCCAGAAGCTGCGGCGGATCTACGGCGAGAAGGACCTCCTGGTCGCCCTCTGCCTGCAGGACGGGGCGTTCGAGGATCTCAGCGCCGTGGAGCTGGCGTCCCTGGCGACCGTGCTGGTGTACCAGGCCAAGCGCGACGAGCGCGGCCTGCGCCCGCGGCTGCCCACCGCCGCCCTGGAGGAGTCGATGGACATCATCGTCCGCCAGTGGTCGAACCTGACGGACGTCGAGGAATCCGAGAAGATCGGCGTCACCGCCGAACCCGAGCTTGGACTCGTCTGGCCGATGTACAAGTGGGCCTCCGGACGGCACCTGCAGGCGGCACTGCACGGCACGGAGCTGGCCGCCGGCGACTTCGTCCGCTGGGCCAAGCAGCTCATCGACCTCCTCGACCAGCTCGCCAAGGTTCCCGACCTCCCCGCCGGCCTCCGCCGCCGCTGCCTGGACGCCATCGCCCTGGTGCGCCGCGGCGTCGTCGCTTACTCCAACGTGGGCGAATAGCCCAGCCCTTCCTGCACAGAAAGACCACGGTGACTCCTTGAACGGCAGTACTTCCTCCGACCGCGCCCTGACCATGTACCGCAACGGGTCGGTCTACAGCACCGCGGACCCCCTCGCGACGGCCATGCTGGTCGACGGCGACACCGTCGCCTGGGTGGGTTCGGAACACGCGGCCACTTCCATCCTCGACTCCAAGATGCAGGTGGTGGACCTGCAGGGCGCCCTTGTCGCTCCGGGGTTCGTGGACTCCCACGTCCACCTGACCGAGACCGGGATCGCCCTGTCCTCCCTGGACCTCTCCGCGGTCCGCAGCCTGCGTGAACTGCTCGACGCCGTGGCGGCTGCGGCCGCGGCGCAGCCGGCGGGGATCATCCTCGGCCACGGCTGGGACGAATCCGAGTGGCCCGAGCGCCGGGTGCCTTCCGCCGCCGAACTGGACGCCGCCTCCGGCGGGCGCCGGGTGTACCTGGCCCGGACCGACGTGCACTGCGCCGTCGTTTCCGGTGCCCTGGCGGCGGACCTTGGCCTGGCCGGCCATGACGGGTGGGAGGACGGTTTCGTCGTCCGCGACGCGCATACCGCTGCCCGGCGGGCCGCCCGCGAGTTCAGCCTTCCCGAGCGCGCCGGATACCAGCAGGCGGCGCTGCGGGCCGCCGCCGCCGCGGGAATCGTCGCCGTGGCGGAAATGGCCGCACCGCATATCGGCACGGTCGAGGACCTGCGTCAGCTGCTTGGCCTTGAGGGCAGCCTCGGTGAGGCTCCGCTTCCGCAGGTCCTGGGTTACTGGGGCCAGGCCGTGGCCACCGAGCAGGAGGCACGCGACGTCGCCGCCCTCTTCGAGGGCAGGCTGCGCGGGCTCGCCGGGGACCTGAACATTGACGGCTCCATCGGCGCGCGCACCGCCCGGCTCCGGGCACCCTACGCCGACGCCCCGGACGAGCTTGGGAGCCTCTTCCTGAGCGCCGAGGAAGCCGGAGCGCATCTGGCCGCGGCCACCGCTGCAGGCCTGCAGGGCGGCTTCCACGTCATCGGTGACGGCGGCCTCGACGTCGCCCTCGAGGCGCTCCGCACCGCTGCGAAGCTGCAGGGGGAGGAAGCGGTCCGGGCCCGGCACCACCGGTTTGAGCACGTGGAGATGGCCGACGACGCCGCGATCGCCGAGCTGGTCAGGTTCGGCGTCACGGCGGGCCTGCAGCCGGTCTTTGATGCCCTGTGGGGCGCACCGGGCGGCCTCTACGGCCAGCGGCTGGGAGCTGATCGGGCAGCCGGCATGAACCGTACGGCGTCGCTGCTCTCCGCCGGCGTTCCGGTGGCCTTCGGTTCGGACAGCCCCGTCACGCCCCTGGACCCCTGGTCGGCGGTGCGGGCCGCGGTGATGCACCACAACCGCACCGAGCGAGTCTCCGCGCGTGCCGCGTTCATCGCGTCCACCCGCGCCGGATGGCGTGCCGCCGGCTCGTCCAACCCGATGCTGGGCCAGCTCGGGCCGGGAACCCCGGCGTCGTTTGCGGTGTGGGAGGTCGAGGAACTGATGGTCCAGGCCGCCGATCCGACGGTACAGGCCTGGAGCACCGACCCCCGGGCCCGGACCCCCCTGCTTCCGGCCCTGGACACCGACCACGCGCCGCGCTGCCTGCAGACCGTTCACCACGGCACCGAGCTGTACCGGGCCGGGGACTTCGGCGCCTGAGCCCGAAGAGATGTCCGTCACACTGGGGGTGATGCTTGGAGGCCTCACGGGTGCGCCTTAGGCTGTAGCCAGCGCGGACGGGCCCCGGGGGCTCGCCCGCCGTCACCTGACGATTCAGGGGGACACGGTCCCTCCTCCGGGCCCTGCCGTTACCGGGAGCGCCCGGGGGAGAGCCGGGAGGCCGGAGCCGGGCACCGTCACTAGAAAACAGCCTCAGGGCTGGCACGAAGGCGGCGCTCCGGTTCCGGCCGACACCCGGTCCTGGGGCGCCCAAACAGGTCCCATATACTGGAAGGCCGACGCGAAGACGGTTCTTCGCGTGCCCACGGGTCCCCGGACCCACGGGTCTCAGTCCGATGAAAGGCATCCTGCGTGCGCGTCCTGACCATCATTCCCACCTACAACGAGATCGAATCCCTGCCCGGTACGCTCCAGCGGCTGCGGGCGGCGGTTCCCGATTCCGATGTGCTGGTCGCGGATGACAACAGCCCGGACGGGACCGGTGCCTACGCGGACGAGATTGCCGCCAAGGACCCGGCCGTTCACGTCCTGCACCGCAAGGGCAAGGAGGGCCTCGGCGCCGCCTACATCGCCGGCTTCCGCTGGGGCCTGGAACGCGGGTACGACGTCCTGGTCGAGATGGACGCCGACGGCTCACACAAGCCCGAACAGCTGCCCCTGCTGCTGGAGGCCGCCGAAGCCGGCGCCGACCTGGTGATCGGATCCCGTTGGGTGCAGGGTGGCTCGGTGGTGAACTGGCCGCTGCACCGCAAGCTGCTCTCCCGCGCCGGCAGCACCTACTCGCGTTTCATGCTCGGCATCTCCACCCGTGACATCACCGCGGGATACCGCGCCTTCCGCCGCACGACCCTGGAGAAGCTGGACCTGGACGCCGTCGAGTCGGTGGGCTACGGCTTCCAGGTCGACATGACCTTCCGCGTCGCACGCATGGGCCTGAGGATTGTCGAAGTGCCCATCACCTTCGTGGAGCGGGAGCTCGGCGCTTCCAAGATGAGCGGCAACATCGTCGTCGAAGCCATCGTCAACGTCACCAAGTGGGGGCTGTCCGCGCGCTGGAAGAAGCTGACCGGCCGCCGTTAACGGCAAAAACGAGGGGCGGATCCGAATAGGTTCGGATCCGCCCCTCGTCGTTGGCGCCGGCGTCAGGCGCTGGCGCGCTCTCCGCGCCGTTCGCGCAGGAGCTTCAGACGGTCCTGGAGGATCTGCTCCAGCTCCTCGATGCTGCGGCGCTCCAGGAGCATGTCCCAGTGCGTGCGGACCGGCTTCTCGTTGGTGTTCTCGGGGCGTTCGCCGTCCACGAGGACCGCTTCCTTGCCCGACTTGGAGACCCATACGGGAGGCACCTCAGCCTCGGCGGCGAAGGTCACGAAGACTCGCTCGCCGTCCTCGCAGCGGTACTCGACACGCTGGCGAGGAGCCGGCTCGACGCCGGATTCGGTCTCCATGCTCTGCGCGCCAAGGCGCATGCCCCGCAGGCTACGATCGCTCATCTTTTCTCCCTCTTCGCTTCGAAGTCCCGCCCGGACTCCGATGTAGTGCTTGTGGTGCCGGCCCGGACGCGGCGTCTGTATAACGCGGGCGGTCCGTCAGGTGTTCCCGCAGCGGGCCGCCTGGCCGCAGTACCCGGCAAACAACCCATTATACCCGGGACATGCTGCGCCCCTGCCCGCCGCCCGGCGGTGCAGGGGCGCAGCCCGGCCTTCCGGAGCCTAGGAGGGCCGGACCGTCCCGTCGGTGGCGGCTGCGGCCGGCAGCGTGCTTCCGGCAGCGGAAGCACCGGCGTCGGAAGCGGCGGCGGCGCCCGCTTCGGCGCCGGCGGCACTGCCGTTCCCGTTGGCCGCTGCGCTCCGCATGCCGTCGGGAAGCAGGTCAGTGAACCCGCCCTTCATGGTGCGCAGGGCATCGCCGAGCTCGCTGGGGATGATCCAGACCTTGTTCGAGCTTCCCTCGGCCAGCTTGGGCAGGGTCTGCAGGTACTGGTAGGCCAGCAGCTTCGGATCCGGATCGCCGCGGTGGACCGCGTCGAACACCTTCTGGATGGCCTGCGCTTCACCGTCGGCCCGCAGGATGGCGGCTTTGGCGTCGCCCTCGGCGCTGAGGATCTCCGCCTGGCGGCGTCCTTCCGCGGTGAGGATCTGCGCCTGCTTGGTGCCTTCCGCGGTGAGGATGGTGGCGCGGCGTTCGCGCTCGGCCCGCATCTGCTTTTCCATCGAATCCTGGATGCTTGCGGGCGGCTCGATGGCCTTCAGCTCGACCCGGGATACCCGGATGCCCCAGCGCCCGGTGGCTTCGTCCAGCACCCCGCGCAGCTGCCCGTTGATCCGGTCGCGGGACGTCAGGGCCTCTTCGAGGTTCAGGCCGCCGACCACGTTGCGCAGGGTGGTGGTCGTCAGCTGCTCCACCGCCTGGATGTAGTCGGCGATTTCGTAGGTGGCGGCCCGCGCGTCGGTGACCTGGAAATAGACCACAGTGTCGATCGAGACGACCAGGCTGTCCTCGGTGATCACCTGCTG
Organism: Arthrobacter sp. Y3222053; assembly: GCF_059092805.1. Lineage (NCBI taxonomy): Bacteria > Bacillati > Actinomycetota > Actinomycetes > Micrococcales > Micrococcaceae > Arthrobacter > Arthrobacter sp. Y3222053. The sequence goes on along the minus strand of NZ_JBNHIA010000002.1, from coordinate 341,377 downwards.
GGGCGGGAAGGACACGACCTGTTCGCGGAGGTCCAGCAGCGGCAGCAGCCGGTCGACGAACGGAATAAGGATGGTCAGGCCCGGCGTCAGCGTGCGCTGGTACTTGCCCAGGCGTTCCACCACGCCGGCCCGCGCCTGCGGGATGATCCTGATGGCTTTGGAGATCACCACCAGCACGAAGATCACCAGGATCGCCAGGATCACGAGCGTGACGGTTGTTGCGGTTTCCATTTCCCCCCTCGGGTTTTGGTTGTACGCCGTCCTCCGGCGTGGCTGGAGCGTGCGCTCCGTCGGTCAGGCTTGGATCAGGCTTCGCCGCCGGCGGCGGCACCGCCGTCGTCTGCCGCGTGGCCGCCGTGGGCGGGCTGGACGACGGCGGTCGCGCCCTCGATGCGGGCGACATTCATCAGGGTTCCGGCGGCCACGGTCGAGCCGTCGGCGGTGCGCGCGGTCCACACCTCGCCGGCCAGCCGGACGGTTCCCGCGGAGCCGCCGACCGTATCCAGCGCTACGGCGGACTCGCCGATGAGCCGGTCCACGTTGCTGCGGGTTTCCGCGCTGTTGCCCTTGAGGTGGCGAAGGGCCACGGGCCGCACCAGCAGGATCATCAGCAGCGCCACCAGGCAGAAGATCACGACCTGGAGGAAGAGCGGGGCGCCGAACAGGGCCCCGAGCATGGCGGCCAGGGCTCCCACGGAGAGCATCGCGAAGATCAGATCCAGCGTGAGCGTTTCAACCGCGGCAAGCCCGAGGAACAGCACGAGCCACACTGCCCAGCCGTAGGTTCCCAACCACTGGTAAAGCTCTTCCATCTTCGGCTTACTCCTTTTGTTCCTGCCGCCTCGCGGATGCGAGGGGGTGTTGCTGCGGGAGGCTGCTGTCCGACCATTCTGCCGTACCTGCGGCGCCCGGCACAGGGCGGGAGGAACCGGGTTGGTAACGTTTTTCCGCGCCGGCGCCTAGATGGGCCGGAAGACCTGCAGGGTGAAGGCGGTGGTGACACTAACCGGCGGCTTCGCGGCTTCCAGCGCCTCGTCGAGCCGGGACGCGTTGAGGTGATGCGCCGAGGGGCCCATGAGAGCCGCGTTGCGCAGGTCCGCAGCGGAGAGTTCGGGCTGCCCGATGATCTCCTCGCTGGACTCGAGGCGGAAACGGTCTGCCAGGGCCTCGGCGACCTGCTCGTCTTTGCCGCCGGCCACGTCGAGCATTCCGGCGAGGGTGCGCAGTTCCTCGAGGTGTTCCGCGCGCGGAGTGACCACGAGGAGAACTCCGCCGGGGGCGAGCACGCGGTGGAACTCGGCGGGGTTGCGCGGAGCGAAGACGTTCAGCACCACGTCAACTGATCCGTCGGCCAGCGGCAGGGTGCGCCACACATCCCAGACCAGGTGGATGCCGTCCGGCAGTGCGCGCGCGGCGCGTCGGAGGGCATACTTCGAGATGTCGAGGCCGATGCCGTCCGCCTGCAGGCCGGAGGCGACCTCCGCGAGGTAGTAGCCCGTGCCGGCCCCGGCGTCGAGCACCCTTTCCGCGCCGGGAACGGCTCTCCCGGCTGCGGCGGCGAGGGCTGCCGCCAGCGGGGCGTAGTGTCCGGCAGCGAGGAAATCCACCCGGGCCTGCACCATTTCGGCGGTGTCCGCCTGGAAGCGGGTGCCCTGCCCGGTCAGGAGGTTGAAGTACCCCTGTTTGGCGGCGTCGAAGCGGTGGCCGGCCGGGCAGACCAGCTCACGCGCGCGGCGGGTGTCCGGGATTGCCTCTCCGCAGACCGGGCAGAGCAGAAGAGGGCGGGAGGAAGGCATGCATCCATCCTAGGCGTCGGCACATTCGCCCGCGCAGTCGGACCAGGCTGCCGACCACCTCGGAAGCTCCTCGGACCCCCGCGCTTTCCGCGTCGCCCTTCGCTGACCCTTCGCGGCCCCTTCAGGGCCCCGAACGCGGGCAGCCTCAAGGGGCGAGATACCCCCTTCACGCCGCGGTCACCGAAGCGGTGGCGCTGCCGGACTCAGTCGTGGCCGTCGCAACAGGGCCTTCTGCGGTGCCCGAGCCGGGTAGCGCGGGTGGTGTGGAGGTGTAGGTGTGTCCGGTCGGGGTCGTGATGAGCGTTGCGTGGGGGCTGGGCATCGAAGGGCCGGGTGGGGCGGTGGGTTCGGGTGGGGCGGTGTGTTGGGGTGCCGGTTGTCCGATGGGTGCCGCCTGATCGGGTGGTTCCGTGCGGGGCGTGGTTCGGTTGGTGGGGGTTGTGGTGGTGGTTGTGGCGGTGGTTGTGGTGGTCCAGCCGGGTGCCTGTTTGGCGTAGTTGCAGTTTTCGCACAGGCCCTGGCCGTTGAACGCTGCAGTGCTGCCTCCTCGTGCGTGGGGTGTCGCGTGGTCGATGTGGCGGATGGGTGCCCCGCACCAGGGGGTGCGGCAGTGTTGGTCGCGGGTGGTGATGAAGCGGGCCAGTCCGGGTGGAAAGGCGCGGGCGCGGGAGTCCATGGCGATCAGTTCCCCGGTCCCGGGCGCGGTGTAGAGCCGTCGCAGCGTCAGGTCCGGGGGCCGCTGCCCCTGCGCCTGCACCGTCCCTGCGCCTGCACCGAGGCCTGTTCCCATGCCTGTGCCGGCGCCTGTTCCGGCGCAGGCCCCGGTATCCGTCCCTGCGCCGGTGAGGGCGTGGTTGATGAGGTCTCGGGCCCAGGGGGCGGGTACGGTGTCGTAGCCGTGCAGCAGGGCCGGTTCGTTGTTTCCGTGGAGCAGGGTGCGGTCGGTGATGACCAGCTGCACTTCCAGCCGGGGCGGTTGGGACGGGTCGCGGCCGGTGATGCGTTCGATGAGCGTGTCCGCCATGACCTGGCCCCGGCTGCGAGGCTGTCCGCCGGCACCCGCCGAGCCACCCGCACCGGTACCCGGGGCGCCTGTTGTGCGGGCGGTGTCAGCGGCCCGGGAGAGAGCGGCGTAGACGGCGACGCCTTGGGCGACGGGCAGCAGGGCGGTGAGCCAGCACATGGTGTCCGGTGCCGGGCGCAGGGAGACGTAGCGTTCGGCCTCGGCTTTGCGTGACCGGTTCACCACCGAGCGCGGGTCCAGCCGGTAGGTGTGGCGGCGCAGCTGTCCGATGAGCTGCCGGTCTCCGAGGCGTTCGATCTCGTCCAGGTTCCCTGCGACCAGCCGGTCCACCTCCGCCCGGTCAGCGGGTTCGAGGCAGGCGGTCTCGCGGGCGATCAGCGTGGCCCGCCACTCGCTGATCCGTCCCGCAGCCAGCCCGGCGAGCGTGCAGGGCAGCTCCTTGACCAGGGCTTTGGCCAATCCGAGGTGCCGTCCGCCGCGGGCGGGGGAGTCCCGGCGTGCCAGTGCGACCTGCGCTCCCACGCCCCGGCCCAGCTGACCGCGCGGGACCCCTGCTGCTTCCTGCGCCCGCCGCTGCGAGATATCCAGCCGGACCGCTGCCAGCGCCTGTCCGGCGGCGGCGGAAGCCTTCAAGTCCTCCAGACCGCGCAGCACATCCACCAGCACCACGTCAGGAACCGAGACCCGGCCCAGCACCTCGATCAGCTCCGCCACCGCGGCTCCGGCCGCCCCCACCAACACCCTGACCTCCGACGGGGCCCGACCTCCACGGCGAGCAGACGCGGCTCCGACCCCGTTGCCTGCGGCAGAGCCAGCTCGGACGAAGCCGCCGGTGCCGGTGCTGGCTGAGGGGGCCACCCGCTGACCATTATCCTCGAACATGTGTTCGAATCTATGCCCCCGAGCAGGCACCTACAAGGGCGGTGGAAAGAGCCACGGCAAGTAATCGAGCGCACCCTTTAGGTAGGGCACCAGCAGGCAACTGACTCTCCATACGCCTGCAGGATCCGACCGGACGGCTCCCGCCAGCCGTTAGGCTCGGGTGCATGCAGCCACGTGACCTGGATCTCCTCAACTCCGTTTCCGCACCCACCCTGCACCCCGCCGGTGACCGGTGCGTTGTCTCGGTGACGCGCCCCGACTTCCGTGCGGACGCATATGTGGGGCAGCTGTGGAGCCTGCCGCTGGACGGCGGCGGGCCGCGCAGGATCACGCGCGGTTTCCGGGATACCGACCCCCTGTTCTCCCCGGACGGTGCGCTGCTCGGCTTTCTTCGGGCCGTGCCGGGCGGGCGCGCTCAGCTGTACGTCGTCGACGCCTCCGGCGGTGAGCCGCTCCAGCTGACGGATCAGCCGCTGGGCGTGTCCTGGTTCCGGTTTTCGCCCGACTCAAGCCAGGTGGTTTTCGCCGCCCGGCTGCCGGAACCGGGCAGATACGGCACGATGGACGGCGTCGCCGCCCCGGCCGAAGATCCCCGGCTGATCACCCGCCTGAACTACCGCATGAACGGCGTCGGATACCTCGCCGACAAACCGCTGCAGATCTTCCTGCTGGAGCTTCCGGACCTGCAGGACGAACCCTGGATCCCCGCCGTCGGGCGTACGGCAGAGCTGATGTCGGCCGCCGACCCCGCCGAACGCATCCCGGCTGCAGCTGCCGCTGAGCACATCCCGGGCGCCGGCAACGGCCTGCCCGCCGTCCGTCAGCTCACCCACGAGCCCACCGACCATTCCACACCGGTGTTCTCAGCCGACGGGTCCCGGATCCTGTTCGCCGCGTCCCTTCCGGCCGGGCACGACGGCGACCTGGTCACCGACGCCTGGTCGCTGAACCTTGCCGACGGGGGACTGCAGCGCCTCACCAGCGCGGACGGCAGCACCCTGCTGAGCGTCTCCCATCCCGTGGAGAGCCCGGACGGGTCGCAGCTCTACTGCCTGGCGGGCGAGCTGGGGGAGAGCGGCATGGACTTCGTCGCCCGGAACACCGCCCTTTACGCGGCACCTGCCGCCCAGCCCGAGCTGATGCGGCGGCTCACGGATGTGGAGACCATCGATCTCGCCGAAGGGCCGGTCGTCCCGGTGGATGACGGCGCACTCGTGTTCAACCGCACCCGGGGCCGGGTCGAGCTGCTCCACGTCACTGCAGACGGCGCCGTCCGGTGCCTGGCCGGAGGCGACCGCGTCATCACCGGGGCGGCGGCGGTCGGAGACATGGTTGCCCTGGCCTACACGGACGCCGGGACCGCCGGAGCAGTTGCCGCTGTCGGCGCGCCCCTCCCGGCGGCGGATAACGACGGCGCAGCGATCCGACACGGCGCGGCCAACGACGGCGCGGCCAACGACGAGGCGGCCAGCGACGTACCCAGCGCCGAGCGGGTGCTGGCGGACTTCTCCACCACCCTCCGCGAACGGACCACCGTGCTTTCCCCGGAGGAGCTGGTGATAGAGGGGCCGGACGGATACCCCGTGCACGGCTGGCTGGTCCGCCCCGCCGGGGAGGGCCCGCATCCGGTGCTGCTGAACATCCACGGCGGGCCTTTCGCCCAGTACACCGGTGCCCTCTTTGACGAGGCCCAGATTTACGCCGCCGCAGGCTACGCCGTGCTGATGTGCAACCCCCGCGGCTCCGCCGGGTACGGACAGCAGCATGGCCGGATCATCAAGGAGGCGATGGGCACCGTGGACATGACCGATGTCCTGGCCTTCCTCGACGGCGGCCTCGGGCTGTACCCGGAGGTCCTGGACCCCGGACGGGTCGGCATCATGGGCGGCTCCTACGGCGGCTACCTGACCGCGTGGATCACGGCGCACGAGCACCGCTTCGCGGCCGCCGTCGTCGAGCGCGGTTTCCTCGACCCGGTCAGCTTCACCGGCTCGGCGGACATCGGCTGGTTCTTCGGCGGCCAGTACACCGGCACCGACCCCGAACGCGTGGCCGGTCAGAGCCCGATGGCGAAGGTCGGCCAGGTTCGCACGCCCACGCTGGTGCTGCACTCCGAGGAGGACCTGCGATGCCCCGTCGAGCAGGCGCAGCGGTATTTTGCCGTGTTGCGAATGAACGGGGTTCCTGCAGAGCTGCTGCTCTTTCCGGGCGAGAACCACGAGCTCTCCCGTTCCGGGACGCCCTGGCACCGACGGCAGCGGTTCGAGCACATCCTGCGCTGGTGGCGGACCCATCTGCCGGTGACCGGCGCCGATCAGCTGAACGCGCCGCTGGGTGCGGCGGCCGACTGAGCCGCCCGGGACGTTCGACGACGGCGGCCGGGCGGGCGGGCTAAAACCCCAGCCCGGCCCGGGCTTCGGTGATATCCGGGCGGGCCCAGCGGCTCTGGTACTCCGCGGTGCTGGCCAGCGACCGGGTCACGACGCGGTCCACGTAGACGGTGCCGTCCAGATGGTCGCACTCGTGCTGGACGATCCGCGCCTGCCAGCCGGCGAATTCGGCGGAGCGGGCGGTGCCGTCGTCGCCGGTCCAGTCCAGGGCGACCCGCCGGTACCGCTCGACCACGCCCTGGTATCCGTCAAAGGAGAGACAGCCCTCGTAGAAGGATGCGGTCTGTTCGCTCAGCGCCCGCCACCGTGGATTGATCACCGCGAAATAGGGGAGCGGTGCCCTTTCCCGCACCTCCGCGACCGCCTCGTCGACCGGAAAGGTGTCCTCCAGTACAGCCAGGCGCAGCGGCACCCCCAGCTGCGGCGCTGCCAGGCCAACCCCGGGAGCCTCGTGCATCACCCTGCGCATGAGCGTGAGGAACGCTGCGAGCTCGGCGTCGTCGAGCTGTCCGTCGAAGTCCACGGCAGGCCGCCGCAGCGCGGGATGGCCCAGCTGCACGATCGGCGGGAGGGCGCCGTCGTCGGCGGTTTCCAGGAGGGAGAGCACCAGCAGGCGCAGGGCGGCGGTTTCCGGAGTCACCGGATCATCCTAGCCCCGGGGTGCCGCATCACTCTGGGCAGCGACATCAGCTGACCGTACGCTTCGGAGCATGGGCAAGGAGCAGCTTTACACGGTGCTTGAAGAATTCAGCAAATTCGAACTTCGCCACTATCCCGCCCATGTCATGGCTGAAGTGGCAGTGCACGCGTCCTTCACCGATGCCGCCACGGTCGCCTACGGCTTCCTGCACGGATATCTGCACGGGGGCAACCGCAGCCGGGTGGGCAGCCGCGACTGCCTGGTGGCGAACCTTCCGGTGGCCGTGGAGATGACCTCGCCGCTGATGCTGCGTGGCGGCGGCCTGCCCGGCGTCCATCTGGTCGGCTTCGCACTTCCGGCCGACTACGACCTCGACACTGCACCGCTTCCCAGGGACCCCGCGGTCGTCCTGAGGGGAGTGCCGGACAGGCTCGGCGCCGCCGCCCGGCTGGGCGGCAAGTGGACCGATGAGGGTTTCCGGGCCGCAGGCCGCCGGCTCGCGGTGGAAGTGGCCGGAGAGGGCCTGCGCCCCGCAGGCGCACCGCGGTTCGCCCGCTTCGAGCCGCGGCCCGAAGCCCGGTTCAGAAGGGGCCGACGACGCGCGGAAGTGGTCGTGGACATCGCGCCGGCGGGACGCTGAGGGCCGGCCTGGGAACCGCAGCGGGCTCCGGACCGGCTCCGGACGGCAGCGGGCTCAGGACGGCAAAAAGGGCCCGGTGCCGCAGGATGTTCCTGGGCACCGAACCCTGTGCGCTGCCGGGAAGATCAGCCTTCGCAGTCCAGGCAGTACTTCTCGCCGTTCTTTTCCCGCGCAATCTGGGAACGGTGACGCACGAGGAAGCAGGACATGCAGGTGAACTCGTCCGCCTGCGGGGGGACGACCTTGATCAGCAGCTCTTCGCCGGAGAGATCCGCGCCCGGGAGGTCGAAGCCGTCAATGGCATCGGACTCCTCGACGTCGATGACAGCCGTCATCGCACCGCCGCGCTGCTGCGCCTTCAGGCCCTCGAGGGAGTCTGCCGGCTGGTCTTCTTCTTTGACGCGCGGGGCATCGTAATCGGTAGCCATGAACTACTGGTCTCCTGAATGTGTGGGGGGTTTTGAGCGTAGATCATATACGTCAGGAACACCGGGACACCAAACGGACGCGAATTGTGAACCGCCACGCGGGTTTTTGGCAAGAGTACTGTGAGGTTCGTCGCCGAGCGGTCGGATCCAGCGGCCGGGGGAGGTCACCTGCGCCTGGCCGGGAGGAGGACGGCAGGGGTTCTCCGGGCCGGAGGAAAGCCTGAAGAAAGCCGGGACGTAACGCCCGGTCGCCGAACCCGCCGTGGTTATGTCAACCAGCCCGGCGTGCCGGCCCCGCGGCAGCCAGCACGTGCTGATCTTCACGCGCTGATCTTCACGTGATGATTATGTCAATCTGCCGGAGCAGTCCGGAGCCTGGGGCTGCCGCCGCCGGGGGATTATGTCAACTGCAAGGTGACCGACGTCGGGCACCGGCCTACGGATCAGGGGATTATGTCAATTACCCGGCGGGCCTGGACGAGGAACCGGAGCCCCGGCGCATCGTCGACCGGACAGACCCATCAGGTCCAGCGCGCAGCGGAACGAGCGGCGCCGGCGGAGGAAGGAAGAAAGAGAGCGACGGCGGCCAAGAAAGCCACGGAACGGCAGGAAAACACACACGCGCAGGGGGACACGCGTGGGTGCACACAGATACCCCTACTGGCCCCTGCCTTATGTGCCGATAATCCACATTATGTCAACTAAAGGCTGGAAGGGGCTCCCCCTCATCCTTCCCCCTGGGGTCAGGCGGCTTCCTGCAGCTCCGGGTGCGTCCGCTCCGGCTGCGTCCCTTCCAGCTGCACCTGCTCCGGACGGATCCGTGCTCGCTGGTGCGGCTCCGGCAGCTCCGGCTGCATCCGCTGCGGATCCGTCCGGTCCGACTGCACAGGACGGCCGGTCACGGCGTCCACGAAGTCCACCGTCTCCGCCAGGACGGACCGGGCATCAGGCAGCTGCAGCTTGAACTGGTACTCATGTCCGAGGGACGGCCGGTGGTCCTTGGGCCAGAACCGGTCGATGACCGGAACACCCAGCTCCCGCAGCCGGTCCGCCAGCGGAATCGACTGATGCTCGGTCAGGTAGTCTCCGTTACCTCCGGATATATAGGTCGGCGGGAAGTTTGGGCCCACGTGGTCCAGGATCGACATGTGATCGGCAGCCGCCGTTGCGGTCCAGTCCTTCGCGCCCGTGTAGGCCCAGAGCACCGTGCGGAAGCCCCATCCGAGCGGGCCGGTCAGCAGGGCCATCGCCTGCAGGTCGTACACGCCGCAGAACAACAGCATCCCCCGCAGGTGCCTGGGCGCCGCCGCGGGAACGAGTCCGGTCAGCTCGGCGTAGTCCGGGTCGGTGATGGTGAGCGCCAGCTGGGCCGCCAGCTGGGCTCCGGCCGAATCTCCGGCCAGCACGATCCGCTCCGGATCGAAGCCGAACTCCCCCGCACGTTCCCGCAGGTAGCCCAGGGCGCTGTTCAGTTCGATGAGCGCCTGCGGATAGCTGGCTTCCGGGGAGATCGAGTACCCAACACCGACGACGGCGTACCCGTGGGCCGCGAGAATTTCCAGATACGGGGCGACGTTCTCCTTGCAGCCGGAGATCCACGCTCCGCCGTGCACCCAGACCACCACGGGCAGCAACTCCCCCGGCTCGGTGTCCGCCGGCAGGAAGATGTCCAGGGAGGGTCCGGCCGAGTCATCGAGGTAGGGCAGGCTGCGGTGCGCCACGGAATGTCCCACGGCAACGTGCCGCCTCAGCTTGCGAAGCTGCAGCTTGCCGCCGCTGGAGAACACGCTGCGGATAAAGAAGGCCGAGGGTCGGGGATCGTTGGCGATGACTGTGGCAGCCAGGGTTCCGGCTGCCGCGGCAGCACCCATGAAACCCGCTGCCACCCAGGGCAGGAACTTCATTTTTTCAGGTTAGGACGGCGGGACGGCCGGCTTTTTTGGCACTTCCAGCCGACGCCGCCGAATCATGGGGAACGCCGTGCGGAACCTCACGGCCGGGTGTGCCGGAAGGGACATGCGCGGCGACCCGCCTCTCCCCTGCCGGCCCCCGGATCCAACGCCGATCAGGACCGGATCCGACCGCTGTGCCTCCTACCCTCGAAATATGAGCGATTTCACCGTGCTGGTCACCGGCGCCAGCGGAAAGATCGGCCGGCAGGTTGCGACTGCGGCGCGTGCCCGGGGCTGGCGGGTCCGGGAAGGATCGCGGCAGGGCCGCCCCGCCTTGGACCTGACAGATCCGGTCAGCTGGCATCCGCTGCTCGACGGCGCCGATGCCGTCTTCCTTCTGCTGCCCGAGGGTGTGGGTGCTGATCCCCGCTTCATCGAGCAGGCGGCCGACGGCAGGCGGCTGGTGCTGCTTTCCAGCCGCGGCGTCGAGGAAATGGGCGACCGGCGCCTGCTGGAGGCAGAAGAGCTGGTCCGAGGCGCCGCCCGTTCCTGGGCCATCCTGCGTCCGGACTGGCTGAGCCAGAACTTTTCCGAGGGGATCTTCGCCGACTCCATCCGCGCCGGCATGCTCAGCCTGCCCGTCGGCGCAGCTCCGTTCGCGTTCATCGACACGGCGGACGTGGGCGAGGCCGGAGCCGCCGCACTGGATCCCGACGGCGGTGCGGAGGGAACGCTGGAGATCACCGGACCCGAGGCCCTGTCCTTCGACCAGGCCTGCGCGGTCCTCGCAGCGGCGTCGGGCCGCCCGGTCGCCTTCGACGGGTCCGCCGACGCGTACCGCCGCGGGCTGCTGTCCGCCGGTGTCCCGGTCGAAGCCGTCGAAGCCGCGGTCACCGCCTTCTCCGCCCTGTCCGCGGGAACCAGGCCCACCGCGACGCTGCGGGACCTGACCGGGCGGCCCGGAATCAGCTTCACGGAATTCGCCGCCGCCGCAGCAGCGGCGGGCGCCTGGTCCCTGCCCGCCGCCGGCGGGGCCTGAAAGCGGGAGCGGGCCGGGCACCTGCGGGCCGGACTGTTCCGCAGGTCCTCCGCCGCTTCCTACACTTCTCGGGGGTGCTTCATCAACTGACCGTTTCCACCCGGAAGGCCTGTCCCATGAGAGCATCACGTTTCCTTGCATTGCCCGTCATCACGCTTGGCTTCCTCGCCGCAGGATCCATGCCCGCCGTAGCCGACGAAGGCGTCTGGCAGGCGGACCTCGCGCCGGCCAACAACAGCGGTACCAGCGGCCACGCCTCCGTGGCAGTGCACGGTTCCGAAGCGACCGTGACCGTCCACGTCAGCGGGGCTGCCGCCCAATGGCAGGGCGCCCCGTTCCCGCATGCCCAGCACATCCACATCGGCGGGGCGGGCCTCTGCGCCGGCCCGGAAGCCGACGCCGACGGAGACGGTGCCGTCAGCTCCATGGAAGGCATGCCCCTGACGGGCTCCATCAGCACCTCCCTCACGCTCTCCGGAGACACCGGCCCGACGTCCTCCACCGCCGTCGACCGCTTCCCCGCAGGGCCCGCCTACAGCTACGAGCGCACCGTCCCTCTCGACGCCGCCACCCTGCAGGCGCTGCAGGCCGGCACCGCCACCTTTGAGGTCCACGGCGTGGACCCGGCTCTTCTCTCGTCCGCTGCACAGGCCAAGCCCAGCCCCGAGGATCCGTCGCTTCCGCTGGCAGCCACCCTGCCGGCGGCCTGCGGCACCCTGATGCCGTCGCAGGTTTCCGGCCTTCCCGCCGGAGCGGCCGACGCCGGCATCACCACGTCATCCGATACGGGACACCCGGCCGATGCGGCGCTTCCGCTGGCAGGAGCGCTCGCCGTCGGCCTGGCCGCGGCGGGCATGCTGCTCCCCCGCCGCGGACGGAGCCAGAACTAACCGGGCGGGTCGGAACCGGGCCAGGCCGGACCAGGTTCGTCCCACCCCGACCCGGGCAGGGCCGACGCCGGAGGCGGCAGCGACGCAGGGCTGTTGGCTGCCGCCCCCGGCCGTTACCGTGGAGGCCACGGGGTGGCCTGGGCAATGAGCATCAATGTGAGTATGGGAGCGTTATGGGACCCCTTCCCGGCATCAACCCCGCCGCACCGCCAAGCGGCCCCGGCTGTGCGGAGTGCACCGAATCCGGCGGGTGGTGGTTCCACCTGCGCCGATGCGCCGAATGCGGACACATCGGCTGCTGCGACTCCTCCCCCAACCGGCATGCCACCGCGCATGAGCAGCAGACCGGCCACCCCGTCATCCGCAGCTACGAGCCCGGTGAGGACTGGTTCTGGAGCTGTGCGGACTCCTCGGCCTTCGAGGGCCCGCGGCTGGCGCCGCCGGAGTACCATCCGCTCGACCAGCCGGTGCCCGGCCCCGCCGGACGCGTGCCGGCCGATTGGCAGCAGCACCTGCACTAACGGGGCTGCCGGGCGCGCCGGCACACGACGCCGCCCCACCGCACAAGGCCCCGCCCGGGGCGAAGTGGGCAACGCCTCAGCCGTTTCCAGCGGCGGCATCCGGCCGCGCGCCGGGCCGGGTCTAGGCTGGAACTATGACACGTACATATATCGTCACAGGGTCCGCTTCCGGCATTGGAGCGGCCACCGCCGAGCTCCTGCGGGAGCGCGGCGAAAAGGTGATCGGCGTCGACCTGCGGAACGCAGACATCGAGGCCGACCTGAGCACCCCGGAGGGCCGGCGCGACGCCGCCGACCGGGCCGTCGAACTCGCGGGCGGCACGGTGGACGCGGTCATCGCGTGCGCCGGCATCTCCGCTCCGGTGCCGCTGACCGTCTCCGTCAACTACTTCGGCGTCACCGAGTTCCTCGACAGGCTGGCCCCGGTGCTGGCCCGCAGCTCCGCGCCGCGCGCCGTCGTCGTCTCCTCCATGGCTTCGCTGCAGCCCAACAGCCCGGAACTCGTCCAGGCCATGCTGGACGGCGACGAGGCCGAGGCCCGGCGGATCGGCCAGGAGCTGGCGGACCAGGGGCCGCAGGTCGGATACCTTAACTACCCGTCCAGCAAGCGCGCCCTCAGCCGCTGGGTGCGCCGCGCCTCGATCAGCGACCTCTACGCCGGGAACGGCATTCCGCTGAACGCCGTTGCCCCGGGCACCGTGCTCACTGCCATGACCCGCGAGCTGCTGGCCACCCCCGAGGGCGTGGCCATGGTCGACGCCTCCGTGCCGATGCCGCTGAACGGTCACTCCGAACCCGTGGTCATCGCCCGCCTGCTCGCCTGGCTGGCCGGCGAGGAGAACACGCACCTTGCGGGCCAGACCATCTACGCCGACGGCGGTGCGGACGCCACCCTGCGCGGCGACGACATCTGGAGCGCTGTCCAGGCCTGAGGCATATCCAGGCCTGAGTACCGTCCAGGCCGGAGCCGCACCAAGACCTGGCTTCCGCCGGAGCTGCGCCGGATCCGTTATCGGGTCCGGCGCAGCAGCTTTCGGCGTCCGGCGGGCCGCATAGCTTAGCAGTGCAGGACACATTGGGCCCTGCACGCCACGACTAAGGCTGCAGTTTCCACCAAGTGGATCCAATTTCCGTTCTACCTGCGTGACGGCCACGGCCTCGTGCGCCTAGCGTCGCTCGATGGGCGCAACGACGCGCCCGGGCCACCCCGGCCCTGTACGACGCAAGGAGAACCACCCATGAAGAACCACACCCCCCTCACCCCGGCTCGCGGGAAAGCCGGCCTCCGCACCGCCGCCCGCCGGCTTGCCGTCCTGGCATCCGGCGGTGTCCTGCTGGCGAGCCTCACGGCCTGCAGCGCCCAGGCGGACGGCGCCGACAGCGGGCAGTCCGCGCCCCCGGCCGCCGGGCCGGGCGCCGACAGCCGCCTGGAGAGCATCAAGGCCGAGGGCGTGCTCCGCGTGTGCACCACGGGTGACTATCGCCCCTTTACCTATCTGGATCCCGAGAGCGGCGAATGGACCGGCATCGACGTCGATATGGTCCGCGACCTGGCCGACCGCCTGGACGTGGAGCCGGAATTCGTGCAGACCACCTGGAAGGACCTGATGCCCGACTTCCTCACCGGATGCGACATCGGCGTCGGTGGAGTATCAATCTCGCTGGCCCGCGCCGAGCAGGCTTTCTACAGCGATCCCGTGCTCACCGAAGGCAAGACCCCGATCACGCTCTGCGGCAACGAAGAGCTGTACGACACCGTGGAGGAGATCAACCAGCCCGGCGTGCGTTCCATCATGCCGATCGGCGGCACCAACGAAATCTTCGCCGAGGAGCACTACCCGAACGGCGACCTGATCAAGTTCGAGGACAACAACACGATCTTCGATGAAATCGTCGCCGGCCGGGCGGATGTGATGACCACCGATGCGTCGGAGACCCGCTGGGTGGCCAACGAGTATCCGGAGCTGTGCGCCGTCCATCCGGACGATCCGTTCAACTTCTCCCAGAAGGCCTACCTGCTGCCGCTCGGCGACACGGTCTTCCAGGAGTACGTGAACCAGTGGCTCGTCATGGCCGACGCCGACGGCACCTATGACGCCGCCAAGGAAGTCTGGTGGGGCCCGGAGTCCTGACGGGACGGGCGTTTTGCCGGACGCAGAGCGTGTCTGACATGATGTCAGTATCTTGCTGACATCATGTCGGCATGCCTGCTCCGACAACCTCCGAGGTTTCCCATGTACCTAGCACTGCGCGAGCTTCGATTCGCGCGGGCCCGATTCGGCCTGATGGGCGGCGTCATCGCCCTCATCAGTGTCCTCGTGGTCCTGCTCTCCGGCCTCTCCTCTGGCCTGGTCAACGACGGCGTCTCCGGCCTCAAGAACATGCCGGTCACCGCATTCGCCTTCAACGAAGGCACCAAGACCGATAATGCCTTCTCCCGCAGCATCGTCGACCGGGACCAGGCCGATGCCTGGGCCGCCCAGCCCGGCGTCGACGCGGTCTCCCTGATGGGCTCCACGATCGTCAACGGAGCCGTCGACGACGGCACCCAGGTCGACCTGTCCCTGTTCGGCGTCGAGACGGACTCGTTCGTCTCGCCCGAGATCGGCGAAGGCCGCGACGCCCAGGCACCCGATGAGGTGGTCATCTCCCCCACCGGACTCGATGAGGGAATGCAGATCGGCGACGTCGTCACCCTGGACCGGATCGAAACCGAACTGACCATTGTCGGCGTCACCGCCGAGCAGGCCACCTTCGGGCACGTGACCATCGGCTTCCTGCCCCTGGAGACCTGGCAGTACATCGCCAGCGGCCTCGCCGAAGCCGGCGCGCCCACTGAGGAGCGGATCGCCGCCGTCGGCTTCGAGACGGCCAGCACGGTCGCCATCCTGGCCGAAGACGGCGCCGAACTCGACTTCGCGGCCGGCGACGCCGCCGCCGGCACCGTGACCTCCACCCTCCAGGAATCCTTCGACGCCTCCCCGGGCTACACCGCCGAGACCCTCACCCTGCAGATGATCCAGGTCTTCCTCTACGCGATCTGCGCGCTCGTGGTGGGTGCGTTCTTCACCGTGTGGACGATCCAGCGCACCCACGAGATCGCCGTGCTGCGCGCCGTGGGTGCCTCCACGGGCTACCTGCTGCGCGACGGCCTGGCGCAGGCAGTGATCATCCTGGTGCTCTCCACGGTCGTCGGCGTCGCCGTCGGCCTTGGTTTGGGTGCCGCAATGCCCGCCGCCGCGCCGTTCGCCCTGGAAACCGGGCCGATCGCCGTCGCCACCGCCCTAACCATCGGCCTGGGCCTGATCGGCGCCGCCCTCGCCATCATCCGGATTTCCCGGGTGGACCCGCTCACAGCCCTTGGAGGACAGCGATGAGCACCACCGCATCCACGACCGTCGCCACCGGGCTGGCCATCAGCCACGCCCACCTGAGCCTGGGCGACGGCGAGAACACCGTCAAGCCGCTGGACGATGTGAGCCTCAGTGTGGCCGCCGGAGAGCTGGTCGCCGTCGTCGGCCCCTCGGGGGCAGGCAAGTCGAGCCTGCTGGCCGTGGCCGGCGCCCTCACCACCCCCGACGCCGGCACCGTCACCGTCAACGGCACCGACGTGAACTCGCTCAGCCGCTCGGCCACGGCACGGTTCCGGCTGGAGAACATCGGCTTCGTCTTCCAGTCGGGCAACCTGATCCCGTCGCTGAAGGCCGCCGAACAGCTGGTGCTGATGCACCGGATGGCCGGCGGCGGGGGCGTGTTCGATCCGCTGGAGCTGCTGGCCGCGGTCGGCATGGACCACAAGGCCGCCAGCCGGCCCAACCAGCTCTCCGGCGGCGAACGCCAGCGCGTCGGCATAGCGCGCGCGCTGGTCAACCGGCCCAAGCTGCTGCTGGTGGATGAGCCGACGGCGGCCCTGGACCGTCGCCGCAGCCAGGAGGTCGTGCAACTGCTGGCCCGCGAAACCCATGAAATGGGCGTTGCTACAGTTATGGTGACCCATGATCATGACGTCCTGCACCACTGCGACCGGGTCGTGGAGATGGTGGACGGGCGCCTGACCAGCTAGACCGCGTTGTAGAGGAGGGCCCGTGCCCCGCATTTCCGCCCCCACAGTGGCTGAGCACCGGGCGGCGCAGCAGCGGGCCCTCCTCGACGCCGCTCGCACACTGCTGGCGCAAACGGGCACCGCACCCAGCATGGCCGACGTCGCGGCCCTGGCCGGACTGGCCCGGCCCAGCGCCTATCAGTACTACAAGTCGCGGCAGGATCTCCTCCATGCCCTGGTCCTGGACACCTTCCCGCGCTGGACGCAACGGGTCCGCGCGGCCATGGACGCCTGCAGCCATCCCGCGGACCGGATCCTCGCCTATGTGCTCACCAACGTGGACCTCGTCGATGAGGGCGAACACGCCGTCGCGACCGCCCTGGTCAACGTCGCGCCCAGTGAGGAGCTGAACGCGGAGAGCACCAAGATGCACCAGCAGCTGCTGACCCCGCTGGTGGAGACGCTGGCGGAGCTGGCGGTACCGGACCCGGCGATGACGGCTGAGCTGATCAACACCATCGTCCACTCCGCCACGCGCCTGCTCGACGGCGGGGCACCGCGCAGCGAGGTCAGCGCCCGGCTCACCGAACTGCTCGGCCCGTTCGTCGAAGACCTCAAGGCCCGCGGCGGCACTGACGGAAAGACGGCAACCGCATGACTTCTCCCGCTCCCTCCCGTACCGCGCGGTTCTGGCCCGCCGCCGCAGCCGCCGATGCGGCCCTGATCCTCCTCTTTGCCGGCCTCGGCCGCGACACGCATGCCCGCGGCGTTGACGTGGGCGGGCTGCTCGGCACGGCCTGGCCGTTCCTGGCCGCGGCGGCCCTGGCCTGGGCGGGACTGCGGCTCCAGCGCAGCCCGCTGCGCCTCTGGCCGCACGCGGTGGTGCTGTGGCTGGCCACCAGCCTTCTCGGCATGGGCCTGCGGTGGCTGGGCGGCGGCGGGACGGCCCTGAGCTTCCAGCTGGTCACCCTGGGCGTGCTGGGCGCCTTCCTGCTGGGCTGGCGGCTGCTGGCCGCCGCCGTCATCCGTGGGCGGGCCCGGCACGGTTCAGCTAGGCTCGGAGACAGGACTTCGGCCCGCAGCTCTTCGAAAGGCACCCCATGATCACCGCGTTCGTACTCATTCAGACCGATTCCGCCCGCATTCCCGAATGCGCCGAGGAGATCTCCGAGCTGCAGGGCATCAGCGAGGTGTACTCGGTGACCGGCGAGTGGGACCTGATCGCCGTTGCGCGGGTCCGCCGCCATGAGGACCTGGCGGAGACCATCGCGAACCGGCTGTCCAAGGTGGAGGGCGTCATCGGCACCACCACCCAGATCGCCTTCCGCGCCTATTCCAAGCACGACCTCGACGCCGCGTTCTCCCTCGGCTTCGACGAGTAGCCTGTTCCAATGTTGAAGGAGGCGGCCCACCGGGCCGCCTCCTTCAGCGTGTCCGCGGCAGCGCGCCGAGGCACCGTCCCGCCTTACTGAGTAACAGCCACCCAGCGGGCCAGGGCGGCCGCCGCGGCGCCGCTGTCGATGGCTGCCGCCGCCCGGTCGATCGCGGCCGCCAGGCGGGCCTCCAGCGGCCCCTCCGCCGACGGGTCCAGCGCCACAAGTCCGGCGGCGGCGTTCAGGACGACGGCGTCGCGCACCGGCCCGGTCTGTCCGGCGAGGACGTCGCGCACGACGGCGGCGTTGGCCTCGGCGTCGCCGCCGCGCAGGTCCTCAAGCCCGGCCCTGGGGATGCCCAGGTCCAGCGGGTCCACCGTGGTGCGCCGAACCTCGCCGCCGCGGACCTCCCACACGTCGGAGGGGCCCGTCGTCGTCATCTCGTCCAGCCCGTCACCGCCGCGGAAGACCAGGGCCCGGACGCCGCGGGCGGCCAGCACGCCGGCCATCAGCGGGGCGAGCCGGGCGTCGGCGACGCCGATGGCGGAGGCGGCGGGACGGGCCGGATTGGTCAGCGGGCCCATGAAGTTGAAGGCCGTCGCCACGCCCATCTCGCGGCGGGGCACGGCGGCGTAGCGCATGGACGGGTGGAACACCTGGGCGAAGCAGAAGGTGATGCCGGCCTCCACGGCCGCGCGGGCCACGCGCTCGACCGGCAGGTCCAGCCTGACCCCCAGGGCCTCGATCACGTCCGCCGATCCGGAGGACGACGACGCCGCGCGGTTCCCGTGCTTGACCACCTTGGCGCCGGCCCCCGCGCAGACCATGGCCGCCATCGACGAGATGTTCACGGTGTTGTGCCGGTCGCCGCCGGTGCCCACGATGTCGAGGCAGTCGCCGGGAACGTCGATCGGCCGCGCGTTCTCCAGCATGGCCTCGACCAGGCCGGTGAGCTCGCTCACCGTCTCGCCCTTCGCCCGCAGTGCCACCAGGAAGCCGGCCATCTGGGCGTCCGTGGCCTCCCCGGCCATGATCGTGTTCATGGCCCACCGGGTCTGCTCTGCCCCCAGGTCACCGCCCGCGATCAGGACGGAAAGCAGCTGCGGCCAGGTGTACTTCGGGCTCTGGATCGTAGTCACGCCCCCTAGGTTATCTACGTTTGGTAGAAAAAGCGGATTTGTTTCCGGTGGTGCACTTCCGCGCCGTTACTGGGATCCGCGCCCGTGACCGGCCATCCGGACGCGCCGTTGTCGCTCAGCTGTTGGTGAACCGGCCTGATTTACCGGCATAATGACTCTGTGACAACAGCGACCCATGCCCCCAGTACCCCGGCTCACCCTGCGCTGAACCGGCCGAACATGGTTTCCGTCGGAACCGTGGTCTGGCTGTCCAGCGAACTGATGTTCTTCGCCGCCCTCTTCGCCATGTACTTCACCCTCCGGTCGACTTCCGGCGACCTCTGGGCCATGGAGACGGAGAAGCTGAACGTCCCGTTCGCGTTCGTCAACACGGTGATCCTTGTTTCCAGTTCCTTCACCTGCCAGTTCGGCGTCTTTGCCGCCGAACGCCTCCAGCCCCGCCGCACCGGCGGCATCTTCCAGCTCTCCCGCTGGGGAATGGTGGAGTGGTTCTACCTGACGTTCCTCCTGGGTGCGATCTTCGTTGCCGTCCAGGGCTACGAGTACGCAGTGCTCGTGTCGGAGGGAGTCTCGCTCTCCTCCAACGCCTACGGCTCCGCGTTCTACATCACCACCGGCTTCCACGGCCTGCACGTGGCAGGCGGACTGATCGCCTTCCTCCTCATCATCGGCCGTGCCTACGCCGCCAAGCGTTTCGGCCACTTCGAGGCGACCTCGGCGATCGTCACGTCCTACTACTGGCACTTCGTCGATGTGGTGTGGATCGGCCTGTTCGTCGTCATCTACTTCCTGAAGTAGACCTGCCGGCAGGCAGGACCCCCAGAACCGCCAGTGGTACGCGTACCCCTGAAGACCCCATAAGTTAGGAACCACCAAGTGAAGGCACTATCGCAAAAGCGACGTCATCCCATGGCAGTGCTGGCGCTGCTGCTGATGGCCCTGCTCGTTACCGGTGGCCTCTACGCAGTCGCAAACGGCGCAAACGAGGCCAAGGCTGAAACCCCCACCTACACGGCGGAGGACGTCACCGAGGGCGAGAAGCTGTTCATCTCCAACTGCGCCTCCTGCCACGGCATGGATGCCTCCGGCACGGAGAATGCCCCCTCGCTGATCGGCGTCGGCGCCGCGTCCGTCGACTTCCAGGTCGGCACCGGCCGCATGCCGATGCAGATGCAGGGTCCGCAGGCCCAGCAGAAGCCGGTCCAGTTCAACGATGAGCAGACCGCGCAGATGGCCGCCTACGTCGCCAGCCTCGGCGCCGGTCCCTCCGTTCCGGATTCCGAGTACCTCGATGCCTCCGCCGGCGATCCTGCCGAGGGCGGCGAGCTGTTCCGCGTGAACTGCGCCATGTGCCACAACGCCGCCGCCGCCGGTGGTGCGCTGACCCGCGGCAAGTTCGCGCCGGGCCTGGACGGCGTCAGCGAGAAGCACATCTACGAGGCCATGATCACCGGCCCGCAGAACATGCCTGTCTTCAGCGATGCGAACATCTCCCCCGAGGACAAGCAGAACATCATCTCGTTCCTCAAGAACATCGAAGCCAACGGTTCCCCCGGTGGAGCGCAGCTGGGCTCGCTGGGTCCCGTGTCCGAGGGCCTGTTCGTCTGGACCGCCGGTCTGGGCATGATCATCGCTTTCACCATCTGGCTGACCTCCCGGTCATCCTAATCACCGCACTCACTTCACCCTCCCGGGTGACTCACAGTTACACATAGGTCTATTCAATGCAGTTTCAACGTAAGGATGAGGGGGATCATGGGCGACCATAGTCACGGCAGTCCGAACACCTCGGGCACCGTAGCTACGGCTGGCCAGGGCAGCGAGGAGAAGTTCCCGGATCCGGGGCTTCCCCCGCACCGCCCTCGCCTGGCTGACACGGATCCCCGGGCCGAGAAGCGTTCCGAGCGGCAGGTGGCGATCCTTTTCACCATCTCCATCATCGGCACCCTGCTGTTTTTCTTCGGCTACTTCGGGATCAAGCTCGAAGGTGAACACACCATTGCGGATATCCGCCTGCAGAACCTCCTGCTCGGCCTGGGTACCGCGTTCGCCATGCTCGGCATCGGCGTGGGCATCGTCCACTGGGCGAAGACCCTGATGCCCGACCACGAGATCGTGGAGGAGCGGCATGAGATCCGCTCCGAGGAGAGCCGCGCCGTCGCCGAGAAGATGGTCGGCGACATCGTGGAGGAGACGGGCATCAAGCGCCGTCCCCTGATCCGCAACACCCTGCTGGGTGCTGTGGCCCTGGCTCCCCTGCCCGCAATTGCGATCTTCCGCGACCTGGGCCCGCTGCCCGGCGACGTCCTGCGCCACACCATGTGGGACGCCGGCGTCCGCCTGACCCGCGACCCCAGCGGCACCCCGATCAAGGCGTCCGACGTGACCCTCGGTTCGGCGTTCCACGTCATTCCGGAAGGCCTGAACGAGGCTGAGCACAAGCTGGAGGAGAAGGCCAAGGCCGTCGTCCTGCTGATGCGCCTGGATCCGGAAGAGCTGCAGGTCTCCCCCGGCCGCGAGGACTGGTCCGTGGACGGCATCGTTGCCTACTCCAAGATCTGCACCCACGTCGGCTGCCCGGTGGCGCTGTACGAACAGCACACCCACCACCTGCTGTGCCCGTGCCACCAGTCGACGTTCGATGTGACCCAGGAATGCAAGGTCATTTTCGGTCCGGCCGTGCACCCGCTTCCGCAGCTGCCGATTGCGGTGGACGATGAGGGTTACCTGATCGCCACCAGCGATTTCCACGAACCTGTCGGACCTAGCTACTGGGAGCGTGGCTGATTATGTCTACCGCTACCGAGCAGTTCCAGCCCAAGACGCGGCTGGGACGCATCACCAACTACGTCGACAGCCGGGTCAACGGGTCCGCCGCGGTCAAGGAGTTCGGCCGCAAGGTCTTCCCCGACCACTGGTCCTTCATGTTCGGCGAGGTGGCGCTGTACACCTTCGTCATCCTGCTGCTCTCGGGCACGTTCCTGACCTTCTTCTTCGATCCGTCGATGGCGGAGACGCACTACGAGGGCTCCTACGCGCCGCTCAAGGGCGTGGAGATGTCGGTCGCCTACGCTTCGTCGCTGGACATCTCCTTCGACGTGCGCGGCGGCCTGTTCATGCGCCAGGTGCACCACTGGTCGGCACTGCTGTTCGTGGCCTCGGTCTCGATCCACATGCTGCGCGTGTTCTTCACCGGTGCATTCCGCAAGCCGCGTGAGCTGAACTGGGTTGTCGGCGGCGTGCTGCTGATCCTGGCGCTGGCTGCCGGCTTCACCGGCTACTCGCTGCCGGATGACCTGCTCTCGGGCAACGGCCTGCGCATCATCGACGGCGTCATCAAGGCCGTCCCGGTCGTCGGTACCTACATCAGCTTCTTCCTGTTCGGGGGCGAGTTCCCCGGCACCGTGATCATCGGCCGTCTGTACGTGCTGCACATCCTGCTCGTGCCGGCCCTGATCCTGCTGATGATCGCCCTCCACCTGTTCATGGTCGTGCTCCACAAGCACACGCAGTTCCGCGGCCCCGGCCGTACCGAGAACAACGTGGTCGGCTACCCGGTCGGTCCGGTCTACGCGGCGAAGGCCGGCGGATTCTTCTTCATCGTGTTCGGCATCGTGGCCTTCATGGCCGCGGCGTTCACGATCAACCCGATCTGGAACTACGGCCCCTACGACCCCTCC
The DNA here is from genome assembly GCF_059092805.1 of Arthrobacter sp. Y3222053. NCBI lineage: Bacteria > Bacillati > Actinomycetota > Actinomycetes > Micrococcales > Micrococcaceae > Arthrobacter > Arthrobacter sp. Y3222053. Next base: position 319,001 of record NZ_JBNHIA010000002.1, on the reverse strand, counting down.
CCCGTGTCCGCAGGCACCCAGCCTGACTGGTACATCGGCTGGGTCGACGGTGCACTCCGACTGATGCCGGGCTGGCTGTTCGGCTTCCCCTTCGAATGGGTCATCCCGTTCCCGTGGGGAGACAACACGCTCTCGCTGAACGTGCTGCTGCCCGCGCTGGGCCCGGCCGGACTGGTGTTCACCCTGCTGTTCGCGTGGCCCTGGATCGAAGCCTGGATTACCAAGGACAAGCGGTCCCACAACCTGCTCGACCGTCCGCGCAACGCCCCGTTCCGCACCGCGGTCGGTGCCGCAGGCGTCGTCTTCTACTGCGTCATGTGGGCCGCGGCCTCCTCCGACCTCATCGCCACGCACTTCGATGTGTCGCTGAACGATGTGACGTACTGGCTGCGCTTCCTGTTCTTCTTCGGTCCGATCATCGCCTTCATGGTGACCCGCCGCATCGCCCTCGGCCTGCAGCGCAAGGACCGGGAGATCGTGCTCCACGGCGTGGAGAGCGGCCGTATCGTCCGCCTGCCGCACGGCGAGTACATCGAGGTGCACCAGCCCCTCGACGAGTACAAGCGCTACCGCCTGGTGGACTTCGAGTCCCCCGAGTACATTCCGGCCCAGCCGAATGCGCGCGGGAAGATCACCGGCTCGGAGAAGCGCCGCGGAGCGCTGTCCCGGTTCTTCTTCGAAGACCGCGTGGCTCCGGTCACCCCGGCCGAGCTCGAGGAAGCACATCACCACGAGTCCCCGGCTGAGGTTGAAGCCGAGCGCACGGACCAGGCCTCCATCGTGGAGCGCTGATCCTGCAGGACTGAAAAGGAAGGCCCCCACCGGCATGCTGCCGTTGGGGGCCTTCCTTTTTTCTGCTGCTTTCTGCTGCTTTCTGCTGCCTGCTGCCCCGCGTTGGCTGAGTTCCCCTGCAGGGCCCCGATGGGGCCGCTGTGGGGCTGCCTAAGCGCCTGGAGGCAGGCGTGGCTGGTACGACCGGGGCCCGCGGACGCCGGGCCGCTGGAGGGGCACCCAGAGCTTGTAGCGGTCTGCCCGGTAGTACGACACCGAGTAGTCCACCATGGACCGGGAGACATAGGCGTGGCGCTGGATCTTCAACAGCGGGGCACCCAGCTCGACGTTGAGCAGGCGCGCGATGGAGGCTGATGCCGCCGTCGCCTCAATGGTGTCCTCGCCCCACTCCATGACCAGGCCGTATCGCTCGCTCAGCACCCGGTACAGCGACGTCGGCGGCTCCTCGTCCAGGAAACCCGGTACGTAGTGGGCCGGGATGAAGTTCTCGTCCACGCTCATCGGCTCGCCGTCGGCCAGCAGCTGCCGCCGGAACCGGATCACGGGCTGGCCCGGGTCGATCTGCAGCTCCCGCGCGACCAGCTGGGAGGCGCCGATCTGTTCGAAGCTCAGGACGTGTGCATCCGGCACCATGCCGCGGCGGTGCATTTCCTCGCTGTAGGAGGTCAGCTTCACCTGGAGGTCCATTTTCTGCCGGGCCACGAACGTGCCCAGGCCCACCACGCGTTCCAGCGTGCCGTCGTCGACCAGCGCGTCGATGGCCTGGCGCACGGTCATCCGTGCGACGCCGAAGTGTTCCGCCAGCTCCCGCTCAGAGGGTATGCAGGCACCGGCCGGGGCGTGCTGCTCCACGAAACGGCGGAGGATCTCCTGCAGCTGGACGTACTTGGCCTTCCCTGGGATCTTTTCGACCCGCTCCGGATAGGCGCGCAGTGCCCTGCTGATCATTTCCGCACGCCCGCCGCGCGTAGGAGGAGTTTGGTATCCATCACGTAGGCTGCCCTTTCCCGATTTACTGACGCCGACGGCAACGGCAACGGCAGCCCTGCGGCTGCCCCTCCAGATTAGCGCCGGAGGTGAAACACAGACGGCAGGGGCCCTGCAGACGAGAGTGTCTGCAGGGCCCCTGCCGTGAAAAGCGGGCTGTTGCCTTAGTGGGCGTGTGCTCCGCGGCTGTACTCGTACACCCAGCCGATCAGGGCGACGACGGCCAGGCCGACGGAGATGTACAGGACCCACCAGCCGACTGCGAGGCCCAGGAAGGCGCCTGCGCAGGCGGTGGCCAGTACCAGCGGCCACCAGCTCCAGGGGCTGAAGAAGCCCTGTTCGCCGGAGCCCTCGTGGATTTCGCCGTCAAGGCGGTCCTCCGGGCGGGGCCCGATGCGGCGTCCGGTGAAGCCGAAGTAGAACCCGACCATCAGGGACATGCCGGCGGTGAGGAACAGCGCCAGGTAACCGACCGGCTCCTTCCATTCGACCAGGAAGCCGTACACCACGCCCACGACCGCGAAGAACGGGGCCATGTACATGAAGAGCTTTGTCTCTACCTTCACTTGACCTTTTCCTTCCGGTCGCCGGGGCCGAAGACCTTGGCAGCGGCCGATTCATCGGTGACCGTCTGCTGGAGCTCGGGGTGGTGCAGGTCCAGCGCGGGGCGCTCGGACCGGATACGCGGCAGCGAGGTGAAGTTGTGCCGCGGCGGCGGGCAGGAGGTTGCCCACTCGAGGGAGGCACCGAAGCCCCAGGGATCGTCGACCTCAACCTTCTTGCCGCGGCGCCAGGTGATGTACACGTTCCAGAAGAACGGAATCAGGGAGGCGCCCAGGACGAAGGAGGCGATGGTGGAGAACTGGTTCATGGCGGTGAAGTTGTCCTCCACCAGGTAGTCCGCGTAGCGGCGGGGCATGCCCATGACGCCCAGCCAGTGCTGGACCATGAACGTGCCGTGGAAGCCCACGAACAGGAGCCAGAAGTGGATCTTGCCGAGGCGCTCGTTGAGCATCTTGCCTGTCCACTTGGGCCACCAGAAGTAGAAGCCGGCGAACATCGCGAACACCACGGTGCCGAACACGACGTAGTGGAAGTGCGCCACCACGAAGTAGGTGTCGGAGACGTGGAAGTCGAGCGGCGGGGCGGACAGGATGATGCCGGTCAGGCCGCCGAACAGGAAGGTGATCAGGAAGCCGATGCTCCAGAGCATGGGCGTCTCGAAGGTGATCGAGCCGCGCCACATGGTGCCGATCCAGTTGAAGAACTTCACGCCGGTGGGCACCGCGATCAGCATGGTCATGAACGCGAAGAACGGGAGCATGACCGCGCCGGTGACGTACATGTGGTGTGCCCACACGGTCACGGAGAGGGCGGCAATGGCGATGGTCGCGTAAACCAGGCCCTTGTAGCCGAAGATCGGCTTGCGGCTGAAGACCGGGATGATCTCGGAAACGATGCCGAAGAACGGCAACGCGATGATGTACACCTCCGGGTGGCCGAAGAACCAGAACAGGTGCTGCCACAGGATGGCACCGCCGTTGTCGGGGTTGAAGATGTGCGCTCCGAAGCGCCGGTCGGCGCCGAGGGCGAACAGTGCGGCCGCCAGGGGCGGGAACGCCATCAGGACCAGGATGCCGGTGACCAGGGTGTTCCAGGTGAAGATCGGCATGCGCCACATGGTCATGCCCGGGGCACGCATGCAGACGATGGTGGTGATGAAGTTGACCGCACCCAGGATGGTGCCGAAGCCGGACAGTGCCAGGCCGAAGACCCAGAGGTCACCGCCCACACCGGGCGAGAACGTCGTGTTCGACAGCGGCGCGTAGGCGAACCAGCCGAAGGAGGCCGCACCCTGCGGGGTGATGAAGCCGGCCACCGCGATGGTGGAGCCCAGCAGGAAGAACCAGAACGCGAGGGCGTTCAGGCGCGGGAACGCCACGTCGGGTGCGCCGATCTGCAGCGGCATCATGACGTTGGCGAAGCCGGCGAACAGCGGGGTGGCGAACATCAGCAGCATCACCGTGCCGTGCATGGTGAACAGCTGGTTGTACTGCTCCTTGGTCTGCAGGATCTGCATACCGGGCTCAAACAGCTCGGCACGGATGACCAGGGCCATCACGCCGCCGAGGCAGAAGAAGATGAAGCTGGAGATCAGGTACATGTACCCGATCTTCTTGTGGTCGGTGGAAGTGATCCAGTCGACGACGATGCGTCCCTTGGATACCGGTGTTACTCGAGGCGCGACCCGGGTTTCGAGATCGTCCGAAGTGTATTCGAGAGTAGTCACGGTGCTCTTCCTGCCTCCTTACTTACTCGTCGATCGATTCGGGTCGGGCTTCGTTGTAGCTGTAGCTGCGGTCATACTCGTCACCGAGCTGGCCGTCAGGCAGGGTCGCGATGTAGTCGTTGTACTCCCGCTCGGAGACAACCTTGACGTTGAACAGCATTTCGGAGTGGTACTCGCCGCAGAGCTCGGCGCACTTGCCGTCATAGGTGCCCTCGACCTGCGGGGTCAGGGTGATGTAGTTCGTGCGTCCCGGGTAGAGGTCCATCTTCTGCAGGAAGGCGGGCACCCAGAAGGAGTGCTGCACGTCGCGGGTGTTCAGCTGCAGCTCCACCGTCTGGTCGACCGGCAGGTACAGCGTGGGGAACTCGTCCTCGCTCTTCTCGGTTCCGTCCAGGTTGACCTGGGTTCCCGAGAAGTACTTGTCCTCGTTCACGTAGTTGAAGTCCCAGGACCACTGCTTGCCGCGGACGTCGACGATGACGTCGGGGTTCTCATCGCGTTCCTCGATGGCCCGGATGTCCTGTTCGGTGAAGAAGAACAGCACCAGCACCATGAACAGCGGGATCACGGTGTAGAAGATTTCCAGGGGAAGGTTGTAGCTCAGCTGCCGCGGGTAGCCGGTCTCGTTCTTCCGCCGCCGGTAGGCGACGATGCACCAGATGACCAGGCCCCAGGTCAGGATGCCCACGGCCAGCGCGGCGATCCATGAGTTGACCCACAGGTCCATGATGCGGCCGGTGTGGTTGGTCATGTCCCGTTCAGTGGGCAGCCAGCCCTTCTGGACCTCTTCTGAACAACCCGATAAAAACAGCGCGCCGGCCGACGAAACGGCTGAGATCTTAACGATCCTGGCGCGTCGGCTGCTGGTTCGTTCCTGCGAACTCACAGACGGCCCTTCCTCTTGTTACGTGCAAGTGCTGCGCAGCAGAAAAGCATCCCCCGCTGCGCACCTAATAGTTTTACTACTACCTGTAGAGCTTACCCGTACGCGGAGCGGTCCAGTGACAGACCGCACCGCGGCGGGCGTTATTCAGCTTCGATGTTACGTGCCGGGCCGAGCCGCGGCGCCCGTCAGTGGAACGAGTCGCCGCAGGCGCAGGAACCGCCGGCGTTCGGGTTGTCGATGGTGAAACCCTGCTTCGAGATGGTGTCCTCGAAGTCGATGGACGCGCCGCTCAGGTACGGAACGCTCATCTTGTCCACGATGACCTCGACGCCGTCGAAGTCGCGGACGGCGTCGCCGTCCAGCACCCGCTCGTCGAAGTAGAGCTGGTAGATCAGGCCCGAACAGCCGCCGGGCTGCACGGCCACGCGCAGGCGCAGATCGGTGCGGCCTTCCTGCTCCAGCAGGCTCCGCACCTTGTCGGCGGCGACGTCGCTGAGCAGGACCTCGTGGGTGGGCAGCTCGTTCTCGGTTTCGGTGACGGACGCTTCGCTGGAAATGCTCATTGGCTTCTCTCTTTCCTGGTGTGCTTCGCCCCGGCGCACAAGCCGCCGGGGCTAAGTCCCCTCCATGGTACGCCGGGGGGTACCCGCCGGTATAACCGTTCGGCGCGTCCTTTCATTTCCCCCGGCAGCGCCGCGGGCCCGTCCTAGAGTGAGGCCAGCAGCAGCGCCTCGGCGAGGATGGCGTTGCGGAAATCACCCAGATGCAGCGACTCGTTGGCACTGTGGGCGCGCGAATCCGGATCCTCCACGCCGGTGATGAGGATCTGCGCCTGCGGGAACACCTCGGTCAGGTCGGCGATGAACGGGATGGAGCCGCCCATGCCTGCTTCCACCGGCTCCGTGCCCCACGCCGTCCGGAAAGCCTCCAGCGCGGCCTGCGCGGCGGGTGCCGTGGTGTCTGCGGCGAAGGCGTTGCCCTGCTCCCCCGGCAGCAGCCGGACCCGGGCGCCGAAGGGGGCGTGGGCGGCGAGGTGGCGTTCGACGGCGGCCATCGCTTCCGCGGGGTCCTGCCCGGGCGCCAGACGCAGGCTGAACTTGGCCCGGGCCGAGGGCTGGATGGTGTTGGAGGACATCGCCACCGACGGCACGTCGATCCCGATGATCGACAGCGCCGGCTTGGTCCACAACCGTGAGGCCAGGGAACCGGACCCGGCCAGCTGCACGCCGTCGAGCACGGACGCATCGGCCCGGAAGTCCGCCTCGGGGTAGTCCACCTCGGCGTCGTCGTAGGCGACCAGCCCGTCGATGGCGACATTGCCCTGATCGTCATGGAGAGTGGCGATCAGCCGGGCGAGCAGCGTGGGCGCGTCCAGCACCGGTCCGCCGAACATTCCGGAGTGCACGGCGTGGTCCAGCACCCGCAGCTCGATCGTGCCGTCCACCAGCCCGCGCAGGCTGGTGGTCAGGGCCGGCACCCCGACCTTCCAGTTCGAGGAGTCGGCGACCACGATGACGTCCGCAGCGAGCAGGTCGCGGTGGGTTTCCAGGAAGGTGCGGAAGGTCGGGGACCCGGCCTCCTCCTCGCCTTCGATGAACAGGGTCACGCCGACGTCGGTCCCGGCCTCGGCCAGGGCGCGCAGCGCGGCGACGTGGACCATGATCCCGGCCTTGTCGTCGGCGGCGCCGCGGCCGTACAGCCGGCCGTTCCGCTCGACGGCCTTGAACGGCTCGGTCTCCCACAGGTCGGGGTCCCCGGGCGGCTGGACGTCGTGGTGGGCGTAGAGCAGCACGGTGGGCCTGCCGGGCGCGGCGGGGCGGCGCGCCACGACGGCGGGACCGCCGGGGCGGCCGTCGTTGTCCACGCGCAGGACGCGGACGTCGTCCAGGCCAAGGCCCCGGACCAGGTCGGCGACGGCGGCGGCACTGTCGTCCAGCCGGGCGGGGTCGAAGGAGTCCCAGGCGATCCCGGGGATGGCCACCAGGGCCTTGAGCTCCTCCACCGTGCGGGCAAAATCAGCGTCGATCCGGGCGCGGAGGGTGTCCGCGTCACGACGCACGGGGTGTTCTTCGGCGTGTGAAGTCATAGCAGCACCCTACTCGGGTATTCTTGGTGGGTGTTCGGACGAAACAAGGAAGCGCCCACCGCGCAGGAAACCGTAGACCAGCGAGCTGCCGAGGCGGAGCCGGCGGCAGGCAAGGCCGCGGGCAAGGGAGCCCCCACGCCGCGCCGCAAGGACCAGGTTGCCGCGCGGAAGCGCCCGCTGGTTCCCAATGACCGCAAGGCGGCCAAGGACGCCTCCCGCGAAGCCATGCGCCAGGAGAGGCTGAAGACCCGCCAGGCCCTGGAGACCGGCGACGAGCGCTACCTTCCCCTGCGTGACAAGGGACCCAAGCGGCGCTTCGTGCGTGATGTGGTGGATGCCCGGTGGAACGTGGGCGAGTTCCTCATGATCGCGGCCCTGCTCTTCGTGGTCCTCACCTTCATTCCGAACCTCACCCTGCAGAGCCTGGTCATGATGGTCTTCTGGGTGCTGCTGCTGGTGGTCATCGCTGACAGCCTGCTGCTGCGCCGGAGCCTGCGCCGTCGGCTCACCGACAAGTTCGGCGGCCCTGACCGGGGCGATGTCTGGTACGGCATCTCGCGGGCCCTGCAGATGCGCCGGCTCCGCCTGCCCAAGCCCCAGGTCCGCCGGGGCCAGTACCCGAACTGAGGCGCGGACGCCTCAGGCCCGATGCATAGAGAAGGGGACGCCGTGCGGCGTCCCCTTCTCTATGCATCGGATCCCTGCGTATCGGATCCCTTTCGGCTTAGCGGCCCCGGGCCAGGCCCCGGTTGATCCGCGCCGCCCAGAAGGGCCCCTCGTAGAGGAAGGCCGTGTAGCCCTGCACCAGCTTGGCGCCGGCCGCCAGCCGTTCGCGCACGTCGTCGGCGGACTCCACGCCGCCGACGGAAATGATGTCGGGCCCGTCCTCCCCCAGCGCCGTGTGGAGCCTGCGCAGCACCTCAAGGGACCGCTGCTTCAGCGGAGCCCCGCTCAGCCCGCCCACCCCGCAGGCCATGACCTGCTCCGGGTCCGAGGCCAGGCCCTGACGGGTGATGGTCGTGTTGGTGGCGATGACGCCGTCGAGGCCCAGGTCCAGGGCCAGCCGCGCGACCGCGTCAATGTCTTCGTCGGCCAGGTCGGGGGCGATCTTCACGCAGAGCGGCACCCGCCGCCCCGCGGCCTCATCCGCGGCGGTACGTACGGCAGTCAGCAGCGGGCGGAGGGCTTCCACGTCCTGCAGCAGCCGCAGGCCGGGAGTGTTCGGCGAGCTGACGTTGACCACCAGGTAATCCGCCTGGGGCGCGAGCAGCCGGGCGCTGGTCTCGTAGTCCGCGACGGCGTCGGCCAGGTCCACCGCCTTGGTCTTGCCGATGTTGGCGCCCACCACGGGCCGCGGCCGGCCGGCCCGGCGGGCCAGCACGTCCCGGGCCTTGGCCAGGCGGGGCGCCACGGCAGCGGCGCCGTCGTTATTGAAGCCCATCCGGTTAATCACGGCCCGGTCCTCCACGAGGCGGAAGAGCCGCGGCTTGGGGTTGCCGGGCTGCGCGCGGCCGGTCACGGTGCCGACCTCGACGTGGCCGAACCCGAGATTGGCGAGGGCGGCGACGCCGGAGCCTTCCTTGTCGAATCCGGCGGCCAGTCCGAAGGGCGAGGGGAACTCGAGCCCCAGGGCCTCGGTCTTCAGGGAACGCGACGGGCGCGTCAGCCGCCGCAGCGCGGGGCCGGCCGGTGTCAGCGCAGCGGCCCGGATGGCGGTGAAACCGATCCGATGGGCCAGCTCGGGGTCCATCCCGGAGAAGACAAGGCGGAAGAAAGCGGGATAAACGCGCATGGTTAAAACGATTCCACGCCCCCGGTCCGGGGCCAAATCCGGCACGTCACCGAGGTCGGATATTGGTCGGATATGCTCGGTGACATGGGTCTGAACTGGGAGCCCGACATTCTTGGCGAGGGCTACCGCTGCCTGACGCTGGACCTCGGCGAAGACGACGAGGGGCCGCTCGCGGCCACGCTCGTCAGCTTCACGCCGGACCCCGTGGCGGAGCGCCCGGGCGAACGGCTGCGCCGGACGCTGCGCTCCCTCCTGCCCGGCACGCGCCGGGATCCCGAGCCGATCCATGCCGTCATCTATGTGCACGGCTGGGCGGACTACTTTTTCCACACGGAGCTCGCCGAGTTCTTTGCCGGGCACGGAATGTCCTTTTACGCCCTGGACCTGCGCAAGTACGGGCGCTCACTGCGTGAGGGGCAGACCGAGGGCTTCGTGAACGACCTGGCCGAGTATGACGCCGACCTCGAGGCCGCGATGGCCGCCGTCCGCCTGGACCTGCATGATCGGTTGGGCCCGCAGGTGCCGGTGCGGATCAGCCTGATGGCCCACTCAACCGGGGGCCTGGTGGCGAGCCTGTGGGCGCACCGCAATCCCGGGCGGATCGAGGCGCTGATCCTCAACAGCCCGTGGCTGGAGCTGAGGGGCAGCTCCATGGTCCGCGGTGCCGCCGCCGGACTGCTGGAGCCGCTGGCGCGGATGCGGCCCAAGGCACGCCTGGTCCTGCCGGAGCTGGACTTCTACTGGCGCAGCATCAGCAGCGAGGCCGACGGCGAGTGGGATCCGCATCCGGTGTGGAAACCGCGGATGAGCTTCCCGGTGCGGGCGGGCTGGATCTCCGCTGTCCTGGCCGGGCATGCGCAGGTGGCCAAGGGCCTGGACATCCGGGTGCCGATCCTGCTGCTGGCCTCCGCCCGCTCCACCATTGCCGCGAAGTGGACTCCGGATATGACCGAGACGGATTCCGTCCTCGACGTGTCGGCGATGGTCCAGCGCGGCCTGCTGCTGGGCCCGGAGGTCACGGTCTTCCGCTTCGACGGGGCGCTGCACGACGTGCTCCTGTCCGCCCGCCCGGTACGCGATCTCGTCTACACCCGGATGGGCCGGTGGCTGGACGGCTTCATTCCCCGGCCCTGAGAAGCCACGAAAGGGCCGCCCCCTCCCCCGGCGCGCACCGGGGTCAGGCGGTTGCGGCCTTGTCCACCGCTCCCCCGTACCGCCGGTCCCGGCGGGCGTAGATCTCCACCGCTTCCCAAAGGGTCCGCCGGTCGACGTCGGGCCAGAGGGTGTCCATGAACACCATTTCCGCGTAGGCCGACTGCCAGAGCATGAAGTTGGAGAACCGCTGCTCGCCCGAGGTGCGCAGGAAGAGGTCGACGTCGGGCAGGTCCGGTTCGTCGAGGTAGCGCTGGATGGTCTTTTCACTGATCGAGCCGGCGCGCAGCTTGCCGCGCTGGACGTCGGCGGCGATGGCCGCGGCGGCGTCGGCGATCTCCGCCCGGCCCCCGTAGTTCACGCACATGTTCAGGGTGCAGGTGGTGTTCCCCCTGGTCTGCTCCTCGGCGACCTCCAGCTCCTTCACCACCGACTGCCAGAGCCGGGGACGGCGGCCGGACCAGCGGATCCGCACCCCCCACTCGTCGAGCTGGTCACGTTGGCGGCGCAGCACATCGCGGCTGAAGCCCATCAGGAAGCGCACCTCCTCCGGGGAGCGCTTCCAGTTCTCGGTGGAGAAAGCGTACACGGACACGTGCCGGATGCCGATCTCCACGGCGCCGGCCATCACGTCCAGCAGGGCGGCTTCGCCGGCCCTGTGGCCTTCGGTGCGGGGCAGGCCGCGCTGGTTGGCCCAGCGTCCGTTGCCGTCCATGACGATTGCCACGTGGTTCGGCACCAGGGCAGGCGGCACCGTCGGGGGGACGGCGCCGGAGGGATGGGGCCAGGGCCGTACCGGGACGGACTTCTTCGGGTGCACGCTAGACACGCTCCACATGTTGTAGGGACTTGATGACCCGCTCAAGGTGCCACTGCAGGTACGCGGCGACCAGGCCCGCGGATTCGCGCCGCGGCTGGGCGTCCGCGGCATCGGCGGCCGCCCAGTCGCCCGTGAGCAGGGCCGCCAGCAGCGCCATGGTCTCACCCGATGGCGACGCCGCTCCCGGCGGCCGGCACGCCGCGCAGACCGCCCCGCCCAGGGCGGGCGCGAAGGCGCTGTGCGGGCCGGGCGCGGAGCAGCGGGCGCAGTCGGTGAAGCTGGGCGCCCAGCCGGCGGTGGCCAGGGCGCGCAGGAGGTAGGAATCCAGGATCAGCTCCGGGGCGTGCGCCCCGCGGCTGAGGGCCGCCATGGCGCCCAGGACCAGGTGATAGTGCGCGGTGGCCGACTCGCCGTCGACGTCGGTAAGCCGCTCGGCGGTCTCGGCGATGGCAGCGGCCGCGGTGTAGCGGGCGTAGTCGGCGGCGATCGGCCCGGCATAGGCACCGCGGGTCTGGACCTGCGTCACGATGTCCAGGGTCCGGCCATGCGTGAGCTGCAGGTCCACGGCCATGAACGGTTCCAGGCGGGCGCCGAACTTGCTCGAGGTCCGGCGGACCCCCTTGGCCACCGCCCGGACCTGCCCGTGGGCTCGGGTGAGCAGGATGACGATGCGGTCCGCCTCACCCAGCTTGTGGGTGCGCAGGACCACTGCTTCATCCCGGTAGGTCCGGGAGGCAAAGGATTTGGGGGCCACTCTCGCTATTCTAGGCCCGGTCGCGGATAGCCCGGTTGACCGAGGAGATCACGGCCTTCAGCGCCGCCATGGTGGTGTTGGCGTCCAGGCCGACGCCCCACAGGACACGCTCCCCCACCGCCAGTTCCACATAGGCGGCCGCCTGCGCGTCGCCGGCTGCGGACAGGGCATGCTCGGTGTAGTCCAGCAGGCGCACGTCGACGCCGTCCTCGGCGAGCATCTGCAGCAGCGCGTCGATCGGGCCGGTCCCGAAGGCGGTGCGGCGGTGGGCGGTGCCGTCCGCCACGAGGGTCGCGTTCAGCCGGAAGCTGCCGTCCTCCGCCGTGTCGGCGTTGGCAGCGGCCAGCCGGTAGTGGCCCCACGGCTCGCCGTCGGAGTCCTCGGTGACCGGCAGGTACTCGTCCTGGAACACCTTCCACAGCTCCGCACCGGTGATTTCGCCGCCGGCGGTGTCGGTGCGCCGCTGGATGACGCCGGAGAATTCGATCTGGGCACGGCGCGGCAGGTCCAGGTTGTGTTCGCTCTTGAGCAGGTAGGCGACACCGCCCTTGCCGGACTGCGAGTTGACCCGGATGACGGCCTCGTAGCTGCGGCCGATGTCCTTCGGGTCGATGGGCAGGTAGGGCACGCCCCACTGCATTTCCGCCACCGGGGTGCCCTGTGCCGCGGCGTCGCGTTCCATCGACTCGAAGCCCTTCTTGATGGCGTCCTGGTGGGAGCCGGAGAAGGCGGTGAAGACCAGGTCGCCGCCGTAGGGCGAGCGTTCGGGGACGGGCAGCTGGTTGCAGTATTCGACCGTACGGCGGATTTCGTCCATGTTGGAGAAGTCGATCTGCGGATCGATGCCCTGGCTGAAAAGGTTCATGCCCAGGGTGACCAGGTCGACGTTACCGGTGCGCTCACCATTGCCGAACAGGCAGCCTTCGATCCGGTCGGCGCCGGCCAGGTACCCCAGTTCGGCGGCGGCGACCCCGGTCCCCCGGTCGTTGTGGGGGTGCAGTGACAGGATGATCGACTCCCGGTTGGCCAGGTTGCGGTGCATCCATTCGATCGAGTCGGCGTAGACGTTCGGCGTCGCCATCTCCACGGTGGCGGGCAGGTTCAGGATCATCTGCCGGTCCGGGGAGGCCTCGAGGACATCGGCGACGGCGTTGGAGATCCGCAGTGCGAAGTCCAGCTCGGTGCCCGTGTAGGACTCGGGCGAGTACTCGTAGGTGATCTCGGTTCCGCGCAGCTGCTCCTCATACTTGCGGCACAGCCTGGCGCCGGTCAGCGCGATGTCCACGATGCCGTCCTGGTCGGTGTTGAACACGACCCGGCGCTGCAGCACGGAGGTGGAGTTGTACAGGTGCACGATGGCACGGTCAGCGCCTTCGAGGGCGTCATAGGTGCGCTCGATCAGGTGCTCGCGGGACTGCGTGAGGACCTGGATGGTGACATCGTCGGGAATCCGGTCCCCCTCGATGAGCTGGCGGACGAAGTCGAAATCCGTCTGCGACGCGGACGGGAAGCCGACCTCGATCTCCTTGAACCCCATGCCGACCAGCAGGTCGAACATCCGGTGCTTGCGCTCGGGGCTCATGGGATCGATCAGGGCCTGGTTTCCGTCCCGCAGGTCCACCGCGCACCAGCGCGGGGCCTGGGTGATGACCTTGTCGGGCCAGGTCCGGTCCGGCAGGGAGACGTCGATCTGGTCCTGGAAGGGCACGTACCGGTGGAAGGGCATCTGGGAGGGCTGCTGTGCGTTGCGCATGGATCTGCCGGCCTTTTCTCTTGGAGCTGGGGTACTGCGGCCGGGCAACACAAACTCCGCGACGAGGGTTCGGCCTCTGCGTGGTTCGCTTCAGGCCTCGCCGCGGCAGCTAAGAAGAAGGAGCTCTGCGCGCACGTCGTCAGACTAACACGCAGTCCGCGCGGGGTGCGGAACCGCTAGTAACCAAACGCGGTCTGGCACGTAACCTGATCGGCGGTCTGGCCGCTGAGGTCGCCCAGCCCGCCGGTCCCGCCGTCGGCAAGCCGGTCGCCTTCGGCGAAGTCCTGGCCCACCTGAACCAGCACGCCGGTGAATCCGGTCCCGGCCGCAACCTGCACTGCCGGGAGGTTCAGGGCGGCCGCGACCTCGGCCGCTGCCTCCTCATAGCCGGGGCTGAAAAAGACCTGCGTCGCCGGGTTGGCCAGGGCGGTGCTGCCGCCGGCCACGGCCTGGGTGAACCCTTCACCGAGGAGGAACTCGGCCAGCTCGGCGTCGCGGTTGCCGACGGCGGAGGCGTCCAGCAGCGAGACGGGGACGGCGGCGCGGTCGACGGCGGGCGTCTCCTCGGTGGGTGCGGCGGTCGCGGTCCCCTCCGGCTCCGGTTCGGCGCCGCCGGTGATGTCCTCATCGTTGACCAGGGCGTCGAAGAGCTCCTGCGACGCAGGTTCATTGAGCACCAGGCGGTTGGGATCGAGGTCGTAAGGCACCACCGGGGCCGTCACGAAGGCCACCCGGCCCAGGTCGACGTCCTTGAGCCGCCCGGCCAGGCCGACGAGGGTGGGAATGTCGGTGAGCTGTTCGTCGACGGTGAGGTTCCGGGTGATCGTCTCGGCGATCGAGTACAGCTTCGGGAGGTTGTTCAGCGTGTCCTCGGACTGGATCTTGCGGGCCATCGAGGAGAGGAAGCTCTGCTGGGCACGGATGCGCCCTTCATCGCCGCCGTTGCCGAACCCGTGCCGGGTACGGAGGAAGGCAAGGGCCTGCTCGCCCTGTACGGTGCTGACGCCGGCGGGAATGTTGAGTCCGGACAGCGGATCGTCCACGGCCTGGTTCACGCAGACCTCCACACCGCCCAGGGTGTTCGAAAGCTCCTCGACCGCATTGAAGTCGGCCATCATGAAGTGGTCGATGCTCAGCCCGGTGAGCTCGTTGATCGCTGCAACGGTGCAGCCCGGCCCGCCGTTGCCCAAAGCGCCGTTCAGCTGGCCCAGCTCCATGGCCGGATAGACGGTCTGGGTGTCGGGATCGGTGCAGGCCGGCAGCGGTACGAGCAGGTCGCGGGGGAAGCTGACGACGGTGACGTGCTCCCGGTTGGCCCCTAGGTGCACGAGCATCATGACGTCGGAGTTGTTGGACTCCTGGCCTTCGCGGTTGTCCGTGCCCAGGACCAGGATCTGCAGCGGATCGCTTGCTGCGGCGGCAGGGGCTGCGTTGTCGTTGCCGCTGAGGTCCAGGGGCCGGGTATCGAAGTTGTTCTGCAGCCGGATCAGCTGGATGCCCACGAACGCCAGGCCGGCAACGAGCACCAGGGACAGGGCGGCTGCGACGGCCTTCAGCGCGGGGTGGCCGGAACCGCCGCCCCGGCCAAGGTGGCGGCCGCCGGACACGCGGGCCCGGCGGACTGAAGGCTGCGCGGACCGTGTGGAGGAACCGGCTGCCGATGAGGCACGGCGCGAGGACATGGCCGATCCCTTCACTCGGAGAAACTAATGCTGAACGGAGGACAGTGTACGGCGCGAATCTGGGAGAACGTACGGAACCACGCCCGCAGAAGTCCGCCGCCGGGGGCACCGGCGGCGGACATTTGTGTCGCAGATCTCAGCGCGTGAGGTCAGAACCCCAGTTTGACGAGCTGCTTGGGGTCCCGCTGCCAGTCCTTGGCCACCTTGACGTGCAGGTCCAGGTAGATGCGGGTGCCGAGCAGGGCCTCGATGCTGCGCCGGGCGTTGCTGCCCACCTCGCGCAGACGGGAGCCGCCGCGGCCGATGATGATGGCCTTCTGCGAGGGCCGCTCCACGTAGAGGTTCACCCGGACGTCGAGGAGCGGATTATCCTCGGAACGGCCTTCACGCGGAACGATTTCCTCGACCACGACGGCGAGCGAGTGCGGCAGCTCGTCGCGGACGCCTTCGAGCGCCGCCTCGCGGACCAGTTCGGCCACCATGACGGCTTCGGGCTCGTCGGTGAGTTCCCCGTCGGGGTACAGGGGCGGGGACTCGGGCATGTGCGAGACCAGGACGTCTGAGACCGTGTCGACCTGGAAGCCGTCGGCGGCCGACACCGGCACGACGTCCGCCCAGCCGCCCTCCCCCAGCACCTCGGTGCCGAGGGCGGTGACGGCCATCAGCTGCTTCGCCAGGGCCGCGCGGTCAACGAGGTCCGTCTTGGTCACCAATGCGACGACCGGCCTGCCCCGCAGGGCCGCCAGCTGGTTCGCGATGAACCGGTCGCCGGGCCCAACAGGCTCGTTCGCCGGCAGGCAGAACCCGATCGCGTCCACCTCGGACAGCGTGTCGGCGACGAGGTCATTCAGCCGCTGGCCGAGCAGCGTACGCGGACGGTGCAGTCCGGGCGTGTCGACGAGGATCAGCTGGGCGTCGGGCCGGTGCACGATGCCGCGGATGGTGTGCCGGGTGGTCTGCGGCTTGGCGGAGGTGATGGCGACCTTCTGCCCCACCAGGGCGTTGGTCAGGGTCGATTTGCCCGCGTTGGGCCTGCCCACCAGGGAGACGAATCCGGCTCGGTGCTTCTGCTCAGTCATTACGTGGTACCAGTTCTGTCGTGTGGGAGCGGTCACCGGCACCGGCATCGGCGTCGGTTCCGCGGTTGTTGTCGGCTGCCTGCGGCGCGCGCCAGGCCAGGACGTGGGACACCCGGTTGCGGCGTCCTTCCAGCCGTTCGGCGTGAAGCCGGATGCCGTGGATATCGGTTTCGCTGCCGACGATGGGCACCCGGCCCAGGGACTTGGCGAGCAGCCCGCCCACCGTGTCCACTTCGTCGTCTTCGAGCTCCACCCCGAAGATCTCACCCAGGTCATCGATGCCGGTCCGCGAGGAGAGCCGGAACCTGCCGTCGCCGAGGTCCTCGATCTCCGGGCGTTCGGAGTCGTATTCATCGACGATTTCGCCGACGATCTCCTCGATCAGGTCCTCGAGGGTGACAAGGCCGGCGGTTCCGCCGTACTCGTCGATCACGATCGCCACGTGGGTTGATTCGCGCTGCAGCTCCTGCAGCAGTTCGCTGACCGCTTTGGATTCGGGCACGTACCGCACGTCGCGGAGGACCTCGTCGACCCTGCGGTCGAGCGCTTCGGGCGGGTGTCCGTGCAGCTGGGCGGCAACGTCCTTGAGGTACAGGATGCCCAGGATCTTGTCGGCGCTGTCCTGGATCACGGGGACCCGGGAGTAGCCGGAACGCAGGAAGAGCGACATCGCCTTGCGCAGCGTGCTGCCGGACTGGATGCAGACCATGTCGGTGCGCGGCACCATGACCGAACGCACCTTGGTGTCGCCCAGTTCGAAGACGGAGTGGATGAACTCGGCTTCGGCGTCTTCGATCATGTCGGCCTCCGAGGCGCGGTCGACCAGTTCACGGAACTCGTCCTCGGTGAGGAAGGCCGCGTCCTGGCCCTGGGCGCCCGGCGCGACGGCGGTACCCACCCGGACCAGCCAACCCGGCACGGGGCCCAGCACGCTGCGCAGCACGCGCACCAGGCCCGCGGTGAGGACCACGACGCCGGACACGTGCCGGCGGCCGATCTGGCGGGGCGATACCCCGACCAGGACGAACCCGACCGCGGCCATGGTGACCGTCGCCAGCAGTCCGGCCAGCCAGATGTTGTCGAGCAGCAGCTGGAAGACAGTGGCCACTGAGACCGCGGTGGCCATCTCGAACCAGACGCGCCAGAACCGCAGCGCCTGCATATGCGCCACCGGCGCGTCGAGGATGCGTCGCAGGGACCCGCCGGAGCGGCCTTCGAGCAGGCCTTCGGCGTCATGCCGGGGCAGGTAGCTGTAGGCGGATTCGGCGGCGGTGAGCAGTCCCGCAAGGACCACGAACACCACCGCCATGGCGATCAGGACGCCGATGCTCAACTTCGGGTCTCCCGGGGTGCCTCGGTGCCGAGGTAATCCCCCAGCAGCCGCCGCTGCAGCCCGAACATCTCCCGTTCCTCCTCCGGCTCCGCATGGTCGTACCCGAGCAGGTGCAGCAGTCCGTGGGTGGTCAGCAGCAGCAGCTCCTCACGCAGGCCGTGGCCCGCGGCCTTCGCCTGTTCGGCGGCAACCTGCGGGCAGAGCACGATGTCGCCGAGCATCCCGGCGGCGGCGGGCCGTCCCGGGGTGCCGGGGCGGAGCTCGTCCATGGGGAAGGACATCACGTCGGTGGGCCCGGGCAGGTCCATCCATTCAATGTGCAGCCGTTCCATGGCGGGCTCGTCCACTAGGATGATGGACAGTTCGGCTTCCGGGTGGACGTACAGCGCCTCGAGCAGGTAGCGGCCCAGCCGGGCGAGCTCCTCCTCGTCGGAGGGAACGGCGGACTCGTTGTTGACCTCGATGCTCATCGCGGCTCCCTGCCGTCACGGGGCGCGGACCTGCGGTCACGTCCGCTGCGCGGCGCGGCGGCTTCCTGCCGTGCCTTCCGGTTCTCCTCGTCCCAGGTCCCGTAAGCGGTGACGATATCGCTGACCAGCCGGTGGCGGACGACGTCGGCGGCGCTCAGCTGGGGGAACGCGACGTCGTCGACGCCCTCGAGGATCTGCTGCACCACGCGCAGGCCGGAGACCGTGCTCCCGGGCAGGTCCACCTGCGTCACGTCTCCGGTAACCACCATCTTCGAGCCGAAGCCCAGGCGGGTCAGGAACATCTTCATCTGTTCGGGCGTGGTGTTCTGCGCCTCGTCGAGGATGATGAACGCGTCGTTGAGGGTCCGGCCGCGCATGTACGCCAGCGGGGCGACCTCGATGGTCCCGGCCGCCATCAGGCGCGGAATGGACTCCGGGTCCATCATGTCGTGCAGCGCGTCGTAGAGCGGGCGCAGGTACGGATCGATCTTGTCGCTCAGCGTGCCCGGCAGGAAGCCGAGCCGTTCCCCGGCCTCCACCGCGGGGCGGGTGAGGATGATCCGGTTCACTTCCTTCTGCTGCAGCGCCTGGACCGCCTTGGCCATGGCCAGGTAGGTCTTGCCCGTGCCGGCCGGTCCAATGCCGAAGACGACCGTGTTGCGGTCGATCGCGTCAACGTAGTTTTTCTGGTTGAGCGTCTTGGGCCGGATCGTCTTGCCGCGCGTGGAAAGGATGTTCTGGGTCAGCACCTCGGCGGGCCGGTCGGCGCTCTGTTCCCGCAGCATGATGACCAGCTGCTCGAGCACCTGGGGGCTGACGCGGGTTCCGCTGCGCGCGAGCACGCGGATTTCGTTGACCAGGCGGTCGGCCTGCCCGACGTCGGCAGCGGGGCCGGTGAGGGAGAGCTCATTGCCGCGCACATGCAGGCTCATCTGCGGGAAGGCGGCCTCGATCGTTTTCAGCGCCTCATCGTTGGCGCCCAGAGACTGGACCATCTGTTCGGTGGAGTCAAAGACAATGGTGCGGGTTTCCGTACCAGGAATTCGCGTTCCAGCTGAAGATTCGGTCATAAATGCGGCCCTGGAAGGCCTTTCATCGCCCCTTAGGAAGTATGGATGCCGGTGGCTTCCGGCGTGGTCGGGGTCCGGCGCCGGTCCGGCGGCGAAGCCTCGTGGTTAATGTTACTGGATATGCCAACGGACCGCCCCTCCCCCCGCGGCGGCAGGTCTCGCCCCGGCATCGGCTCTGTCTCAATCGTGTTGCAGTCCGGACGCAGGGGGATAAATCCCGGCATCCGGCGCCGCGGGCCGTGCGAAGCTGTAAGGCGTGCCCGGTGCCGGGCGCAGCACAACGTATGAGGGAACGCTGGATCCGTGAGGAGGACGATGGGCGCCCACCGCGGAAGAACCGCCGCCCGGCGGCTGCACGCAGCCGCCGCCGCCGCAGCCCTGTCCGGCCTCTGTTCCTGCGGAGTGGTGGCCGAGAACGCCACCACCTCCATGCCCACCTCCTTCAGCACCGCGGCGGTACAGGATTCGACGATGGCCGTGACCGCCCCCGCCGACGACAGCCGGACCCGGCACCTGAACCCCGTGTACTGGCTGGGCCGCAACGGCTCCGACATCCAGCTGTACCGGGAGTTCCTCCCGTCGGAGCATTCCGCGGACCCGATCGGCGAGGCCGTGGCGGCCATGACGCGCCAGGTTCCCCTGGACAGCGACTACTTCACCCCCTGGCAGCCGGCCGAGAAGGTCAGCGCCTCCATCTCGGGCCGCAACGTGATCACCGTGGACATCTCCTCGGATGCCTTCAAGGCCCCGTTGGACGCCGGCGTCGCCCACCGTGCGGTGCAGCAGCTGGTGTACACCGCCACAGCGGCGGCGCACAACGCAGGCCTGACCACCTACGGGCAGGAGTCCAGCGTGGTGGTCCTCGTGGACGGCAAGGCCGACTACGTGGCCTTCGGGCACGAGCCTCTGGACGGCGCCCTCACCCGCGACCCCAGCCTGACGGCACCCATCTGGATCATCGAACCCCAGCACGGGGACCGATCCGCCGGGACCGTCCATGTCAGCGGCACCGCCGTGTCCCAGGGCGCACCGCTGGCCTGGCGGGTGGACCGGTTGGCGGCGGACGGCAGGCCCGCCCCGGAGCCGACGGCCGAGGGCTTTGCGGACCTGGACGCCGAAACCGGCGACACCGGCAGCTTCAGCTTCGACGTGGAGCTGCCCCCCGGCGATTACCAGCTGCGGGTCCACCACGGCGAGGACGGCACCAATGAGGATTCCAAGCTGATCCGGGTTGCCGGCGACTAGCATGCCGGCACACGGGCTCCCGCCGGACAGGGTCCCGCGGCGCGCTCAGGCCGTATCCCAGCGACCCAGCTCGTAGGCCAGGACCGCCAGGGCCGCAGGGCCCGCGGTGGAGGAGCGCAGCACGTGCGGGCCGAGGCGCACGACGACGCCGCCGGCCTCCCGCAGCGCCTGCAGCTCCGCGGGCGAGATGCCGCCCTCCGGACCCACCACGACGGCAATCCCGCGGCTGTACCGCTCGGCGGCGGCCGCCAGCACGGCGGCCAGCGGCGCGTCCGCCTCTTCATGCAGGACCAGGACCAGGCCGACGTCGGCCAGTCGCCCGGGCAGCGCGCGGGAGGTGGCAACCTCGGCGACCTCGGGAATCCGCGCCCGCCGCGACTGCTTGGCTGCGGCCGCGGCAAGGCCCTGCCACTTGGCCCGGGCCTTTGCCGCCTTGTCGGCGTTCCAGCGGACGATGCTGCGGTCCGCCTGCCACGGAACCACCTCGTCCACGCCGAGCTCGACGGCCGATTCCACCGCCTGCAGGTCCCGGTCGCCCTTGGCCAGGGCCTGTACGAGAATGAACCGCCCCTCCGGTTCCGGCTCCTCGACCCGGGCAAGGACCTCCACCTCCAGGCGCGCCGGCGCGGCGGCAAGCACCCGTCCGGCCAGGCGCAGGCCCCGGCCGTCCGCGATGTCCACGTCCTCGCCCGCTGCCAGCCGCTTCACCGAGACCGCGTGCCGGGCCTCGGCTCCGTCAAGGACGAACGTCGCCCCCGGCGTCGCGGCGGCGACGGCGTCGGGGTCGCCGTAGAAGATCGGGCTGGTCATGGATCAGTGGTTGCCGAGGCGGTCGCGCAGCTTGGCGAAGACACCGGATCCGGAGGTCGAAAGCCGACCTTCGGCGTACTGCTCGCCGCGGAGCTCGGCCAGCCGGCGCAGCAGCTCCTCCTGCTCGGCGTCGACCTTGGTGGGGGTCTCCACCTGCAGGTGCACGTGCAGGTCTCCCCGGCCGGCTCCGCGCAGGTGGGTCACGCCCAGGCCGCGCAGCACGGTGACCTCACCGGACTGGGTGCCGGGCTTGACGGTGACCTCCCGGTCGCCGTCGAAGGTGGCCAGCGTAACGGTGGTCCCCAGCGCGGCGGCGGTCATCGGCACGGTCAGGGTCGCGTGCAGGTCGTCGCCGTCGCGGGTGAAGGTGGGGTCGGGGCTGACCCGGATCTCCACGTACAGGTCGCCCTGCGGGCCGCCGGCGGTGCCGGCCTCGCCCTGGCCGGAAAGCTGGATGCGGGTGCCGGTGGCCACGCCCGCGGGCACCCGGATGGTCAGCGTGCGGCGGCTGCGCACCCGTCCCTCCCCCGCACATTCGTGGCAGGGATCGGGGATGACGGTGCCGTAGCCCTGGCAGGTGCCGCAGGGCGCGGTGGTCATGACCTGGCCCAGGATGGAGCGGACCGAGCGCTGGACCTGGCCGGTGCCGTGGCAGATGTCGCAGGTGCGCGGGGAGGTCCCGGGCTGGCAGCAGCTGCCGTCACAGGTGGGGCAGACGACGGCCGTTTCGACGTCGATCTTCTTGTCGGTGCCGAACACGGCGTCGCGCAGGTCGATGCGGACGTTGATCAGCGCGTCCTGTCCGCGGCGGGTGCGCGACGCCGGGCCGCGCCCGCCGCCGCCGGCGCCGCCGAAGAAGGTGTCAAAGATGTCCTGGAACCCGAAGCCCTGGCCGCCGAAGCCTCCGCCGAACCCGTTATCGGTGCCGTTTTCGTTGCCGGTGGTGTCGTAGATCCGACGCTTCTCGGGGTCGGACAGGACCTCATAGGCATGGGTGACGGCCTTGAACTCGTCCGCGGCGCCGGGCGCGGTGTTCACGTCCGGGTGCAGCTTGCGGGCCAGTTTCCGGTAGGCCTTCTTGATTTCTTCTCCGGTGGCGTCCCGGGACACCCCGAGGACCTGGTAGTGGTCGCTCACTCGTTACATCGCTTCCTGTATAGCCCGCGTCCATGCGGCGCGGCTGCCGGCACCCGCACGTCGGCTGGGTGGTGCTGACCGGTCTCCATGGTGTGCACGGACGCTGTGATTGTTCAAAACCTAGTTGTTCAGGATCCTGGACAGATAGCGGGCGACGGCGCGCACCGCCGCCATGGTGTTGGGGTAGTCCATCCGGGTGGGGCCGAGCACGCCCACCTTGGCCGACGCGTCCGGTGTGTAGCCGGTAGCCACCACGGAGGCCTCCGCAAGGCTCCCGTGCTCATTCTCGCTGCCGATGCGGACCGACACGCCGCGGGCGTCCTGCTGCATTTCCGAGAGCAGACGCAGCATGACCACCTGTTCCTCGAGCGCTTCGAGGATCGGGCCGATGCTGAGCGGGAAGTCAACGGTGGAGCGGGCCAGGTTGGCGGTGCCGGCCATGACGATCCGGTCCTCGCGGTTGTTGCCCGCCAGCTGCTCCAGGCACCGGGCCAGGGCGGCGGCGGTCCGGCGCAGCCGCTCGGGAACGGTGTGCAGGCATTCGCCGAGCGGGGCCGCGAGACTGTTCAGCGGCGCTCCGGCGAGGGCGGTGAGGAAGTGCCGCCGCAGGTCCAGCAGGTCGGGTTCGACGGTCTCCGGCACCGTCAGCACCCGCTGCTCCACCCGGCCGGTGGTCGAGATGAGCACCACGAGCACCTGGGCGGGGGCCAGCAGCACGAATTCGATGTGCCGCACCTTGGCGTCACCCAGGTGCGGATACTGCACGACGGCGACCTGGCTGGTGAGCTGGGCAAGCAGCCGCACCGTGCGGTCCATGACGTCGTCGAGGTCGGTTGCGCCTTCCAGCAGGGTCTGGATGGCCCGGCGCTCGGCTCCCGAGAGGGGCTTGACGTCGGAGATCCGGTCCACGAAGAGCCGGTAGCCCTTGTCGGTGGGGATCCGTCCTGCGGAGGTGTGCGGGGCGACGATCAGCCCGTCCTCCTCGAGGGCGGCCATGTCGTTGCGGATGGTGGCGGACGAAACGCCGAGGTGGTGGCGCTCGACGAGGGCCTTGGAACCGACCGGCTCCCGGGAATGGACGTAGTCCTCGACGATGGCCCGGAGCACCTCGAGCCGGCGCGGCTCGCTCATGCGTTACCTCCTTCGTCCGTCCAGGCCGGCGGGTCCGTGGGCCGGCCGCCGGCTGCTTTAGCACTCGCAGTCTTCAAGTGCTAAGTCTAATATGAATCGGCCCCGTTGCTAGCATTGAACCGCCCCGCCCGGAAGGGCCCGGAAGCGACTGCGCCGGCAGGCTCCGTGAACCGCTCCGACAGAAGGACGCCCGTGCCCGACTATTCCCAATGGGGACCACAGGACCTCGCCGCCCCGACCCGCCGGAAGCTGCCGCAGGAACAGGCTGTTCCCGGCCTGGTCCTCGAAGACGTGCAGACCGGGTGGGTGGGTGCCGTCGTGCGGGTGGAGAAATCCGGCGGCATGCACCTGGTGGTGCTGGAGGACCGGCACGGCAAGCGCCGCTCGTTCGAGCTCGGATTCGGTTTCCTGGTGGACGGGCAGCCGGTGGAGGTGGTGCCGCCGACGCAGGCGCCGGCCCCCGCCAGGCCCGCCCGGACCGCCTCCGGCTCCGTGAAGGTCGAAGGGATGCGCGCCCGCACGGCGCGTGCCAGCCGCATCTGGGTCGAAGGCAAGCACGACGCCGAGCTGGTGGAGAAGGTGTGGGGCGATGACCTGCGGGTCGAAGGCATCGTCGTCGAACCCCTGCACGGCATCGACGACCTGGCCGGCGCGGTCCGCGACTTCCAGCCCGGCCCGCAGCGCCGCCTGGGGGTGCTGGTGGACCATCTGGTGCCCGGCTCCAAGGAGTCCCGGATCGCCGCCGAGGTCATGGCGTCCAAGGGGGCGGCGGGCAACGTGCTGATCGTCGGGCACCCCTACGTGGACGTGTGGCAGGCGGTCAAGCCCGCCGCGCTCGGCCTGGCCGCCTGGCCGGAGGTTCCGCGCGGGCAGGACTGGAAGACCGGCATCCTCCGCGGCCTCGGCTGGCCGCATGCCGACCACGCCGACGCCGCGGCGGGCTGGAAGCGGATCCTGGGCGGCGTGCGCTCCTATGCCGATCTGGAGCCGTCGCTGCTGGGCCGGGTTGAGGAGGTCATCGACTTCCTGACCGTCCCGGGGGCGTGAGCCGGCCGGCCGGCAGCCAGTACCCTTGTAAGATCAGAACCATCGTGCACTGAACCAAGGCGTCACGAGCTCGGAGGAATGCAGACCGTGTCCAACACACGCCCCAACCACCCGCCCCGGCAGCCCGACGAGCGCGGCGCGGGAACACGGCCGGAGTACCAGGGCGCGCCCGCGAACGCTCTGCCGCTCACTGCCTCGGAGGACCGCCAGTGGGCAACCCTGGCCCATTTCGGCGGCATCCTGGGCTTTGTCCCTTCCCTGATCATCTATCTGGTCTTCCGTGACCGGGGCCCGTTCACGGCCCAGGAATCCAAGGAAGCGCTGAACTTCACCCTCCCGCCGACCATCCTGGCGCTTGTGGCCTGGCTGCTGGCGTTCCTGCCCGGAGTGGGCGGGCTGTTCGCCGTGCTGAACGCGGTCATCTGGATCTTTGTGGCGGTCGCCTCGGTCCGCGCCGGAATTGAAGTCAACCGCGGCCGTCCCCACCGTTACCGCTGGAACCTGCGCCGGATCCGCTGACGGCCCGACGCTGGCCCCGCCGGCCGGGGCCAGCCCGGCACCCGCCTGCCGGGCGGGCTTAGTCCGGCAGCAGCCTGCGGACCACGGCGTCGGCCAGCAGCCGCCCGCGCAGGGTCAGCCGCAGAGTCCCCGCAAAGGCTGCCGCGGGCTCCACGAGCCCGTCGGCGATCAACCCGGCCACCGCCTGCCGTCCCGAGCCGTGCAGGGACGCCACCGGGAGGCCTTCGGCCAGCCGGGCGCGGAGCATGACGTCCTCCAGGTACCGCGTGTCCGCGTCCAGTGTTTCCCGCCCAGCTGCAGGGGACTGCCCGGACTGCAGCCGCGCCGCATAGGCGGCCGGGTGCTTGACGTTCCACCAGCGCACCCCGCCCATGTGCGAGTGGGCTCCGGGACCGATGCCCCACCAGTCGTCGCTGCGCCAGTACGCCAGGTTGTGCCTGCACTCATCGGCCGGAGTGCGCGCCCAGTTGCTCACCTCATACCATTGCAGGCCGGCGGCCGACATCAGTTCGTCCGCCAGCTGATACTTGTCCGCGTGGTCGTCGTCATCCACTGCCGGCACCTCGCCGCGGCGGATCTGCCGGGCCAGCCGCGTGCCGTCCTCCACGATCAGCGCGTAGGCGGAGATGTGGTCGGGTTCGTAGCTGAGCGCCTCCTCCACTGACCGGCGCCAGTCCGCCATCGACTCCCCCGGCGTGCCGTAGATCAGGTCGACGCTGACGTTCAGGCCGGCGTCGCGGGCCCAGCGGACCGCATCGGGCACCCGTGCGGGATTATGGGTGCGGTCCAGCACCTTCAGCACGTGCGGCACGGCGGACTGCATGCCGAAGGAGACCCGGGTGAAACCGGCGTCGGCCAGCAGGCGCAGCGATTCCGGGGTCACCGAGTCAGGGTTGGCTTCGGTGGTGACTTCCGCGCCCGGGGCCAGGCCCCACTCGGCGACAGCAGCCCCGAGAATGTCCGCGAGGTCCCGGGCCGGAAGCAGGGTGGGCGTGCCGCCGCCGAAGAACACCGTTCCAAGCTGCCGGTCCGGCACGCCGGAGCCGCGCAGCGCGCGGGCTGCGAAGACGACCTCCTGCTGCGCGGTGCCGCCGTATTCGTCCTGCGAGGCCCCGCCGCCGAGTTCACGCGCCGTGTAGGTGTTGAAGTCACAGTAGCCGCAGCGCACCGCGCAGAACGGAATGTGGACGTACAGCCCGAAGTTCCGCTGCGCGGCGCCGTCGGCCGCCTGGGCGGGAAGCAGGCCGTCCGACGGTGCAGGATCACCCAGGGGAAGAGCGCTGGGTGTCACTTCTTGGCTTTGTCCTTCGCGGCGGATTCGTCAGAGGACAGGGCGGCCACGAAGGCCTCCTGGGGCACCTCCACGCGGCCGACCATCTTCATGCGCTTCTTGCCCTCCTTCTGCTTCTCCAGCAGCTTCCGCTTACGGGAGATGTCGCCGCCGTAGCACTTGGCCAGCACGTCCTTGCGGATGGCGCGGATGGATTCGCGGGCAATGATGCGCGAGCCGATGGCGGCCTGAATGGGGACCTCGAACTGCTGCCGCGGGATCAGCTCGCGCAGCTTGCCGGTCATCATCACGCCGTAGCTGTAGGCCTTGTCCTTGTGCGTGATGGAGCTGAAGGCGTCCACCTGCTCGCCCTGGAGCAGGATGTCGACCTTGACCAGGTCGGCCACCTGCTCGCCGTCGGCCTTCCAGTCCAGCGAGGCGTAGCCGCGGGTCTTGGACTTGAGCACGTCGAAGAAGTCGAACACGATCTCGGCCAGCGGCAGGCGGTACCGGATTTCCACCCGGTCCTCGGAGAGGTAATCCATGCCGCCCAAGACGCCGCGGCGGGACTGGCACAGCTCCATGATGGCGCCGACAAATTCGCTCGGCGCCAGGATCGTGGCCGAGACCATTGGTTCGCGGACCTCTTTGATCTTGCCTGCGGGGTACTCGCTGGGGTTGGTGACGGTGACCACCTTGTTGTCCTCCAGCGTGACCTCGTACTCGACGTTGGGCGCGGTGGAGATCAGGTCCAGGTTGTACTCACGCTCAAGGCGCTCACGGGTGATTTCCAGGTGCAGCAGGCCCAGGAAGCCCACCCGGAAGCCGAAGCCCAGCGCCGCGGACGTTTCCGGCTCGTACACCAGCGCGGCGTCGTTGAGCATCAGCTTTTCCAGCGCGTCGCGCAGCACCGGATAGTCGGCGCCGTCGATGGGGTACAGGCCGGAGAAGACCATGGGCTTGGGATCCGCGTAGCCCGGCAGGGACTCGGCAGCCGGCTTGGCCAGGTTGGTGACGGTGTCGCCGACCTTGGAGAGACGGACGTCCTTCACGCCGGTGATGAGGTAGCCGACCTCGCCGACGCCGAGGCCTTTGGACGGGGTGGGTTCGGGCGAGCTGACGCCGATCTCCAGGAGTTCGTGGCTGGCGCGGGTGGACATCATCTGCACGCGTTCGCGCGGCGAAAGCTTGCCGTCCACCACGCGGACGTAGGTGACCACGCCGCGGTAGGTGTCATAGACGGAGTCGAAGATCATGGCCCGGGCCGGCGCGTTGGCATCACCGACGGGAGCGGGGATTTCGGCGACGATCTTGTCCAGCAGGGCCTCGACGCCCATGCCGGTCTTGCCCGAGACCTTCAGTACGTCCGCCGGGTCGCCGCCGATGAGGTTCGCCAGCTCCTCGGCGTACTTCTCCGGCTGGGCGGCCGGCAGGTCGATCTTGTTCAGCACCGGGATGATGGTCAGGTCGTTCTCCATGGCCAGGTACAGGTTGGCCAGCGTCTGCGCCTCGATGCCCTGGGCGGCGTCGACCAGCAGGATCGCACCCTCGCAGGCGGCCAGGGACCGGGACACCTCGTAGGTGAAGTCCACGTGCCCCGGGGTGTCGATCATGTTCAGCGCGTAGGACTCGCCGTCGAGTTCCCACGGCATGCGCACGGCCTGGGACTTGATCGTGATGCCGCGCTCACGCTCGATGTCCATGCGGTCCAGGTACTGGGCCTTCATGTCCCGGGGCTGGACGACGCCGGTCAGCTGGAGCATGCGGTCGGCCAGGGTGGACTTGCCGTGGTCGATGTGGGCGATGATGCAGAAGTTGCGAATGATCGCCGGATCCGTCGCGGCAGGCACCGGTGAGAAGCGGGCCAGAGGTGACACTGGGCGGTTCCTTTACTGTGTTGACGCCGGCGGCCGGAGGACCGGCGACGGGCGCAACGGGCTTGGTGTCCGGATCCACCCGGCAGGGGTCGATCCGATGGTGGGCATACTGAATTAACAGTGTCCCACGTTTGCGGCCCCGGACAGGAACCCGGCGGGCCCGCCGCCGGCGGCGCAGGCCGGCGTCGGCCCGCTAGCGTGGAGCCATGCGCTTTAACGCCCGCTCACTGCTTTCCCTCGCCCGGTCCGCTGTCCGCCTGCTCGGTTCCGGCACGGCCCGGACCGGGGTCGGCGCCGGGCCCGGGGCCGGAGAGACGGCCGACCACCCCGGCGATTACCGGGGCACGGTCCGCCCGGTCTACAGCCCGCACCCGGACGGGCTCCCCGATCCCGGGGAGGTGGTCTGGACCTGGGTTCCCTATGAGGAGGACCCCACGCAGGGCAAGGACCGGCCGGTGCTGCTGATCGGGCGCAGTGGAGAGCACCTGCTGGCGTTGATGATGACCACCCGGGACCGCAGCAATGCCCGCCGCACCGACCCTGACTATGTCGACGTCGGCTCGGGAGCCTGGGACCGGCAGGGCAGGCCCAGCGAGGTCAAGGTGGACCGGGTGCTGCGGATACACCCCGAAGACATCCGCCGCGACGGCGCCGTCCTGGACGAATCCATGTTTGCCAGGGTTGCCGATGCCCTGGCCCGCAGGCGCCGTTAGCCGGGTGGGCCCGGCCGCTGCCCCGCCGGCGGAAAGACACAGCCGCTGCCCTGCCGGGGGAAGGACACAGCCGCCAATGGCGCACCACGGTGCGGACTCTGCTAATATTTACTGCTGTGTGTCCGCGCAGGTCGACGGGCACTTCAGGACGGGCGCCATTCGGTATCCCCACGCCGCTCAGTCAATGCCCGGACTGAACTTCCCTCACCGACCATGTCCGCATTACAAAGAAAGACTCTAAGTGGCAAATATCAAGTCCCAGAAGAAGCGCATTCTCACCAACGAGAAGGCTCGCCAGCGCAACAACTCGGTTAAGTCCGAGCTGAAGACTGCGATCCGCTCCGTCGAGGGCGCTCTCAAGGCGAACGACAAGGATGCCGCCACCGAAGCGCTGCGGACCGCCAGCCGCAAGCTGGACAAGGCCGTCAGCAAGGGCGTTATCCACAAGAACAACGCTGCCAACCGCAAGTCGGCCATCTCCAAGAAGGTCAACGCGCTCTAAGCAGCAGCGAAGCAAGGCTTTACCGACAGGAGCCGGCCCCCAAGGGGGCCGGCTCCTGTCGCATGTCCGGACCTGCTCCGGGTGCAGGTGTCGGCTCAGCCGCGCCCGCCGAGGGCAATGACGGTGACGGCGCGTTCCACGGCGTAGACGGGGTCCCGGCCGGCGCCCTTGACCTGGGCATCGGCTTCGGCGAGGACCTTCACCGCTCGGATCAGGCCTTCGGCATCCCAGCGCTGGGCCTCGCGGCGCGCCTGGTCCACCTGCCAGGGTGCCATGCCGAACTCCTTCGCCAGTGCGGCGGCGGAGCCCTGCCGGCCGGCTACGCGCGCCACGGACCGGAGCTTCATGGCCAGGGCGGCCACGAGGGGTACCGGGTCGACACCGGTGTCGAGGGCGTGCCGGAGCATGGTCAGGGCCTGGGCTCCGCGGCCGGCCAGCGCGGCGTCGGCCACCTTGAAGGCCGTGGCCTCCACCCTGCCCCCGTAGTACCGTTCGACCAGTTCCTCCGTGACTTCGCCGCTGGAGTCGCTGATGAGCTGGCTGCAGGCCGCGGCCAGGTCGGCCAGCTTGGAGCCGACGGCGTTTACCAGCGCGGTGGCGGCGGCCGGTTCGATCCGCCGGCGGGCGGCCTTGAACTCGCCCCGCACGAAGTCCAGTTTGTCGCTGTCCTTTTTGAAGGGCTGGCAGTCGACCACGGGCGCGCCCGAGGCCTTGACGGCATCCAGCAGCTTCCTGCCGCGGTTACCTCCGCCGTGGTGCAGGACCACGGTGGTGTCCTCGGCGGTGTCGCCCAGGTACGCCAGCATGTCCTTCAGGAAGTCCTCGTTCATCTGGGCCAGGTTCTGCACCTCGATGAGCTTGGCTTCGCCGAACAGGGAGGGACTGGCCATGAGGGTCAGCTCCCCGGCGGCGTAGGCGGCAGCATCCACCCGGACGGTTTCGGTTTCCGGGCGTTCCTGCCGCAGCGCGAGCCGGATGCGCTCCATGGCCCGGCCGGCCAGATAGTCCTCGGGCCCGGTAAGCAGTACGACCGGGGCCGGCTCGACCTCACGCCAGGAGAGGCCGGCGGTCTTGGCGGCGGGGCGTCGTTTGGAGGGGGCTGCCGGGCTCACGGGGTACATCGCTCCTGGAACTTGCTTCGAAGGCGGACGCCTGGCCGGGCGGGATGCCGGTCCCTCCAAGCTTAACCGGAGTCCAGCGCCAGCACCCGAAGCGCGGAGCCCGGGTCCTCTCCGCTGCCGGGGACGAGGACCACCGTGCCGAGCTCGTCGGTGCGCGCCACCCGGGTTCCGGCGCGGGACAGCCCGGCGAGGATTTCGGGGGCGGGATGCCCGTAGGTGTTGTCAGCTCCCACCGACACCAGTGCCAGGGAGGGGTCCACGGCATCGATGGTCGCCGTGCCGCCGTTGCGCGCGCCGTGGTGGGCGACTTTGAGGACGTCCACGCCGTCGGAAAGGCCGTGGTGCCGGGCCAGCATCCGCCGGGCGGCCTCTTCTTCAAGGTCTCCGGTCAGCAGGACCGAGATGCCCGGACCGGAGCCGACGTCGAGCTCCGCCAGCAGGACCAGGCTGGCGTCGTTTTCCTCCGGCCCGCCCTGCCCGGCCGGGGGCCACAGAACCCGCCAGCGCACGCTCCCGGCCGTGCCCTGCTCGCCCGCTGCCGCAGGCGGCACCGCCAGCTCAGGCGGAGCCGGCCGGCCGCCGACGGTCCCCGGCGGAGTGCCGTCGGCGGAGGACCAGAGGACGCGCTGCACCGGCCGCCCGTCCAGGGCACCGTCAAGGCCGCCGTAATGGTCTGCGTGCCCGTGTGTCAGCACCAGCAGGTCGAGCCGACGGATGCCGAGCCGGTCCAGGCACCGGTCAACGGGTTCCGGTTCAGGGCCGGCGTCGACCAGGACCGCGGCATCGGGGCCGCTGCGCAGAACGACGGCGTCTCCCTGGCCTACGTCGCAGGCCGCGGCCACCCAGCCCCCGGGTACGGCCCCTGTGCGGTCCCCGGGCCACGGGGTGGGCAGGGCGGCGCCGAGAATTCCCGCCATCAGGACGGCGCCGGCCTGCACCAGGCTCCGAAGGCGTCTGCGTGCAGCGGGCCGGACAGATGGACCGCCGGCCATGGTCCGGCGGGGCCCGGCTCCTGCCGCCGGCGCCGACGCTGGGCGTCGGTTCACGATCAGGAGGGCTGTTCCACCCGCGCATGCCGCCGCCATCAGCAGCGCGCCCGGAGCGCCGCCCGGCCAGGGCAGGAGGGCCCCCGGTGCACCTGCCAGGACCCCGGCCACCGCCGCCACCCAGGCCGCCGCGGCCGAGGCGACGCCGAGCAGCAGGTCGGGCAGCAGGGGCAGGGGCGCCAGGACGAGGCCGGCCATGCCGGCCAGAGTGACCACCGGTACCGCCGGCCCGGCCAACAGATTGGCTGCCACCGAGTACACCGGCACCTCGGGCTGCAGCAGGACCAGGACCGGAGCGCAGCCGAGCTGCGCGGCCAGCGGCACTGAAAGGACCAGGGCCGCCGAATAGGGCATGTAACCGGCCAGCGACCGGGCCATCCGTGGGCCCAGCAGGATCAGTGACGCCGTAGCCGTGACGGACAGAATGAAACCGTAGTCCTCCCCCAGCCACGGGTCAGCGACGAGCAGGACAGCGACGGCGAGGCAGAGCAGGGAGAGCACCGCCCTGCCCCGGCCGGCAAGCAGGGCCAGCGCGCCGAGGGATCCCATGACGGCGGCGCGCAGCACGCTCGGGTCCGGCCCCACGACGACGGTAAAGGCGGCCAGCAGTGTCAGGGCGGCCAGGGTCGCCAACGCCCGGGGCAGGCGCACCAGCCGGGCCAGCAGGTAGCCTGCGGCGAGGACATATCCGCAGTTGCTGCCGGACACCGCAGTTAGGTGGGTCAGTCCGGTGTCCTTCATCTGCTGTTCCAGTACCGGGTCGAGGCTGCTGCGGTCCCCCAGCACCATTCCGGGCAGCAGCCCGGCTGCCCGCCCGCCGAACGGCGCGTGACCGGTGGCACGGGTGTGGAAGCGGGAGCGCACGTCAGCCGCCCAGTGCGTGATGCCGTTGCCGCCTCCGGAACTGTCATCGGCCGACCGGTCGGTGCTCTCCTCCGTTCCTCCCCCGGCGCGTGGTATCGGGTCCTCCCCCGCGTCACCGATCGTGCCGGGCGGAGCATCCAGTTCCAGGATGAAGGCCTCACGCGATCCGGGGGCACCGGGCCGCAGCTGCCCGACGGCCCGGATCTGCTGGCCCTCGCGCAGGCCTGCCAGCTCCTCTCCTCCGCCGACCAGCAGCGGTACCTGCGCCTCAAGGACCTCGCCGGCAACGATGATCCGTTCGGCCCGTGCCTCGAGCAGCCAGCGCGGCTCGTCCGAAAACCGGTCCCTCCCGGCGGGCCTGGGTGCTGAGCCGACGCTCAGCTCCGCCACGGCGCTTACCGGACCGTCCGCCGAACGCAGGTGTTCCGGTGCCCGGGCCGCGGCCTCCGTAGACGCCGCGGCGAAGACAGCGGCGGCCAGCCCCAGCGGAACAGCCAGCGAAACCAGCAGCCGCGCCGCAGCGGCCCCTCGCCCGGCCGGACCGGCCCTGCCCCTGCGCGCGGGGACCAGCCCCGCGGCAAGGCAGCCGGCCGCCAGCCCGAGCAGTGACCAGGCAACGGCCGCACCTTCATCCGGTGCGGCCCGGACCGCGGCCCACGAAGCGGCCCACGCTGCGGCTGCCACCGGCACCAGGCGCAGTTCAACAACGGCCTGGGGCATCCCGGGCACCGCATCCGCGCCCAGCAGGCGTCGAAGGGCCGGCTGCAGCCGTTCAACCGCCCGCCGGGTTCCGGTCCGGTGGGAGTGTCCTCCCAGCGGCAGCGGTTGCATAGGCGCGGCCTCCCCTCCGGGGTGGAGGAAGGGAGTCCGCCGGGCGGCCTCCGCGTAGGCGCTCCAGGCCGGCCGGCGCGGCACGGCCTACACCGTCACCAGCGGCCGCAGGGCCGCCATCATCGCTTCCCCGATTCCGGGTACGGCGTCCAGATCCTCCACCGAGGCGAAACCTCCGTGCCCGGAGCGCCACTGGATAATCCGTTCGGCGAGCACCGGCCCTACCCGGGGAAGATCCTGCAGGCGCGCCGCGTCAGCTGTATTCAGGTTGACCGGCGCGCCGGACGCACCCCCGGCTGCGGCATCCGGGCCGCTCCCGCCGGACGGTGGACTCCCGGTATCCGGCGCCGGCTGGACCTGGGCTCCGAGCGGCTGGTCCCTGGTCGGCACGAGGAGCATCATGCCGTCGTGCAGCGGTGCCGCCAGGTTCACGCCCTCGGGATGCGCGTCACCGGTCAGGCCGCCGGCTGCAGCCACGGCATCGGCCGCCCGGGCACCGGCGGGAACCCGCACCACGCCGGGGCTGGCCACCGCACCGGCGACGTGCACGACGTAGTCCTCGACGGCGGCCGCGTCCGGCTGGTCCCGCCCGGCCCCGCCGCGCCCTCCGGCGCCCGGAGCGGCCGTTGCGTCCGGTGCCGGGCTGGCTGAGACCGTGCCCGCTGCCGGCCCGGGCGCCCCGCCCGGCGCTGCCGAATCCGATCCACCCGGCCCGGGCGCGGCGTCGGCCGACAGCTCCACTGAGCCAACCTCCCGTGCTGCCGGTTCCGCCAGCAGGCTCCGGCCGAGCACGAAGCCTGCGACCAGGATCAGGGCCAGGACGGCGGCACGCAGCGGGATGCCCCAGCGTCGCCGGGGTGCCTCCGTCTCCGTCGGCCAGCGGTGTGCTGCCCGGCCTGGCGTCGCGGCGGAGGACCCCGGGGGCGGCGGAGACGGGGGTGGATCCAGCGGTGACCGGGGCAGTTCGTGCATAAGGGCGACGGTAGGCCGGGGAACCGTCTCGTCCGCGGAAAGCTGTTCGAGATGTGGGCGTCCAGACACGTTGCCGGCCCGCGTGCCTCCTGTGGAGGAGCAGCTTCGCTAGGAGGCGCCGGCGCCGGCGGGTGCACCGTCCGCGTTTCGGCCGGACGGGCCTGTCCCGCCCTGGGCCCCGCCGGCCACGACGACGGCCAGTACGCCGAGTCCCGCGTGCGCGGCCAGCACGGCCGGCAGCCGGGACGAGAGCACCTCGGTTCCCGGCGCGGCGGCGTGAAGGGCTGCCGCCAGCCGGTCCGCCTCCGGCTCGTTCCCGAAGTGATGGACGGCGGCCTGCACCCGGCCGGAGCGGCCGTGGATGTCGGCCACGACGAGTTCCTGCAGCCGGGCCAGCGCCCGGGGCGCGGTGCGGATGCGTTCCAGCGGGACCACCGCGCCGTCGCGGATGGTCAGGATCGGCTTGACCGCAAGGAGCGTGCCGAGCCAGCCTGCCGCCGCGCCGATCCGCCCGCCGCGGCGCAGCTGTTCGAGGCTGGGAACGTAGAACAGGATGCGGCAGGTCCCGGCCATCAGCCCGGCGGCTTCCGCGATGTCCGCGGCGGTACCGCCCGCCGCTGCGTTCAGGGCCGCTTCACGGACGGCGAAGCCGAGGCCCATGGCCACGCTGCCGGTATCGACAACCGTGACGGGGATGTCCACCAGCCGTGCCGCCAGGCGCGCGGCATCGGCGGTTCCCGACAGCCGCGCCGAGAGGTGCAGTGAGACCACCGCGTCGAAGCCTTCATCGGCCAGCTGCCGATAGGCGGCTTCGAACCGCCCCGGCGCGGGCCGGGAGGTCTGCACGGGCGATCCCTGCGCCAGGGCAAGCGCGAGGGCCGGCGTCGCGTCGTCGGTCCCCTCGGAGAGCACCTGCTCGCCGATGGTTACCGGCATCGGCACGACCCGTACCAGCCGGGCAATGGCCGGCGTCGGCGCCCACCCGTCCGGCAGCGCGCAGGATGAATCGGTCACGACGGCGATGCGGGGCGCCGGAACTGCTCCGGCGCCCCGCGCACGGGACCTTCGCGGGAAGGTCAGCCGTTCGCGCCAGTCCATGGTCGGTTGATCAGGCCGGCACGATGTTGACGAGCTTGGGCGCCTTCACGATGACGGTCCGGATGTCCGCGCCGTCGAGGGTCCGCTGCACCTGCTCCGAGGCCAGGGCCAGCTCGCGCAGCTCGTCCTCGCTGATCCCGGCCGGGACCTCCAGCCGGTCGCGGACCTTGCCCTTGACCTGGACGACGGCGGTGACGGTGTCCTGCACCAGCAGCGCCGGATCCACCTCGGGCCAGCCGGCGTTGGCGACGGACGCCGGACGGCCCAGCGCGTTCCACAGGTCCTCGGCGGTGTACGGGGCGAACAGGCTGAGGATGACCGCCACGGCTTCGGCTGCTTCGCGGACGGCAGGATCCGCGCCGCCGACGCCGCCGTCGATGGCCTTGCGGGTGGCGTTGACCAGCTCCATCAGGCGCGCGATGACGACGTTGAACTTTCCGCCGTCCAGCAGCTCGGCGGCGTCCGCCACGGTGCGGTGGACCACGGAGCGCAGCTTGCGGTCCCCGACCGCGTAGTCGACGCCGGGTTCGCTGGTCACGTCCTGGCCCAGGCGCCAGGCGCGGGCGAGGAACTTCGCCGAGCCGGACGGCGAGACGTCGGCCCAGTCGACGTCGTCCTCCGGCGGGGAGGCAAAGATCATGGTCAGCCGCACGGCGTCGACGCCGTACTTGTCCAGCTGTTCGCCCAGGTCCACGCCGTTGCCCAGGGACTTGCTCATGGCCTTGCCGCCGTTGAGCACCTGGCCCTGGTTCAGCAGCCGGCTGAAGGGTTCGGTGGCCTCGAGCAGACCCATGTCGTGCAGCACCTTGGTGAAGAACCGCGAGTAGAGCAGGTGCAGAATGGCGTGCTCGACGCCGCCCACGTACTGGTCCACCGGCATCCACTTGCGGGCTTCTTCGATGTCGAAGGGCCCCTCGGTGTAGTGCGGGGAGACGAAGCGCATGAAGTACCAGGACGAGTCCACGAAGGTGTCCATGGTGTCGGTGTCGCGCCGGGCCGGGCCGGAGCAGGAGGGGCAGGAGACATTGACCCAGTCCTCGGCGGAGGCCAGCGGGCTGGTGCCCTTCGGCGCCAGCGCTTCGCCGCGCAGGTTGTCCGGCAGCCGCACGGGCAGCTGGTCGTCCGGCACCGGGACCTCGCCGCAGTCGGGGCAGTGGATGATCGGGATCGGGGCGCCCCAGAACCGCTGGCGGGAGACCAGCCAGTCGCGCAGGCGGAAGTTCACGTACTTCTCGCCGGTGCCCTGGCGTTCCAGCATCGCGATCGCCGCGGGAATGGCTTCGGCCTTGGTCAGCCCGTCCAGCTCGCCCGAGTTGATCAGGGTGCCTTCGCCGGCGGTGGCGGTGCCGCTGACGGCGGGGTCCTCCTCGCCAGTGTCGAGCACGGCCCGCACGGGCAGGTCGAAGGCCTTGGCGAAGTCCAGGTCGCGCTGGTCGTGGGCGGGCACGGCCATGATGGCACCGGTGCCGTAGTCGGCCAGCACGTAGTCGGCGGCCCAGACCGGCAGCTTCTCCCCGTTGAGCGGGTTGACCGCGTACCGGCCGGTGAACACGCCGGTTTTCTGGCGTTCGGTGGACTGGCGTTCGATCTCGGTGAGGGTCTTGACCTGCTCACGGTAGGCCAGCAGCTCCTCGCGGCGCTCGTCGGTGACCAGGTCCAGGGCCAGCTGCGCGTCGGCGGCCACCACGAAGAAAGTGGCGCCGGCCAGGGTGTCCGGGCGGGTGGTGAAGACGGTGACCTGCTGCTCCTCCCGGCCGCCCTCGGCGCCGATGACGAAGCGGACGTGGGCGCCCTCGGAGCGGCCGATCCAGTTGCGCTGCATGGCCAGCACACGCTCGGGCCAGCGGCCCTCCAGCGCGGCCATGTCGTCCAGCAGCCGGTCCGCGTAGTCGGTGATCTTGAAGTACCACTGGTTCAGGGACTTCTTGGTGACCTGGGTGCCGCAGCGTTCACAGGCCCCGTTGACCACCTGCTCATTGGCCAGCACGGTCTGGTCCTTCGGGCACCAGTTGACCGGCGAGTCCTTGCGGTAGGCCAGGCCCCGCTCGTAGAAGCGCTTGAACAGCCACTGGGTCCAGCGGTAGTACTCCGGGTCGGAGGTGTGCAGCCGGCGGGACCAGTCGGCTGAGATGGCGTACCGCTTGAACGAGGCCGCCTGGGTGTCGATGTTGCGGTAGGTCCACTCGCTGGGGTGGGCGTTGCGCTTGATGGCCGCGTTCTCGGCGGGCAGGCCGAAGGAGTCCCAGCCGATCGGGTGCAGCACGTCGTAGCCGCGCTGGCGCCAGTAGCGGGCGACGACGTCGCCCATGGCGAAGGCCTCCGCGTGACCCATGTGCAGGTCGCCGGAGGGGTAGGGGAACATGTCCAGCACGTATCGGCGTTCGCGCGAACCGTCGTCGGCGGGCTTGAAGACCTCAAGCTCGTCCCAGACGGCCGGCCACTTCCGCTCCATGGCCGCAAAGCTGTATGCGGCTTCTTCCGACTGCTCAGTTCGTGACTGCGTGCTCACTGTTGCTTCGCCCTTGTCCTCTATGAAAATCCTCAGGTACCGCTCCTGGCGCACCGGCGCCGCCCTCGGGGCGTTGCCGGGCCTCCCCAGACACACAAAAGCCCCTCGACTGAGCAAGGGGCGGCCGCGCACGGAACGTGCGCGGCTAGCTAAGGAGAAGCAGTGCGGTCATCTTTCCACTGTACCGCAGCCTGGCCGGTGGCGGGCGGGGATGACCGGCGGGCGTCGCGGAAGGCCAGGAAGGCCTCGCGGGAGGTGTAGCGGGGAATGTAGCCGAACTGTTCCTTGAGCGCGGTGTTGTCCAGCACCGGCCGCCAGCGCAGGAACCGCACCTGCTCCGGACCGTGGACGGTCAGGCCCAGCCGGCGGCCGATCCGCAGGGCCGTGCCGAGCAGGCCCGGCGGGAGGGAGATCGTGCGTTTGCCGAGCAGCCGGGCCAGTTCGTCGACGCCGAGCCAGCCGTCGCCGGCAACGTTGTAGGTGCCGCTGATGCCTTCGACGGCCGCGCGCACCATGCACGCGGCGACGTCTTCGTCCCAGATGAAGACGAAGGGCGAATCGCTGCCGGCGACCTTCAGCAGCCGCGGCGCGTCGAACAGGGCGGTGATCTGGTTCCGCACGCCGGTGCCCAGGATGGTGCCGATCCGGAACACGGTCTGCTCCAGTTCGGGATGCTCCCGGCGGTACCGGGCCAGCTCCTGCTCGACCAGGCGCTTGTGCCGGCTGTAGGCGAATTCGTCGTTGCCGCGCAGCGGGTCGCTCTCGCGCAGCGGCACCGGGTTGTCCGGATGGTAGCCGTAGGCCGCCCCGGACGAGGAGACGATGATCCGCCCGACGCCGGCGGCCACGCAGGCGGCCAGCACGTTGGCGGTTCCGCCGACGTCGACCCGGTACTCCTGTTCACGGCTGGTGTTCCTGCCGGGGTTGACAATCGCCGCCAGGTGGACGACCGTGTCGATCCGGTGCTCGGCGAGGACGGCCCCGACCTGCGGGTCGCAGACGTCGGCGGCGGCGTAGGCCACGCCGTCCAGGCGCCGTTCATCGGCCGGCGGGCGCAGATCCAGGCTGAGGATGTGGTCGACGCCGGCCGTGCCCGCCAGCCGGGCGATCACGGCGCTGCCCAGGAATCCGTTGCCGCCGGTGACGCAGATCCGCCGGCCCTGTTCGACGCTCATGGTGTCCTCTCCTCCGTGGTGCCCGTTGTGTCGGTTTCCGACGCTCCGCCGGCTGTCACGCCCGGCGGGTCGGAGGACTTCCGGCGCCGCCAGATCGAGGCGAGCAGCAGGCCGGCGATGATGTCCCAGATGCCCCACCAGGCGGTGACCATGGCCATGCCGCCCAGCCCGGCGAAGAACGTGAGCGTAATGCCCAGGCCGAGTCCGGTGTTGCGGGCCCCCACCTCGAACGTCACCGCCCGGCGGCTGTCCTCGGGCAGCCGGACCAGGGCGGCGGAGAAATACCCTACGGCCAGGGCCACGGCGTCGTGCAGCAGCACCACCAGGAAGATGATGCCGAAGTGCTCGCCGAGGGCCGGCAGGTTGGAGGCGGTGCCGGCAATGATGAAGGCGAGCAGGGCGAACATCCCGATGCGCTGGACCCACGGGCGCAGGCGCACCACGAGGTCCGGAAAGCGGCGTGCCAGCGGCATGCCGAGGGCGAACGGCAGCCCGATGATCAGCAGCACCTGGACCAACAGCTCCCACCGGTCGAGGTCGAAGTCGCGCAGCAGTGCCGCAGTGCCCGGCAGCAGGGAGGCCCAGAAGGCCACGTTCAGCGGCATCACCGCGATGGCCACCAGGTTGGACACGGCGGTCATGGACGCCGACAGCGCCACATTGCCCCGGGCCCGGTAGGTGAGCACGTTGGAGATGCCGCCGGGCGGACAACAGGCGACCAGGATCATGCCCAGCGCCACGGAGTCCGGCGGGCGTACGGCCAGGGCCAGCAGGACGGTCACGGCGGGAAGCAGCAGGTACTGGGCGCAGACGCCCAGCACCATGGCGCGCGGCTGGCGGATCACCTGGCGGAAGTCCTCCGCCCTCACCTCCAGCGCGATGCCCAGGATGATGACGCCCAGCACCACGTTCAGGACGACGAGCGAGAGCGGGCTGAAGCTGAGGACGACCGAATCAATGGGCATCGGAGTGCTCCCGGGGCTCGTCCAGGAGGCTCTGGTGCCGGGCCAGCTCGGCGCGGTAGGCGTCCTTGTTCACGTAGTAGCTCATGCGGTCCAGGCCAAGGTAGCGGTAGCCGCCGGTGACGTCGGGGCTCGGTCCGGCGAGGCGCCGACTGAAGTCGGCGGCGGCGGCAGGCTCGCCGTCCTGCGCGGCGAGGTAGCCGGCGACCAGGTCGGCCTGCGCGGCGCGCCCCTGCCAGCCGAGCCCGGAGGCCTCCACCATCCCCACCACGAACAGGCCCGGCGCGGACCGGCTGAAGATGTTCAGGTACAGCTGCGGCGCGGCGCCCCGCCAGTCCAGCAGGGCCGGGTCCAGGTACGGATAGTGCAGCCGGTAGCCGGTGGCGCAGAGCAGCAGGTCATAGTCGCCGCTGCTGCCGTCGGTGAAGTGGACGGTGGAGCCCTCCAGGCGGGCGACGTCGGCACGCACCCGCAGGTCCCCCTGGCCCAGGTGCTGCAGGATCAGCGAGTTGACCACCGGGTGGGATTCGTAGATGCGGTAGTCCGGCCTGGGAAAGCCGAAGCGGGCGGGATCGCCGGTGAACAGGCGCAGCAGCCGCTTGTCCACGAACTGCTTGAGCGGGCGCGGCAGCGGCCGGCCCTGGTTCAGGGTGTCGGTGGGCCGGCCGAAGACGTACTTGGGCACGAAGTAGTAGCCGCGGCGGACGCTGATGTCCACGGCGGCCGCATGATGAACGGCATCCACGGCGATGTCACAGCCGCTGTTGCCGGCGCCCACGATCAGCACCCGCCTGCCGGCCAGCTCGGTGGCGGACCGGTATCGGGCGGCATGGCGGATCTCGCCGGCGAAGCTGCCCGGAAACGCCGGGAGCGCGGGTTCGTGGAGGGTTCCCGAGGCCGCCACCACGGCGCGGAAGGCGGCGGTGTGTTCGACCCCGTCCTGCCGCCACGTCACCGACCAGGTGCCAGCCGCCGGCACGGCGGACAGGACCGTGGCCCCGAAGCGAATCCGCTCCCGCAGTCCGAAGCGGTCGGCGTAGCCGGAGAAGTAGGCGCGCAGGTGCCGGTGGCCGGGATAGTCCGGCGTTCCCTCGGGCATCGGAAACTCGGCGAATTCCGTGGTGCTGCGCGAGGAGATCAGATGCGCGGATTCGTAGACCGTGCTGGCCGGGTTGTCGATGTTCCAGAGCCCGCCGACGTCGGTGTGCGCCTCGAAGCCGACGAACGGGATGCCATGCCGGTCCAGGCTGCGCATGGCGGCCAGGCCTGACGGCCCGGCGCCGATGACGGCCACCGGGAGGGATTCAGTTGGGAGGTGCACGTGGTTCCACTTCTGTGATGCGCGTCACCGTTGACGCTGCGCCGACGCTACCGGCATCCCGGCAGACCGGTCAAGGAACACGCCGGAGGGCGGGCCAAGCCGATCCGGGCCCCCGAACGCAGGCGGGGCCCCGGCGGACATCCGCCAGGGCCCCGTGTGCGTGGTGCCGGGAAGTGCTACTTCACGTCGTCATCGACCCAGTCGAAGGTCTTGGTGACGGCCTTCTTCCACTGCCGCATCTGCCGGTCCTGCTCGGCCTGGTCCATCTGCGGCGTCCACCGCTTGTCTTCGTTCCAGTTGCGGCCGAGTTCCTCGGTGTCGTTCCAGTACCCGACGGCAAGCCCTGCGGCGTACGCCGCGCCGAGGGACGTGGTTTCAATGACCTCCGGGCGCACGACGTCCACGCCGAGGATGTCGGCCTGGAACTGCATGAGCGCGTCGTTGGCGACCATGCCGCCGTCGACCCGCAGCTCCGTCAGCGGAACGCCGGAGTCTGCGTTCACGGCGTCAAGCACCTCGCGGGTCTGGAAGGCGGTTGCCTCAAGGGCGGCCCGGGCGATGTGGTTCCTGTTGACGAACCGGGTGAGGCCGACGATCGCGCCGCGGGCGTCGGAGCGCCAGTAGGGGGCGAAGAGGCCGGAGAACGCGGGGACGATGTACACGCCGCCGTTGTCCTCGACCTTGCTCGCCAGGTCCTCGATTTCCGGTGCGCTGTTAATCATGCCGAGGTTGTCCCGCAGCCACTGCACCAGCGAGCCGGTCACGGCGATGGAGCCCTCCAGCGCGTAGACCGGGGCGGCGTCGCCCAGCTTGTACGCGACCGTGGTGATCAGCCCGTTCTCGGACTTCACGATCTCTTCGCCGGTGTTGAAGATCAGGAAGCAGCCGGTGCCGTAGGTGTTCTTGGCTGCGCCCTTGCCGAACGCCGCCTGGCCGAACGTGGCGGCCTGCTGGTCGCCCAGGATGCCTGCGACCGGGGTCTCGCGCAGCAGCTGTGAGCCGGCGACGGTGCCGTAGACCTCGGAGGAGGACTTGATCTCGGGCATCATCGATCGCGGCACGCCGAAGATCCCGAGGATCTCGTCGTCCCACTGCAGCGTTTCCAGATCCATGAACAGGGTTCGGGAGGCGTTGGTGACGTCGGTGACGTGCACTCCCCCGCTGGTGCCGCCGGTCAGGTTCCAGATCACCCAGGAATCGGTGTTGCCGAACAGCAGGTCTCCCCGCTCGGCCTTCTCACGGGCGCCCTCGACGTTGTCGAGGATCCACTTGATCTTGGTGCCGGAGAAGTAGGTCGCCAGCGGCAGCCCGGTCTTGTCCTTGAACCGGTCCAGGCCGCCCTCGGCGGCAAGCTCGTTGACCATCGGCTGGGTGCGGGTGTCCTGCCAGACGATGGCGTTGTACACCGGCTTGCCGGTGGTCCTGTCCCACACGACGGCGGTTTCGCGCTGGTTGGTGATGCCGACGGCGGCAATGTCGTGGCGGGTGAGGTTCGCTTTGGACAGGGCGGTGCCGACAACCTCGCGGACGTTGGTCCAGATCTCCTCCGGGTCGTGTTCGACCCAGCCGGCACGCGGGAAGATCTGCTCGTGCTCGAGCTGGCCCACGGAGACGATGTTGCCGTCGTGGTCGAAGACGATCGCCCGGCTGCTGGTGGTGCCCTGGTCGATGGCGATGACGTACTGGGGTGTGTTCTCTGACACGGTTCTGCTCCTCGAAATGCGGCGGACGGTGAAGGGGACGGCTAGACTTCGGGCAGCGGGATCCAGCCGGCCACGATGGCGCCCAGCGCACCGCCGATGAGCGGGCCGACGACGGGAACCCACGCGTAGGCCCAGTCGGAGGCGCCCTTGTTCTTGATCGGCAGCAGGGCGTGCACAATGCGCGGGCCCAGGTCACGTGCCGGGTTGATGGCGTAGCCGGTCGGCCCGCCGAGGGAGGCGCCGATGCCGACGACCAGCAGGGCCACGGCCAGCGGCCCCAGTCCGGTGACCGTTCCGGCAAAGGCGAAGATGATGAAGACCAGCACGAAGGTGCCGACGATCTCGGTGACCAGGTTCCAGCCGTAGGAGCGGATGGCCGGTCCGGTGGAGAACACGCCCAGGATGTTGGCCGGGTCGGCCTCGTCGTCGAACTGCTTCTTATACGCAAGCCACACGATGAACGCACCGAGGATTGCACCAACCAGCTGGGCGGCGAAGTACGTCATGACGGCTGCGAAACTCATCGGCACCCCGGGTGCGAGTTCCTCGGCGCCGGACGCGACGAACCCGATGGTGACCGCCGGGTTGATGTGGGCGCCGGACATGGCCGAGGCATAGACACCGGCGAACACGCCGATTCCCCAGCCCCAGTTGACCATCAGGAAACCGCCGCCGTTGCCCTTGGTGCGTGCCAGGGCGACGTTTGCGACGACGCCGCAGCCAAGAATGAGCAGGATGGCGGTTCCCGCCAGCTCACTGACGAAAACCTCTCCTAAAGGCACCGTCTCCATCGACTTCTCCGATCCGTGGAATCCCAGCCGATCGCGGGAGGCTTCCCGAACCGGCTCTGACGTGTCCTGCGCAACCCGCGGGCATGCGCAGAAACCATGCAACCAGCAAATT
The DNA here is from genome assembly GCF_059092805.1 of Arthrobacter sp. Y3222053. Taxonomy (NCBI): domain Bacteria; kingdom Bacillati; phylum Actinomycetota; class Actinomycetes; order Micrococcales; family Micrococcaceae; genus Arthrobacter; species Arthrobacter sp. Y3222053. The sequence goes on along the minus strand of NZ_JBNHIA010000002.1, from coordinate 275,299 downwards.
AACAGTTTCGCCATCAGCAATCGGCTGTGCTAGGGGTTTTGGCAGGTCCGGGCATGGATTGGCCCGCACGGCCCGGGCCGGAGGCGCGGGACGGCCGGCGCCGGGCGCCCGCCGGGGGCGGCCGCGGGCGGCCGGCGCGGGCGCGGGTTCGGTAGAGTCGTAGGCATGCAACCGGCGCCCAGACTCCTGCTCAACAACGGCGTGCAGATCGACCAGGTCGGCTTCGGCACGTATAAGATCCCGCCCGGGGACACCGAGGCGCTGTGCACCCTGGCCCTCGAAGCGGGTTACCGGCACCTCGACACCGCATCCCTGTACGGCAACGAGGCGGGCGTCGGGGCCGCGCTGCGGGCGTTCACCGACGCGGGCCATGCGGTCCGCGACGACGTCTTCATCACCACCAAGCTGTGGAACACGGACCAGGGGCGCGACGCCGTCCGGCCGGCCTTCGAAGCCTCGCTGTCCCGCCTGGGCCTGGAGCAGGTGGACCTGTACCTGATCCACTGGCCCTGCCCGGAACGGGGCCTGTTCATTGAAACGTACCGGGTGCTCGAGGAGCTGTACCGCGAAGGCCGGATCCGCGCCATCGGTGTCTCCAATTTCCAGCCGGCACATCTGGAGCAGCTGCTGGACGCCGTCGACGTGGTTCCCGCCGTCAACCAGGTGGAGCTGCACCCCTGGCTGCAGCAGCATGAGCTGCGCCGGTTCCACGACGACGCCGGGATCCGCACCGCGGCTTGGAGCCCGCTGGGCCGAGGCGCCCTGCTGGAGGATCCGGTGGTGCAGGAGATCGCGGTCGATCTGGGCCGCACGGCCGCGCAGGTGGTGCTGCGCTGGCACGTGGAGAACGACGTCGTGGTCCTGCCCAAGGCCAGCACGGAGGAACGGATCCGCGGCAACCTCGACGTGTACTCGTTCGAGCTGGGCGAGGCGCACCGGAACGCCCTGGCGGACCTCGATGCGGACCGCCGTACCGGATCGCATCCGGATGCGGTGAACTGATGCCCGCTCCCCTGCCTTCCGCGGCTGACGGCCGCGAGGTCTCCGTCCGCACGTTCCAGGTGCAGGGAACGCTGCAGCGCTGCTGGGACTTCGCGCCCGTGGCCGCAGCTGCCGACGCCGCCCCGGCCGGCCCGGGCGCAGGGCAGGCTTCCGCTCCGGTCTTCATGGTCCACGGCTTCCGCGGCGACCATCACGGCCTGCTGCGCATTGCCGACGCCCTGCCGCACCGGCGGGTGCTGATCCCGGATCTGCCGGGCTTCGGCAGCTCGGAGGCGCTGCCCGGCCGGCACGACGTGGCGGCCTACGCCGACTTCGTTGCCGCCGCCCTGGACAGCCTGGGCCTGGGGCCGGACACGGTGCTGCTCGGGCATTCCTTCGGCTCCATCATCGCCTCCGCCCTCACGGCGAGGGATCCCCGCCGGGTCGGTGCCCTCATCCTGATCAACCCGATCTGCGAGCCGGCGCTGGAGGGGCCGCGCGGCATAGCCAGCAAGGCGGCCGAGCTGTACTACCGGGCCGGTGCCGCTTTGCCCGAACCCGCCGGCCTGGCGCTGCTGCGGAACCGGGCGGTGGTCCGCGGCAGCAGCATCATGATGGCCAAGACCCGGGACCGCGGGCTGCGCCGCTGGATCCACGGCCAGCACGACGCGTACTTCAGCGCCTTCACCAGCCGGCGGGTGGTGCTGGAGGCGTTCCAGGCCTCCATCTCGGCGACCGTGCGCGACGTCGCCCCGCAGCTGGGGCTGCCGGTGCTGCTGATTGCGGCCGAACGGGACGACCTCGGCTCGGTTCCCGGCCAACGGAAGCTCGCCGCGGCCATGCCGGACGCCGAGCTGCACGTGCTGCCCGGCGTCGGACACCTGGTGCACTACGAGCGGCCCGCCGAGGCCGCCGTGCTGATCGAGGCGTTCCTGGCGCGGCGCGGTCCGGGAGCCGCGGCATGAGGATCATTTTCGACGCCCGGTTCACCCGGATCGGCCAGCATGACGGCATCAGCCGGTACGGCGCGAGCCTCATGGAGGCGGTCTCCCGGCACGCCGAGGTGCTCATGCTCATCAGCGACGACCGCCAGCTGGAGCTGCTGCCGGCCCTGCCGCATGTGCGGATCAACTCGCCCCTCTCCCCCGCCGAGCTGTTCGTGGCGGCGCGGGTCAACCGGCTGCGCGGCGACGTCGTCGTCTGCCCCATGCAGACCATGGGCAGCTGGGGCCGGAAGTACCCGCTGATCCTGACCCTGCACGACCTGATCTATTACCAGAACCCGGAACCGCCGGGCTTCCTGCCGGCACCGGTGCGCCTGCTCTGGCGGCTGTACCACCTGGCGTACTGGCCGCAGCGGGTCCTGCTGAACCGGGCCGACGTCGTGGCCACCATCAGCGAAACCACCCGCGGCCTGATCCGGACGCACCGGCTGACCCGGCGGCCCGTGCGGATCGTCGGCAACGCACCGCAGCCCGGGGCGCAGCCGCGCCGCGACGCCGAACCGGAGCGGAGCCTGCTCTACATGGGCTCGTTCATGCCCTACAAGAACGTGGAGACCGCGGTGCGCGGCATGCGGGAGCTGCCGGGCTGGACCCTGCACCTGCTGAGCCGGATCACCGATGCCCGCAGGGCCGAACTCGAGGCGCTGGTGCCCGACGGCGGCCGCGTCGTCTTCCATAACGGCGTCACGGACGAGGAGTACGTGGATCTGCTGTCGCGGGCCACGGCGCTGGTGAGCCTCTCCCGCGCCGAAGGCTACGGCCTGCCGCTGATCGAGGCCATGGCCGCGGGGACCCCGGTGATCGCCAGCGACATACCCATCTTCCGCGAGGTCACGGCAGGGGCGGCGGCGCTCGTCGACCCTGACAGCCCGGCGGAGTTCGCGGCCGCGGTGCAGGAGCTCGCCGCCCCGGAGCAATGGCGGAAGGCCTCGGAAGCGGGCCGACGACGCGCGGCCGAATACTCCTGGGACGACTCGGCGCAGCAGCTGCTCGCCGCCGCCGCCGAAGCCGTCCAGGCACACCGGAACCGCTGAAGCCGGCGGCCGCCGCCGATCAGCGCAGGTCGACCACCATCTTTCCGGTGTTGGTCCCGCGCATGAGGTCAATGAACGCCTGCGGCGCGTTGTCGAGCCCGGTCACCACGGTTTCGTCGAACCGGACGGTGCCGTCCTGCAGCCACCGGGCCATCAGCTCGGCGAATTCGGCCGCGTACTGGTTGTAGCTGCGCACGATGAAGCCGCGCAGGGTGAGTTCCTTGCCGATGGCCAGCGCCAGGTTGCGCGGGGCCGGCGAGGGCTCGGTCTCGTTGTACTGCGAGATGGCGCCGCAGAGCGCGATCCGGCCGCCCCGGTTCATGGCGCCGATCGCCGCTTCCAGGTGGTCGCCGCCCACGTTGTCGAAGTAGACGTCGATGCCGTCCGGCGCAGCGTCGCGCAGCTGCCGGTGCACCGGGCCGTCGTGGTAGTTGAACGCCGCGTCGAAGCCGTAGTCGAGCAGCTTGGCGACCTTCTCGGCGCTGCCGGCACTGCCGATCACCCGGGAGGCACCGAGCGCCTTGGCGATCTGGCCCACCAGGGAGCCGACGGCCCCCGCCGCCCCGGAGACGAAAACGACGTCGCCCTCCCGGAACTCAGCCACCTTCGTCAGCCCTGCGTAGGCGGTGAGCCCGGTCAGGCCAAGGGCGCCGAGGTAGGCCGATGCGGGGGCCGCTGCGGTGTCGACGCCCCGGGCCGCCTTGCCGGGCAGCACGGTCCAGTCCCGCCAGCCGGCGTTGTGCAGCACCATGTCGCCGGCCCTGTGCCGCTCGGACCGGGACTCGACCACTTCGCCCACGGCGCCGCCCTCGAGCGGCTCGTCCAGCCGGAAGGGCGGCACGTAGGACTTCACGTCGTTCATCCGGCCGCGCATGTAGGGGTCCACGGACATGAAGTGGTTGCGCACCAGCACCTGTCCGTCCTCGAGCTCGGGCAGCGGAACCTCGGTGAAGCGGAAGTTCTCCTGCCCCGGCCAGCCGTCCGGGCGGGAGGCAAGGTGGATCTCGCGGGCGGTGTCCGGACGGGTCATGGGAGGCCTTCCTGCAGATGGTTGTCGTCAGCAGCCTGTCTACCATCACCTGCCGTCCCCGTGCACGTCCGCGCCGGCATGCCCCGGCGGGCCGGTGGGCGGGCCGGTCCGGGTGCGCTCCGGCGGACGGGTTGTGCCGGGCTGCCCGCCTAGAGAACGTCCAGGCCGTCGACCCGCACGTACACCGGTTGTCCCGTCCGCCTGGCGGAGAACGCGGCACGGGTTGCCCGCAGGGACGCGGTGACGGCCGCCGCGACGGAATACGGAAAGAAGATCAGCGTGCGCCAGCTCAGGCCCTCAGGCGCTCCGCCTTCGCCGTCCTGCTCCTCCGCCACCGGGGCGGGTCCCACGACGCGCACGGTGTCCGGCAGTTCGGCGTGGGCCAGGAAGGCGGCGACGGCGTCCCGGGGGCCGGTCAGCGAGGCGAAGCGGAACGCCGGCGGCAGGCCAAGCTCGCGGCGCTGCTGCAGTTCCCGGTCCGCTGCGCCCACGGGGTCCCAGCGCAGCAGGTGTCCCACCGTGCCCGTATCTTCGGCGGTGACCACCACCTGACCGCCTTCGGTGGCCGGGCGGACCAGCGCCGCGGCGTTGAACCAGCGGCGGAGGGTGTCTTCGGCCGCCCGCAGTGATTCCCGGGACAGCATGGCCGTGCCGTCGAGCAGCAGGGCCGAGGCGTAACCGTCCGCCGCGACGGGTTCCGCGCCGGGTGTGGCCACCACCAGTGCCGGGTCGGCGGAGACGTGGGTGCGGATGTGGTCTCCGGCGGAGGAGATCACGGGCACGGAGGGAAAGGCCCGTCCCAGTTCTTCGGCGGTCCGTCCGGCGCCGACGGCCGCGGCGCGCAGGCGCCCGCTGCCGCAGTTGGGGCACTGCCAGCGGGGCTGGGGATGGCCGCACCAGCGGCAGGCGGGCACCGCGTTGCGCCCGGCGGCGGCCAGCGGCCCCCCGCAGTCCGGGCAGCGCGCCGGTTCCCGGCAGTCCTGGCAGGACAGGGCCGGGGAGAATCCGGTCCGCGCCACCTGTACCAGCACCGGGCCGCGGGAGAGCCCGTCCTGGGCCGCTTTCCAGGCCGCATGCGGGATCCGGGCACGGGCGGCCAGGGGATCCCGCTCGAGGTTGAAGGAGTCCGCCGTCGCGGTCACCCGGGGGGCCAGCCGGCGGACAACCGTGCGGTCAGCACTGATCGAGGCGGCCCATCCGGTCTCCACCAGCCGCTGGGCTTCGGGAGTGCGGGTAATGCCGGCGATCAGCAGTCCGGCCCCTTCCGCCTCCGCGCGCAGCAGCAGCACCTCGCGGGCATGCTGATACGGTGCGCGGAGCTCTGCGTGCAGTTCGTCGCCGTCGTCCCAGATGCACACCAGGCCCAGGTCTGCCACCGGAGCGTAGGCCGCGGACCGGGTCCCGACAGCTACCCGGGCCTCGCCGTGGAGCAGGCGGAGGAAGTTGCGGTAGCGCGGCGTCGGTCCGTCGTCGGCGCTGAGCCGGACGGCCTGGCCGGGCTCCAGGACCTCGTCGAGGGCCTCGGCCACCCGGTCGAGGTCCTTGCGGTCGGGCACCACGACCAGGGCGCCGCGGCCCGAGCGTACGGTGGCGTGCACGGCTGCGGCGATCTCGCGGGGCCAGTCGGCCGGTCCGAAGCCGCCGAGGGAGGACAGCACCGCGCGGGGGCTGTCCCCCGCGGCCAGGTGGGACAGGAAGGCTGGACCGCTGGGATAGCGGGCCAGGCCGCCCGGTGGTGCCGGGACCGGCCGGGGGTTGTCGGGGTCAGGGGCGGCGCCGGCGGCAGGTTCGTCGGCGGCACGTTCATCGGCGGCAGGGGTCCCCGCTTCAGGCCCCGATGGGGCAGCGGAAACCGCTGCGTATTCCTTGTCGACCTTCGCCACCCGCGGCGGAATGGCAACGCGGAGCACGTCGTGCACCGTCCCGGCATAGCGCCTGGCCACGGCCTGGGCCAGGGCCAGGATCTCCGGACTGAGCACCGGCTGCGGGGAGACCACCTTGCCGAGGTTGATCAGCCGGACGCCGGGCTCAGGTTCGGCCCGGCGCTCGGTGATGAAGCCGGGCAGTTCCTGGCCGCCGAACCGCACCTTGACCCGGGCGCCGGCCGCTGCTTCGGCATCGAGCTCAGCGGGCACCTGGTAGTCGAACGGGCGGTCCAGGTGCGGCAGCGGCGAGTCCAGCAGGACGCGGGCAATCGGCAGCCGGGCGGCGGGCCGCGCCTTGCCCGGCGGGGCGGCCGGGGCGGCGAAGCCGTGCAGCAGGCTCAGCTGGCGGGGCTGCTCATCGGGGGCGGCGGCACCGTTGCGGGTGCCTGCGGCATCCGGTCCGGGCTGCGCTCCCATTGCCGGGCCTAGGCGTTGAACCAGCTGCGCAGGTCCGCTGCCTTGTCGGTGCGCTCCCAGGTGAAGTCCGGATCCTCGCGGCCGAAGTGGCCGTGGGCGGCGGTCTTCTGGTAGATCGGGCGCTTGAGGTCCAAGGCGTTGATGATGCCCAGCGGCCGCAGGTCAAAGACATCCTCGATGGCGAGGGCGATCTTTGCCGGGTCCACGGTCTCGGTGCCGAAGGTCTCGACATAGATGCCGACCGGGTGGGCCATGCCGATCGCGTAGGCGATCTGAATCTCGGCGCGGCGCGCCAGGCCCGCGGCGACGACGTTCTTGGCCACCCAGCGCATCGCGTAGGCGGCGGAACGGTCCACCTTCGACGGGTCCTTGCCACTGAAGGCTCCGCCGCCGTGGCGGGCGAAGCCGCCGTAGGTGTCGACGATGATCTTGCGGCCGGTCAGGCCCGCATCGCCGACCGGGCCGCCGATAACGAACGGCCCGCCGGGGTTCAGGATGTGCCGGACGTCGGAGGTGTCCAGTTCGGTATCCGCCAGCACGGGGTTAATGACGTGCTCGGCAAGGTCGGCGCGCAGCTGCCCCAGGTCGACGTTGGCCGCGTGCTGGGAGGAAATCACGACGGAGTCCACGGACACCGGGCGGTCGCCGTCATAGCCGATGGTGACCTGGGTCTTGCCGTCGGGGCGCAGGTAGGGCAGGGTGCCGTTCTTGCGCACGGTGGACAGCTGCTCGGAAAGCCGGTGCGCCAGCCAGATGGGGGTGGGCATGTAGACGCCCGTCTCGTCGCTGGCGAAGCCGAACATGATGCCCTGGTCGCCGGCGCCCTGCACGTCGTTGGGGTCCGCCGGGGAACCGGAGCGGTTCTCCACGGAGTTGAACACGCCGGAGGCTATTTCCGGGGACTGCTGGCCGATGGACACGGACACGCCGCAGCGGGCGCCGTCGAATCCGTTCGCGGAGGAGTCGTAGCCGATGCCCAAAATCGTGTCGCGGACGAGCTGGGGAATCTCGACGTACGCTTCGGTGGTCACCTCGCCGGCGACGTGGACCAGTCCGGTGGTCACCAGGGTCTCGACGGCGACGCGGGACTCGGGGTCGGCCTTCAGCATGCCGTCGAGGATGGCATCGCTGATCTGGTCACAGATTTTGTCCGGGTGGCCTTCGGTGACCGATTCGGACGTGAACAGGCGCAGCCCGGACCCGGGCGTGGAAACGGGGGAAGTAAGACTCACGGATCCAACTCTACCGGTTGCCCCTGACGTTCCGGTCCCGGCCGAAACGCCGCGTGGACGCGTCGATCAGCGCAGCGCCGCGGCCACCCGGCCGATGATGCCGGCCGCGATCTCGGCCTTGGTGCCGGCCAGCGTGGGGACCGGGGCGGCGGGGTCCATACCGGGCGTGAGGAACATGACCTCGGTGCTGTCCTGTCCGAAGACCAGGTTCCGGCCCACGCGGTTCAGCACGAGCAGGTCGCAGCCCTTCCGGTCGAGCTTGTGCCGCCCGTAGGCCAGCACGTCGGAGCCGTCGTCGCCGGTTTCGGCGGCAAAGCCGACGATCAGCGGGCCGAAGCCCGGTCCCGTGCCGCCTCCGGGGCGCTGTTCATCGCGGCGGACCACCAGCTCGCGGAGGATGTCGGGGTTGCGGACGAGTTCGATGACCGGGTCCTGCCCGTCGTCGCGCTTCTTGATTTTGGTGTCCGAGGCGGCGGCGGGGCGGAAGTCGGCGACGGCGGCGGACATGATCACGACGTCGGCGCCGTCGGCGGCCTTCAGCATCGCGTCGCGCAGTTCCAGGGCGGTCTCCACGCGGGTGGTCTCCGCGCCCGGCGGAGGAGGCACGTCCATGTGCGCGGCGACGAACCGCACCTGGGCGCCTGCGGCGAGGGCCGCTTCGGCCAGGGCTGCACCCTGCTTGCCGGAGGAACGGTTGCCCAGGAACCGGACCGGGTCCAGCGGTTCGCGGGTGCCGCCGGCGCTGATCACGACCGTGCGGCCGGCCAGCGGCCCCGCCGGGTCAGCCGGGGAGACCCTGGCGGGCTCCTGCCGGGCAGCCGCCAGGGCGGCGGCAAAGATCTCTTCGGGCTCGCGCAGCCGGCCCGGGCCGGAGTCCGGCCCGGTGAGGCGCCCGACGCCGGGCTCCATCACCACTGCCCCGCGGGAGCGCAGCAGTGCCACGTTGGCCTGGGTGGCGGGATGGGCCCACATTTCGGTATGCATGGCCGGAGCGAAGACCACCGGCCCGCGGGCCATCAGCAGGGTGTTGGTCAGCAGGTCCGGGGCCTGGCCCGTGGCGGCCTTGGCGAGCAGGTCGGCGGTGGCGGGAGCCACCACCACCAGGTCGGCCTCGTGGCCGAGCCGGACGTGGTTGACCGTCTCGACGGCGTCGAAGACGGTGGTGGTTACCGGGTGGCCGGAGAGGGCCTCCCAGGTCGCCACGCCCACGAACCGCAGCGAGGCCTCGGTCGGCACGACGGTCACGTCGTGGCCGGCCTCGGTGAACAGGCGCAGCAGAAGCGCGGCTTTGTACGCGGCGATGCCGCCGCCCACCCCCAGAACGATCCGCACCGTGGACCTGCCCCTTCCGCGCCTGCCGAAACCGGCTGCTACTCGGCGGACTCGTTGGCGCGGACGACCAGCTGGCCCTCGTTGATCTCGCGCAGCGCGATCGACAGCGGCTTTTCGTTCAGCTTGGTCTCCACCAGCGGGCCGACGTACTCGAACAGGCCCTCGTGCAGCTGCGAGTAGTAGGCGTTGATCTGGCGGGCACGCTTGGCACCGTAGATGACCAGCGCGTACTTGGAATCGGCGGCCTGCAGCAGGTCGTCGATGGGCGGGTTGATGATGCCTTCGTTGGAAGTCGTCAAGGAATTCTCCAAAGCTCTTGGTACGGGATGCCGGGGCTCAGTGCTGGCGAGGACGGATCCCCATGAGTGAAACAAGCTCAGCCGCAGCCCGCTGGACGTCGTCGTTAATGACGGTGTGATCGAACTCGGGCTCGGCGGCAAGCTCCAGTTTAGCGGTTTCCAGCCTCCGCTGCTGCTCTTCGGGTGTTTCCGTGCCGCGGCCCACGAGTCGGCGGACCATTTCGTCCCAGCTGGGCGGGGCCAGGAACACGAAATTCGCCTCCGGCATGGACTTCTTCACCTGCCGTGCACCCTGCAGGTCAATTTCCAGCAGCACCGAGCGGCCTTCCGCCATGGCCTGCTCCACGGTGCGGCGCAGGGTGCCGTAGCGGTTATGCCCGTGGACCACGGCCCACTCCAGCATCTGTCCGCCGGCCACCAGCTCGTCGAACTCCTCGGGGCTGACGAAGAAGTAGTGGACGCCGTCCTCCTCCCCCGGCCTCGGCGCCCGGGTGGTGGCGGAAACGGACAGCCACACGTCCGGGTAGTTGTCACGGATATAGGTGGAAACAGTGCCCTTGCCGACGGCTGTCGGACCTGCCAGAACTGTCAGCCGCGGTTGCGACACGTGGACCTCGCTTGCTCTCGTTGCGGAACCGGCTGCGGCGGTCCCGGCGGGAGCGCTAGCTCGATTCCAAAAGTTCTATCAGCGCCTTGCGCTGGTGCACGCCCAGCCCCCGCACGCGGCGGGTGGGGGCGATACCTACCGTAGCCATTATTCCAGCTGCCCGCCGCTCCCCCACTCCGGGCAGCGCGCGGAGCAGGTCGACGACCTTGAGCCGCCCGATCGCCTCATCGGAGGCGTGGGTGACGATCACTTCCTCGACGGTCAGCTCGCCGGATTTGATCCTGGCCTTGATGTCGGCCCGGGCGCTCCGGGCCGCAGTGGCCTTCTCCCGCGCCCGGCTGCGTTCCTCTTCGGTCAGCGGCTTCAGTTTCAAGGCAACACTCCCGGCATCGACGACGAGCATCGGGCCGCCGTGAAAGGCGCCCCCGTATGCGGCTGCTTGGCTTAGGTCTTGAACCTAACCGCACCTGCTGCGCAATGCAATGCACGCCGTTACCCGACCGGGCGCCCCGGCCCGGTTGCCGCCGGTCAGGCCGTCAGCTCCGCCGCGAGTGCGGCGCCGGTGCGCTCCGCCGCGTCCCGCAGCGCCGACGGCGACGGGCCGGCGCGCAGGATGTCGCGGCTGGAGGTGGCCAGCACGTTGCCTGCTGCCCGGCCGAAGGTGCGCCGCAGGTCCGCCGCGGTGGCGCCCTGGGCGCCAAGCCCCGGAGCCAGCAGCGGAGCGGCCGCTCCGGCCAGCTCCAGGCCGAGGTCGTCGATGGCGGTGCCCACCGTCGCGCCGACGACCAGGCCCGTGGAGCCCAGGAACGCCTCGGCAGCCTCCCCCGGGTGCCTGCCGCGTTCGCGGACGTTTTCCTCGGCCGCGGCGGCTGCGATCCGCTGCGCCACCGAGCCGCCGGAGCCCCGGGATCCGGCGCCGACATGCTGCACGGCCGCCCCCTCGGGGTTCGACGTCAGGGCCAGCACGAAGGTCCCGCGCCCGGTGGCCGCCGCCAGGTCCAGGGCCGGCCGCAGCGACTCGAAGCCCAGATAGGGGCTCAGCGTCACCGCATCGGCGGCCAGCGGCGAGCCGTCCCGAAGCCACGCGTCGGCGTACGCGGCCATGGTGGAGCCGATGTCCCCGCGCTTGGCGTCGGCGATGCTCAGCACGCCGGCGCCGCGGCAATCGGCAAGCAGCCGCTCCAGCACCGCCATGCCGGCGGAGCCGTGGCGTTCAAACAGGGCCACCTGCGGTTTGACCGCTGCGGCCGTGCGGGCAACCGCTTCGAGCACCGTGCGGCTGAACCGCTCCAGCCCGGCGGCGTCGTCGTCCAGTCCCCAGTCCGCCAGCAGCCCGGGATGCGGATCGATGCCCACGCAGAGCGGGCCCCGGGCGTCCATGGCGGCGCGCAGCCGGGCTCCGAACGGAGCCCGGTGCGCGTCGGAAACGGAAACCTGCTCAGGCACCGGCGGCCTTGAGCCGGGCGGCGTGCTCCTGCAGGGAGTTGACGTCCCACTGGTAGGAGCGCATCGCCTCGATGGCCTGGACGGCGGCGGTGAACTCGGACACGGTGGTCACGATCGGGCAGCCGACGGACGTCGCCGCGGCGCGGATCTCGTAGCCGTCGCCGCGGGCCTGCCCGCCGGAGGGCGTGTTGATGATCAGGTCCACGGTGCCGTCGGTGACCAGGTCCACGATGGTGCCCTCGCCGTCCGGGCCTGCGCCCTCGGCGACCTTGCGGACGACGGTGGCGGCGATGCCGTTGCGGCGCAGCACCTCGGCGGTGCCGCCGGTGGAGAGGATCTCGAAGCCGAGGTCGCTCATCAGCTTCACCGGCATGATGATCGCGCGCTTGTCCCGGTTGGCGACCGAGACGAAGACCTTGCCCGAGGTGGGCAGCGCGCTGTTCGCGGCGGCCTGCGACTTGGCGAACGCGGTGTCGAAGTATTTGTCGATGCCCATGACCTCGCCGGTGGAGCGCATTTCCGGGCCGAGCAGGGAGTCGACGACGGTGCCTTCGGGGGTGCGGAACCGGCTGAAGGGCAGCACGGCCTCCTTCACCGCGACCGGGGCGTCCAGCGGCAGCGCCGAACCGTCGCCGTCGGCCGCGAGCTTTCCGGCGGCGCGCAGTTCGGCGATGGTGACGCCGGTGCCGATCAGCGCCGCGGCCTTGGCCAGCTGCACGCCGGTGGCCTTGGAGACGAAGGGCACGGTGCGCGAGGCGCGCGGGTTGGCTTCGATCACGTAGAGGATGTCGCTGGCCAGCGCGAACTGGATGTTGATCAGGCCGCGCACGCCCACGCCGGCGGCGATCGCGCGGGTGGCCTCGCGGACCCGCTCGATGACGTCGGCACCGAGGGTGATCGGCGGCAGGACGCAGGCCGAGTCGCCGGAGTGGATGCCGGCCTCCTCGATGTGCTCCATGATGCCGCCCACGTAGAGGTCGGTGCCGTCAAAGAGGGCGTCGACGTCGATCTCGATCGCGTCCTCGAGGAACCGGTCCACCAGGACCGGATGGTCCGGGGTGATTTCGGTGGCGTTGGCGATGTAGCGGGAGAGGTTCGCCTCGTCGTAGACGATCTCCATGCCGCGGCCGCCCAGCACGTAGGACGGGCGCACCAGGACCGGGTAGCCGATTTCGTCGGCGACCCGCTTGGCGTCCTCGAAGGAGACGGCGGTGCCGTTCTTCGGGGCCACCAGCCCGGCGCCGTCGAGCACCCGCTGGAAGGCGCCGCGGTGCTCGGCGAGGTCGATGGCCTCCGGGGAGGTGCCCAGGATGGGCACACCGGCGTCGGCCAGCGCCTGCGCCAGCTTCAGCGGGGTCTGCCCGCCCAGCTGGACGAAGACGCCCAGGACGCCGCCGGTGCGCTGCTCGGCGTGGATGACCTCCAGTACGTCCTCGAGGGTCAGCGGCTCGAAGTACAGGCGGTCGGAGATGTCGTAGTCGGTGGAGACCGTCTCCGGGTTGCAGTTGATCATCACGGTCTCGTGTCCGGCTTCGCGCAGCGCCATGGTGGCGTGGACGCAGGAGTAGTCGAACTCGATGCCCTGGCCGATCCGGTTCGGGCCGGAGCCGAGGATGATGACCGAGGGCTTGGCGTGCTGCCCGACCTCGTCCTCCTCGTCGTAGGACGAGTAGTGGTACGGGGTGTACGCGGCGAACTCCGCGGCGCAGGTGTCCACCGTCTTGTAGACCGGGCGGATGCCCAGGGCGTGGCGGATGCCGCGCACCACGGCCTCGGGGGTGTTGGTGAGCCGGCCGATCTGCTCGTCGGAGAAGCCGTGCCGCTTGGCCAGGCGCAGCAGCTCAGGGGTGGGCTGGGCGCCGCGCAGCTGCTCGGCGGTCTCGTTGATCAGCACCAGCTGGTCCAGGTACCAGGGGTCGATGCCGGTGGCCTTGTACAGCTCCTCAATGGAGGCGCCGCCGAGCAGGGCCTGCTGGACCTGCTTCAGCCGGGCCGTGGTGGGCCGCTTCGCCGCCTCGAGCAGCGCCGGCACCTCGGCCGCATCCACCGGGTCGAAGGAGAACCACGCGTTCTTCTGCTCCAGGGAGCGCAGGGCCTTCTGCAGCGCCTCGGTGAAGGAACGGCCGATCGCCATGGCCTCGCCCACCGACTTCATGGTGGTGGTCAGGGTCGGGTCGGCGGCCGGGAACTTCTCGAAGGCGAACCGCGGGACCTTGACCACGACGTAGTCCAGGGTCGGCTCGAAGGAGGCCGGGGTCTTCTGCGTGATGTCGTTGGGAATCTCGTCCAGCGTGTAGCCCAGCGAGAGCTTCGTGGCGATCTTGGCGATCGCGAAGCCGGTGGCCTTGGAGGCCAGCGCCGAGGAGCGGGAGACGCGCGGGTTCATTTCGATGACGACGACGCGGCCGGTGTCCGGCTCGATGGCGAACTGGATGTTGCAGCCGCCGGTGTCGACGCCCACCTCGCGGATGACCGCGATCGCGATGTTGCGCAGCTTCTGGTACTCGCGGTCGGTCAGCGTCATGGCCGGGGCGACGGTGATCGAGTCGCCGGTGTGCACGCCCACCGGGTCGAAGTTCTCGATGGAGCAGACCACCACGACGTTGTCGTTGCGGTCCCGCATCATCTCCAGCTCGTATTCCTTCCAGCCGAGGATGGACTCCTCGAGCAGGACCTCGCTGGTGGGGCTGTACTGGATGCCGGCGCCGGCGATGCGGCGCAGGTCCTCGGCGTTGTAGGCCAGGCCGGAGCCGAGTCCGCCCATGGTGAAGGACGGGCGCACGACCATCGGGTAGCCGAGTTCCTCGGCGGCGGCGAAGGCCTCGTCCATGCTGTGCACGATGATGGACTTCGCGGACTCGGCGCCGCAGCGCTCGACGACGCCCTTGAACTTCTCGCGGTCCTCGCCGAGCTCGATGGCGGCGATGTTCGCGCCGATCAGTTCGACGTTGTACTTGTCCAGGACGCCGTTCTTGTCCAGGGCGATCGCGGTGTTCAGCGCGGTCTGCCCGCCCAGGGTGGGCAGGATCGCGTCGGGGCGCTCCTTGGCGATGATCTTCTCCACCACCTCGGGGGTGATGGGCTCGACGTAGGTGGCGTCGGCGAACTCGGGGTCGGTCATGATGGTGGCCGGGTTGGAGTTCACGAGGATGACCCGCAGGCCCTCCTCCTTCAGCACCCGCAGCGCCTGCGTGCCGGAGTAGTCGAACTCTGCGGCCTGGCCGATGACGATCGGGCCGGAGCCGATCACCAGGACGGAGTTAAGGTCGGTTCTGCGGGGCATTAGATTTCTTCCTGGACTGCGGGAGCGGATGCGGGAGCCTTGGAGACGTCGGCGGCGTCGACGGGGCGGCCGGCCTTGGCGTCTTCCATGAGGCCGACGAAGCGGTCAAAGAGGTAGGCGGAGTCGTGCGGGCCGGCGGCCGCCTCGGGGTGGTACTGGACCGAGAAGGCGGGGATGTCCAGGCACGCGAGGCCTTCCACGACGTCGTCGTTGAGGCACACGTGGCTGACCTCGACCCGGCCGTAGCGCTCCACCGGTGCGGTGGTCGGCCCCTCCAGCGGGGCGTCGACGGCGAACCCGTGGTTCTGGCTGGTGATCTCCACCCTGCCGGTGCGACGGTCCAGGACGGGCACGTTGATCCCGCGGTGGCCGTAGCCCAGCTTGTAGGTGCCGAAGCCCAGGGCGCGGCCCAGGATCTGGTTGCCGAAGCAGATGCCGAAGAACGGGATGCCGGCGTCCAGGACGCCGCGCAGCAGGTCGACCTGCGCGTCGGCGGTGGCGGGGTCGCCGGGGCCGTTGGACATGAACACGCCGTCGGGGTTCACGGCGAGGACTTCCTCGAGGGTCGCCGACGCCGGCAGCACGAAGGTGCGCACCCCGCGCTCGGCGAACCGGACCGGGGTCATCGACTTGATGCCCAGGTCCAGGGCGGCGACCGTGGCGACCGGCTCGCCGGTCCATCCGTGGTCGGCCGGCTCGATGACGTAGCGCTCCTCGATGCTGACCTCTTCGGCCAGCCGTGCGCCGGCCATGGACTCCTGGGCCTGGACCTCGGCGAGCAGCTCCGCTTCGGGACGCTGCGCGGCGTTGCCGGAGAAGATGCCGGCCTTCATGGCCCCGCGTTCGCGCAGGTGGCGGGTGACGGCGCGGGTGTCGACGCCGCTGATGCCGACCACGCCCTGCGCGGTCAGTTCATCGTCGAGGCTGCGCTCGGAGCGCCAGTTGGAGGCGCGGCGGGCCGGGTCGCGGACGATGTACCCGGCAACCCAGATGCGCCGGGACTCGGGATCCTCGTCGTTCACGCCCGTGTTGCCGATGTGCGGCGCGGTCTGGACGACGAGCTGGCGGGCGTAGGAGGGATCGGTGATCGTCTCCTGGTAGCCGGTCATGCCGGTGGTGAACACAGCCTCGCCCAGTGCCGTGCCCTGGGCGCCGTAGCTGCGGCCGCGGAAAGTTCGACCGTCCTCCAGCACCAGGACGGCGGGGGTGGTCTTCTCGTGCACTGTCACTGTTGTTCCTCGCTTGGCGCTGCCTGGTCCGCAGGCAGCAGTTGGGTAATGGCGTTGACCAGCATGGTCTTTTCGTTGGCGGCGCGGTTGCGGAATCCGGTGTCGACGTCGGTGCCGCCGAGGCGCCAGGTCACCGTGACCAGCCCGTCCTTTTCGACGAACTTGCCGGCCATGCCGCGTTCAAGCCGGACGCCGCGGAGCCGGGACCGGGGAATCCACAGGTCGGGGGCGCCCCGGCGGGCGAAGAGCAGGCCTTCGTCGAACACCGCGGCCGTCGCCTCGCACTTGAACCCGAGGCCGTGGCGGGCGATCCGGTCCAGCCAGTCCCCGGCGACGGTGGTCACCACGTACTGTCCGGTGGCCTCGAACAGCGGCTCGGCGAGCTCCGCGGGCAGCTCGGGCGGCGCGGGAATGTCCTGCTGTCGTCGTCGTCGTCCCCGCCAGCCAATCGCGAAGACCGCCAGGAAAACGGCGGCGGCCGCGATGACGGCCAGGACAAAGATCACGACGTCCATGCGGACCGGGGCTCCTCTGCTGCGCTCGGATGGGGGGAGTTCAAGGCGCCGCCCAGGACCGTGGGGTGCCCGGCGTAAAACACTGCCTCGACCGCACCGGGCAGCTCGAGCCCGGCGTAGGGGCTGTTGCGTCCCTTCGTAGCCATCTTATGGGGGTCCACGACGCGCCGCGCAGACGGGTCGATCAATGTGACATGCGCGGGCTCGCCCGCGGCAAGGGGACGGCCCTGATCCGCGGTCCCGCCGATCCGGGCGGGCGTGGCGGACATCACGCGCGCAACCTGCTCCCAGCCCATCAGGCCGGTCTCCACCATGGCGTGCTGGACCACGGGCAGGGCCGTCTCCAGCCCGGTCATGCCCATGGCCGCCTGCGCCCACTCGCATTCCTTGTCCTGGCTGGGGTGCGGGGCATGGTCGGTCCCGACGATGTCGATGGTCCCGTCGGCCAGGGCCTCCCGCAGCGCCTGCACGTCGTCGGCGGTGCGCAGCGGCGGGTTCACCTTGTACACCGGGTTCCAGGTGGTGACCTTGTCCTCGGTCAGCAGCAGGTGGTGCGGGGTGACCTCGGCGGTGACGCGGATGCCGGCCGCCTTCGCCCAGCGGAGAATCTCGACGCTGCCGGCGGTGGAGACGTGGCAGACGTGCAGCCGCGACCCGGTGTGCCGGGCCAGCAGCACGTCCCGGGCGATGATGGCCTCCTCGGCCACGGCCGGCCAGCCCGGCAGCCCGAGCACCGCGGAGACCTCGCCCTCGTTCATCTGCGCCCCGGCGGTCAGGCGCGGCTCCTGCGCATGCTGGGCGACGACGCCGTCGAACGCCAACACGTACTCCAGGGCGCGGCGCATCAGCACCGGATCGTGGACGCACATCCCGTCGTCGGAGAACACGCGGACCCGGGCGCGGGAGTCGGCCATCGCGCCGAGTTCGGCCAGCCGCTCCCCCGCCAGCCCGACGGTCACCGCGCCGACCGGGCGGACGTCCACCCAGCCCGAGCGCCGGCCCAGGCTCCAGACCTGCTCGACGACGCCGGCGGAATCGGCGACCGGATTGGAGTTGGCCATGGCGTGCACCGAGGTGTAGCCGCCCAGCGCGGCGGCCCGGGTGCCGGTCTCGACGGTTTCGGCGTCTTCGCGGCCGGGTTCGCGCAGGTGGGTGTGCAGGTCCACCAGGCCGGGCAGGGCCACCAGCCCGTCGGCGTCGACCACCTCGGCGCCTGCGGGGACGTCCAGGCGCGGGCCGACGGCGTCGATGCGGCCGCCGCGGATGAGCAGGTCGGTGCGTTCGCCGCCGAGGAGGCTGGCGGAGCGGATCAGGTAGGCGGTCATGAGGCGGTCTCCTGGGCTGTGCGGGGGCCGCTCTCGCCGGAGAGCAGCAGGTACAGGCTGGCCATGCGGACGGCCACGCCGTTGCTGACCTGTTCAAGGACGGTGGAGCGGGAGGAATCGGCCGCGGCGGAGCTGATTTCCAGGCCGCGGTTCATCGGCCCCGGGTGCATCAGGATGGTGTGCGGCAGTCCGAGCGCGTCGAGGCGGGCGAGCCGTTCGTCGCCGAAGCCCCAGCGGCGGGAGTATTCCTGCACCGAGGGGAAGAACGCCGAGTGCATGCGTTCGGCCTGGATGCGCAGCATCATCACGACGTCGGGACCGGCGGCCAGCGCCTCGTCCAGGTCGTAGCTGATGGTGCAGGGCCACGAGTCGGCGCCGAAGGGCAGCAGCGTGGGCGGGGCGACCAGGGTCACCTCGGCCCCGAGGGTCTTCAGCAGCCACAGGTTCGACCGCGCCACGCGGGAGTGCAGGATGTCCCCCACGATCGCGACCTTGAGTCCGGCCAGGTCGGTGCCGGTGGAGGGAACGCCGGCCAGGGCGGCCCGGTGCCGGCGCATGGTGAATGCGTCCAGCAGGGCCTGGGTGGGGTGTTCGTGGGTGCCGTCGCCGGCGTTGAGCACCGCGGCGTCGATCCAGCCGGAGCCGGCGAGCCGGGCCGGGGCGCCGGAGGCGCCGTGCCGGATGACCACGGCGTCGGCCCCCATGGCGGCCAGGGTCTGCGCGGTGTCTTTCAGGGACTCGCCCTTGGACACCGAGGAGCCCTTGGCCGAGAAGTTGATGACGTCCGCGGAGAGCCGCTTGGCGGCGGCCTCGAAGGAGGTGCGGGTGCGGGTGGAATCCTCGAAGAAGAGGTTCACCACGGTGCGTCCGCGCAGGGCGGGCAGCTTCTTGACTTCACGCTGCCCGACGGCGGCCATCTGCTCGGCGGTGTCGAGGATGGCCAGTGCGTCGGATCGGGACAGGTCCAGGGTCGAGAGCAGGTGCTTCACTTAGGCGGCCTCGATGACCACGCCGTCGGCGCCGTCGACTTCCATGACCTGGACCCGGACCTTTTCCGCGGCGGCGGTGGGCAGGTTCTTGCCCACGTGGTCCGCGCGGATCGGCAGTTCCCGATGCCCGCGGTCGACCAGGACGGCGAGGCGGACAACCCGGGGCCGGCCGAGGTCGACCAGCGCGTCGAGGGCGGAGCGGATGGTGCGCCCGGAGTAGAGGACATCGTCCACCAGGACCACCACCCTGCCGTCGATGCCGGCGGCCGGCAGTTCGGTGGCATGCGGCGGGCGGGTGGGCTGGTGCGCGAGGTCGTCACGGAACATGGTGACGTCGAGCTGTCCGACGTTGGCGGTGTCAAAGGACGGGTCCGCGGCGGCGATCCGGTCGCCGAGCCGTCGGGCGAGGGGGTATCCGCGGCGGGGGATGCCGAGCAGGACGAGGTCCTGCGCTCCCTTGTTCGCCTCGAGGATCTCGTGGGCAATGCGCGTCAGGGCGCGGTCAATGTCAGCTGAAGCCAGAACGGTGCGGGCGGGCACGGCGGTGCCGTGCGGGCCTGGAGAGACCATGTGTCTGCCTTCCTCCTTCCCCGCCTCACAGGACGGATTTAAAGGTTGAATGCAGTGTCAAAACTATCACAGCGCGGCTGTCTCCTATTGTTGGGGCTATGACAGGACCAGCGCCCGGCCGTTACGCCCTCCACGCCCCGCCCGGAACCGCCCCGCACCCGGCGCAGCCGATGTGGCACCAGCCGTTTCCGCCGCGGCCGGTCCGGCGCGGGTGGACGACGGCGGGCAACATCGTGCTCATCGTCGCCGCCGCCCTCGCGCTGGTCCTGGTGGGCCTGTTCCTCCTCGTGTCGCTGGGCGCCTCGGCGTTTCTCGTGTGCGGGGTGCTGGCGCTGGTGCCGCTGGGCATCTGCCTGCTGGGGCTGCACTGGGTGGACCGGTGGGAGCCGGAGCCGCGGGGTGCGCTGCTTTTCGCCTTCCTCTGGGGAGCCGGCGCGTCCGTGGCGATCACCCTGCTGCTCGGCAGCGCGGTTTCCGACATGTTGGCCGCGGCCCTGCCGATGGCCTCCACGGATGTGCTGGGCACGGTGGTCCAGGCGCCGCTGGTCGAGGAGTTCGCCAAGGGCCTGGGCGTGCTGATCCTGGTGTTCACCGGGCGCAGTCACTACGACGGTCCGGTGGACGGCATTGTCTACGCCGGAACGGTGGCGGCCGGCTTCGCGTTCACCGAGAACATCCTCTATTTCGGATCCGCCTTCATCGAGGCCGGCGGCGTCGGGCTCCAGCTGGGCATGGTCTTCGTGCTGCGCGGGCTGTTCTCACCGTTCGCGCATGTCATGTTCACCATCTGCATCGGCGTCGGGGTGGGGCTGGGTGCCCGCGCCGGCGGGGCGGGCCGGATCCTGCTCGGCTTCGCCGCCGGGCTGGTTCCGGCCATTGCGGGGCACATGTTCTGGAACGGCGGCATGGCGCTGGTCTACAACGACTTCTTCACGTTCTACTTCCTGCTGCAGGTGCCGCTGTTCGCCGCCGTCGTCGTCACCGTCTGGCTGCTGCGCCGTGCGGAGGGCCGGCAGATTGCCCTCCGCCTGGGCGAATATGCACGGGCCGGCTGGTTCACCGGCGAGGAGGTCTACATGCTCAGCACCCACCCGGGGCGGCGGCGTGCCCTGGCCTGGGCCTCCCGCGTGGGCGCCCGCGCCCCGATGAAGCGCTTCATCCGTGATTCCACGCGGCTGGCGATGGTACGCCAGCGGATCTGCGCCGGGCAGGACCTGCAGCGCAGCGCACAGACCGAGCAGGCCCTGCTGGCCGACCTGGTCCGGACCCGCAGCGTCATGCTGTCGGCGGCAGTGCCGCACTGATCTGCGCCGGTACGGCAAAGGGGCCCGGTGCACCGTCCATGGACGGCGTGCCGGGCCCCTTTGGCCTGCGGAGGGCGCTAGGCCAGGAGCGTGGGCTTCAGCTCCTGGAGGCGGTTGAGCAAACCTCCGACGAAGCCCGGGGACTCGTCGGTGGAGTGCGTGCGCGCCAGTTCGATGGCCTCGCTGACCGCAACGCGGTCGGGAATCTCATCGTTGTACAGCAGCTCCCAGGTGCCCAGGCGCAGGATCATGCGGTCCACGGAGGGCATGCGCTCCAGGGGCCAGCCCTGCGAATAGGTGCTGAGGAATTCGTCGATCTGATCCTGCTTGGCCAGGACCCCCTCCACCAGGTCGAGCGTGTAGGGATTGATGGTCTGGTCCGTCTGCTCGCGTCGGGCGCGGATGACGTCGTGCGCCGGGACCGAGCGCTGCTCGGCCTCGAAGAGCACTTCCATCGCCCGGGTGCGGGCCTTGGTGCGGGCACTCACTCGTTGACGCGTCCCAGGTAGTCGCCGTTGCGGGTGTCGACCTTGACCTTGGTGCCGGCTTCCAGGAACAGCGGAACCTGGATCTCGTAGCCGGTCTCCACGGTGGCCGGCTTGGTGCCGCCGGTGGACCGGTCGCCCTGCAGGCCGGGCTCGGTGTAGGTGATCTCCAGGACCACGGACGCCGGCATTTCCATGTATAGCGGGGATCCCTCGTGCATGGCGATGGTGACCATCTGGCCCTCGAGCATGAAGTTAGCGGCGTTGCCGACGACGGCGGCCGACACGGTCAGCTGGTCGTAGTCGGAGGTGTCCATGAAGACGTAGTCGTCGCCGTCCTGGTACAGGTACTGGTAGTCGCGGCGGTCCACCGTGGCGGTCTCGATCTTGAGGCCGGCGTTGAAGGTCTTGTCCACGACCTTGCCGGAGGTCACGTTGCGCATCTTCGTGCGGACAAACGCGCCACCCTTGCCCGGCTTCACGTGCTGGAACTCGATGATGCTCCACAGGTTGCCTTCAAGCTTCAGCACGGTGCCGTTCTTGATGTCGTTGGTCGTCGCCACAGTTCTTCTTTCGTCGGTTAGCGTCGTTCGTCGTCAAATCCGTCGATTAGTCTACCCCGCCGAGCGCGGCGGGGCTTCGCCTAGAGGCTGAGCTTCATCCCACCCTGCGGTTCCGAGGCGATTTCCTGGTAGGTGGCGAAGAGCAGCGAGGTGTCCGGGACCTCCAGCATGGTGGGCCGGCCGGGGCCCTCCAGGACCACGAAGCGCAGCAGGTCGCCGCGGGACTTCTTGTCCCGGCGCATGCCGTCCAGCAGCGCGGACCAGCGGTCGTGACGGTACGTCACCGGCAGGCCCAGGGTCTCGAGGATCCGCTTGTGCCGGTCGGCGGTGGCGTCGTCGAGGCGGCCGACCATGCGGCCGAGTTCGGCGGCGAAGACCAGGCCCACGGAGACGGCCGCGCCGTGCCGCCACTGGTAGCGTTCGGCCAGCTCGATGGCATGCCCCAGAGTGTGTCCGTAGTTGAGGAACTCCCGTCGGCCGGCTTCGCGCAGGTCGCCGGAGACGATCTCGGCCTTCACCCGGATGGCCCGCTCGACCAGTTCACGCACGACGTCGGAGCCGCCGTCGGCCACGGCCTCGGGGTTCGCTTCGATCAGGTCCAGGATGGCCGGGTCGGCGATGAAGCCGCACTTGACCACTTCGGCCATGCCGCTGATGAGTTCGTTGCGCGGCAGGGTGCCCAGCGCGTCGAGGTCCACCAGCACCCCGGCCGGCGGATGGAAGGCACCCACCAGGTTCTTGCCCTCGGCGGTGTTGATGCCGGTCTTGCCGCCGACGGCGGCGTCGACCATCCCCAGCAGGCTGGTGGGCAGGTGCACGACCTTGACGCCGCGCAGCCAGGTGGCGGCCACGAAGCCGGCCACGTCGGTCACCGCTCCCCCGCCGACGGAGACGACGGCATCGGAGCGGGTGAAGTCGTTCTGTCCCAGCACCTGCCAGCAGAACGCGGCGACCTGGATGTGCTTGCCTTCCTCGGCGTCCGGGATCTCCGCCGTGAGGGCGGTGAAGCCGTTGGCCTCCAGGTCTTCGCGCACCGCGTCGCCGGTGGCCCGCAGCGCCCGCGGGTGGATCACCAGCACGCGGCGCACCCGCTCCCCCAGCATGGCGGGCAGGCGGGGCAGCAGCCCGTTGCCGACCACCACGTCGTAGTTCTCTTCGGGGGCGGCGCCGGTCACCTTGATGACGGTGGGTTCAGCGGGCATCGGGGGCTTCTCCTTCAGTGAGCGTGCGCGTGATGCGGTCGGCGATCTCGGGCACGGAGGATCCCCTGGCGTCGATGGTGATCTCCGCCAGGGCTTCGTAAATGGGGCGGCGGGCGTCGGCCAGGGCCTGCCATCGGCCGGCCGGATCCTCGGCCAGCAACGGGCGGTGCCCGGCGCGGGTGATCCGGGGCAGGACGGTGGCCAGGTCGGTGTCCAGGAACACGACGCGCGGGCCGCGGGCCAGCAGCTGCCGGGTGCCGGGGTCCAGGATGGCGCCGCCACCGAGGGAGACGATGCTGCCGCCCGGGGCGGACAGGGCCTCCGCGACGGCCCGTGCCTCGACCTCGCGGAAGAACCGCTCGCCGCGGGAGACGAACAGCTCGGCGATGGGCCCGTAACGGTCCACGACCAGCTGATCGGTGTCCACGAACGGGCGGCCGTGGCGGGCGGCCAGCTCACGGCCGACGGCGGATTTGCCGGCGGCCATGAGTCCGATCAGGACAACCGGCTGCTCAGCGGGAAGCGGCATCGCCGGAGGCGGTGGTGAGCGCGGCCGGGATGTTCTCCAGGTACGCGGCGAGGTTACGCCGGGTCTCGGCGACCGAATCGCCGCCGAACTTCTCGGTGACCGCTTCGGCCAGGACCAGGGCGACCATGGCCTCGGCGACGACGCCGGCGGCCGGTACGGCGCAGACGTCGGAACGCTGGTGGTGGGCCCGGGCCGGCTCGCCGGTGGCCACGTCCACGGTCTGCAGGGCGCGGGGTACGGTGGCGATCGGCTTCATCGCGGCGCGGACGCGCAGCACCTCGCCGATGCTCATGCCGCCCTCGATGCCGCCGGCACGGTTGCCGGAGCGGATCATGGCGCCGTCGGCGTCGCGCACGATCTCGTCGTGGGCCAGGGAGCCGCGGCGGGCCGCGGTAAGGAAGCCGTCGCCGACCTCCACGCCCTTGATCGCCTGGATGCCCATCAGGGCGGCGGCCAGGCGGGCATCGAGGCGGCGGTCCCAGTGCACGTAGCTGCCCAGTCCCGGCGGCAGACCGTAGGCGAGGACCTCGACCACTCCGCCGAGGGTCTCGCCGTCCTTGTGGGCCGCGTCGACCTCGTCGACCATGGCCACGGAGGTGGCCGGATCGAAGCAGCGCAGCGGATCGGCGTCGAGGGCCGCGACGTCCGCAGGCAGCGGCAGCGCGGCGGCCTCGGGGACGCTGACGGAGGCGATGGAGACGGTGTGGGAGACCAGTTCGATGCCCAGGGACTTCAAGAAGCTCGCCGCAACCGTTCCCAGCGCGACCCGGGCGGCCGTTTCGCGGGCGCTGGCACGTTCCAGCACCGGGCGGGCCTCGTCGAAGCCGTACTTCTGCATGCCGGTCAGATCGGCGTGACCGGGCCGCGGGCGGGTCAGGGGCGCGTTGCGGGCCGAGCCGGCCAGCGCTTCGGCGGGCACGGGATCGGCGGACATGACCTGCTCCCACTTGGGCCACTCGGTGTTGCCGACCTCGATGGCGACCGGGCTGCCCAGGGTGCGGCCGTGGCGGACGCCGCCAATGATCCGCACCTGGTCCTGCTCGAACTTCATCCGGGCGCCGCGGCCGTAGCCGAGCCGGCGCCGGGCCAGGGCTTCCTGGATCATGCCGGTCTCGACTTCGACACCGGCGGGGACACCCTCAACAATTCCAACCAGCGCAGGTCCGTGGGACTCGCCGGCGGTCAACCAACGCAACATGGTTTCCATACT
The DNA here is from genome assembly GCF_059092805.1 of Arthrobacter sp. Y3222053. Taxonomy (NCBI): domain Bacteria; kingdom Bacillati; phylum Actinomycetota; class Actinomycetes; order Micrococcales; family Micrococcaceae; genus Arthrobacter; species Arthrobacter sp. Y3222053. Next base: position 250,788 of record NZ_JBNHIA010000002.1, on the reverse strand, counting down.
GCCATGCCCGCCCGGGGGCCTCAGCGCCGCGGGAGTCCGACTGCGTCACACATCACGTTTATGACGGATGCTTCATCCGCAGGTGCCCCTCCGGTAAAGAGCCGCACCTGCTCCACGGCCTGGTAGACCAGCATCTCCAGCCCGGGCACGATTCTCCCGCCGGCGTCCTGCCAGGCCGCGGCGATGGCCGAGGGCCAGGGGTCGTAGGCGGCATCCAGCAGCACGGCGCCGGCGCGGTCCGCGCCGGCGGCGGCGAACTCGGCGGCGAGGGCGTCGGCGCCGCGCGGAGGCAGGGTGCAGATCACGATGTCGGCGGCGGCGCATGCGCCGGCGGCGGATTCCCATGGCTGCAGCCGCGCGGTGATTCCCGCCCGGTCGGCGGTGGCGGCCACCCCGACGGCGCCGCCGGCGTCGGCCCGGAAGCTGCGGGCGTGCACGTCCACGCGGGCGGCCTCGAGCCGGGCCAGGGCAGCCACGGCCGCCTGCGCCGTGCCGCCTGCCCCCAACACGACGGCATGCGCACCCGGACCCGCTCCGGCGTGCCGGAGCGCACCCACCAGCCCCGCGACGTCTGTGTTGTGGCCGGTGAGCCGCGGCCCGCCGTCGCCCGCGTCCGGGGTGACGACGACCGTGTTCAGCACACCGACGGACCGCACGCCGGCGGTCACCTCATCCATGAACGGCACCATGGCGGCCTTCAGCGGCATGGTGACCGATACGCCGGCCCAACCGGGCTCGGTGCGCAGCCGGCGGACAAACGCCCCGGCCTCCGCCTCGGGCACGTCGATCCGGTCGTAGGCGCAGTCGAAGCCGATCAGCTCATAGGCGGCACGGTGCAGCTGGGGCGAACGGGAATGGGCCACGGGATGGCCCAGCACCGCCGCCCGCAGGGGCGCGGCGGACACCTAGTCGCACCTGCCCGGTTCCTGCCCGGCGCACCATTCCTGGTACTCGGCCACGTAGCGGGCGTGCTCGGCCAGGGTGGAGGAGAACTTCGTCTCGCCGCTGTCCAGGTTGACGGTAACCCAGTAGTAGTAGGGCACGTCGGCCGGGTTGGCGGCGGCGTCGATCGCCTCGCGGCTCGGCGAGCCGATGGGTCCCACCGGCAGGCCGGGGTTGGCATAAGTGTTGTACGGGTTGGACTTGTCGGCCTTTTCCTCAGGGGTGAGGTTGTAGCTCTTGCGGTCCAGGCCGTAGGTCACGGTGGCGTCGGACTGGATCAGCCCGTTCGTCTCCGTGTTGTCCGGCTTCAGCCGGTTCTCGATGGAGCCCGCCACGGTGGCGTAGTCCGCCTCGCCGGCCTCGGCCTGGATGATGCTGGCCTTGGTCAGGATCCGGTACTGCTCCGAAGGATCGGTGATGCCATCCTCCTCCAGCACCGCGAAGGTCTGGGCCACCATTTCCGAAACGATGTCGGTGGCGGTGAGGCTGACGTCGAACCGGTACTCCCCCGGGTGCAGGTAGCCTTCCAGGCTCCGTGCCTGCTCGGGCAGCCCGAACTGCTGCGGCGACGCGGCGAGGGCCTCGAACTCGGCGACGGAGATGCCCGTGGAAGTGGAGAGGATTTCGAACACCTCGCCCTGGCGCAGGTCGCGGGCGACGGCGGCGTAGTGCACCAGCCCGCCCTGCTCGCCGATCAGGGCGTCGAAGGCCGCGGAGGCGGACATCTGGTAGCGCATCTCGTATTCGCCGGGCTGGATCTCCCGCCCGTCGGCTTCGGCTGCGACCACTTCCATGAACCGGTCGCTGTTGGCAATGATGTCCTGGCTCACCAGGTTCCCGCCGATCACCATGGGCCCGTCTCCGGGATTCACGGTGAACACGACGCTGCCGGTGCCGGCGCCCTCGTAGTCCTTGGGCTCGTTCATCCCCAGCAGGTCACGCAGGAACAGGATGAGGCCGATCAGCACCACGAGGAAGAACAGCAGGACGCCGCCCACCACGATGGTGCGCCGGCGGCGGCGCAGCATCTTTTCCCGGGAGGGCCGCCGGCTGCGGCGGGAAGGCAGCTGCTGCTCCTCGAAAAGTCCTGCCACCGGCTCATCTTCGGCATGTCCCCGGGCGTAGCCGCGGTCTGTGTATCCGTCATCCGCCTCGTACCCGGCGGCGTCGTACCCGTACTGGTCGTACGCGGGTTCCTCGTGGCCCTGCGGGTCCTCGCCGTACGGACGCCGGCGATAGCCGGTGCCGTCGTAGTCGGCTTCGGCGGGGCGGTGGTCCGGATACCTATGACTCACGGCCGGACCCGCCTTCGGTGTCGGTCTGCTGGGAAATAGCTGGCTCCTGGTTCGGGGCCGGAGCCGCGCCTTCCGGGCGCGGCAGCCGACGAAGTTGTACCGGTTCCCCCACTTCGCGTCCAAGCGAACGCTGCATTTCAAGGGCATGCTGCAGGATTCCCACTGCGGCAGCCTGATCTACCACTCTACGGTGGTCACGGGTGTCCATTCCAGCTTGGCGGAGGGCCTGGTGGGCGCTGACGGTGCTCAAGCGCTCGTCGACCAGCCGTACCGGAAGGTCCATTCCGGCATCCGCAAGGGCGCCGGCCAGCCGGTTCGCGTACTCCCGGGCCATCTGCGTCGACGCCGTTTCGTTGCCGCTGAGGCTGCGGGGCAGGCCCACGAAGACCTGCACCGCATCGCGTTCCGCGGCCTCCCGGACCACGAGGGCAATGTCACGGTCCTTCTTGGCGTCCCGGCGCAGGGTCCGGACCGGGACAGCCAGCAGGCCGTCGGGGTCCGACGCGGCCAGGCCCACCCGGACCTGGCCGACGTCGAGACCGAGCCGTACACCGCGGGGAACGTCCGCCGCCGGGGACCCCAAGGTCAGCTCCCGGCCGCCACGGCGGAGCGCACCGCGGTGAGCGCCTCATCGATCCGGGCCGCATCGGCGCCGCCGCCCTGGGCGACGTCGTCCTTGCCGCCACCGCCGCCGCCGAGGATCCCGGCGGCCAGGCGGACCAGCGCGCCGGCCTTCACGCCGGCGGCGCGGGCGGCCTCGTTCGTGGCGACGATGATCACCGGACGGTTGTTCGCCACACCGGCCACGGCGGTGACGGCCGCGCCGCTGCTGAGCCGCTGGCGCAGGTCCAGGGCGAGGGTGCGCAGGTCATCGGCGCCGCCGACCTCGCCGGCGTTGTGGGCCAGCACGCGGACGCCGTTGACGTCCACGGCCGTGGAGACCAGGGCGGCGGCTGAGGCGGCGAGCTGCTCGCGGCGCAGGCGCTCGAGCTCCTTTTCGGCGGCCTTCAGCTTGGCCAGGGTCGCGGCAACGCGCTCCGGCACCTGGGCCGAGGGCACCTTGAGCATTTCGGACAGCTCGGTGACCAGCGCACGTTCCGCGGCGAGGTGGCGGAACGCGTCCATGCCCACGAACGCCTCAACCCGGCGGTTGCCGGACCCGACGGACTGTTCCCCGAGCAGGGTCAGGGAGCCGATGCGGGAGGTGGCGTCGACGTGGGTGCCGCCGCAGAGCTCGCGGGACCAGTCGCCGTTCATCTCCACCACGCGGACGGTGTCGCCGTAGGCCTCGCCGAAGAGGGCGGTGGCGCCGAGCGCCTTGGCCTGCTCGAGCGGCATGACCCGGGTGACGACGTCGTAGTTGGACCGGATGGCCAGGTTGGAGACTTCCTCGATTTCGGACTTGGCCGTGTCGGAGAGGCCCTCGCCCCAGGCGAAGTCGAAGCGCAGGTAGCCGGCCTTGTTGAAGGAGCCGCGCTGCAGCGCCTCGGGGCCGAGGATCTGGTGCAGGGCCGCGTGCACGATGTGCGTGCCGGTGTGGGCCTGCTCCGCGGCGTGGCGGCGCTGGGCGTCGACGGCGGCCTGCACCAGGGCACCGGTGGAGATTTCACCCTCGCGCACGATCGCCTTGTGCACGCTCAGGCCCTTGACCGGGCGCTGCACGTCGGCGACCTCGACGACGAAGCCGTCGCCGGTGATCAGGCCGGTGTCGGCGGCCTGGCCGCCGGCCTCGGCGTAGAACGGGGTCTCGTCGAGGACCAGGGAGATCTCGGCGCCCGGGCCGGCGTGCGTGACGGCGCCGCCGCCCTGCACGATGCCGCGGACCTTGGATTCGCTGGTCAGCTCGGTGTAGCCGGTGAAGACGGTCTCGCCGGCCTTGAGCAGTTCGTTGAACACGGACACGTCCGCGTGGCCCTGCTTCTTGCCGCGGGCGTCGGCCTGGGCGCGGCGGCGCTGCTCGGACATGAGCGAGCGGAACCCGGCTTCGTCGACCTTCAGCCCGGCCTCCTCGGCCATTTCCAGGGTCAGGTCGATCGGGAAGCCGTAGGTGTCATGCAGGGTGAAGGCGTCCTCGCCGGACAGCGGACGCCCTGCGGCCTTGGAGACCTTCACGGCTTCCTCGAGGCGCTCAGTGCCGGAGGCGATGGTGCGCAGGAACGCCTTCTCCTCGGCGTAGGCGATCCGGGCGATGCGCTCGAAGTCGGCCTCCACCTCGGGGTAGGTGCCCTTCATCGCGTCGCGGGAGACGGGCAGCAGCTCGGGCAGCACGGCGGTTTCGACGCCGAGCAGGCGCATGGCCCGCACGGCCCGGCGGATCAGGCGGCGCAGGACGTAGCCGCGGCCTTCGTTGGAGGGGGTCACGCCGTCGCTGATCAGCATCAGGGCGGAGCGGATGTGGTCGGCGACCACGCGCATCCGCACGTCGTCAGCGTGGTGCGGGTCCTTCGGATCCTCGGCGGAGGTGTACTTCTTGCCGGACAGCTCCGCGGCCTTGTCGAGGACGGGCCGGACCTGATCGGTCTCGTACATGTTCTCGACGCCCTGGAGGATCATCGCCAGGCGTTCCAGGCCGAGGCCGGTGTCGATGTTCTTCTGCGGCAGTTCCCCGGCGACGTCGAAGTCGGTCTTCGAGCGGACCGCGGAGAGCTGGTACTGCATGAAGACCAGGTTCCAGATCTCGATGTAGCGCGTCTCGTCGACGGCGGGGCCGCCTTCGAGGCCGTAGGCCGGTCCGCGGTCGTAGTAGATCTCCGAGCAGGGCCCGCCCGGGCCGGCCTGGCCGGTGTTCCAGTAGTTGTCGGCCTTGCCGGTACCGATGATGCGCTCGTTCGGCACCCCGACCTTGTCGCGCCAGATGGCGCGGGCCTCGTCGTCGCGCTCGTCTCCGTCCTCATAGACGGTGACCCAGAGCCGTTCGGGATCCAGGCCGTAGCCGCCCTTCTCCACCGGGGAGGTCAGCAGCTCCCAGGCGAAGGTGATCGCGTCTTCCTTGAAGTAGTCGCCGAAGGAGAAGTTGCCGGCCATCTGGAAGAACGTGCCGTGCCGTGCGGTCTTGCCGACCTCTTCGATGTCCGCGGTGCGGATGCACTTCTGCACGCTGGTGGCGCGGCTGTAGGGCGGGGTCTCGCGGGCGGTGAGGTACGGGATGAAGGGCACCATGCCGGCAACGGTGAACAGCAGGGAGGGGTCCCCCGTGACCAGGGAGGCGGACGGGACCACGGTGTGTCCCTTCGCGCTGAAGAATTCCAGCCAGCGGCGGGCGATCTCGTGGGACTTCATGGTGCTCTTTCTTACCCTTCGTATGGTGTGCGCGGCGCCCGGCGTGTGGGCGGCGCGCGGAAGATGGTGGGGCGGCTCAGCGCCGGGCGGCGGTCATGGACCGGGTGACGGACTCGCCGTCGTCCATGCCCAGGGCGGCGCGCAGGTCGGTTTCGCGCTGGTCCATCGCCTCGCGCATGGCTTCGGTGAAGTTCTGCACCGCGTCGGCGGCGCTGCCGATGGCGCGGTTCAGGCCGGCGGGACCGACGGCGGCGCGTGCGTCGGAAAGGCGCCGGACGGCGATGACGCCGATCGTGACGCCGACTGACATCCAGAAAACCCGCTTGATCATTGCTGCTCCTGTGCTCGCGGTTGGGGGTGCGTGGCTGGTGTGCTGCCGGCCGGCAGCCGCACCTGGGTGGCCGACCGGGGTCAGCGGCTCCGCCTGCGGCGGCCCGAACCCTTGCCGGACGCGGCCAGGGCCGAACGCACGCCGTAGGTGAACGCCGAGACCTTGATCAGCGGCTGCCCGACGGTGGCTGCCACCAGCGAGCTGAGGGCCGAAATGTTGGCCGAGGCGTCGGAGACGTTCGAGGAGATGCCGTCCACCTTCTGCAGCTGCGCGTTGGTGGTCGAGACCGTGGTGGTGACTTCGTCGATCAGCGGGGTGGTGCCGTCGCTGAGCGTGCGGATCGCTCCCCGCAGTTCGTCAAAGACCTTGCCCAGCTTCCAGACCGGTACGGCCAGCAGGGCGACCAGAACGGCGAAGACGCCGGCGGCGATCAGTCCGGCGATATCTCCACCTGACATGGCTCTCCTTTGGAGTTGAAGATTGTTGGCTTTCCGCTATGTACCTTACCTACTGCGCGCCGCCGGCACTTACTTTGTGCCGTGCGGGCCTGCTGCGGCAGGGCCCGGGGCCGGGTTAACCACACAGCCCGCGGCCCACAGAGGGCCGCGGGCTGTGCCGGGTTATGAAACCAGGATCCGCGATTAGCGCGCGTAGTATTCCACGACGAGCTGCTCTTCGCAGGTCACGGGGATCTCGGAGCGCTTCGGGCGGCGGACCAGGCGGGCCTGCAGCTTCTCCAGCTGCACGTCCAGGTAGCCCGGAACCTGCGGCAGGACATCGCGGTGCGCGCCGGCTGCGGCGACCTGGAACGGAGCCATGGTCTCGCTGCGCTGGTGCACGTGGATGAGCTGGCCTTCGGAGACGCGGAACGACGGGCGGTCCACGCGCTGGCCGTCAACCATGATGTGGCGGTGCACAACCAGCTGGCGGGCCTGGGCGATGGTGCGGGCGAAGCCGGCACGCAGGACCAGGGCGTCGAGGCGCATTTCCAGCAGTTCGACCAGGTTCTCACCGGTCAGGCCGGCGGTGCGGCGGGCTTCCTCGAAGAGGCGTCCCATCTGGGCCTCGCGGATGCCGTACTGGGCGCGCAGGCGCTGCTTCTCGCGCAGGCGGACGGCGTAGTCGCTGTCCTGCTTGCGGCGTGCACGGCCGTGCTCACCCGGGGGGTACGGGCGACGCTCGAAGTACTTGGCTGCCTTGGGAGTCAGGGCAATGCCGAGGGCACGCGAAGCGCGGGCCTGACGGCGGGCACGTGTGTTGTTAGCCACGTTAACCTTTCACTGTTTCGGCGGTTTGGCCGCAGGACGGGATCAGGTCCCGAAATCTGCGACTGCTGAGTGCATGCTGGCCTCCATTAGGGAGAGCTCCGGTCAACCGCTGCCGTCTGCTACAGTCCCGAGCCGAGGCGCACGAAGGCGTCCGGCACGGGCTTGCCAGTCAACCGTCAATGTTAGCACGGCCTGCACCGCCGGTAATCCGACCCGACGCCGGCCGCCGCCGGCGCCTCCCGGGCGTTGCGCGCTGCCCCTGCAGCAGTCCCGACGGAGGGCCCGGTGGCCGGTTCGGCAACAGATGTGGCCTAGGGGTTGGGCGGGGTCTTAGCCTTCGGCTGGGGCGGGGTTCCGGCCTTGGTCTTCGCCCGGGGCTTGGTTTTCGGCTGCGGCTTCTCTGCGTCAGGTGCGGCTGCCTGCGCCCGAGGCCCGGCGTCCGCGCCGCCGGCCGGCCGAACCTCGGGCACAGGCATTTCCGACACAGGCTTTTCCGGCACGGCCGTCGACGTCGCGGGCTTGGCGGCCGCCACCTCCGATACCGGAGCCGCGTCTCCGGCAGCAGCCGGCGCGTCCGCCGTCGGAGCAACCGCTTCCGGAGCAGCCGCAGCGGCCGCAGCAGCCGCAGCCGCCGCCAGTGCCGGGGCCGCCGCCGGTGCCGCCCGCAGGGGCATCGGCGTGCCCCGGATGATGCCGCGCAGCCGTTCCAGGCGCGGCCCGATCTCCCGCTCCACGCCGTTGCCGGTGGGCTCGTAGTAGTTGCGGCCCACCAGGTCGTCCGGCGGATACTGCTGCCGCGCCACCGAGTGCGGTGCGTCGTGCGAATAGACGTAGCCGCGGCCGTGGCCCAGCTGCTTCGCCCCCGGGTAGTGCGCGTCGCGCAGATGCGCAGGGATCCCCTGGCCCCGGCCGGCGCGGACATCGGCGATTGCGGCGTTGATTCCCGCGTAGGCGGCGTTGGACTTAGGTGCCGTCGCCAGGTGCACCACGGCCTCGGCCAGGATGATCCGGGCCTCCGGCATGCCGACCAGCTGCACGGCCTGCGCCGCGGCAACGGCGGTCTGCAGGGCGGTGGGATCAGCCATGCCGATGTCTTCGGCGGCGGAAATCATGATCCGCCGGGCGACGAAGCGCGGGTCCTCCCCCGCTTCCAGCATCCGTGCCAGATAGTGCAGCGAGGCGTCGACGTCGGAGCCGCGGACGGATTTGATGAAGGCGCTGGCGACGTCATAATGCTGGTCTCCCGCCCGGTCGTAGCGCAGCGCCGCCACGTCGAGCGCTTTTTCGGCGTGCGGCAGCAGGATCACCGGCACCCCGCCGTCGTCGGACCCGCGTTCCGAGAAGGCGACGCCGGCGGCCGCCTCCAAAGCGGTGAGGCCCCGCCGGGCATCGCCGGCGGCAAGCCGGACCAGGTGTTCGAGGGCCTCGTCGCTCAACGTGACCCGGCCGGCGAGTCCGCGTTCGTCCGCCACCGCCCGGTTGAGCAGCCCGGCGATGTCCTGTTCCGTCAGCGGCCGGAGCGTCAGCAGCAGGGACCGGGACAGCAGCGGGGAGACCACGGAGAACGACGGATTCTCCGTGGTGGCAGCGATCAGGACCACCCAGCGGTTTTCCACGCCGGGCAGCAGGGCGTCCTGCTGGGCCTTGTTGAAACGGTGGATCTCGTCGAGGAACAGCACGGTGGTAATGCCGTGCAGGTCCCGGTTGGTGAGGGCTTCCTCCATGACCCGGCGGACGTCCTTCACGCCGGCGGTAATGGCGGACAGCTCCACGAATTTGCGCCCGGCGCCGCGCGCCACGACATGGGCAAGGGTGGTCTTGCCGGTGCCCGGCGGGCCCCAGAGCATGACCGAGGTGGGGCCGGCGGGGTTCCGGTCATCGGCGGACTCAGCCAGGGTCCGCAGCGGCGAGCCGGGTCCGAGCAGATGCTGCTGCCCGACCACCTCGTCCAGGCTGCGGGGCCGCATCCGGACCGCCAGCGGACTGCGCGGGCGCCGCGCCGCACTTCCCGCAGGCGCCTCGTCGGCGTCGTCCCGGTCCTCATCGAAGGCGCTGCTGAACAAATCGCTCACCGTTCCAGCCTACTGGTGCCCGCGGACAGTCCGCGGCGCCGGCCGCGCAGCACCCCCGGAAGTGCTGAGGCAGGGTCCGGCCGGCGGGGTCTGGCAGACTCGACAGAGTCACCGCACCGCCAGCGATCCACCCAGCACCGGCCCCGACCCCTCCCAGCACACCGCAAGGACCTGATCATGACCGTAACCCGTCGGACGAGCGTGCCCGGCCCCCGGCTGGCCGGCTGGCTCGACCGTTTCGCCGCCGCCCAGGGGCCGTTGACGGTCACGGCCACCGATGAGGGACTGGAGGCGGCAGCGGCGAACGGTGCCCGGGCCGTGCTGGCTGCGCCCTGGCCTGAGGACGGACGTCCCGGACGCGGTGCGGACGACGTCGGGCGCCTCGCTGCGCTGGCCGGCCAGTCGCGCACCGTCGGGCTGGTGCTGGTGCGCCGCGGCGGCTGGGCCGTGGGCGTGGCCAGGGAGGGACGGCTGCTGCGTTCCAAGACGGGCAGCCGGTATGTGCAGGGCCGGACCGCCGCAGGCGGCGGCTCCCAGCAGCGCTACGCCCGACGGCGCGCCAACCAGGCCGATGCACTGGTGGAGGCGGCGGCATCAGCGGCCGCGGTGCTCTTTGCCGCAGCATCGGCCGGGGACGCCGCGCCCCAGTATCTGGCCGCCGGCGGTGACCGGCTGCTGATCAGCCAGCTGCGGGAGGCCAGGGCCCTGCAGCCATGGAGCCGGCTGCCGCTGCTGCGCCCGGTCGATGTGCAGGACCCGAACCTCGCGTCGCTGCGCAGAGCTGCATCCGACGCGTGTTCCGTAGCCGTCACCATCCATCTGCCGGACTGACGCTCAGCGCACTCCGGCCCAGAGCTCCTCGACAATCCCGGCAGCCGGCAGCGGGCGGGCCTCACGGAAGCCCCGCCCGGCCCACAGGCTCATCAGGTCGGCGTCTCCCCGCTCGGCGGCTTCCGCCCGCAGCGGCCGGGTGATCTGGTTGACCAGCGGGTAGGCGGCCGGCGCGTCACGGTGCCGGCGCATGAAGTCATTGGTCAGGCCGCGTGCCCACCGGCCGGAGAAGGCCCGGGTCAGCGACGTATCGGCGAACCGCTCCCCCGCCAGGGCCTGGCGGTGCAGCGGGTGCGTTCCGGCTTCAGGCGCCAGCAGCAGGGCCGTGCCCACCTGGACGGCGTCCGCCCCGGCCGTCAGCAGCTCCGCCACCTGCCCCGGCCCGCTGATCCCGCCCGCGGCGATCAGCTGCACTGTTTCGCGCGGTCCGGGCAGGACGTCCCCGAGGACGGTGCGCACACCCTCGAGCAGGTCCGGAAGCGCATCGGTGCCCGGCTCGGCGGCGGTGCGCAGCGTGCCGCGGTGGCCGCCGGCGTCGGGGCCCTGGACGCAGAGGATCCGCGCCCCGGATCCGACGGCGGCTTCCGCCTCCTCGGGGTCGGTGACGGTGATGACGACGGCGGTTCCCGCCTCGTGCAGCTGCCCCACCACCTCGGCGGTGGGCGCCCCGAAGGTGAAGGACACCACCGGTACCGACATCTCCAGGACCAGGCCCAGCTTCGCCTCCCAGCCGTCGTCGTCGGCGGCGTCAGGCAGCGGCAGCGGCTGCCGCGTGGGCGGCAGGGCACCCGTGGCCTGCTCATCAAGCAGCTGGCCGCGGTACTGTGCGGCCGCCTCGTACGCGTCCGGGCCGGTGCCGGAGGTGGACGCCGTCTCCTGCGTGTTGGCCGCGTCCGGGACGAAAAGGTTCACTCCGAACGGGCGCCGCGTCAGGTCCTGCAGGCGTGCGATCCGGCCTTCCAGCACATCGGCGGCCAGGTAGCCTCCGGCCAGGAAACCCAGGCCGCCGGCGTCGGACACGGCGGCTGCGAGTTCGGGCGTGGACGGGCCGCCGGCCATGGGGGCGGCGATGATCCGCCGCGGCAGGTCATAGAGGCTGAACACAGCGGGCTCCTCGGGTCATCGGTCGGTCAGAGGCGGACGGAGCCGTCGACGCAGGTGACGGACTCGCCGCCGACCCAGATGCCGCCGTCGCGCTGGAAGACCCGCACCCGGCCCTTCCGCCCGACGGCGGTGCCCTGGCTCACCACGTAGCGGTCGGGCGCCAGGCCCGCGCCGATCAGCCACACGGCCAGGCCGGCGTTGAGGCTGCCCGTGACGGGGTCTTCGGCGATGCCGAGGGCCGGCACGAAGGCGCGGACCTCGAAATCGGCCTCCGAGGTGTCCTCGTAGGGGCCGATCACGCCCACCCGCAGGCTGCCGAGGGCGGCGTTGTCGGGCTTGAGCGAGAGGACCGTCTCGGCGTCGGCCAGCAGCAGGCCGAGCCAGCCGGGTCCGTTGTCCACCCAGGCATGGTCGCGGACCTGGTCGATGCGCAGGCCCAGGGCCGTCACCGCCTGGGTGAGGGTGGCGTCGTCGAGCGGGCCGCTGCGCCGCAGCTGCGGAGCTTCAAAGGCGGCCAGCCCGGCGTTGGCGTGCAGGGTGACGATGCCGATTTCGCACTCCTGGAGCACCGTGCCGGGAGTGCGGGGCCGGTTGCCCGCCTCCAGCCAGGCGTGGCAGCTGCCCAGCGTGGGATGCCCGGCGAACGGGATCTCCCCGTTCGGCGTGAAGATCCGGACGCGGTAGTCGGCGCCGGCGATGGTCGGCGGCATCAGGAACGTGGTCTCCGAGAGATTGGTCCAGCGGGCGAACTGCTGCATGGCCTGGTCGGAGATGTCCTGGCCCTCCAGCACCACGGCCACGGGGTTGCCCAGATACGGGCTGCTGCCGAACACGTCCACCTGCTTGAACCAGCGCTCTCTCATGCCCACACCCTACTACCGGGCTGCCGGGCGGCTGCGCCGACGACGCGCGCCCTGCGTTCAGGCGGCGTTACAAACTGTTGCGGCCCGGGCCCGCCGTCGGCCGGGCCGTTTGCCCCTCGACCGTGCCGGCCCTAGATTGGGAGCCAGAATCAAGAGTTCCAGCCAGAGGCCCTGGCCGGCTGGACGGCAACCCTCTCGCCGTAGCGGGGTGCTCCAGGTGACGATTCGGCCGCTCCGGTGGATTTCCCGCTGCGGCAAGTACAGCGTCCCTTCGCATGCAGCAGCGCGGAGGGCGCCTCAGGCAGAGGACGTCCCATGACACTTGTTACCGATCTCCAGCCGACCGCCCTGCGCCGTGCCTTCGGGCGCTTCCCCTCCGGCATCGCCGCTCTCTGCGCAGAGGTCGACGGCGGCCCGCAGGGCATCGTCGCGTCGTCCTTCACCGTCGGGGTCTCCCTCGATCCGCCGCTGGTGATGTTCGCCGTGCAGAACTCCTCCCGCACCTGGCCGGTCCTGAAGCGGGCCGGCAGGATCGGCGTCTCGGTCCTCGGCACCGGGCACGACGGCGTCTGCCGCCAGATCGCCTCCCGCGACGGGGACCGTTTCGCCGGCCTCAGCCTGCACCAGGCGGAAACCGGCGCACTGTTCCTCGACGAGGCTGCGCTCTGGCTTGAATGCTCGGTGGAGAACGAGGTCCCGGCCGGAGACCACGCCGTGGTGCTGCTGCGGGTACACGGCTACTCCACGCACGAGGAACGGCACGAACCGCTGGTCTTCCACGGGTCCGCGTTCCGGAACCTGAGCGTGCCGGCGTTCGCCTGACCCCGCCTGCGGGCCGGGCCGCCTCGGGGCGGGAGCGCACGAAGCCCGGCTGCCAACACGGCAGCCGGGCTTCGTCGCAGACCGGACCTGGCTACAGGCCCGGCTTCGTTACCGGCCGGACGGGGAAGCGGGAGCGTCGGCAGGCTTGTCCTGCTTCTTCTCCGGCTTGAAGTCGACGCCGGCTTCCTTGCGCTGCTGCGCGCTGATCGGAGCCGGAGCGTTGGTCAGCGGGTCGTAGCCGCCGCCGGACTTCGGGAACGCGATGACGTCGCGGATGGACTCGGCGCCGGCCAGCAGGGCCACCACCCGGTCCCAGCCGAAGGCGATGCCGCCGTGCGGCGGGGCGCCGTACTTGAAGCCCTCCAGGAGGAACCCGAACTGCTCCTGCGCGGTTTCCTCGGAGATGCCCATCACCTTGAACACGCGCTCCTGCACGTCACGGCGGTGGATACGGATGGACCCGCCGCCGATTTCGTTGCCGTTGCAGACGATGTCGTAGGCGTAGGCCAGCGCGGAACCGGGGTCGGTGTCGAACGTGTCGAGGAACTCGGGCTTCGGCGAGGTGAACGCGTGGTGCACGGCCGTCCACTCCCCCGCTCCTGCGGCGACGTCACCGGCTGCCACGGCCGCTGCCGCGGGCTCGAACATGGGCGCGTCGACAACCCACACGAAGGCCCAGTCGCCGGGATTGATGAGTCCGGTGCGGTGGCCGATCTCCACGCGGGCGGCTCCGAGCAGCGCCCGGGCCGAGGACTGGTCACCGGCGGCGAAGAAGATGCAGTCGCCGGGCTGGGCGCCGACGGTGCCGGCCAGGTTCTCGCGCTCGAAGTCGGTGAGGTTCTTGGCCACCGGGCCGGTCAGGCTGCCGTCCTCCTGGACCAGCACGTAGGCCAGGCCCTTGGCGCCGCGCTGCTTCGCCCATTCCTGCCAGGCGTCGAGGGTGCGGCGGGCCTGCGAGGCACCGCCGGGCATCACGACGGCGCCGACGTACGGGGCCTGGAAGACGCGGAAGGTGGTGTCCTTGAAGAACTCGGTGAGTTCGGTCAGTTCCAGACCGAACCGCAGGTCGGGCTTGTCGGAGCCGTACTTCGCCATGGCCTCGGCGTAGGTCATGCGGCGGATCGGGGTTTCGATCTCGACGCCGATCAGCTTCCACAGCGACTTCACGATCTGCTCGCCCAGGGCGATGATGTCGTTTTCCTCGACGAAGCTGGCCTCGATGTCCAGCTGGGTGAATTCCGGCTGCCGGTCGGCGCGGAAGTCCTCGTCGCGGTAGCAGCGGGCGATCTGGTAGTACTTCTCGAACCCGCCGACCTGCAGCAGCTGCTTGAACAGCTGCGGGGACTGCGGCAGGGCGTACCAGGAGCCCGGGGCCAGGCGGGCCGGAACGACGAAGTCGCGGGCGCCTTCAGGCGTCGAGCGGGTCAGGGTGGGGGTTTCGATCTCGACGAAGCCCTCATCGTGCAGCAGCTCGCGGGCCACCCGGTTCGCTTCGGAGCGCAGGCGCAGCGCGGCGGCCGGGGCCGGGCGGCGCAGGTCGAGGTAGCGGTGCTTCAGGCGGGCTTCCTCGCCGACCTCCACATGCTCGTCGATCTGGAAGGGCAGCGGATCGGAGGTGTTGAGGATGACCACCTCGTCGGCGATGACCTCCACCTCGCCGGTGGCCAGCGCCGGGTTCTCGTTGCCCTCGGGCCGCTTTTCCACCTTGCCGGTGATCTGCAGGACGTATTCGTTGCGCAGCCCGTGGAAGACCTCCTCCTCCCGCACCACCACCTGCGCCACGCCGGAGGCATCACGCAGGTCGAGGAAGGCGACGCCGCCGTGGTCCCTGCGCCGGGCCACCCAGCCTGCAAGGGTGACGGTCTGACCAATATGCTCGGCCCTCAGGGTGCCAAGCGCATGTGTGCGCAGCAAAGCAGTCCTCTCAAAGATTGCTTGCGGAAAACACGGTTCCCGCTCAAGGTGAATAGAGATCTCCACAAGAGTTTACCGGTGTTCGCTCCGTTTCCCCGCCGCCGCCTGCGGCCCGGCAGGAGGTCCATGCCCAGCAGCAAGCCCGTGCGTCCCCTCGGCGGCTTCGATGCCACCATGGCCGGGCTGGGATCCATGATCGGGACCGGGCTGTTCGTCGTGTTCCCGCCGGCCGTCGCCGCCTCGGGCGGCCTGCTGCTGGCGCCCTGCCTCATCGCGGCCCTGGTGGCCTACTGCTGTGCGGTGTCCACCTACCAGCTCGCCGGCGCGGTCGATGACCGGCTGCCCGGCACGGACCGCGGCTGGCTGCGCGACGGCGGAGCCGCGCGCACCGCGGCACGCATGCTGCTGGGACCCTACGCCGGCTTCCTCACCGGCTGGCTGCTGATCTGCGCGCTGCTCGCGGCCGCGGGAACCGCGGCGCTGACCTTCGGCACCTACGTCTTCGGTGACCGTGCCGGAATCGCCGCCGCGGCGGCCGTTGCGGCCCTCACCGTGGCCAACATCCTCGGTGCCGTCCGCGGCACCTGGGCGTCGAGGTTCATCGTGGCCTTCGTGATTGCGGTGGCCGGGTTCGCGGCCATCGCCGCGTTCAGCGTCCCGGAGCGGCCGACGGCGGGACTGCCGGCACCCGAGGAGCCCACCGCCGCCGGGGTGCTGCAGGCCGCGGGGGTGGTGTTCTTTGCGTTCGCAGGCTACTCGCGGCTGGCGTCCATGGGGCCGCAGGTGAGGCGCAGCGGCGTCAACATTCCGCGGGCGCTGCCGGCCGCCGTCGCCGTCGTCCTCGCCCTGTATCTGGCGGTGGGCGAGTCGCTGCTGGCCTTCTTCGGCCCGTCCGCCCTCGCGGTCGCCGAGGCTCCTCTGCTGGTCCCGGTCCAGTCGGTGCAGAGCACGGTCGGCACGGGAGCGGTCACCGCCGCCGCCGCGGTCGCCGGGCTGGGCGGCGCGTGGGCACTGATCGGGGCCATCGGACGCACTGCGGCGTCGATGGCGGACGACGGCGACCTGCCGCGGCTGTTCCGCAGCGCCGGTTCGGAATCCGGCAGCGTCCCCGGCTCCGGGCATCCGGCAGGCAACCGGCAGGCCCTGCCCGGGTCGGCGCTGGCAGCCCGGGTCCAGGCCCAGCCGTGGGCGGCGGAGGCGGCGGCCGGCGCCGTCGTCGTGCTGCTGTGTTTGAGCACGGAGCTGACCACCCTCCTCGCAGCCGCGTCCTTCGGACTGCTCCTGTATGCGGCGGTGACGGCGATGGGGGCCTTCGCCCTGCGGACCCGCCCGTGGTTCGCCCCGCGGCTGCTCAACTTCCTCGGCCTGGCCGGGGCGCTGCTGCTGGCCCTGGCGCTGCCGCCGCTGGTGATCGCGTGGATGGGGATCGTGCTGCTGTTCGGGCTGGTGGTGCGGCTGAGCTTCCGGCGCGGGCAGGACGCCCCGGGCCTGCTCCCGCCGCCGGGCTGACCGTACCGCCGGCGCATCCGGGCCGCGCCTCGAGCCGCGCCTCCGGCCTCCTGCGCCGGCCATCCCGCTCCTCCGGGCCCGGCTTCGGCATGTCCTCCGTTCGGGGGACGTGCCGGGGCCGCGCGGCTGGCTAGGGTGAAGGCATGTCCTCCGCCAGCTCTCCGCCCGCCGCAGGCAGCGCCGTCCCCGCCGCCGGCAGCCCCGGGCCCCGGATCTGGCCCGGCGGCGTGGTTGCCGCCGCCGGCTATTTCGCGGCCGGATCAGTGCTGATGCTGATGCAGGCCAACGTCGCGACGTTCCTGCCCGGTTCCGGGCTGCCCGGGCCGCCCTGGGACTGGTTCGCCTATCTGCTCCTCGGCTGCGCGGGGCTGCTCTTCCGCAGCGCCAACGTCCCGCTCATGCTCGCGCTGACCGGCCCGGCGGCGGTGCTGTGCCTGCTGGCCGACGCGGGCGTGACCGGTTTCCTGCTCACCTTCGAGGCCATCTACTCCGGCATCCTGTACGGCCGCCCACGGCTGAGCCGGGCAACGGCCCGCGTGGCGCAGGCCCTCGCGGCCGTCATGGTGGTGGTCGTCGCCGCCTCCTACCGCGACGTGGAGACGACCGTGCTGGCGACGGTGCAGGCGCTGGTGGTCTTCCTGATGCCGGTCTGGTGGGCCGGGGACCTGCGGGCGCAGCGGGACCGCGCCGAGGATGCCCGCGCCCGCGCCGAGGCCGAACGCCGGGATGCGCTCCACGCCCGCGAGGTGGCGGCCCTCCAGCTGGAGCTGGCCGTCACCGAGGAGCGGGCCCGGATGGCACGCGAACTGCATGATTCGATTGCCGGGCATCTGTCCGCGATCGCGCTGCAGAGCGGCGCTGCGGCGGCTGCAGCGGATCCCGCGCTGACCTCCCGGGTGCTCGGCCAGGTCCGTGCCGAAAGCCTGCGCGCCCTCGAGCAGATGCGCAGCATGATCGATGTGCTCGAGTCCCGGGACGGCCGCGGGCTGCCCGTCTCCGGGCAGGCCGACCTCGCGGACCTCGCGGGCTCCGCTGCCGCAGCGGGCACCCCGGTGCGGATCACCGGCGGGGAAATCCTGCCTGACGAGGCGCCCGCCGCCCTGCGCTCCGGGGTGTTCCGGATCGTGCAGGAAGCCCTCACCAACTGCATCCGGCACGCTCCCGGCAGGGAGGTGCTGGTCCGGCTTGGCACCGACGACGGCGGCGCGCTGCTCCTCGAGGTCGCCAACAGCCTGGTACCGGAGCCGGCAACCGGTGTGGACGCTGCCGGTGCGGATGCTGCCGCCGTCGGCATCAATGCCGGCTCCGGAATCCGGAACATGAAGCTGCGGGCCGCCCGGCTCGGCGGTACCCTCACGGCGGGCGCCGAGAACG
This sequence comes from Arthrobacter sp. Y3222053, assembly GCF_059092805.1. Taxonomy (NCBI): domain Bacteria; kingdom Bacillati; phylum Actinomycetota; class Actinomycetes; order Micrococcales; family Micrococcaceae; genus Arthrobacter; species Arthrobacter sp. Y3222053. Next base: position 233,184 of record NZ_JBNHIA010000002.1, on the reverse strand, counting down.
GCCTCTGGCGCGTCGCGGCCCGTCTCCCCCTCACGGAAGGACCCCAATGACCGTACGGATCCTGCTGGCCGACGACCACTTCGCGGTGCGCGGCGGGCTGCGCATGATCCTCGACGCCGCCGACGGCCTCGAGGTGGTCGGCGAAGCGGCAGACGGCGCCACTGCAGTGTCAATGGCGCGCGCCCTGCGGCCGGATCTGGTGCTGATGGACGTGCAGATGCCCGGCATGGACGGCATCGACGCCACGGAAGCCATCATCGGTGCCGGACATGCCGCGGTGCTGGTGCTCACCACGTTCGAGATCGACGACTACGTCTTCCGGGCGCTCCGGGCCGGCGCGGCGGGCTTCCTGCTCAAGACGGCCGAGCCGGCGGAGCTGGTCCGCGCCGTCCGCCGGGTGGCCGACGGCGACAGCGTCCTCTCCCCCGAGGTCACCGGAACGCTGATCGCCGCGGCGCTGGGCGGAGGACCGGCGGCCGGTGCCGGCGGCGCGGAGGGTGCAGGCCGCGCACCCGGCACGGGCCCGGCCGCGCCCGTGGATACACTGACCGCCCGCGAGCAGGCCGTTCTGGACTGCCTGGCCGACGGGCTGTCCAACCAGGACATCTCCGCCCGGCTCGGGATCGCGGAGACGACCGTCAAGACACACGTCTCCCGCGTCCTGGCCAAGCTGGGTGTCGCGTCACGGGTGCAGGCGGCCCTGCTCTATCGGGGCGCCTGACACCGGCGCCGCCGGCCGAAGGTCTAAGCCGCTACGGCGCCGGCGTGGCCGCGGCCGCGGCCGCGCGCACCTGAGGCGCGAGGTCCTCCGCGGGCGGCATCCAGGCGGCGGGATCAGCGGGAACCTGGTCTCCGGAGCGGATGTCCTTGACCTCGTGCGTGCCGTCTTCCGACGTGAACCAGACGAAGGGGATGCCGCGGCGGTCGGCGTACTTGATCTGCTTGCCGAACTTCTCCGCCTTCGCGGCGACCTCCACGCTGATTCCCCGTGCGCGCAGCTGCGCGGCGACGTCCTGCGCCGCCGACCACGATCCGTCGTCGGTCAGGGTGACCAGCACGGCCGTCGGCACGCTGCGGCTGGCCTCGGCGAAACCCTGGCTCAGGATCCGCGAGACCAGGCGGGTGACGCCGATGGACAGCCCGACGCCGGGGAAGGTCCGGTTGCCCTTGGCGGCCAGCGCGTCGTAACGGCCCCCGGAGCAGATGGAGCCAAGCTGCTCGTGGCCCACCAGGACGGTTTCGTAGACGGTGCCGGTGTAGTAGTCCAGGCCGCGGGCGATGCTCAGGTCCGCCAGGACCCGGCCCGGTGCGCGACGTCCGGCTTCGGCGATGACCTCGCCCAGCTCGGCCAGACCTTCCTCCAGCAGGTCGTCTTGGACGCCCAGGGCGCGCACCTGCTCCACGAAGGAGGTGTCTTCCGTGCGGATGGAGGCCAGCGCCAGGGCGGCCTGCGCCTGCTCGTCGGTCGCACCGAGTTCATCGCGGAGCAGCTCGGCCACCCGCTCGGCGCCGATCTTCTCCAGCTTGTCGATGCTGCGCAGCACTCCGGCGGTATCGGTGAGGCCGATGCCGCGGTAGAAGCCCTCCGCCAGCTTGCGGTTGTTGACCCGGATCCGGAACTCCGGAATCGGCAGCGCGCCCAGCGCCTCGGCGATGACCAGCGCCAGCTCGACGTCGTACCGGAACGGCAGCTCACCGTCGCCCACCACATCGATATCGGCCTGGGTGAACTCCCGCGCGCGGCCCTCCTGGGGACGCTCTCCACGCCAGACCTTCTGGATCTGGTAGCGGCGGAACGGGAAGGACAGGTGCCCGGCGTTCTCCACCACGTACCGGGCAAAGGGCACGGTCAGGTCAAAGTGCAGCGCCAGCCGGTTCGGATCTTCGCGCCCGGCTTCGCCCTCCTCGGCCTGCAGCCGGCTCAGGGCGTAGACCTCCTTGTCGATCTCGCCCTTGCGCAGCAACTGGCCCACGGTCTCCACGGCCCGGGTTTCAATGTTGGTGAAGCCGTGCAGTTCAAAGGTGCGGCGCAGCACGTCGAGCACATGCAGTTCCACCAGGCGCTCCTGCGGCAGCCATTCAGGGAAACCGGACAGAGAGGCCTTGCGTGCCATGCGGGGAAGCTCCTTGGGAAAATCGGTGCGGGCTCCGCGGGCAGGCCGGGGCCGTCTCCGTGGAGGGTGGGTTCTGCAGACGGTGCTTAGACTGTGTGCGGCACTCATTTTAGCCCTACGGCGGCTCCCCGTGCCGCGGAGGGCGCCGTCGTCCCCGCTGTCCTCCCCGGGCGGCCCGGCAGACCAGGAGGAGAGCGTGCCCACCAAACGCATTGACCGCGAGACCCGACGCCGGATCGCCCGCATGGAGGCCCGCCGTGCCCTGGCCGCGGCGCAGGTCCGGCGCCGTCGGCGGGACAACCTGTTCGCAGGGCTGGCGGGACTGCTGGCCCTGGTGCTCGCGGTCGCCCTGCAGGCCTTCTGGTTCTCCAACGACCCCGCGCCCGACGACATGGCGCTGATCCGTGACCAGCAGGAGCGCGATGCCCGGACCGCAGCCGGCGTTCCGGACCCCGACACCGCCCGAGGCCGGACCTTCACCGGCACCCTGGACCTGAACGTGGGTGAGCTGGGCGTCGAGCTGGACGGCAGCGCCGCGCCGCAGGCGGTGGCAGTGTTCAAGCAGCTGGCCGACGACGGCACCCTGGCCGGGCGCAGCTGCCACCGGCTGACGGCCACCCCGGACATGGGCGTGCTGCAGTGCGGCTCTGAGGACGGAGAAGGCAGCGGCGACCCGGATTTCCGGTGGGGCCCGATCGAGAACGCCCCGGCCGACGGCGTGTATCCGGCCGGCACCATCGCGGTGGCCCGCGGCGCGACGCCGGACAGCCACGGCACCCAGTTCTTCATTACATATAAGGATTCGCGCATCACCCAGGACGGCGGCGGCTACACGATAATGGGTAAGGTAACGTCAGGGCTGGACGTCCTGGAATCAGTGGCCGCCGGCGGCATTGAGGCGGACCAGCAGGACGGCCGGCCCAAGACAGCGGTGGCGATAGATTCGTTTACCCTGAACTAAACGGAACACGACCGGGCAACCGGGCTCCGATTATCCCGAGCGAAAGACTTTTAGCGGTGACAGACAGTCAGAAATCCGACGACACGACGGGCCGGCCGGCCGCACCCCGGCCCGGCACGCCCAGCCCCGCCGCCTTCGCTGCGCGCCATCCCGCTTCGGCCCCGGCCGCAGCTGCGGCGCCGCAGCCCGTGGTTGCTGCGCCTGCCCTGCACCAGACGACGCTGGAGGAGGCTGCCGCCTTTGCCCGCGTCGAAGAGGACGGCCACGTCTTCCTCCTGGTCGACGGCGCCGAACACCCCGTCGGCCAGTACCCTGACGCCACCCGGGAGGAGGCGCTGGCCTACTTCGTGCGCAAGTATGACGACCTGGTCGCGCAGGCAGCGCTGCTGGAACAGCGCCTGGCCGCCAAGGCGCCCGCCGCGGATATGGGCAAGACCCTCAAGCACCTCGCCGAGCAGGTTGCCGAGCGGAAGTTCGTGGGCGACGTCGCCTCCCTGGACGCGCGCATCGAGGCCCTGTCGGCAAGCATCGCCGAGGCCGAGGCCGCCGAGCGTGCCGAGCAGGACGCAGCGAAGGCCCGCGAGCTCGCCGCCCGCGAGGCGATCGTCGCCGAGGCGGAGGACATTGCCGGCAAGGATCCCGCCACCGTGCAGTGGAAGACCAGCAGCAACCGCATGAACGAGCTCTTCGACGCCTGGAAGACCTCGCAGAAGAACGGCCCGCGGCTGGGACGCAGCACCGAAGACGCCCTCTGGAAGCGGTTCCGCTCCGCCCGGACCGTCTTCGACCGCCACCGCCGCGCCTACTTCTCCCAGCTGGACAACGAGAACGCTGCGGCCAAGAAGGCCAAGGAGGCCCTGATCGCCCGGGCCGAGGAGCTTGCCGACTCCACCGACTGGGGTGCCACGGCTGCGGAGTACCGGCGCCTGATGGACGAGTGGAAGGCCTCCAAGCGGGCCAGCCGCAAGGACGACGACGCACTGTGGGCCCGTTTCCGGGCAGCCCAGGACCGGTTCTTCGCGGCCCGGCAGGCCGCCAACGAGGTCATTGATGAGCAGTTCGCCGCGAACCTGCTGGTCAAGGAGGAAATCCTCAAGGAGGCCCAGGCCCTGCTGCCGGTGAAGGACCACCGGGCGGCACGGCGTGCCCTGACCGAGATCCAGGACCGCTGGGAGGCCGCGGGCAAGGTGCCCCGCGCCGACATGGGCCGGATGGAATCCGGGCTGCGCCGCGTCGAGGAGGCCGTGAAGGCCGCCGAGGACGAGCACTGGCAGCGTTCCAACCCTGAGACCAAGGCCCGGACCAACAGCGCCCTGAGCCAGCTCGAGGCCGTGATCGCCTCCCTCGAGGAGGACCTGGCAGCGGCCGAGAGCAACGGTGACGCACGGCGGATCGCCGCCGCGCGCGAGGCCCTTGAGGCCCGCCGGCAGTGGCTGGACATGCTGCAGAAGTCCGCGCAGGACTTCTCCTAACCCGCGCCGACGGCGGCCGGCCTTTCGCCGTCCGCCGCAAAGCCCCGGCGGTTTCCACAGGAAGCCGCCGGGGCTTTGCGCTTCCCGGCGGCAGTGGGCACGCTGGGCGGTATGCCCCCGCCCGCGCCGGATGCCCGCAGCACGCCGCCGGGCATCCGGCTGTTCCTGCCCGGCGCTCCGTTCTCGGCGGTGGAGCTGGCCGGGATGCGCCGGGACGGGCTCCTGCGGTATGTCTACGCGGGCGCCTACGCCGAGGCGCACACCCTGCCCGGCCCGGCGGAACGTGCAGCGGCTGCGATGTGGCGGCTCTCGGACGCGGTAAGGGCGCGGGCGGTCCTGGGGCGGATGAGCGCTGCCTGGGTCCACGGCTGCGCCGACGCGCCGGGACGGCCGGTGCTGCTCGCCGACAGGTCCCGCCGCAGCACGTGGATGCCCGGAGCTGTCCTGCACGAGGTGCGGCTCGGCCCGGCCGACGTCGTAACGCTGGGGGCGGCGCGCGTCACCTCGCCGCTGCGGACGGCGCTGGACCTGGCCTATCACGAGCCGGCCGCCCGCGCGGTGCCCGCCCTGGCGCTCCTGGGCACCGATCCGGACCTGGCCTGCCCGCTGGCGCACGTCCTCGCCGTCGTGCTGGCCCGCAGGCATGCTCCCGGCCGGGAGCATGCGCTGCGCAGCCTGAGGCAGGCCATGCCTGCCGGAGGATGAGGCTCAGGGCCGACGCTGGGATCCGGTGGTGCGGTACACGTCGTAGACGCCATCGATCCGGCGAACGGCGTTGAGGATGTGGTTCAGGTACTTCGGGTCGCCCATTTCGAAAACGAACTTGGACATGGCCACCCGGTCGCTGGAGGTGTTCACGCTCGCCGAGAGGATGTTCACGTGGTTCTCGGCCAGGACGCGGGTGACGTCGGAGAGCAGGCTCTTGCGGTCCAGTGCCTCGACCTGGATCTCCACCAGGAAGACGCTGGACTGGGTCGGTGCCCATTCCACGTCGACCATGCGGTCGGGCTGGTCCCGCAGGTCGTGGACGTTGCGGCAGTCGCTGCGGTGCACCGACACGCCCGAGCCGCGGGTGACGAATCCGACGATGGGATCCGGCGGCACCGGAGTGCAGCAGCGGGCGAGCTTGACCCACACGTCGCCGACGCCGCGCACCGTGACGCCGGAGTCGGAGAACTTGGGACGGCGGACCTGCGAGGAGATCGGCGCCTCCTCCAGGTCCTCCTCGGCACCCTGGTGCCCGCCCATGAGTGAGACCAGGTGTTCGATGACGTTCTGAGCGGAGGTGTGGCCGTCACCGACCGCCGCGTACAGGCCCGAAATGTCCTGGTGGTGCAGCTCCTGCGCGACGGCGGTGAGCGCGTCGTGCGTCATGAGCCGCTGCAGCGGCAGGTTCTGCTTGCGCATGCCGCGGGTGAGCAGGTCCTTGCCCTTTTCGATCGCCTCTTCGCGGCGCTCCTTGGAGAACCACTGGCGGATCTTGTTCCGTGCCCGGGGGCTCTTGACGAACCCCTGCCAGTCCTGGCTTGGCCCGGCGCCTTCGGCCTTGGAGGTAAAGATCTCCACCCAGTCGCCGTGCTGCAGTTCGCTGTTCAGCGGCACCAGCTTGCCGTTGACCCGGGCGCCGATGGTCCGGTGCCCCACCTCGGTGTGCACGGCGTAGGCGAAGTCCACCGGCGTCGACCCGGCGGGCAGAGCCATGACCTCGCCCTTGGGGGTGAAGACGAACACTTCCTGCGCGTTGATCTCGAAGCGCAGCGAATCGAGGAACTCGTCGGGGTCGGAGGTTTCCTGCTGCCAGTCCACGAGGGAGCGCAGCCAGCCCATGTCGTTGTTGTCCGGGGCCGGGGCCGCGCCGCCCTGGCGGCGGGCGCCGTCCTTGTACTTCCAGTGTGCCGCGACGCCGTATTCGGCGCGGCGGTGCATGTCGTGGGTGCGGATCTGGATTTCCACCGGCTTGCCGCCCGGGCCGATCACCGTGGTGTGAAGCGACTGGTACATGTTGAACTTCGGCATCGCGATGTAGTCCTTGAACCGCCCGGGCAGGGGGTTCCAGCGCGCGTGCAGGGCGCCGAGGGTGGCGTAGCAGTCACGGACCGAGTCGACGAGCACCCGCACGCCCATCAGGTCGTGGATGTCATCGAAATCCTTGCCGCGCACGATCATCTTTTGGTAGATCGAGTAGTAGTGCTTCGGGCGGCCGGTGATGGTCGCCTTGATCTTCACCGTGTGCAGGTCTTCGGCGATCTGGGAGCGGACGGTGGAAAGGTACTTCTCCCGTTCGGGCGTCCGGTCCCCCACCATGCGGACGATCTCTTCGTACACCTTCGGGTGCAGCGCCGCGAAGGACAGGTCCTCGAGCTCCCACTTAATCGTGTTCATGCCGAGCCGGTGGGCCAGCGGAGCGAAAATCTCCAGCGTCTCTCGGGCCTTGCGGGCCGAGGACTGGGGCGAGACGAACCGCCAGGTTCGGGCGTTGTGCAGCCGGTCGGCCAGCTTGATGACGAGGACGCGGATGTCCTTCGCCATGGCCACGACCATCTTCCGGACGGTCTCGGCCTGCGCCGCGTCGCCGAAGGTGACCTTATCCAGCTTGGTGACGCCGTCCACCAGCATGGCGACCTCGGGGCCGAAGTCCCGCCGCAGCTCATCGAGCGTGTAGCTGGTGTCCTCCACGGTGTCGTGGAGGAGGGCTGCGGCGAGCGTTGTCCCGCTCATGCCCAGTTCGGCCAGGATCGTCGCCACGGCCACCGGGTGGGTGATGTACGGGTCCCCGCTCTTGCGGGTCTGGCCCTGGTGGCTGCGTTCGGCCACCAGGTAGGCCCGCTGGATCAGGTCGAGATCCTCGCGCGGATTGTTCGCGCGCACGGTGCGCAGCAGCGGCTCCAGCATGGGCGAATAGCCGGGCTGGCTGCGTCCGGCCAGGCGCGCCAGGCGCGCCCTGGTACCGGTGCGGCGGCCGGGCCGGACCACAGGAGGAGGAGTCGGGGCCGGCACGGGTGCGGGGACGGCGACGGCCTTGTCGGACGCGGCGCCGCCGACCGGTGCGGAAGAGGGCACCCCGCCGCCGGGCCGGGACGATTCCAAAGCGCCGTTCGGGGGCGCAACAGGACCCGCACCGTCTTTCTCCGGTGCCTTGACCTTCTGCGTGCTTGACGCCGATCGTGCGCTCTCGGCCACTGCCGCCCTTTCGTTGCCAGCAAAAACCTTTAGCGTCCAGTCTATGCCTCCCCCGACCCGCACCAGTACCTTCCGCTGCCGCGGATTCTGCCACCTCCGGGCTGCCGGCGGCGGAAGCGGCAACACGGCTGGGCTCCTGCCCGGAGCTGCATCGGGGGCGGACGCAGCCGGACCCGGCAACGCAGCAGGCCGTGCACCCGGTCCGGGTGCACGGCCTGCCGTACCGCGCAAATGCGGTTGACGCTTCCCGCCGGGCTTCGGCGGGGCAGGTGGGTCAGGCGGAGGACGCCGCCGTGCCCCCGGCGGCGCGGGCGCCGTCGGGCTCCCCATCCTGGGACTGCCCGTCCTGCTCGCGGGCTTCGAGCTTGCGGCGCTGGGCCACCTTCTTCGCCTGCTTCACGATTGCCGGTTCGTTGCGGCGCAGCCAGGCGTACATGGGCGCGGCAATGAAGACCGTGGCCACGGTGCCCAGGATGATGCCGATGAACAGGGCCAGCGAAAGGTCCTTCAGGGTGCCGGCACCCAGCAGGTACGCACCGATGAACAGGATGGACGCCACCGGCAGCACCGCCACCACCGAGGTGTTGATCGAGCGGACCAGGGTCTGGTTGACGGCGAGGTTGACCTCCTCGGCGAACGTGCGTTTGGTGCGGTTCGCGAGGTCGGCTGTGTTTTCCCTCACCTTGTCGAAGACCACCACCGTGTCGTACAGCGAATAGCTCAGCACGGTCAGGAAGCCGATGATCGCCGACGGCGTGACCTCGAACCCGCTGAGCGAGTACACGCCCGCCGTGACGACCATGACGGTCACCAGGGCGGTGATCGCCGCCAGCGACATCTTCCAGGTGCGGAAGTAGATCGCCATCAGCACCGCGGCCAGGGCGACGAACACGATGAGGCCGATCAGTGCCTGCCGGCTCACCCCCTCGCCCCACACCGGGCCGATGAACGTGGAGGTTACCTCTTCGTCGGAGACGTTGTAGGCCTCGCCCAGGGCGTCCTTGACCTCCAGGGTCTGGTCGTCACTGAGGGTTTCGGTCTGCACCCGCATGGTGCCGGGGGCGATGTTGGTCACCCGGGCCTCCGCGCCGCCGACGATGGAGGAGACGGCCTCCTCACCGGCGGCGACGTCGGTCTTTTCGACGCCGGAGATGGTGAACTCGCTGCCGCCGCGGAAGTCGATGCCGAGGTTGAAGCCGCCCTTGACCACCGGGATCAGGATCGAAATCACCATGGCGACGGCGGCGATCAGGAACCACAGCCGCGCCTTGCCGACGAAGTTGTAGGACCGTTTGCCGGAATAGAGCTCGTTGCCGAAGGTCGAGAAGCTGAACCTGCTCACTTGGCGTCCTCCTGGGAGCCGGTGCGGCCGCTGCCGGCCATGGAATCTGTCCTGCTGCTGTCCTGCTCGGCCGCCCTTTCGGCGGCCCTGCGTTCGGCAATCGTCATGCGGCGCTCGGCTTCCTTCAGTGCCCCCTTGTTGCGGGCCTTGACCTGTTTGGGCGCAGCCGTTCCGGGTTCACGCAGGCGTCCGGCCCCGCGGTAGAGCGGAACGGCGCCGAGCCGGCTCGCGTCCAGCCCGGACCACTTGTGGCCGCGGCCGAAGAACTTCGTGCGGGCCAGCAGCACCATGGTCGGATGGGTGAACATGAACACGACGATCAGGTCCGCGATCGCAGTCAGGCCAAGGGTGAACGCGAAGCCCCGGACGTTGCCCACCGCCACGAAATAGAGCACGACGGCGGCCAGCAGGTTGACGGCCTTGGAGGCCAGGACCGTCCGCTTGGCCCGTTTCCAGCCGTTGTCCACGGCGGAGACCAGTCCGCGGCCGTCCCGCAGTTCGTCCCTGATGCGTTCGAAGTAGACGATGAAGGAGTCGGCGGTCTGGCCGATGGCCACAATGAGGCCGGCCACGCCGGCCAGCGAGAGCCGGTAGTTGTGGGACCAGCCGAGGATGGTGATCGCCAGGTAGCTGAGCACGCCGGCGACGACGAGCGAGGCGATCGTCACCAAACCCAGGGCGCGGTACTGGAACAGCGAGTACACGGCGACCAGGACCAGGCCGATCAGGCCCGCGATCATGCCCATCCGGAGCTGGTCGGCGCCCAGGGTGGCGGAGACCTGCTGCTCGGACTGGATGTCGAAGCTGATCGGCAGGGCGCCGTACTTCAGCTGCTCGGAGAGGTTGCGCGCGGTCTCCTCGGTGAAGTTGCCGGTGATCTGCGGCTTGCCGTCGGTGATCACGGCGTTGACCGTGGGGGCGCTGATGATCTGCCCGTCCAGCACGATCGCGAACTGGTTCTGCGCTCCGGTGAGGCTGAAGAGCCGCTCGGTGACGCCGCGGAAGGTCTCGCTGCCCTCGCTGTTGAACTCGATGTTCACGGCCCACTGGTTCAGGGAGGCGCCGTTGCCGCCCTGGGCCATGCCGAAGCTGGCGGTGGAGATCTGGGATCCGGGCACCTCGACCGGGCCGAGGATGTACTTGCCCATCGTGTCCGGCTCGCAGGCGACCATCGGCTGGTCGGTCGGCGCCGGCTCGGTGGCTGCTTCCAGGACCGCGGGGTCGGTGCAGTCCAGGGCCTCGAACTCGCGGAAGATCTCCGGGGTGATCCAGTTGGTGTCGGAGGCGTCCGCGGGTTCTCCCGCGGGCTGGGGAAGCTGGTCATCCGGCGTCGGGGTTTCGGCTGCCGGAGCCATGCCCGCGCCGCCGTAGAGCACCGGGCGGAATTCCATGTAGGCCGAAGCCTGGATCAGTTCACGGGTCTCGGCGTCGGGGGCGCCGGGCAGGGACACCACCACGTTGCGGTTGCCCGAGGTGTTGCCCTGGGTGCTGATTTCGGCCTCGGAGACGCCGCTGCCGTCGACCCGCTGGCGGATGATCTCCACCGCCTGGTCGAGCTGTTCCTCGCTGATGTTGCTGTCCCCGCCCTGGACCTTGGGCGAGAGGATCATCTGCGTTCCGCCCTCAAGGTCAAGGGCGAGCTTGGGGGTCCAGGAGGCTCCGCCCCACAGCGAGGCACCTCCGAGCAGCATGGCCAGCGCAGCACAAAGGACACCCAGCCAGGTGAGTGTCTTCTTCGCCGCCGATCCGGGACCGGTACGAGACATGGTTATTCCTTCAGGCGTGAGAAACCGGCGGACCGCCGCGGGCCGCCGGGAGCCGCGGACCCGATCGGGTCCGCGGCTTTCGGAAGAGTCTAGTTCTCTTTGTTCTTGTCGCGGTTCGCCTGATCGGCGGGGTCGACGTCGACCGGGCGCTCAGGTGCCGGAGCATCGCCGGTCAGGGCGGAGGCGTCGTCGGGAACCTGCGGCTGCTCCTCTTCGGCGACCGGGGTGACAACCTTGGTCAGCGCCTGCAGGTGCACGGTGGCGGTGTTGCCGGGCGAGAGCTCCAGGACGGCCTTGTTCTCGTCGGCGTCGATGGAGACGATGGTGCCGAAGATGCCGGAGTTGGTCATCACCTCGGTGCCGGGGACCATCTGGGTGCGCTGCTGCGCCATCTGCTGCTGCGTCTTCTTGTTCTTGCGGAACATCATGAAGACCAGCAGGATCAGCAGCACGGGCAGCATGAGGTTGATGAGGCCGCCGCCGGTGGCCTGCTCGCCGTTGGTCTGGGCCAGAATGTTCACGAACACTGAGGAATTTCCGATCTTGTTGACAGCTGATGATTGGCTCTTCGGCCACGCCCGCGGCGTAGGGACCACGGACCGCTTCCGGGCACGCTGCACACGGCCGGGCGTGCCCAGTCTATGGGACAACGGACGCCGCGGAGGTTAAGTTTCCGGCTTTTCTGCTCGCACCGGTTCGCGGCGCCCCTTCCGTGGGGCCGGGGGCGGATCAATCAGTCCCGTTCCAGGCCCGGCGACGGCGCGGCGTCGCCGTCGCCGTCGCCGTCAAACAACGGCAGCGGAGCGGCGCCGGTGAAGGCTCCGGCGGCCAGGCCGGCGGCGCCTTCCGGCATCTGCAGGCCCAGGTGTTCCCAGGCGGCGCGCGTGGCGATCCGTCCGCGCGGCGTGCGGCCGAGCAGGCCCTCACGGACGAGGAAGGGTTCGGCCACCGTTTCCACGGTTTCCGGCTCCTCCCCCACGGCGATGGCCAGCGTGCTCAGGCCGACCGGGCCGCCGTTGAACTTGGTCACCAGCGCGTGCAGCACGGAGCGGTCGAGGCGGTCCAGGCCGCGGGCGTCGACCTCGTACATGTCCAGCGCCGCGGAGGCGGCCCTGGAGTCGATCTGTTCGACGCCGTGCACCAGCGCCCAGTCCCGGACCCGGCGGAGCAGCCGGTTGGCGATGCGCGGCGTGCCGCGGGACCGGCCGGCGACCTCGGCGAATCCGGCCGAGTTCACCTTCATGTCCATCAGCATGGCCGAGCGGCGCAGCACGAGCTCCAGCTCCTCCGCGGAGTAGAACTCCAGGTGGCCGGTGAACCCGAACCGGTCCCGCAGCGGTCCGGGCAGCAGCCCGGCGCGGGTGGTGGCTCCGACCAGGGTGAAGGGCGGCAGCTCCAGTGGAATGGCGGTGGCACCGGCACCCTTGCCGACGACGATGTCGACCCGGAAGTCCTCCATCGCCATGTAGAGCATTTCCTCAGCGGGACGGGACATGCGGTGGATCTCGTCGAGGAACAGTACTTCGCCCTCGGTCAGCGAGGACAGGATGGCGGCGAGGTCTCCGGCGTGCTGGATGGCAGGGCCGGAGCTGATCCGCAGCGGTGCGTTCATCTCGGCCGCGATGATCATCGAGAGCGTGGTCTTGCCCAGTCCGGGCGGGCCGGAGAGCAGGACGTGGTCCGCGCTGCGCCCACGCAGCTTCGAGGCCTCCAGCACCAGGGCCAGCTGCTCGCGCACCCGCTTCTGGCCGACGAAGTCGTCCAGGTTCTTGGGCCGCAGCGCCGCTTCGATGGCTTTGTCGTCGGGGTCGCCGGTCGCGGCGACCAGCGGATCGGCACCTGGTGCCATCAGCCGGCCTTCCCGCTGCGGGCCGCGGGCCGGCGGCCGTCCTGGCCCAGCCGGCGAAGGGTCACGCGCAGGATTTCAGCGACCTGCCCGGACGCAGCGACCTCCGGCTCCTCGGCCATGGCCGCGTCAATCGCGGCGGTGGCGTCCTTTTCGTTCCAGCCCAGGCCGGTCATGGCGGCCAGCACCTGGTCCTGCCAAGCCGGTGCGGCCGGCGACGTGCCGGGCGTGTCGAGTGGAACAAGCTTGTCGGCCAGTTCCAGCAGGATCTTCCGGGCGCCCTTCGGGCCGATGCCGGGAACCTTGGTGAAGGCCTTCACGTCTTCGGTGGACGCCGCCCGCCGCACGTCCTCCGGGGAGTGCACCGCCAGCACGGCCAGGGCGAGGCGGGGGCCGACGCCGCTGACCCCGAGCAGGGTCTCGAAGACCTCCTTCTGCTCGGCGTCGGCGAAGCCGAAGAGCGTCAGCGAGTCCTCGCGCACGATCAGCGAAGTGAACACCTGCGCTTCACGGCCCACATGCAGGCCGCTGAGGGTCTGTGGCGTGGCCTGGACGGACATGCCGACGCCGCCCACCTCGATGACGGCTGCGTGCAGCCCGACCTGGGCCACGGTGCCGCGAAGGGAACTGATCATGGGAGGACTCCAACGGATTCATAGAACATAGCTACGAATACCCTACTTGGGTCCGGCCGCGATTCCGCACCGGACGCCGTCGGCCCGCGTTTCGCCGGCGCTGCGGGTCTCCCCAGGCGGCTGCCAGCCGCCGGTCAACGGGCCGCGGGGCGGTGCAACCTCAGCGGCCCGTGCGCCGTGCCTTGGCTTCGGCTTCGGCCCAGAGCCGCTGCGCCGCCGTCAGGCCCGTTCCGCCGCCAGCTCCGGCCGCGGCGCGGGCGGGGGCTTTCGTGGCGGATCCCGCCGTGGAACGGCCTGGTCCGAGCGCGGTGCGCCGCCACGCGTGCGTGATGGCCAGGGCAAGGGCGTCGGCGGCGTCGGCCGGGCGCGGCGGCGCGGCCAGACGCAGGATCTTGGTGACCATTTTGCCGACGGCATCCTTGTTGGCGGAGCCGGACCCGGTCACCGCGGCCTTCACCTCGGTGGGGGTGTGCAGCGCCACCGGGATGCCCCGGCGGGCGGCGGCGGCAATGACGATGCCGCTGGCCTGGGCGGTGCCCATCACGGTGCTGACGTTGGTGTGGCTGAACACCCGCTCCACAGCCAGCACGTCAGGGACGTGTTCATCGAGCCAGGCGTCAATCGAGGTGGCGATGGTCAGCAGCCGCCCGTCGAGGGCAGTCGCCGAGTCGGTACCCACCACGCCCACCGCGACCAGGTGGGCGCGGCGGCTGGGCTCGACGTCGACGACGCCGAGCCCGCACCGCGTCAGGCCCGGATCAACGCCCAGGACCCGCACGGGGTCAGTCGTCCTCGAGCTGGGCCAGGACCTCGGACGAGATGTCGGCGTTCGAGTAGACGTTCTGGACGTCGTCGAGGTCCTCGAGGGCGTCGGCGAGTTTCAGGAACTTCCGGGCGGCGTCGGCATCCAGCTCCACGTGCATGGAGGGTACAAACTCGGCTTCGTCGGTCTCGTACTCGATGCCGGCTTCCTCAAGCGCGGCCACGACGGCGCGCAGATCCTGCGGCTCGGAGATGATCTCGAAGCTGTCTCCGGATTCCTTCACCTCGTCGGCGCCGGCGTCGAGCACAGCCATCAGCAGGTCATCTTCGGTGAGCCCGTTCTTGGGCAGGTTCACCACACCCTTGCGGGAGAACATGTAGGAGACGGAGCCCGGGTCCGCCACGGTGCCGCCGTTGCGGGTGATGGCCAGGCGCACCTCGGAGGCGGCGCGGTTCTTGTTGTCGGTGAGGCACTCGATCAGGAGGGCGGAGCCCTGCGGTCCGCGCGCTTCGTAGATGATTTCGGAGTAGTCAACGACTTCGCCGGTCAGCCCGGCGCCGCGCTTGATGGCGCGGTCGATGTTGTCGTTGGGCACCGAAGTCTTCTTGGCCTTCTGCACGGCCAGTTCCAGGGCCGGATTGCCGGCCATGTCGGCGCCGCCGGCGCGGGCGGCGACTTCGATGTTCTTGATCAGCTTGGCGAACGCCTTGGCGCGCTTCGCATCGATCACGGCCTTCTTGTGCTTGGTGGTTGCCCATTTGGAGTGGCCCGACATGCTCTACGCTTCTCCTCTGATCATCGATATAAAAAGTTCGTGGACCCGCCGCTCGCCCGTCACCTCCGGGTGGAACGAGGTGGCCAGCAGCGGTCCCGAACGCACTGCCACAATTCTAGCGACCGGTCCGGGAACTTCGGCGAGGACCTGCACGTCGGCGCCGGTTTTCTCCACCAGCGGGGCGCGGATGAACACCGCCCGCAGGGTGTCCGGCTGTTCCAGGCCCGCGGATGAGGGCAGGCCGGCGATGCCTTTAAAGTGCAGGTCCGCTTCAAAGGACTCCCGCTGCCGGCCGAACGCATTGCGGCGGACCAGGATGTCCAGACCGCCGATGGTGGGCTGCGGGTTACCGGCCAGGTCGGTCGCCGGATCGGTGAGCCGGTCCGCGAGCAGGATCATTCCGGCGCAGGAGCCGTAGGCGGGCAGTCCCGCCGCGAGTGCCTCCCGCAGCGGCTCCAGGAGGCCGAAGATTCCGAGCAGCTTGCCGATGGCGGTGGACTCTCCGCCGGGCAGCACGATTCCTTCGAGCCCGGCAAGATCCGCGGGACGCCGTACGGGAACCGGCTGCACACCGCTGGCCTGCAGGGCCGCCACGTGTTCGCGTACCCCGCCCTGCAGCGCGAGCACGCCTACCCTTGAAGTCACCGGGACAGCTTACCCGCGGGCCCGGGCGTCGGCCCCACGGCCGCGGGAGAATGACGCCCCTGCGATATATTCGAACCCATGAGTTTCTTCTCCGTCCTCGTGGGCAAGACAGTCCGCGGAGCCTCCCGGCTTCGCGGCGGAGGATCGGCCCTTCCCGGCCTGGTGGTGGAGAAGATCGATCCGAACTTTATCCGCCGCACCCTCTCCACCCTGCCGCTCGGCGTTGCCGTGGTGTCCGGTACCAACGGCAAGACCACCACCACCAAGATGGTCGTCGAGCTGCTGGAAGGGCAGGGGCTGAAGGTCTTCACCAACCGCACCGGCAGCAACTTCACCCGCGGCGTGGCCGCGGCCCTGCTGGGCGAGGTGGACCTGCGCGGGCGGCTCGATGCGGACATTGCCGTCCTGGAGCTGGACGAGGCCCACGCGGTGCACTTCGTGAAGCTGATCCGCCCGCGGTATTCGCTCCTGCTGAACGTGCTGCGGGACCAGCTGGACCGGTTCGGCGAGATCGACCGGACCACCCGGCTGCTGGAGCAGATCGCCGCGGCGACCACTGAAACCGTGGTGCTGAACCGGGAGGACCCGAGGGTGGCCGGCATCGCCGAGACGCTCACCGGCGGGCAGGAGGTCCGCTGGTTCGGGCTGGACGAATCGCTGCGCAGCACCTTCCCCAGCGACGACGAGATGCGCGGCGACGGAACCGGCGCGGCGCAGCGCGCGCTGGACGCGCGGCGGGAGGCCGACGTCGTGCTGGAGCGGGTCGCGGAGGCGGACGCCGACTTTCGGATCGGTGATGAGCTGGTGACCACCGGGCTCAAGCTGCGCGGGGTGTACAACATTTTCAACGCCGCCGCGGCGCTGACCCTGGCCCGCGTGATCACCCGCGCCGACACCGATCAGCCGGCCCTGATCGAGTCGCTGTCCCAGGTGGAGCCGGCCTTCGGGCGCGGCGAGTCGCTGATCGTGAACGGCCAGCCGCTGGAACTGGTGCTGGTCAAGAACCCCAGCGGCTTCCGGCTGGGCCTGAAGTCCTTCGCCGCGCACGGCTGGTCCACCATGATCGCCATCAACGACAACTATGCCGACGGCCGGGACATGTCCTGGCTCTGGGACGTGGAGTTCGACTCGCTCGCCGCCGGCGGCGTGGACGTGGTCTCCGGAGTCCGGGCCTATGACATGGCGCTGCGCCTGAAGTACGACGACGTCGAGGTCCGGCACATCGAGCCGGACCTGCCGGACGCGCTGCAGCGTTTCATCAAGGATGCTTCGTCCGGCCCGATGCGCATTTTCTGCACCTACACCGCCATGCTTGCGATCCGCCGCGAGCTGTCCCGAATCACCACCGTGGAGGTTGTCTCATGAGCGGCGAACGCGAAAACCGGGACGGCCGCCGGGTCCACGTCGTCCAGCTCTATCCCCGGGACATGAACATCTACGGGGACTTCGGCAACGTGCTGGTCCTGAAGCAGCGGCTCAAGTGGTACGGCTACTCCCCCGTAGTGACCGAGTACAACCCGGGCGATGTGTTTCCGTCCGACGTGGATATCGTCGTCGGCGGCGGCGGCCAGGACAGCGGGCAGGTGGTCATCCAGCAGGACCTCCAGCAGTTGGCTCCCACCCTGCGGCAGCTGGCCGACGACGGGGTGCCCATGCTGGTTATCTGCGGGCTCTACCAGTTGTTCGGACGCTTCTTCAAGACGCATGAGGGCACCGTCATTCCGGGCATCGGGGTGCTGGACATCGAGACCCACGGCGGAAGCGACCGGCTGATCGGCAACGTGTTGTCCGAAAGCCCCGAATTCGGCGAGATCCACGGCTACGAGAACCACAGCGGACAGACCTTCCTGGGCGAGGGCGTCGAGCCGCTGGCCCGCGTGCGCAAGGGTGAGGGCAACAACACCAAGGACGACACCGAGGGCGCCCGTTACAACAACGTGGTGGCCAGCTACCTGCACGGTTCCCTGCTGCCCAAGAACCCTGCGATCGCGGACTTCCTGATCGCCAAGGCCGCCGAGCGGCGTTACGGCAGCTTCGATCCGGTGCCCTCCGAGGAGGATTTCGCCGATCTGGAACGGCTCTCGCGGCTCGCCCGCGAGCACGCCGGCCTGCGTCCCCGGTAGCGTCCGTCAGCTCCCGGTTCCCGGGCTGCCTGGCAGCGGCGGAGCGGTGGAACGGTAGCTGTGGCCGGTCGGCGTCGTAATGGTGACCGTGTGTCGGGTGCCGGGTTCCTGCCTGCCGCCGGATGCGTCCGCCGCCCCGGCTGTCGCCTTCCGTCCGGGCATTTCCTTCGCCCCGGCTGCCGCTTTCCATCCGGGCGCTTCCTTGGCTTGGTTGCAGGCCTCGCACAGCCCCTGCAGGTTGTCCGCCCGGGTGGTACCGCCGCTTCGATGCGGCAGGATGTGGTCCTGGTGCCGGATGGGTGCATCGCACCACGGCGTCCTGCAGGTCCGGTCCCGGGCAACGATGAACCGCGCGAGAGCAGGAGGGACGAAGCGGGCCCTGGACTCCATGGCCACGAGCTCGCCCGTCGACGGTTCGGCATAAAGCCGGCGCAGCCACAGGACTGATTCGTCCGGGACGTTGACGCCCGCTCCTGCGGAGGATTCGACAGATTCAGCGGGGGCCGGAGGCCACACCGCCCGATCTGGTACTGTCGCTCTCTTCCCTGCCGATGGGGGTGGGCTTGCCGCCTCCCCTGGTTTCGCAGATGCTGCTGCCGCCGTCCGCACTGCTTCCCGGGCCCACATCGACGGCACCACGCCGTATCCGGTGAGGTGGGCCGGTTCGTCATCGGCGGCCAGCAGGGTCCGGTCCGTCATCACGAGCTGGACTTCGAGCGGAACCCTGTCCGCCCGGGCCAGGCCGGTGATGCGCTCCACCATGGTGTCGGCCATGATCTGCCCCCTGGTCCGCGCGTCGCCGTTCGCCCGGAGGGAATCGGCGGCTCGGCTCAGTGCCGCATAGACGGCCACCCCCTGGGCGACCGGCAGAAGGCCGGTCACGTAGGTCATGGTGTCCGGGGCGGGCCTGCAGGAAACGTGACGGTCGGCCTGCGCCTTGGCAGCGCGCCGGATCAGCGCCTGCTGGTCGAGGCGGCAGGTGATCTTTCGAATGCGGGCAATCAGCCGACCGTCGCCCAGCCCCTCCAGATCGCGCAGGTTTCCGGCGACTTCCTCATCAACAATGCCGCGGTCTTCCACCGTCAGGCAGGCCGTCTCACGCACCAGCAGGGTGGCCCGCCACTCACTGATCCTCCCCTGCGACAATGCAGCCAGGGTGCAGGGCATTTCCTTGGTCAGGGCCTTGGCGAAGCCGAGAATGCGACCGCCCCGGGCCGGCGACTCGCGCCGCGCCAGGGCAATCTGCGCCCCGACGCCCCGACCCTGCTGTTCGGACGGCAGCCCGGCAGCCGCATGGGCCGCCCGAACGGAGCGGTCCAGCGCGGCCGCTGCGCGGGCCTGCAGCGCGGACGCTGCCGCCTTGAGCTCCTCCAGCTCGCGCAGCCGGTCTATCAGTTCCGCGCCGTCCGCCAGGACGAGGGCACGCAGGGTCCGCGCATCCGACAGCTCAGCGATCCAGGCGCTGATCCTCCTTCTCGGCTCGTACAGCGCCCGATGCCCCGCCCCATCGCGGGGCGGAGAAGCATTGCCGGGATACGCCGGCACCGGAGCCACAGCTTCTTCGAACATGTGTTCGATCCTATGGCTGGGTCGAGACCTTCTCAATGGGTGTTTTTCCGCCTGTGCACAACCACCTGCAGTGAAATGGCCCGCCGCATATCAGCAAACCCGTAGCCGTTTTCCCCGACTCAGGAAAAGGACTTCCCACGGCACAGGGAAAAGAACCGACCTATTCACGCCGGATCATCCCCGGGCCACCCCTACTTTTGCTCAGATGCCCCCGGATACCGGGTGACCAGCCATTCCCGGGCCCCGGCGTCGGCGGCCCCCATCGATTCGACCACCGAAATGGTCCGCGCCCGCACCGCCTCCCGCTGGGCGGCCGGAGCGCACTCGCCTTGCGGCAGGTCCGATGCCACCGAGCACCAGCGGTACGGATCCCGCACGATCACCGACGGCGCCCAGGCCAGGTCGCCCACGCTCCACTCCCCTGCCCCGTCCTGCCGGAACTGCACCCGCACAATCAGTCCCTCGTTGTTCACGTCGTACCAGGGCGAGAGCTCGGTGATTGAGTTGCCGAGGCCGTAGACGATCCAGGTCCCGTTGTAGTTCTCGATGGGCAGGACCGAGTGCGTGTGGTGGCCGTAGATGAAGTCGAATTCGCCGCTGTCGGCGAGGGCGTGGGCCGTGTCGATCTGCTGCGTGTTGGGGGTGGACGCGTATTCGTCGCCGGCGTGGATGGAGGCGACGACGACGTCGGCCCCTTGGGTGCGGGCGGCACGGGCCCGTTCGATCATGTCGGCCGGGTCCAGCATGTCGACCTGCCACGGATGTTCCGGGGTGAGCCCGTTCAACCCGTACGTAGCCTGGACGATGCCGACGGTACCGCTGCCGGTCTCCAGCAGCATCGGCTGCCCCGCCTGTTCTTCAGCGGCGTACGATCCGGTGTGCTGCAGTCCCAATGAGTCCAAGGTTGCAAGAGTCCGTTCCAGCCCTGCCGTTCCGGCGTCAACGGTGTGGTTGCTCGCCGTCGTGCAGCCGTCGAAGCCCACGTTGGCAGCCGCGGCAAGGATCTGCGGCGGAACGTTGAACATCGGATAGCCGGCAAAGGGACCTTCGGCCTCGGCGACCGGAGTTTCCATGTGGCAGACAGCAGCGTCCGCGGCCTCGATGTACCTGCGCTGGCCCTCGAGCAGCGGCGTGAAGTCCAGTCCGGGGCTTCCCGCTGCTGCGGCGTCGGCGCGGGCCTGGTCCCACAGCTGCGGATGCACGAGCAGGTCCCCGGACACCATCAGGGTCATGCACCGCTCGGCCTGCGGAACAGGGCAGGCCGCACCCAGCCCAGGGGTAACCGCGGGCGTGGACGACGGCGACCCGGACTGCGCCGGTTCGACGCCGGCCGGGCCGGCCGAGGACGAAGCGCCTGGCGCCGACGGAGCGCCGCCGTCTGAAGGAGAACCGTCGCCGCCGCTGCAGCCGGCAAGCACCAGCGCAGCTGCGGCCAGCACTGCCGCCAGGCGCCGGCGGACGGTACCCACGGGACGGGCGGGACGCACAGGGTATGCGGTCCGCTCGGCGCGCCCAGGGGACGCAGGGTCCGCGGGACCGGAGAAGCGTACAAAGCTGCGCCGGGCAGGGGCGGTTACGGCGCAGTGCTTTCCACCGTCCCTTACCGCTGCGTCTCGTGCCCTTGCGGCTTCGCCCTGTGTTCTCACGGCCCGTTCCCCCTGCCCAGACGTTTCTGCCTCGGCTTCTGTTTTCAGCTCCCCATCTGAGACCTTTCGCTGCCCGAAAGGGCGGGCCGGACGCCCGGCGCTGATCGTACACGGCGCGGCCGATGGTGTGACGCGGGGCGCATATGCGAGGGTGGCTGGATGACCAATGCCTTCCTGACGCAGAGCACCCTTCCGTATCAGCTGCCGCCGTTCGCGGAGATCCGCAACGAGGATTACCTGCCGGCCTTCAAGGCCGGATTCCAGGAGCAGCTGGAGGAAATCCGGGAGATCACGGCCTATCCGGAGCCGGCGGACTTCGCAAACACCATCGAGGCCCTGGAACGCTCGGGCCGGGTGCTGCACAGGACCGCCATCGCCTTCTTCACCGTCTCGGCCGCGCACGCCACGGAGGCCGTACAGCGGATTGAACAGCAGGTCATGCCGCTTATGGCCGAGCACCAGGACGCGATCTACCTGGACGGGGCGCTGTGGGAGCGGGTCCAGGCCGTTTCGGAAGCGGGCCTCGATCCGGAGGCGCTGCGGCTGCTCTCCGAATACCGCAAGGCGTTCCTGCGGGCCGGCGCCGACCTGGACGACGCCGGGCAGGAGCGGATGCGCGGGTACAACCGCCGGCTCTCCGAACTCTCCACCACCTTTTCCCAGCGCCTGCTCGCCGACACCAATGCGCGTGCCCTGTACGTCGCGGACCGCGGGGACCTGGCGGGACTGGGCGACGACGACATCGCGGCCGCCGCTGCGGCCGCCCGGGAGGCGGGCCATGAGGAGGGCTACCTGCTGCCTCTGGTCCTGCCGACTCCGCAGCCCGCACTCGCCCGTCTTACCAACCGGGACACCCGTCGTCGCCTGTTCGAGGCCAGCACGGGCCGCGGATTCACCGGCGACAACGAGACGCTGAGCACCGCCGCTGAAATCGCGTCCCTGCGCGCTGAACGTGCCCGGCTGCTCGGCTTTGCCACGCACGCCGGGTACGTGCTGGACAGCCAGACCGCGCCGTCCCTGGACGCCGTCCGCAGCATGCTGGACCGCCTGGTGCCGCCCGCGGTCCGCAACGCCGAGGCAGAGGCGGAACAGCTGCGCCAGGTGGCCCGGCGGGAGGGCTTCGAGCTGGAGCCCTGGGACTGGGCCTGGTGCTCGGAGCAGGTCCGGCGCGAAAAGTACGACGTCGACCTGGCGGAGCTGAGGCCCTGGTTTGAACTGGAGCGGGTGCTGCACGACGGCGTCTTCCGCGCCGCGACCCGCCTCTACGGCATCACCTTCGAGGAACGGACCGACCTCCCCTGCTACCACCCGGACGTCCGGGTGTGGGAGGTTCGCAATGAGGACGGCTCGCCGCTGGGCCTGTTCCTGGGCGACTACTATGCCCGCGGCACCAAGAACGGCGGCGCGTGGATGAACCCGGTGGTGGAGCAGTCCGGGCTGCTGGAGTCTCCGGTGGTCGTCGCGAACAACCTGAACATCTCCAAGCCCGCCGACGGCGAACCGACCCTGCTGACCTTCGATGAGGTCAACACCCTGTTCCACGAGTTCGGGCACGCGCTGCACGGCCTGTTCTCCAACGTCCGCTATCCGCGGTTCTCCGGCACCTCGGTCCCCCGCGACTTCGTCGAGTACCCGTCGCAGGTCAATGAGATGTGGATGCTGGATCCGGAGATCCTGGCTGGCTTCGCCCGGCACTACCGCACCGACGAGCCGCTGCCCCGGGAAGCGGTGGACAAGGTGCGGGCCGCGCAGCTGTGGGGTGAGGGGTTCCGCACCACCGAGTATCTGGGCGCCACCCTGCTCGACCTCGCCTGGCACACGCTAGAGCCGGGCACCCGGGTCGACGACGCCGAGGCCTTCGAGGCGAACGCGCTCAAGGAGGCGGGGCTGGGCCTGGCTTTGGTCCCGCCGCGTTACCGCACCGGCTACTTCAAGCACATCTTCGCCAGCGGCTACGCGGCGGCCTACTACGCCTACATCTGGAGCGAGGTGCTCGACGCCGACACGGTGGAGTGGTTCACGGAGAACGGCGGCCTGCTGCGGGAGAACGGGGACCGGTTCCGCGCGCTGCTGCTCAGCCGCGGCAACGCCATGGACCCGCTGGAGGCCTTCCGGGAGTTCCGCGGCCGGGAGGCACGGATCGAGCCGCTGCTCAAGCGCCGCGGCCTGGACTGATCCGGACACGCAAAAGGTCCCCGGAACCAGTGTGGTTCCGGGGACCTCTTGCGTGACAGCCGCGCCCGCGGCGGGCGTCGCGCGGTGCTTACCAGCCGCGCTCGGCGAGGCGATGCGGCTGCGGCAGCTCGTCGACGTTGATGCCGACCATTGCCTCGCCCAGGCCGCGGGAGGCCTTGGCGATCTCGTCGGCGTCATCGAAGAAGGTGGTGGCCTTGACGATGGCGGCGGCCCGCTGGGCGGGGTTGCCGGACTTGAAGATGCCGGAGCCGACGAACACGCCGTCGGCGCCGAGCTGCATCATCATCGCGGCGTCCGCCGGGGTGGCGATGCCGCCCGCGGTGAACAGGACCACCGGCAGCTTGCCGGTGGCGGCCACCTCACGGACCAGCTCGTACGGGGCCTGCAGCTCCTTCGCGGCCACGTACAGCTCATCCTCGGGCAGCGCGGACAGGCGGGCGATTTCCGTGCGGATGGCCCGCATGTGCCCGGTGGCGTTGGAGACGTCGCCGGTGCCGGCCTCACCCTTGGAACGGATCATCGCCGCGCCCTCGTTGATGCGCCGCAGCGCCTCACCCAGGTTGGTGGCCCCGCAGACGAAGGGGACGGTGAACTGCCACTTGTCGATGTGGTTGACGTAGTCCGCCGGCGTCAGCACCTCGGATTCGTCAATGTAGTCCACGCCGAGGGACTGCAGCACCTGTGCCTCCACGAAGTGCCCGATCCGGGCCTTGGCCATCACCGGGATGGAGACCGCGTCGATGATGGAGTCGATCATGTCGGGATCGCTCATGCGGGACACGCCGCCCTGGGCGCGGATATCGGCCGGCACCCGTTCCAGGGCCATGACGGCGACGGCGCCGGCATCCTCGGCGATGCGGGCCTGCTCCGCGGTGACGACGTCCATGATGACGCCGCCCTTCAGCATTTCAGCCATGCCGCGCTTGACGCGGCTGCCGCCGACGGCGGGGGCAGCGGTGGGGGTGGTTTCTGCAGCGTTTGACATTCCTGGTTCTTTCCTCACAAGCGGACGGAAAGGCCAAGTCTATGCCGGAGATCGCTGCGGTCCGGCATCCGCTACGCCTGGTTTCCCTCCGGCTGTTCCTGCGCCTGCCGGCGCACCGTCCGCATCCGCTGGAAGATGGTGACGCAGCTTGCCGCACACAGCAGAACCAGCACGACCAGGAGCACCACCGGAGGCAGGCCCAGGCCGACCAGACCGGTGGTGACCAGCAGCGACACCAGCCGCTCCGCGCGCTCGGCGATGCCGACATTGGCGTCGAAGCCCAGCGACTCCGCCTTGGCGCGGATGTAGGAGACCAGCATGCCCAGGACCAGGCAGATCACCGCGGCCACGCCGACGGCGTCATTCTCACCGCCGGTGAAGAACCAGATGCCGACGCCGGCGAACAGGGCGCCGTCGGCGAACCGGTCGAGGGTGGAGTCCAGGAATCCGCCCCAGCGGCCCTTGCGCTCCAGCCTGCGCGCCATGATCCCGTCGATGACGTCGGAGAACACGAACGCGGTGATGAACAGGGTGCCCCAGAAGAGCTGGCCGAGCGGGTAGAAGACCAGCCCACCGATGACCACACCGAGGGTGCCGACGATGGTGACGGCGTCGGGTGTCACACCGCGCCGCAGCAGCCACGCCGCCAGCGGGGTGAAGAGCCGGGTAAAGAACCCGCGCGCGTATTTGTTCAGCACCGGATCAGCCCTCGCCGTCCGTGGGCTCGGGGGCGGCGACGCCGGCAGCTGCCGGGCCTTCGCCGGGCTCATTCCCGGAGTCCTGCGGCCAGGCCTGGGCCACCTGGGCCCGCACATCGGCAAGGGTCTGGGTGATGGCCTTGGTCTGGGCGATGATCGGCAGGAAGTTGCCGTCCCCGCCCCAGCGCGGCACGACGTGCTGGTGCAGGTGGGCGGCGATGCCGGCCCCGCCGGCCACCCCCTGGTTCATGCCCAGGTTGAAGCCGGACGGGTTCGCCACCTTGCGCAGTACCCGCATGGCGGTCTGGGTCAGGGCCGCGATCTCGGCCGTCTCCTCCGCGTCGATGTCGGTGTAGTCGGGCACGTGCCGGTACGGGCACACGAGCAGGTGTCCGGCGTTGTAGGGGAACAGGTTCAGGATCACGAAGGCGCGCCTGCCGCGATGGACGATCAGGGACTCCTCGTCGCTGCGCGCCGGTGCCGCGCAGAAGGGGCAGGTGTCCTCGGAGGTCACCTGCTCCTGCCCGCCTTTCACGTAGGCCAGGCGATGGGGCGTCCAGAGCCGCTGGAAGGAATCGGGCACGCCGGCCAGCCGGAAGCCGTCGGTGAGGCCCTGGTCCTCCGGGTACGGCGCTGCTCTGCCGCCCGGTTCCCGCCGACTGTCCGGTTCCTGGTCCTGTTCCGCCATGGCTGCGCTCCCCCGCCGGCTACTTGGCCCGGGTGCGGACGGCGTCGACAATCCGCTTCACGGCCTCGTCGACGGGCACGCCGTTGTCCTGGCTGCCGTCCCGGAAGCGGAAGGAGACGGCGCCCGCTTCGGCGTCGTCGCCACCGGCAATGAGCACAAACGGAATCTTGTCCTTGGACGCCGTGCGGATCTTCTTCGGGAAGCGGTCGCTGCCGGCGTCGACCTCGGCGCGGATACCCTCGGCCTTGAGCCGGTCGATGACGTCGTACATGTAGTCGTTGAACGCCTCGGCTACGGGAATGCCCACCACCTGAACCGGTGCCAGCCAGGCGGGGAACGCGCCGGCGTAGTGCTCGGTGAGCACGCCCATGAAGCGTTCCACGGACCCGAAGAGGGCGCGGTGGATCATCACCGGGCGCTGGCGGGTGCCGTCGGCGGCCTGGTACTCCAGCTCGAAGCGCTCGGGCAGGTTGAAGTCCAGCTGGATGGTGGACATCTGCCAGGTACGGCCGATCGCGTCGCGGGCCTGGACGGAGATCTTCGGGCCGTAGAAGGCCGCTCCCCCGGGATCCGGCACCAGGTCCAGGCCGGAGGCGTCGGCGACTTCGGCGAGGGTGCGGGTGGCTTCCTCCCAGACCTCGTCGGAGCCGACGTACTTCTCGGGGTCCTTGGTGGAGAGCTCCAGGTAGAAGTCGTCCAGGCCGTAGTCCTTGAGCAGGTTCAGCACGAAGTTGAGCGTGTTGGTCAGCTCATCCTTCATCTGCTCGCGGGTGCAGTAGATGTGCGCGTCGTCCTGGGTCATGCCGCGCACGCGGGTCAGGCCGTGGATGACGCCGGACTTCTCGTAGCGGTACACCGAGCCGAATTCGAACAGGCGCAGCGGCAGCTCGCGGTAGGACCGTCCGCGGGAGCGGAAGATCAGGTTGTGCATGGGGCAGTTCATCGGCTTCAGGTAGTAGTCCTGGCCGGGCTTGGTGACCTCGCCGGTCTCGGGATCGGTGACCTCGTCCACGTGCATGGGAGGGAACATGCCGTCGCGGTACCAGTCCAGGTGGCCGGACACCTCGTACAGGTGGCCCTTGGTGATGTGCGGGGTGTAGACGAACTCGTAGCCGGCCTCGGTGTGGCGCTGGCGGGAGTAGTCCTCCATGGCCTTGCGGATGATGCCGCCCTTGGGGTGGAACACCGGCAGGCCCGAACCGAGCTCGTCGGGGAAGGAGAACAGGTCCAGTTCGGTGCCCAGCCGGCGGTGGTCGCGGCGCTCGGCTTCGGCCAGGCGCTCCTGGTAGGCCTTCAGGGCGTCCTTGGTGGGCCAGGCGGTGCCGTAGATGCGCTGCAGCTGCTGGTTCTTCTGGTTGCCCAGCCAGTAGGCGGCGGCGGAGCGGGTCAGCGCGAAGGCGTTGGAGATCAGCTTGGTGTTGGGCAGGTGCGGGCCGCGGCACAGGTCGCACCAGACCGTGTCGCCGGACTTGCGGTCGACGTTGTCGTAAATGGTGATCTCGCCGGCGCCGACCTCGATGTTCGCGCCCTCGCCGGCTTCCTCGGCGCCGTCCTTCTTGCCCAGCAGCTCGAGCTTGTACGGCTCGTTGGCCATGGCTTCGCGGGCTTCGTCTTCGGACACCACGCGCCGGACGAATCTCTGGTTCGAGTTGATGATCTTCTGCATCATCTTCTCGAGGGTCTTCAGGTCTTCGGGGGTGAACGGCTCGGCGACGTCGAAGTCGAAGTAGAAGCCGTCCTTGATGTACGGGCCGATGCCCAGCTTGGCGTCGGGGCGCAGCTGCTGCACGGCCTGGGCCATGACGTGCGCGGTGGAGTGGCGCAGCACGTTGAGGCCGTCTTCGGAGTCGATGGTCACGGCCTCCACGGTGGAGCCGGGCACCAGCGGGGTGTCCAGGTCCTTCAGCACCCCGTCAACGCGCATGACGACGACGTCGCGGCGATCGAAGAACAGGGCGGCGCCGGTGGTGCCGGTATCCACCGTGGTCTCTTCGCCGTCGACGATGAGGGTGAACTGTTCCGGCACTGACACGTTGTCTCCTAGATTTGCTTGTCCGGCGCGTGGGATCGCTCCCTTCGATACCGCGGCAGATGCAGCCGCGGTCGCGCCCCTACGATGTTATCCGCTGTCGCCAAGGCCAACCAACCTGCCGCGCCTGCCGGAGCGGCGGGGCACGGCGTCGACGGATGCGCCGGCAGGTTCGGCGGCGGGCAGCGCCGCGGCCAGGTCCGCGGGGAGACTGCCCGGGGTGATCTCCGCAAGGTTCCAGGCGGCGGTGGCCTGCAGGCTGATGCCGCGGTCTCCGGTGCGCCGGGTCAGTCCGCGGATCAGCAGCAGTTCGGTGCCGAAGAGCAGCGGGCCGGCCTGTTCCTGCGCCTCGTGGAAGAAGGTGCAGTCGATGCAGCCGGTGCCGTCGTCGACGCTGATGAACACCACCCGCCGGCCGCCGCGCATGGGCGGGGTCTGGGTGGCCACGCGGATGCCGGCCACCAGCACCTCGGTGCCGTTGCGCAGCGCCAGCAGCTGCTCGGCGCGGGTCACGCCCAGCTGCTCCAGCAGCGGCCGGTAGCTCTCCATCAGGTGCGCGCTGACGTCGACGGCGAGCAGGTCCAGTTCGGTGCGGACCTTCTCGGGCAGGCTGGGCTCGGGCAGCTCCGGATCCAGGTTCTCCAGTTCGGTGTCCCCCAGCGGCAGGGCGAGCTGGCCGGGGATCGGCGTGTAGCGGGCCGACGGCGAGCGGGCCGGCTGGGCAGCCAGGTGTGCCACCAGGTCGGCCCGGCTGCCGCGGGAACCGGTTTCGCGGGTAAGCGAGTCGAAGGCTCCGAGCTGGGCCAGCCGCTGCAGCGAGGGCCGGCTGAGTTTCGCCCGGGCCCGCAGATCGGCGAGGGAATCGTAGGGCTGCCCGGCGGTGATCCGGCGGACCTCGGCGGCGGAGAGCCCGTAGATGCCGGCGAAGCTGAGCCGGATGCCCAGCCGTTCGGGCCGGGCCGGATGTCCGGGCCGGCCGGGCTCGGCGGGAACCCGTTCCACCCGGTACTGACCGCCGCTGCGGTTGATGTCCAGCGGCAGGATGGGGATGCCCATCCGCCGGGCCTCGGCCACCAGCAGCCGGCGCGGGTACATGCCGGGGTCGTGTTCGAAGATTCCGGCCAGGAACGCCTCGGGGTGGTGTGCCTTCAGCCAGGCGGACTGGTAGGTGGGCACCGCGAACGCCGCGCCGTGCGCCTTGCAGAAGCCGAAGCTGCCGAAGGCCTTCAGGGTCTCCCAGACCCGGTCGATCACCTCGGCCGTGTAGCCGCGTTCGGCGGACCGGGCGCGGAAGTACGCCTCGACGCCGGGCTCGGCGTCTTCGTTGCCGAGCAGCCGCCGCAGTTCGTCGGCCTTGGCCAGCCCGCAGCCGGTGAAGACGTCGAAGGTGCGCAGCACCTGTTCGTGGAAGACGGTCACCCCGTGGGTTTCGGCCAGCACGGGACGCAGCGCCTCGTGCGGGTATTCATCCGGCGACCAGCCGTGGCGGTGCTCCAGGTAGGGGCGGACCATGTCCGATTTCATCGGGCCGGGCCGGAACAGGGAGATGTCGATGATCAGGTCATTGAATTCCCGCGGGGCGAGCTTGCCGATCAGCTCGCGCTGGCCCGGGGATTCGATCTGGAAGCAGCCCAGGGTGTGGGTGCTGCGGATCAGCTCGTAGGTGGGCTCATCGTCCAGCGGCACGGCATCGAGGTCGATCCGCCCGTCGGCGCCGATCCAGTCCGGAACCCCGGCGGCGGCGTCGGGCCGGTGCCCGCCGGCGTCGGCGACGTCCTGCGCGCCGTCGTGGATGCGGACGATCTCGCGGACCGCGAAGGCCATGGCGGACTGCATGCGCACCCCGAGCACGTCAAGCTTGAGCATGCCCATCGGATCCATGTCGTGCTTGTCGAACTGGGACATCGGCAGGCCCAGGCCGCTGGGCTGGACCGGGGTGCGGTCCAGCAGGGTGGTGTCGCCCAGGATCACCCCGCACGGGTGCATGGAGATGTGCCGGGGCAGCCGGTCCAGGCGTTCGGTGAGGTCCACGAGCAGGTCCAGCTGCTTGTTCTTCTCCACCCGGCCGGAGATCTCCCTCAGCTCGGGCTTCTCGGCGAGCGCCTCACGGAACCTGCTCGCCGAGAAACGCCACAGCTGCTTGGCGACCGCTCCGATCTCCTCGTCCTCCAGCCCCAGGGCCAGGCCGGCGTCGCGCACCGCCCCGCGGGCACGGTAGCCGTTCTGCATGCTCATCAGGGTCACGCGTTCGGCGCCGAAGCGTTCGAAGATGCGCTCGTACACGTGGTGGCGTTCGGCGCTTTCGACGTCGATGTCGATGTCCGGCAGCGTGGAGCGGTCGCGGGAGAGGAACCGCTCGAAGATCAGGTCGTGCGCCAGCGGATTCACGTGGCTGACGCCCAGCAGGTAGTTCACCAGCGAGGAGGCGCCGCTGCCCCGCGCCGCGGCGCGGACCCCCATGCCGGTGATCATGGCCGACACCTCGGCAACGGTCAGGAAGTAGGACGCGAAGCCGAGCCGTCCGATGATGCCCAGCTCATGCTCCAGCCGGGTGCGGATCGCCGCCTCGCCCGCCGAATCCGGTGCGGGGAAGCGGCGGGTGATGCCGGCCTCGCAGCGGGCCCGCAGCTCCGCCATGGGTTCGCCGCTGATGCCGATCACCGATGCTTCGGGCACCACCGGGCGTTTCCAGCCCATGTCCTCCGCCGGATCCATCCGGCAGCGGTCGGCCACCGTTTCGGTATCGGCGAGCAGCCGGGCGGCGCCGGCACCCCCGTAACCGGCCTCGGCGCTGATTTCCCGGGCCAGGGCGGCCATGGTGCGGGCGTTCTTCAGCCAGCCCTGCCCGTTGGGCTGCAGGTCCTGCAGGCGGGACAGGGCGGTCAGCGAGCGCGCGGCGTCGAGCACATCGGCAGTGGCGGCGCCGTCCTCATCGACATACCGCACCGCGTTGGTCAGCACGGCGGGCAGGCGCATCTCATCGGCCAGCCGGAACATGCGCACCGCATGGGCCAGGCAGAGGTTCTCCCCCGGTGCGCTCAGATGCGTGGCGACCTCGACGGCGAGCGCTTCGGGGGGCAGGACCCGCCGCCAGCGGGCGAACAGGGTGCGTGCCACGGCGTAGCTGCGGCTGCGCATGGCCTGCCCGACATCGGAGTACGGGCCCACCAGGACGGTGAGCAGCGGCTCCCCCTCCGGGCCGACGGCGCGGGCGGCCAGCTGCTCACGGGTTACCCCCACCGGCGGCCCCTGCCTCCCCTTGGATGGCGAGGTGCCGGTGTGGGCGTCGGACACCAGCCGGCAGAGGGCCGCGTAACCCCTCCCGTGGTTTCCCCCATGGGCGAGCACGACCACCCGCCCGACTGTCCCGCCGCCGTCGAGCACCGCCAGGTCGACGCCGATGATGGCGTCCAGGCCCGTGTCCAGGCAGGCACGCAGGTGCTTCACCGCCCCGTAGAGGCCGTCCCGGTCGGTGACGGCGAGGGCATCGGCTCCGTCGGCGGCAGCGGCGGCGGCGAGCTCCTCGGGCCAGGACACCCCGTAGTGGGCACTGAAGGCGCTGGCCACGTGCAGGTGGGTAAAGGGCATGGAGGGCTCGGCCTAGGCGCTTTCCCGCAGGGCGTCATGGACCCGGATCAGCCGCCAGCGCCCGGTGTCCACCTGATGGGAGATGTCCAGGGTACGCAGCGCGGAGCGTCCGTTCAGGCGGGCCTGCACCCGCCAGATCTCGTGGTCCACCAGCCCGGGGCCGTGCCCGCGCTCTGCCCGGGTTTCCTCCTCCCACCATTTCCGGCGCTCGTACCAGCGCACCGGATCCGCCGCCAGCCGGTAGGTGCGCCCGCCCCAGAGCAGCCGCAGGGGCACGCCGGCCGGCGAGCACACCACCTCTATCGCCTCGCTGAAGACTCCCATGCCGGTTTCCTTCCAGCCCCGCTCCCAGGCACACCGCCGCGGGAGCGTCCTATGCATCGCAGGCCCGCAGGCTTCGGATACGTACGTGACACTTCCATTGGACGCCGAACACGGCGCCCTGTCTTCGAACACATGTTCGAATACCAGTGTACGACCGCGTACGGACAAAAGGGACACCCCTCCCGGGGATCAGCTGCTGTGGCCCGTGAACCAGCGCCTGCATTCACATCAACCGCCCGCAGGCCGGTAAGAGCAGACCCCATGAGGCACACTGGTGCAAACGACCCACCCGCCCCGGAGTCCGCCCAGGGACTTGGATTCAAGGACAGGAACAGCCCGTGCCCGAAAACAGCCAGCCCATCCCGCCCGATCCCGGTTCCTATGTCAATCCGTATCGGCAGGCCCCCGGGCCCGACGGCGGCGCCCCTGCAGGTTCCGGGCACGCAGGTTCCGAACAGGCGGCACCGGATCGGCGCCGGATCGGGCCCGGCGCCATTGTCGGACTCGTCCTGTCCACCGTCGTTTGGGTGTTGTCAGCGCCTGTGGTGTTTGAACTCCTCGACCTTTTCCTGAGGGACAGCGTCCGCAGCGGAGCGCTGGAGCTGGTGCCCTTCTTCGGTATCGCCGCATGTGCCGTTGGAGTGGTCGGGTTCATCGTGGCCTTCAGCCGGGGCAACCGCAGGCTGGCGGCCCGGCTGTACAACTGGGCGGCCCTTGCCTGGGTGGTGCTGTTGGGGGCTCTGGTGGTCGTGTTCTTCATGCTCCTGACCGCCGCTTTCAACTAACCCGCACGCCCCTCCTCCGCTGCCTCCGCCCGCGCCGTCGTCGACAGCGGCACCTCCCTGATGAACAGGCACAGCACGAACGCCGCGGCGACCAGCGGCACGCTGACCAGGAAAATCGGCGGCAGCGCCTGGTCAAAGGCCGAGGCGATGAAGTCCTGCACCGGCGCCGGCAGGCCGGCCCGCAGCTGCGGGGTCAGGGAATTGATGGATTCGCCGGTCACCGTGCCGGCGAGCGGGGGCGGGGCGTCGGCGAGCTGGTCATCCAGCCGGGTGATGAAGATGGAGCCGAACAGGGCGATGCCGAACGAGGCGCCGATCTGCCGGAAGTAGTTGGCGGAGGAGATGGCGGTGCCCATCACCCGGGGCGGCACGCTGTTCTGCACGATCAGCACCAGGTTCTGCATCAGCGCCCCGATGCCCAGGCCCAGCACGGCCATCCCTGCGGCGGTGAAGGCGTACGGCGAGTCGGCGGAGATCCGCGAGAGCATCACCAGACCGATGATCACCACCGCGCAGCCGGCGATCGGATAGGCCTTGTACCGTCCGGTGCGCGAGATCAGCTGCCCGGTTCCGATGGAGGAGACCAGCACTCCGCCCATCATGGGCAGCATCATCAGCCCCGATCCTGTGGCGGTGGCCCCGTTGACCATCTGCAGGAAGGTCGGCAGGTAGGAGATGGTGGAGAACATCGCCACGCCTACCGCAATGCCGGCTGCCACCGGGAGCATGAAGTTTCGCATCCGGAACAGGCTCAGCGGCACCACCGGCTCCGCGGCCCGCAGCTCCACCGGAATGAACACGGCGGTCGCAGCCAGCGCGACGGCGGCCAGGCCCAGGATCTGCCAGCTGCCCCATGGGTAGGTGGTCCCGCCCCAGCTGGTGAGCATCACCAGCGCGGCGCTGGCGACGGCGAGCAGCGCCGCTCCCCGGTAGTCCAGCTGCGGGCGCGGACCGCCCGGCCTGGGCAGGTGGAGGGAGGAAATGACGACGGCGAGCGCGACGGCGCCGATGGGCAGGTTGATGTAGAAGACCCACCGCCAGGACCAGGCATCGGTGATCCAGCCGCCCAGAAGGGGCCCGGCCACGGAGGCCAGGCCGAAGGCGGCCCCGATCAGGCCCATGTAGCGTCCCCGGTCCCGGGGCGAGACCAGATCGCCCAGAATGGCCTGCGCACCGATCATCAGCCCGCCGCCGCCGATGCCCTGCAGCGCGCGGAAGGCAATCAGCTGGCCCATGTCCTGCGCCAGCCCGGACAGCATGGACCCGAGCAGGAAGACCCCGATCGCGAAGACGAAGATGTTGCGCCGCCCGTACAGGTCTCCCAGCTTGCCGTAGATCGGCAGGCCGATGGTGGCGGCCAGGATGTAGGCGGTGACGACCCAGGACAGATGCTCCAAGCCGTTCAGGTCCCCGACAATGGTGGGCAGGGCGGTGGCCACGATGGTCTGGTCCAGGGCGGCGAGCAGCACCGAGAGCAGCAGCCCGACCAAGATGACCCGAAGACTGCGGCGCTGCCCGGGTGGTTCAACCGTCCGCTCCCGGTGTCTCGGCGCGCGTGGCACGGTCCGGGGCCCTCAGCTTCCGGTGTCTTCGTCCACGGTGACCCGTGCCGTTGTGGACAGGGGTTTCTGGACGATGAACAGGGTGAGGATAAAAGCCATGCCCAGGATCGGTACGCCCAGCAGGAAGATCGGCGGCAGCGCCTCACCGAAGGCATCCTTGATGAACTCCTGGGCGCCGGGCGGCAGCGCCCTGATGGATTCCGGGCTGATCGAGTTCGCACCCCCGGAGGCGGCGTCCCCGGCACCGGGGGGCGCCGAGGCCAGCTGGTCGTTGAGCCGCCGGATGAACAGCGACCCGAACACGGCGATCCCCAGCGAACCGCCCATCTGCCGGAAATAGTTGGCGGTGGACACCCCGGTGCCCATGTCGTCGGGCGGCACGCTGTTCTGCACGATCAGCACCACGTTCTGCATCAGCGCCCCGATGCCCAGGCCCAGCACCAGCATGCCGACGGCGGTGAGCAGGTACGGCGTCGTGCTGGAGATCCGGGACAGCAGCACCAGGCCTGCGATCATGGTGGCCGAACCCAGGATCGGCCAGATCTTGTACCTGCCGGTGCGGGAGATCAACTGGCCCGTGCCGATTGAGGTGATCAGCAGCCCGGCGGTCATGGGCAGCATCATCAGGCCGGACATGGTCGGCGTTGCCTCATTGACGATCTGCAGGAAGGTGGGCAGGTAGGCGATGGACCCGAACATGGCCAGGCCGACGGCGAGGCCCACCAGCGTGCAGATCAGGAAGTTCCGGATGCCGAACAGGCGCAGCGGGAGTATGGGTTCCGATGCGCGCAGCTCCACCGGGATGAACACGGCAACGGCAACGGCGGCGACCGCGGCCAGGCCGAGAATGGTCGGCGAGGTCCAGGCGTAGTTGTTGCCGCCCCAGCTGGTCAGCAGCACCAGGGCGGCGCTGCCGATCGCCAGCAGCGCGGCCCCGGCGTAGTCCAGGCGGATCCCCTTGGAACTGCTCCTTGGCAGGTGCAGGGCGCCGATGATAACAGCGAGCGCCACCGCCCCGATGGGCAGGTTGATGTAGAACACCCACCGCCAGGACCAGGAGTCGGTGAGCCAGCCGCCCAGCAGCGGCCCGCT
This sequence comes from Arthrobacter sp. Y3222053, assembly GCF_059092805.1. Classification (NCBI taxonomy): domain Bacteria; kingdom Bacillati; phylum Actinomycetota; class Actinomycetes; order Micrococcales; family Micrococcaceae; genus Arthrobacter; species Arthrobacter sp. Y3222053. The sequence continues at coordinate 198,400 of NZ_JBNHIA010000002.1, read as the reverse complement.
GACCGAGGCGATGCCGAAGGCCGCCCCGATCAGGCCCATGTATCTGCCGCGCTCGCGGGCCGGAACGATGTCCCCGATGATGGCCTGCGCGCCGATGATCAGCCCGCCGCCGCCCACGCCCTGGATGGCGCGGTAGGTGATCAGCTCGGCCATGCTGTGGGACTGCCCGGAGAGGGCCGAGCCGGCGAGGAAGACCACGATGGCGAAGATGAAGATGTTCCTGCGGCCGAGCAGGTCCCCGAGCTTGCCGTAGATGGGCAGGCCGATGGTGGAGGTGAGCAGGTACGCGGTGATGACCCAGGAGAGGTGGTCCAGCCCGCGCAGGTCCCCGACGATGGTGGGCAGCGCGGTGGCCACGATGGTCTGGTCCAGGGCGGCCACGAGCACGGCCAGCATCAATCCGGTGAAGACCAGGGCGACGCGGGGAGGGGAGTGCGGCGGGGCCGGCTGCCGCCCGGACCCGCCGTATCCTGCCGCCGAAGCGCCGCGGGCCGCGACACGGCCGGGAGCATGCTCCTCGGCGGCGGGGGCGGCCGGAGGGTGGGCGGCGAGGGCGACGGTGCTGACGGGAGCGCCCATGGCTCCGGTCATGCCCGCTATCGGGTGCGCGGCGTTCGTTCCGTGGGCGGTGAACCGCTCGGCCATGCGCTCCTCCTGCGGGGGTTGGAGTCAGACGCAGTCATCTCCATGGCACGGCTGCGCGCCGGGCCAGTCAAGGCCCGGGGCAAACGGCGGCCGTCCCGCCGCCCGGTTGGGTCCTCCCCCGGGTGCGGACTCCACCGCATGTTCATCAACCGGCCCGGTGCTGCTTCTGCTGCTATGGCAGCGCCGGGACCGGCGGTAACCTCGCTGCATGACTGCCCTTTCCCCCTACCCGGTCGAGGAGTTTGCTGCACGGGCAGTGGCGGCAGCCGGACAGGCGGCCGCAGCCCTGGTCGCCGCAATGACCGGCACGGACATCGAGGTCGAGGTCGATCCGGTCCTCGCCTACGGCTGGTTCGGGATGTCCTTCGCCCCCGAGGGATGGCAGCTGCCCTCGCCCTGGGACCCGGTGGCCGGGGATTATCGGGCCCGCGACGGGTGGATCCGGCTGCACACCAACGCGCCGCATCATCGCCGGGCAGCCCTCTCCGTGCTCGGCCTGGACGAAGGGCAGCAGAGCGAAGCCACCCGGGAAGCGGTGTCCGTCCAGGTGGCCGGCTGGAACGCCGGGCAGCTGGAGACAGCCGTGGTGTCCGCCGGCGGAAGCGCCGCGGCCATGCACTCCGGCGCGGAGTGGGACCGCCATCCGCAGGGGTCCGCGGTGGCCGCGGAGCCGCTGGTGACCTGGCTGGGCGTCGGACAGGACGTGCCCGACGTCGGCCGGCCTGCGTCCTCCGCAACGCCGGAGCAGCCGCTGGCCGGCGTGCGGGTGCTGGACCTGACCCGGGTGATCGCCGGCCCCGCCGCCACCCGGTTCCTCGCCGGTCTGGGTGCCGACGTGCTGCGGATTGATCCGCCGGGTTGGAATGAACCGGCGCTGGAGCCGGAAATGACCCTGGGCAAGCGCACTGCCCGGCTTGACGCCGCCACGACGGCAGGCGGCGGCCGGCTCCGGGACCTCGCCGCGCAGGCCGACATCGTGGTCCACGGCTACCGACCGGGAGCCCTGGCCCGCCTGGGCCTGTCCCAGCGGCAGCTGCAGGAGCTGCGTCCGGGCATCGTGGACATCGGCCTCAATGCCTACGGCTGGAGCGGGCCCTGGGCGCGGCGTCGCGGGTTTGATTCCGTGGTGCAGATGAGTGCGGGGATCGCCGACGCCGGGATGGCCGCCGCCTCGGCGCAAAAGCCGGTTCCGCTTCCGGTGCAGGCGCTGGACCATGCCACCGGCTATCTGGCGGCGGCGGCGGCCCTGCAGGGGTGGCGGCGGCGCCTGGCCGGCGGCACAGCGGCGGGCCGGTTGTCCCTGGCCCGTACCGCGACGGCGCTGCGGCGCGCCGCCGTCGGCCACTGGGAGCTGGATCCGGCGGCGTCCGTGGAGCTGGACCGCACGCCGGTGCCGGAGCAGACGGACCTGGGCCCGGGCCGCCGGCTGCCGGCGCCGCTGCGCTTCACGGCGCCGCCGGGCGTTCCCGAACCGGTCCTGGCGTGGCGGGTTCCCGCCGGGCCGCTGGGGCGCGACACCCCGGAGTGGGACAGCCTGCGTTGAAGGGAGTGGTCAGTCAGCTGCGGCTGAAGGCGTCGAGCCGGGCCTGCGCCTCGTCTTCGCGGCGGACCTTGAGCTCGTAGTCGACGAACGCGTCGAGCATGGCCCGGTACGTGCGCTCGACGACGGTCCGGTCTCCGTCGTGGCTTTCCGCCGCGGAGCAGACGTGCTCCAGCACCTCCGCGGTGCGCTGCGGAGCGCGGACCGCGTCGTCGCTGTCCTTCAGTCCCCCGGCCAGGCGGACCAGGCGCTGGCGGCGCCACATCAGTCCGACAATCTCCTCGTCGATCTCATCAATGGCGGTCCGGACGTCTTCAAGCTGATGGCTTTGGTCTGTGTCCATGACATTCAGGGTACCGAACCGGCTTTCGGTCCCGTCAGCGGACCATCGGGTTCGCGGCGGAAACGGGCCAGCTTCGAGGGCCACCAGATCGGCGGACCGATGTCGTAGGAGAGGGCCGGAACCAGCAGCGAGCGCACCACGAGCGTGTCCAGGAGAACACCGAAGGACACAATGAACGCGATCTGGGCCAGGAACAGGATGGGGATGACGCCCAGCGCCGCGAAGGTCGCCGCCAGCACGATCCCGGCCGAGGTGATGACCCCGCCGGTGATCATCAGGCCGCGGATCACCCCGGCCCGGGTGCCGTGGTGCAGGGACTCCTCCCGCACCCGGGTCATCAGGAAGATGTTGTAGTCCACGCCCAGCGCCACCAGGAAGATGAACCCGTACAGCGGCACCGCCGGATCCGCTCCCGGGTAGTCCAGCACGTAGTCGAACACCAGGGCGGAGATGCCCAGGGTCGCGAAGAAGGACAGCATTACGGTGCCGATGAGCAGCGCCGGGGCCAGGATGGAGCGCAGCAGCAGCATCAGCAGGATCCAGATGACCAGCAGCACCACCGGAATGATCAGGTTCCGGTCATGGATGGCGGCGTCGTTGGTGTCGATGGTGGTCGCCGTCGTCCCTCCGACCAGGGCGCCCGGCACCGGAGACAGGTCCGAACGCAGGTCCCTCACGGTCTGCTCCGCGGCGTCGGACTCGGCGTCTTCGCTCAGGGTCGCCTCCAGGAGCACGACGCCGTCCACTACCTTGGGCGAGGACGGCGGCGCGCCGGGAATCGGGGACTGCTGGACGCCGTCGCGCGTGACCGGCAGCTGGCCGGAGGGGCCGCCCGACGCGGCGACGGTGAGCGAGTCGACGCCGGAGGCGCCCAGCACGGTGTCCGCGGCCCGCTGCAGTTCATTCTCGGGCACGGCGATCAGCACGGGGGCCCCGGAGCCGGAGGGGAAATGCTCGCTGAGCATCTGCTGGCCTTCCCGGGCGTCGGACTGCCCGGTGACGAAGTCGCTCTGCGGCACGCCCTCGGCCCGCAGCTGGGTCAGCCCGAAACAGGCCGCCAGCAGCACCCCGGCGCAGATCACCCAGGTCCGCCGGGGATGGAACTCCACCGTGCGCGCCACCCGGGGCCAGAAGCCCCGGCCCCCGCCGTCCTGCTCCGGATGCGCGGAGCCGAACATCGGCCGGCGCGGCCAGAACGCGGCCCGGCCGGCGACCAGCAGGAGCGCGGGCAGCAGCGTCATGGCGGCCAGGAACGCGAAGCCGATGCCGATCGCCGCCACCGGGCCCAGCGCCTTGTTGGAGTTCAGGTCGCTGAGCAGCAAACAGAGCAGCCCCGCCACCACGGTCCCGGCGGACGCCAGCACCGGCTCAAAGATGCCGCGCAGCGCCGCCCAGGTGGCGCCCCAGCGGTCCTGGTGGTCCCGCAGCGCCTCCCGGTACCGGGCCACGTAGAGCAGCGAATAGTCGGTGGCCGCGCCGATGCCAAGGATGAACAGGATGCCCTGCACCTGCCCGTTGAGGGTCACGACGCCGGCCCGGGCCAGGTTGTAGACCACCAGGATCGCCGCCGACAGGGCGAAGATGGAGGTCAGCAGCACCAGGAACGGCAGCAGCGGGGAGCGGTAGACCACCACCAGGATGACGAGCACCGCGATGACCGCGACCAGCAGCAGCGAGGTGTCGATCCCGCCGAAGGCCTCGCTGATGTCGGCCAGTTGCCCGGCCGGACCGGTGACGTAGACGGCCAGGCCCTCGGGGATGCCCTCGCCGCCGGTGCTGCGCAGCTCGTCCACGGCGGCGCTCAGCTCGTCGGTGTCCTGGACCGGGACGAAGAGTTCCGCGGCTTTGCCGTCCTCGGAGAACTGCGGCGGCGAGGTGCCCTCGGCGACGCCGGGAACCTCCGCCAGCGCCCCGGCCCGGCCCTCGATGAAGCTGCGGTCCGCACCGGTCAGGCCGCCGTCGTTCACGAACACCACGACGGCCGGCAGCGCGTTGGACTCGGTGAACTTCTCCTGCAGGTCCGCCACCCGGGTGGACGGTGAACTGGCCGGCAGATAGGAGGTCTGGTCGTTGTCCGCGACCTCGCTGATCCGGCCAAAGTAGGGACCGCCGAACCCGCCGATGCCCACCCAGGCCACAATCAGCAGCGCCGGCAGCAGGATCCGCAGCCACCGCGGTACCCGGCTGCGCCGCGCGCCGGAGTCCGGTGGCGGCGGACCGCCGCCGGTGTTTGCCGCCGTCGCACCTGCCGGATGGGCCGGGGCGCCGTGGGGATTTTCGTGGGCTGGATCGGAGCCGTGCGGTGCGGAGGGGGAATCCGTCATGCTGAGCCGCCCTTGTCGTGGCCGTGGTCCTGTCATGGCGGTGCCGTGCTTCCAGCAGAGCCCCCTACCGCCTGCTGCGTCAACCGGTCCACGCCGAGGCGGCGCGGACCCGACGGGAAAACCCGCCGCAACAATTCGCTTCACCCGCCCCGATGCCGCCCCGGCGTGGGAAGATCAGCGCGTGGATGCCAAAGTCTCAGTGATCACCCTCGGCGTGCGGGACCTCGACCAGACGTACGGGTTCTACGCCGGGCGCCTCGGCTGGAAGCCCGTGCAGTATGTCCCGGAGGAAGTGGTCTTCTTCCAGATCAACCACGGGCTGCTGCTGGCGTTCTTCCGGGCGGACCAGCTGGCTGCCGAGGCCGGAGCGGTGGGACCGGCGGAAACGGCACCGGTGACCCTGGCCCACAACGTCGGCTCCGCCCGGGAGGTGGACGCCATCCTGGCGGAGGCCGCAGCCGCCGGCGGAATGATCGTCGCGCCGGGCACGCAGATGAGCTGGGGCGGCTACTCCGGCTACTTCGCCGATCCGGAGGGCTTCCGCTGGGAGGTCTGCTGGAACCCGGGCCTGGCGGTGGACACGGACGGCACCGTGCTGCTCGCCGCTCCGGAGCCGCCCGTGGACCTGCCGGCCGAGAGCCCGGGACCGGCTCCGTTGGAGCTCCGCTAGAACAGGGCCTCGCCCGCGGCCTGCGGCAGCGCGCCCTCCGGACCGGGCTGCAGCATCTGCGGTCCGTCATTGCGCACGTTGCCGACGGCGGGGTTGGCGGGGCGAAGCCGCCAGCTGGCGGCCGGGGTGAAGGCCTGCGCGTGGGCGGCGGCCACCAGGGCCGGTGCGTCCCGGCGGGCAGGATGGAGCCAGGACCGCAGCATTCCGGGACCCAAGGCCAGCGGCAACCGGTCATGCAGCTGGCCCAAGGCGGCGAGCGCCGGGTCGGCGTCGTCAGGCTCCGGCGCGGCGACGGTGAGCACGGTGGTGCTCAGCAGCCACCGGCCGGGATCCGACGCCGGGCGCTGCGGGTCCCGCCACCACTCGTAGAGTCCCGCCAGCCAGATCAGCCCGCCCTGCTCCGGGCGGACAAACATCGGCACCCGCCCGCCGTCGGGCCCGGCCGTCCACTCGTAGTAGCCCTCCACGGGCACGGCGCAGCGCCGCTGCGGCACCGCGTCCCGGAAGGTCGGCTTTTCCAGCACGGTTTCGGTGCGGGCGTTGAAGGCCCGGTTTCCGACGGCGGGATCCTCCGCCCAGCGCGGCACCAGGCCCCAACGGGCCACATGCACCTGGCGGCGCACCGCGCCGTCGACCAGCCGCTCCAGGACGACCGGCACGTCCGTCGTCGGTGCCACGTTCCACGAGGCGCGCAGCTGCAGCGCGTCGTCCGCCTCCGCCTCGGCCTCCGCGACCAGGTCTCCGACGGCGCGGGTCATCACGTATCGTCCGCACATGCCTCCATTCTTCCTCCGCTTGGGGCAAAATCCCTCCACTTGGCGCCGCTCCTCCGCTTCGTACCGGAGGCAGCGCTCAGAGTGGAGGGCAGGAGCGGAGGGCAGGAGTGGAGGGCAGGAGTGGAGGGCAGGCGGGACCGTACGGGAATGCCTGCGCCTGTGAAAATGTTGAACCGGGCAAGACAGTCCACGTTGTTCACCCCAGTCCAAGGAGTTCCCATGACGGCCACCGTTGAAGAGTTCACCCCCGCCGCCGGCACCATCACCATGTTCTCGACCAGCTGGTGCGGCTACTGCCGCCGGCTGAAGTCCCAGCTGGATTCCGCCGGCATCGGCTACAACGAAGTGAACATCGAGGAGGTCCCCGGCACCGCCGAGCTGGTGGAGTCGGTCAACGGCGGAAACCAGACCGTGCCCACCGTCATCTTCCCGGACGGGTCCGCGGCCACCAACCCCTCCGCCGCCGAGGTGAAGTCCCGCCTGGGCCTGTAGCTCCGGCGTCGCGCTCTGCGGCCCGCCGCGTCCGCAACGGATGCGGCGGGCCGCCGGCGTTCCGGGGCGGGCGGGCCCTGTTTCACCCGGCCCGCCCGCATTCGGTCCGGACCCGGTGCTGTCCCTAGGATGGAACCAAGGCCCCTTGGCTCAAGGCGGCCGGCACCCAACGTCACCGGAGGCACACCCCCATGGTTCACAAGGTCCAAGCCGTCGTCGTCAAGGAAAAGGACGCCCCCGTCTCGCTGGAAACCATCCTGGTTCCGGATCCCGGGCCCGGCGAGGCGCTGGTCGACATCCTCACCTGCGGCGTCTGCCACACCGACCTGCACTACAAGCAGGGCGGCATCAACAACGACTACCCCTTCCTGCTGGGCCATGAAGCCACCGGCGTCGTCTCCGCCGTCGGCGAGGGCGTCACCGAGGTCGCCCCCGGCGACCGGGTCGTCCTGAACTGGCGCGCCGTCTGCGGCGAATGCCGTGCCTGCCGCAAGGGCGAGCCGCAGTACTGCTTCAACACGCACAACGCCACCCAGAAGATGACCCTGGAGGACGGCACCGAGCTGACCCCGGCCCTGGGCATCGGCGCGTTCGCCGAGAAGACGCTGGTCGCCGCCGGCCAGTGCACCAAGGTGGACGACGACGTCGATCCCGCCGCCGTAGGCCTGCTCGGCTGCGGCGTCATGGCCGGCATCGGCGCCGCCATCAATACCGGCGAGGTCAAGCGCGGCGAGTCCGTGGCCGTGATCGGCTGCGGCGGCGTGGGCATCGCCGCCGTTGCGGGCGCCAAGCTGGCCGGCGCGACGACGATCATCGCCGTCGACATCGATCCCGCCAAAGTGGACATGGCCAAGTCCATGGGCGCCACCCACGGGGTGAACTCCCGCGAGGAGGATCCGGTGGAGGCCATCCGCGCCGCCACGAACGGCTTCGGCGCCGACGTCGTCATCGAGGCCGTCGGCCGTCCCGAGACCTACGAGCAGGCCTTCTACGCCCGCGACCTGGCCGGCCGCGTGGTGCTGGTGGGCGTGCCTACCCCGGAGATGAAGATTGAACTGCCGTTGGCCGAGGTCTTCGGCCGCGGCGGCTCGCTGAAGTCCTCCTGGTACGGCGACTGCCTGCCGTCGCGTGACTTCCCGATGCTGGTCGAGCAGTACAAGCTGGGCCGGCTCGACCTGGACGCGTTCGTCACTGAGCGGATCGGCCTGGGCGACATCGAGGCCGCGTTCGAGAAGATGCACGGGGGCTTGGTCCTGCGCTCGGTGGTGGAGCTCTAGATGGCACTGAACATTGAGCGGGTCGTCACCTCCGGCACGTTCAGCCTGGACGGCGGCACCTGGGACGTCGACAACAACGTCTGGATCGTCGGCAACGACACCAAGGCGTGGGTGATTGACCCGGCGCACGATCCGGCCGCCGTCGTGGCCGCCGTGGCCGGGCGCAAGGTGAAGGGGATCCTGCTCACGCACGGGCACGATGACCACATCCGCGCCGCCGCCGAAACCGCCAAGCTGCTGGACGCTCCGCTGCACCTGCATCCGGAGGACCGGATGCTGTGGGACGCGGTGTACCCGGACCGGGCACCCGACGTCGAGATCGCCGAGGGTGACGTGTTCACCCTGGGCAAGGCCCAGCTGCGCGCCCTGCACACACCGGGTCACTCCCCCGGCTCGGTCTCGTTCCTGCTGACCGGGGATCCGGAGCTGGGCCACCCGGTGGTCTTCACCGGCGACACCCTGTTCGCCGGCGGCCCCGGCGCCACCGGGCGCTCGTACAGCGACTTCGGCACCATCATCGAGTCCATCCGGACGAAGCTGCTGTCCCTGCCGCCGGGAACCGTGGTCAACACCGGCCACGGGGATCCGACGACGATCGGCGCGGAAGCTCCGTTCCTGGACGAGTGGATCGCCCGCGGGCACTAGGCTTCGTAGACGTACCTTGGAACGCCCCCGCTGCTGTCGGTTTTTTCGACGGAAGCGGGGGCGTTTTGCGGTTATCGTAGGGGTGCCATGGAGTTCTTCAGCGCGGACGGATATGAGCTGGCCCGGCAGGTGCTGCAGCGCGGCATCGCCGCGGTCTATCTGATCGCGTTCATCGCTGCTGCCCGGCAGTTTCCGGCGCTGCTGGGCGAACGCGGCCTGCTGCCGGCGCCACGCTATCTTGAGCGGATCAAGGGCCGGCGCATTCCCACCCTGTTCCACTGGCACTACTCCGACCGGTTCCTGCGCCTCGTGGCCTGGACGGGCGCCGTCGTCGCGGCCCTGCTGGTGGCCGGGGTGCCGCAGGAGGGGCCGCCCTGGGTGCCGATGCTGGCCTTCGGGCTGCTGTTCGGCCTCTACCTGTCGATCGTGAACATCGGCCAGACGTTTTACGGCTTCGGATGGGAGTCGCTGCTGCTGGAGGCCGGGTTCCTGGCGGCGTTCCTCGGCTCCAACGAGGTCGCTCCCCCGATCACGGTGATCTTCCTGTTCCGCTGGCTGGTGTTCAGGCTCGAGTTCGGCGCCGGGATGATCAAGATGCGCGGGGACACGGCGTGGCGGGACCTGACCGCCCTGAACTACCACCACGAGACCCAGCCGATGCCGAACCCGGCCAGCTGGTTCTTCCACCACCTGCCGAAACCGCTGCACAAGGTGGAAGTGGCAGGCAACCACGTCACCCAGCTGGTGGTGCCGTTCTTCCTCTTCTTTCCGCAGCCGGTGGCCGGCATCGCCGCGGTGATCATCATCATCACCCAGGGCTGGCTGGTCCTGTCCGGGAACTTCGCGTGGCTGAACTGGCTGACCATGCTCCTGGCCTTCAGCGCCCTGGGCGATTCCACGGTGGCCGCCGTGGTCCCGGGGTTCGCGCCGGCGTCCCCGGAACCGGGGGCCACGCCCCTGTGGTTTGTGGTCGTGGTGCTCGCGGCCACCGCCGCGATGCTCTGGTGGGGTATCCGCCCGCTGCGGAACCTGTTCATCCGCAACCAGCTGATGAACGCCAGCTTCAACCGCTGGCACCTGTCCAACGCCTACGGGGCGTTCGGCAGCATCACCCGGCGCCGCAACGAGGTCGTCATCGAAGGCACCCTGGACGAGCCGGACCCGGACGGGCGCTGGGATGCGGCACGGTGGCAGGAGTACGAATTCCGCGGCAAGCCCGGAGATCCCCGGCGCATGCCGCGCCAGTTCGCGCCGTACCACCTGCGCCTTGACTGGCTGATGTGGTTCCTGACCCTGGGCGCCTCCGGCGGCTCCTGGTTCCCGGCTCTGCTGCGCCGGCTGCTGGAGGCGGACCCCAAGGTGCTGAAGCTGCTGCGCAGCGACCCGTTCGACGGCCGCCCGCCGCGGGCGGTGCGTGCCGTGGTGTACCGCTACCGGTACACCACCCCCGCCGAGCGGCGGCGCGACGGCGCCTGGTGGGTCCGCGAGCCGGCCGGCACATTGGTGGACCCGCTGGCCCGGCCCGGGTCCGGACGCTGAGCAGCACCGGACCGGATCACCTGCCGGCTCGGTCGGGTCGGCCGGCTCGCAGATGCGCGCCGGCCTAGCCGGAGGTGTCAGGCTTGGTGACCACCGCATGGGTGGCGTGGTCGTAGAGGAAGGTGAGCGGGCCGCCGTCGTGGTGTAGCTCGATGTTCGCGCCGTCGCGGAAGGCGCCCTGGCCGTAGTTCTCGGCCCAGGAGCCGTCCAGCGCCACCTTGAACTGGTAACAGCCGGCCGGCAGGTCCACGGTCAGCTTCCAGAGCTCGTCGCTGCGGTCGAAGCTCAGCCGTCCCTGCTCAGCGTCCGGGTTCCAGTCCCCACCCAGGGCATCGCCGAAACTGCCGGCAATGACCACGGAGTTCGGCTGCGGGAACGACGGCTCCTGGGGGAAGGCCCCGGCATGGGCGCCGTGCACGTCCCCCGTCTCCGGGGCGGCGACACCCGCGGCGGCCGCCACCGCCTCTTCCAGCACCTCTTCCGTGGCTGCCGCCGGGTCCGGGCGTACCGGTTCGACGTCGGCACCGCCGCCTGCCGCGGGCGCGCCGTCGAGTGCGGCGATGAGGCGGTCGGTCTCGGGGAATTCGGCCAGCGCCTTCCGTCCCTGCGCGGTGATGCTCCAGCCCGCCCGTCCCTGCTTGATGATCCAGCCGGCCTTAACCAGCTTGGCGGTGGCCGTGGTCAGGGCGCGCTCGCCGCGGGCGACACCGCTGGCGAGGACCTCCGCCTCGCGGTCCTGCAGCGGCACCCGGGCCAGGGCTCCCTGCAGGACCTCGTCCCGGCTGACCTTGGTGGGAGCCGCGGGTTCTTCCCGGGCAAGGATCTCCAGGACGGCCCGCAGCCGCAGGGCGGTGTTCGCAACGGTGTTCTTGGCCATGTTCTTCCCTCCGTGGTGCTCAGCTTTGTACTAAGCCTACTGACCGGCCGAGGGCGGCGGGCGGCAGCACCACGTCAGCGCGGCGTGTCCTGACGAAGGGGCGCGGGGCGGCAGGGGGCCCGTGCGTGCCCGGACCGGCTCAGAGCGAGGCCGCAAGCCCGCTGAAGTCGGCGGGAACCAGCTCCCGGGAGGCCGCATAGCCGTTCAGCAGCTCGGCCTCCACGCCGTCGACGTCGAGGCCGGGGGCCAGGTCCTCCGCCGCTCCGGCGGTGTCCTGGCGCCAGGCGAGGCCGAGCGCGTCATAGGCCGCCGAGAGCACGGCGCGCAGCGGCGCGGCGTCCTGGACGACGATCACCGACGAGAAGAGCCAGGCTCCGGCAACCACGCGCTGCGCGGTGCCCACGAGCTTCACCTGCCGGCGGTCCAGCGCCGTGCCGTGCACGGAATGCTCTCCGGGGCAATACTCCCCCGGTATCTCGCCCACGGCCGCCGGCACGCCGCAGCGGCGCAGGGCGTCGGCGAAGAGGTCCCCGAACCCGGTGAAGCGGTGCCGCGAGCCGGCCACCGCGTCGTCGTCGGGCTCCACATGGTCCACCACCAGGCAGCCCTGGTGATAGGCGGCGGCGCGGCCGCCGGCCCGGCGGACCAGCGGCTCGAACCCCAGGTTCCGGCAGGCAGCGGCGGCGGCGTCGAACCCGGGCAGCCGCGCGTCCCGCTGGCCCAGCGCCACCGTCGGCACCGGCCGGTAGATCCGCAGGGTGGGGCCGATCCGGCCGGCCCGGGCGGCGTCGAGCATCTCCAGGGCGAAGGCGAGGTCCGCCTCCGCGCCGAGGGAGCGTTCCTGGCGGGCCAGGGACAGGGCGGGGCGGCCGGCGGCTGCTGCTGCGGGGACGACGGCGGGTGCTTCCATGCTCATCCCTGTCCGGCGGCTGCCCCGAGCGGGCGGACGGTGAGGATCTGTTCGCTGCGGCCGAAGGGCCCGTCGAGGTCGTGCAGCACCGAGGAGGTCAGGCCGATCCCGTCGGCGCTGAAGGTGACCTGAGTGTCCAGGCCCAGCCATTCGCCGGCCGGCTGGCGGTACAGGTGCACCTGCAGGTCGACGTTGGGGAACATCCAGCTGTCCCCGCCCGGAGGAACCCGGGTGGCGATGCCGTTGGCGGTGTCCACCAGGCCGATCAGGCGGGCCAGGTCGGAGACCGGGGTGTTCTCCACCAGGGGGTGCGGCGTGCGCAGCCAGGCCCGGCCGCGGCCGGGACGGAGTCCCGGCAGGGCGCGCAGCTCCAGCGAGGCGATGTATCCGCCGGGCCATTCCGTCATGCCTTCGTGCCCGCCGGCGTGCTCGGGGCCGGGCATGGGCTCGTCCTCGACGGCCGCCACGGCGTCGGTGGGGCGGGTGGCCAGGCGCCAGGCGGTGGCACGGACGGCGGTGCGCCCGTCGGCCACCATTTCCGCCTCCACCAGCTCAATGGTCCGGCCGGGCCGGATCACCTTGGTCGTGATGTCGAAGCTGCCGCCGGGAATCAGGCCCAGGATCTCGTAGCTGATCCTGGCGATCCGCAGGTCCGGGCGCGGGCTGCATTGCTGGAGGCAATGTGCCAGCAGGCCCGAGACCGGTGCCATGTGCTGCTCGTCCGGGTTCCAGGCCCCTTGGGCGTGGATGGTGGACTCAAAGCTGCCCTCGCCGAGCGGCCGGTAGTAGGCGTCAGCCACGTGTTCTCCCCCTGCTGTGATGCAATCCGGTCTCCTACGCTACCGGAGCGGCGGGCTCAATCAGGTCCGGCCCGTTGTTCCTTACGGAGTTCACCCGGTCACTGACCGTCCGCGGGGTGAGTTCCGGTTCCGGAATCGCCTCCAGCAGGCCGGCGACGTCGCTGCGTTCGCTCAGCCCGGGGTTCAGCCAGTCGCCCCACAGGTCCGGCGGAATGATCAGCGGAGTCCGGTCATGGATGTGTCCAAGGGCGTCGGTCGCTGCCGTCGTAATGATGGTGAAGCTCAGCAGCCACTTGTGCTCGTGGTCCTCGGGCAGCGCCGGATCCGGCCAGAACTCGTACAGCCCGGCGAAGGCCAGCGGATCCTCCGACGGGGAGGAGAGGTAGGTGGGGATCTTCCGCCCGCCGTCCTTTTCCCACTCGTAGTAGCCGTCCGCGGGGACCAGGGCGCGACGCTTTACCGCGGCCTTGCGGAACGCCGGCTTCTCCAGCACGGTTTCCCGCCGGGCGTTGATCATCCTGGCGCCGATTTTCCGGTCCTTGGCCCAGGACGGTATGAGGCCCCACTTCGCGGTGGCCAGCCGGCGGACCGGCACCCGCTCCGGCACCTGCCCGGCATCGTCATCGGCGGGCTGCAGCCGCTCGGTAACGATGCGCACCTCATCGGTGGGAGCCACGTTCCAGGACGGGGGCACCTCGGCGCCCATGGTCTGTTCGGTGGCGAAGGCGGCCACGAGGTCCGCCGTGGCCTTGGCCATCACGTAGCGTCCGCACATGCCCCCATTGTGCCCCAGGTCGGTTCCGCGGAGGACGACGACGGCGGGTCAGGGCAGCCGTCAGGGCAGCCCCGGGCCGGGGCGGGTGTCGTCGGGAAGGCCGGACGGCGTGGCAGTGTCGGCGGAAGGGGCCGGTTCGGGCGGGCTGCCGGGCCGCTGGGAGGTGAGCAGTTCGCTGTAGGCCGCCGCGGCGCCGGCCAGGGGCGCCAGGGCGTCACGGACGGGACGCGGCCCGCGGGCGGGGCCGAAGACGCGCACCAGCACGCCCACCGCAACGGCAGCGGCCAGTCCGGTCATGAAGGCACCGGTGAGCCCGCCCGTCTGGCCGGCCGCACCGTCCAGCAGCAGCCAGGCCAGGACCGCCAGGCCGGCGAGCGAGGGCAACGCGTCCAGGGCCCACCGCAGGTACCGGTTCGTCGCCATCGCCCACCCCCGAAGTCAAGGACGGCCACCTGGGCCACTGGTATGACTTGGAAAGACACGCGCCCAACACGGCCAGCGCGGTGGCCCAGGTCGTTACCCGCCGTTTCCGGCCGTCGGTCCGATCCTGCCACAGGTCGGCCGGCTCGTCAGCGGCCGGCCGGGACCTCACCGATCGGCGAACCAGGACACCGCTGCGGCAGCCCTCCTTGGTTCTCCGTCGAGCGGCTGTCGCATTCGAAAGTATGTTCTATTTTTAAGTCATGGACCAGGAAGCGGTGGAGCGCCTCGCCGCCCGCTATGCCCGGCGCGCGGAACCTCTCGGCCTGACCGCGGAGGAGCTGGATTTCGAGCACAACCCGGTCAGCACCGCCGCCCCCGGCCTTCCGGTCTGGGCCTGGATCCGGTTCCCGGGCTGCGCGGAGCGGGTCGCCGGGACGGCCACGGCCTGGTCGGCGCGTGCCGTCCAGGTTGCCTGGATTGATGCCGGTATCCGCCGGACGACATGGGTCTGGGCCTCGGCCGTAACCCGTCGGGGCGGCAACTCCAGGGAGGGACTGGGCCGGCGCACCGCGTCCGGCTCCCCGGAGGGCTGACTCGGAACCGGCGCTGGCCAGCCCCGGCAGCAGCGGACAGAATGGGCGGACCGGCAGGGCTGCCGGCTCCACTCCACTCCTCCGAAGGAGCACCGCATGCAGTACACGCACCTGGGCCGTTCCGGCCTGTCCGTTTCCCGCCTGTGCCTGGGCACCATGAACTTCGGCCCGGAAACCAGCGAGGCGGATGCCCACTCCATCATGGACACCGCCCGGGAGGCCGGGATCAACTTCTTCGACACGGCGAACGTGTATGGCTGGGGCGAGAACAAGGGACGCACCGAGGAGATCATCGGCAGCTGGTTCGCCAAGGGCGGCGGCCGGCGCGAGGACACGGTGATCGCCACCAAGCTCTACGGCAGCATGCGCGAATGGCCCAACGCGACCTTCCTCTCGGCCCTGAACATCCGGCAGGCCCTGGACGCGTCGCTGCGCCGGCTGCAGACCGATCACATCGACCTCTACCAGTTCCATCACATCGACCTGCAGACCCCGTGGGAGGAAATCTGGCAGGCCATGGAGGTCGCCGTCGCGCAGGGCAAGGTCATTTACAACGGCTCCAGCAACTTCGCCGGCTGGAACATTGCGCAGGCCCAGGAGGCGGCAAAGCGCCGGAACTACCTGGGCCTGATCAGCGAACAGAGCATCTACAACCTCCTGAACCGCGCGGTGGAGCTGGAAGTGCTGCCCGCCGCACAGCACTACGGGCTGGGACTGCTGCCCTGGTCTCCCCTGCAGGGCGGGCTGCTCGGCGGGATCCTGCGCAAGACCGAGCAGGAGGGCAGGCGCACCTCGGGCCGCACCCTGGAGCTGCTGAAGAAGCACGAGGACCAGATCCGCCGGTACGAGGAGCTCGCCGCGAATCTGGGCCTCGAACCGGCCCTGCTCGGCCTGGCTTGGCTGCTGCACCGCCCCGGGGTCACGGCTCCCATTGTCGGTCCGCGCACCTTGGAGCAGCTCCGGGACCAGCTGACCGTGCTGGAGCTCGAGCTGGATGAGAAGACCCTGCAGCAGCTGGACGAGATCTTCCCCGGCCACAAGCCTGCTCCGCAGGACTACGCCTGGTAGGCGCCCGCCTCCGCACGCGTCCCCTGCGCCGCCGCGTCCGCCCCGGGCGTTGCGCTACTCCGGCGGATCGTGCCCGGAGAGGCGCAGCTCCTCCAGGTCCAGCCTGGCCTGGATCCGCCGCAGTACGGCGTCGTCAATCCGCCCCTCGTCCCGCAGCCGGACCACGGTCATCCGCTTGCGTGCCACCAGCGAGAGCCGCAGCCGGGTGTAGTCCCGGTCCAGCCGCAGGATCGGCTGATCCCCGGCGCCCTGCCGGCCGGCCCGGAGCACCTCCAGGTGGATCCGGTATTCGTTCCGGGCGCGTTCGGCCATCTCCGGAGCCGTCCCCAGTTCGGCGGCAAGCCGCGGCAGGGCCAGCAGCGCCTCCTCCCCGGCCCGGGTCTCCGCCATGAGCCGCTCCCGGTCCAGGTGCGCATCCCCGGGCAGGCGGGCCCAGGCGGCGACGAGGGGCAGCAGCGGACCCTGCACCACCAGGGTCACCACGATCACTCCGGCGGTGACGAAGATGATCAGTCCGCGGTCCGGGAAGGGGCCGCCGGAGGTGGTCACCAGCGGCACCCCGAGCGCGGCGGCAAGGGAAACCGCGCCGCGGAACCCGGCCGCCCCGCTGACCACCTGCGCCCGGAGGCTGCCCGGCCGGCGGCCCCGCAGCCGCGCGGCGGCCCTGATCAGCGCGTCGGTGGCGAAGAGGAAGCCGAACCGGACCGCCACGATGGCCGCGGACACCAGGGCCACGGCCAGCAGGCCCAGCCCGAACTCGCTGCGCGTCAGGCCCCGCACCACCGCGTGCAGCTCGATGCCGATCAGGACGAACAGGGCACCGTTGAGCAGGAAGGTCGAGAAGGACCAGAATGCCTCGGCCTGCCGCCGGGTCTGGGCCTGCACCACGCGGGGGCCCACCTGGCTCATGATCAGCCCGCTGACCACCACCGCCAGCACGCCGGAGGCGCCGACGAGCTCAGCCAGCAGGAAGGCGGTGAACGGCGTCAGGAAGGTGATCACGTTGCCGAGCAGCGGTTCCTGCACCCATCGGCGCAGCAGGATGCCCGCCCGTGCGGTGACCACTCCCGCCGCCGCGCCGCCGATGTAGGACAGGATGAACAGCCAGACGATGACCGGCGTGCTGAAATCCTGCTCCCCCACGGTCAGCGATACGGCCAGGGCGTAGAGCACCAGCGCGGTGCCGTCGTTGACCAGGGATTCGGCCCGCAGCAGGGTGACGCTGCGCGCCGGCAGCGCCTTGGCCAGTGCCGCCACCGCCGTCGCGTCGGTTGGAGCCACAGCGGCGCCCAGCACCCACGCGGCGCCCCATGACATGCCCAGGGCGTGCCCGACGGCGGCCACTCCCGCCGCCGTCGCGATCACCAGCACTGTGCTCATCAACACGATGCCGCGCAGGTTGCTGCGGATCTCGCGCAGCGAGGTGGTCAGCGATTCCCAGTAGAGCAGCGCAGGCAGGAACAGCAGCAGCACGACATCGCTGGGCAGCTCCACCTCACGCAGCGCGGGAATGAACCCCAGCAGCGTCCCCGCTGCCACGAGCAGCAGGGGCGGGGCGACGCGCAGCCTGGGCGCGGCCAGATTGCAGGCCAGCACCGCCGCCGCCAGGATGACGACGAGTTCCAGGCCGAGCATGGAACCCCTTCCAGCCGAGGGCGCGCCGCAGTCGTGGCGAACCGGGTTTAAGTCTCCCGGTGCGTGCCGCCGCCGTCGAGACAGCTGCAAAGCACCTTCTGAAAACTCCCGTCGATCGGGCGCCCTCTCACGAACCAGCCGGGTGGTCGACGTCGGCAGCATCGATTGCCCTGTCACTGAGGACCGGCATCACCGACAGCAGTGCGAGGGTCAGCACTCCCATGACGGCGAACATGGCCTGCAGACCCAGCCATTCGGCCAGAAGTCCGCCTGCCGCGGCTCCGAGGGGCATGGTTCCCCAGGCCAGGAGGCGGTAGGCGCTGTTGACCCTGCCGAGCAGTTTGTCGGGAGTGATCCGCTGACGCAGGGACACGGTGATGACGTTCCACAGCACGGTCAGCATGCCGCCCACAAAGAGGACGGGGCCGAGAATGTAGGGATTGCTGGTCACGGCGGGCGCCCCTACGAACAGCGCGACCCCAAGAACGGCCAGCGTCAGGGCCCTCGACCGGCCCAGCCTCGCTTCGACCCGGTCGGCGATGAAGGAGCCGACGAAGGCTCCGACGGCCGAGGCCGTCAAGAGCAGCCCGAACCCCACATCGGACAGTTTCATGGCTGACGCCGGCCCGACGGCAAACAGCACCAGGACCGCGAAGGCCGCGCTGGAGGCGAAGTTGAACACGCCTGTCATCACCGCAAGCGCACGCAGGATTTTCTGGTTCCAGAGGAACCGCAGGCCTTCACCGATGTCGAAGCGCAGTGTTGTGACCTGGTCCCGTTCGATCCGGTATGTCCCCGGAACCAGAAGCAGTCCCCCGATGGCGGCGAGCCACAGCGCCGCCGGCACCGCGAGGCCGGCAACGACGCCGATGGCCACGAGCAGGCCTCCCAGCGGAGGGCCGATGAACTGGTTGGCAGTGAGCTCCACGGCGTAGAGCCGGCCGTTGGCGCGCGAAAGCTGATCCCTGTTCACCACCTGGGGCAGGATCGACTGCGCGGATGTGTCGTAGAGCGTCTCGGCCACGCCCACCATGAGCGCGACAACGTACAGGGCCCATATGGAGCCCAAATCCAGCAGGATCACGGCTGCCAGCGCGGCGGGGAGCAGCGCGCGGGTGAGATTGGCCCACAGCATGATCCTGCGTCGGTCCAGCCGGTCAGCCAGGGCGCCGGCAGTCAGGGCAAAGAGGAGCCAGGGCAAAGTCGCCACGACGCTGAGCCCGGCAATGAGTGTGGGTGACTGCGTGAGCTGAATGGCCAGCAGCGGCAGGGCGATCTTGAAGACGCCGTCGGCGAGATTGGACAGTCCGGCTGAGGTCCACAGCTTCCAGTAGGGCGCCACCCAGCGGCGCTCTGTTCCGTTCCTCCACGGACGGCGTGTGATCGGTCATAGGTGAACCATGACGCAGCAATGTAGAAAACTCAAGGGGGTTGGAATCCAGTACATCACTTTGTAGGGTGGACCCATGGAGAAGCACACGGGCTCGCACGATGAAAAGCCCCTCGCCACTGCACGGGAAATTAAGGCGCTGGCCCATCCGCTGCGGCTGCGAATCCTGAGACTGTGCGGGCTCCATGAGCTGACCAACAAGCAGCTCGCTGATCGGCTGGGCCAGGATCCGGGGACGATGCTCTATCACGTGCGTCAGCTGCTCTCTACGGGATTTCTGGAACAGGCGGCGGTCCGCACGGGAGAGAGCGGTGCGCTGGAGAAGCCGTACCGTTCCACGGGCCGGTCCCTGAATCTGGACACCGCGTTGGGTGAAGCCGGGCCGGACGGTCCGCTGGCACCGATCGAGGCCTTCAGGGAAGAGGTCACGGAGGCAGGGCCGGAGGCCCTCGCCAACCTCTCACGCTTCGTGCTGCACCTCTCCGAGGCTGATGCCGAGGATGTCATCACCCGCATACAGGCCGTGGTGGACGAATACACGAAGAGCGACCAGGAGCGCGCAGACCAGCCGGCGTACGGCGGGATTTTCGTCCTTCACCGGTCGACAGACTAGACCGCGACCCTCACGGTCCGACTCGAAAGCCCGGCCACGCACCAGCTGTTGACGGCTGACACGCCTACCCGCCTGGGCTAGGGTCAGAGAGCAAAGGCGGCGTCTACCCGGGAGAGTCTCATGGCATTCGGATCACTGGTCATCATCGGCGTCGGCGGGATGGGGCAGGCGGTACTCCGCCGGCTCGGCGCCGGCCGGAAGGTCCTCCTCGCGGACTTCCACGAGGGCACCCTGACCGACGTCGCCGCGGCAGCGGCGGCTGACGGCTACGACGTCACCACTCAGCACGTGGACGTCTCCGCCCCGGAATCCGTGGCCGCGCTCGCCGCCCGCGCCCAGTCCCTGGGCCTGGTGGAACATGTGGTGCACACCGCCGGGGTGTCGCCGGTGCAGGCTCCGGTCGACGCCGTGCGCCGGGTGGACCTGCTGGGCTTCGCGCTGGTGCTGGAGGAGTTCGGGCAGATCATCGCCCCGGGCGGCGCGGGCGTGTTCATTTCCAGCATGTCCGGGCAGATGGCCGCCGGGCGGATTCCGGCCGAGGTGGAGGCCGCGCTCGCCACCGCCCCGGTGGAGCAGCTGCTGGCCCTGCCCTTCATCGCCGGGCTCACGGACGCCGGCACGGCCTACAGCATCGCCAAGCGCGGCAACCAGCTGCGGGTCCAGGCGGCCAGCCTGGCCTGGGGAGCGCGCGGGGCCAGGGTCAACAGCATCAGCCCGGGCGTGATCTCCACGGCCATGGGCCAGCAGGAGCTGGCCGGCGGGTCCGGCGCGCAGATGCGCGCCATGGTGGAGGCTTCGGGCACCGGGCGGCTGGGCACGCCGGAGGACATCGCCAACGCAACGGCGTTCCTGCTCAGCCCGGACGCGTCGTTCATCACCGGCACCGACCTGCTGGTGGACGGAGGCGTGGTCGCGGCGCTCGCCACCGGGCAGCGCCAGGCTGCCGAGGGCCAGGCCGGCTAGATCAGCGGTCCGGTCATCGCGCCCGGCCGGTCACCGGTCCAGCTCCAGCTCCAGCTCCAGGTCCGTGAGGGCCCGGGCCAGCCGCTCCCGCGCGGCGTCGTCCAGTCCCCGCAGCGGCAGCGGCAGGCAGGAACGCCGGGCCAGGCCCAGCTGCTCGGCCGCCGCGGCAACCACCCGGACGCTGCCGAACTCGGCGAACAGGTCCCAGAGCGGGGCGAGCCGGTCCGATTCGGCGGCCGCGACGTCGTGCTGCCCGGTTTGCCCCGCCCGGAGCAGGCGCAGCGCCGGCTCGGGAAACAGGCCGCCGATGACTGAGTACCAGGCATCGCAGCCGACGGCGAGCCCGTCCGCCGCCCGCGCATCGCCGGAGACGCCGATCCCCACGTGGGCCGGCACCGCGGCGCGGATGGCCGCCAGGTGCTCCCGGGCCTGCTGCGGATCCGCCGGCACGCCGGGGATCTTGATCGACGCAATCCCTGGCAGTTCGGCAATCCGCCCATACAGGTCCATGCTGAAGCGGAACCGGGTGGTGCCCGGATTGTCGTACACGATCACGGGCAGGCTGGTCCGGGCGGTGACGTCGGCGAAGAGGCCAAAGACGTCGTCGTCGGTCAGCGGCTGGTAGCTCACCGGGGCCAGCAGCACCCCGGCGGCGCCGGCAGCCTCCGCGGCAGCCACGTTGGTCAGCACCTGGGACGTGCGCAGCGCCCCCACACCGACGAACACCGGCACTCCCCCGGCGGCTTCCACCGCAATCCGGGCAGCGAGCGCCCGCTCCGCGGCGTCCAGGTAGGCGTAGGAGCCGGTGGAGCCCAGGGCGGTAATGGAGTCCACGCCCGCGCTCGCCAGCCGCGCCACGAGGGCCGCGAGCGCCGGCTCGTCGACGGCGTCATCACGCAGCGGGGTCAACGGAAAGGCACTGAGCCCGCTGACCAGATCGGGTACCTGCGTCGTCATTGGGCTCCTTCCAGGTACTTGAGCACGGCCAATACCCGGCGGTGGTCCCCCGCATCCGGCAGCAGCCCGAGCTTGGCGAAGATGGCGGTGATGTTCTTCTCCACCGCTCCGGCGGACAGGAACAGGTCCGCGCAGATGCCGGCGTTTGTCCGGCCCTGGGCCATCAGTGCCAGCACCTCCTGCTCCCGCGGCGTCAGGGCGGCCAGTTCGGCGTGCCGGCCGGAGGCACCCATCAGCTGCCGCACGACCTCCGGATCCAGCACCGTTTCACCGGCGGCGACCCGTTCAAGGGACTGCAGGAAGCTGGCGACGTCGGCCACCCGATCTTTGAGCAGGTAGCCGGTGCCGGCGGGCTGGCCTGCGAAGAGCCGGGCCGCGTAGCGGGTCTCCACGTATTGGGACAGCAGCAGCACGCCCACCGCGGGATGGCTGGTGCGCAGGGCCAGCGCCGCCCGCACGCCTTCATGGGTGTGGGTGGGCGGCATCCGGTTGTCCAGGACGACGACGTCGGGCACCTCCCGGTCCACCGCGGCCAGCAGGTCCCCGGCATTGTCGACGGCGGCCGTGACCTCATGCCCGCGTCCCGCCAGCAGCTCGCTCAGCCCGGCCCGAAGCAGGGCGGAGTCCTCGGCGATCGCGATCCTCATTCCTGCAGCTTGCCCCACCGGGACGGATATCAGGAAAACGGCAGCAGTACCGTGACGGCGGTCGGGCCGCCGGCCGGAGAGAAGACGCGCAGTTCCCCGTCCACGGTCCGTGCCCGGTCGGCCAGGCCGGCGAGGCCGGTGCCCGACGCCGGGTCCGCGCCGCCGCGCCCGTCGTCCCGCACGGTCAGGGCCAGCGTTCCGGGCTCGGCGCCCGGTTCCACCCGCAGCCACGCGCGGGCGGCTCCGGCGTGTTTGGCGACGTTGTTCAGCAGCTCCGCAGCACAGAAGTAGGCGATGGCCTCCACCGCGGGAGCCGGCCGGCGGGGCAGCAGATAGGTGAGGCTGACCGGTTGCGGCGAGGCCGCGGCCAGCGATTCAAGGGCGGTGTCCAACCCGTCGTTCAGGGCTGCGGGCCGGATGCCGGCGGCCAGGCCGCGCAGATCCACCAGGGCCTCCTTCGCGGTTCCGTGGGCGGAGTCCAGCAGGTTCCGCAGTTCCCCGGGCACGTTCTCCGCCGCGAGACGCTCGCGGGCGTCACCGAGCTTCATGGCGATGGCCACCAGCTGGGCCTGGGTGCCGTCATGCAGGTCCCGTTCGATCCGCTGCAGGCGGGCGTCGGCATCCTGCACCGAGACGCCGCGGCTGGCCTCCAGCTCGCGCATCCGGCGCTGCGCCGCCGTCGGACCCAGCAGTGAAGAGGCGAGCGCCGTCTGCACGCGGGCGGCCCCGTTGTTGACCGCAGGCCAGATCAGGAAGGTCAGCAGGAGCCCGGCGCCGACGTAGGCGAGGTTCCAGAGCGGTCCCTCCATGTAGGTGTCCGACCCCAGCAGGGTGCCGCGGTGCCAGGAGCCGTCGGCGGCCTGCTGCGCGGGCAGGAAGCGGTACCAGAACCAGTAGGTGAGGCAGCCCAGGCCGGTGGCCAGCAGGGTAATGCTCAGCACGGCCGACACTGTGGACGTCACGAAGCTCAGCACCATGTGGGCCAGCGCCCGCCAGCCGGTGGCGTCCCCCAGCCCGGAGCGGAGATAGCCGCGGAAACCGGGACGGGCCCGGAAGGGCGGCGGTTCGGGCACCCGGCGGCCCAGCAGGCGGAAGGCCAGCGGGCGGTGGATCCGGCCCTGGACGCGGGCGGCGACCACCAGCGCCGCGCCGACCGCCAGCCCGCCGAACGTGGGAGCCAGCGTGGCGCCCAGCGTGAGCGCGGCTACGGCGTAGGCGAGGCCGAACGGGGCCAGCAGCAGTGATACCCAGTGGTAGCCGAAGGCCCGCCAGGTTGCGGGGCGGAGGAACGCGGGACGCCAGTGCCGGTCCTCCCGGGAAGGCCTTTCGGGGCCAGGCTGTTCGGGATCCGGCTGGCCGGGTTCATCCGGAACCCGGTGGAGGACGGCGGTGTCGTCGTCCGTCGGCAGCTGGCGGGCGGATGGCGCCGGGGTGGTGTTAATCATGTCACTCAGCATCCTACGCAGGCCGGGCCCGCCGATATGGGGCCGGGCGCCGTCGTGGGCGGGGGTTATCCCCCTTGACCCCGCCCCTGCGTCATGGTTTTGGCTCGAAGCATGTCAACGATTCCTGCCGCCTACCTCGGCTCACATGCACTGTCCATCCTGGGCAACTCGATCGCTGCGGTCGCGTTGCCGCTGATCATCCTGCAAGCCACCGGGAGCGCGCTCAACACCGGCGTCGTCGCCGCCTCCGCCGCCGTGCCGGCCGTCCTGGCCGGAGTGCTCGGCGGGGCGCTGATCGACCGGTTCAACCGGCGCACCGCCTCCGTCACCGCGGATCTGGTCTCGGCGGCCGCCGTCGCCGCCCTGCCGCTGGTGGACCTGCTCTGGGGCCTGAACCTGGGGTGGTTCGTGCTGCTGGGGGTCATCGGGGCCCTCGGTGATGTCCCGGGCATGACCGCCCGGGAGTCGTTGCTGCCCGCCGCCGTCCGGCACTCGGGGGTGGCCGCCGAACGGCTGGTCGGCCTGCGGGAAGCGCTGGCGGCGCTGATGATCGTGGTTGGACCGGCCGCAGCCGGAACCCTGATGGTCCTGTTCAACGGGTCGACGGTCCTGTGGATCACGGCGGCCACCTCCCTGGCCGCCGCGCTGCTGACCCTGCTGCTGCCGCGCTCCACCGGTGAGCCCGTCGATGCCCGGGCCATCCCGTCGGCGGAGCCGACGGTCGCGGCGAGTACCGTCCCGGCGGGACCCCTGGAGGTGCTGGCCGGGTGGCGCTTCCTTCGATCCAGCCCGGTGATGGCTGCGCTGACATTGGTCACTCTGGTCTCCGTGGCGGTGCTGTCCGCCCTGCAGGGCGTGATCCTGCCGGTGCACTTCCATCTGGCCGGGAACGCCGGGCTGCTCGGCTTCGTCCTCAGCGCGCTCGCGGCGGGAACCCTGGTCGGGGCAGGGCTGTACGCCGGGCTAGGCACACGCGGCAGCCGGCGCGGGTGGTTCGCGGCGGGCACGGCGGGGGCCGCCGTCGGTGTCGTCCTGACTGCCCCGCTGCCCTCGCCCGGCCTGATCGTCGCGGCCGCGGTCGTCGTCGGGGCCGGCAGCGGGGTCCTCGGAGCGGTGACGGGCGTGCTGACGCTGGACTTCGTGCCGGACGCCGTCCGCGGGCGGGTGATGGGCACCCAGAACGCGATCCTCATGGTCGCCGGACCTCTCGGCGTCCTCGGCGGCTCGCTGGTCATCGAGGCGGCAGGGCCGACGGCGGCGGCCGTCGCGGTGGCAGGACTCTGGCTGGCTGCGGCGGCGGGGGCGCTGATCTGCCGTCCGCTGCGTAGGCTGGAGCCGGACCCCGCGGAGGAACCGGGGACCGATGACCAGGACAGGGCGAACCAGGAAAGGGCGGTCGCAGTTGAGGAGCAGTGAACTGGCGCAGCTGGCAGGCGTCTCCGTCCGCGCCCTGCGCCACTATCACCAGACCGGCCTGCTGGCCGAGCCGCCGCGCAGCAGCAACGGATACCGCGAGTATGACGTCCACGCCCTGATCCGGGTCCTGCGGATCCGCAGGCTTGCCGCCCTCGGCCTGCCCCTGGAGCAGATGCCGCCCATCCTCGACGCACCGGAGGACGGACCAATGCCCGGCGGCGCACCGGGTGGCGGTCCCGAGGCGGTCGACCGGAGCCTGGACGCGGTGGATCAGGTCCTGGAGGAGCTGGACCGGGAGCTGGCCGCCGCGGTGGAGCGGCTCACCGAACAGCGCCGGCTGATCGCCCGGATCCGCGCCGACCGCAACCCGCCCGACGTCCCGCCCGAGCTGGCCCGGTTCCTGACGATCTCAACCGGGACCCTGCCGGCACGGATCGCGAAGATGGACCGCGAGCAGCTGGTGCTGCTGGGGCATCTGGGGTCCGAGGACGTCAGGACCGCCATCGGACAGCTGTTCGACATGATCGCCTCCCCCGGCCTCCTGGAGCCGCTGACCGTCCTGATGGAACGCTTCGACGCCCTGCCGGCGGACGCGTCGTCGTCCGCGGTCGAGGCGCTCGCCGCGGACCTGGCGACGGCGCTGGAACCGGCGAGCGCGGCGCTCGCCGCCCATGACGGGGCGGAGCTGGATGGGCGGTCGCTGTCCCTGTTTAACGACTATGCCGCCGATGTGCTGAACCCGGCCCAGCTGGCGGTACTGCAGCGGGTGGGCCGGGCCTTGGAGGACGCCTAGCGGCGTGCCGGATGCGTCCCACCTGGTTCCCGGACGGTTAGGGTTCTGCGCTTGAACCAGTTTGAGACGGTGGAGGATGCCCGGGCGTACGGCTCGTCGCTGCTGGAGGGCGAGCGGGTGCGGCTCCGGGCGCTCGCCGAGGCGGACCTGCCCGCGCTCGCCGCGTGGTGGGGGGATCCTGCGTCCTCGGCCCTGCAGACCGCCACCGTCCGGCCGCGGCCCGAGGGCTCCTTCGAGCAGATGTTCCGGCAGTGGAGCGGCAACGGGGACCCCGGCAGCGTTGGTTTCAGCATCGAAGCGCGGGACACCGGACAGCTGCTCGGGCATGTCACCCTCTACGGCGCGGTGCTGCCGGAGCGGGCGGCAACCCTGGCCATCATCCTGGGCGAGGAGCACAGCGGGCAGGGATACGGGCCCGACGCCGTGTGCACCGCCGTCGGCTACGGTTTCCGCCAGGTGGGGCTGAACCGGATGGAACTGCGGACCTGGGCGTTCAACACACGGGCCCGGCGTGCGTATGAAAGCGCCGGTTTCAAAGAAGAGGGCCGCAGGCGGCAGGCGGCGTTCTTTGACGGCCGCTTCCACGACGAGGTGATCATGGCCGTCCTGAGCGATGAGTGGGCTGCGGCGGGGAGCTGAACCGGGGTCCTGACGCCGCGCTATCTGCAGCGCTGCCGGTTGGGGCGGCCGCTGCCTGCGCGCGGTGGCAGCAACTGCACAAAACGGCAGCGGAAGCGGGAAGCGGCGGGCTACGCCTGCATGTTGCGCCGGTAGCGGTGCTCGAGCAGCAGCCGGGCGCCGTTGAGCAGCAGCGTCTCCATCGGTACGCCCTGCTCATCGGCGAGCTCCTGGAGTTCCCGGGCCAGCTTGGGCGGGATCTGGAGCTCGACGTTCATGGGCTTAATCGTAGCGCCCCGGCACCCCGCCCGTAGACGCGCATGCGGCGGATCACTGCGGCCCGGACCAAACTCGGTCCGCTGGCCGCCACTCCTCGGCAACCTCTCAGGCACCGTCGATACGATGCGGTCACCGCCTGTTTGAAAGGACCTTCCATGCGCACCGTGGGGCTCATCGTCCATCCCACCAAATCGACCACCGACGCCGTCGACTCATTGACCCGCTGGGCTGCCGCCCACGGAGCCCGGGTTGTCGGCCTGGCTTCAGCCCTGGGCCGGCTTCCGGAGGGGGTTCAGCTGCTGGACGACGACGATTTCCGCTCCGCGGTGGACGTAATCGTCAGCCTGGGCGGGGACGGCACCATGCTGGGCGCCATGCGCCTGGTGGCGGACCGGCCGGTACCGGTGCTCGGCACCAACTACGGCAACCTAGGTTTCCTGATCGAGCTGCAGCCGGACGAGCTCGACGCCGCCCTGGACCGGATCGCGGCGGAAGACTTCTCCGTGGAAGGCCACCACGCCCTGGTCGTCGCGGTGACCCCGCCGGACGGCGAGGAAACCCACCATCTGGTCTTCAACGACTTTGTCTTCACCCGCCAGCCCGGCAAGGGCACGGTCCACGCCCACCTGGACGTGGCCGGGATCCCCTACGGCTTCGTGAAGGCCGACGGTCTGATCACCGCCACGCCGGCCGGCTCCACCGCCTACAGCTACGCCGCCGGTGGGCCGGTGGTCTCCCCGGCGCTGCCCGCCGTCGTCGTCACCCCGGTGGCACCGATGGCCGGGTTCAGCCACCCGTTTGTCCTCGGCCACGAGGACGGGCTGTCCATTGCCCTGGATGAGGCGGGCGGAACCGTGGCGATGGAGGCCGACGGCGTCCTGCTGGGCGAGGCCCGCCCGGGCACCCGCGTACGGATGAAACTGCGGCCCGACGCCGGGCAGGTCATCCGCCTCGACAAGGAAGGCCACGCACGGCGCGGGATGCTCAAGCTCAGTCTGCTGGACCTGCCCTTTACCCGCGAGCAGCTGGCGGAGCGGCTGGGCCGGTGACCGGCGTCAGCCCTGGAGGAATCCGACCACGCCGCCGACGGTGAAGCACGGCCGCCGAGAGCGTGATGCTAGCCTTGGTATTCGAAGGTGTGTTCGATACGCGATCGTGCGGAAATGTGGGAGGGGCGGAGCATGGCGGTGTTCTCAGCGGACCGCTCCCGGCGCGTGGCCGGGCCGGCGGAGGCCGACGCCGCCACGGCGGCTGGGTTTCCCAGCCCGGCGCGTGACTACTTTGACGGGCGGATCGACCTCAACCGGCACCTGATCAGCGACCCCACCTCCACCTATGTGGTCCGGGTGGACGGCGACTCCATGGTCGACGCCGGCATCAGCAGCGGTGACGAACTGATCGTCGACCGCTCCCGCACACCGCACGACGGCGCCGTCGTCATCGCAGTGGTCGACGGCGAACTGCTGGTGCGCCGGCTGCTGCTGCGCGGAGACACGGTGCTCCTGCGGGCCGACAGCCGCGGCACCCCGGATATTGAGCTGGCCGACGCCGCGGAGCTGACGGTGTGGGGCGTCGTGACGCGGTGCCTGCACCATGTCTGAGGAACGGTCTGAGGCACGCGCCGAGCGGATCGCACTGGTCGACGTCAACAGCTTCTACGTCTCCTGCGAGCGCGCCTTCGATCCGAAGCTGGCCGGGATTCCCGTCGTCGTGCTCTCCAACAACGACGGCTGCGTGGTCGCCCGCTCCGATGAAGCGAAGGCCCTGGGCATCAAGACCGGCACCCCCTGGTTCCAGCTGGCGGCCGGGGCCGCCCGGGCAGGGCTGGTGCAGCGCTCCAGCAACTACGAGCTGTACGGGGATATGAGCTCACGGGTGATGCAGCTGTTGGGCCGGTACGCCTTGTGGCAGGAGGTGTACTCCATCGACGAATCCTTCCTCGGGCTCGCCGGCACCCCCGTTGAACTGGCGGCGCAGGGTGCGGAGATCCGCTCCGCCGTCGCCCGGCACACCGGCCTGCCGGTCTGCGTTGGCATCGGCCCCACCAAGACGCTGGCGAAGTTCGCCAACCGGATCGCCAAGCAGAACCGGCACCTGGGCGGCGTCTGCAACCTGGACACCATGGACCCGACAGTGGTGGACACCATCATGGCGCGGGTGCCGGTGACCGGACTGTGGGGCGTCGGCTCACGACTGGGGGCCAAGCTCGCGGCCATGGGGATCGAGACCGTCGCCGACCTGAAGGCGGCGGACCCGGCCCTGATCCGCCGGAAGTTCTCCGTGATCCTGCAGCGCACGGTTCTGGAGCTGAACGGCACCCCGTGCATTCCGACGGAGGACGAGCGGGCGGACCGCAAGCAGCTGATCTTCTCCCGTTCCTTCGCCGCCCCGGTGACCACCGCCGCCGAGATGCGGCAGGTCATGAGCATCTACGCGCAGCAGGCTGCGGCCCGGCTGGAGCGCGAAGGTCAGCTGGCCGGCGTGATCACCGCCTATGCCGGGACCTCACGGTTCAGCGAGCGGGCGGCGTCGTTCCCGTCGGTAACGGTGCGGCTGCCGGCGCCGACGGCGGATCCGGTGGTGCTCAGCCGGGCCGCGATCAGTGCGCTGGAGGGGCAGGTGGTGGAAGGCGTCGCCTACACCAAAGCCGGCGTGATGCTCACGGATCTGTCGCCGGCCGGAGCCCAGCCGCTGCTGGACGTGTTCGTGCCGGAGCAGGAACAGCGGCAGCTGGGCTCGCTGCTCGGCAAGGTCTCGGACAAGTTCGGCGCGGCAAGCATCGGGCTGGGGCTCGGCGGAATATCCGCGTCCAAGCCGGAATGGACCATGGCCAGGCGCTACTCCTCCCCGCGGTACACCACCGAATGGGCTGAGCTGCCGGTGGTCAAGGCCCGGTAGCGGCGCGACGGCCTCGGCGGGCTGCGTGCCTAGATGCAGGTCCCGGTGTAGGGATCGCAGAGGGACTGGCCGGTGGGAACCGCCAGTGTCCCCTCAGCGCCGTCGACCAGCCGGAGGGCTCCCCGGTCTTCCAGCTTCGTCAGCTCGTTGAGAGTCTCCACTCCGCCGAGGTCGAACTCCTCCGCAATGTCCTGCGGACGGACCCTGCCCCAGCGGCGCACGTAGTCGATGACGTTCTGTTCGAGGCTCTGCATGGGTTTCCTTCCTGCAGTACGGGATGCGGGGCGCCGGCTGCGGCCCGCATCCGTGTTAACAGGCCGGTGCCCGCGGGCATTCCGCCCGCCGGCGCCGGCCTGCCGCCCCGCTGGTCCGCTGCCTTCCGGCGCTGCCCGGGTGCGGTCACCCTTCCCAGGGCACGGCGACGTCGAGCACCCAGACGACGCCGAACGGATCCTTCAGCATGCCGTAGAGGGGTGCGAACGCCGAGGCGGCGAGGGGCTCAAGGACCGTGGAGGACTCCGCCATCCGCGTCCACAGGTCGCTGATCTCGTCCGCCGAATCGCCGCGCACGGAAACGAAGACGGACTTGTCGCCCTGGTCGTATGTCTGGCTCGCCGGGACGTCGTAGGCCATGACGGAGAATCCGTTCTCGCCCACGACCTGCCCGAACTTGATCTGCTTGGCCTCCTCCGGCGTCTCGGCGGCACCGGCGTCCTCATTGGTGATGAGGACAAGCCGGCCGCCGAACACCGAGTGGTAGAACTCCAACGCCTCTCCGGCATCGCCGCGGAAGTTCAGGTGGGGTGTGGTGGTGACTGACATGGCTGCTCCTTGGAACGGATGCCCGGACTTTCCGGCACACCTCAACCCTCACAGCAGTAGAGGTCAGGACATGGCCGCTACTGAAACCTAGGATGACCTTTATGGCGACGACCTCCCGGATGCTCCAGCTGCTGTCCCTGCTGCAGGTGCATCGCACCTGGTCCGGAGACGAGCTGGCGGGCCGGCTGGAGATCAGCCACCGCACGGTGCGCCGCGACGTGGACCGGCTGCGGGAGCTGGGCTACCGGGTCCGATCGGTGAAGGGACCGGACGGCGGATACCGCCTGGAAGCCGGCGCGGAACTGCCGCCGCTGCTGTTCGACGACGAGCAGGCGCTCGCGCTCGCCGTCGCCCTGCAGGCCGCCGGCAGCACCGGGGCGGGCATCGAAGAGGGGGCGGCGCGGGCGCTGGCCACCGTGCGGCAGGTGCTGCCCTCCCGGCTGCGGCACAGGCTGGATGCGCTGCAGTTCTCGGCCATGCCCAGAAGCGGCGGAGCTCCGGCACAGGTGGTGGCCCCGGACGTGCTGCTCAGTCTTTCGGCGGCGGTCCGTGCCCGGCAGGTGCTGCGGTTCGACTATGCCCCGACGCAGGTGCCTCCGGCCCGCGCCGATGAACCGCGGCAGGACCGCGCGCCCGACGCCGGCCCCCGCCGGGTGGAGCCGCATCATCTGCTGAATATGGCAGGGCGCTGGTATCTGCTGGCCTGGGACCTGCAACGGGAGGACTGGCGGATCTTCCGCGTGGACCGGATGCGCCCCCGCTCCCCCGCCGGTCCACGTTTCGAACTGCGCGACGTGCCCGGTGGAGATGCTCGGAGGTTCGTCGCGGCCCGGTTCAAGGGCTCCGACACGACGGACGCCTGGCCGTGCCGGGGCACGGTGGTACTGAACCTTCCGGCGACGGCAGTGCAGCCCTTCGCCGGTGACGGCACGGTGGAGGACCTGGGCCCCGCCCGGTGCCGGCTGGATGCCGGATCCTGGTCCTGGATTGCCTTGGCCGCCTTCCTCGGACGGTTCGACGCCGACATCGAGCATGTCGATCCACCCGAGCTGGCGGCGGCGTTCGGTCAGCTCGCGCAGCGGTTCGCGTCGGCGTCGACGGCGGCTGCCGTGCCCGGATCGGTCGGCTGAAGGTCAGGACAGCTGAACCTGGCCAGCGTCCCGTCGGGCGCGGTTGCAGGGCCGGAGCGGCGAAGCGCTAGCGTAAAGACATGAGCGAGCAGTACCGGTACGACGTCGAGATCCTGCACCTGCTGGTGTCCCCGGCGCACGCCTACTTCGGCCGGGCGCGGGACGGAGCGGCCGACGTCGCCACCACCGATGCGGATCAGGTGGAGGTGGTGGCCGGCAAGGGCATCGTGGGTGACCGGTTCTTCGGCAAGGCCGCGCACATGGACGCGGCCGTCACACTGTTCGCCGTCGAATCGCTGGAGGTGATCGCGGCGGAGCTCGACGCCGGGCCGTTCGATCCGCTGCTCCCCCGCCGCAACCTGGTGCTCCGCGGCGCGGAGCTCGTCCCGCTGATCGGGACGGATTTCGTGCTGGAGACCGCCGGCGGATCCGTGGGCTTCCACGCCGGGCGGCACGCCCACCCCTGCGCTTGGATGGACGCCGTGCTGGCTCCGGGAGCGCACAAGGCGATGCGCGGCCGGGGCGGGCTGCGCTGCCGGCCCCTCACCAGCGGAACCCTGGCGCGCGGCCCGGCGGTCCTGGCCAGTCCTGTTCCCCTGGATCCGGCACGAGCCGGCCACCCGTCACTGCTGCGGCCCGGCCGCCTGCCCTGAGGTCCGGGGACCTGCCGAAGCCACGGCCGCGGCCTATCTGCCAATGTCCCGGCGGCCCAGGGCCAGCGCGGCCACCACGAACAGCAGCAGCGCCGCGCCGTACAGGCCGGCAAGTCCGGCCCAGTCGGCGCCGTCGGCGAGCGGGCGGGCACCGAAGGCCCAGTGGTACGGCGAGACCCGGTGCAGGACCTCGAGATCAGGGTTCTGGTTCGCCACCGCGTTGAGGGCATAGCCGGCCACTGCAACACCCGCCGCCGCACCCATTGCGGCGACCCGGCGGCCGGTGAGGGCGCCTGCGGCCATCGCGACGGCGGCGGTGAGCAGCGCCAATCCGGTGAGCGCGGCGCTCGCAGCCCAGACATGCGCCGGCTCCAGATCCAGGCCGGCCGGGCCATTGAAGGCCAGGACCGCCAGCCCGGCGAACACACCCAGGGCGAGCAGGCGCACGGTCACCGCCGCCGCGCGTTCGACCACCAGCCGCACCCGGCTCACCGCGTGGGCCAGCGTCAGCTCCATGGTGCCGGCCTCCTCGTCACCGGCGAGGGCCCGGGTCCCCCACGCCACCGCCGCGATGGTGAAGAGCACGAAGCCGATCAGGCCAAAGAACGTGGACTGGGTGTAGCCGGCCCCGGAGGTGATCTCGTCGTAGCCCAGCGCCGACACCAGCTCAGGCGGCAGGCCCTGCACCAGCTGCTGCAGCTGGTCTCCGGCCAGCGAGGAGTACAGCGGCAGGTACAGCGCGAGCACGGCTACGATCGCGGCCGCCCAGCCCAGGAGGCCCCGCCAGGAGCGGGCCAGGGACCCCGCGAACACCGGTGCCCCGTTCACCGGGACTCCCTGGACGTGTCCGCCGCCTCCGCGATGGTGCCGGAGATCCCCGGCTCCCCTACAGGGTCGGCGTAGAAGCGCAGGACGGCGTCCTCCAGGTCCGGCTCCTCAATCACCAGGTCGGTGATCGGCTGCCCGGCCAGTGCTGCGACCAGCACGGGGATGTCCCCGTCAAACCGGCCGTGGAGCGTCGTCGGCCCCTCCTCCACAGTAGAGCTGCCGGTGAGCTGCCCGACGTCGAACCCCGGCACCGCGGCCAGCCGGTTCCGGAGCGCGTCCGCGCTCCCGGGCGGCGTCGCGACCCGCACCCGGCGGCTCGCCGAGGCGCGGACGGCTTCGGTGGTGGCGGCGGCGACCACCCGGCCCGAGCGCAGGATCGCGACCCGATCTGCGGCCTGCTCGATCTCGCTGAGGACGTGCGAGCTGAGCAGCACTGTCTGCCCGGCGTCGCGCACCTCGTTCAGCAGGGCGAGGAACTCCTGCTGGACCAGCGGATCCAACCCGCTGGTGGGTTCATCCAGGATGAGCAGCGGCGGGCGGTGCATGAAGGCCTGGAGAAGGCCAAGTTTCTGTTTGTTGCCCTTGGACAGGTTCCGCACCGGGCGGGACAGGTCGACGTCGAGCCGCTCGGCCAGCGCGGCAACCGTCGCTGGGTCGACCGGGCCGCTGATCCGCGCGTAGATGCGCAGCAGCTCCCTGCCGGTCACGCGCGGCTCCACGTTCAGTTCGCCGGGCAGGTACCCGATCCGGCGTCGCAGGCCTGGGCCGCCGAGGCGCGGATCGGTTCCAAGGACTCGAATCTGCCCGCTGGTGGGACGCAGCAGGTCCAGCAGCAGGCGCAGCAGGGTGGTCTTGCCCGCACCGTTGGGCCCGATCACGCCGTAGACGCTGCCCGCGGGCACCTCCAGGTCGACGCCGGCCAAGGCAGTGGTGCTGCCGAAGTCCTTGCGCAGGCCTGCGGTGCGTACCGCCGGCGACGGGGACGGGTTCATGGGCCTAGGGTAGACGCTCCCTGTGCAAGGCTGTATGGCATGGACCTCGTGGTAAATCCCGCCCTGACGATTCCCGCCGGGGAGCTCCAGTGGCGTTTTTCCCGCTCGTCCGGCCCGGGCGGCCAGCATGTGAACACTACGGACAGCCGGGTCGCTGTGTCCTGGAACGTTGCGGGCTCGGCGGCCCTCACGGACGGGCAACGCGCTGAGCTGCTGCGTCGCCTGTCCGGCCGCCTGGCGGCCGGAGTGCTCACGGTGACGGCCTCCGAACAGCGGTCCCAGCTGCGCAACCGGGAGATCGCCCTGGCCAAGCTTGCCGCCCTCCTCGCCCAGGCGCTTGCCCCCGGACCGCCCCCGCGCCGCCGGACCAAGCCGACCCGCGGCTCCAATGCCCGCCGGCTCACGGCCAAGAAGCAGCGCTCCGCCACCAAGCAGCAGCGGCAGAAGCCTCCAAGGGACTAGCCGTTTTGCGAGTAAAAGCGCAGAAACTCCCCGCCTGCGGCTAGGCTCCTGCCATGACCGAGCCGATGCCCGCCGAGAACACCTTCGACCATCTGCGCGACCTCGACGGCGAACACGTCGGCTATCTGCATCTGGACAGCGACGGGAAGTTTGTCCCGTACGACCTGCTGCAGCGGCGTCGCGCCGCCGGCCTGGAGCTGGGCGAGGCGGAGCAGCTGCTGAACGAGCTGGGACTGGGCTTCCTGCTTCAGGACTGGTGGCTGGAGATTGACGGGGAGCACCACAAGGTACTGATCCGAGAGGTGCACCGGGACCGGGTGTCGGTGTCGTTCGAGGTGGCCGGCGCGATCGCGAAGTCGGCCGACATGTCCGCCACGATATCGGTTTCGCTGCCCACGGAGCGGCTCCTGGGCCCGGAGCACTTTCAGTGAGACGCCCGACGGCGGCCCGCCGCAGCCGCTCCCCCGCCGTGAGCGACCTGCAGTGCCCGGCCACCGTGGTGCTGATGGAGCGGGGCATGCCGGATCCGGACTGGCTCTCCCGGTACAGGACCGCCGGCAGGTTCGACGCGGCCGGCGGCACGGACCTCCGGTCGACGCTCGACGGCATCGCAGACGAGTACCGGGGCGAGACCGTCGTGGTGTCCGCTGCGCGTGCCGACCTCGTGGAACTCCTGAGGCGGCTGGGCTTAGCGGCCCGGCTGCCCGCGGTGCTGGACATCGACGCGGACGAGTGGCGGCCCGCCCCGGCCTAGAGATCCGGCGCCGGCGCCTCCTCAGCGGCCGCTCTGACCGCCGCCGAGGGACCGGGCACGTAGCTCCTCGTTTTCTGAGGCCCAGGTTCTGAGGGCCACCACGAGCTCGTCCAGGAAGTCATCCACCTCATCCTGGGCGTACCCGGGCCGCATCCTCGTCGGATTGAACTTCTGCTTGACGACGTCTTCGGCAGTGATGATCGGGGCGGCATCAGGAACAGCGCCTCTCCCGGGCGCCGCCGGTTGCCGCTGCAGGCTGTTGTTTTCATCTTCCAGGCGACGCAGTTCGGCAGCTGCCTTCGCCAGCAGATCATCCACCTGCGTCATCTCGTAGCCTTCCTGGAACCTGGCGGCGGTGAAACGCTTGGTCTCCACGTTATTCGCGGTGAAGGCCCGCTTCCTCTGCAACTGATGCATGCCGTTGCTGTTGCTCTTGCCCGTCCTCGTCTTAAGCGTCAGAGCGATCAGCAGGACCACAACGATTGCTCCGGCGACGCCGATCCAGACGACAAAACCGCCGCTTTCTCCGCTGCCCTGGTCCAGTGCTGAGATGATTCCGTAAGGCATGAGACCCAACTTCCCCCGAAGTGGCGCCCTTGCGGCGCCTGTCGCGGTCCATCCTCGCACCGCCATACACAAAAATGCCGCCGCGGCAGGCCAGAAGGCCCGCCGCGGCGGCATCTACGGTGTTGCTGCAGGAACTAGAAGTCCCAGTCCTCGTCTTCCGTGTTCACGGCCTTGCCGATCACGTAGGAGGATCCGGAGCCGGAGAAGAAGTCGTGGTTCTCATCGGCGTTCGGGGACAGGGCGGAGAGGATCGCCGGGTTCACGTCGGTGACGGTGCTCGGGAACATCGCCTCGTAGCCCAGGTTCATCAGCGCCTTGTTGGCGTTGTAGTGCAGGAACTTCTTGACGTCCTCGGCCAGGCCCACGCCGTCGTACAGCGAGTGCGTGTACTGCACCTCGTTCTCGTACAGCTCGAACAGCAGCTCGTACGTGTAGTCCTTGATCTCCTGGCGGCGCTCCTCGGACACGGTTTCCAGTCCGCGCTGGAACTTGTAGCCGATGTAGTAGCCGTGAACGGCCTCGTCGCGGATGATCAGGCGGATCAGGTCGGCCGTGTTCGTCAGCTTGGCCCGCGAGGACCAGTACATCGGCAGGTAGAAACCGGAGTAGAAGAGGAACGACTCGAGCAGGGTGGAGGCCACCTTGCGCTTGAGCGGATCGTCGCCGCGGTAGTACTCGGTGACGATCTGCGCCTTCTTCTGCAGGTTCTCGTTCTCAACCGACCAGCGGAACGCCTCGTCGATCTCTTTGGTGGAGCACAGGGTGGAGAAGATCGAGGAGTAGCTCTTGGCGTGCACCGACTCCATGAAGGCGATGTTGGTGTACACGGCCTCCTCATGCGGAGTGATCGCGTCCGGGATCAGCGACACGGCTCCCACCGTGGCCTGCACGGTGTCGAGCAGGGTCAGGCCGGTGAACACGCGCATGGTGAGCTGCTGCTCCTCCGGGGTGAGCGTGTTCCACGACTGAACGTCGTTGGACAGCGGCACCTTCTCCGGCAGCCAGAAATTGTTCACCAGGCGGTTCCAGACCTCGACGTCCTTGTCGTCCTGGATCCGGTTCCAGTTGATCGCCTGCACGTGGTCGATCAGCTTGAGCTTCTCGGTCATTGTCTTCCTTGTCTAAATTTCAGATACGTCGGGGCAGGAGGCGGAGCGTTACAGCATGCAGCTGACGCAGCCCTCAACCTCGGTGCCCTCAAGCGCGAGCTGGCGCAGGCGGATGTAGTAGATCGTCTTGATGCCCTTGCGCCAGGCGTAGATCTGCGCCTTGTTGATGTCGCGGGTGGTGGCGGTGTCCTTGAAGAACAGCGTCAGCGACAGGCCCTGGTCCACGTGCTGCGTGGCCTCGGCGTAGGTGTCGATGATCTTCTCGTAGCCGATCTCGTACGCGTCCTGGTAGTACTCCAGGTTGTCGTTCGTCAGGTACGGCGCCGGGTAGTAGACGCGGCCGATCTTGCCTTCCTTGCGGATCTCGATCTTCGACGCCACCGGGTGGATCGACGAGGTCGAGTTGTTGATGTAGGAGATCGAACCGGTCGGCGGGACGGCCTGCAGGTTCTGGTTGTAGATGCCGTGCTCCATCACCGACGCCTTCAGCGCCTCCCAGTCGGCCTGAGTGGGGATGTGCACGCCCTCGAACAGCTCGCGGACCCGCTGGGTCTTGGGCGCCCACTCACGCTGGGTGTACTTGTCGAAGTACTCCCCCGAGGCGTACTTGGAGCGCTCGAAGCCGGCGAACTTCCGGCCGGTCTCAATCGCCAGCAGGTTCGAGGCCCGCACGGCGTGGTAGGCGACCGTGTAGAAGTAGATGTTCGTGAAGTCCAGGCCCTCTTCGGAGCCGTAGTGCACCCGTTCACGGGCCAGGTAGCCGTGCAGGTTCATCTGGCCCAGGCCGATCGCGTGCGACTGGTCGTTGCCCTTGGCGATG
Organism: Arthrobacter sp. Y3222053; assembly: GCF_059092805.1. Lineage (NCBI taxonomy): Bacteria > Bacillati > Actinomycetota > Actinomycetes > Micrococcales > Micrococcaceae > Arthrobacter > Arthrobacter sp. Y3222053. The sequence continues at coordinate 160,912 of NZ_JBNHIA010000002.1, read as the reverse complement.
GAGGGCACCGAGGCGATGTGGCTCATGTCCGAGACGGCGGTGAGCGCACGGATGGCGGTCTCCACGCTGCGGCCGAAGTCCGGGGAATCCATCGTCTTGGCGATGTTCATGGAGCCCAGGTTGCAGGAGATGTCCTTGCCGGTCACGTCGTAGGAGAGGTCCTCCTGGTACGTGGTCGGCTCGGAGACCTGCAGGATCTCGGAGCACAGGTTGGACATGATGATCTTGCCGTCGATCGGGTTGGCCCGGTTCACCGTGTCCTCGAACATGATGTACGGGTAGCCGGACTCGAACTGGATCTCGGCGAGGGTCTGGAAGAACTCGCGGGCCCGGATCTTGGTCTTCTTGATCCGCGCGTCGTCGACCATCTCGTAGTACTTCTCGGTGACCGAGATGTCGGAGAACGGCATGCCGTAGACCTTCTCGACGTCGTACGGGGAGAACAGGTACATGTCCTCGTCGCGCTTGGCCAGTTCGAAGGTGATATCCGGAACCACGACGCCGAGGGAGAGGGTCTTGATGCGGATCTTCTCGTCGGCGTTCTCGCGCTTGGTGTCGAGGAAGCGGTTGATGTCCGGGTGGTGCGCGTGCAGGTACACCGCGCCGGCACCCTGGCGGGCACCCAGCTGGTTGGCGTAGGAGAAGGAATCTTCGAGCAGCTTCATGATCGGGATGACGCCCGAGGACTGGTTCTCGATCTGCTTGATGGGCGCGCCCACCTCACGGATGTTGGTCAGCGCGAAGGCCACGCCGCCGCCGCGCTTGGACAGCTGCAGGGCGGAGTTGATGGAGCGGCCGATGGACTCCATGTTGTCTTCGATGCGCAGCAGGAAGCAGGAGACCAGCTCGCCGCGCTGCTTCTTGCCCGCGTTCAGGAAGGTGGGGGTGGCCGGCTGGAAGCGGCCGTCCATGATCTCGTCGACCATCTGCTGGGCCAGCTGCTCGTCGCCGCGGGCCAGGTGCAGGGCGACCATGCACACGCGGTCCTCGTAGCGCTCCAGGTACCGCTTGCCGTCGAAGGTCTTCAGCGTGTACGAGGTGTAGAACTTGAACGCGCCGAGGAAGGTCTCGAACCGGAACTTCTTCTTGTAGGCCCGGTTGTACAGGTCCTTGATGAACTCCATCGAGTACTGCTCGAGCGTCTCGGGCTCGTAGTACTGGTTGGCGACCAGGTACTCCAGCTTCTCCTCCAGGTCATGGAAGAAGACGGTGTTGTTGTTCACGTGCTGGAGGAAGTACTGGCGCGCAGCAGCGCGGTCGGCGTCGAACTGGATCTCCCCGTTCTTGCCGTAGAGGTTCAGCATCGCGTTGAGCTCGTGATAGCCCAGGCCCTTGTACTCCTCGGGCATTTCCTTGGAGTCCGTCACTGCTGCGACTGATGTGTCCAAAACTCTTCCAATCCTTCGTTGACCGTGGCGACGTCCTCGGACGTGCCCATAAGTTCAAATCGATACAGCACGGGGACCCTGCACTTTTGGGCGACGATGTCCGCCGCCAGGCAGTAGTTCTCCCCGAAGTTGGTGTTGCCCGCTCCAATGACCCCCCGCAGGAGCCTGCGGTTGGCCTCCACGTTGAGGAACTTGATGACCTGCTTCGGCACTGCTCCCTTGGCAGCGGCCCCGGGCTGCGCCGCCGTGCCGCCGTAGGTCGGCAGGACGAGGACGAAGGGGCGGGTGGCCAGGAGTGTGGGTGAAGCGGTGTGGAGCGGGATGCGGCCGGCGGGCCGGCCAAGTTTTTCCACGAACCGGCCGGTGTAGCCGGAAGCGGAGGTGAAGTAGACCAGGTCGGCGTCCGTCTCCGGATGCTCCGGCTGCGCCGGAGCGCCCGCCTCGGCGACGCGTTCCCTCAGGCCCAGGCTCATGGTGCTGCTCCTCGGTGCGGCCGCCGACGGCGGCGCTGGCTGGGTGCCGTCGTCCGCGGAACAGGCCCAGGGCCTGTTCCGCGCCGCGGCGGATGTCCGACCGTAGGCGGACGTTGCCTTGACCGAGCGGTCAGGCCACCGAGGTGACGGCGGACTCGGCCAGCTCGTTGATCTTGTCCGGGCGGAAGCCGGACCAGGAATCCGAATCGGTGATGACGACGGGGGCCTGCATGTAACCCAGCGCACGGACCCGCTCCAGGGCCTCGGCATCCTGGGACATGTCCACAACCTGGTAAGTGATGCCCTTCTTGTCGAGGGCGCGGTAGGTCGCGTTGCACTGGACGCACGCAGGCTTGGTGTAAACCGTGACGGTCATGGTTGGTTCTCCCCTGGGTCTTGCTCGAAGTCTGTCCACTGATCCTACATCCAGCCACTACATCTAGTGCGCAGCCACGCCCGCGACCCCAAGATGATGTATTACAAGTATGTCATTAGACACAGGCGTCGTCCACAGTTCATGCACAGGAGAGTGCCGCGGATTGACGCGTTTTTGGCTCGGTTCTCCACAGGCTGGGGAGAACCGGACGCACAGGTTTCCACTGCTCCGGAGCCCGGAAAACTGTCCGCGTGTCGCCCCGCCACGGCGTGTCGCTGCGCGGGGATACTGGGGCATGCCTATCCGCAGCGAGGTCCTGTTCATCGGCGGCCGGTCCGGCGTCGGCAAGAGTGCAGCGGCGTTCGAGCTTCACGCCCGGCTGAGCTCCCTGGGCATCGCCCACGCCGTGATCGAGGGCGACAACCTGGACCTCGCCTTTCCGCCGCCGTGGGAGCACAACCTCGCGGAGCGGAACCTGGCCGCCCTCTGGGCGAACTACCGCAGCCTGGGTTACCGCAGGCTGATCTACACCAATACGGTCAGCGTCCGCTTCACGGCGCAACTGGCCGCCGCCATGGGCGATGACCCGGTGGTCACCGCCGCCCTGCTGACCTCCTCCGACCGCACCGCGGTGGAACGGCTGCGGGCCCGGATCCAGGGCACCGACCTGCGCGAGCACCAGGACAGAAGCAGGTCAGCGGCCCTGAAACTGGAGGAGCTGACACCGAACCGTATTCCCCGGCTCGACACCGACGGCCGCAGCGTCCGCGAGGTCGCCGACATGCTCCTGGACCTGACCGGGTGGGCCACGGGCCCCGCTCCCGCGACCGCTCCCGACCATTCGACGTCGTCATTCCAGCCGCCGGCCGGCCGCCCCCGGTAGGCTGGCTGCCGTCAGGCGGCACAGTCCGCGGCCGTACCGAAAGGCTCCCGGTGCTCAACCCCGTCCATCTCAAGACCCTGCTGGAGGTCATCCGGGTCGGCTCCTTCGCCGGCGCCGCCGCACGGCTGGGCTACACGCCGTCGGCGGTGTCCCAGCAGATGTCCGCCCTGGAGCGCGAAACCGGCACCCGCCTGTTTGTCCGCACCGCCCGCACCGCCGTCGCCACCGAGGCCGCGGAGGTCATCGCCCGGCATGCCGCCAAGGTGCTGACGGACATGGACGCCCTGATGGCGGCCGCCGCACGCGCCGATGCCGCCGAAGCGCACGAGCTGCGCCTGGGCATCTTCCCGTCCCTGGCCACCTTCGCCCTCCCCCGGCTGCTCGGCACCCCGGAGTGGAAGGGCCTTGGCATCGACCTGCGCACCTTCGTCGCCGAACCCGCCCAGACCATCCACGGGCTGCGCGGCGGCGGTGAGCTGGACGTGGCCCTGATCTACCAGGTGGGCCAGAGCGGACTGGCCTGGCCGGCCACCATCAACCGGCAGTGGGTGGGCGACGACGATTTCCGGGTCGTGCTGCCGGCCTCCTGGGGCATCCGCCGCGGCGCCGAAGTCAGCCCGGAACAGCTCTCCGGCATGCCGTGGATCATGCATCATCCGGGCACTCCCGACGCCGTCGTGATTGAACGCCTGCTGGCCGGGTGCAACCTGCATCCGCGGATCAGCGCCTACTGCGACGACTTCAACGCCTCCCTGGCCATGGTGCGCGCCGGCGTCGGCGCCGCGCTGGTCCCGGAACTGGCGATGCTTGCCGAGCCGAAGGGAGCCGGCGCGCGCGACGGCGGCCCCGCCGCTGCCGGGCAGGGCGGGGCAGGTGCGCAGGAAGGCGTCGTCGTCATCGAGGTACCGGAAATCCGGCTGGCACGGAACATCTTCGCCCTGGTGCCGACCGACCGGGAAAATGCGCGGGTGCGGGTCTTCCTGGACCTGCTCGCCCGGGTGCTGAAGTCGGCGTCGATCACCCGCCGCAGCGCCTGAGGCGCATTTCACCCGAATCGACTACCGCACCCGGATCGGGCAATACTGGCCCGATGAGCACCGGTGAGATGACCGCCCCCAAGCGGGCCCTGCACGCCGTGACCAACCAGGTGACCGGGTTCCTCCGCTACACCCGGCTGCAGCTGGCGCTGAAGGCCACGGTCGCCGTCGGCATCGCCTGGACCATCGCCCCTCACGTCCCCGGTGTGGCCTCGCATTACCCGTACTATGCGCCGCTCGGTGCCCTGGTCAGCATGTATCCCACCGTCTCGGGCTCCTTCCGCACCGGGATGCAGACCCTGGCCGGGCTGGTGGTCGGCATGGCCCTGGCCCTGCTCGCACTGCTCTTCGGCACCCCCAACGTCTGGACCATCTCCCTGATCGTCGGCCTCGGCGTGCTGCTGGCCGGGCTGCCCCGGCTGGGCGCCGGGCGTGACTACCTGCCCGTCGCCGCGCTGTTCGTCCTGGTGCTCGGCGGCGACGATCCGAACGGCTACTCCTTCGGCTACGGGGTGCAGATGCTCGTCGGCGTCGCCGTGGGACTGACCGTCAACGCGGTCGTGTTCCCGCCGCTCCACCTGAACGGCGCGGTCAACGGGCTGGTGTCGCTGCGCAATTCCCTGGCCCGGCAGCTGCAGGACATGGGCGCGGCGCTGCGCGAGAGCTGGCCGCCGGAACACGAGGAATGGTCGCAGCGGGAGAACCAGCTCGACTCCCTTACCCGGGAAGTCCGTGAGGCGGTGGAGCTGGCGGACAGCAGCCGGCACGGCAACATCCGCAGCCGCAGGTACCGGCGGGATTTCGACGCCGACTACCGGGCGCTGCGGGCGATGGAACGGGCCACCCGCCATGTGAAGGACATGACCGAGGTGTTGACCGACGCCATCTGGCGCAGTCCCGGGGACGTGGCCGTTCCGGCGGCCCTGGCCGAACCGCTGGCCGACGCCGTCGAGGCCACCGCCGAGGCCGTGGAGGCATGGGACTCCGAGGGCGAGGTCCACGCCGCGGCCCGGCAGGCCGTCCTGGACCTGATCCGGCTGGTCAACACCTCCGCGTCGGCCGAGAACCCGGTGGATGCCACCGCCGCCATGGCGATGGACCTGCGCCGGATCCTGCGCATCATCTCCGCCGACGCCGACGGCTGAACGCCGCTACCCGGCGTCGGGCAGCAGCCCCAGTCCGGCGAGCTGACGGGACATGCCGGCGCCGTCGGCTGCGTAGATCCAGGGAATGCTGCTGGGCACCGCGTCCCGGTGCGACGTCGAGCGGCCGCCGGCCAGCACCGCCTCACCGGTGGAGAGCTGGCGAATGGCCACGGCCTGGACGTTCTCCGGGTAACGCTGCGCGAAGGCAGCGTAGATGGCCTCGTCATGCTGGCCGTCATCGCCGATCAGCAGCCACTTGATGTTGGGGAAGTCCTTGGCCAGGCGTTCGAGCTGGCTGCGCTTGTGGTCGGGGCCGCTGCGGAACCAGCGGTCCCGGGTGGGCCCCCAGTCGGTCAGCAGCAGCGGCCCGGCCGGGTACAGGTTCCGGGTGATGAAGCGGGTCAGCGTCGGAGCCACGTTCCAGGCCCCGGTGGAGAGGTAGATGACGGGGCCGGCGTGGGCCCTGGACAGCCGGTCGTACAGCACGGCCATCCCCGGGGTGGGCGTGCGGGCATGCTCGTCCAGGACGAACGTGTTCCATGCGGCCAGCATGGGCCGGGGCAGGGCGGTGACCATGATGGTGTCGTCAATGTCCGAGAGCACCCCGACGGTGGCGGCCGGGTCCACGATGTACACCGGCGAGACCATGGACTCACCGTCCTGGGAATGCAGCGTCACAGTGGTCCAGCCGGGCTCCAGCCGCGCCGGGAGGACGGCGTCCACGACGCCGCCGCGATCGGCCTGCACCTCGTGCCGCTCTCCGCCGACCTCCACGGTGACCACGGCGTTGTTTACCGGCGGGCTGATGAAGTTCCGCCAGCCGCGCCAGCCGTCCCGGATGGCCTTGGCGGCCCGGGACTGGTCCTCGCCGTCGAAGTAGCCGGGTTTGGCCAGGATCACCCGGCCCAGCACCCGGACCCAGTCCGTGGAGCCGTACCCGGTGAAGGCCAGCACGGTCTGGACCTCGCCGCGGCGGCGGGCGCGGTCCACCCGCAGGCTGTGCAGCGTGTCTTCGAGGTACATGCCGAAGTGGCCGCCCTGCCTGGCGGCGGCGGGGTCGGCGGCGGGCGGGGTGTCCGTGGAATCAGCCATGGGTCCAGTCTGTCAGATACGGTTTTCCGGTCCCCTTAACGCGGTTCGCCGCCCACCTTGGCAGGGGACGGCGAACCGGAGGTTCCGGCGGGTGCGCGGCGGCTCAGCGCCCGTAGGCGGATGCTGCCGGGCAGTCGAAAGGGTCGCGGGCCGCGAGGCCCACCCGGTTCAGGTAGCGGACCACGATGCCGTAGGAGCGCATCAGCGTGGTCTCGGTGTACTTGATGTCGTGCTCGGCGCAGTGCGCCTTGACGATCTGGCTGGCCCGGCGCAGATGCGGGCGCGGCATGGACGGGAACAGGTGGTGTTCCACCTGGTAGTTCAGCCCGCCCAGGAGGGTTTTCATGCCCCGGCCGACGATGTTGCGGCTGGTCAGCACCTGGCGGGACAGGAAGTCCACCTTCACGTCCTTGGCAATGATCGGCATGCCCTTGTGGTTCGGGGCGAAGGAGGCGCCCATGTAGATACCGAACACGGCCAGCTGCACGCCGATGAACGCGAAGGCCATTCCCACGGGCAGGAAGTAGAACACCGCGCCGAGGTAGAGCCCCAGGCGCAGGGCGATCACCGAGAGCTCCCGGAAGCGGCCCTTAACTGTGTGGCGGGTGAAGAGGTACTTGATGGAGGTCGCGTGCAGGTTCAGGCCCTCCAGGGTCAGCAGCGGAAAGAACAGCCACCCCTGCCGGCGGGTGAACCAGGCACCGAAGCCGCGGCGGCCGGCCGCGTGCTCCTCCTGGAAGGAGATGGTGTCCATGTCGATGTCCGGATCCTTGCCCACCGTGTTCGGGTTGGCGTGGTGCCGGGTGTGCTTGTTCATCCACCACTGGTAGCTGATGCCGACCACGGCGTTGGCCAGGAAGCGGCCCGCGCGGTCATTGGCCGGCCCGGACTCGAACACCTGGCGGTGCGATGCCTCGTGGGCGATAAAAGCGGCCTGGGTCAGCAGGATGCCGAGCGCGGCGGCGATCAGCAGCTGGAACCAGCTCTCCCCCAGCAGCACGAATCCGGTGCCGGCCGCGGCGATGGCGGCGAGCAGCAGCACGGACACGGTGATGTAGAAACCGGGGCGCTTTTTCAGCAGGCCCTCATCGCGAACCGTCTTCAGCAGCTTGGAGTAGCTATTGACAACGGAGTTTTCACGGATGGCGGGCAGTCCCTCCCGGCGCGTGCGCTGGGTACGGGTGGATGCAGTTAGGGTCATTCGGCCTTCTTGTTCTTTGCGACTTCCCAGCCGAGATAACGGGCACCTACTGCCCTGCAGATGTCCCCAGCGTAACCCGGATTCCTGTTCCTGTCGTGCGTGGGCCTGCCCACGGTATAACCTTGACGGCCGTCCTGGGCGGGCCGGAGCATGGCACCAGACGCGGCTGCACCGTGCCGCCGACCACGGCGGGAGTGCCATGCAGCGCATCCTTTCCATCGACGGCGGAGGCATCCGCGGCGTCCTTCCGGCCACCTGGCTGATGCGGTTGGAGGAACTCACCGGCAGGCGGACGGCGGAGCTGTTCGACCTGGTCGTCGGGACCTCCACCGGCGGCATCCTGGCCCTGGGACTCACCTGCCCGCAGGAGGACGGCCGCAGCGCCCCGGCGGCACAGCTGCGTCGGATGTACACGGATCACGGCCGGGAGATCTTTCCGGGTTTTCCGTCCGGGCAGCCGGCCCTGTCCGCGCAGGGCCACCCGGAGCCGAAGTACCCCTCAGCGCCGTTGGAGCGCTACCTGCAGTCCTTTTTCGGGCTCACCCGGCTGTCGGAGGCCCTGCGGCCTGCCGCCGTCGTGACGTGCGACCTGCCGACCGCCGAGCCGCTGCTGTTCACCGGCGGCGGGCTGGACCAGTCCGAACTCGGCGACGCGCCGATGACCACCGCCGCCCTGGCGACCTCTTCCTTTCCCAGCTACTTTGCCCCCGTACCCTTCCGGGACCCGGCCGGGCGGGATCGCAGCTTGGTGGACGGCGGCGTCGTCGCCCGCGATCCGGCGTTCGTGGGCCTCAGTTATGCCGTCGCCGGGGTGCGCCGCTCCTGCGCCGCCACCGCCGTGGATGCCGCAGGAGTGGCCGGCCGAATGCCCGGGCACGGCCCGCAACCCGCGGAGGCGGACAGCGACGACGGCGTGCTCCTGGTCTCCCTCGGCACCGGAACCTCCTCCGGCGGCCTGTCGCTGGAGCCGGAGGCAGCCGCGGAGCTGGTACACACCCAGCCGAGGCTCCAGCTTCTGCTGCCAGCCCTGAGGGCGCTCTACGGCGGCCCCGGGGAACTGATGCGCCGGCAGCTGGGGATCGCCCTGGGCGAACGCTATGTGCGGGTGCAGGCCCAGCTGCCGCCCCACGTCGACGCCGCGCTCGACGACGCCCGCCCGGAAAACCTGCGCGGGCTGCTGGACACGGCCGAACAGATGGTGCAGGACGGGGAGGCCGAGCTGCAGCGGCTCGCAGCCCTGCTGACACCGCCACGGCGCTGAGACCAGCGCTGCCGCCCGGCCGCGGATGCCGGGTGCCGGATGCCCCGGCACCGGCTCCCGGACGCCCGCGTGCCGCCTGCACCGTCCCCGCGCGGCCCGCTACGATCCCGGCAGGTGAAAGGAGAACCGGCATGAGCCACACCGCTGACCTGCCCTCCCTCGGAAGCGCCCTGGATCTCAGCCCGGCGCCGGCCGACGCCACGCAGCCGTGGCGGAATCCGGCCGGTTACTGGACGGAGCTGGCCCGGGCCACCGCCCACTTGCCGGCGCCGGTGGGCGTCCTGAGTCTGCCGGCGCTGCGCTGGAACGCCGCCGACCTGCTCCGCCGGGCGGATGGCGTGCCGCTGCGCGTGGCCAGCAAGTCGCTGCGGGTGCGCGGGGTCATAGACGCACTGCTCGCCCTGCCGGGCTTCCACGGCATCCTGGCCTTCACCCTCGCCGAGGCGCTCTGGCTGGCACGCACCTGCACCGACGTCGTCGTCGGCTACCCCAGCACGGACCGCGCCGCGCTGGCGCGGCTGGCCTCGGACGCCCAGCTGGCCTCACGGGTGACGCTGATGGTGGACGACGAGGCCCAGCTGGACCTCATCGATTCCCTGGTGCCGTCTGCCCGGCGGCCCGCGCTGCGGATCTGCCTGGATGCCGACGCCTCGTGGCGGTCCCCGCTGCTCGGGTTCATCGGAACCCGCCGCTCCCCCGTCCACGCCACGGCCGACGCCGTCCGCCTGGCCCGTCGCATCATCGCCCGGCCCGGCTTCCGGCTGGTCGGACTGATGATGTACGAGGGCCAGGTCGCCGGCGTCGGCGACGCGGTTCCGGGATCCGCAGCGATGAACCTGTTGATGCGGCAGGTGCAGCGCCGCTCCATGGACGAGCTGCGCGGGCGTCGGGCGGAGATCGCGAGGCAGCTGCGCGGGCTCACCGACCTGGAGTTCGTCAACGGCGGCGGCACCGGGTCGGTGGAAGCCACCGGCGCCGACCCGTCGGTCACCGAGATCACCGTCGGCTCCGGCATCTTCGCCGGACACCTGTTCGACACCTACCGCGCGTTTGCGCCTGCGCCCGCGGCTGCGATCGGCTTCGACGTGGTCCGGCGGCCTGCCCCACGGATCGCCACCGTGCTGGGCGGCGGCTGGATCGCCTCCGGTCCGCCCGGAAGCAGCCGGGTGCCGCAGGTGGCCTGGCCGCGCGGGCTGCGGCTGCTGCCGCGGGAGGGCGCGGGCGAAGTCCAGACGCCGTTGTCCGGGCGGGCGGCCGCCGGTCTCGCCGTCGGCGACCGGGTCTGGCTGCGCCACGCAAAGAGCGGCGAGCCGGCCGAGCGGCTCAACGAGTTCCACGTGGTGGAGAACGGCCGTGTCACGGCCGTCCTGCCCACCTACCGCGGCGAGGGAAAGGCCTTCCTGTGACCCCGGACAGTCACCGGACGCCGCCGGTTCCCGCGGCGGCCGGCGCCCGCACCGCCCGGCGTCCCGGGACGTGGCGCAACTGGGCACGAACGGTGGCGGTGACGCCGGAACAGGTGCTGCGGCCGGGCAGCCGGAGCGAGCTGCAGCGCGCCGTCGCCTCCGCCGCCGCGGCCGGGCGCAGGATCAAGGCGGTGGGCGCCGGACACAGCTTCAACGGCATCGCCGCGGCGCCCGGGGTGCGGCTGGACCTGGACCGGCTGCAGGGGCTGGTACGCGTGGACGCGGACCGGGGCCGGGCCACCCTGCACGCGGGCACGCGGCTGCACCGGATTCCCGCGCTGCTGGCACCTTACGGCCTGGCGATGCCCAACCTGGGCGACATTGACCGGCAGTCCATAGCGGGAGCGGTGTCGACCGGAACGCACGGGACCGGTGCGGTCTTCGGCGGCCTGGCTGCCCAGGTTTGCGGCGTGACCCTGGTCCAGCCCGACGGCGGCCTGCTCACCGTGGGCGGGGATGACCCCCTGCTGCCGGCGGTCGCCCTGGGCCTGGGCGCCCTCGGCATCATCGCCGATGTGACGCTGCAGTGCGTCCCGGCGTTCCTGCTGCGGGCCGAGGAACGGTCCGAAACGCTCGCCGCGGTGCTGGCCGATCTGCCGGACCGGGTGAAGTCCGCGGACCACTTTGAGTTCTACTGGTTTCCGCACACCGACCGGGCGGCCACCAAGACCAACACCCGGCTGCCGGTGTCCGCCCCGCGCCGGCCGCTGCCTCCGCTGCGGGGCTGGGTGGACGATTCGCTGCTCGCCAACGGCCTCTTCCGTGCCACCTGCGCTGCCGGCCTCGCCCTGCCGGCGGCGGTACCGGCCGTGAACCGGGCGGCGGCGGGCCTGCTCGGCGGCCGGGAGTATACGGACGCCTCCTGGCGGGTGTTTACGCAGCGGCGGACGGTCCGCTTCCAGGAGATGGAGTACGCGGTGCCCGCCGAGCTGCTGCCGGCCGCGTTCGAAGCCCTTCGGACACTGATCGCCGAACGCCGCTGGCGCATTTCGTTCCCCGTCGAGGTGCGCTGGGCCGCGTCTGACGACCGTTGGCTGTCGACCGCGTACGGACAGGACACCGGGTATCTTGCCGTGCACCGGTACTGGCGGGAGGATCCCGCCGACTACTTCGCGGCGGTGGAGGAGATGATGCTGGCGCACGGCGGGCGGCCGCACTGGGGCAAGCTGCATTCCCTGGACAGCACGGCCCTGGCGCAGCGGTATCCGCGGTTCGGGGACTTCCAGGCGCTGCGGAACCGTCTGGATCCGGACCGGGTCTTCAGCAACGGCTATCTCGACAGGGTGCTCGGTCCCTAGCCCCCCGCAGGCAGGGGGAACTCGGCTACCCTGATTGCTGAACGCTCATTCACCTACTCCCCGGAGGTATCGGTGCCTGCACCAGCCACAGGCCAGCGGCTGCTGGATTCGGCCACGGAGGCCTTCGCGGCCAAGGGGTTCCATGGAACCACCACCCGGGATATCGCCACCGCCGCCGGCGTGACTCCCGGCGCAGTGTACGTGCACCACAGCTCCAAGGAAGAACTGCTCTACACCATCTCCCGCGAAGGTCACGAACGGACCCTCGAGCTGGTGCGGGCCAGCGCCGCCGCCGACACCGACCCCGTGGAGCAGATCCGCTCCATGGTGCGCGACCTGGTCGAGTGGCAGGCCGTCAACCGGACCAAGTCCTCGGTGGTGAACTTCGAGCTCGCCGCCCTCTCCGACGATCATCGCCGGGAGGTCCTCGAGTTCCGTCGCGCGGTCGACGCCGAGTTCCGCGCCGTCGTTGAGCGGGGCCGGCAGCAGGGACGCTTCGCCGTCGAGGACACTGCGCTGGCCACCCTGGCGCTGCTTTCGCTCTGCATTGACGTGGCCCGATGGTTCCAGGGCGGCGGCCGGCTCAGCGCCGCGGAGATCGGCAGGCACCACAGCACCCTCGCGCTGCGCATGCTGGGCGTCGACGGCGCGTAGTCAGCCGCCCGCCCGCGTAGCCTGTCGGCGCCCTCGCGCCGTCGGTGCGCCGCCGGCGTCACGCCTTCCCCGGTTTCTCCTGCTTCTCCCTGTTTCCCGGTCCGTCCCGGCGGGATAGTGGTGAGGACGCACTGCCCGAGGAAACGAGGCGCATCATGACAGGACCGACCACCCTGCTGTCCGGTATCGGCATGGGCGAGTCCGCACGCTGGCACGGCGGCGAACTGTGGTTCGCGGACTGGCGGGCCGGCACCATTTCGGCCCTGGACGCCGTCGGGAACCTCCGCCGCGTAACGGCCGTGCCGTCCTTTCCGATCAGCTTCGACTGGCTGCCCGACGGGAGGATGGCCGTCGTCTCCGGCAGCGACGCGCACGTGCTCATTGAGCTGCCGCACGCCGGCCTGCTGCCGCTGGCCGACCTGACGCCCATCTCCGAGCACCCCTGGAACGAGATCGCCGTCCACCCGGGCGGCAACATCTATGTCAACGGCATCGGGCACGACTACGCCGGCGAACCCGAGCACAACGGGGTCATCGCCCTGGTCCGTCCCGACGGGTCGACGCAGCAGGTGGCGCAGGGACTCGCCTTTCCCAACGGAATGCTGGTCTCCGCCGACGGCTCCACGCTGGTGGTGGCGGAGTCCTACGCCGGGCGGCTCACGTCCTTCGCGATCGCCTCGGACGGCACACTGAGCCCGGCCGGGGCCTGGGCCGTGCTGGAGAGCAGCGCGCCCGACGGCATCTGCTGGGACGGAAGCGGCGGCATCTGGTTCGCCGAGGTGCCCGGCGAGCGCTGCGTGCGGATCGAGCAGGGCGGGCGGGTACTGGAGACGGTGCAGCTGGAGCAAGGCTGCTTTTCCTGCGCCGTCGGCGGCGAGGACGGCGCCGTGCTGTTCATGACCACGGCGCAGTGGCCCGACGTGCTGGATCCTGCGGCGGAGAACACCGGACGGGTGCTCGGCCTGCGGGTGGACTGACGGACTGACCGTCCCTGGCTCCGGGGCAGAGGACCGGAACCAGGCTGGGGCCCGACGATCCGCCGGGCCCCGGCCGGCCGGCGTCAGGCGAAGGCGGAGAGCCCGGTGATGTGCCGGCCCAGGATCAGTGACTGCATGGAATCGGTTCCCTCGTAGGTGTAGACGACCTCCATGTCGGTCAGGTGCCGGGCCACGTGGTTTTCCAGCAGCAGCCCGTTGCCGCCCATGATGTCGCGGGCTTCGGAACAGATCCAGCGGCCCTGGCGGGCGGCGAACATCTTCGCCATGGACGCCATGGGTGAGGTGAGGTTCCCCTGCTCGGCGAGGTCGTTGAGCCGGAAGCAGGTGAGCTTGATCGCCGTCAGCTGCGCCAGCATGTTCGCCAGCTTGTTCTGCACCAGCTGGAAGCCGGCGATCGGGGCGCCGAACTGGGTGCGCTGCTTGGCGTAGGCCACGGCCAGCTCGTAGGCGGCCTGGGCGTGGCCCAGCGCCTCCCACGCCACTCCCCCGCGGGTGGAGGTCAGCACGGTGTTGACGTCCTTGAAGCTGTTGCTGTTCTCGAGCCGGTTCCCGGCCGGAATGCGCAGGTCCTCAATCACGATGTCCGGCTGCAGCACCGCACGCTTGCCCATCTTGCCGGTGATCACCGTGGGCGAGAACCCCGCGGGGTGGCTGCCGTCCGCTTCCTTTTCCATGACGAAGCCTTTGACCGCGCCGTCGGCCTCGTCCCGGGCGAAGATGATGACGACGTCGGCGAAGCTGGAGTTGCCGATCCAGCGTTTGCGGCCGTTGAGGACATACTCGTCCCCGTCCCGTCGGGCGGTCGTCTCCAGTGATACGGAGTCGGAGCCGTGGTCCGGCTCGGTGAGGGCGAAGGCCCCGATTTTCTCCAGCCGCGCCATGGCCGGCAGCCATCGCTGCTTCTGCTCGTCGCTGCCGAGCATGTCAATGCTGCCCATGGCCAGGCCGGAGTGGACGCCGAAGAACGTGTAGATGGACCCGTCTCCACGGGCCAGCTCTGCTGCGGTCACCGCCGTTGCCACCCGGCTCAGGCCGGGGCAGCCGTAACCGCTGATGGTCCCGCCGGTGATGTTCAGGGCCGCGAGCTTAGGCACCAGTTCGGCGGGGAACTCGGCCCGCTCCCAATAGCCGTTGATCACCGGCAGCAGCTCGTGGTCCACGAAGGCCCGCACCCTGGCCTGAAGCGCCCGGGTCTCGTCATCGAGCAGGTCATCGAGCAGGTAGAGGTCGGAGTCGACGTCGCCCGCGGCGGCGGGGTCGAAGACTGGGCGGGCGGTCTGGGTGACGGTCATCGAGGGCTCCTGCCGACTGAGGTAACTGATCGCTTAGTTAGTATGACGACCGTCACATCGCGGGTCAAGGACCGGTCCGGAGGCGTTGGGTTGTCTTCCCATCCGCGGCCCCGCCCGGCACCGAAGCGGCACTGAAGACGCAGAAGGCGGGGCCCGGGAAAACCCGGGCCCCGCCGTCCTGCCGTCCGACGCGTCGCCGTCATGGCCGCGTCCGGCGGCTGAAGCTAGTGCGCGAGGGCACCCTCGGGCAGCTCATTGGCGGGCCGGCGCACCAGGAACGATGCGGCCAGGGCCAGCAGCGAGACGACGGCGCCCCAGAAGAACGCCGTATGCACACCGTCGGCGGCCGCGCTGACGGCATCGGCACCGCTGTTCACCGCCGCCGTCGTACCGGCGGTCATCAGGGTGATGAAGACAGCCGTGCCGGCGGCGCCGGCCAGCTGCTGCAGCGTGTTCAGGATGGCGCTGCCGTGCGAGTACAGGGAGCGGTCCAGCGAGCCGAGCGCCGAGGTGAACAGCGGCGTGAAGATGAATCCAAGTCCGGAGTTCAGCACGCAGTGCAGGGCGATGACCAGGCCGACGGGGCTCTCCTGGTCCAGCAGGGTCATCCCCCACAGCGCGGCGCTGAGCAGCAGCGCGCCCGGGACGACCAGCGGGCGGGGACCGAACCGGTCGAACAGGCCGCCGACGATCGGCGACAGGATCGCCATGACGACCCCTCCGGGGAGCAGGAGCAGGCCGGTGTTCAGCGTGCTCAGGCCGAGGACGTTCTGCAGGTAGAGCGGGAGGACGATCAACGAGCCGAAGAGCGCCATCATGCTGATCAGCACCATGAGGATGGCCACCACGAAGGGCCGGCTGGCAAAGGTGCGCAGGTCCATCAGGGCCCGGTCGTCGCGCTGCAGCACCAGCTGGCGGACGACGAAAGCGGCAAGCGCGGCAGCGCCGACCGACAGCGGGATCCACAGCGGCATCGGGGCCTCGCCCGCGGCGGCCTCGCCGATGCTGCTCAACCCGAAGATCAACCCGCCGAAGGCGAACGTGGACAGCACGATCGAGAGGATGTCGAAGGGCACCCGCTGGGTGTCGGTCAGGTTCTGCACCTTCAGGGCCCCGAGGACGAGGGAGGCCAGCGCGATCGGGAGCACCAGCCAGAACATCCAGCGCCAGTCCAGCACGTTCAGGATCAGCCCGGAGACAGTGGGACCGATGGCCGGCGCCACGGCGATGACGATGGAGATGGTGCCCATGATGCGGCCGCGTTTGTGTGCCGGCACGGTGTTGAGCACGGTGGTCATCAGCAGCGGAATCATGATGGCGGTGCCGCTGGCCTGGATGATCCGGCCCGCCAGCAGCGTCTCGAAGCCCGGCGCCAGGGCGGCGAGCAGGGTGCCCGTGCTGAACAGGGACATCGCTGCGATGAACAGCGCGCGCATGGTGAAGCGCTGCAGCAGGAAGCCGGTGGCCGGGATCACCACGGCCATGGTCAGCATGAACCCGGTCGTGAGCCACTGGGCAGTTGCGGCGGTGATCTGAAGGTCGGCCATCAGCCGCGGCAGCGCCACGCTCATGATGGTCTCGTTCAGGATCACCACGAAGGAGGAGACCAGCAGCAGGCCGATGACGGTCTTGGTGCGGGCGTCCATCGTGTCCGGCGCGGGGGCCGGGGCCGGCGCCGGCGCCGCGGCTCCGGGCACGGGAGAAGCGACGGGATGTGTATCGGTACTCAAAGGGGGAACTGTCCTTCTCGGGGTCGAAATTGGCGGGCGGGCGCCGGCTGCGCGGCGGGACCGTCGTGACGGCTCAGGGACCGTTCCGGCCCAGGCTCCTCAACCGTAACGCGGGCACCTGCCGGTTTCATTCCTCGGCTCTACAGGTGTGCACGCTCACAGCGGCGTACTGCCGGGGCGTGTCCTGCCACGTTTCTCCCCGCACGGGCGCGCCGCCCGGCCTAGGATGGGGCACAACCGACCCGAAGGAGTGCCGTGAGCTCAGTGCCTGCCCGTGAGGTGCCGGCGGATCCGCCGACGAACCCGTGGTGGGGTTTCGCCCCGTTCGCGGCCGCCTCCGCGGTCCACGTCACGGCCCGCTTCGTGGAAGCCGACGACGTCGCCGGCCCCACCAAGCTGGTGCTGATGCCGCTGCTGGCCGGCGCGGCGCTCTGGACCCTGCGCGGGCGGAAGGTCGACGGCGCGTCGGTGCTGCTGCTCGGCGCCCTCACCTTCTCCTGGATCGGCGACGGCGCCGGGGCCTTCTTCCCGCAGGTGCCGGAGGTGCCGGTGATGATCGCCGCCTTCGGTGTCGCCCATCTCTGCTGGATCCGCCTGCTGTTCAAACACGCAGCCCCGGGGCCGTTTCCGGGCTGGGCGCTGGTGTTTCCGGTCTGGTGGGCGGGCATGCTTGCGGCGCTGTGGCCCTCGCTGGGCTCCCTGACCGCTGCGGTGGCCCTCTACGGCCTGGTGCTGGGCGGCACGGCGGCGACGGCGGCCCGCTGCGGGCCGCTGGTCGCCGTCGGCGGGCTGCTCTTCCTGGCATCGGACACCGTGCTGGCCTTCCGCATCTTCACCCCCGGGGCGATGCCGGCCTGGACCAGCGCGCTGGTGATGCTGACCTACTGCGCTGGACAGGGCCTGATCGTTGCCGGTTACCTCCGCCGACGGGCACTGCAGCGAACGGACGCGGCGGCGGACCCCGCCGCGCCCCGGCGCCGCGGGCTTCTCGCCCGGCTGCGCCGTCCCGCCGCCGCATCCTGAGCTTCGCTGCTAGTACTGCAGCAGTTCCCGCATGCTGCCGGCGCCCATGATCCGGGCATCGGCAGCGCGGCACCTGGCGGCCAGCTCCCGGTCGCTGGTGGCCACCGTGACGCTGCGCCCGTGCGCGGCCAGTTCGACGGCGGCTGCCAGGATCGCCTCGTCACCGGCGGCCTCCGCCCGTCGGACGGTGAGGCCGGGAGCGTCGGGAACACCGGCCGCGCTGCGGGCCCTGCCTTCCAGCACGACGGTCACCTCCGGGAACCAGGTATCCTCCGGCAGGCCCAAAGCGTCCGCCGGTACGCCCTGCGCGCTGAGCGCCGCTGCCGCCTCCAGCAGCCGCTGTGCAGCCGCAGCGCGGTCCTTCCACCAGCCGTCCGGCACCGAACCGACAATATTGGCCGCGTCGACGACGACGGCGGGCCGCACTCCCAGCAGCCGGCGCAGTTTCTCCCACGAGGACGCGAAGCCGGGATGCAGCGGCAGGCCGGCAACGTCGTCGGGCGCCACCCAGGCGAGCTCCCGGCTTTCCGGGTCGCTGATCACCGGCTCAAAGGATTCAGTCACGTCGGCCACCACGGTGGCATAGGACCAGACGCCCAGGTCCAGGACGCTCATCAGGCGGGGCCGTACCGCAGCGGAGGGCACACCGGCTTCCTCCGCTGACTCGCGCAGGGCGGCGTCGAGGGCTGTTTCATTTTCGTGGCGCGCGCCGCCGGGCAGCGCCCAGGTGTCACCGTGATGGCTCCACGAGACGCGGTGCTGCAGCAGCACGCCCCGGTCAGGGTCCAGGGCCAGCAGCCCCGCCGCCCCGAACCGGCCCCAGTAGCGTTCCCCGTCCGGAGCCGTGACCCACGCATCGCCGGGATTGCGGGGACCAAAGGGACGGCGCGGCTCACCGGGTGCAGGGGGCTCAATCCTCATGGCCCCAGCCTGCCATAACCGAACCCGGCCGGCCGCAGCTCAGGCCGGCTGCCCGGCGAGGTCCTTCGCGGCCGCATATCCGAAGGTCAGTCCCTGGCCGATGGTGGCGCCGGGGCCGGGGTAGACCCGGCCGAACGCATTGCCGGCGGCGTTGCCGATGGCGTACAGCCCGGGGATCACGGATCCGTCCGCCCGCAGGGCCCGCGCGCTTGCATCAGCGCGGATCCCGCCGCAGGTGCCGAGGTCTCCAGGCACCACCTGCACGGCGTAGTACGGCCCGGAATCGATCGGCCCGAGGCACGGGTTGGGGGTGACGGTCGGGTCGCCGTAGTAGCGGTCGTAGGCGCTGTCGCCGCGGCCGAAGTCGTCGTCCCGCCCGGAGCCGGCCAGCAGGTTGAACCGCTCCACGGTCGCCGGCAGATCCGCCATGCCCAGGGACGACGCCAGTTTCTCCAGCGTGGATTCCTGCTTGGCGATGCCTGCGTCGTACCAGGCCCTGGGCAGCGGCTGGCGGGGAAACAGCCCGGCGCCGAACAGGTACCGGTTGCGGTAGCGCTGGTCGAAGATCATCCAGGCCGGAATGTGCGGATCCTCCGCGCTGTGCCTGCCGGTGATGATCTGCCCGGCGCTCATGTAGTTGACCGCTTCGTTCATGAACCGGCGGCCGCGGCCGTTGACGATGATCTGGCCCGGCAGTGACCGTTCCGCCAGCAGCGCGCCCGGCTGCGGACCCGGCACCGGGACCGCCGGAAACCACCACGCGGCATCCATGAAGGCCAGGTCGGCGCCGTGGCTTTCTGCGATGGCGACGACGTCTCCCGTGTTGGATTCGGCGCCGAAGCTCCAGGAGCCGTCCACCGACGGTGACTGGTACTTGCCCCGCATCTCGGCATTGCGGTCGAAGCCGCCGGTGGAGAGGATGACGCCGCGCCGCGCTCCGACGGTGACGTTTTCGCCGTCCCGCCGGACGACGACGCCGGCCACCCTCCCGTCCTCGAGCACCAGGTCGGAGAGCGGCGTCTTGGTCCAGATGGCCACGCCGGCCGCGCGCAGCCCGGCGAGCAGCCCCGCGGCGAGGGCCTGGCCGCCGGCCAGGTACTCCCGGCCCAGGGCCATTCCGCCCACGCCGAGGCCCATCAGCCGGGCACCCGTCACCACGCCCTTGGGCGTGCGTGCCACGAGGTTGAGCCATTTGTAGCCCGAGCCGGTGATCGGCATCGGGAACGGCGCCGTCAGTATGGGACGGCGCAGCAGGGCACGGTCCTCCCCCAGGACCTTCGCGTCAAAGGGCTTGGGTTCGCAGGCCCTCCCGGTCGCCGAGCCTCCGGGCAGTTCCGGAAAGTAGTCGGCGTACTCCTTCATGAACTGGAACTTCAACGGTGTGGCCCGGCGCAGCAGATCGACGGCTTCCGGCCCGAGGTCGATATGCGTCTGCCACCGCTCATCCTCGACCTCACCCCGGGTCGCGGCCCGGAGATAGGTGCGGATCCGCTCCGGGTCATCCTGCTGTCCGTTGTCGCGGAGGATGCTGTTGCCGGGTATCCAGAACCCTCCGCCGGACAGCGAGGTGGAGCCGCCCACGTGCGCGGATTTCTCGACGACCAGGACGCTCATTCCCCGGTTTGCGGCCGCCAGGGCCGCGAACATTCCCGTTCCCGCTCCGACCACGATGACATCGACGTCTTCCATGACGTTCCCCCACTCCGATTGCAGGCTGCGGACGGCCGTCTCCGGTTCAGCGTCTTCGCAGCGCCGCGCGGCGGGTCCGATGCGACAGGAGTATGTCAGACGGACGGGCGGACGGACAGGAAAAAGGACAAGAAAAAAGAGAGGCCCGCAAATGCGGGCCTCTCTTTCCGATGTGGAGGTAAGGGGATTCGAACCCCTGACCTTCTGCATGCCATGCAGACGCGCTACCAACTGCGCCATACCCCCGGAGTGGAGCTGAGGGGACTCGAACCCCTGACCCCCTGCATGCCATGCAGGTGCGCTACCAGCTGCGCCACAGCCCCTGAAAAGTACCGTTTGACCGGCCTCCGGTGTGTTGTTTTCTTCGCCCTCCGGCGAAGCAACTCCTCTACTATAGTACAGCCGCCCGGCCGGTGCAAAATCGAACTACAGCAGTGCAATTCGGGCGGCTGCGCGGTCCCGCTACGTCTCCTGCGGGGCTGCCGGAGCCTGCAGCGGGAGGTCCTCGGGGCCGAAGTTGTGCCGGGCGAGCTGCCAGCGCGGTCCGCCTCCGGCGGGGTCGCGCTCATCCAGCAGGCTCCAGTGGGCGTTGGAGACCCCGCCGATCACGGCCCAGGAGTTCTCGGGCAGCTCCAGCAGGGCGCAGATGCCGGCTCGGATGGCCCCGCCGTGGCTGGCCACCACCAGCAGCCCGCCCTCGGGGACACGCTGCAGGGCCTCCCCCACAGCTTCGGCCACCCGCCGGCCGACCTCGACCCGGGTCTCCCCTCCGCCTGCCCGGGCGTCGCTCGCTCCCGCAGACCAGCGGGCCAGCGCCTCGCCGTCGTCGGCCGTGATGTCGGCAAAGCTCATGCCCTGCCAGCGCCCGGCCATCGTTTCGCGCAGCCTGGCGTCCAGGTCGACGTCGAGTCCGGCCGCCCTGCCCAGCGCCAGGGCCGTGTCCCGGGCGCGGGCCAGGTCGGAGGAGATGACGACGGCGGGCCGCAGCAGGCGCAGCCGCCGGGCGGCCGCCTCGGCCTGGGCCCGCCCGACGGTGTCCAGCGGAATGTCCAGCTGCCCCTGGAACCGGCCGGCACGGTTCCATTCAGTGCGGCCGTGTCGCCAGAAGAGTACCCGGCGGCCCGTGTTCGCCGGGTCCCAGGGTGAGCGGGAGGACAACCCCGCCCTTACGAGTCAGCCGACGCTGCGGGCTGTTCCAGCTGCAGGTCGAGAACGGGGCAGTCCTTCCAGAGGCGGTCCAGGGCGTAGAAGACCCGGTCCTCCTCGTGCTGCACGTGGACCACGACGTTGGCGTAGTCCAGCAGGACCCAGCGCCCCTCGGAGCGGCCCTCGCGGCGGACCGGCTTCAGCCCGGTCTTGGCGAGTTCCTCTTCCACGGCGTCGACAATGGCGTTGACCTGCCGCTCGTTCGACGCGGAGGCGATCAGGAAGACGTCGGTGATGGCAAGCCGGTCGCTGACGTCAATCGCGATGATGTCGTCGGCCAGCTTGGAGGCCGCGGCGGCGGCAGCCGTCCGGGCGGTCTCGATGGATGTTTCGGTGGCGCTCACATGTCTCCTAGGGTTGCGTCAGCTGCCGAAGCCGCCGACGATCAGCAAAATGCTGGTGACGAGGGCTGCGAACCCTGCACCGGCAAGGCCGAAGGATACCCAGCGCATCCTCCGGGTACGGCCGAGTCCGGCCGTCATGACGTCAAGCGGATCCAGACCGAAGGCGCTGCGCGCTCCGATCGGATGGGCGCCCTGGTCGGGGTCAAGCGGGGCATTCACCAGCGCGTCGGCCCTGGCAAGGATGCGGGCGTGGCGCGCCTCGGCGGCGGCGTCGGCGGCGGCATCCTTCCCGGCGGCCCGCGGCTGGGACCGCCGGTCCTGGCTGCGTGCCGGCTGTTTGGCCGGGGCCTGCTGCTGCCGGTCGGTGACGATCGGGACGTGGGCCGTCGGCGGACGCTTCATCACGGGGCGGTCCATGCCCGGCACCCGGACGAACTCCAGCGGGGTGACCATCGCCAGGTTGTGCGCGGTGGTCGGGTCGTTCGTCTGCGGCCGGCGCTGCTGGTTTTCCTCGGAAAGACGCTGGATGTTCTGCGTTCGCTTGTTCAGCACCGCAGCCCGCTCGGCCAGCGCCTTCTGCTGGGCGAGCAGTTCGAGGTCCACCGAGTAGGGGTCCTCCTTCCGCATCGCCTCCATCATCGCCACCTGGTTGCGGGCCTGGCCCTCCAGCGCCTGGCGCGCTGCCAGGGCCTGTTCCACGCTCATGTTGGCGACGTCGGCGTTTGGATCCTCGTCCGCCCCGGCGGCGGGTGCCGCCCCGGCAGCGGGTGCACCGGGGGCAGCGGACTTGTCCGCAGCGCCGGCAGTGGGCCCGGACGGTGCGTCGCCGCGCTTCGGCGCGTCGGCGTCCGCGGGAACGCCGGGTCGGGCCGCGGGCTTCGGCGCGTCGGCGTCCGCGGGAACGGCTCCGGCGGACGGTGCTTTCGGCCGTTCGGCAGCGGCGCCGGCGGACGGGCCGTCAGCGGCCAGGCCGGCCTCCGCCAGGCGGCGGGCACGGCGGCTGGGTGCAGCCTTCGCCGGTCCGTCCTGGGCTGCCTTGGTGCTGCCGGGGGCGGCCTTCGGGGAGGCCTCGGCGGCGTCGCCGGGTCCGCCCGCGGCCCGGGGGCTGCGGGTCGGGGCCTTCGAGGCGGGAGCTTTGGCAGCGGGCGCGGCTGTCCCGCTGTCCTGGGCCTTCCGGGGGCTGCGGGCCTGCTCCTTCGGGGCGGGCTCCTTCACTGCCGGCGCGGCTTCGGGACCGGAGGAACCTTCAGCGGGGGTACCGGCGACGGTTCCGGCGGTACGGCGCCGGCCGGGAGCCGATGCCGTCTGCTGGTCCTGCGGAGTCTGCCGGTCCTGCGGAATCTGCCGGTCCTGCGACGCCTCCTGGGCCGCGCGCTGCTGCTGCAGCCGAAGCTGTCGGCGCGTGGGCGGCGCGGCGGACTCCGCGGCCTGCTTCGGCTGGTTCTCGGTAAGCGCCTTGTAGGCCCTCAGGGCCTCGCGGTCCCTGGCGCGCTGCTGGGATTCCCGCTCCGGGGCGGGCCTGCCAGCGTCCGCCGGTACGTCAGCCGCCCGACGGCTTCGCCGTGGTGCGTCTACGGACTCTGGACCGTTAGTCATTTCCTACCCATCCGCTATCTGTCGCTTGGAGCTGCTGGTTGGCTGTGTCGCTGGCGGCTGCACGCGGGGCCGGATCCGGATCCGGCGCATACAGCCGGTGCTTGGCAATGTACTGCACGACGCCGTCGGGCACGAGGTACCAGACCGGCTGGCCGGCGGCGACGCGCTGCCTGCAGTCGGTGGAGGAGATCGCCATGGCGGGGACCTCCAGCAGGCTTACATCCTCGCGGCCCATGTTCTGCAGCTCATGGCCCGGACGGGTCACTCCCACGAAGTGGGCCAGGGACCACAGCTCGCCGATGTCCTTCCAGGACAGGATCTGCGCCATCGCGTCCGCCCCGGTGATGAAGTACAGCTCGGCGTCCGGCCGGGCCTGCCGCAGGTCCCGAAGCGTGTCGATGGTGTACGTCGGTCCGGGCCGGTCGATGTCGACCCGGCTTACGGTGAAGCGGGGGTTCGACGCCGTGGCCACGACCGTCATCAGGTAACGGTGTTCAGCGGGGCTGACCACCTGGTCCGACTTGTGCCACGGCTCGCCGGTGGGCACGAAGACCACCTCGTCCAGGTCGAACTCCGCCGCCACCTCGCTGGCGGCCACCAGGTGGCCGTGGTGGATCGGGTCGAAGGTCCCGCCCATCACGCCCAGGCGGAACGGCCGGGACCGGCCGTCCGCGCCGTCGCGCCTGGCATCCATATGGAAAACTGTTCCTGCTTTATCCACCGCGGCCGGTGTCAGCCTTCGATGCCCTGGCCGTGGTCATGCTTGTTGGGGAACTGGCGCTGCGGATCCACATGCTCCGCCGTGGCCTCGTGGCGGTGGCCCAGGCTGGTGAACATGACCGTGGCGAGCATCAGGACGAGGAAGAGCCCGAAGATGATGGCGCCGTAGGCGTATGCGGACATGGGCAGCTCAACGTGCGCCTCGGAGTGCTCTGCCGCGGTGAGGGCGGCGCTGGAAAGCTGGATCAGCATGGATCTCCCCTTGAGAAGTCTCTGGTGGGCCGGTTTCCCGGCGTGGTGTCTTTACCAATGGTAGCCGCCCGGCACGCCGGACCCGGCAGGGCCCGCCCTGCCGGGTCCGGTGCAGGGCGGCCTGCCGGTCAGCTGCGTATGTGTCCGTCGCCCTGCACGATCCACTTGGTGGTGGTCAGTTCCGTCAGGCCCATCGGCCCCCGGGCGTGCATTTTCTGGGTGGAGATGCCCACCTCGGCGCCGAGTCCGAACTGCCCGCCGTCGGTGAACCGGGTGGAGGCGTTGACGATCACGGCCGCCGAGTCGATCTCCGCGATGAAGCGTTCGGCCTGGGCCAGGTCATTGGTGAGGATGGCCTCGGTGTGGCCGGTGGACCAGCGCCGGATATGCTCCAGCGCCTCATCCATGTCGTCGACCATCGCGACGGCGAGGTCGAGGTCCATGTATTCGCGGCCCCAGTCCTCCTCGGAGGCCGGCACTGATTCCGCCCCGTCGGGCAGCAGTGCGGCCGCCCGCTCGTCCACGTGCAGCCGGA
Organism: Arthrobacter sp. Y3222053; assembly: GCF_059092805.1. Lineage (NCBI taxonomy): Bacteria > Bacillati > Actinomycetota > Actinomycetes > Micrococcales > Micrococcaceae > Arthrobacter > Arthrobacter sp. Y3222053. Next base: position 136,332 of record NZ_JBNHIA010000002.1, on the reverse strand, counting down.
CGCCGGCGCCGGCCAGCGCGGCGAGCACATCCGGGGCGGCGGCGGCGTCGCGGTGCAGGAGCAAGGTCTCCACGGTGTTGCAGACGCTGGGCCGCTGGGTCTTGGCGTTGAGCAGGATCGGCACCGCCATCTCGGCCGGGGCGGAGGCGTCCAGGTAGATGTGGACGTTGCCCTCCCCCGTTTCGATGACGGGCACGGCGGCGTTGGCCACCACGGTCTGGATCAGGTCACGGCCGCCGCGGGGGATGAGCACGTCGACCTTCCCGCGCGCCTTCATCAGCACGTTGGCCCCGCTCCGGCCGTACTGGTCGATGCTCTGCACCGCGTCGGCGGGCAGGCCGGCGGCCTCAAGGGCGTCACGGATGATCTCCACCAGCACGGCGTTGGTGCGTCCGGCCGCGCTGCCGCCGCGCAGGATGACCGCGTTGCCGCTCTTCAGCGCCAAACCGGCGATGTCCACGGTGACGTTGGGACGGGCCTCATAGATGGCGGCCACGACGCCGAGGGGCACGTGCACCTGGCGCAGCCGCAGTCCGTTGGGCAGGGTCTGTCCGCGGGCCACGGTGCCGACCGGATCCGGCAGCCCGGCGAGCATCTTCAGGGCGTCGGCGAGCCCGCCGATGCGCTCCGGCGTCAGGGTGAGGCGGTCCAGCAGGGCGGCGGAGGTCCCGTTGCTTCGCCCCGCCTCCAGGTCCTGGGCGTTGGCGGCAAGGATGCGGTCCTGGCCGGCCAGCACGCGGCGGGCGATCTCTTCCAGGGCCGCGTCTTTGCGCGCACGGGTGGCTCGGGCCAGCCTGCGCGAGGCGGTGCGGGCGGCGTCGGCGACGGCCAGCACCCCCGCTTCAATGCCGTCGGCGCCCTCGGCCGGTTCGCGGGTCTCGAGTCCGTCGGAGGCGGCGGCGGCTTCCTCGGCGGCGTTTTCGGCTGCGGCTGTGGAGGTGTTCACGGTCATGCTCCCAGTCTAGTTGGCGGTCGGTGCGTCGGCGGGGGCAGGCGCGGCATCCGGCAGGCCCGCCGGCTGACGGGAGGGGTTGTCCGGGGCCGCCGACAGGGCATCGGCGTGCCGGCTGCCCGGCAGCACCACGAGGTCGTTCACGTGCACCACCGCCCGGTCATAGCTGCGGCCGCGTTCCTGCGAGAGTTCCCGGGTGGAACGTCCGAGCATGACGGGCAGTTCGTCGGAACCGTAGTTGGTCAGCCCGTGGGCGACGACGACGCCGCGGCTGTCCGCCAGGGCCACCGGATCGCCGGGCTCGAAGCTGCCGCGGACCTCGGTGATGCCGGCAGCCAGCAGCGAGCGGCGCCTCTGAGCGACGGCCTTGACCGCGCCGTCGTCGAGCACCAGGGTGCCGCGGATGCGGGCCAGGTGGGCAAGCCAGAGCAGCCGGATGGGCTGGCGCCGGCCGCGGGTGCTGAACCAGGTGCCGACGTCCTCGCCGGCCAGGGCAGCCGCGGCATTGGCGGTGGAGGTGACCAGCGCAGGAATGCCTGAGGCGGCGGCGATGGTGGCGGCCTCGACCTTGGTGACCATCCCTCCGGTCCCGGTGCCGGCACGGCCGACCTTGCCGATCCGCACGTCCTCCAGGTCCTTGGGGCCGGTGACCTCCGGGATGCGGACGGCGCCGGCGGACGGCGGGCCGTCGTAGAGGGCGTCGACGTCGGAGAGCAGGATCAGCGCGTCTGCCTTCACCAGGTGCGCCACCAGGGCCGCGAGGCGGTCGTTGTCGCCGAACCGGATCTCATGGCTGGCCACCGTGTCGTTCTCGTTCACGATGGGCAGGACGCCGAAGTTCAGCAGCCGCTCCATGGCCCGGTGCGCGTTCGTGTGCGTGGAGCGGCGCATCAGGTCCTCCACGGTGAGCAGCACCTGGCTGACGGTGACGCCGTGCCGGCTGAAGAACTCGTTGTAGCGGGCCATGAGCAGGCCCTGGCCCACACTCGCGGCGGCCTGCTGGGTGGAGAGGTGGCTGGGCCGTTTCGTCAGGCCCAGCGGGGCCAGTCCGGCGCTGATCGCCCCGGAGGAGACGAAGATGATCTCGGTGCCCTGTCGGTGGCGTGCGGACAGGACGGCGGCCAGCTGCTGGAGCGCGTCGTCGGAAATGCCGCCGGCCACCGAGGTCAGGGAGGAGGAGCCCACCTTGACCACGATGCGGCGGGCACGGGCCAGCCCGGCACGGGACTTCAAAGGGCGGCGCTTCTCCGGTACGGCCGTCGCGGCGGCGGCGGCGGCGGGCGCGGGTGCTGTCTGGTCTGTGTGTGCGTTATCAGTCATGACCAGACCAGCCTATGCCCCGGCTCCGGGGAGCCGGGGCATTGTGAAGCCTAGTCGTCCCCGTCCGCTGCCCCGCGGTTCAGGGATTCGGTCCAGATCCCGGCGCGCCGCTCCTCTTCCAGCTCGGCCCGGGCCGCGGCGCGGGCGTCCTTGCGCTGCTGGTAGTCCTCGCGCTTTTCAGCGCGGGTGGGCCGGGAGAAGTCTTCGATGCGGATGTCCGAGCCGCGCGGGGAGGCGGCCAGCAGCTCCGCCCCGGCGGCCATGGTGGGCTCCCAGTCGAAGATGACGGCGTCATCCTCGCCGATGACCACGGCGTCTCCCGGGGTGGCGCCGGCCTTGAACAGCCCGTCCTCCACACCCAGCTTGGCAAGCCGGTCGGCGAGGTAACCCACGGCCTCGTCGTTGGTGAAGTCCGTCTGCTGCACCCAGCGCACCGGCTTTTCGCCGAGGACCCGCCACAGCGGCTCCAGGTTGCGCTCTTCGCGCCGGATGGTGAAGTCCTTCTTGTTGACCGCCCGGGGGCGCAGCACCTCCGGCTGCACCTTGACCGGCGCCACGCTGCGCTGTTCGCGGGCCTCACGGACGATCCGCGCCATGGCGAAGCCCAGCTCGCGCAGCCCTTCGTGGCTGGCGGCGGACACCTCGAAGACCTGGTAGCCGCGGCTTTCGAGCTCCGGGCGGACGTATTCGGCCATCTCCCGGCCGTCCAGGGTGTCGACCTTGTTCAGCGCGACCAGGCGCGGCCGCTCGTTCAGCGGCACCGCTTCACCCTCGGCGTAGGACATGTCCACTTCGTACTTGCCCAGTTCGCCCTCGATGATGTCGAGGTCGGTCAGCGGGTCGCGGTCCGTTTCCAGCGTGGCGCAGTCCAGGACGTGCACCAGGGCGGCGCATCGCTCGACGTGGCGGAGGAAGTTGTGGCCCAGGCCGCGGCCCTCGGAGGCGCCTTCGATCAGGCCGGGCACGTCCGCCACGGTGAAGCGGACATCGCCTGCTTCGACGACACCCAGGTTCGGCACCAGGGTGGTGAACGGGTAGTCGGCGATCTTGGGGCGGGCCGCGGACATGGCGGCGATCAGGGAGGACTTGCCGGCGGACGGGAAGCCGACCAGGGCAATGTCGGCGATCGACTTCAGCTCGAGGATAATGTCGCGTTCCTCGCCCGGCAGTCCGAGCAGCGCGAAGCCGGGGGCCTTGCGCTTTTGGGAGGACAGGGCGGAGTTGCCCAGCCCGCCCTGCCCGCCGGCGGCGGCGATGAACTCCGCCCCTTCGCCGACCAGGTCGGCCAGAACCTCGCCGGAACGGGACTTCACCACGGTGCCCTCGGGCACGGGGAGCACCAGCGGCTCCCCCGTCTTGCCGGCGCGCCAGTCGCCCATTCCGCCGCCGCCGTTGCCGGCGTGCCGGTGCGGGGTGTGGTGGTAGTCGAGCAGGGTGGTGACCTGGGGATCCACCCGCAGGATGACGTCCCCGCCATGTCCGCCGTTGCCGCCGTCGGGACCGCCGAGCGGCTTGAACTTCTCGCGCTTGACGGACACGCAGCCGTGACCACCCGTACCGCCGGTTACGTGCAGTACAACACGGTCTACAAAGCTGGCCATAGTTCTCCTTCAAGGGCCTGGGGGGATAACGCCAAGTCTACTCGGCTTAAAACACGACGGGGCGGGCCATTCGGCCCGCCCCGTCGACAAAGCTGGAAGTGGATTACTCCGCGGCAGCTGCCACGATGTTCACCACGCGGCGGCCACGACGGCTGCCGAACTCAACTGCGCCCGCCTCGAGGGCGAACAGGGTGTCGTCACCGCCACGGCCGACGCCGGCGCCGGGGTGGAAGTGGGTGCCGCGCTGGCGGACGAGGATCTCGCCGGCCTTGACGACCTGGCCGCCGAAGCGCTTCACGCCGAGGTACTGTGCGTTCGAGTCGCGGCCGTTGCGAGTAGAGCTCGCACCTTTCTTATGTGCCATTTTCTATGCCTGCCTTTGCTCTGGCTGAACTGGAAACCGGGTGCCGGCGGACCGGCAGCGGAATCAGGAGTTGATGGAGGTGACCTTGACCTTGGTCAGTGCCGAGCGGTAGCCCTGGCGCTTCTTGTAGCCGGTCTTGTTCTTGAACTTCTGGATGACGATCTTCGGACCGCGGAGGTTTTCGACGACCTCGGCAGTCACGGTGACCTTGGCCAGGTCCTGGGCGGAGGAGGTGACCTTGTCGCCATCAACCAAAAGCAGGGCAGGCAGCTCAAAAGTGCTGCCGGCTCCACCGGGGACGCGGTCCAGGGTCACGAGGTCTCCAACGGAAACCTTTTCTTGGCGGCCGCCGGCGCGGACAATCGCGTACACCACTTGGGAACTCACTTCTCTCGACGTCTAAATACTTTGGATGCGCTTCCGGCCGGACTCTGAAGGTGATGTCCGGCTGCGCAATGCAGTTACGCCTGACCCGTCTACGGCCGGAAGGCGTTCGCACCGAGGTTCAAGATTACGCTAAGCACTGCGGAACCCGCAAATGCACGGCACACCCGGCGCGCCGCGGAGGGCGGCGAACTGCTTGGGGTACAACTCTATCCTACTTTCGGCCTGCTTCCCGCCGGGCCCCGGCGCCGGGCCGCAGGAGGGCCGCCCGCAGGCAGCAGACAGGCCGCAGGCATGCCGTTAAACGCAGCAGGCGCACCGCCGATGCGGTGCGCCTGCTGCGGCCGGGTCCACGGGGGACCCGGACCGGCTGCCTACAGTTCGGACGCCGGCACGCCCACGCCGAGGATGACCGGCGCTGCGGCCTTCTGCGGCTCCGCGGCGGGCGCCGGTGCATCCTGCCCGGCGGCCGCGACACGGCGGGTACCCTCGCCCGTGGCCTCAGCGGCCGCGGTTTCGATGCGGGCTGCGTCGCCGGAGCCCTGCGGGCTGCTGGCGGCACGACGGCGGCGACGGGCCGGCCGGGCACCGCCGTCGGCTGCGGAGCCGGCCGGGTCCGCGGCAACAGCCGGCTTCGCGGCGGCCGTGTCCTCAGCCGAGGGCTGCCGGCCGGCGGAGGCCGGTTCCGCAGCGTCGTCGGCCGCGGCGGCGGGTGCCGCCGGCTGCTCGGAGCCGCTGCGCGGAGCGACCACGTCGAAGGCTTCGGCGAGGCTCTCCAGGGTCAGGGCAGGCTCGGCCGGCGGGCGGCGGCGGCGCTCACGACGCGGCACCACGACGGTTTCGCCCTGAATCCGCAGCACCGGGCCCTCGGCCACCGGCGCCTCGTCCCCTGCAGGCTCCCCGGAAGCGTCTGCGGAGGGCTCAGGCGCCGGTGCATCCGCTGCGGGGGCGGCTGCATCGCGGTCCCGCCGCCGGCCGCGGCGGCCGCGGTCACGGCGCCCCTCCGGCCGGTCGGCGTCGCCGTTGCGGTCGGCATCGTCCCCGCGGTCCTGTGCCTGCTCGGCGGAAGGCTCGGCGGAGTCCTGCTCCTGGCCGGGTTCATGCGCAGCGGCTGCTGCCGCTGCGATGGTGGCCAGGGCGGCCCGGGCAGCGGCGGCCTTGGCCTTGGCCTCCGGGTCTTCGGCCTCGGCCTTCGGCTCGGCATCGGCCTGGACGGGCTGGGCCGGCGCCGCGACGGGCTCCTTGCGGCCCTTGCGCCGGCGGTCGCCGCGGGACTGCTTTTCCTGCTTCAGGTGGTGCTGGTGGTTGTCCTCCGAGACGGCATGCCGGCGGTGTTCCACCGGAACGTCCTGGGTGACGACGCCGCGGCCGTCGCAGTGCTCGCAGGTCTCCCCGAAGACCTCCAGCAGGCCCGTGCCCATCCGCTTCCGCGTCATCTGGACCAGGCCGAGCGAGGTGACCTCGGCCACCTGGTGCTTGGTGCGGTCCCGGCCCAGGCACTCGACGAGGCGGCGCAGCACCAGGTCACGGTTGGCTTCAAGGACCATGTCGATGAAGTCGATGACGATGATGCCGCCGATGTCGCGCAGCCGCAGCTGGCGGACGACCTCCTCAGCGGCCTCAAGGTTGTTCTTGGTGACGGTTTCCTCAAGGTTGCCGCCGCTGCCGGTGAACTTGCCGGTGTTCACGTCCACCACGGTCATGGCTTCGGTCCGGTCGATGACCAGCGAACCGCCGGAAGGCAGGAACACCTTGCGTTCAAGCGCCTTGGCGATCTGTTCGTCAATGCGGTGGACGGCGAAGATGTCCTCTTCGGAGGTCCACTTCTCCAGCCGGTCGACGAGGTCGGGCGCCACGTAGGTCACATAGGCCTCAATGGTGTCCCAGGCTTCCTCGCCGGAGACGATGAGCTTGGAGAAGTCCTCGTTGAAGACGTCGCGGACGACCTTGATGGTCAGGTCCGGCTCGCCGTAGAGCAGTTCCGGCGGCAGGGTCTTGGTCGACTTGGACTTGGCCTCGATCTGTTCCCACTGCGCGCGGAGCCGGTTGATGTCATTCATCAGCTCCTCTTCGGAGGCGCCCTCGGCCGCCGTGCGCACGATCACGCCGGCGTTCTGCGGCAGGTGGTCCTTGAGGATCTTCTTCAGCCGCGCCCGTTCGGTGTCCGGCAGCTTGCGGGAGATGCCGGTCATGGAGCCGCCGGGAACGTACACGAGGTAGCGTCCGGGCAGTGAGATCTGGCTGGTCAGCCGGGCACCCTTGTGGCCCACCGGGTCCTTGGTGACCTGCACCAGGACGGAGTCCCCGGACTTCAGCGCCAGCTCGATCCGGCGCGGCTGGCCGTCCAGGCCTGCGGCGTCCCAGTTGACCTCGCCGGCGTACAGGACGGCGTTGCGGCCGCGGCCGATGTCAACGAAGGCCGCTTCCATGCTCGGCAGCACGTTCTGGACCTTGCCTACGTACACGTTGCCGATCAGCGAGTCCTGCTGGGTGTTGGAGACGAAGTGCTCGGCCAGCACGCCGTCCTCGAGGACGCCGATCTGGATCCTGTCGCCGCGCTGGCGGACGACCATCTGCCGGTCCACCGATTCGCGGCGGGCCAGGAACTCGGCCTCGGTGATGATGTGGCGGCGGCGGCCGGACTCGCGGGATTCACGGCGGCGCTGCTTCTTGGCCTCCAGCCGGGTCGAGCCCTTCACGCTGGTCACCCGGTCGGTGGGAGCGGCGTCGGCGTGGGCGCGGGGCGCCCGGACGCGGGTCACCGTGTTGGGCGGATCGTCATCGCTTCCACCGGTGAGCTCCAGGTCCGCCTCGCCGCGGCGGCGGCGACGGCGGCGGCGCGACGTCACGCCGTCCTGGCCCTCCTCGGGCCCGCTTCCGGTTTCAGCGGCATCCGCTGCCGGGGCTGCCTCGGTGTCTGCCTCTGCCCTGGTGCGGCCGCGCCGACGACGACGGCGGCGGCCGGCCTCGGAGGTGTCCTCCTCGGCCTCCTCCTCCGGCTCGGGCGCCTCATCCGCGGGCGTCCGGACCACGGTCAGGTCGGGGGCATGGAAGAGCGGAATGGTCGGGTCCTGCGGCAGGGCGAACGGATCCAGGAAACCGGGTGCCGAACCGGCCTCCCCCGTTGCCTCCTCCGGCTGCGCTTCCCCGGGCTTTTCGTCTGCGGGGGCGGCGGTGCCGGCGTCGGCGTCATCCGCGGCCGGCGTGGCGGCAGCCTCCGCCGCGGGGCTTTCGGCTGCGGCAGCTTCCTTCCGGGCACGTGTGCCGGCGCTCCGCCGGCGGGGCGCCCGGGCGGGCTTCTCCGATGCCTGGCCGTCGGCGGCACCGTCCGTTTCGGCTGCTGCGGCCGGTGCGTCGGCATCGAGGCCGGCGGCTTCCGCGGCAGCGGATCCCGGAGCAGCGACGGTATCGTCGGCGGCTGCGGCGGCGGCAGTAGCAGCCGGATCCACGTCCTGGACTTCGGCGTCGTCGGCCTGGATGCTGCTCTCGGCGGGCTTTGGCGACTCTGCCTTGGCCGAGGCGCGGCGCCGGCGGGTTGTCTTGGCTGGGGCCACGCCCGCGGCCTCGGCCGCGGGTGTGGCCGGTGCGGCGACGGCGTCGTCGGCGGCTGCCTGGGCGGCGGCCGTCGCGGCCTCGGCCGGGGAGGCCTCCCGTTCCGGCTCCCGTGCAGCGGGGGCCGGCTCATCGACGGCGGCGCGGGAGGCGGGAGCGCCGGCAGCGGCGCTGCTGCGCCGCGGCGTCCGGGTCCGCTTCGGCTTTTGGGCCGCGGGTTCCGGAACCGCAGCGGCAGCGGACTCCTGGGCGGCAGGGTCCGCGGCAGAGGTTCCGACGGGCGCCTCAGCGGCGGCGTCGCTGTTCACGGTGCCCTCCGCTTCTGCGGGGCCTTCGGGCGCCACGGCCTTGCGGCGGGTCCGGGGAGCCCGCTTGCGGGGCGGGGCCTTTGCCTCGGCTTCAGCGGGGGCTTCAGCGGGGGCTTCAGCCGGCGCTGAAGCCGTGCCGGCCTGCCCGCCGTCACCCGTCGGTTCGAGTTCCGCTGCTTTTTCTGTTGTGTCTTCGGTAGTCATCTAGCGTGCACTCCGGCCCCTGCGGCACTGGCCACATTCCAATGCCCAGAGGCAATGTAAATCGGCTGGGGCGTCACGGCCCGCCGGAAGTCATCCAATTGCCGACCGGGGCTCGCGCCATCTGCAGGCGCGGTCTCTCCCGACGACCAGCGGCGCTTTTCCTGCTACCGGCACGGAACGCTCTCGTTTCGGCTTGTATCTGGTAGGTCTGCCCGGCGGATCCCCGGCGGCCCACCCGGATTGGTGGGCAGCATGCTCGGGAAGCGTCGCCGGCAGAACCGGAAGCCTGTCGCTGGACCGACGACGGAATGTGGTTCCTCCGTCGGCCACAGCCATTATCTCACAAGCGTCCCTTTTTGGCCCGAGGCCGCGCATAGAATCGGAGAAAACCACCCGGCAGAAGGAGAACCCGTGCCGACGTCACCATCCTCCCGCACCTCGCCGCAGCCACCGGAGGCAGCTGAGCGGCCGGGCGCGATATCCGACCGCCACATCGGCTGGATGATGCTGATTACTTCGGTGGTCGGGTGGGTGGGGTCCGGCATCCTCGTGCTGGAGCGGCTCCGCGTCTACGCGGACGCCGATTACATCACCAGCTGCGACTTCAGCGCGTTCGTCTCCTGCGGCACCGTCTTCGAAACCTGGCAGGCGTCGCTGTTCGGCTTCCCGAACCCGCTGATCGGCATCGTTGCCTTCGCCGTCACCATCACGGTCGGCGTCTCACTGCTCGCAGGGGCGCAGTTCCCGCGTTGGTACTGGGCGGGCCTGCAGGCCGGGGTGACCCTGGGCATGGTGTTCGTGGTCTGGCTGTGGAGCCAGGCGCTGTTCGACATCTACGTGCTGTGCATTTACTGCATCGTGGTGTGGACCGCGATGATCCCGCTGTTCGTGTTCACGACCGTGCGGAACCTGGCGGCCGGTGTGCTGCCGGCCCCGGCCGGGCTCGTGCGGTTCCTGCGCGAGTGGATCTGGCCGATCGTCGTCCTCCTGTGGGTGGCGACGGCGGCGTCGATCTTCTTCCGGTTCCTGCCCGCCTTCGCGGGCTGACATGCTCAGAACCCGCCCGGCCCGTTCCCGTTCCGAGACCCCCCACGGCGCTGGTGGCCGGCGCCACCGGCATCGCGGGGCGAGGGAGCTGGGGATGCCGTTCATCTTCCCCGACTCGGAAACCCAGTGGACCTCCGTTACCGACATGACCGACGCCGGCCTGCTGGCCGAGCACATGCTCTGGGCCGCCACGGACGGGCAGACCGCCAACGAGGCGTTCAACGTGGTCAACGGCGACGTCTTCCGCTGGCGGACGCTCTGGCCCCGCCTGGCGGCCGAATTCGGCGTCGAGGCGGAGGGCTTCGATACCGAACCGCGCCCGTTGGAAGCGCAGATGGCCGACATGGCCGGCCCCTGGAAGGACCTGGCCGCCCGCCACGGCCTGGCCGAGGCGGACATCACCCGGCTCGCCTCCTGGTGGCACACGGACGCGGACCTGGGCCGGAACATCGAAGTGCTGACCGACATGAGCAAGAGCCGGCTGGCCGGGTTCACGGGCTACCGGCGCACCGAGGACGCGTTCAAGGTTCTCTTTGCCCGCCTGCGCACGGAACGCCTGATTCCCTAGCCTGCGGTGTCCGTTCCTGCCCCGGGGCCGGCGGCGTCGATGCCGTCGCCGGCGCTGCCGTCCCCGGCGGCCGGCTGCTGCCCCGAGACGTACGCCAGCACCACCGGAACCTCCTGCCCCGCCCAGGTGGCGGTCAGGGCCGGGGCCTGCACGGCCGGCCCGTCCAGGTCCGGCGCCCGAAGCACGGAGAAGACGAGTCCGGCGGCCGTCAGCGTGGACGCCGGGCCGCCGGGGCCGTCGTCGAGCCCTTCCACGAGGTCCTGGCCTTCGGGATATCCGGTGCCGGTGAGCGCCACGGTCGGCGGCAGGACGTCTCCGTCGGGGGTTTGCTGCTCGGCCTGGTCCTGTCCGTCGAGCACGGCGGCGGCCAGCGCCCCGGCGTAGACCGGGTCCCCCACGGCGTCGTAGACCCAGCGCTGCCCGAGCACGGAGTGGTCCATGGTGCCCAGCAGGAAGGCATCCGCGCCCGCCAGCGGAGCCGCCCGGTAGGTGAGCGGCACCTGGAGGACGGCGTCGTCCACGGACACGAGGTGGGTCTCGATGCCGACCTCGCCTTCGGGGTCGTCCCAGCGGAACGCGGCGACGGGCTGCACGTCGGGCTGCGCCGGGCCGGTAAACCAGCCGGTGCCCGGCAGCCAGGAGGCGATCATTTCGGTCTTGGTCGGGCGCAGGGTCGCGTCGTAGATGAGAGCCATGCCGCCCAGCCTAGGCGAAGCCGCTCATCGCGCAACCCCGCCCACCGTCGGGAGCGACGGCGAAGAGGAAGGGCGCAAAGGAAAAGGCACCCCGCGTCGGCGGGGTGCCTTTTCACAAGCGGACGGTCCGGTTACTTGCCGAACCAGATGCCGATCTCGCGGGCGGCGGACTCGGGCGAGTCCGAGCCGTGGACCAGGTTCTGCTGCACGGCGGTGCCCCAGTCCCGGCCGAAGTCGCCGCGAATGGTGCCCGGGGCGGCGGTGGTCGGGTCGGTGGTGCCGGCCAGGGAGCGGAAGCCCTCGATGACGCGCTCACCTTCGACGACGGCGGCCACCACCGGGCCGCTGAGCATGAACTCCACCAGCGGCTCGTAGAACGGCTTGCCGGCGTGTTCGGCGTAGTGCTCCTCGAGCAGGGTCCGGGTGGCGGCAACCTGCCGCAGCTCGGCCAGCCGGTAGCCCTTGGCTTCGATGCGGGCCAGGATGGCGCCGGTCAGGCCACGGCGGACGCCGTCGGGCTTGATCAGGACGAGTGTGCGCTCGGTGCTCACGTGTTTTCTCCTCGGGTGTCGGGGTCTGCTCCCAGCCTATCCGCTGACGTGGTGCCTTCGGGGCCGGCTGCGGCATCCCGTCCGCTGGCGGCCTGGGCCCGGTCCCATTCGGCCTGCTGCCGGTCCCGCTCCCGGTTCTCCCGGTCCACCCGTGCCCCGGCCCGCAGGCCGTACCACCAGGTGGCGGCGAACAGCACGCCGATCAGGAACATCATCGGTTCCAGGAAGCCGGTAATGATCAGCAGCAGCTGCAGCACCCAGCCCACGGCCAGGCCGGCCGGTTTGGTCAGGAAGGCGCAGGTGCCGATCATCGCCAGCGCCAGGACGAGCCCGCCGCCGATGACCAGCCACGGGTTCAGGGTGTCCCGGTTCAGCCCGAACACCACCAGAGTGGCGAACAGGACCACGAAGGCCTCCAGGGCCAGGACCGTGGAGGCAAACAGCACCTTCGTGGATCGGCGTTTCTTGGGCATGCCCGGGCGCCACTCGCGCTGGGCCTTGGTCAGTTTCGCCATGTCGGCCTACTTTCCGAGCAGGGTGCGCGCTTCGGCGACCAGGGTGATCGAACCGATGATGAGCACTCCCCCGCCCAGGTCACCGGTTTCCTCCGCGCGGGCGACCGCCCACTCGAGGGCGTCGTCGAGCTTCGGCTCCACGTGCACCAGGTCCTCGGAGAAACCTGCGTCGAGGGCGTCCTCCTCGAGCTCCTCGGCCGGAATGGCACGGGGAGACATCGACTGGGTCAGGCAGACACCGTTGACCAGTTCACCGAAGCCCTCGCGCAGTTCCTCCAGGATGCCGGGGGCATCCTTCTCGGCGAGGATGCCCACGACCAGGGTCAGGGCGGTGAGGTTGAAGGCTTCCTTCACGGCCGCGGCGGCGGCCGTGATGCCGGCCGGATTGTGGGCGGCGTCAACGATGATCGTCGGGGCGGTGCGGACGGTCTCCAGACGGCCGGGCGAGGTGACCGCGGCAAACCCGGTGCGCAGCAGCTCCACGTCCAGTTCCCGGGTTCCGCCGCCGATGAAGGCCTCCAGCGCTGCGACGGCGACGGCGGCGTTCTGCGCCTGGTGCTCGCCGTGCAGCGGCACCGGCACCTCCTCGTAGCGTCCGGCCAGGCCGTCGATGGTGACCATCTGGCCGCCGACCGCCATGACCCGGGAGGCGACGCCGAACTCGACGCCCTCGAACCGGTAAGGGACGCCAACCTCCCGCGCCTTTTCCAGCAGCACCTGCGCGGCGCCCATCGGCTGGGCGGCACTGACCAGGAACCCGCCCGGCTTGATGATGCCGGCCTTCTCGTACGCGATGTCGGCCACGTCGTCGCCGAGCAGCTCGGTGTGGTCCAGGCTGATCGGGGTCACCACGGAGACCTGGCCGTCACCGACGTTGGTGGCGTCGGTGATGCCGCCGAGGCCGACCTCGATCACGGCCACGTCCACCGGCTCATCCGCGAAGACGGCGTAGGCCAGGATGGTGACGCACTCGAAGTAGGTCAGCTTCGGCTGGCCGGCGGCGACCAGTTCGGCGTCGACCATCTCCAGATAGGGGCGGATCTCGTCCCAGATCCGCACGAACGTCTCATCGTCGACCGGCTTGCCGTCGATGCTGATCCGTTCGGTGACCTTGCTCAGGTGCGGGCTGGTGTAGCGGCCGGTGCGCAGTCCGTAGGCCAGCAGCCCGCCCTCGATCAGCCGGGCGGTGCTGGTCTTCCCGTTGGTCCCGGTGAGGTGGATGATCGGGAAGGCCTTGTTCGGCTCCCCGAGCAGCTCCATGGCCCGGAACAGCGGAGCCATCCGCGGCTCCATCTTGTTTTCCGGCGCGCGGCTGAGCAGCTCGGCGTAGACGCTCTCCACCGAGAAGCCGTCGATGTCCCCGCTCATCGGATCACCTCCACAGTGACCTCGAAGTCGTCGTCCGCGCCGTCGGCACGGACCTGCAGGTCCGCGGTGAGGGTTTCGCCCTTCACCAGCTCCGCGTTCGCTTCCAGCGCCGCCGCGGAGGCGGGGCCGGTGACGACGACGGTCCGGATCCGGTCGCTGATGTGCAGGTCCGCGTCGCGGCGGGCCTGCTGGACGGCGCGGATGGCGTCGCGGGCGGTGCCCTCGGCGGCCAGGTCCGGGGTCACCTCGGTGTCCAGGACCAGGAAGCCGCCGCCGGGCAGCACGGTGACGGCCTTGGCGGCTTCGCCTTCGGCGGCGTCGACCACGGTGTCCAGGGTGTACTCGTGCGGTTCCAGTTCCAGCCCGCCGGCGGTGACGGTGCCGGCGTCGTCCACCGACCAGTCCCCCGCCTTGGCGGCCTTGATCGCCGTCTGCACGTTCTTCCCCAGGCGCGGGCCGGCGGCCCGGGCGTTGACGACCAGCTTCTGGCTGATGCCGTATTCCGCCGGATCGGCGTCGGCCGCGTCGACCAGGGTGACGTTCTTCAGGTTCAGCTCGTCCGCGATGATCGCGGCGAACTGTCCCGTCAGCGCCTCGGCGTCCGGTACGGCCACGGTCATCTCCCGCAGCGGCAGGCGCACCCGCAGGTTCGCGCCTTTGCGCAGCGACGAGCCCACGGAGCAGATCCGCCGGGTGGTGTCCATCCGGGTTACCAGGTCGGCGTCGGTCGGGAAGGCGCCGGCCTCGGGCCAGTCGGTCAGGTGCACGGAGCGCCCGCCGGTGAGGCCGCGCCAGATCTCCTCGGTCACCAGGGGCAGCAGCGGTGCAGCCACCCGGCAGACCGCCTCCAGGCAGGTGTAGAGCACGTCGAACGCCTCGGTGTCCTCGTCGAAGAACCGGGTGCGGCTGCGGCGGATGTACCAGTTGGTCAGCACGTCCATGTAGGAGCGCAGCAGCTCGCAGGCCTCGGAGACCTCGTAGGCGTCCAGCGAGGTGCGCATGGACCGGATCAGCCCGCCGGTGGCGGCCAGCATGTACCGGTCCAGCGGGTCCTGGGCGTCGTGGCGCAGCTTCGCCTCGTAGCCGGCGCCGTTGTTCGCGGCGTTGGTGTACAGGCTGAAGAAGTGCCAGGCGTTCCACAGCGGCAGCATGACCTGCCGGACGCCGTCGCGGATGCCCTGCTCGGTGACGATCAGGTTGCCGCCGCGCAGGATTGGCGAGGCCATCAGGAACCAGCGCATCGCGTCGGAGCCGTCGCGGTCCAGCACTTCGGAGACGTCGGGGTAGTTGCGCAGCGACTTCGACATCTTCTGCCCGTCGGAGCCCAGGACGATGCCGTGGCTGATCACGTTGCGGAACGCGGGCCGGTCGAACAGGGCGGTGGCGAGGATGTGCAGCGTATAGAACCAGCCGCGGGTCTGGCCGATGTACTCGACGATGAAGTCACCCGGGTTGTGGTGCTCGAACCAGTCGGCGTTCTCATGCGGGTAGTGCACCTGGGCGTAGGGCATGGAGCCGGAGTCGAACCAGACGTCCAGCACGTCCTCCACGCGGCGCATGGTGGACCTGCCCGTGGGGTCATCCGGGTTGGGACGGGTCAGCTCGTCAATGAACGGCCGGTGCAGGTCCGGTTCGCCGTTGTGGTTCAGCGGCAGCCGGCCGAAGTCGGCCTCAATCTCGGCCAGGGAGCCGTAGACGTCGGTGCGCGGGTAGTTGGGGTCGTCGGAGACCCACACCGGGATGGGGCTGCCCCAGTACCGGTTGCGGCTGATCGACCAGTCACGGGCGTTTTCCAGCCACTTGCCGAACTGGCCGTCCTTGACGTTGCCCGGGATCCAGTTGATCTGCTGGTTCAGCTCGACCATCCGGTCCTTGATCTTGGTGACCTCCACGAACCAGGAGGAGACGGCCTTGTAGATCAGCGGGTTCCGGCAGCGCCAGCAGTGCGGGTAGCTGTGCTCGTAGCTGGCCTGGCGCAGCAGCCGGCCCTGTGCCTTCAGCACGCGGGTGATCGGCTTGTTGGCCTCAAAGACCTGCAGGCCGGCGATCTCGGCCAGCGGGCCCTCGGCGAACAGGTTGAGGAACTTCGCGCCCTCGTCCACGGAGAGGGTGACGGGGATGCCGTTCTCTTCGCAGACCTTCTGGTCGTCCTCGCCGTAGGCCGGGGCCTGGTGGACGATGCCGGTGCCGTCGGTGGTGGTCACATAGTCCGCCACCACGAACTGGAAGGCGTTGGCGGTGCCCCACTTTTCGGCGTCGGCGAAGTAGTCCCAGAGCGGCACGTAGCGCAGGCCCCGCAGCTCGGTGCCGGTGTGCACGCCGGTGACGGCGGCGCGGGCGGCGTCGGCGTCGTCGTAGCCCAGGTCCTTGGCGTAGGAGCCCACCAGGTCCTCGGCGAGCAGGTAGCGGGCGCCTTCGGCGGCCTCTCCCTGCAGGGTTCCGTTCGGCCCAACGGGCACGACGGCGTAGCGAACGTCGGGCCCGACGGCGAGGGCGACGTTGGTGGGCAGGGTCCAGGGGGTGGTGGTCCAGGCGATGGCCTGCACGCCCTCGAGCTCGGCGGAGAGCACATTGTCGCCGGCGACGATCGGGAAGGTGACCGTGACCGTCTGGTCCTGCCGGTTCTTGTAGACGTCGTCGTCCATGCGCAGCTCATGGTTGGACAGCGGCGTCTCGTCCTTCCAGCAGTACGGGAGCACCCGGAAACCGCTGTAGGTCAGGCCCTTCTCGTGCAGGGTCTTGAACGCCCAGATGACCGACTCCATGTACTCGACGTTGAGCGTCTTGTAGTCGTTCCCGAAGTCCACCCAGCGGGCCTGTCGGGTGACGTAGTCCTGCCATTCGCGGGAGTACTTCATCACCGAGGCACGGCAGGCATCGTTGAACTTGTCGATGCCCATGGCCTCGATCTGGGTCTTGTCGCTCATGCCCAGCTGCTTCATGGCTTCGAGCTCGGCGGGCAGCCCGTGGGTGTCCCAGCCGAAGCGGCGCTCGACGCGGCGGCCGAGCTGGGTCTGGTAGCGGGCCACCAGGTCCTTGACGTAGCCGGTGAGCAGGTGCCCGTAGTGCGGCAGGCCGTTGGCGAAGGGCGGGCCGTCGTAGAAGACGAACTCGTTGTCGCCGTCGGTGCCGGCCGGGCGGGCATCGATGGAGGCCTGGAAGGTGCCGTCCGCGTCCCAGTACTTCAGCACCCGCTCTTCGATCTCGGGGAAGCGGGGCGAGGAGGAAGCGCCGTCGGCGGACGGCGTCGTGGACGCCTTGGGGTAGATCTGTGGCATGTCGTCATCCTGGTAGCGGCAAGGAATGGGCTGGGTACAGGATGCGAGGGCGAACGTCCCACCGGCCTTGCGTCGCCGGCGGTTCACCGCGGTACCACCTCGCTTGCTGACCGGGTGTCCGTCCCGGGATCCGGGCGCGGGCATCGGCCGCCGCTCATTGACTGCTGTGACGGGCTTACCCGTCCGGTTCTACTGGGCGCTTCGCCGCAGGGCGGAGGCTGTTCTTCCGGAAGCTCGCCGGTGATGGCCGGGTCAAAGCTGCTTTGGCCATTTTAGGGGATCGGCCCGGCGCTGTCGAAGGGCGGCGCCGGGCCGGCCCCATCGCCGGGGTTCAGGCGCCGCGGCGGATGACCTTGTGCTGGGCTGCCTGGGCCACCGGCCGCATCACGATCTGGTCCAGGTTGATGTGGTGCGGCAGGTTCAGCGAGTAGGCGATGACGTCGGCGACGTCCTCGGCCGTCAGGGGCTTGGCGACGCCGGCGTACACCTTCTCCGCGGCTTCCTCGCTGCCCAGCCGGTTCCGGGAGAACTCTTCGGTCTTCACCATGCCCGGGCAGACTTCGATGACGCGCACGTTGTGCTCGGCTTCCTCCAGGCGCAGGGTGCGGGCCATCAGCTCCTCCCCCGCCTTGGCGGCGCAGTAGCCGGCCCCGCCCTCGTAGGCGGTGAACGCGGCGGTGGACGTCAGCATCAGCACGCTGCCCTCGCCGTTTGCGCGCAGCGCCGGCAGGAACGCCTGGGTGACGCGCAGGGTGCCGAGCACGTTGACCTCGTACATCCGGGCCCAGTCCTCCACGGACCCGCCCGCCACGGAGTCCATCCCCCAGGCTCCGCCGGCGTTGTTCACCAGCGCAGCCAAGCCGCCGTCGGCCAGCACCCGCTCGGCCAGGGCGTCGACGTCGGCCTTGCTGGTGATGTCGGCGGCGACGGGCACCGCCCCGGTTTCCTCTGCCAGCGCGGCGAGGCGCTCGGCGCGGCGGGCGACGGCATACACCGTCCAGCCACTTGCCGTAAGGGCCCGTACGGCGGCGGCACCGATGCCTGAACTTGCTCCTGTGACAACTACACGCTTGGTCATGGGGCCTACCCTAACCGTTGGTTCCCGCAGCCTCCGCCCGTGTGCCGCAGTGTTGCGGGAGGCTCCCCCCGGGGGCCCGGCGCAGCCCGCCCCCGGCAAGCAGGGTGTGTGCCGCCGGCGGATGTGGAAAGCTGGTGCCCATGGCTCGAACGGATCTGATTCCTGCTTGGCTTCGCCGCACCGGCATCGAAGTTGCGGGCTGGACTCTGGTCGTCGTCGGGGTGGCAGCCCTTGTCCTGCCCGGTCCCGGGCTGCTGATGATCGCCGCCGGGCTGGCCGTGCTCTCGCTCCGCTACGCGTGGGCCCACCGCTGGCTGCGCCCGGTGAAGGTGCGCGCGTTCAAGGCCGCCGAGGAAGGGGTGCAGACCTGGCCCCGCATCGCCCTGGCCCTCGGCGGCGCCCTGGCACTGATGGCCGCGGGCGTCACCTGGGGGCTGTGGCGCCGGGCGCCGCACTGGTGGCCCCTGCATCAGGACTGGTGGCTGCCCGGCGGCTGGGCCACCGGCGGCACGCTCATCGGTTCGGGCTGCATCGCCGTGGCGCTGCTGGTCTACAGCTACCGCCGCTTCCGGGGGGCCGGCCGGCCGGGTCCGGAAGCCTCCAGCGCGCCGTAGCGGTTCCTCTGCCGCCTCCGCTCCTAAGCACCGGGTTCGGGCAGCTCCAGCAGGAACTGCCGCAGCACCACGGCCTCGTTCTGCCGCTCGTTGCGCGCCCCGTAGAGCAGCACGGTGTCGGCCCGGGAGGCGCAGGCAAGGGCGAAGTCCCCCGCCTCCGGATTCCTTGCCAGCTCATCGCGGTACCGGGATACGAACTCCTCCCAGCGGTCCGGCCGGTGCCCGAACCATCGGCGCAGGTCCGTGCCCGGCGCCAGGTCCTTCAGCCACTCATCCAGATGCGCCCGTTCCTTTGACACCCCGCGCGGCCAGAGCCGGTCCACCAGCACCCGGTAGCCGCCGTCGTCGGGCTCGTAGATGCGCCGGATCCGGATGCTCCCCTGTTCCTTCGCCATGCCCGCCGATGCTACGCGCCGGCCGGCGGCGGCGGCACCGGCCGCGGCCGTATCGGTGCCGGCGGGCCGGCAGCTGCCTTCCCGCTGCGCTGCCTCCCGGCCGCACCCACGCCTCTGCAGGCCGTCCGGCGCAACATACCGCGGCAGCCTGCCCACATGGGAGAATGGAGAACATGGCTGAACACAACCCGGGCACAGACACGCCCGAAGAACCCGTGACCGTGAACGTTCCCGACAAGCCGGCCCTCGAGGGCCTGGAGCAGTCCCTGAGCCGCCGCTGGCGCGAGGAAGGCACCTACGCCTTCCGCGAGGACACCGTCCGGGACGAGGTCTACTCCATTGACACTCCCCCGCCCACCGCCTCCGGCTCGCTGCACGTGGGACACATGTTCTCCTACACGCAGACCGATGTGCTGGCCCGTTTCCAGCGGATGCGCGGCAAGAACGTCTTCTACCCGATGGGCTGGGACGACAACGGCCTGCCCACCGAGCGCCGCGTGCAGAACTACTACGGCGTCCGCTGCGATCCCACGAAGCCCTACATCGAGGGCTACCGGCCGCCGGCCACGGCACCGAAGAACCAGCGCGACTTCGACGTCATCTCCCGCCGCAACTTCATCGAGCTGTGCGAGGAGCTGGCGGTCGAGGATGAGAAGGTCTTCGAGGACCTGTTCACCCAGCTGGGCCTCTCGGTGGACTGGAAGCGCACCTACCGCACCATCGACGACACCTCCCGCGCCGTCAGCCAGCGCGCCTTCCTGGAGAACCTCGCCGCCGGCGACGCCTACATGGCCGAAGCCCCCACGCTGTGGGACGTCACCTTCCGCACCGCCGTCGCCCAGGCCGAGCTCGAGGACCGCGAAGTTCCCGGCGCCTACCACCGGATCAGCTTCCACCGCCCCGACGGCGAGAAGGTCTTCATCGAGACCACCCGTCCCGAGCTGCTGCCCGCCTGCGTGGCGCTGGTGGCCCACCCCGACGACGAGCGGTACCAGCCGCTGTTCGGCACCACCGTGACCTCGCCGCTGTTCGGCGTCGAGGTCGAGGTGAAGGCCCACCCCCTCGCCAAGCCCGACAAGGGCTCCGGCATCGCCATGATCTGCACCTTCGGCGACCTGACCGACGTCACCTGGTGGCGGGAACTGAACCTGCCCACGCGCGCCGTCGTCGGCCGCGACGGCCGGATCATCGCCGACACCCCGGAGTGGATCACCGGCGGGGAAGCGCAGGAGAACTACGCTGCCCTGGCCGGCAAGACAGTGTTTTCCGCCAAGGAGGCCGTGGTCGAGATGCTGCGCGCCTCGGGCGACCTGGAGGGCGAGCCGAAGAAGATCACCCACCCGGTCAACTTCTTCGAAAAGGGCGACAAGCCCCTCGAAGTGGTCACCAGCCGGCAGTGGTACATCCGCAACGGCGGCCGCGACGCCGACCGGCGCGAGCGGCTGATCGAGCGGGGCCGCGAGATCGACTTCCATCCTGCCCACATGCGCTCCCGCTACGAGAACTGGGTCGAAGGCCTCAACGGCGACTGGCTGGTCTCCCGCCAGCGCTTCTTCGGCGTCCCGGTGCCGGTGTGGTACCCGCTGGACGCCGCCGGAAACCCGGTCTACGACGAGCCGATCCTGCCGACGCCGGACATGCTGCCGATCGACCCCGCCGCCGAGCCGGCACCGGGTTTCGAGGAGTCGCAGCGCAACCAGCCCGGCGGGTTCATCGGCGACGCGGATGTGCTCGACACCTGGGCCACGTCCTCGCTGACCCCGCAGATCGTGGGCGGCTGGGCCCGGGACGAGGAGCTGTTCAGCAAGGTCTTCCCGTTCGACCTGCGCCCGCAGGGCCACGACATCATCCGGACCTGGCTGTTCTCCTCCGTGGTGCGCGCCGACGCGCTGAACAGCTGCGCCCCGTGGAAGCACGCTGCCATCTCCGGCTGGATCCTGGATCCGGACCGCAAGAAGATGTCCAAGTCCAAGGGCAACGTGGTGGTTCCCACCGACGTGCTCAACGAGTACGGCTCCGACGCAGTGCGCTACTGGGCGGCCTCGGCCAAGCTGGGCGCGGACACCGCCTATGAGACCGCGCAGATGAAGATCGGCCGCCGGCTGGCCATCAAGCTGCTCAACGCCTCCAAGTTCGTCCTGAACCTGGGCGCTACGCAGCGCAACGTCATCGGCTCCGGCACCGAAGCCTCCGTGGTGGTCAACCCGCTGGACGCCTCCCTGCTGGTGCAGCTGGTGGACGTGGTCAACCAGGCCACCGCGGCGTTCGAGAAGTATGACTACGCCAAGGCCCTGCAGATCACCGAGTCGTTCTTCTGGTCCTTCACCGACGACTACGTGGAGCTGATCAAGGACCGCGCCTACGGCGGCGTGGGCGACGCCGAGCAGGCCTCCGTGCTCGCCACCCTGGCGACCACGCTGGACGCGCTGCTGCGCCTGTTCGCCCCGTTCCTGCCCTTCGCCACCGAAGAGGTCTGGAGCTGGTGGCGCGCCGGTTCGGTGCACACCGCCAGCTGGCCCTCCACCGAGGGCCTCTCCGGTGCCGTTGCCGACGCCGACCCGGCCCTGCTGGGCACCGTGGCGCTGGCCCTGGGCGGCATCCGGAAGGCCAAGTCCGAAGCCAAGGTCAAGCAGCGCACCGAGGTGCTCAAGGCCACCGTCACCGGCTCCGAGGCGCAGATCGCCCGGGTCCGCGCCGGACAGGCCGATCTGCAGGCCGCGGGCAACGTGCGGGACCTGGGCCTTGCCGTCGCCGACGGTGAACTGGCCGTGACCGACGTCGAGCTCGCCCCGGCGGAGTAGCCACCTCAGACGCAAAAGGCCCCGCCCGGATTCCTCCGGGCGGGGCCTTTCCCGTCGTCCCGCCGGGCGGGAAGACAAAGGAGCTCAGTCGAAGCGCGGGCTTTCGGTGCGGCTGCGCTTGAGCTCGAAGAAGGCGGGGTTGGCCGCCAGCATCAGCGCGCCGTCGAACATCCGGCCTGCTTCCTCACCGCGCGGAATGCGGGTGAGCACCGGGCCGAAGAAGGCGGTGCCGTTGAACGCGACGACGGGGGTACCCACGTCCTCGCCCACCTGGCTGATGCCCGCGGTGTGGGAGGCCCGCAGCTGCTCGTCGAACTTGTCGCTGCCGGCGTACTCGGCCAGCTCCGCGGGCAGTCCCACCTCGGCCAGCGAGGCGCTGATGACGTCGGTGAAATCGTCGTTGCCCTGGTTGTGGATCCGGGTGCCCATGGCGTCGTACAGCTTCTTGACGTACTCACGGCCGTGCAGCTCCTGCGCGGCGATGATCACGCGCACCGGGCCCCAGGCCCGGTCGATCCGGGCCCGGTAGTCCGCGGGCAGGTCACGGCCCTCGTTGAGCACCGCCAGGCTCATGACGTGCCACTCGGTGCGCACGTCGCGGACCTTCTCCACCTCCTCCATCCAGCGGGAGGTCACCCAGGCGAACGGGCACATCGGATCGAACCAGAAATCGGCGGCAGCCGGGGCGGACTCGGGCATGGAACTCCTTCGGAAACTGTTCGGGACGCCTGCTAGGCGGATTTGGTCCGCCGCTTGGCGACCACGTCGTGGGAAATGAGCGTCGGCTCGGCCTTCTCGGTGACCGCTTCCTCAGTGATCACCACGGTCGCGACGTCGTCGCGGCTGGGCAGATCGAACATCACCGGAAGCAGGACCTCCTCGAGGATGGCCCGCAGCCCCCGCGCGCCGGTGCCGCGGGAGAGCGCCTGGTCCGCGATGGCGTCGAGCGCGGCCGGCTCGAAGGCAAGTTCGACGCCGTCGAGCTGGAACATCTTCTGGAACTGCTTCACCAGGGCATTCTTCGGCTCGGTGAGGATCCTGATCAGGGCCGGCCGGTCGAGGTTGGACACGGTGGTGATGACGGGCAGGCGGCCGATGAATTCGGGAATCAGCCCGAACTTCAGCAGGTCCTCGGGCATGACGTCGGCGTAGGAGTCGACGTTCTTCGACGCCTCGTTCAGGGGCGCGCCGAAGCCGATGCCCTTCCGGCCGGACCGGGAGCCGATGATCTCCTCGAGGCCGGCAAAGGCTCCGGCCACGATGAAGAGCACGTTGGTCGTGTCGATCTGGATGAATTCCTGATGCGGGTGCTTGCGGCCGCCCTGGGGCGGCACCGACGCAACCGTGCCTTCGAGGATCTTCAGCAGCGCCTGCTGGACGCCCTCGCCGGAGACGTCCCGGGTAATCGACGGGTTCTCGCTCTTGCGCGAGATCTTGTCGATCTCATCGATGTAGATGATGCCCTGTTCGGCCTTCTTGACGTCATAGTCGGCCGCCTGGATGAGCTTCAGCAGGATGTTCTCGACGTCCTCGCCGACGTAGCCCGCCTCGGTGAGCGCGGTGGCGTCGGCGACGGCGAACGGAACATTCAGCCGGCGGGCCAGGGTCTGGGCCAGGTAGGTCTTGCCGCAGCCGGTGGGGCCGATCAGCAGGATGTTCGACTTGCCGATCTCCACGTCTTCACCGCCGCCGCCGTCGCCCAGGGTCCCGGCGGCGCGGCCGGCGTGGTTGCCGGCCTGGATCCGCTTGTAGTGGTTGTACACCGCAACGGCCAGTGCCCGCTTGGCCGGCTCCTGGCCGATCACGTACTCCTGCAGCGACTCGAAGATCTCGCGGGGCTTGGGGAGTTCGAACGATCCCAGGTCCGAGACCTCGGAGAGCTCCTCCTCGATGATCTCGTTGCACAGATCAATACACTCATCGCAGATGTATACGCCGGGACCGGCGATCAGCTTGCGTACCTGTTTCTGGCTTTTTCCGCAGAAAGAGCACTTGAGCAGGTCAGTGCTCTCACCAATGCGAGCCATAGTTCAGTCCCCTCAGATGGTCCTTCAAAAAGCGGTTCCGACGAGCGCCGTCACCGAAGACGAAACGAGCCAGCCACCTTGTTCCACTCTAGGGTACTTGGAGGAGGTAATCAGCAACCGCAAAGCCCGTGGTGCGCGGTGCGCGCCACGGGCTTCGGCCGCTTAGCTCTTGTTGATCGCCGGAGTCTTGATCTTGCGCGAATCCAGCACCTGGTCGATCAGGCCATATTCGCGTGCCTGTTCGGCGGTCAGGATCTTGTCACGCTCGATGTCCTGGTTGACCTGCTCCGCGCTGCGGTTGGAGTGCAGCGCCAGCGTGTCCTCGAGCCAGGCGCGCATGCGCATGACCTCGGCGGCCTGGATCTCCAGGTCGGAGGCCTGCCCGCCCTGTCCGCCGGCCAGTGCGGGCTGGTGGATCAGCACGCGGGCGTTCGGCAGGGCCAGGCGCTTGCCCGGGGTACCGGCGGCCAGCAGGACGGCGGCGGCGCTGGCAGCCTGGCCGAGGCAGACGGTCTGGATCTCGGGGCGGATGTACTGCATGGTGTCGTAAATGGCCGTCATGGCCGTAAACGAACCGCCCGGGGAGTTGATGTACAGCGTGATGTCACGGTCCGGGTCGGTGGACTCGAGGACCAGCAGCTGGGCCATGATGTCGTCGGCCGATGCGTCGTCCACCTGGACGCCGAGGAAGATGATGCGGTCCTCGAACAGCTTGGTGTACGGGTCCTGCCGCTTGAAGCCGTAGGGCGTGCGCTCCTCGAACTGGGGCAGCACGTAGCGGCTGGAGGGCATCTGCGGTGCAGCGCCGAAGCCGGGGGTTCCGAAATTGTGGTTCATGTTCTTGCTCCTGAAGTCTAAGGTTCCCTGGGCTTGGCTCAGCTGTCGGCGGGCTCGCCGTTGCTGGCCCGGTCCGTGCCGCCGCCGCCGGTGACACCGCCGGCGTGCGCGGCGATCTTGTCGAAGAAGCCGTATTCCAGGCCTTCCTCGGCGGTGA
Source organism: Arthrobacter sp. Y3222053 (assembly GCF_059092805.1). NCBI lineage: Bacteria > Bacillati > Actinomycetota > Actinomycetes > Micrococcales > Micrococcaceae > Arthrobacter > Arthrobacter sp. Y3222053. Next base: position 111,716 of record NZ_JBNHIA010000002.1, on the reverse strand, counting down.
ACCACTTGTCGCGGTCGTTGTCCCGCAGGATGGTCTCTACGGTCTGGCCGGTCTGCTCAGCGGTGAGCTCCGCCATCACCCGCTTCATGTGCAGGATCAGCTCGGCCTGGATCTTGATGTCGGAGGCCGTGCCGCCGATCCCGCCGGAGGGCTGGTGCATGAGGATACGGGCGTGCGGGGTCGCGTAGCGCTTGCCCTTGGTGCCCGACGAGAGCAGGAACTGGCCCATGGAAGCAGCCAGGCCGGTAGCCACCGTGACCACGTCGTTGGGGATGAACTGCATGGTGTCGTAGATCGCCATGCCCGCGGTCACCGAGCCGCCGGGCGAGTTGATGTACAGGTAGATGTCCTTCTCGGGGTCCTCCGCCGAGAGCAGCAGGAGCTGAGAGCAGATGGCATTGGCGTTCTCGTCGCGGACCTCGGAGCCCAACCAGATGATCCGGTCCTTGAGGAGGCGGTTGTAGATGTAGTCGTCCCGACCGGCCGGATCAACGCTGGCCATGGTGGGAGTGATGGGTGCAGTTGCCATACTCAGGTAACCTCTCGCTCTGGCGGTTTGGAGCCGACCCGTAGCCGGAAACGTTCCGCCGTTTGTCTCTCATTGGACCCTAACCTGTCCCGCCGACCTTTTACTCCCGTTACACCGGCTGTTCGCTGATGGCGCACGGTGCCGCGGCGCGTGGCCGCCGGCGGTTCCCGGTTGGGGTTAAACGAAGGCGGCACCGTCGGCTGATGCCTTCGGTGCCGCCCCTGCGGCCCAGGGCCGCGGAGTGCTACTTCTTGTCTTCGGCGGCCTCGTCGGCGGCCGGAGCCTCGGCTGCCTCATCGGCAGCCGCAGCCTCTTCGCCCTGCGGGCGGACGAACTCGCTGAGGTCGACCTCGGCACCGTTGGTGTCGGTGACCTTCGCCAGCTCCAGGACCTTGGACAGAGCCTTGCGGCGGCGCACCTCGCCGACCATCATCGGCACCTGGCCGGCCTGGTCGATCAGCTGCGCGAACTGGTTCGGGTCCATGCCGTACTGGCCGGCGGTGGAGACGATGTACTCGATCAGCTCGTTCTGGTCGACGCCGAGCTCTTCCTTGTCGGCAATCGCGTCGAGCACGATCTCGTTGCGGAACGCCTGCTCGGTGTTCTCGCGGACCTCGGCGCGGTGCTCCTCGGTGTCGTGGTCCTCGCCGGCGGCGTGGCCGGACTCGGAGTTGAAGTGCTGCTCCAGCTGCTCCTCGATGACCGATTCGGGAACCGGCACCTCAACGAGCTCCATGAGCTTCTCGAGCACCTTGTCGCGGGCCTGGACGCCCTGCTCCATGCGCTTACCCTCGGCGGCCTGGCGGGCCAGGTCCTCGCGCAGCTCGGCGATCGTGTCGAACTCGCTGGCCAGCTGGGCGAAGTCGTCGTTCGCCTCGGGCAGCTCGCGCTCCTTGACGGCCTTGACGGTGACGGTGACCTCGGCGTCCTCACCAGCGTGCTCGCCGCCGGCGAGCTTGGTGGCGAAGGTGGCCGACTCATCGGCGCTCAGGCCCGTCACGGCTTCGTCCATGCCCTCGAGCATGGTGCCGGCGCCCACCTGGTAGGACAGGTCCGCAGCGGAGTCGATCTCCTCGCCGTCGACCTTGGCGACCAGGTCCATGGTGAGGAAGTCCTGCTCCTTGGCGGGGCGGTCCACGGCCTTCAGGGTGCCGAAGCGGCCGCGCAGCTCGTCAAGGGCCTTCTCGATGTCGGCGTCGCCGGCTTCGATCGGGTCGACGGTGACCTCGAGGCCTTCGTAGGAAGGCAGCTCAATTTCGGGGCGGACGTCGAGCTCGACGGTGAAGACCAACTGGCCCTCGTTGGAGGCCGGGTCCGGGACCTCGGTGATCTCCACCTCGGGCCGGGTCAGCGGGCGGATGCCGGTCTCGCGGACGGCGTCCTGGTAGAAGCCGTTCAGGCCCTCGTTGATGGCCGTTTCCAGCACGTACCCGCGGCCGACCCGCTGGTCGATGATGCGGTTGGGAACCTTGCCCTTGCGGAACCCGGGAACCTGCACCTGGCCGGCGATGGTCTTGTAGGCCTCATCAATGCTGGGCTTCAGCTCATCAAGCGAAACTTCAACGTTGAGCTTGACCCGCGTGGGGGTGAGGTTTTCGACAGCGCTTTTCACCGCGTAGTTCTCCTGGAGGTTCTCGGATTGGGGTCTGCACGTATACAGAGTCGGGGTGACAGGATTTGAACCTGCGACTTCCTGCTCCCAAAGCAGGCGCTCTTCCAAGCTGAGCTACACCCCGTCAGTGCACCTGACAGCCTACCGGCATTGCCTGATGTATGCACAATTGCCGCCTGGGCCAACATAGTGGTCCGCCGCCGTGCGGCCGGCGGGCCGTTTCGCCTGCCGCCCCGGGCCGTGCTATGGTAATTTCTGCCTTCGGCGCCGGGGATGTAGCTCAATGGTAGAGCCTCAGTCTTCCAAACTGATTACGCGGGTTCGATTCCCGTCATCCCCTCTCACAGGGATTCCAGCCAAAGGAACCCGGATCCGCAGGGATCTGTAACAGCATAAATGCAGGGACCTCCCCACGGGAGGTCCCTGCATTGTTTAACCGCTTCCGCCGGCGCGTGTCCTCCCCCGGCGGGCGTTCAGCCGTCCGTGCCCTCCCCGGCCTGGCACACCGGACACCAGTACAGTTTCCGGGCGCCGATCTCGGTGCCCGCCACGGCCGTGCCGCAGATCCGGCATGGCAGGCCGGTCCGCTTATAGACGTAATGCGCGTCCTCCTCCGCGACGGGTTCGCCGGGAACGGCGCGGTCAGCGGGCGCGGTGGTGACGATCCGGCCGCGGGCCACGCCGTCGGCCAGCAGCGCCGCGGCGTCCTCCCACAGCGCGAGGGCCTCGTCCCTGTCCAGCTGCCGGCCCGTGCGCCAGGGCCACAGCCGCGCACGGAACAGCAGCTCGGCGCGGTAGACATTGCCGACGCCGGCCAGCACCTCCTGGTTCATCAGCAGCAGCGCCACCGGCGAGCCTTTGGAGAGCAGGCGCCGGACGAACTCCTCCCCGGAGGAGTCCGGGCGCAGCGGATCCGGCCCCAGCCGCCGCAGGACGGTGTTGCGTTCGGCCTCCGTGACCACCTCGCACGCGGTGGGACCGCGCAGATCGGCCCACCCGTGGGCGGACACCAGCCGCACCCGGACTGCGCCCTTCGGCTCCGGCGGGCCCTGATAGCGGCCGGACCCGGCGTCGTCGTCGGGGGTCTCCCGCTCCCCCACCCGCCGGGGCGCGCCGATGCTTGAGGCGCCCCGGAAGGTCTCGTCTCCGCCGAAGTCGAAGGCGCCGTATAGGCCCAGATGGATCCGCAGGACCAGATCGTTGTCAAAGTGCAGGAAGAGCTGCTTGCCGTGCGCCTCGGCGCGCAGCAGCCGGTGCCCGTCCAAACGCGCCGCGCCGGCGGCGAAGCGGCCCTGCGGGCTGCTGACCGCCAGGTCCGCGCCGGCGAAGACGCTGTTGAACTGGCGGGCCAGGCGGTGGATGGAATGTCCCTCGGGCATCAGCGCCCGATGCGTCCGGACGCCTCGTACGCGGCGATCTGCCCGATGCGGCGGACGTGGCGCTCGGCGCCGCTGAACGGCTCGGCGAGGAAGGCCTCAATGATCTGCGTGGCTTCGTCCACGCTGTGCTGGCGGCCTCCCACGGCCACCACGTTGGCATCGTTGTGCTGCCGGGCCAGCCGGGCCGTGTCCAGGTTCCAGGCCAGGGCGGCGCGGATGCCGCGCACCTTGTTTGCCGCGATCTGTTCGCCGTTGCCGGAGCCGCCCAGCACGATGCCCAGGGCGTCCACGCCGGCGCCCTGGTCGGCGGCGACGGCCTCCGCGGCGTCGATGCAGAAGGCCGGGTAGTCGTCCTCGGCGTCGTATTCCTGAGGGCCGTGGTCCACCACCTCATAGCCGAGCCCGGTGAGGTGCCCGACCAGGTGGGCGCTGAGCTCGAGGCCGGCGTGGTCGGTTGCAATGTGGACGCGCATGGGGATTCCGTTCAGGTGGTGGGGCGGGGTTGAGTCCAGATTAGCTTTCCGCCCCGGGCCGGCTCCAACCGGGTACCGGGCAGGGCGGCTGCCGGGCGCCCGTCCGGGCCGGCCGCAACGTTTTGGAGACGGACGCTGACGTTTCTAATGTTGCTGCCGATAGTGCTGAGGCACACCGCGTGGCCGCCCGGCTCTCGCGGGCACTGGTCCACCTGCAAGGAACATCGGCATGAACCACGGAAAACTCGCTCTCACCGTTTTGCTCGCGGGCGCCCTGGTGCTTGGCGCCGGGACCGCCCCGGGCTTTGCCCAGGCCGCCGTGACGGCGCCGGACAATGCAGTGGCGGAGCCCTCCGCCACTGCCGCACCCGCTCCGGGCGCGGAGCAGTCGGCGCCCGCCCCCGGCCCCGCCTACATCCCCGCTCCCGAGGGCACGCCGGTTCCAGACCCCGAGGCGCCCGGCCCCACCGCCACGCGGCCGTCACCAGCGCAGCCATCGCCAGCGGAGGAGGCGCCGGAGGAACAGCCGGCGGAGGACGATGACACCGATGCCGGGGAAGGCACCGGGGGCCTCGACTTCGACCCGGTGGGCGCCGGCCATATCGTGCCCGGGCCCAACGCCCCGCTGATCACCGAACCCGATGGATCGGTCCACACCCCCGACGGCGGGCACGAGGAGGAGCCCGGCATCGGCCCCGGAGCCGCTGCCCAGGGGCTGGGCTCCGGGACAGTTGGCAGCTTCAGCGCATCCGCCGTCCGCTCCGGCACCATCCGGGTCACTCTCGTGATGGCCTCGCTCAAGGGCACCGGCTGGGGCAGCACCGCCGCAAGGCAGCGGGCCGAAAGGGCAGCGCATCAGTCACTCGAAACCGCCGACGCGTATTGGAAAAGCATGTCCCAGGGCCGGCTCGGGCTGAGCACCGTCCGGGTCCGCTATGTGGATGCCAGCGCACGGGCTACGGACGACTATCCCGACATCATGAACTCCATCAGCCGTCAGGTGGGCTGGACCGATTCCCCCTATCAGGCCATGGTCGTTTACACGCCGGCCGGTGACCTGCGGTTCGGCGGCTACAGCGGATACCTGGGAGCGGGGTGGACCAGCGACGGTACCGGCGGCCGCATCCTGATGCCCACGCCGTCGGAGTTCAGCAACAACGTGGTCACCCACGAGTTCGGGCACATCCTGGGACTCCTGCACGCGAACAGCCTGCAGTGCACCAACGGCCGCTCCGACGTCGGCTTCAATGGCGCGCGGTGGAGCGACGGCGCCTGCAGCAGCCGGGAATACGCCGACACGCTGGACCTGATGGGGTACGCGCAGTACAACCTGCCCACCATCAACTCCTACTTCTGGGAGGCCGGACGGTTCGGCCGCGGCGACGAGGTCCGCAACGTGGGCACCGTCACCGAGGCGCGAACGGTGCAGCTGGCTCCGTGGGGAGGCACGGCCGCGAATCGCGCGGCGAAGTTCACCGACCCCATCAGCGGCGAGGAGTATTACCTGGAGCTGCGCCAGCCAGCCGGCTATGACGCCTACCTGGCCTCTGGAGCAGCGGGCAACCGGGGGGTGAAGATCACCAAGGCGGACGTGGCGAACTCCTGGTCGATGTTCTCTCTGGGCATCCAGCCCTCCACCCGCCCCTATGCCGGCCTCTACGGCAACAGCCAGGCTTGGCAGAGAGGCCAGGTGTTCACCACCCACACCGGCACCACCGTAAAGATTAATTCGAATACGGCATCCGGAGCGTCGGTGACGATCACCCCGAAGAACGTGACGGCGTCGCTGTTCTACCGGTCCTCCCCCGTACAGAGCACCAAGTACGGCAACACCACGGACCAGTTCCTCACGTGCGACTGGAACGGTGATGGTGTGGACACCGCTGCGGCCTTCCGCAACGGCGAGTGGCACTTCCGCAACTCGCTGACGGGCAACGTCACCGCCGCCCGCGCCTACTTCGGCGATGCGGGAGACCAGCCCATCTGCGGTGATTGGGATGGTGACGGCGTGGACAGCATGGGCGTCTACCGCAACGGCAGGGTCTTCCTGCGCAACAGCAACACCAGCGGCGCAGTGGACGGTTCGTTCATCTTCGGAGGGCGTGGCGACACCGCAATCGTCGGTGACTGGGACGGCGATGGCTATGACACCCTGGGCGTGGGGCGCGACGTCGGAGCCGACAAACGATTCTACCTCACCAACAGCAACATCCGGCCCGAAACGCATGGGACCTTCGGCTTTGGAAACGCAGGAGACGTCCCGGTCGCCGGCGACTGGAACAATGACGGATTCTCGACCGTCGGTGTGAAGCGCGGCCTGACCTGGCACCAGACCAACAGCAACATCGTTCCCCGTACCAGCCGCTCTTTCCCGTTCGGCAACCCGGAGGACCAGCCAATAACCGGAAGCTGGCGCCGCGGCGCCGCCACTGAGGTAGGCGTCGCCCGCTAGGGCAGCCCCGGGCGGCAACCCGCGCGGTTTCACGGAAACGGATGTTTTCGCGAAACCGCGCGGGTTGCTTGGCTTAAGGGACCGCGGTGAGAGAATGTTGCAGTTGTCCATGTCGACCTCCGTGCCCCGACCCGGGACGGCGGCCGATGTCTCCCACCGAAAGGCCTACCCTTGCCCGGTATGAATCTCACGCGTGCAGAAGCCCGTGAACGCGCCGAACTGATCGACGTCGAAAGCTACGACGTCAACCTCGACCTGACCCGCGGCGATGAGGTCTTCGGCAGCACCACCGTGGTGAAGTTCTCCGCACGCGCCGGCGCCTCGACATTCATCGACGCCGTCACGGCCGCCGTTCACCGGGTCACCCTCAACGGCGTCGCCCTGGATCCGGCGGAGGTTTCCGACGGCGTCCGCATCCAGCTGCCGAACCTCGCCGAATCCAACGAGCTCGTGGTCGAGGCCGACGCCCTGTACATGAACACCGGCGAAGGGCTGCACCGGTTCGTGGACCCGGTGGACAACGAGGTCTACCTCTACTCCCAGTTCGAGGTTCCGGACTCGCGGCGGATGTTCGCCGTCTTCGAGCAGCCCGACCTGAAGGCCAGCTTCCGTTTCACCGTCACCGCGCCCTCACACTGGGACGTCATCTCCAACTCCCCCACGCCCGAGCCCGTCGCGGCCGAGGCCGTGGACGCCGCGGCGCCGAAGTCCACCTGGTCCTTCGAGCCGACGCCGCGCATCTCCTCCTACATCACCGCCCTCATCGCCGGCCCCTACCAGTCGGTGCGGAGCGAACTGACCAGCTCCGACGGGCGCGTCATCCCGCTGGGCGTCTTCGCCCGCCGCTCGCTGATGCAGTACCTCGACGCCGAAAACGTCTTTGAGCTGACCCGGCAGGGGTTCGCCTTCTACGAGGAGCAGTTCGGCACCCCGTACCCGTTCGAGAAGTACGACCAGCTGTTCGTGCCGGAGTTCAACGCCGGCGCCATGGAGAACGCCGGCGCCGTCACCTTCCTGGAGAGCTACGTCTTCCGCTCCCGCGTGCCGGAGGCGACCATCGAGCGGCGCGCCGTCACGATCCTGCACGAGCTGGCGCACATGTGGTTCGGCGACCTGGTGACCATGCGCTGGTGGAACGACCTGTGGCTGAACGAGTCCTTCGCGGAGTTCATGTCCACCCTCGCCGCTGCCGAGGCCACCGAGTTCAAGCAGGCGTGGACCACCTTCGCCTCCCTCGAAAAGGGCTGGGCGTACCGCCAGGACCAGCTGCCCACCACGCACCCGATCGTCGCCGAAATCCGCGACCTTGAGGACGTGCAGGTCAACTTCGACGGCATCACGTACGCCAAGGGCGCCTCCGTGCTCAAGCAGCTGGTGGCCTGGGTGGGCCAGGACAGGTTCATGGCCGGGGTGCGCGAGTACTTCGGCAAGCACGCCTGGGGCAACACGGTCCTCACCGACCTGCTCAGCGAGCTGGAGGCGGCCAGCGGCAGGAACCTGGCCGACTGGTCCGCAAAGTGGCTGGAGACCGCCGGCGTCAACACCCTGCACCCGCTGATCGAAGCCGATGACGAGGGCGTGCTCACCCGGCTGGCCATCCGCCAGACCGCCGTGGAGGAGTACCCGACGCTGCGCCCGCACCGCCTGGCGGTCGGCTTCTACAACGAGGGTGAAGACGGGCGGCTGCACCGCACGCACCGCATCGAGCTCGACGTCGACGGCGAACTCACCGAGGTGGCCGAGGCCGCCGGCCTGGCGCAGCCGGACCTGCTGCTGCTCAACGACGACGACCTGGCCTACGCCAAGATCCGCCTGGACCCGAAGTCCCAGCGCACCGCCGTGCGCCGGCTGCGGGACATCTCCGATTCGCTGCCCCGCACCCTGGTCTGGGCCGCGGCCTGGGACGGAACCCGCGACGGTGAGATTCCCGCCCGCAACTACGTCGAGCTCGTCCTGCAGAACATCGCCGACGAAACCGACTCCACAGTGGTGCAGGTCCTGCTGCGCCAGCTGGCGACCACGCTGGCGTTCTACGTGGACCCGGCGGACCGTGACGCGATGACGGCCGCCGCGGCCGACAGCCTGTGGGACCTCAGCCGTGCCGCCGCGCCCGGCTCCGATTCCCAGCTGCAGTTCGTCAAGGCCTTCGCCGCGCACGCCGTCTCCGACGCCCAGCTCGACGCCCTCGCCGCGCTGTTCTCCGGGGAGGCCTCCCTTGAGGGCCTGGAGATCGACGCCGACCTGCGCTGGGAGCTGCTGACCGGCCTGGTGGTGGGCGGCCGCGCCGGCCAGGACGAAATCAACGCCGAACTGCAGCGCGACCCGACCGCAACAGGCCAGCTGGCCGCCGCCCAGGCCACGGCCGCCCTCCCTGGCGCCGAGGCCAAGGCCGCGGCCTGGGAGTCCATTGTCGAACGGTCCGAGCTGCCGAACGCGGCCCAGCGCTCGGCGATCGTCGGCTTCAGCCGGGTCCACGACGCCTCCGTGCTGGAGCCGTACGTCGACCGGTACTTCGAGGCCGTGCGCGAGGTCTGGAACACCCGCACCCACGAGATCGCCCAGCAGATCGTCGTCGGGCTCTACCCATCCCGCCTCACCCGGCAGGAGACGATCGACCGGACCGACGCATTCCTCGAATCGCTCGGCGACGAGGCTCCGGCCCTGCGCCGGCTGATCCTGGAAAGCCGCGACGGCCTGGTCCGGGCGCTGAAGGCCCAGGCCGCCGACAAGTAGGCCCGGCATACACCGGCGCCGCGGCCCGCTGCCGCGGTTCCCCTGAAAGGACAGGCTGATGATCAACTCCGAGCACCGTTACGGGGTGCGCCTGGAATGGACGGGCAACCGCGGCAGCGGCACCTCCGGGTACCGCGCCTACGGGCGGGACCACGTCCTCAGCGCCGACGGGCTGCCGGACATCGCCGGCACCGCCGATCCCACCTTCCACGGCGACCGGGACCGGTGGAATCCGGAACAGCTGCTCCTCGCAGCCCTGTCCCAATGCCACATGCTGTCGTTCCTGCATGTGGCGGTGCGCCAGGGCCACGTCGTCACCGGCTACACCGACGACGCTGCGGGAACGCTGCGCCTGAACCGGGACGGCAGCGGAGAGTTCACCGACGTCCTGCTCCGACCGCGCGTGAGCTTCGATCCCGGGTCCGCGCCCACGGAGCAGGAGCACGGGCAGCTGCACGCCGAGGCGAACCGGCTCTGCTTCATAGCCCGCAGCGTCGCGTTCCCGGTGCGGCACGAGCCCGCCGCCGTGCTCCCGGCGGCCGGACCGTCCTGACGCCGACGCCCAGGCCCGCGTCCGGAGGACCCTGCTTCCACCGGTAACCTGCTTAGGTGGCGGAACAACGGTTCCGCCACCTGCAGAGGGAAGGAAGACAACACGTGCTGCACGCCGCGGAAGCCGATACGGCCACCATTGAGGTCCGGGACTTCGACGTCTCGGGACTGATCGAAGCCGGCGTCATCATCGTCATCGGCCTGGTGGTGCTGGCCGCGGCCCGGTTCCTCATCAACCGCCTCGTGGCCCGGGCGCAGAAGGGCTACACCTTCTTCGGCGGCCGGCAGCTGAAGTGGGCCCGCCCGGCCCGGGCGAAGGCCGAGAGCCAGCGGCGCACCCAGCGCGCAGACACCATCGGGGCGCTGCTGCGCAGCGCGGTCACCCTCTCCGTCGGCATCATCACCGGAATCATGGCGCTGGACGCCATCGGCATCAACATCGCTCCCCTGCTGGCCAGCGTGGGCGTGCTGGGCCTGGCGCTGAGCTTCGGGGCGCGCGAAATGATCCAGGACGCCATCTCCGGCTTCTTCATCACCATCGAGGACCAGTACGGGATCGGTGACACCATTGAAGTGGGCGAGATCGTGGGCACCGTCCAGTCCGTGGGCATCCGCATCACCCGCCTCACCGATTCGCGCGGAGTCGTCTGGTATGTCCGCAACGGCGAGATCGCCAAGGTCGGCAACCGCTCCCAGGGCCGCTACGTGCAGCCGGCGGACCCCGAGCCGGTGCCCGTCGACGCGCCCGGAAGCAGCGACAGCAGTTCCGCCGCAGAAACCCGAAAGGACCAGCCGTGACAGAGGCACCCCAGCCGCTTCCGCGCCCGCAGCAGGGTGCGGCACTTCCCCTGGGCTCCGCCCCGGGAGGGCCCTTCACCCAGCCGGGCTACACCGAAAACTTCTATGAGGCCGTGGGCGGCCACGCCACCTTTGTCCGCCTCGTGGACGAGTTCTACGACGGCGTCGCCACTGATCCCCTGATGCGGCCGATGTATCCCGAGGAGGACCTCGAGCCGGCCAAGGAGCGGCTGCTGCTCTTCCTCGAGCAGTACTGGGGCGGACCACGGACGTACTCCGAACAGCGCGGGCACCCCCGGCTGCGCATGAGGCACATGCCCTACGCCGTCTCGCCCGCCGCCCGCGACGCCTGGCTGCTGCACATGCGGCGCGCGGTGGACACGCTGGAGCTTTCTCCCCTGCACGAAGCAACTCTGTGGGATTACCTGGAACGCGCCGCGCACTCCATGGTCAACAGCGCCTGAGCTGGACTCAGAAGGCGAAGGCAGCGCCCTCGCGCACCAGCACATGTCCGTGCGGCAGGCTCAGCCGCAGCCACCGGCCGTTGCGCAGCACCGGAGCGGGCCCAGCCTGCTCCGGACGGGGCAGGAACCCGAGCGTCACGGCGGCAAAGGCCGCACCGGCCGGCAGCCCGCCGTCGGGCCCGTCCACTGCGCCCAGCGGCCGACCCCATACCGCGTTCCGGGCCGATTCCACGACGGCGGCGCCGGGATTCTGCGGCACCGCCTCGGCAACCAGCCGCATCCCCTCGGCCGCTGCATCGGTCAATGTCGCGGCCGATACGCTGCCTGCCGGCTCCCACCCCGAGCGGGGCGGGCTGATCCCGGCCCAGGTCTCATGCACCTGGACCGGAGGCAGCGACAGGGCCGTGGCGCCGCCTGCCATGCGGGCCAGCCGGTCCGCCACCGCGGAGAGTTCGACGGTGCTGTCCACCTCGGCCGGCTGGGCAAGAGGCATCGTCCGCAGCCCGAGGACCGTCGGGCCCGCTTCTCCCAGCCCACGGGGCCGCAGCGCGCAGACCCAGGCGGCCAGCACGCTGCCGAAGGCCTGCAGACGGATGGCTCCGTCGGCGGCGCTGCGGGCCCGGACCACGAAGGTGCGCAGATCCGCCGTCACCTGGGCGTCGGCCAGGACCAGTTCCTCCCCCGCCATCACCGCTCCCCCGCAGCCACCGGACGCCGCCGGAAGGGCACCGGGCCGGCCTGCCAGGACGTCAGGACCCGCCGCTGGGCGTCGCTGAGCCGACGCGGAGCACCGGTCTCCGCATCGACGAGGACCATCGTTGCCTCCGCCAGGGCATAGGTGGGCACGCCGTCGTCGTCCGTCAGCCGGAAGCCGTAGCCGAAGCTCGAGGTTCCGATGCTTGTAGTCCAGGTCTCCACCAGCACGGGTTCCGGCCGGTAGGTCAGCGGGGCGAGGTATTCGATTTCCTGCCGGGCTACGAAGGTCCGGCAGGCCGGACCGACCAGCCGGCGGAACGTCACGATGCCCTCGTCACCCCCGGCCGCTTCGCCCGGGATCGGCAGCATTCCCAGGCGCACCCGGGCATCTTCGAGGAACTGCAGGTACCGGACGTTGTTGACATGGCCGTTGGCGTCTTCGTCGCCGAAGCGCAGCTGGATGGGAAACCGATGAACTGGCATGCCCTCCATCCTCTCAAACGCCGCCACCGCCGCCGAACCGGCACGTTTGGGGGTTCCCGGCGGGAGTGCATATTCTCAAAGGACGGCGCCGGCGGCGCGGCACTACCCATGGGAGAACACGCATGACGATGGATCCAACGTTCAATCCGACCCGGGCCCTGCTGGACCTGCTGGACCTCAGCAACGGCGGCGGCGCGCGGACGGACGAGGACGTCTTCGTGGGCACGTCCCTGCCGGAGCCGCGGCGCCGGGTGTTCGGCGGCCAGGTGCTGGCCCAGTCGCTGGTCGCGGCCGCCCGCACGGTGGAGCCGGGACGGCTGATGCATTCCATGCACGGCTACTTCCTGCGCCCCGGCGACACGGAGCAGCCCATCACCTTTGGCGTGCAGCGGCTGCGCGACGGGCGTTCGTTCTCGGCCCGGCGGACGCACGCCTATCAGGACGGAGCCCCGATCCTGTCCCTGATTGCCTCCTTCCAGGCCCCCGTCGAAGGGCTTGACCATCAGGAACAGATGCCGGAGGGGGTCCCGGACCCGGAGTCCCTGCCCACCACCGCCGAACTGCTCGGCGGCTACGACCATCCGGTGGCGAAGGCCTGGGCGCACCGCCGCCCCATGGACATCCGCCATGTGACGTCCCCGCTCTACGTCGAAGCGGGGGCGGAACGCAGCGCCCGCAACGCCGTCTGGATGAAGACCTTCGACCCGATGCCGGACGACCAGAACCTGCACCGCGCCGCTCTGGCCTACGCCAGCGACTACACGCTGCTGGAGCCGGTGCTGCGGCGCCACGGCCTGGCCTGGACGGCCCCGGGCATGAGCGTGGCCAGCCTCGACCACGCCATGTGGTGGCACCGCCCACTGCGTGTGGACGAGTGGCTCCTCTACGTGCAGGAATCCCCCAGCGCCTCCTCGGCGCGCGGCCTGAGCACCGGCCGGATCTTCAACCGGGAAGGCCAGCTGGTCGCCACCGTGGCCCAGGAGGGCATGGTGCGGGTGCCGGAGGAGTCCCGCCCCGCCGACTGACTGCACGCCCGTGCGCGGCCTCCCGGAGGCGCCGCCTCCGGGCAGGCGCTGCGCGGAAGAACGAAAGGGGCCGGAACCGCATCAGCGGTTCCGGCCCCTTTGCTTGTCCCGAAGATCAGTCGCGGGTGAGCTTGCGGTGGGTGACCCGGTGCGGCTTCGCCGCGTCGGGGCCCAGGCGCTCGACCTTGTTCTTCTCGTAGGACTCGAAGTTGCCCTCGAACCAGTACCAGTTCGCCGGGTTCTCCTCGGTGCCTTCGTAGGCCAGGATGTGGGTGGCCACGCGGTCCAGGAACCACCGGTCGTGGGAGACCACCACGGCACAGCCGGGGAAGTCCAGCAGGGCGTTTTCCAGGCTGGAGAGGGTCTCGACGTCGAGGTCGTTGGTGGGCTCATCGAGCAGCAGCAGGTTGCCGCCCTGCTTAAGGGTCATGGCCAGGTTCAGCCGGTTGCGCTCACCGCCGGAGAGCACGCCGGCCTTCTTCTGCTGGTCCGGGCCCTTGAAGCCAAACGCCGAGACGTAGGCGCGGGAGGGCATCTCCACCTGTCCGACCTGGATGTGGTCCAGCCCGTCGGAGACCACTTCCCACAGCGTCTTGTTGGGGTCGATGCCGCCACGGCTCTGGTCGACGTAGGAAATCTTGACGGAGTCGCCGATCTTCAGGTCGCCGCCGTCCAGCGGCTCCAGGCCGACGATGGTCTTGAACAACGTGGTCTTGCCGACGCCGTTGGGGCCGATCACGCCCACGATGCCGTTGCGGGGCAGCGAGAAGGACAGGCCATCGATCAGCTTGCGGTCGCCGAAGCCCTTCTGCAGGTTGCTGGCTTCGAGAACCAGGGAGCCCAGCCGCGGTCCCGGGGGAATCTGGATCTCCTCGAAGTCGAGCTTGCGGGTGCGCTCGGCTTCGGCGGCCATTTCCTCGTAGCGGGCCAGTCGCGCCTTCGACTTGGTCTGGCGGCCCTTCGCGTTGGAGCGGACCCATTCCAGCTCGTCGGAGAGGCGCTTGGCCAGCTTCTGGTCCTTCTTGCCCTGGACTTCCAGGCGGGCCCGCTTCTTCTCCAGGTAGGTGGAGTAGTTGCCTTCGTACGGGTAGAGGTGGCCGCGGTCGACCTCGGCGATCCATTCGGCAACGTGGTCCAGGAAGTACCGGTCGTGGGTCACGGCCAGGACGGCGCCCGGGTAGCTGGAAAGGTGCTGCTCGAGCCAGAGCACGCTTTCGGCGTCGAGGTGGTTGGTGGGCTCATCGAGAAGCAGCAGGTCCGGCTTCTGCAGCAGCAGCTTGCAGAGGGCGACCCGGCGGCGCTCACCGCCGGAGAGCACGGTGACGTCGGCGTCCGGCGGCGGGCAGCGCAGGGCGTCCATGGCCTGCTCCAGCTGGGAGTCGATGTCCCAGGCGTCCGCGGCGTCGATCGCTTCCTGCAGCTTGCCCATCTCCTCGAGCAGGCTGTCATAGTCTGCGTCGGGGTCGGCCATCTCCTCGGAGATCTGGTTGAAGCGCTGGATCTTTTCGTAGATCTCGCCCACACCTTCCTGGACGTTGCCCAGGACGGTCTTTTCCTCGTTCAGCGGCGGCTCCTGCAACAGGATGCCGACGGTGTAGCCGGCGCTCAGGCGGGCCTCACCGTTGGACGGGGTGTCGAGCCCGGCCATGATCTTCAGGATGGTGGACTTACCTGCACCGTTGGGGCCCACCACGCCGATCTTGGCGCCGGGGAAGAAGGACATGCTTACGTCGTCAAGGATGACTTTGTCGCCAACGGCCTTGCGGGCCTTGGTCATCGTGTAGATAAATTCCGCCATGCCTTCAAGGCTAGTGGGTGCACAGGGCAAGTGCCATTCAGCCCTCGCCTCCGACGAAGCAGCTGCCGTCGGACAGCGCCGGCAGCACGGTCACGTTCACGGCTCCGTTCCGAACCTCGCCGAATACACAGCTGCCTTCGACGTTCCCCGCGGCCACTACCGAGTCGACCTCCAGGCCGGTGGGGGTGATGTCCTGGGAGACCCGGAGGGTTTCCGCGGCAAGCCCGGCTGCGGTCATCGCCGCGGCGACTTGTTCCCGGTCGGGCGTGCCGCCGTCGGCGGCGAGCGCCGACAGCTCGGTGCGGACCCGTTCGGCAACCTGCTCTGCGGCGGTCCGTGCGGAGTCGGAGGGCGCCGCGGCCGCGGCACCGGTGCCGGGGGCGGATGCAGGAGCCGTCAGCCGGGGAGAGGCGCTGCTCCGAAAGTCGCCGCCGGAAAGGACCAGCGCGGCCACCCCCGCCGCAGCGAGCATCAGGACGGCCAGGACGGTGACCAGCAGCCAGGGTCGTCGACGGGAGGCGGAGCGGTGGGCCATGCGCATCATTCTGCCACGTGCCCCCGGGCCCGGTTCCTCCCCCGGGCCCGGGGGGCTCTCAGTAGGGAGCCGCGTGGGCGTCCGCCGGCTCGGGATCGGCAGGCATGTCCTCCGCCGATCCGGTGTCCTCCCCGGGCACGTCCTCCCCGGACTCCGCACTCCAGCCGTGGCCGTGGAGGCCGGTCGAGTTCCCGTCGTCGGCAGGTCCCGGGCCGTCAGTGAACGCTCCCAACCCGCCGGGGCCGTCCGCCCCTTCGCCATCGGCAACTCCGCTGCTCACGCCGCCACAGCCCACTCCGCTTAGGCCCGGCCCGCCCGACAGGCCGCCGGACTCCGACCCCACGTCCTCCGCGGACCGGCCGGCCGGGTTGCGCCGGTACCGCGCCGTCCCCCACTGCAGGTCGTGCCCCACCGAATCCGCATCGACCTCGACGGCGGTTCCGCTTCGGCCGTCATCGCGTGTCCAGGGCCGGACCTTCAGCCGGCCGGTCACCAGGACCCGGTCGCCCTTCTGAACGCTCACGCCGACGT
This sequence comes from Arthrobacter sp. Y3222053, assembly GCF_059092805.1. NCBI lineage: Bacteria > Bacillati > Actinomycetota > Actinomycetes > Micrococcales > Micrococcaceae > Arthrobacter > Arthrobacter sp. Y3222053. The sequence goes on along the minus strand of NZ_JBNHIA010000002.1, from coordinate 95,656 downwards.
TGACCGCCAGCTGGCGAAACAGGTTCACGGTGTACCAGTTGGTCTGCCCGTCGCGCCACGTGCCCAACATCCGGTCGAAGCGCCGTTCAGTGGTGCAGATCCGGAAACCGGCCACCGGGAGGCCGCTTTCGGTCGTCGTGCTGCGCACCTCGGTGGCCACATAGCCGCGAATGGTGATGGTGTCGTTCATCGTTGCCCCTGCCCTGTCGTCCCCTCCGGGCTGTCGCCCGGGGCAGCCGCCCCGTGGCGGCGTCCGCACCAGCATCACCGGAGGACACCGGCGTGGGGGCGGGCCACCGCGGCCTGGGGAGGGATCGCTGCCTTACCGCGCCGCTCGGCACTTGTGGAGGACAGGGACAGGCCGTGCCGGCAGCCGTGCCGGCTACCTGCGGCAGGCAGGCGCCGGGGGAAGCTCCCCGCCGTCCTCCCGACCGGCCCCCGGGAAGCGAAGCCGTACCTGCGCCAGGGACACCGCGCCCTGGCAGGGAATCGCCAGCAGGTCCCCGACCGCGATGTCCGCCGGCAGGAGCACGGGGCCGCCGTTCAGGTCCGAGGCCTCGGAGAGCAGGCGCACGCTGCGGCGCCGCGTCCGGGCCCGCCGCCCCACAAGCCGTGCCGCGGCAAGCACTGCACGGCACCGCCCCAGGTCGGCATCGACCCACACCTCGGAGCGGCCGTGCCGGCCGGGCTCGAAGACCGCGGTGACCCTGGTCAGGAGCACCGTGCTGAACCGCTCCCTGCGCCCGGCCGGTCCCGGACTGACGCCGGCGAGACCGATCCGCACGGAGGGCGTGGCCTCCCGGCGGCCGGCCCGGGCCAGCGACGACCCGTTGACTATCACGTCTCCGCGGGTCAGGACGGTGCCGTCCGGCCAGCACTGCTGTGCTGACACAAGGGCCATCCGCCGGGCGGCCAGAATGCTGTTCATATCGGTTTCCCTTCGTTCCCGCCGCCCGGCTCCCGTGGCCGGGCGCCCCTCGTGACGGCTGTGCTGCTGTCACTGCCCAGTCCTACCTCTGCCGAAGCCCCCGGAAGCGGGGCCACACGGAATCCAAACAGCCGGAGCCCCGACCGCCGCAGCAACGCCGACGGCGGTGCGCCGCGCCTGCCGTGGGCCGGGGAAGATGTTTTCGGCGCCGGCGTTTGGGCGACGTTAGGTTTCCGCCCCGCCCCGTTTGGATTCCGTTAGGACGTGCCCGGGACCCCTTCCGGCGGCGGTTGAATCGGTGTCCGGGCCGCGGACAGCGGCCCCCGTGCACCCGACCGGGCGCACCGATTCATTCCTCAAGGAGCCACTGTGCTTGACATCGTCTACCTGCTCGGCGCGCTTGCCGTGTTCGGGCTGGTCAGCCTCACCGCGAAGGGGGTGCGGAAGCTGTGACCGCTTTCTCCCTCGTCGCCGCCGTCCTGGCCGTCGCCGCCGTCGTGTATCTCGTGTACGCACTCGTGAAACCGGAGCGGTTCTGATGGGCGTCCTGTTCGCGGTGCTCCAGGCAGCCACCCTCGCGCTGATCCTGGCCGTCCTCTACCGCCCGCTGGGCGATTACATGGCACGCATCTACACCTCCGGGCGGCATCTGCGGGCCGAGCGCGGCTTCTACCGGCTGGTGGGCGTGGCCCCGGACGCGGAACAGAGCTGGCAGGCGTACCTGCGGGCGGTGCTGGCGTTCTCACTTGTCGGGTTCGTGCTCCTGTACCTGCTCCAGCGCGGGCAGGCCTTCCTGCCCTATTCGCTCGGGCTGCCGCCCGTGCCCGAGGGCCTGGCCTTCAACACCGCCGCATCCTTCGTGGCCAACACCAACTGGCAGTCCTACTCTCCCGAACTGACCATGGGTTACAGCGTGCAGCTGGCCGGCCTGGCGGTGCAGAACTTCGTGTCAGCGGCCGTCGGCATCGCCGTCGCGGTCGCCCTCGTCCGTGGCTTCGCCCGCGTCCGGACCGGCACCCTCGGCAACTTCTGGGTGGACCTCACCCGCGGCGTGGTGCGCCTGCTCCTGCCGATCTCGCTTCTCGGCGCCGTCGCCCTGATCGCCGGCGGGGTGATCCAGAACTTCAACGGCTTCACCGAGGTGACCACGCTCAGCGGCGGCACCCAGATCCTGCCGGGCGGACCGGTGGCCTCCCAGGAAGTGATCAAGAACCTGGGCACCAACGGGGGCGGGTTCTTCAACGCCAACGCCGCGCACCCCTTCGAAAACCCGGCGGCCTGGACCAGCCTGGCTCAGAACGTGCTGATGCTGATGATTCCGTTCAGCCTGCCCCGCACCTTCGGCCGGATGATCGGGGACAACCGCCAGGGCTACGCGATCCTCGCGGCAATGGCCACCCTGTACCTGGCCTCCCTCACCCTTCTGACCGCGCTGGAGCACTCCGGCGCGGGCACCGCCCCCGAGCTGGCCGGCGGCGCCATGGAGGGCAAGGAACAGCGTTTCGGCATCTTTGCCTCGACGCTCTTCGGCTCCACCAGCACACTGACCTCCACCGGTGCCGTCAACTCGATGCACGACTCGTACACCGCACTCGGCGGGATGATCCCCATGCTGAACATGATGCTCGGCGAGGTGGCCCCCGGCGGCGTCGGCTCCGGGCTGTACGGCATGCTGATGCTGGCCGTCATCACCGTCTTTATCGGCGGCCTGCTGGTCGGCCGCACCCCCGAATACCTGGGCAAGAAGATCGGCCCCCGGGAAATCAAGCTGGCCAGCCTCTACATCCTCGTCACCCCCACCCTGGTCCTGGCCGGGACCGCCCTGAGCTTCGCAATCCCGGGCATCCGGGCCGACGTCGAGGCGGTGTCCATCTGGAACCCCGGGCACCACGGGCTCTCCGAGGTCCTCTACGCCTTCACCTCGGCCGCCAACAACAACGGCTCGGCCTTCGCCGGGCTCACGGCCAACACGCCCTGGCTCAACACGGCCCTGGGGACGGCGATGCTCCTTGGCCGCTTCCTGCCCATCGCCCTCGTCCTGGCGTTGGCGGGTTCCCTGGCGGCGCAGGACCGCGTGCCGGCTACCGCCGGAACCCTGCCCACCCACCGGCCGCTGCTTATCGGCCTCCTCACCGGCGTGACCGTGCTGATCACCGCACTCACGTTCTTCCCGGTCCTCACCCTCGGTCCCATCGCAGAAGGGCTGCTCTGACCATGTCCACCACCATTGAGACTCCTCCCGCCGTCCGCGGCGGTTCCGGGCCCGACCCGCTGCCGGCACGTCGGGCCGTGACCGCGGGCACCGTCGCCGCGGCGCTGCCCGGAGCGTTCCGCAAACTCGATCCCCGGGTGATGTGGCGGAACCCCGTCATGTTCATCGTTGAGGTCGGAGCGGTGCTGACCACCGCCCTGGCCGTGGCCGAGCCGTTCCTGGGCGGCCCGGGCAGCTCCGGCGGTAGCCCGGTCCCCGCAGCCTTCACCGCCGCCATCGCCGCCTGGCTGTGGGCGACCGTGCTGTTTGCGAACCTCGCCGAGTCCGTTGCGGAAGGCCGGGGCAAGGCCCAGGCGGAAAGCCTGCGCCGCACCCGTACGGGCACCACGGCCCGCCGGGTGGCGGCGTACGACGGCGCCCGCGATCCCGGCGCCGAGAAGGCCCGGCTGGAGGAGGCCTCCTCCGCGGACCTGGACCGCGGCGACGTCGTCGTGATCGAAGCCGGCGGCACCATCCCCGGCGACGGCGACATCGTGCACGGCATCGCGTCCATCGACGAATCCGCGATCACCGGCGAATCCGCCCCGGTGGTCCGCGAATCGGGCGGCGACCGCAGCGCCGTCACCGGCGGCACGCGGGTCCTGTCGGACCGGATCGTCGTCCGCATCACCTCCAAGCCCGGCGAGACGTTCGTGGACCGGATGATCGCCCTCGTCGAGGGAGCCGCGCGCCAGAAGACGCCCAACGAGGTGGCCCTGAACGTGCTGCTGGCGAGCCTGTCGATTGTCTTCCTCATGGTCACGCTCACCCTGAACCCGATCGCGTCCGCGGTGGGCGTCGGCGTCACCCTGCCGGTGCTCATCGCCCTGCTGGTGTGCCTGATTCCGACCACCATCGGCGCGCTCCTGTCCGCCATCGGCATCGCCGGCATGGACCGCCTGGTACAGCGCAACGTGCTGGCCATGTCCGGGCGCGCCGTCGAAGCAGCCGGCGACGTCACCACCCTGCTGCTCGACAAGACCGGCACCATCACCTACGGAAACCGGCGCGCCGCCGGCTTCCTGCCGATCAACGGCGCGTCCGCAGCGGAGCTGATCACAGCCGCCGCGCTGTCCTCCGCCGAAGATCCGACCCCCGAGGGCCGCTCCATCATGGACCTGGCCGCGGCGAACGGCCATTCCCCCGAGCCGCCGTCGGGAGCACTCGGCGTACCGTTCACCGCACAGACCCGCATGAGCGGGATGGACCTGCCGGACGGGACCTGCATCCGCAAGGGTGCCGCGTCGGCCGTGCTGGACTGGACCGCCGCCTCGGGCGGTATCGCCATCGACGTCCGGCGGGCCGTCGAGGACACCGTCCAGGGCATCTCCGCCGGCGGCGGCACCCCGCTGCTGGTGGCGGTGCGGACCCCCGACGGCGAGGTGCGGGTCCTCGGCGTCGTGCACCTCAAGGACGTGGTCAAGGACGGCCTGTTGGAACGGTTCGTGCAGCTGCGCGCGATGGGCATCCGCACCGTCATGGTCACCGGCGACAACCCGCTGACCGCCAAGGCCATCGCCGCCGAGGCCGGGGTGGACGACTTCCTGGCCGAGGCCACGCCCGAGGACAAGATCGCCCTGATCCGCCGCGAACAGGCCGGCGGGAACCTGGTGGCGATGACCGGTGACGGCACCAACGACGCCCCCGCCCTGGCCCAGGCCGATGTCGGGGTAGCGATGAACACCGGCACCTCCGCCGCCAAGGAAGCCGGCAACATGGTGGACCTCGACTCCGATCCGACCAAGCTCATCGACATCGTGGCGATCGGCAAGCAGCTGCTGATCACCCGCGGAGCGCTCACCACCTTCTCGATCGCGAACGACCTGGCCAAGTACTTCGCCATCATCCCGGCGATGTTCGTCGGCGCGTTCCCTCAGCTGGCGGCGCTGAACATCATGGCACTGAGCTCCCCGGCCTCCGCGGTCCTCTCCGCGATTATCTTCAACGCCCTGATCATCGTGGTCCTGATTCCGCTCGCCCTCAGGGGTGTGGCCTACCGGCCCCTGAGTGCCTCGAAGGTGCTGGGCCGGAACCTGCTGCTCTACGGCGTCGGCGGCGTCGTCGCCCCGTTCCTCGGCATCAAGCTCATCGACCTGGCCATCAGCCTCCTTCCCGGCTTCTAGCCCTCCCAGAGAAAGCACCCCTTCCCATGAATCTCTCCCGTTCAGGCCTGCGCCCGGTGTGGACCGCCCTGCGCGCCATGGCCGTCCTCACCCTGGCCCTGGGCCTTGCCTATCCGCTGGCCGTCACCGGCGTCGGCCAGCTGGCGTTCGCGGCCCGCGCCAACGGTTCCGTCGCCGAGGTCCGGGGCGTCCCGGTCGGGTCGACCCTGATCGGCCAGCCCTTCACCGACGACGCCGGCGAGCCGCTGCCCGAATGGTTCCAGCCCCGGCCGAGCGCCGCCGGTGACGGGTACGACGCCGGCGCGTCCGGCGGCAGCAACCTCGGCCCGGAGAACCCTGAGCTGGCGGCGGCGATTTCCGAACGCCGCGCCCAGGTCGCGCAGTTCAACGGCGTCGATCCCGATCAGGTCCCGGTCGATGCCCTCACTGCCTCCGCTTCCGGGCTCGACCCGCATATCAGCCCCGAATACGCTCTGCTGCAGGCGGCGCGGGTGGCCTCGGCGCGCGGACTGGACGAGGCGCGGGTCCGCGGCCTGGTCGAGGAGCACTCCAAAGCACGGGACCTGGGCTACCTTGGGGAACCGACCGTGAACGTGCTGGAACTGAACATCGCCCTCGACGGGCTGGAGGACTAAGGAATGAAACGAGGGCGGCTGCGGGTGCTCCTCGGCGCCGCCCCCGGCGTCGGCAAGACCTACACCATGCTCGAGGAGGGCAGGCGGCTGGCCGACGAGGGAACCGACGTGGTGGTCGCGGTCGTGGAGACCCACGGCCGCGCCGCCACGGCCGCCATGGCGCAGGGCCAAGAGGTGATCCCCCGTCGGACCGCGGTGCACCGCGGCGTCGAGCTGGCGGACCTGGACCTCGACGCCGTCCTGGCCCGCCGTCCGCAGCTCGCCCTGGTCGATGAGCTGGCGCACACCAATGCGCCCGGCGGCCGGCACGCCAAGCGCTGGCAGGACGTGCTGGAGCTGCTGGAGGCGGGGATCGACGTGATCTCGACGGTCAACATCCAGCACATCGAGTCCCTCAACGACGTCGTGGAGGAAATCACGGGGATTCCCCAGCGGGAGACGGTTCCCGACCAGGTGCTGCGCGGGGCGGACCAGATCGAGGTGGTGGACCTGGCGCCGCAGGCGCTGCGTGACCGGTTGGCCGCCGGACGCGTCTATCCGGCCGAGCGGATCGATGCGGCCCTGTCCAACTACTTCCGGCTGGGCAACCTCACCGCCCTGCGCGAGCTGGCGCTGCTCTGGCTGGCCGACGAAGTGGACAGCGCGCTGCAGCACTACCGGGAGGAACACGGCATCCGCGGCCGGTGGGAGACCCGCGAGCGCGTGGTGGTTGCCCTGACCGGCGGCCCGGAAGGCGAAACGCTGATCCGGCGCGGTGCCCGGATCGCCGCCCGCACGGCTGGCGGGGAGCTGCTCGCCGTCCACGTCACCGGGCAGGACGGCCTGCGCGAGGCCCACCCTGATGCCCTGGCCCGCCAGCGGTCCCTGGTGGAGAAACTCGGCGGCACCTACCACCAGGTGGTGGGGGCCGACGTGCCGCATGCCCTGGTCGAGTTCGCCTCCGGCGCCAACGCCACCCAGCTGGTGATCGGGGTCAGCCGCCGCGGGAGGCTGTCCGCAGCGCTCAGCGGGCCCGGCATTGGGGCCACCGTCATCCGGGAGTCCGGGGACATCGACGTCCACATCGTCAACCACTCCGCTGCGGGCGGCGGCATCTGGCTGCCCCGGCTCGGCGGCGCGCTTACCGTTCGCCGGCGGCTGCTCGGCTTCGCGCTGGCCCTGGCGGCCGGGCCGCTGCTGTCCTGGCTGCTGGTCTCGTTCCGCAGCGCGGAATCCATCACGAGCGACGTCCTCGCCTACCAGCTGCTGGTTGTCGTCGTCGCCCTGGTCGGCGGCATCTTCCCGGCGCTCTTCGCCGCCCTGCTCTCCGGCATCACCCTGGATTTCCTGTTCGTCGAACCACTGCACACGATCACGGTCGATGAACCCATCCACATGCTGGCGCTGGGCCTGTACGTGCTCAACGCCGTGCTGGTCAGCTACGTCGTGGACCAGGCCGCACGGCGCACCCGCACCGCGCGCCGCGCGGCGGCCGAGTCGGCGCTGCTCGCCACGATCGCGGGGAACGTCCTGCGCGGGCAGGAGGCACTGCCCGCCCTGCTCAGCCGCACCCGGGAGGCGTTCGGCTTCACCGGCGCCCGGGTGCTCGTCGACGGGCGCGTGGTCGCTGGCGACGGGGAGCCGGGACCGCACGACGCCGCCACAGTGATTCCGGCGGGCCCGCACGCCGTCCTGGAACTGCATGGCGGCGAACCCGAGGCTTCGGAGCGCCGGCTCCTCGGCGTCATCGCCGCGCAGGTGGACGCCGCCCTGGAACACGCCGACCTTGAGGCCGCTGCCCGCGGCATCGGCCCGCTGGCCGAGGCTGACCGGGTGCGCAGCGCGCTGCTCTCCGCGGTCAGCCATGACCTGCGCCGGCCCCTGGCCTCCGCGGCCGCGGCGGTCGGCGCCCTGCGCTCCCCCGATGTGTCCTACTCCGCCGCGGACCGTGACGAGCTGCTGGCGACCGCCGAGGAGAGCCTGACGGCGCTGGCCGACCTGGTGACCAACCTGCTGGACGTCACCCGGGTGCAGGCCGGCGTCCTCGGCATCGCACTGGCACCGGTGGAGGCCGACGACGTCATCCTGCCGGCGCTGGACGAACTGCAGTTGGGCCCGGGGAAGGTCGAACTCGACCTGGCCCAGGAGCTCGCGCCGCTGCTGGCCGACCGGGTCCTGCTGCAGCGGGTGGTCGTGAACCTGCTCGCCAACGCCGTCCGCTTCGCCCCCGACGGCACGAAGGTCCGCATCAACACCAGCGCCTTCGGCGGCACCGCGGAGATCCGGATCATCGACCACGGTCCCGGGATTGAGCCGGAACGGCGGCAGGACATCTTCGTGCCGTTCCAGCGCCTGGGCGACACGGACAACCTGACCGGTCTCGGCCTCGGACTCGCCCTGTCCAAGGGCTTTACCGAAGGCATGGGCGGCAAGCTCGACGCCGAAGACACCCCGGGCGGCGGCCTTACCATGGTCATCTCCCTCCCTACCTGCCAGGACGGCGAATGAAGATCCTGATTGCCGACGACGACCCGCAGATCCTGCGGGCGCTGCGGATCACCCTCACAGCCCGCGGCTATGCCGTCGTCACCGCGGTTGACGGCGCCGGGGCGGTCAACGCCGCCGTCGAGCAGCACCCCGACCTGTTCATGATCGATCTGGGACTGCCCGGGCTGGACGGACTGGATGTCATCCACGCGCTGCGGGGCTGGAGCCAGGCGCCCATCCTGGTCGTCTCGGGCCGGGCCGGGGCGGCGGACAAGGTCGACGCACTTGATGCGGGCGCGGACGACTACGTCACCAAGCCGTTTTCCGTTGATGAGCTGCTGGCCCGGATCCGGGCGCTCAGCCGCAGGGTGCCGCAGGCGGACCCGGCCCCGGTGGTGCGGGTGGCGGACCTGACGATCGACCTGGCGGCGCGGAGCATCACGCGGCAGCACGAAGGCGCAACGGAATACATCCGGCTCACGCCCACTGAGTGGGAGGTGCTGGCCATGCTGGTGCACAACGCCGGCCGGCTGGTGACCCGCCAGGACCTGCTGCGCCGGATCTGGGGATCGGAACACATTACGGACACCGGCTACCTGCGCCTGTATATTGCCCAGCTGCGGAAGAAGCTCGAACCCGATCCGCAGCGTCCGCGCTACCTGCTGACCGAGGCGGGGATGGGCTACCGGTTCCAACCAACCCCGGCCTGATCGTGCGCGGTCGACAACGCACCGCGACGAGGAATGGGTGCCCCCGGCAGGATTCGAACCTGCGACCAGCTGATTAGAAGGCAGCTGCTCTATCCCCTGAGCTACGGAGGCGACTCGTCGATGATACTACGGGCACGTTCGGCTGCCGCAGCCGGCCGTTCCGGCCACGGGAACGGGCGGGGCAGGCGGAGCGCGGCCGGAACGGGACCTGAAAACCCGGCGGGGCCCCCGGCCGTAAAAACTCTCCCAGAAAAAATCCATGCATCTGCATCCGTTTTTGCTGTGACGCCGGTAACAGGGGTGTCAGCAAAAACAGAAACCGCTCCCAGGGGCGGTCCGCCAAAGGAGACCCCGATGCGCAAGTCCATCTCGTTCCTCGCCGCCGCCGGCACCGTCGCTGCCGTTGGATTCATGACCCCTGCCTCCGCTGCGGAGGGCGACGCCCAGCTGTCCGTGCTCCACGGGGTGCCGGACACGGTCGTCGACGTCTACGTCAACGGCGCCCTCACCCTGGACGACTTTGCCCCCGGCACGCTGGCCGGCCCCCTGCCCCTGCCGGCCGGCACCTATGAACTGGCCATCACCGCCCCCGACGCCGCTGATGCCTCCGCTCCGATCATCGGCCCGGTCTCCGTTGACCTCGCCGCCGGGATGGATTACACCGCGACGGCCAACCTGGACGCCTCCGGCCAGCCCACAGCGAACGTGTTCACCAATGACACCTCGATGATCGAGGCCGGCAAGTCCCGGCTGACGGTGCGCCACGTGGCAGCCGCCCCGGCAGTCGACGTCCTCGCCAACGGCAGCCCCGTGATCAGCGGTCTGGAGAACCCGATGGAAGAGGTCCTGACCGTTGATCCCGGAACCATCTCCGCTTCGGTGGCGGCAGCCGGCACCACCGAGCCCGTGATCGGCCCGGCCGACCTGAACCTGCCCGAAGGCACCAACACCATCGTGTACGCCTGGGGTTCCCTCGAGGACGGCAACCTGGCCCTGGCCACCCAGTCCGTGACCGGAATGCACTCCTCGCCGAGCGCCGTGCCGGGTGCCCTGGAAGCCGGGGACAACAGTGCCGGCAGCGCCGTCGCCGCCACCGCCGCGGCCGGCCTGCTCGCCGTCGGCGGCGCCCTGGCGCTGTTCCGCCGCAGCCGGGCCGCCGAGACCGCCGGCCGCTAAGGCCCTGCCGGCATCGGGCCGGCGTCCGCCCTGCTTCCTGCAGGCCGGACGCCGGCCCGGCACCTCGTCCCCGCCCACGGGCCCGACCACCGACGCAGGAGCAGCACCCCATGAACTCTTCCCGGCCCCGCCTTTCCCAAGCAACCGGCCTCATCCTGGCCTCGGCAGCGGTCGCCCTGGGCGCTGTTTCCTGCTCGACGTCCGCCCAGCCCCCGGCCGCGCCGGTCCAGTCCAGCGGCCCGACGTCGTCCTCCGTCACCGCGGGACCTGCGGTCCCGGAGCCGGCCACGGCGCCGGCACCGGACAGTGTTCCGGTCCGCGACGCGGCTCCGACGCCGGAGATCTCCCGCCCGGCCCCGGTCCGGGTACAGATCGAGGAAATCGGGCTCGACCTGGAAGTGGTGCCCACCGGGGTCCGCGATGACGGCGAGATGGTCCTGCCCGACAACCACCGCCAGGCGGGCTGGTACCGGTACGGACCGCCTCCGGGTTCCCCCGCCGGCTCCTCCGTCCTGGCGGCCCACCTGGACACCGGCACCGAGGCCCTGCCCATCGCCCGGCTCGACGAGGTGCGGCCCGGCACCGTCGTGACGGTGACACGGTCGGACGGAAGCACGGTCCGGTACGCGGCAGGATCCGTGGAGCAGATCGCCAAGCGGGACCTGAACTCCGGGGAGCTCTTCGACCGAAGCGGAGAACCGCTGCTGAAACTGGTGACATGCGGCGGCGAGTATGTGGAGGCGGACGACGATTATGCGGATAACATTGTCCTCACGGCGGCGCCGCTCCCCTGAGGAGGACGTGCACCGTGACCATGAGTGACACCGCTGCGCAGCTGCCGCCGGTGCCCTTCCACCGCAGGAGAACGCAACCCATGGCCCTCGGCCCCTCCGTGACGGATGACGCGCTGGGCAGCGCCTTCCGTGACGGGGACGAGGCGGCCCTGGCCGAGGCGTACCGGCGTCATGCGCCCCTCATCCGGGCTCTCGCCGTCCGGCGGCTGGGCGACACCGGGGCCGCGGCGGACGACGCCGTGCAGGAGGTCTTCATCCGCGCCTGGCGCTACCGCGGCGGCTACCGCCCTGACGCAGCACCGCTGGCGGGCTGGCTCGTGGGCATCACCCGCAACGTCGCCGCCGACCTGACATCCGCACGGATGAAAGAGGCGGACACCATCGACAGCGTGGCCGGCGAACCGCCTCGTGCGGCCGACGCGGAGTCTGATCCGGACCGGGTGGCGGACCGGCTGGTGCTCGAAGCCGAGCTGCACCGGCTGGGCGATCCCCAGGCGGCCATCCTGCGGCTGGCCTTCCACGAGGACCTGACCCACCAGCAGATTGCCCACCGGCTCCGGCTGCCCCTGGGCACCGTGAAGAGCCACATCCGACGGGGACTGATTCAACTGAGACAGCGATTGGAGGCCAGCGATGCGGCACCTGCATGAGGAAACGCTGTCCCTCCTGGCCCTGGGCGAACCGGCCTCCGCCGAGGAACAGGCCCATCTCGACTCCTGCCCGCAATGCACCGGCGAGCTGGCCGCTTTCGACCGCGTCGTCGCCGTCGGCCGGAGCACCGCCCCCGGCGGCAGCGGCCTGCCCGCCGATGAATACCCGCCCTCCTCCGTCTGGGAGGGGATCCACCGGACCCTGAACCTGTCCGACGCCGTGCGGGAGGACCCGGCGCACCGCGGCGGACCCGCCGGCAGTGCCGCCGACGGTGCCGACGACAACGGTGCCGACGGCGCCGACGTCATCGACCTCCAGGCCCGCCGGCGCGGGGCAGCACCGCTCCGGGCGGGCGGCCCTGAACCTGCCGGGGCATCGACCCGGCCGGGGGCCGGACGCCCAGCGCGGAGCGCACGCCGCTGGCTGCCGGCGGCCGCCGCTGCCGCCGCCGTCCTGGCCGGCGCAGCTGTCTGGGGCACTGTGCAGGCCCTGAACCGGGAACCGGAAACGCTCGCCGCAGCCGATCTGCAGCCGCTGCCGGCCTATCAGGAGACCGGCCGCGCCGAAGTGGACCGGCTGCCTGACGGGCGCCGGGAGCTGGTGGTCCGGGCCAGCGGAACCGATGCCGCCGGATACCGTGAGGTGTGGCTCCTGGCTCCGGACGCGCAGTCCATGGTCAGCCTCGGCACCATGGAAGGTACCGAGGCGCGCTTCCCGCTGCCGGAGGACCTCGACCTGGACAGCTACCCGGTCGTCGACATCTCCGATGAGCCCTTCGACGGCAACCCCGCCCATTCCGGCGACTCGATCCTGCGCGGCGAGCTGGAGCTCTAGCCCGTGCACGTCGCGGCCGTCCGGGAACGGGCGGCGGAGCTGCTGCCGGCCTGGTGGGACCGACTGGCCGCGGGATTCGCCCGCGTCGAACCGCCGGAGGTTCCCCTGTGGCTGCCGGCGGCGGTTGTGGCCGCCGCCGTCCTGCTGTCCGTGCCGCGCGTCAGCTGGCGGTGGTTCGGCCTGCTGGTGACGTTCGTCCACGAACTCGGCCATGCCTTCGCCGCGCTCAGCACGGGCCAGCGGCTGCGCGGGATCGAACTGCGCTTCGACCACTCGGGGCAGGTCCGCAGCCTGGGCCGCGGCCGGGCGTCCGCGGCCTGGGCCGGCTTCTGGGGCTATCCCGCCCCTGCCGTTGCGGGCGCGGCCTTCACCGCGGCCGCCCTGACCGGCTGGGCGCCGGCGGCGCTGTCCGCCTCGGCGCTGATACTCCTGGCGGCCCTGCTGTTCATCCGCAATGTACACGGTGCAGTGATCGCGGTGGGCTGCGCGGCCTCCGCCGTGCTGCTGGTGTGGTTCAGCACGCCCCCGGCCACCGCCCTCGTGTGCCTCGTCCTGGGCCTGGCCCTGCTGGTGGGCGCGGTGCGGGACTGGTTCAAGGTGCTGCGGCTCCATCTGCGCCCGGGGACGCCGAACGCCTCGGACGCCTGGATCCTGGCCCGGCGCACACGGTTCCCGGCCTTTGGCTGGCTGGCCCTCTTCGCGGTGGTGATCGCTGCGGGATGGGCTGCAGCGGCGCTGGCCTACCTCGGCAGCGTCCGGGCGTAGCCGCCCTTCCCGCCGGCGTTCGCCCCGGGTCCGGCCCGGCCGTCAGGCCGGGAAGGTCACCCTGAGTTCAAGCCGGTGCTGGCCGTCGGGCAGCTGCGAAAACACCGCCTGCCCGGCCATTCCGGCGAGCTGACCGGTGCCGGAGCCGGGAATGATGTGCCCGGAGCTGGCGGTCGCCTCCCCTTCGGCGAGGCCCCAGTGCTGGATCACCACGGTGCCCTCACGGCCGGCGATCCGCCCGGCGAAGACCTCCGACGCCACGTAACCCGCGCCGACGGCGTTGCCGGCCATGATCAGGTCCGCGACCGAGGTTCCCACGATGTCGCCCTCGAAGATCTTCCGGGCGCGGACGGTGGACAGCTCGCTGTTGGTTCCCTCCACCTGGTAGGCGGTCGGTTCCCACTCCGAGACTTCAAAATCGGCGACAATCTGCACTTCAGTTCCCTCGGTCATCCCTCCAGTATTCCGTGTCCCGCCCGTGATTGCATTCCGCGCGCCGCCCGCCGGTAGCCTTGACGCTGTACCTGCAGCCGAATCTGCAGGTATTTCCGCGTCTAAGGAGAGCCGTCCCCGCATGTCCGCTGAACCGACTCCGGTTTCCTTCCTTCGCCGCCGGTCCGTGCTGTGGCCGGCCTTTTTCCTGGTGCACGGCGGCATTCTGGCGGTGCTTGCGCCGATGATGCTCTCCGGGGATGTGCTCAGCGATGTGCGCTTCTACCGCGAATGGGCCTTCGATGCGCTGCAGGGCGAACCCCGGGGCATTGTTTCGGACTGGGTCTACCCGATCGGGGCCCTGGCACCCATGCTGCTGGCCGGGCTGGGCGGCTGGGGCGGGTACATGTTTGCCTGGTTCCTGCTCTTCGCCTGCCTGAACGCCGCGGCGTTCGCGCTGCTGACCGCCCGGCCGACGCCGCGCAGGACGGCGGCGGCGTACTGGTGGCTGGCGGCGACGGCGCTGCTGGGCCCGGTGGCCGTGGGCCGCATCGACGGGCTGACGGTTCCGCTGGTGATCATCGCCCTGCTGCTGTTGGAGCGGCGGCCGGTCGTGGCGTCGGCGCTGCTGGCGGCGGCGACATGGATCAAGGTCTGGCCGGCCGCCGTCATCCTGGCACTGCTGGTGGCCTGGCGCCGGCGGCTGACCCTGCTGGCCGCCGGCGCCGCGGTATCCGTCCTCATCGCTGCGGCAGTCGCCGCGGCCGGCGGCCTGCGCCACCTGCTGAGCTTCATCGGCGCGCAGGGGGACCGCGGAATGCAGCTGGAAGCTCCCTTCACCACGCCCGGCCTGTGGCAGGCCATCCTGGGTCGCTCCGACGCCCACATCTTCGAGGACGTGGTGATCAATACCCGTGAAGTCCGCGGCGCGCTGGGCGAACCGGTCGCGGCGCTGATGACGCCGCTGCTCGCCGCCGCCGCCGTCGCCGTCGCCCTGCTGCTCATCTGGGCGCTGCGGCGCGGCGTACCGGAACGTGAGCTGATCGCAGCCGGTGCCCTGGCCCTGGTCAGCGCCTTCATTGTCTTCAACAAGGTGGGCTCGCCGCAGTTCATGCTGTGGCTGGTGGCCGTCACCGCCGTCGGGCTGGCCTGGGAGGGCCGCGCCTGGCGGTTCCCCGCCTGGCTGATGCTCGGCGTGGCCGCCCTGACCACCCTGGTCTACCCGCTCTTCTACCAGGCCCTGTACGAGGACCTGAACACCGCCGTCGCCGTCCTGCTGACGGTGCGCAACGGCGCCCTGCTGGTGCTCTTCGGCTGGGCGCTGGCCCGGATCGTCTCCCTGGCCCGGGCAGCGCGGGTCAGCGGACCCGCAGCTCTCCCGGCGCAGGATCGGTGAGCTTCTTCCGGAACAGGGTCTTGGTCTTCGGATCCAGGAAGATCAGGTAGAGGGCGAAGGCAAGGGCCGTCACCACCGCGATCTGCCGGGCGGCGGAAAGGCTGAACTCGAAGTAGGGCCAAATGTCCAGCTGGTCGCTGATCGCGTACACCATAAAGAAGGACACGATCAGGTAGAGCGTCTTGGCCTGCCAGTCGCTGCGGATGCCGGTCACGGCGAACAGCGGGATCAGCCACACCACGTACCAGGACTGGATCATGGGGGCCAGGAACACGATGGCCGCGAAGCCGAGCGTGAGCCGGCGCACCAGCCGGCCGTGGTCGCCCACGAACATCAGCCAGACCACGATCGCCACGGAGGCGATCCGCCCGACAGTGTGCACGACGTCGGCCATCCCCCAGCCCGGCAGGCCCACCGAGTTGCCCAGGGTGGCGACCACCAGTCCGAGGAAACCGACCGGCGCGTACCAGATCCAGACGCTGCCGGGCGTGCTCAGGGCTCCGACCCAGCCGAAGCCGAAGCCGTTGATCAGGCCCATCACGGCCAGGATGGCCAGCGACAGTCCGGCGGTCAGGAACCAGTAGCCGAAACGCCGCTTCCAGCTGGCCCCCTTGCCCGCCCACAGCAGGCCGATGAAGGGCAGGAACACCAGGGTGATCGGCTTGATCCCCACGGACAGCGTCACCAGCAGCACGCCCAGCAGGCCGCGGCGGGTCGCCGCGAAGTACAGGCCCACGAGCGCCAGGCCGATCATGAGCGCGTCGTTGTGGATCGCAGCGATGAAGTTGGCCAGGAACAGCGGGTTCGCGGCGGTCAGCCACAGCGCCCGGTTGGGATTGATGCCGTGCAGTTCGGCCAGCCGCGGCACCACCCAGATGCACATCCCCACGCCGATGAGCGCGATCAGCCGGAAGAGCAGGATGGAGAACTCGGTCTGCCCGCCGGTGATCATCACCACGAGCTCCTCCAGCCAGAGGAACACCGGGCCGTAGGGGGTGGGGCTCAGCGCCCACAGGTCGTCGGCGCCGATCTGCAGGTAGTTGTTGATCTGCGCGTACCCGTCCTTGTACGGGTTCAGGCCGCTCACCATCACCAGCCCCTGGGCGATGTAGGCAAACACGTCCCGGCTGAACAGGGGCAGGCAGACGCACATCGGCGCACCCCAGGCGACGACGGCGCGGAGCACGACGGGCCGGGAGTCCGGGCCCCAGGATCCCATCCGCTGCCCCAGCCGAAGCCAGGACCGGACCAGCAGCATGCCGCCCACGGCGAGCATGACGACGGAGAACACGGCCCCGGCCGGCTCGAACCGCATCCAGATGATCAGGGGCATCCGCCGCAGCTCGGTGGAGGCCAGCGACAGCCAGCCGACGCCGAGGGAACCGACGAGCATCATCATCGAGCCCACGAAACCCTGGAGGATGGCCACATTGGGTCGGTCGGGGGCATCCTTGGCCGGAATCGACGGCTCAGTCGCCGGCACAGGGGCGGTCATCTGCATGGTTCCAATCGTCGGCTGGCTGGTCTTCCGAACGGCTCACCGGCATCACAGCCGAAGCCGGCGCACTGGTAAGGCAGGTCGGGCCAGGCACGATGAGCACCGTCCTAGCCAAGATACCAGCCTGTTCCCGGCAACGATCCCCGGCGGGCCGGGCGCGGCGGCGCCTGAGTGGCGGGGGCCGCCTTATAGACTGGGCTCGGTTTTGGACCGACAAGTGCAAGGGCGGTAATGGCTGTGGGGCGCCATCGTGCAGAGGCCGGGCAGGCAGGCAACGAAGACCGGCGACGCGCCGCGGGAGGCAGCGGCCGCCGGCGGCGGTCCACCAAGCCGGCACCGCCGTCGGCGGCCGCCGGGACGCGGCGGGCAGCGGCCCGCGCCGGACAGCGGCCGCAGCGACCCCGACGGGACCCTGATCTGGCGCTCTGGGGCATCTTCCTCGGCGTCGTGACCTACGCCGCCTCCACCCGCACCGACATCGATCCGGCGGCTGGGGCAGGCACCGCATTCCTGGTGACCGCGGTCTTCGCCGCCATCTGGTGGTTCGGCGGCCGGGACCGGCCGGCGGATTCCGAATCACCGGCGGCGGCCGCCTCCCGGGAGGACTCCTCCGCCGCCGGGGCCGACGGCGCAGTCCCGGTGGCTGCCGAGCCGACCAGCGCGTCCAGCGCCGGATCGTCAACCGCCGAACCGGCCGGCGTCGGATCCGCCGCCCCCGCCGCAGGCCCCGGAACCGCGCCCGATCCGAGGCGACAGGACACCGCCGGTCATCCGCCCGTCCCGCAGCACCAGGGCGCGCCGGTCGAACCGTTGCCGTGGGACGCCGCCGCGACCCGTCGGGGCCGGCGCCGCGCCGACGCGGGGCACCAGGCCGCCGCGGGCGACGGGCCCAGCCGCTGGACCCGGGCCTTCGGGCCGCCCGAGACCGGATCACTTCCGCTGCAGCAGTACGTGCCCACCGGGCCGCTGCCGATCATCATCGCCGACCCCGAGGCCCTCGACGGGCGCCAGCGCAGCCACTCCAGCAGCTGACCGGGCCCCGCAGCGGGTGCGGCGGGCCGAGGCGGTACATTGGTGGGGTGCCGATTTCAAGTGAACGCATTGTCTGGATCGATTGCGAAATGACGGGGCTCGACATCTCCCGTGACGCCCTGATCGAGGTGGCTGTCCTCGTGACGGATGCCGAGCTCAACGTGCTGGGCACGGGAGTGGATGTCGTGATCCGCCCCGATGACGAGGTTCTCGCCGGCATGGGCGATTTCGTCCGCGAGATGCACACGACCTCCGGGCTGCTCAAGGAGCTGCCGGGCGGGATGAGCATGGCCGAGGCCGAGGCCGAGGTCATCGAATACATCACCGCCTGGGTTCCGGAGCCGAAGAAGGCCCAGCTCGCCGGCAACTCGGTGGGGACCGACCGCCAGTTCCTCGCCCGGGACATGCCCGAGGTCATCGCCCACCTCCACTACCGGGTCATCGATGTCTCCACGATCAAGGAGCTGGCCCGCCGCTGGTACCCCCGGGCCTACTTCCAGGCCCCGGCGAAGCACGGCGGCCACCGGGCGCTCGGCGACATCCGCGATTCCATCAATGAGCTTCGTTACTACCGGGAGGCGGTCTTCGTGCCCGCGCCCGGGCCGGATTCCGCGACCGCGAAGAAGATTGCGGCTGCACTGGCTGCCGAGCCGCAGGGTTAGCTCCGTCACATTTGCCGCGCCGGGGCTCCGGATGCGCAGAAGCGGTCAAAAAACCGTGTAAGCTGGATTGCGCTGCTCCAGTGAGGGAAACCGATGCGGAGCACATGGTGGGTATAGCTCAGTTGGCAGAGCGCCTGGTTGTGGTCCAGGAGGTCGCGGGTTCAAACCCCGTTACTCACCCCGAAATGGGACGCCGGTACACCGGCCCCTCAGGCCGCCTCGGATATATCCGGGGCGGCCTTTTCCATGTGGTTCACTGGAACTGCTGATCAACGAGGAGGCACGGGCACGTGTTACGCAGTCTGTTCGATGAGGACCATGAACTGTTCCGCGAGCTGGCACGGGAATTCAACGACCGGGAGGTCGCTCCCCACTACGCCGACTGGGACCGTGAGCACATGATGCCCCGCCGGCTCTGGAAGGCGGCCGGCGAGCAGGGCCTGCTCGGCCTGGCGGTGCCCGAGGAATACGGCGGCGCCGGCATGCCGGACTACCGGTACCGGGTTGTCCTGGACGAGGAGTTCGCCCGCGCCGGCCACCTCGCCGTCGGCCTCGCCTTCCACCTCCACGATGATCTGGTCCTGCCCCACCTGCTGGCCTACGGGTCCGAGGACCTCAAGCAGCGCTGGCTGCCCGGCATGGTCTCCGGTGACATCGTCACCTCCGTCGCCTGGACCGAGCCCGGAGCCGGCAGCGACCTGCGCGGCATCCGCACCCGCGCCGTCCGCACCGAGGACGGGGACTGGCTGCTCACCGGGCAGAAGACGTTCATCGGCAACGGCATCAGCGGCGACGCCGCGCTGGTCCTGGCCCGCACCGACGGCGGCAGCGGGCGCGGCGGAAGCGGTTCCTTCAGCATGTTCATGGTCGGCAAGACCGAGGGGTACTCCACCGGCCGGCAGCTGGACAAGATGGGCCTGAAGGCCTCGGACACCGCTGAGCTCTTCTTCGACAACGTCCGCGTGCCGGCCGGAGACCTGGTGGGCGAGGAAGGCCGCGGACTGGAGTACGCCGCCGGCCAGCTGCCCCAGGGCAGGCTGGCCATCGCCGTGGCGGCCTCAGCGGTCTCCCGCGCGGTCTACGACGCCACCGTGCGCTACACGGGCGAACGCACCGCCTTCGACGCCCGAATCATGGACTTCCAAGCCTCCCGGTTCACGCTGGCCGAGCTCCTCACCGAGGTGGAGGTCACCGAAGCCTACGTCGATGCGGCCGTCCGCGCCTTCAACGACGGCGCACTCGATCCCGTCTCCGCCGCCAAGGCCAAGCTCTGGGCAGCCGAGCGGGCCAAGACGATCACCGACCGGTGCCTGCAGCTGCACGGCGGGTACGGGTACATCATGGAATATCCCGTGGCCCAGGCCTTCCTGGCCGCCCGGCTGCTGACCATCTTCGGCGGCACCAGCGAAATCATGAAGGAGGTCATCGGGCGCGACATCGCCCGCTGACCCCGCCTCACTGCACAAAGGACTCCCCCACATGGCCATCCGCCCCATCGTGATCCACGGCGAGCCGGTCCTGCACCGCCGCGCCGTCGAGGTCGCCGCCTTTGACGAGGATCTGCGCTCCCTCGTCGCCGATATGTACGAGACGATGGACGCAGCCCACGGCGTCGGCCTCGCTGCACCGCAGATCGGCGTCGGCCTGCGGATCTTCACCTTTGACTACCCCAACGACGACGACGCGCCGGACCGCGGCGTGCTCGTCAACCCGGTGCTGGTGACCTCAAAGGTCCCCGGCTCCGCCCCGGACCCCGACGAGCACACGGAAGGGTGCCTCTCGGTTCCCGGTGAGGCCTTCCCCCTGCAGCGCGCCGCCTGGGCCCGCGTGACCGGTTTCGACGAGGCCGGCCGCCCGGTCGACTTCGAGGCGACGGGCTGGTTCGCCCGGGTGATGCAGCACGAATACGACCACCTGGACGGCAAGGTGTACGTGGACCGGCTGACCGACCGCTGGGCCCGCGCGGCGAAGAAGGCCGTCCGCGGCAACGGCTGGAACGTTCCGGGCCTGGCTTGGATGCCGGGCGTGGACCCGGACCCCTTCGGCCACTGACGCCCGGCCCAGGCGGTACGCGAAAAGCCCCGCTCCCTTCCGGGAGCGGGGCTTTTATGTTCTCGGTCCTGCCTCGGCGTCAGCTGACGACGGCGGCCAGTTCCTCGGCCTTCGGGAAGGCGGGCGGGTTGACGTGCGCCATCTCCTCGAGGACCCGGACCACCTGGCAGGAGTACCCGAACTCGTTGTCGTACCAGACGTAGACGACGGCGTTGGTGCCGCTGCAGATGGTCGCCAGGCCGTCAACGATGCCGGCGCGGCGGGAGCCGACGAAGTCGGTGGAGACGACCTCCGGCGAAGCGATGTAGTCGATCTGCTTGTGCAGGTCGGAGTTCAGCGACACCTCCCGCAGGAACGTGTTCAGTTCATCCTTGTCCGTGGGCTGCTCCAGGTTCAGGTTCAGGATCGCCATCGAGACGTCGGGGGTGGGCACGCGGATGGCGTTGCCCGTGAGCTTGCCGCCCAGTTCGGGCAGCGCCTTGGCCACGGCCTTGGCCGCGCCGGTCTCGGTGATGACCATATTCAGCGCCGCGGAGCGGCCGCGGCGGTCACCCTTGTGGAAGTTGTCGATCAGGTTCTGGTCGTTGGTGAACGAGTGCACCGTTTCCACGTGCCCGTGGACGATGCCGAAGCGGTCGTTCAGCACCTTCAGCACGGGAGTGATCGCGTTGGTGGTGCAGGACGCGGCGGAAAGGATCCGGTCCTCGTCGGTGATCACCTGGTGGTTGATGCCGTGGACGATGTTCTTCAGGTCGCCCTTGCCCGGGGCCGTGAGCAGCACCCGCGCCACGCCCTTGGACTGCAGGTGCTGGGACAGGCCCTCCTCGTCGCGCCAGCGGCCGGTGTTGTCCACCACGATCGCGTCATTGATGCCGTACGCGGTGTAGTCGACGGAGGCCGGGTCGTTCGAGTAGATGACCTGGATCAGGGTGCCGTTGGCGAGGATGGTGTTGTTCTCCTCATCGACGGTGATGGTCCCGTCGAAGGCGCCGTGCACCGAGTCGCGGCGCAGCAGGCTGGCGCGCTTGACGATGTCGTTCTCCGAGCCCTTGCGCACCACGATCGCGCGCAGCCGCAGGCCGTGCCCGCCGCCTGCGTGCTCGATCAGGATCCGGGCCAGCAGCCGGCCGATCCGGCCGAAGCCGTACAGCACGACGTCGGTGCTGGTGCGCTCGTCCGCGCCGCCGCGGCCGACGACGTCGGCCAGCTCCGCGCGGAGGAAGGCCTCAAGGTCGGCGCCCTCGCCGAGCTCCTTGTACTTGGTCGCCAGGCGGGCCAGGTCAATGGACGAGGCGCCGAGGTCCAGGCCGGCCAGGGCCTCCAGGACAGGGTAGGTCTCCGCCAGCGGCAGCTCGGTGTCGTCGATCTGGCGCGCCCAGCGGTGCGCCTTCTGGATTTCGATCACGGAGCGGTTCACCAGGCTCCGGCCGTGCACCGAGGTGACAACACTGTTCTCACGGTACAGCCGCCCGATGAGCGGAATCATGGCCTCCGCGAGGGCCACCCGGTCCATCCAGGTTTCCAGGCAGGTCTCGGACTTCTGGCTCACAGATCTTCACATCCTTATCTCAGCCGGCACAGCTCCGTGCCGGTTGGTTTGCACCGCGGGCGTCACCGCCCGCAGCCGGGCCAAGCCCGTCACAGCAGTGTTCTCCCGTTTCGTCCTTCGCAGGGAAGGCAGGACCACTACCAGTGTATTGCGGCCCACATTCGTGACCGCTTCGTGTTGCGAGACATTTATCACAGCGGGCTTCCGGTGGCCTGCTGTGCGTCAGCGGCGGGCTCGAGCTCCTCCAGGTGGCGGATGCCGCGAAGCGGGCCGAACACGGCCAGCAAGGGAGCGGTGAGCGCCACGCAGAGCCCGACGAACACGGCCTCCCGGACGCCGAGCAGGGTGGCCAGCGTGCCGCCGGCGAAGGCGGCCACCGCGAGCATGCCCCAGCTGACCATCCGGTTCGCGGAGCTGAGCCGGCCCATCATCCACGGCGGGCAGACGCGCTGGCGGAAGCTGGTGGAGACGACGATGTTCTGGGAGATGAAGAAGCCGGTGACGAACAGCCCGGCGATGCCTGGCAGCATGCCCCATCCGGGGGTCATGAACAGGAGGCTGGCATAGCCGGCCGCCGCGGGAAACAGCGAGTAGCGCCACACCCGGCCGGAGCCCAGCCGCGCGGTGGCCCGCTTGACGGTGAGTCCGCCCAGGGTTCCGCCCACGGCCAGGGCCGCGGTCACCACGCCCAGCATGAGCGGCGATTCCCCGATGGTGCGGACGACCAGCAGCACCAGCACGGAAGCCATGATGTTCCCGCCCAGGTTCCACAGCGCACCGACGCAGAGGAGCACGCGGAGCGGTGCGGTGCTGAGGGCGTAGCGCAGCCCGTCGCCCATTTCCCGGCCCAGGCGGCGCCCGGCGGGGGGCCGGGCAGCTTCCTGAACTTTGAGCGACGCCACAGCCAGCAGCGCGGCGACGGAGGCTGCCACCTGGACCAGCAGGGCATTGGAAGCCCCCCACGCCTGGGTCAGCCACCCGCCCAGCGCCCGCCCGGCGGCGTCGGCGGAAGCGCCGGACCCGGTCATCAGGCCGTTGCCCTCCACCAGGTCCTCGCGGTCCACGGCCCGGGGCACCAGGGCCGCCTCGGCCAGAGTGAAGAAGACTGCGGCCAGGCCGGCCAGGAAGGACACGGCAAACAGGTGGGCGAGGCTCAGCGCGTCGAGCCAGTACGCCGCGGGCAGCGACGCGAGCAGCAGGATCCGCGCCGCCAGGGAGCCGATGATCAGCGGCCGGCGGCGGTAGCGGTCCACCAGCGCCCCGATGGGGAGACCGAAAAGGAGCCAGGGAAGATAACCGATGCCCGCCAGCGCGGCCACTGCGAAGTTGCCGGCGTCCAGCTCGACCGCAGCGATCAGCGGCAGCGCGACGGCGGCCACCGACGTACCCAGGAGGCCTGCCGTGGAGGAGATCCACAGCGCCCGGAAGTTGGCGTTCCGGGCCAGGAGGTGCTTGTCGCTCGTGCGGGACATTGCCACAGGATAGCCGAGGGGCCCGTCAGGCACTCGGACGCAGCGCCGCATGCAGATGCATGTACCCGAAAACGGCCCGCATCTTTGCCTGAAGTGTTGCAGCGGGCCCGGTGGGGCCGCATAATCCCGCCGATCTGCCCGCAGCTGCCTCGGAAGGGCCGCCCGCGGAGGCGGGGGCAGGGACGGGCTGGCCGATAAGCCGGGTTTTGTACGGCGGTTCCGTTACCGGATCCGCCGCGGCAATCATCCATCTCGGGGCGCCGTTGCCGGCGTCCTCCAGCGGCCTACCCGGACGCTCGGGCGGGCAGCCCTCGAACGCGTCCTGTCTGGCCTTGCTCCGGGTGGGGTTTACCTAGCCGCCCCGGTCACCCGGGGCGCTGGTGGTCTCTTACACCGCCTTTTCACCCTTACCGTGCGGCATTGCCGACGGCGGTCTGTTTTCTGTGGCACTGTCCTGCGGGTTTCCCCGAGTGGGCGTTACCCACCACCCTGCCCTGCGGAGCCCGGACTTTCCTCGGCGGGTGCCCCTGCGGGCCCCGACGCGATTGCCTGGCCAACCCGTCCCTGCCGTCAATGCTACCGATAAAATCGACTGGTGCTGATTCTGCTGCCCCCGTCCGAAGGCAAGACCGCTCCCGCGGCCGGCCCCCGCTTCGACTACTCCGCCCTGCGTTTCCCTGAGCTGAGCCCCGCCCGCGAGCTGGTGCTCAACGAGCTGGCACGCGTCAGCGCCTCCCCCGACGCGCTGCAGGTGCTCAAGGTCGGCGCCTCGCTTGCGGGGGAGGTGGCCCGGAACACCCGGCTCGCCGAGGAGCCGACGGCGCCGGCCCACGCGGTGTATTCGGGGGTGCTGTACGACGCGCTGGGCTACGGCACCCTGCCGCCGGAGGCACGGGAGCGCGCGGACCGGCAGGTGCTGGTGGTCTCGGCCCTGTGGGGAGCGCTCGGATTCGCGGATCCGATTCCCGCGTACCGGCTCTCCATGTCCGCGCGGCTGCCCGAAACGGGTGCGCTGGCGGCGTTCTGGAAGCGGCAGCTCTCCGGCGTCCTGGACAAGCACGCCGACGGCCGGCTGGTCGTGGACTGCCGCTCCAGCACCTACGCCGCGGCGTGGGCGCCGGATCCGGCCTCCGGCACGGCGGTCAACGTGTTCCAGATCCGCAACGGCGAGCGGAAGGTGGTCTCCCACTTCGCCAAGCACACGCGCGGCGAGCTGGCCCGCCACCTGCTGGCCCGCAGCGGTCCCGAACCGCGCACGCCCGGGGAGCTGCTGGCGGCCGCCGCGGAGAAGTGGCAGGCCGAGCTGCTGCCGCCGGCCGGCCGCAAACCACATCAGCTGAACCTGATCCTGCCCGAGGACGCGGTCTTCACCCGCTGACCTCCCGAGCCGGGCACCGGGCAGGACGGGCAGTGCCGCCGGAGCCGCCCGGCACCGGAGGCGCGCCCTCAGCCGGCGGCCACCAGCTCCACTTCGAAGCCGTCGGCGTTCTCCAGGTAGGCGGCGTAGTGCTCCGGCCCGCCCGCGTGCGGGTACCGGTCCGCGAAGAGCTGCGTCCAGCCGTGGCTGGCGGCGCGGCGGGCCAGCAGGTCCACCTCATGCCTGGTTCCGGCCGTGAAGGCCAGGTGGTTCACGCCCGGCCGGCGCCGTTCATGGGCGGTGTCGACGACGTCGGGGCCAGCTTCCAGCACGATGTATCCGTCGGCGCCGTTCCAGCGTCGTCCGGTGGCCCATGTATCCCCGGGAGTGAAGCCCAGGCGCTCCAGCAGCCAGCCCAGCGACTTCTCCGCCGCGGCGAGGTCGCGGACCCAGACTTCGACGTGATGTAGCCGCCCGGTCGGGGCGGGCGGAGCCGGGACGTCCTCCGGCCGCGCCGGAACGGCGGAAGCGTCCGGAGAGGCGGTGTCGCCCCCATCCGGAGCGGTGCCGCCGGCGGGGCTGGAGCCGACCGGCCCGGGCGAGCCTTTCCTCGGCTGCCAGGGCACGCCGGCGATTCCGGCGTCCATCGCTTCGTTGGACAGCCGGTCGGCGTCCTTGTTCTTCTCGCGGGGAATCCACTCGTATTTAACACGCTGCGGATCGACCATGGACCTGGCCTGCTGCGCGAGCCGGCGCATGTCCTCGTGCTTGATCTTCCACCGTCCGCTCATCTGTTCCACGACGAGCTTGGAGTCCATCTTCACCAGGATCCAGCAGCCGGGGTCGATGGCGTGGGCCATCCGCAGTCCGGCGACCAGGCCGGAGTATTCGGCGACGTTGTTGGAGGCGATGCCCACATACTGCGCCTCTTCGGCGATGATGCGGCCGGTGTCCGGGTCCCGGACCAGTGCGCCGTAGCCGGCGTGGCCGGGGTTGCCGCGGGACCCGCCGTCGGCTTCCACCACCAGGATCCTGCCGCCCGGCGCCGGGGCGGCGGCGGGCTCGTGTTCAAACAGCGTCACTGCTCAGCTGCCCCATTCCGCGGAACGGACCAGGATGCACCCGGAGTCGGGGCAGAAGACGACGTCGTCCTCAGCGGCACGGCGGATGTCGGCGAGGTCGCCGGGGCTCAGCTGCATGCCCGAGCCTTCCGATGAGCCGTGGAACAGCCGCGCGGCGCCGACGCCGTGCCGGTCCAGGGTCTTTTCGTACAGGGCCAGCAGGCCCGGCTCGAAGGTTCCGGCGAGTCCGCTGCGCTGCTCCAGCGCAGCGTTTTCCTCGACGCGGATGCGCTCGAGTTCGGCGTCGCGGGCCTGTTCAAGTGCGGCCAGCTCCCCGGCGGCACGGTCGAGCACCTGGTGCGCCGCGCCTGCGGTACCGCGCAGCTCCTCCAGCCGCTCCATCGCCTCAAGCTCCACATCCTCCAGGTCCGAACGCCTTCGGGTGAGGGACTCGATCTCGTGCTGCAGCGCGGTGAGGTCCTTGGAGGTGCCCGTTCCGGAATCGAGCCGGGCCTGGTTGCGCTCGAGCCGGGCCGTGACGGCGGCGACGTCGTCCTCCGCCTTGGTGATCTCCCGCTCGGCGGCGGTAACGGCGCCGTCAGCTTCGGCTGCCGCGCTCCGGGCCTCGTCCCGGCGCTCCTGCGCCGCGGCGATTTCCGGGTTGCCGGCGGCCGCCCGCGCTTCGCTGCGCAGCTTGCGGATCCGGCTGTCCAGGGCCTGCAGGTCCAGCAGCCGCAGCTGCTCGGCCGGTGATGCTTTTGCCACGTGTACCTCCGTTGCTGTCCGGGCGGACCCCGGACCCTCCCTAGCCTATGGCAGGCGGCAGGTCAGTCCACCCCGGGGGTGAGCACGAAATCCCACGGGTCGCTGTTCACGGTGCTCACGCGGACCTCGACCTCGAACCCCTGGTCGGCCAGCACGTTCTCCAGGGCCGCCGCAGCGGGGGTGAGCCAGAGCCACTCGCTGCCGAAGTGGGAGACGTCGATCAGGTAGGGCCGGCCGTTGAGGGCGGCCTCCCGCGCCTCGGAGGCCGGATGGTGGCGCAGGTCCGCGGTGACGTAGACATCGGCCTGGGCCCGGCGGACGGCGGCGAACAGGCTGTCGCCGGCTCCCCCGCAGACCGCCACCCGGCGAACCAGCCCGTCCGGGTCGCCGGCCACCCGCACGCCGCCGGCCACCGCCGGAAGCACGCTGAAGACCCGCTCGGCGAAGTCGGACAGGCTGCGCACCTGGTCCAGTTCCCCGACCCGTCCGATCCCCTCCTCGGGCAGGCCCTCCGCGGCCGGGGCGAGCGGCTGCACGTCCTGCAGGCCGAGTGCATCGGCGAGCACGTCCGAGACTCCGCCGACGGCGCTGTCACCGTTGGTATGTACGGCCAGCAGGGCGCATCCCGCTTCAATCAGCCGGTGGACCACTTCACCCTTGAAACCGGTGGCCGCCACGGAGTTCACCGGCTTGAGCATCAGCGGGTGGTGGGTGATGAGCAGGTCCGCACCCCAGGCCAGCGCATCGTCGACCACGGCGGACACCGGATCGACGGCGAACATGATCCGCCGGACGGGCCGCTCGGGACGTCCCGCGACGAGCCCGACGGCGTCCCAGTCCTCGGCCAGGGATTCGGGCCACAGCTCCTCCGCGGCCAGGAGCACATCGCCCAGCGTCGGAGCGGCGTCGGCCGCCGCCGGGGCGCCGGAGCCGACGCCGATCTCGTCGGCGCCCGCCTCATCGGGGTGCACGGCGCCGGGACCGCTGCCGCCTGCGGCGGAATGCTCTGCGTTCATAGCTTTAAGTTGTACTCTGCCGCACCGGCGGCGCTCAATTCCGCCGCACGGGCGGGAATGGATCCGCCCGTGCGGCGGTTGGCACAAAGCATGAAGACCTATGTGCTTGGCGGCGGGTGCTTCTGGTGCCTGGACGCCGTCTACCGGCAGACCCGCGGAGTCAGCGAGGTGGTGTCGGGCTACACCGGCGGCCATGACCCGCACCCGAACTACGACAGCGTGTGCTCCGGGAGCACCGGGCACGCCGAGGTGGTCTCCGTGACATTCGATGAGGCCGTGGTGCCGCCCGAGGTGATCCTCGGCCTGTTCTTCGCCTCCCACGATCCGACCACGCTGAACCGGCAGGGCTATGACGTCGGAACGCAGTACCGGTCGGCCATGTTCTACCGCACCGAGGAGCAGCGGCAGGAGTACCTGCAGGCCCTGGAGCGGGCGCAGGCCGACTGGAAGGATCCGATCGTCACCGAAATCGTGC
Organism: Arthrobacter sp. Y3222053; assembly: GCF_059092805.1. Classification (NCBI taxonomy): domain Bacteria; kingdom Bacillati; phylum Actinomycetota; class Actinomycetes; order Micrococcales; family Micrococcaceae; genus Arthrobacter; species Arthrobacter sp. Y3222053. The sequence continues at coordinate 67,556 of NZ_JBNHIA010000002.1, read as the reverse complement.
CGCTGCCGACGTTCCATCCGGCGGAGGACTATCACCAGGACTTCTACGCCAAGCAGCCCTGGGCCGGCTACTGCCAGGTGATTATCAACCCGAAGCTGGCCAAGGCCCGCAAATATTACTCCGAATGGCTTGCCGCGTAGGGTCCGGCAGGCCCGGCGATAGGCTGGAACGGGCAGTTCTGTGTCCGTCCCGCAGACTGAGAACAGAGGAATCAACATGGCACGCATCTACGACGACGTCACCCAGGTGGTGGGTCACACTCCGCTGGTCCGCCTGAACCGGCTCACCGAGGGCCTTCCGGCCGAGGTGGCCGTCAAGCTTGAGTTCTACAACCCGGCCAACAGCGTCAAGGACCGCATCGGCGTGGCCATCGTCGACGCCGCCGAGAAGGCCGGCGCGCTGCGCCCCGGCGGCACCATCGTCGAAGGCACCTCCGGCAACACGGGCATCGCCCTGGCTATGGTCGGCGCCGCCCGCGGTTACAAGGTCATCCTCACGATGCCGGAGACCATGTCCACCGAGCGGCGGGTCATGCTGCGCGCCTTTGGCGCCGAGATCGTGCTGACGCCCGGGTCCGAGGGCATGCGCGGCGCGGTGGAGAAGGCCAAGGAGATCGTCGCCTCCACCGACAACGCCATCTGGGCGCAGCAGTTCGCCAACTCCGCCAATCCCGCGGTCCACCGTGAGACCACCGCGGAGGAGATCTGGAAGGACACCGACGGCCAGGTAGACATCTTCGTGGCCGGCATCGGCACCGGCGGCACCATCACCGGCGTCGGGCAGGTCCTGAAGCAGCGCAAGCCGGACGTGCAGATCGTGGCCGTCGAGCCCAAGGACTCCCCCATCCTGAACGGCGGCGCCCCGGGACCGCACAAGATTCAGGGCATCGGCGCGAACTTCGTGCCGGAGATCCTCGACACCGAGATCTACGACGAGGTCTTCGACGCGTCCATTGAGGACTCCGTGGCCACCGCACGTGCGCTGGGAACCCAGGAAGGCATCCTGGGCGGCATCAGCTCCGGCGCGATCGTCTGGGCGGCCCTGGAGCTGGCAAAGCGGCCCGAGAACGCCGGTAAGCTGATCGTCGCCACCGTATGCGACTTCGGAGAGCGCTACATCTCCACCGTCCTGTACGACGACATCCGGGGATAGGTCCCCGGTTACCCTGCCCGCCCGTGCCGGGCAGGGCCCCGAACCAGAAAGAACCTGAGTGAGAATCCTCGCCCGCCTGCGTGAAGACCTCCGTGCCGCCGCCTCCCACGATCCGGCGGCACGCGGGTCCCTTGAGAACCTCGTCGTGTACTCCGGGCTGCATGCCATCTGGATGCACCGGCTGACCCACCGGATGTGGGCCAATCCCGCGCTGCGGTTTCCCGCCCGGGTGCTGTCCCAGCTGACGCGGTTCGCGACGGGCATTGAGATCCATCCCGGCGCCACGATCGGCCGGCGTTTCTTCATTGACCACGGCATGGGCGTGGTCATCGGGGAAACCGCCGAAATCGGCGACGACGTGATGCTCTACCACGGGGTCACCCTGGGTGGACGCTCACTGGCCAAGGTCAAGCGCCACCCCACCATCGGCAACAACGTCACCATCGGGGCCGGTGCCAAGGTGCTGGGCCCGGTCACCATCGGCGACAACTCGGCGGTCGGCGCGAACGCCGTCGTCGTCAAGGACGCCCCGGCCGACTCGATCGTCACCGGCATCCCGGCGACCTGGCGGCACAGGGACCGGAAGGAAACGCTGGCGGCGGTGGATCCGGCCGAGTACGTGGATCCGGCGATCTACATCTAGGCGCGGAGCCCTCCGACAGGGAAAGGCCGGCAGCCCGAGGGCTGCCGGCCTTTCCTTATGCCTGGGTGATGCCCGCCGGCACCTCTCAGTGCGTGTCGACGGCGGAGACCTCGGAACGGTCACCGCTCCACAGCGTGTGGAAGGTCCCTTCGGCGTCGACACGGTTGTAGGTGTGTGCACCGAACAGGTCGCGCAGGCCCTGCGTCAGGGCGGCAGGCAGCCGACGCCGGCGCAGGCCGTCGTAGTAGGCCAGCGAGGAGGAGAACACGGGCACGGGAATGCCCAGCTGCACGGCGGTGGCCACGACGCGGCGCCAGGCCGGCACGGCCGCGGCGATGGACTCGGCGAACGCCGGATCCAGCAGCAGGTTCGCTGGGACCTTGCCGTCCTCGTAGGCCTTCATGATGTCGTCGAGCAGCTCGGCGCGGATGATGCAGCCGGCGCGCCAGAGCGAGGCGATCTCGTCGAGCCTGAGGTCCCAGCCGTACTCCTTGGCGGCGGCAGCGAGCATGTCCATGCCCTGCGCGTAGCTGACCAGCTTGGACGCGTAGAGCGCCTGGCGCACGTCCTCCACGAAGGTCTCGGGCAGCTGCACCTCGGTCTCGGCGCCGGTAAGCACCTCCTGCGCCTCAGCCCGCTGGCCGCGCTGCGAGGACAGGGCGCGGGCGAAAACCGACTCGGCGATGCCGGACACCGGCGAGCCGAGGTCCAGGCCGGAAACGACGGTCCAGCGGCCGGTGCCCTTCTGCCCGGCGGAGTCGACGACGACGTCGACGAACGGCTTGCCCGTCTTTTCGTCCTTGTGGGCGAGCACCTCGGCGGTGATTTCGATCAGGAACGAGCTGAGCTGGCCGGCGTTCCATTCGCGGAAGATTTCGGCCTGCTCGGCCGGCTCGATGCCCGCGGCGGAGCGCAGCAGGTCGTAGGCCTCGCCGATGACCTGCATGTCGGCGTACTCGATGCCGTTGTGCACCATCTTGACGAAGTGGCCGGCGCCGTCGGTGCCGACCCACGCGCAGCAGGGCTCGCCGTTGTACTTGGCGGAGATCTTCTCCAGCATCGGGCCCAGGGAATCGTAGGACTCACGGGAGCCGCCGGGCATGATCGAGGGGCCGAGCAGCGCGCCCTCCTCGCCGCCGGAGACGCCGACGCCCACGAAGTGCAGGCCCTTCCCGGCCAGGGCCGCCTCGCGGCGCCGGGTGTCCTCGTAGTGGGAGTTGCCGGCGTCGATGACGATGTCGCCTTCCTCCAGCAGCGGGGTCAGCTGGTCGATCACCGAATCCACCGGAGCGCCGGCCTTGACCATGATGAGCACCCGGCGGGGCTTCTCCAGCGAGTCCACCAGCTCCTGCAGCGACTCGGTGCGGATGAAGTTCCCCTCATCGCCGTGGGCTGCCAGCAGGGCGTCGGTCTTGGCGACCGAGCGGTTGTGCAGGGCCACCGTGTACCCGTTGCGGGCCAGGTTGCGGGCGAGGTTCGCGCCCATGACTGCCAGGCCGGTCACACCAATTTGTGCGCTCAAAACAACTCCAGGATTCTTCGGGTGCCCTGTTGCAGGGCACGGGGTCGGCGCGCGCGCCGTTCGTCCACTCCACCCTATTCTTCCGGGCGCGTCCGCCGCCACACGGCCGCCCCGGCGGCAGGCGCCGCGGTGCCCGGGAAGACACGAAAACCCGCAGGCGCCGCCTGCGGGTTCGGTGTGGGTCCTACCGGGATCGAACCGATGACATCCACGGTGTAAACGTGGCGCTCTACCAGCTGAGCTAAAGACCCGATTGTGACCGTTATGCCAGGAACCGTCCGGGGATTTCTCCTCCGAACCGGGCTCTCCAGCGCCGTGTCACGAGGAACAACCCTACCGGATCACGGGCCGGGTTGCCTAATTCCGGCCCGCGCCGCCGCCGTCCCCGGCGCCGGCCGCGGGAGCGGCCAGGTCGGGCAGGTGCCGGGCCAGGTAGGCCAGGGCCGGCGCGGTGCCCATGTCCAGTTTGAGGTCGGCCAGCTCGTCGCCGCGGGTGGGCCCGCGGTTGATGATGACCACGGGCTTGCCGTCCTTGTGGGCGCGACGCACGAACCGCAGCCCGCTCATGACCGTGAGGGAGGATCCGGCCACCACAAGGGCATCGGCGGCGGCCAGGATGTCGAAGGCCGCAGCCACGCGGTCCTTGGGCACGTTCTCCCCGAAGTACACGAAGTCCGGCTTGAGGATGCCCCCGCAGACCGGACAGTCCGCCACCACGAAGGAGTCCGTGTCGGTGATCTCGGCGTCGGCGTCGGGGTTGATGTCCCCGCGGTCGCCGATCTCCTCGAGGTAGCCAGGGTTCAGGCGCAGCAGCAGATCGGCGATGTCGGCCCGGCTGAACCGGCTGCCGCAGTCCAGGCAGATGACCTGGTCGAAGCGGCCGTGCAGGTCGATGACCTGGCGGCTGCCGGCGTCGGTGTGTAGGCGGTCCACGTTCTGGGTGATCAGTCCGGTGATCAGTCCGCGCCGTTCCAGCTCCGCCACCGCCCGGTGCCCGGCGTTGGGCACGGCCCTGCGCATGTGGTGCCAGCCGACGTGGTTGCGGGCCCAGTAGCGCCGGCGCAGGGCCTGGTCGCCGATGAACTGCTGGTAGGTCATGGGGTTCCGGGGCGGGGCGCCCGGCCCGCGGTAGTCGGGAATGCCGGAATCGGTGCTGAGCCCGGCGCCGGTCAGCAGGGCCAGGCGGCGGCCCGAGAGCAGCCGGAGCGCCTGCTGCAGCTGCGCGCGCTCCTCGGCGGTCGGCTCGCGTGCCTGCGTCGGAGCCTCCCCCGGCCTGGACGACGGGGACGGCGCTCCGGCGGCGGCGGGCGGCGTCGGCTGCCCGTTGCGCTCCGTGCTCACGTCGCTGCCCCGGGTGCAGCCTGCGGGGCGAGGCGGTCCAGGGCTTCCCGGTAGGCGGCCGGCGGGCGTGCTTCGCCGGGGTCGGTGGAGAAGGCCTCGGCGAGCGAACCGTCCGGGCGGATCACCGCGGTCAGCCGGATCGGCCGGCCCAGCTGTTCGTCAAAGGCGCCGAAGAGGCGCGAGACCTCGCCGTGCGGCCAGAAGTCGGAGAGCAGGTCGAACGGCAGGTCCTCCGCCTCGGCATAGGCCCTCAGCGTGTACCGGGAATCGCAGGACACCCCGACCACGCGGGCGCCCGCCTGCTCGAACATCGCCGCCTGCCCGCGCAGCTGCCGAAGCTCACCGGTGCACACGCGGGAGAAGGCAAACGGGAAGAACACCAGGAACACCGCATGCCCGGCGAAATCCCGCAGCCGGACCGGCGCACCGTGCTGGTTGGCGAGTTCGAAGTCCGGAGCCGGGGAACGGTCCAGAAAAGACCGCTGATCCAGGGCCAAAGGGTCCGTCTACTTCTTCCGCCGGCTGACCAGGCGGGTCGCGGCCCAGTCCGCGGAAACACCGGGAGACGTGGTGACGTGCAGTCCTGCGGTCGGCGCGGCTTCCTCGATCTCGGAGGGCGAGACGTACCCGGCCCGTCCGGACTTCGGGGTCAGCACCCACACGACGCCGCCCTCGTCAAGGGTGGTCAGGGAGTCGACCAGGGCATCCACCAGGTCCCCGTCGTCGGCGCGCCACCAGAGGATGACGCCGTCGACCACGTCGTGGTCATCCTCAGTCAGCAGTTCGGATCCGATGACGTCTTCCAGGTCTTCCCGGAAATCGAAGTCGACGTCGTCGTCGTAGCCGAATTCCTGAACGAGGTCACCGTCCTTGAAACCCAATCGTCCCGCCACGTTCTCTTCCGTGACGGCCTCGGCCTCGCTCACTTCACTCCTCCTGGATGACTGCATACCTATAAGGGAATCACATATCGGGCGGAACTGTGGTGTTCCTGAACCAAGGGAACACCCAACCGGCCCGGTGTTCAAGGGCCCGTCCGTCCGCCGCGTTCCCGGGGCTGCTCCCGGCCCGGGTACCGCCGTCATACGGGCGCGCCGATAGCGAACAGGCTACGCAACAGACCGGGCGCACGGATACAGTGGCTTAAGGAGCCTCGGAAGGGCTGGCCACGTGCGCCCTCAGGACCATGCAGACCGCACGAGGCAAAAAGAAGTGATGCTCCGGCAACGACAGGCCGGACCCAAGCGTTAATACCTGCAGACACAATCTGTACGTAAGAGAGGTTGGCCGTGGCCGCAGAAGACACAACCGACATCCTCAGCGGGTTGACGAACCAGCTGCCCGATCGGGATCCCGAGGAGACCGCGGAGTGGATGGAGTCGCTCGATGAGCTGATCCAGACGCAGGGCACCGAGCGTGCGCAGTACATCATGCGCGCCCTGCTCCAGCGTGCCGGCGCCCAGTCCGTGGGCGTCCCGATGGTGACAACCACCGACTACATCAACACCATCCCCGTCGACCAGGAACCCGAATTCCCCGGCGATGAGGAGATCGAACGCCGCTACCGCGCCTGGCTGCGCTGGAACGCCGCCGTCATGGTGCACCGCGCCCAGCGCCCGGGCATCGGCGTGGGCGGGCACATCTCCACCTACGCCGGGGCCGCGACGCTCTACGAAGTGGGCATGAACCACTTCTTCCGCGGCAAGGACCACCCCGGCGGCGGAGACCAGATCTACTTCCAGGGCCACGCCTCCCCCGGCATGTACGCCCGCGCGTTCCTGGAGGGACGCCTGACCGAGAAGGACCTCGACGGCTTCCGCCAGGAGAAGTCCCGGCAGGGCAACGCCCTCTCCTCCTACCCGCACCCGCGCAACATGCCGGAGTTCTGGGAGTTCCCGACCGTGTCCATGGGCATCGGCCCGATGAACGCGATCTACCAGGCCCAGATGAACCGCTACCTGCACAACCGCGGTATCCAGGACACCTCCGAACAGCACGTCTGGGCGTTCCTGGGCGACGGCGAAATGGACGAGCCGGAATCGCGCGGCCTGCTCCAGCTGGCCGCCAACGACAAGCTGGACAACCTGACCTTCGTGGTCAACTGCAACCTGCAGCGCCTCGACGGCCCGGTCCGCGGCAACGGCAAGATCATGCAGGAGCTTGAGGCCTTCTTCCGCGGCGCCGGCTGGAACGTCATCAAGGTGGTCTGGGGCCGTGAGTGGGACGCCCTGCTGTCCAAGGACAAGGACGGCGCCCTGGTCGAGGTCATGAACCAGACGCCCGACGGCGACTACCAGACCTACAAGGCGGAGTCCGGCGGATTCGTCCGTGAGCACTTCTTCGGCAAGTCCGAGCAGACCAAGGAGCTCGTCGCCGACCTGACCGACGAGCAGATCTGGAACCTCAAGCGCGGCGGGCACGACTACCGCAAGGTCTACGCCGCGTACAAGGCCGCCACCGAGTTCAAGGGTGCTCCGACCGTCATCCTGGCGCACACCGTCAAGGGCTATGGCCTGGGCACGCACTTCGAGGGCCGCAACGCGACCCACCAGATGAAGAAGCTGACCCTGGAGGACCTGAAGGCTTTCCGGGACCACCTGCGCATTCCGATCAGCGACGAGGAGCTGGAGCGGGATCCGTACCAGCCGCCGTACTACAACCCGGGCCCCGATGCTCCGGAGATCAAGTACATGCTGGAGCGGCGCAGGGAGCTTGGCGGCTTCGTACCGGAGCGGCGCGTGGAGTACAAGCCGCTGCACCTGCCTGACGAGAAGGCGTACGAAGTCGCGATGCGCGGTTCGGGCAAGCAGCAGGCGGCCACCACCATGGCCTTCGTGCGGCTGCTCAAGGACCTGATGCGGGACAAGGAATTCGGCGCCCGGGTCGTGCCCATCATTCCGGATGAGGCCCGTACCTTCGGCATGGACTCCTTCTTCCCCACGGCGAAGATCTACAACCCGAAGGGGCAGAACTACCTCTCGGTGGACCGGGACCTGGTCCTGGCCTACAAGGAGTCCCCGCAGGGCCAGATCGTGCACGTCGGCATCAACGAGGCCGGCTCCATCGCGGCGTTCACCGCGGCGGGCACCTCCTACGCCACGCACGGCGAGCCGCTGGTTCCCGTCTACGTGTTCTACTCGATGTTCGGTTTCCAGCGCACCGGCGACTACATCTGGGCGGCAACCGACCAGCTGGCCCGCGGCTTCCTGATCTCCGCGACCGCCGGCCGCACCACCCTGACCGGTGAGGGCCTGCAGCACGCTGACGGCCACTCCCCGATCCTCGCCTCGACCAACCCCGCGGTGAAGACGTACGACCCGGCCTACGGGTATGAGATCGGGCACATTGTCCGCCACGGCCTGGAGGAGATGTACGGCCCGGATTCGAAGGATCCGAACGTCATCTACAACCTGATGGTCTACAACGAGCCGATCGTGCAGCCGAAGGCGCCGGAGGACCTGGACGTCGAAGGCATCATCAAGGGCATCTACCTGCTGGCCCCGGCCAAGGTCGACGGTCCCCGGACCCAGCTGCTCGCCTCCGGCGTCGCGGTCCCGTGGGCCCTGGAAGCCCAGAAGATCCTGGCCGAGGACTGGGGTGTCTCCGCCGACGTCTGGTCGGTGACCTCCTGGAACGAACTGCGCCGCGACGGCCTCGCCGCCGAGGAGGAGGCGTTCCTGAACCCCGACGCCGAGCCGCGGGTTCCGTTCGTCACCCGCCAGCTGGAGGGTGCCACCGGCCCGATCGTGGCCTCGAGCGACTACATGAAGGCAGTGCCGGACCAGATCCGCCAGTTCCTGCCCAACGAGTTCGCCAGCCTTGGTGCTGACGACTTCGGTTTCGCCGACACCCGCGCCGCGGCCCGGCGCTACTTCAAGATCGACAGCCACTCCATGGTGGTCCGCGCACTGGAGATGCTCGCCCGCCGCGGCGAGGTTCCGGCCAGCGCCCCCAAGGAGGCCATCGAGAAGTACCGGCTGCTGGACGTCAATGCCGGCACCAGCGGCAACGCCGGCGGAGACGCCTGATACGGGCCTTGCCCGTGCAGTGATCTTCAACGGCGGCAGGGCCGTCCGCTTCGGCGGGCGGCCCTGCCGCCGTTAACCCGGCGCGGCCCCCGAGTCGAGGCGGCAGCCTCCTCGGCCGGCAGTTCCGACGGCGATCAGGCGTCGCCTTTGCGCAGGGCGCCGTTGGAGACCAGCTCGATGTGTTCCTGCATGGCCCGCGCGGCGGCGTCGGGGTCGCCGCTGCGGATGGCGTCGGCAATGGCGCGGTGCGAGGCAAGGGAACGTTCCGGGCGTCCCGGCTGCGCCAGGGAGGCGAGCCGGGTCTGCACCACGAGCTCGCCGATGAAGGTCATGATCGACGCGAGGACGGTGGAGTGCGCCGCCGCCGCGACCGCCGTGTGGAACAGTTCGTCGCCCCGGGTTCCGCGGCTGCCCGCGGCCACCTCCTCCGCCATCACTTCAAGGGCCGCATCGATGGCGGCCAGGTCCCGGTCGGTACGGCGGCGGGCAGCCAGTGAGGCGAGGCCGGCTTCGAGGACGGCCCGGGCCTCGGCGATTTCCGGCAGCCGGTCCCGCTGCTCGCGCAGTTCCCGCAGCACCGCCGCCACGCTGGGCCGGTACACCAGAACCGCCCCGGTGCCGTGCTGGACGTCGATGACGCCCAGCACCTCCAGCGCCACGAGGGCCTGGGCGAGGGTGGCGCGGCTGACGCCCAGCTGTTCGGCGAGGTCGCGCTCACCTGGAAGCGTGTCCCCGGGCTGGAGCGAGGACCGGGCGATGTAGTCCAGGATCTGCTCGACGAGGCGTTCGTAGAGGCGCGGCCGGGAGACGCGGGCCATTGCTGCGGGGCCCGTGGGCTCCATGTGGTTCCACCTTCCGTGGCGATCCGGTCTCGTCGCCGAAAGTATATCCGGGTTGACAAAGAGTCTCACTGTCTAAGAGGCTAGGCCAGTAGCAGGTGCTGTGGTGCACCTCACAGCCTAATCCTTCCCCGGGGAGAACAACGATGTCCGCTCCACTCCTGTCCATCCTGGTCCTCGCGGCCATGTTCATACTCGCCACGGTGCTCCCGCTCAACATGGGCGCCCTCGCCTTCGTCGGCGCCTTCCTGCTCGGTTTCGTCTTCCTGGGCATGGACACCGACGAAATCCTCGCCAACTTTCCCGGCGAGCTGTTCCTGACGATCGTCGGCGTCACCTACCTGTTCGCCATCGCGCAGAACAACGGCACCATCGACCTCCTGGTCCGCGGCGCGGTGCGCCTGGTCGGCAGCCGCGTGGCGCTCATTCCCTGGATCATGTTCGCCATCACCGCGGCGATCACCGCCGTGGGCGCCCTCTCCCCCGCCGCCGTCGCCATCGTGGCCCCGATTGCCCTCGGCTTTGCCGCCCGCAACAACATCAACCCGCTGCTCATGGGCATGATGGTGATCCACGGCGCCCAGGCCGGCGGCTTCTCGCCCATCGCCGTCTACGGCGTCACCGTCAACGGCATCATCGCCGGCACGGACCTGGAGTCCAGCCCGCTGGCGGTCTTCCTGGCGAGCCTGCTGTTCAACACCTTCATCGCCGTCATCCTCACCGTGCTCCTCGGCGGCAGGGGCCGCCGCGGCAGCCTGGCGGGCCGCTTCGCGGAGCAGGTCGCCGCCGCCCGGGTCAACGCGACCGCCTCCCATCCCGACGTGCCGTTCAAGGGCTTCGGCTCCGACATGTACGGCCCCCGCGATCCCGCCGGCGACGGCGTCGAGGCCACCCGGCCGGGGCGGGTGAAGGCGCCGCAGGTGCTCACCATTCTCGGCCTGCTGGCCCTGGCCGTCATCGCCCTGGGCTTCAAGATCGACGTCGGCTTCGTCTCCATCACCATCGCGGTGCTGCTGGCGCTGGCCTCGCCGGAGGCCCAGAAGGGCGCGGTCAACAAGATCAGCTGGTCCACCGTGCTGCTGATCTGCGGCATGCTGACGTTCGTCGGCGTCCTCCAAGCCGCCGGCACCGTCGAGTACGTCTCCGAAGGCGTCGCCAGCCTCGGCATGCCGCTGCTCGCCGCACTGCTGATCTGCTACATCGGCGCCGTGGTCTCCGCGTTCGCCTCCTCCACCGCCATCCTGGCCGCCCTCATCCCGCTGGCCGTACCCTTCCTGGCCAGCGGCGAGATCGGCGCCGTCGGCCTGATCTGCGCACTGGCCGTGTCCTCCACCATCGTGGACGTCTCGCCGTTCTCCACCAACGGCGCGCTGGTGCTCGCCAACGCCCCGGAGAACGTCGACAAGGACCGCTTCTACAAGCAGATCCTCACCTACAGCGCCGTCGTGGTCGTCGTCGGCCCGGCGGTCGCCTGGCTGATCATGGTCGTGCCCGGCTGGCTCTGACCCGCTCAGCCGACCGCGCCCGCCCGCCCCGACTGCCTCCGGCCCAGAGAGAACAGGACCGTCATGGATAACCACCTCCACTCCCCTCACACCGAGACCGACGCCGACACCGGGACCGCGGCCGGCGCGGGTCCCTTGGCCGGCCGGCTGGTCATCGACCTCAGCCGCGCCCTGGCCGGACCGCACGCCGGCATGATGCTCGGCGACCTCGGCGCCCGGGTGATCAAGGTCGAGAACACCGGCACCGGCGACGACACCCGCGGCTGGGGTCCGCCGTTCGTCGGCCCGGAGGACGATCCGCAGGCCACCTACTTCCTGTCCTGCAACCGGAACAAGGAATCGATCGCCCTGGACCTGAAGTCCGAGGACGGCGCGGCGGTGCTCACCGCCCTGATCCGCGAGGCGGACGTCCTGATCGAGAACTTCCGGCCGGGCGTGCTCGACCGCCTCGGTTTCCCGGCGGACCGGCTGCACCGGCTCAACCCCGGCCTCGTGATCCTCTCCATCTCCGGGTTCGGGCACGACGGCCCCGAAGCGCACCGCAGCGGATACGACCAGATCCTCCAGGGTGAGGCCGGGCTGATGTCCCTGACCGGCTCCGGGCCCGAGGACCCGCAGCGGGTGGGCGTGCCCATCGCCGACCTGCTGTCGGGCATGTACGGGGCCTACGGTGTGCTGGCGGCCCTGCTGGAGCGGGAGGCAACCGGCCGCGGCCAGGTGGTCCGCACCTCGCTGCTGGCCGCCGTCGTCGGGGTCCACGCCTTCCAGGGCACCCGGACAACGGTCGCCGGAGAGGTGCCCCGCGCGCAGGGAAACCATCATCCGTCCATTGCGCCCTACGGGCTCTTCGCCTGCCGGGACGGGCACGTACAGATCAGCGTCGGCAGCGAGAAGCTGTGGGCGCGTTTCGTGGAGGAGTTCGACCTCGGGGCACGCGCCGCGTCCCTGGATACGAACGCCGAACGTGTGCGGCGCCGCAGCGAGGTCGTGGCCCTGATCGAAGAGGCCTTCGCGGGCTACGACGCCGCCGACCTGCTGGCCAAGCTGGACGGCGCCGGCATCCCGGCCGGCAAGGTCCGCACCCTCGACGAGGTCTACGAGTGGGAACAGGTCCGCTCCCAGCACCTGCTGGTGGACGTGGAGCACCCGCTGCTGGGTGACGTCCGGCTGCCCGGCCCGCCGCTGCGCTTCTTCTCCACGGAGGGGGATGAAACCACCCGAAGGCACCACGCCGCCCCGCCGCTGCTTGACGAGCACGGCGCCGGCATCCGCAGCTGGCTGGCAGCTGCCTCAGCGCCAGCCGAGCAGGCGGACCAGGCATGAGCGGCAACGGCACCCCCTCCCGGCTCACCGCCCGGCAGGTGATCGACCTCGTCGTCGATCCCGGAACCTTTGTCGGCTGGGACGCACCGGTCAGCTACACCCCGCATGACGCCGCCTATGAGGCGGATTTGCAGGCGGCCCGGGACCGGTCCGGCGAGGACGAATCGGTCATCACCGGCGAAGGGCGGGTCCGGGGCCGGCGGGTGGCCCTGGTCGTCTGCGAGTTCCGGTTCCTGGCCGGATCCATCGGCGTCGCGGCCGCCGACCGGCTGGTGCAGGCGATCGAGCGCGCGACCCGCGAGGGACTGCCGCTGCTCGCCGGCCCCTCCTCCGGCGGCACCCGGATGCAGGAAGGCACCCTTGCGTTCCTGTCCATGGTGAAAATCACCGCGGCCGTCCGTCGGCACAAGGAAGCGGGCCTGCCCTATCTGGTCTACCTGCGCCATCCCACCACCGGCGGCGTGATGGCGTCCTGGGGGTCGCTGGGCCACATCACCGTGGCGGAGCCGGGAGCGCTGGTGGGCTTCCTCGGTCCGCGGGTCTTCGAGGCCCTGTACGGGCGCCCCTTTCCCTCCGGCGTACAGCTCGCCGAGAACCTGCACGAGAAAGGGATCATCGACGCCGTCCTCCCGGCTGATGAACTGGCTGAAACCGTGCACCGGGTCCTCAGCCTGCTGCAGCCGGAACCGGCAACCAACGTTCCGGCCCCCGACACCCTCTCGGTGGCGCCGTCGTCCGCTCCCGCCTGGGAATCGGTGGAGCGCTCCCGCAATCCGCGGCGCCCCGGCGTACGTACGCTGCTCCGGTACGGCGCCGCGGACGTGTTGCCGCTGAACGGCACGGGCCAGGGCGAAAAGGACCACGGGCTGCTGCTGGCGCTGGCCAGCTTCGGGCAGGTTCCCTGCGTGGTGCTGGGCCAGGAGCGTCCGCGCCCGGGCAGCGACACGGCCCTGGGTCCGGCGGCGCTGCGGGAGGCACGGCGGGGCATGCGGCTGGCCGAGGAACTGGACCTGCCGCTGCTGACCCTCATCGACACCGCCGGTGCGGCGCTGTCCCGGGAGGCGGAGGAAGGCGGCCTGGCCGGGGAAATCGCGCGCTGCCTCAACGACCTGGTCGGCCTGCAGTGCCCGACCGTGTCGGTGCTGCTGGGCCAGGGCGCCGGGGGCGGCGCGCTGGCGCTGCTGCCGGCGGACCGGACCATCGCCGCCTGGCACTCCTGGCTTTCGCCGCTGCCACCGGAGGGTGCCAGCGCCATCGTGCACCGGGACACCGGCCACGGTGCCGAGATGGCCGAGCACCAGGGCATCAGCGCCTCCGCCCTGCACCGGCACGGGGTCGTGGACCACCTGGTCGATGAACGGCCCGACGCCGCGCTGGAGCCGGCGGACTTCAGCCGCCGGCTGGCCGCAGCCATTGCCTGGGAGCTGGCCTCGCTGCGTTCCCAGCCGCGCCAGGCCATGCTGGCCAGGCGGCTGACCAAGTACCACCGGCTGGGTTCCGCGGATGCCGCCGGCATAGCGCTCTTGTAGCCTCTACACAAAATGGAGCCCGACGGCGGCAGGCCGTAAGCTCTGGGGTATGCCCGTGACCCGCACGACATCCGCCGAATCCGCTCCGAACGCGGAGCAGCTTGATCCGCCCACCCTGGAGCGGTTGAAGACCAGCATCGGCCGGCTTTCCACCGCCACGCTGAAGCAGCTCGAGGCCTCGCTGCCGTGGTACCGGGCGCTGCGGCCCGACGAACGGGCGGCGCTGGGCATGGTGGCGCAGAAGGGCATCGCCTCCTTCGTCAACTGGTACCAGCGCCAGGGATCCACAGCCTGGGTGCTGAGCGATGTGTTCGGTACCGCGCCGACCGAGCTCACCGGTACCATCAGCCTGCAGAAGGCGCTGCAGCTGATCCGGGTGGTCGTGCAGGTGGTGGAGGACCAGGTGCCGGTGCTGGCCGACGCCCGGGTGCAGCCGGCGCTGCGTGAGGCCGTGCTGCGGTATTCGCGGGAGGTGGCCTTCGCGGCGGCCGATGTCTACGCCCGCGCAGCGGAGACCCGCGGCGCCTGGGACACCCGGCTCGAGGCGCTCGTCGTCGACGCCATCCTGCGCGGGGAAAGCTCCGATGCCCTGCGCTCGCGCATCGCCGCCGTAGGCTGGACCTCCACCGCCCCGGTGACCGTCCTCGTGGGCTCCTCACCCGCTGAAGCCAACGCCACCTTCGTCACCGATGTCCGCCGCATCACCTCGCGGCTGGCCGAGGACACCCTGGTCGGCATCCAGGGCGAGCGGCTGATCCTGGTCCTCGGCGGCCTGACCGACAAGTCCGGAGCGATGGCCCGGCTGGCCGAGCTGTTCGGCCCCGGGCCGGTCGTCTACGGCCCGCCCGCCGAGGCCCTCGTCAGCGCCGGGCCCTCCGCCCAGGCGGCCTTTGCCGGCCTCACCGCAGCCCGGGCCTGGCCGGCGGCGCCGCGCCCCGTGGCCGCGGACGACCTGTGGCCCGAACGGGTGATGGCCGGGGACCCGGCGGCCCGCGCCGCCTTGGTGCAGAGCATCTACCGGCCCCTGCTGAACGCCACGAACGGCCTGGCCGAGACCCTCTCGGCCTACCTGTCGCTGGGCCATTCCCTGGAGGCGACCGCCCGGGAGCTCTTCGTCCACGCCAACACGGTCCGCTACCGGCTGCGCCGGGTCTGCGACATCACCGGATGGGATCCGATGCTGCCGCGCGAGGCGTTCGTGCTGCAGACCGCCCTGGTCGTCGGGCGGCTCGACCCCGGCCCCCAGGGCCCGCCGGAACGCTCCGCCCCGCGCTCGTGACCCTGTGCGATGCTGCTGTGACGCTTGTAGACTTCCTACAACGCACCCCCGGCAGCTTGGTCTGACGAAACACACCGGTTCCGCCCCCCGCTTTGGAAAGCTTGGATACGTGCTCGCTATCACCTGCCCCGGACAGGGCGCCCAGACTCCCGGCTTCCTCGCGCCCTGGCTTGAACTGCCCGGCGTGCGGGAGCACCTCGAACGGCTCAGCGACCTTGCCGGGCTGAACCTGGTGGCCCACGGCACCGTCTCCGACGAGGAGACGATCAAGGACACCGCCGTTGCCCAGCCGCTGATCGTCGCGGCCGGCCTCGTGGCGGCCCGCCTGCTCCTGGAGCCCGCCGCGCTGACCGCCGCCACCATCGTCGCCGGCCACTCGGTGGGCGAGATCACCGCCTCCGCCGTCGCCGGTGCCCTCAGCGAAGACGACGCCATGGCCTTTGTCCGCGAACGCGCCGGAGCGATGGCCCGCGCCGCAGCCGCCGTCCCCACCGGCATGAGCGCCGTCCTGGGCGGAGATCCCGCTGAGGTCGCCGCCGTCCTGGAGGGCCTGGGCCTCACCGCCGCCAACGCCAACGGCGGCGGGCAGACCGTGGCCGCCGGCACCCTGGACCAGCTGGCCGCCCTGGCGGAGAACCCGCCGGCCAAGGCCCGGGTGATCCCGCTGAAGGTCGCCGGTGCCTTCCACACCGACCACATGGCACCCGCCCTGGCGGCCCTCGACGCCCTGCGCCCGAGCCTGGCGCCGTCCGACCCGCTGCCCACCCTGCTCTCGAACTACGACGGCGCGCCGGCCACCTCCGGTGCAGCCAACCTCGACAGCCTGATTGCCCAGGTCTCCCGCCCCGTGCGCTGGGACCTGTGCATGGATACCATGGCCGCCACCGGCATCACCGGCCTGATCGAGCTTCCGCCGGCGGGCACCCTCACCGGGCTCGCCCGCCGCGGGCTCAAGGGCGTGCCGACGCTGGCGCTGAAGACCCCAGAAGACCTCGACGCCGCCCGCGCCTTCGTGGCCGAGCACGCCGGGGCGGCAGCAACAACCGGAGAAGGTATCGCGTGAGCACGCCCGTCCTGAAGCAGTCCCCCACCCGCGAGCACAGCCGCATCCTGGGCCTCGGCGCCTACCGGCCCGACGTCATCGTCAGCAACGAGGACGTCTGCCAGTGGATCGAGTCCTCCGACGAGTGGATCCGCCAGCGCACCGGAATCGTCACCCGCCACCGCGCGGACAAGGGCACCTCCGTCATCGACATGGCCGAGGCGGCCGCCCGTGAGGCGCTGGCCCACGCCGGCATCGAGGCCTCACAGCTGGGCGCCGTGCTGGTGTCCACGGTCACCCACCCCTACGCCACCCCCTCCGCGGCCGCGGAGCTGACCGACCGGCTCGGCGCCACCCCGGCCCCGGCCTATGACGTCTCCGCCGCCTGCGCCGGCTACTGCTACGGCATCGCCCAGGCCGACGCCCTGGTCCGCTCCGGCACGGCCGAGTATGTCCTGGTGGTCGGCGTCGAGAAGCTCTCGGACTTCATCGACAACACCGAGCGCACCATTTCCTTCCTGCTGGGCGACGGCGCGGGCGCCGTCGTCGTCGGCCCCTCCGACACGCCGGGCATCGGCCCGTCGGTGTGGGGCTCCGACGGAGGGAAGTCCGGCGCGATCGGCATGACGCATTCCATGCTGGACATCCGCGCGCTTTCGCTCGCCGCCGAGGCCGAGGGCGGCCTCACCCCCGATGCGCTCTCCGAGGGGCCGGCCAAGCTCTGGCCCACCCTCCGCCAGGACGGCCAGACCGTTTTCCGCTGGGCCGTCTGGGAAATGGCGAAGGCCGCCCAGCAGGCCCTGGACGCCGCCGGCATCGAGGCCTCCGACCTGGCCGCGTTCGTACCGCATCAGGCGAACATGCGCATCATCGATGAGCTCGCCAAGCAGCTGAAGCTGCCGGACACCGTGGTGATCGCCCGTGACATCGCCGACGCCGGCAACACCTCCGCGGCGTCGATTCCGCTGGCCACGCACCGCCTGCTGAAGGAAAACCCGGAGCTCAGCGGCAAGCTGTCCCTGCAGATCGGCTTCGGCGCCGGCCTGGTGTTCGGCGCGCAGGTCGTCGTCCTGCCCTGACGCAGCACCCACAGACCCCCACCGCCTGCGGCGGTTGGACCCGGCCGGTACCCACCGGCACCACCGAAAGGAAAAGGAGCCCCCATGGCTAGCAACGAAGAAATCCTGGCCGGCCTGGCCGAGATCGTCAACGAAGAGACCGGCCTGGACCCCGCGTCCGTCGAGCTGGACAAGTCCTTCACCGATGACCTGGACATCGACTCCATCTCCATGATGACCATCGTGGTCAACGCCGAGGAGAAGTTCGGCGTGCGCATTCCCGACGAAGAGGTCAAGAACCTCAAGACCGTTGGCGACGCCGTGGAGTTCATCAACAACGCCCAGTCCTGACCGAGGGCGGCCGCTGCCGCGGCAGCGGCCGTTCCCCGGCCCGGATTCCGGGTCTTCACAGCAGCAACCCGTCCCGAAAGAGGAAAACATGGCCCGCAAAGTTCTCATCACCGGTCTCGGCGCCACCACGCCGATCGGCGGCGATGTCCCGACCCTGTGGAAGAACGCGCTCAAGGGCGTGCCCGGTGCCAGGACCCTCGAGGATGACTGGGTTGAGCAGTACAGCCTGCCCGTGACCTTCGCCGCCCGCGTCTCCACCCCCGCCTCCGAGGTGCTGTCCAAGGTGGAGGCCAAGCGCATGGACCCGTCGACGCAGTTCGCCGTGGTCGCCGCGCGTGAGGCCTGGGCCGACGCCGGCATCGGCGAGGTCGATCCCGAACGCCTCGGGGTCACCTTCGCCACCGGCATCGGCGGAGTGTGGACCCTGCTGGATGCCTGGGATACGCTCCGCGAAAAGGGCCCGCGCCGGGTGCTGCCGATGACCGTGCCCATGCTGATGCCCAACGGGCCCGCGGCGGCCGTGTCCCTGGACCTGGGCGCCCGCGCCGCAGCGCAGACCCCGGTCTCCGCATGCGCCTCCGGCACCGAGGCGCTGGCCCAGGCGCTGGAGCTGATCCGCTCCGGGAAGGCCGACGTCGTCGTCGCCGGCGGCGCGGAAGCCGCCATCCACCCCATGCCGCTGGCCGCGTTCTCCTCCATGCAGGCGCTGTCCCGCCGCAACGACGATCCCGAGCGCGCCTCGCGCCCCTACGACACCGACCGTGACGGCTTCGTCATGGGCGAGGGCGCCGGCGCCCTGGTGCTGGAGTCCGAGGAGCACGCCAAGGCCCGCGGCGCCCGCGTGTACGCCGAGCTGGCCGGCGCATCCGTGACCGCCGATGCGTACCACATCACCGCCCCGGACCCCGAGGGCCTGGGCGCGACCCGCGCCCTGAAGGCCGCCCTGTTCGATGCACGTGCCCAGGCGGAGGACGTGGTCCACGTCAACGCGCATGCCACCTCCACCCCGGTCGGCGACAAGCCGGAATACACGGCACTGAAAGCCGCCTTGGGCGCGCACGTCGACAATGTGGCGGTCTCCGCCACCAAGTCCCAGACCGGCCACCTGCTGGGCGCCTCCGGCGCCGTCGAGGCGGTGCTGACCGCGCTGGCCGTCTACGAGCGCCAGGCACCGGCCACGATCAACCTGGAGAACCAGGATCCGGAAATCCCGCTCGACGTCGTGACCTCCGCCCGCGGCCTGCCCGCCGGCGACATCGTGGCGCTCAGCAACTCCTTCGGCTTCGGCGGGCACAACGCCGTCGCCGTGATGCGCAGCCACTGACGCAGGCACCCGCAGGCACGACGGCAAAGGGCCGGGCCCCGTCCAGGAATGGACGGGGCCCGGCCCTTTGCTATGGATTCAGGATTCAGCTGCTGCCGTTCCGCACGTCGCCCGGTCAGGGCGCCCTCGGGGCGGCCCCGGCCAGGACGCCATCGGCCCCGGTCAGCGGGCCCGACGCATCGCACCAGGCCCGGGGCAGTCAGCCGACCTGGTGCAGCCAGCGCACCGGGGCGCCGTCGGCTGCGTGCCGGAAGGGCTCCAGTTCGTCGTCCCAGGCCTCGCCCAGCGCCAGCGACAGCTCGTGATACACGGCGGCGGGATCGCCGGCCCCGGCCTCATAGGCGTATCGGATCCGGTCCTCGGAGACCATGATGTTGCCGTGCACGTCGGTGGTGGCATGGAAGATGCCCAGCTCGGGGGTGTGGGACCAGCGGCTGCCGTCGGCGCCGGGGCTGGCCTCCTCGGTGACCTCGTAGCGCAGGTGTGCCCAGCCGCGCAGCGCGGAGGCGAGCAGCGACCCGGTGCCCTGCGGCCCCTGCCAGGCCACCTCGGCCCGGACCATCCCGGGCGCGGCGGGCTGCGGGGACCACTTTAGGTCCGTCCTCTTTTCGACGACGGACCCGATCGCCCATTCAATATGCGGGCACAGAGCAGAAGGCGCCGAGTGGATGAACAGCATCCCATGCGCCATCACAACAGACATTCCATCCTCCATAGCTGTAGGTGCGTCTTCCCCAACGACCTGCAGACTCCGCGGAGGGCGGATTCCGTGTGCTTTTCGTGCCTTTGTTCCTGCGGTACTGCGGTTGATCCGATGCGGCTGACAGGTCAGCCCGAACTAAGCATCATTGTGCCGCAAGTTACCTGATTGTGCCAATGAACGCTGCCGGAGCAGGGTGGCGTACGGGGCTACTGAGACCGGTGGGACGGGCGATGCCAATGGTGTGTCAGGCGCGGGGATGTGCCTGCCGGTAGCTGTCCCGGAGCCGGTCCACTGAGACGTGGGTGTAGAGCTGGGTGGTGGCCAGGGAGGTGTGGCCGAGGATCTCCTGCACGGCCCGCAGGTCGGCGCCGCCGTCGAGCAGATGGGTGGCCGCCGAGTGGCGCAGGGCGTGCGGGCCGGTGGCGGCGGTGTCTCCGAGCGCTTCGAACAGGCCGGCGACGACGCTTCGTACCTGGCGCTGGTCGACGCGCCGGCCGCGCCGTCCCAGGAAGAGGGCGGGGCCGCTGTCGCCGGTGGCCAGCTGCGGGCGGCCGCGGCGCAGCCAGTCGTCCACGGCCATGGCTGCCGGCAGCCCGTACGGTACGGTGCGTTCCTTGTTGCCTTTGCCGATGACGCGGAGGGTCCGGCGGTCGGGGTTGAAGTCGTCGACGTCGAGGCCGGCGAGCTCGCCGACCCGGATGCCCGTGGCATAGAGCAGCTCCACCATGGCCCGGTCCCGGACAGCAACCGCATCGCCGTCTTTGGCGGCCGCGGCGAGCCGGTCGAACAGGTCGTCAAGCTGGACGGGCCGCAGTACGGACGGGAGCGTCTTTTCACGTTTGGGGGCCTTCAGCCGCAGCCCGGGGTCGGTCTCGAGCAGTTCCTCGCGGACAGCCCAGGCGGTGAAGGCCCGCGCGGTGGCCGCGCGGCGGGCGAGCGTGGCCCGCGACTGGCCGGCGGCGCTGAGCTCCCCCAGCCAGCTGCGCAGCACGCCGAGGTCCAGGTCCTTCAGCCGCCGCACCCCTGCGCTTCGGGCGTGGTCGAGCAGCTGCACCAGGTCGGACTCGTATGCCCGCACCGTGTGGTCGGAGTGTCCGCGCTCGGCTGCCTGGTAGCTGCGGAATCCCCGCACGGCGGAGCTGAACTCCTCCGGCCATTCGGCCGCTTCGCCCGTTTTCTCCGGTTCTGCGCTCACCCCCTCACTCTAACCGCCGCCTCGGACATCGACTCGGACATCGCGTCGGGTGCAGGCGAAGGCGTTGGCGTTGCCCCAGCCGGTGTTTCCCCAGCCGGCGGCGTCGTCCCAGCCGGCGTCGGTGTGGGCGCAGGCACGGCCCCGGTGCTGCCCACGGACCGGCAGGCCGGGCGTCCGTCCCCGGCGGGGCCTGCCGGCTTGTCGTGCTCATGCGCGGCGAGGTGCGCCGCCTCGTGTTCGAGGAGGAAGAGCTTGGAATTGAGTCCGCCGGTGTATCCGGTGAGATTGCCGCGCGATCCCACCACGCGGTGGGTGGGAATGATGATGTTCAGCGGGTTCCGGGCCAGGGCCACGCCGACGCTGCGCGCCTTGGCGGCGTCTCCCAGCTGCACCGCCAGGTCCTTGTAGGAGATCCGCCAGCCGTAGGAGATCCGCTGCACCGCGTCCCAGACATCCCGCTGGAACTCCGTGCCGTGAACCGCCAGCGGCAGCTTGAACCCGCAGCGGCTGCCTTCGAAATACTGCAGCAGCTGCACCTCGGCGTCCTCGAGGACCTCCGCGTCGTACCCTTCAACGGCGTTGAGGCCGACCGTGGTGCCCAGCCCGGAGTTCTCCGGCGGGCCCGGCAGGACGGCGGTCAGCCGCCCCTCGTCGGCCACGAGGGTCAGGATGCCCAAGGGACTGAGCATGAGTCGGTGGCATCGCATGATGGTTTTCCTTCCGGTTGGTGTACGGGTTCATTTCCGGCGCCGCCAGGCGTCGGGGGCAGCGCGTTCGGCCAGGCCGGATACCTCCAGCCGGCCCAGTCCGGCCCGCACCGCGGCCGGAGGCAGTCCGGCGACGGCAGCGAGTTTCTCGACAGTGGAGCCGGAACGGACCGGAAGGGCATCGAGCAGCAGGATGTCCTCGACTGCCAGACCGTCATGGGCAGCGGCCTGGACCTGAGGTTCCGGTCCCGCCCCGCCGCCCATCGGGCCGGCCAGTTCCCTGAGTTCACTGCTGTCGGTGATGCACACGGCGCTGCCGTCACGCAGCAGCCGGTGGCAGCCTGCAGAGTTGGCCGAGTACACCGACCCGGGCACCGCGGCAACGGCCCGGCCGAGCCCGGCCGCGTGATGGGCCGTGTTCAAGGCCCCGGACCGCCAGCGGGCCTCCGCGACGACGGTGACGGAGCAGAGAGCGGCGATGATCCTGTTGCGCTGCAGGAAGCGCCAGCGGGTGGGAGCCGAGCCGGGCGGAACCTCGGAGATCAGCAGCCCCTGGTCCGCGACCGCACGCAGCAGATCTTCGTTTCCGGCGGGATAGAACCGGTCCGTGCCGCAGGCCATGACGGCGAGGGTGGCGGGGCGCCGTCCGCCACCGGCGGCGAGCGCGGCGCGGTGGGCGTGCGCGTCGATGCCGTACGCACCGCCGGACACCACGGTCCACCCGTTGGCCACCACGCCGGCGGCGAGGTCCCCGGCCACCGTGGCTCCGTATCCGGTGCAGTCCCGTGAACCCACGATGGCGGCCATCCTTTCCGGACCCGGGAGGGAAACGTCCTGGGCACCCCGCACCCACAGGCACAGCGGGGCGGCCAGTTCCAGGTCGTCCAGGGCGGCGGGCCAGTCCTCATCCTCCGGGATCAGGAGCCGGCCCCCGGCGCGGCGTGCAAGCGCCAGGTCGCGCGCAGGCGCCAGATCCGGCACCCTCGGGCGCCACCGTTCGAGGGCCGACTCCAGGAAGCCGGTGCGGCTGCTGATGCCATGGGCTGCAAGGACGTCATGGAGCAGGTCCCGCACCGATGCAGAAGCCCGGATCCGTCCGCTGGCGATGCCGAGCGCCGCCTCCGGACCCGCCGCCGCCACCAGGGCGGCACCTACGTTGTCGCAGGGCTCGAAGAGCCTGGACAGTCCCGCCCGGGCAGTAGCCGGATCGATAGCTGGGGAGTATGCGTTCACGGCGTCTTCACCTGCTGCCTGAGCGACAGGGCCTGCCCGACATCGTCGGCATCGGGCACGTCGTGC
This sequence comes from Arthrobacter sp. Y3222053, assembly GCF_059092805.1. Classification (NCBI taxonomy): domain Bacteria; kingdom Bacillati; phylum Actinomycetota; class Actinomycetes; order Micrococcales; family Micrococcaceae; genus Arthrobacter; species Arthrobacter sp. Y3222053. The sequence continues at coordinate 44,716 of NZ_JBNHIA010000002.1, read as the reverse complement.
CCCGCCAGATCCGCGACCGTCCAGGCCAGGCGGAGCACGCGGTCATATCCGCGGGCGGTGAGCGCTCCGTTGTCCAGCGCGCGGTCCACCACGGACAGCACCGCTCCCGGAGGACGGAGCTTTCCCCGCAGGACGGCCCCCGGGGCCTCCGCGTTGCTGGCACTGCCCCAGCGGGCGAGGCGGTCCTGCTGCCGCGCCCGGGCGGCGGCAACCCGGGCCGCGACGTCGCAGCTGGTTTCGGCCGCTCCCGGGTCCGCCAGCTCCCGCAGCCCGACGCGGTCGACACCCAGCTGGATGTCCACCCGGTCCAGCAGCGGCCCGGACAGCCGGGAGAAGTAGCGGCGGCGCTGGAGGGAGGTGCAGGTGCAGTCCCGTCCCCGGCCGCCGCCCTTGCCGCAGGGGCAGGGGTTGGCCGCCAGGACGAGCTGGAAGCGTGCGGGGTAGACCGCTGTGCCCGCCGACCGGTGCAGCACCAGGTGCCCGCTTTCCAGCGGCTGGCGTAAAGCGTCGAGCACCCGCCGCTCATACTCGGGGGCCTCGTCCAGGAAGAGCACGCCCCGGTGGGCCCGTGACGCGGCGCCCGGGCGGGGCATTCCGCTGCCGCCGCCGATCACCGAGGCCATGCTTGCCCCGTGGTGCGGAGCTTCGAAGGGCGGGCGGCGCAGCAGGGAGTTGCAGGCAGCCCTGCCATCCAGGGAATGGATGGCGGTGACCTCCATGGCCTGGGCGTCGTCCAGGTCGGGCAGGATTCCGGGCAGCCGTTCCGCCAGCATCGTCTTTCCTGACCCGGGCGGACCGGTCAGGAGCAGATGGTGTCCGCCGGCGGCGGCCACCTCGACCGCGAACCGGGCTTCATGCTGTCCGGCGATGTCCGCCAGGTCCTTCTCCCCCGCTGGCCCCTGTGCCTGTGGTGCCGGCGATGGCGTCTGTTCTGACGGTGTCGCCGTGGCCGGCAGCGGCTTGGGATAAAGCAGCCCGCCGGGGTCGGCCCCGAAGGCCCGGGCCACCTCTGCCAGGCAGTCGTAGCCGCGGATCTGGCAGCCGGGCACCAGCGTCGCTTCTTCCCGGTTCCTGCTGCTGACCACCACCCGGGTAAACCCCTCGGCGGCGGCAGCCATAACTGACGGCAGTACCCCGCGCACGGGCTGCAGCCGGCCGTCCAGGCCGAGTTCCGCGATGAACACGGTACGGCCGGGGTCCGGGAGGTCCCCGGCCGCCGCGAGGGCTGCCATCACTATGGCGAGGTCGAACCCCGAACCGCGCTTGTGCAGGTCGGCGGGCATCAGGTTGACCGTGAGCTTCCGACGGCTCAACGGCAGGCCCGAGTTCCGCGCTGCTGAACGCACCCGGTCCCTTGCTTCATTCAGCGCGGCGTCGGGCAGGCCCAGCAGCACGAACGCCGGGAGAGACTGGCCGATGTCCGCCTCGACCTCCACAATCCGTCCTTCCAGGCCCACCAGTCCCACCGCGTAGGCCCGGCCGAGGCTCACTCCCCGACCCCTTTCAGGTGCTCAATGACCGGTGCCCCGGTTCCATCGTCGAGGACGGAGACCGCGTCGACCCGCCGCGCCAGGTCCCGGCAACCGTGTTCACGCGCATACTCCGCCCCCAGCAGCTGAAGGCGGCGCAGCTTGGCCTCGCCGATCGCTTCAAAGGGGTGCCCGAAGGCCAGCGAGGAACGGGTCTTCACCTCGGCGATCACCAGCGTCGGCCCGTCCAGGGCCACGACGTCGATCTCTCCGCTCGGGCACCGCCAGTTGCGCTCAACGATCCGCAGCCCGGCGCCTACGAGGTACTCGGCCGCCAGGTCCTCGCCGCGGCTGCCCAACAGGTCTTTGGCTTTCATGGGCCCATCCTGCGGGCCTGCCCCATACTCCGCGCCGCGGCGGTGGAACTGTGTGGACTGCTCCGGCCGCTCCGCACCTGTGGAGGAGCACCCACGGCTCGAAAGGGACCACAGCCGCGGGCGCCGACGTATCCTTCCTCCATCGGAAGAACTGCGCCAAAGCAGGGAAGGAGGTCCGGTGCCTGAACGCACAGCGGCTGCCGCCACAGACGCACGTCGTGTCTTCTGCGTCCTTGGGGCCACCGCGTCGGTCCTTGGCCTCGCCGTCGGGCTGCTGCTGACCGGCGGGGCCACCGGTGTCCGGACCGGACTGATGGTCATGGCTTGGGCCGCAGCGGGCGCCCTGATCTGGACGCGGGTCGCCTGGCTTCCTGCCTGGCGCCGCCTCGCCGCCGAATCCCTGCCGACCGTATTCCGTCTCGCCGTGACGACCGGCGTCGGCGCGTTGACGGCCGTTCCGGCGGCGCTGATCGAGCTGCTCCTGGCCGGCCGGCCGATCGTGGTCTGGTTCTTCGTGGGAGTCTTCGGACTTCTGACCGGGCTGCTGGGGGCAGCCGTGCTGTCCCTGCTGGCCACTCATCGTCAGCGGTAGAGCACCGGCATCGGTTCCAGGGTCACCGGTTCCAGCGGCGGCAGCGCCGGCGCTGCACCGTTCCAGCCGCGGGCCAGGGTGATGTGCGGGCGCAGCCGGGCGGCGTGCCGGAAGTTCGGATCACCGGTGGTGAAGGCATCGATGTCCTGCACGCCGCAGCGGTGCAGGAACCGCTCCAGGACGGCGTAGAGCGCGGCGTGCACGGCCAGCAGCTCCGGCACGGGCCGGTACTCGACCACCAGCACCCGCCCGCCCGGTCCAAAGCCTGCAGTGCCCACCGGGTCGAGCGTAAAGCTCCGTTCCGGCAGCACGGCCCGGGTGGCCTGCAGGTACTCCCCCAGTGCGGCCGTAAACACCTCCTCGTCCAGTCCAGGCAAGGCGGCCCGCAGCACCGCGTGCACGTCCCGCACCCTGCCGAAGTGGATCAGGGTCAGGTGCAGGCGCGCCGCGCTGACCAGCCGAAGGCCCGGCCTGCGCGGCAGCGCCTCCTGCAGGCTGCGCAGGTGCGCCAGCGAGGCTGCGTCGGGGCGCATCTGCGCATAAATGCGGGGGTCTGCACTCCACAGGCCGCACACTTCGTCCTCCGAGGCGGTCCCGCCGTCGCCTGTTGTCGCCATCCGCGCATCCTCCGCACTGTTCCGCCGTCACGGACGGAGGCGCACACGCCGGTGCGCCCGCCTGTGCACTACCGTAGCTGCATGCCCTTCGAGATCCCCGAACTGCGCGACGGCGGCCTGCTGCTGCGCGCCCACACCGCGGCGGACGCCGACGCCGTCTACGCCCGCTCCATCGACCCCCTGACCATCGAGTGGACCACGGTGCCGCTGGAGTACACGCATCAGATGGCCCTCGATTTCATCGCCACCGTCGCCCGGCCGCGCCAGGACATGATTGTCTGGGCCCTCGACGTAGACGGCGGCTGCGCCGGCACCCTTGACCTGCGCTGGCACGGGGCGGGCGTGGGCAGCCTCGGGTTTGCCACCTCCCCCGCCTTCCGCGGCCAGGGGCTGATGAGCCGGGCCGTCGGGCTCGCGCTGGATTACGCCTTCGGCCCGCTCGGCTGGCAGGAGGTCGGCTGGAGCGCGAATCCGGGCAACGTGGGCTCTTACAAGACGGTGTGGCGGAACGGTTTCCCGCTGCCGGTGCTGGTGCCCGGGCTGATCAGCCACCGCGGCAGCCGCATCGACGGATGGACCTCCTCGATCACCGCCGGCGCGCCGCGGTCGCCCCGGCTGCCGTGGGAGCAGGCGCAGGAGCTGCTGCTGGACAACGCGCTGGAACCTAGCCCAGCTCGTCCGCCTTGGGCAGGGTGAGGTCGTCGTTGCGGGTCAGTTCCTCGACATTGACGTCCTTGAAGGTGATCACCCGGACGCTCTTCACGAAGCGTGCGGAACGGTACACGTCCCACACCCAGGCGTCCTGCAGGGTCAGGTCGAAATAGATCTCGCCGTCCGCCGAGCGGGCCTGCAGGTCGACGTTGTTCGCCAGGTAGAAGCGGCGCTCGGTTTCGACCACGTAGCTGAAGAGGTTCACTACGTCGCGGTACTCCCGGTAGAGCTGCAGCTCCATGTCCGTCTCGTAGTTCTCAAGGTCTTCGGCACTCATAGCTCTATCATCCCCCCGGGCTGAAGCTCGTCCACCCCGTATTCGTCGTCGGGCTCCGCTGCGGCGGCGGGCCGCGGCGTCCCGCCAAGCCTCCACGATAGCCGGTGCAGCGGCGAGGGCCCGTCCGCCTGAAGCGCCGCGCGGTGCGCGTCGGTGGCGTACCCCTTGTTTTCGTCCCATCCGAACTGCGGGTATTCCCGCGCATACTCGAGCATCAGCGAGTCCCGGGCCACCTTGGCCAGGACGCTGGCGGCCGCCACGCTGAGGCAGGACAGGTCCGCCTTGATCCGGGTATGCACCGGCGCCTCGCAGGGCAGTGTGGGTTCGACGGGCACCGGGTGGGTGATGGTCCCGCGTCCGACGCCGGCCGCCGCCGGGCCGGCGCCGTCGACGGCTGCGGCGGCGTCGAGGTCGTCGAACAGGCTGGCCTGTGCCGGGGAGAGCCAGTTGTAGTTGCCGTCCAGGAGCACGACGTCGGGCGTCAGTTCAGCGCAGACCTGGGCCCAGGCGCGGGTCCCGGCCAGCCGAAGCGCGCCGGTGAGCCCCAGCCGGTCGATTTCCGCGGCGGAGGCGTGCCCGACGCCGGACGCCGCAGCCCAGGCCTGGATCTTCGGCACCAGGGCCACGCGGTCCGCCGGGGCGAGCAGCTTGGAGTCCTTCACGCCCTTCAGCGGCTTCACGGTGGCGATGTCGACGGCGACCATGCCGACGGTGACCGGGCCGGCCAGGGCGCCGCGGCCGACCTCGTCGCAGCCGGCCAGGATGCGGTGGCCGGCCTCGGCGTAGGTCCGTTCGTGGCGGAGGGTGGGCCCGGCCGGACGGCGGCGGGTGGTGCCGGCGGTGCGGCGCGGTGCTGCAGGCACGGTCGTCACTGCCCGCTGCCGGCCGGTTCGGGAACGTCTGCGAAGACTTCCTCGTAGCTGTCCACCCCGCTGATGCGATTCAGCGGCCAGGCAATGATTCCGGCGCGGCCTTCAATGTCGTCAATGTCGATGAAGCCGCCGTCGGAGTCCTGATGCTCGCGGGAGTCGGCGGAGGCGTTGCGGTGGTCGCCCATGACCCAGACCTTGCCCTCGGGGACGGTGACATCGAAGGGGATGTCGGAGGGGGTGGCGCCCGGATAGATGTACGGCTCATCGAGGGGCTCGCCGTTGACCGTGATCCGGCCCTCGGCGTCGCAGCAGGTGACCCGGTCGCCGGGCAGGCCGATGACGCGCTTGACCAGGTGCTGTTCGGATTCGTCCGGCAGCAGGCCGACGAAGACCAGCGCTTCACGCAGCAGGTTCTCCCCGCCGTCGTCCGCGGCCTGGGCCGGCAGCCAGCCCTTCGTGTCCTCGAACACCACCACGTCGCCGCGCTGCAGGTCCATGACGTCCGGCACCAGGAGGTTGACGAAGATGCGGTCGTTGATCTCCAGGGTCTCCTCCATGGAGCCCGAGGGGATGTAGAAGGCCCGGAACAGGAAAGTCTTGATCAGGAACGACAGCAGCAGCGCCACCACGATGATGATGCCGACTTCCTTGAGCCAGCTGCCGATCCCTCGTCCGGACGCCGCGTGCTGCGCGTCCCGCGGTTCCTCCGGGGTGCTGTGAGCCATGTGCCGTCCTCTTATTCCGCGGTGTTCCGCTCGGTTTCCAACTCTATCCGCCCAATCTGGGTACTGCGGTCAAACGGCCACACGATCCGCTGTGCGCGGCCGATGACCCGCTCCTCGGAGACCAGTCCGCCGCCGGGAGCGCCGAGCAGGGACCGGGAGTCCGCCGACTCGGCGCGGTGGTCGCCCAGCAGCCAGAGCCGGCCCTCGGGCACGACGACGTCGAACGCGGTCTCGCTGGGCGCGTCGCCCGGGTAGAGGTAGGGCTCCTCGATCGGTTCGCCGTTGACGGTGATCCGGCCGTCGGGGCCGCAGCAGCTCACCCGGTCCCCGGGCACGCCGATGACGCGCTTGACGTAGGCGGTGTCGCTGCCGGCCAGGCCCAGCCAGCGCCCGGCGGTGTGGGCGGCCTCGGCCAGGGGCGGGCGGCCGCTGTCCAGCGGGGCCAGCGAGCCGCGGCCGTCGAAGACGATGACGTCGCCGCGGCGCACCTCGCCGTCGAGCCGGTTCACGAGGACCCGGTCCCCCGGTTCGAGCAGCGGCTGCATCGACTCGGAGGGGATGTAGTAGAGGTCCACGATGAACGCGCGGACCAGGGCGGTCAGGATCACGGCGGCGGTGAGGGCACACAGCACGAAACGCCAGCCCGCAAAGCGGAGCCGGCGTTTCGTGTGTGCCGCGGGGTTGTCCCCGTGCACGGAGGGTACTGCGTCCAAGAAGCGGTGGGCGGACTTACTTGAAGTCGCGCTTCTCCTTGATCTTGGCAGCCTTGCCGCGCAGGTTGCGCATGTAGTACAGCTTGGCGCGGCGGACGTCGCCCTTGGAGACGACCTCGATCTTTTCGATGATCGGGGAGTGCACCGGGAAGGTACGCTCCACGCCGACGCCGAAGCTCACCTTGCGGACCGTGAAGGTCTCGCGGATGCCGTCGCCCTGGCGGCCGACAACGAAGCCCTGGAAGACCTGAACACGGGAGTTCTTGCCTTCGATGATGTTGACGTGCACCTTGATGGTGTCGCCCGGGCGGAAGTCGGGAACGTCATTGCGCAGCGAGGCTGCATCGACGGAGTCGAGGATGTGCATAGTTGTCACTCCTGGTGAACGCCGCAGGTCATCCACTTTGGTCACGGCGGCAAGGATGCGGGAAATCCGCACAGATGCCGTCGAAGCTGGTTTACCGGCAGGCCATGGAACAGGCCGCCCGGTGTGCCGTGGCTGTTGGCCTCGCTCCCCCTGCGGCAGGTGCGGACCCAGATGGCACAGTTTCCTATTCTGCCACAGGCCCGGCACCGGCTCCAAGCCCGGCACCGGAGGGCGGCAGCAGGCCGTCCACTCCGACGCTCCAGCCGAGCGCGGCCAGCACCGCACGGTCCCCCTTGTCAAGGACGGCGGGGTCGAGCCGCTCCAGCAGGTCCGGACGACGTCGGGCGGTCCGGCGCAGCTGCTCGTCGCGCCGCCAGCGGGCGATGGCGGCGTGGTTGCCGCTGAGCAGCACCTCGGGGACGCCTCGGTCCCGCCAGATGGCCGGCTTGGTGTAGACCGGGTATTCCAGCAGGCCGTCGGAATGGGATTCCTCGACCAGGGACTCGGGGTTGCCCACGACGCCGGGCACCAGCCTGCCGACGGCCTCGACCATGGCCAGCACGGCGACCTCTCCCCCGTTGAGGACGTAGTCCCCCAGGCTCATCGGCCGGACGGTGTACTGCTCCGCGGCCCAGTCGAGGACGCGTTCGTCAATCCCCTCGTAGCGGCCGCAGGCAAAGACCAGATGCTCCTCGGCGGCCAGCTCGTAGGCGGTGGCCTGGGTGAACACCTCACCTGCCGGGGAGGGCACGATCAGCACGGGACGGCGCGCGCCGTCGGCTGCGGCTCCGTCCGCGGCTTCGCCAGCACCGCCGGCCACGTCCGTGAGGGCCTGGGCCCAGGGTTCGGGCTTCATGACCATGCCGGCGCCGCCGCCGGTGGGGGTGTCATCGACGGTGCGGTGCCGGTCGGTGGTCCAGTCGCGCAGGTCGTGGACCTGCAGCTGCAGCAGCCCGTCCCGCCGCGCCTTGCCGATCAGGGACAGGTCCAGCGCGGCGAGGTATTCGGGGAAGATGCTGATGACGTCAATGCGCACTTCAGCTGCCGGCCTTCTCATCGTCGGGGGCGTTCAGCTCCAGCAGGCCCGGCGGGGGCGTGAGCAGGACATAGCCGGCCTCCGGGTCGACTTCGGGGACGATCTCGTCGACGAAGGGCACGAAGACCTCCCGTCCCCGGGTGTCGGTGAGCACCAGCAGGTCCTGGGCGGCGGTGGTGCGCAGTCCGCTGACGGTGCCGACGACGTCGTCGCCCACCCGGACGGAGAGGCCCACCAGCTCGTGTTCGTACCAGCCTTCATCGGCGTCGTCGTCGGCTTCGGTATCGGTGTCGATGAACAGCTTGGCTCCGCGCAGTTCCTCGGCACCGTTCCGGTCGGCGACCTCCTCGAAGGCCAGCAGCAGGATGGCCTTGTTCCAGCGGGCTCCGGCAATGGTGAGCGGGCCCTTGGCCGCCGGCTCGACGATGAACCGGGCGCCGGGAACGAACCGGTCCTCGGGCGCATCGGTGAGGACTTGGACGGTCACCTCGCCGCGGATGCCGTGCGGCTTGCCGATGCGTGCCACCTGTAACTGCATGAACTCTCCTTAGTGCTGCTGTCCCGCCCGGCCGGGGCGGGCGGGCGTAAAAAAACATCCGGCCCCTCCACCATTATCTGGTGCGGGGCCGGATGCTGAAGAAACCGCTGTGACGGTGTGCCCGGGTCGTCGGCTCAGCGCCGGCGGTCGGTATCCACGACGTCCACACGAACCTGGTCGCCTCCGGGCAGGGCTGCGATCACGGTGCGCAGTGCGCGGGCCGTGCGGCCCTGCCGGCCGATGACCCGCCCGAGGTCGTCCGGATGGACGCGCACCTCGAGCGTTTCACCGCGGCGGTTGCTGCGGGCGGCAACCTTGACACGCTCGGGGCTGTCAACGATGCCGCGGACCAGGTGTTCCAGCGCTTCGGCGAGCAAGTTACTCAGCCTCGGCCTCGGTGGAAGCAGCCTCTTCCTTCTTGGCCTTCGGGGTGATGGCCTCGGGGACGATCACGGAGTCCTTCTCGGGAGCCACGAAGGCTTCCTTCGGGGCCTTGGTGCGGAGGGTGCCCTCCTGGCCCGGCAGGCCCTTGAACTTCTGCCAGTCACCGGTGATCTTCAGCAGCGCTGCGACCTGCTCGGTGGGCTGGGCGCCGACGCCGAGCCAGTACTGGGCGCGGTCGGACTTGATGTCGATGTACGACGGCTCCTCGGTCGGGCGGTACAGCCCGATCTCCTCGATGGCACGGCCATCGCGCTTGGCACGGGAATCCATGACAACAACGCGGTAGTGTGCGGAGAACTTCTTGCCGAGGCGCTTGAGGCGAATCTTTACGGCCACTTTTGTGGTCACTCCTGATCTGAAAAAGGGGGCGAACCGCCGACTTCTGCTCCCGTGGGGCGGGCCATACTGAGGGGTTCAAAGGACAAGATGCATGCGCGGAGAGAGGGGCCACGCAGATCGAGTACCTGTCTATGATGCCAGAGAGCGGCAAGTTTTGCGACTTCGCCGCGCAGGCTTCCGAACGGGCCGGCCGGTCAGGCGGGAGGCCGGCCCGGCCTACCGGTCAGCCGGCGGCGCCGACGGCGACGCGCAGCCGGTTGCGCCAGGGATCCTCGAAGCGCAGCTCGGCGCCGGTGTGGTGGCTGCCGATGCCGGCGACGGCCAGCCGGTCGGCCAGCGCCGCGACGTCGTCGGCCGCCGGCACGGACAGCAGCACCTCGCCCAGCCCCAGGGTGTCCCGGCGCGGACCGGCACCCCGGGAGTTCCAGACGTTCATGGCCATGTGATGGTGGTAGCCGCCGGCGGAGACGAACAGTGCCTGCCCGTGGAAGTCCGCGGTTTTTTCGAAGCCCAGCACGTCCACATAGAACCGCTCGGCCGTCTCGACGGATCCCACCTGCAGGTGGACGTGCCCGACGTCGGCGGCGGTTTCCTCCATGCCCGTGAGCGAGGCCTCGGTCAGGTGGCGCTGCAGGTACTGCGCCGGCGGCAGGGGCAGGGAGTCCATGCGGACCCGGGACCCGTCGCCGGTGGAGTCCCAGGCCCACTCGGTGCGCGGGCGGTCCCAGTAGAGCTCGATGCCGTTGCCCTCGGGATCCTGGAAGTAGAAAGCCTCGGAAACGAGGTGGTCCGCGCTGCCGACGAAGGCCGAAGGGTCGTGCCGGTAGGCCTGGGCGACGGCGGCGGCCAGGTCGGCCTGGCTCGCAAACAGGATGGCGGTGTGGAACAGGCCGGCCTCTCCCCGCCCGGCCACCTGCAGCCCGGAGGCCGGGGCAAGGTGCACCAGCGGGGTGCCGGCGCGGCCCAGGTACAGCCCGCCGTCCGCCTCGGCTACGACGGCGAGGCCGAGCGCCTGGCGGTAGTAGCCGGCAACCGCCGCGAGGTTGCCCACCTTCAGCATCACCGTTCCCATCGCGAGATCGGAGGGCAGCAGGTCGACAGGCTTTACTTGAACGTTCATGTAATCACCTTAGTTGAAGCTTCATGTATTTTCAACGTGGGCTGCGGACGACGAAACGATGTCCCACCGGTTAAACGGCGGAGGCCGCCCCACCTGCGTGGGACGGCCTCCGCCGACTGGAGCCTACTTGCCGAGGAACTTCTCGAAGCCCTTGGGCAGGTTCAGCGAGCTGGGATCGAAGTCCGCGTCCTGGGCACCGAACGCGGCACCGGTGGGCAGCGCGCTGCGGGAGGCGCTGCGCCGAGCCTCGGCCTCGGCACGCTCCTGCGCGGCCTTGGCGGGGTTGCCGGAGCGGGCCTTCTTCTTGCCCTTGGCCGCCTGCTGCTTCTTGCGGGCACCGCCGAAGCCGCCCGGGCCGGCCATGCCGGGCATGCCCGGGATGCCGCCGCCGGCAGCCATCTTCTTCATCATCTTCTGCGCCTGGCCGAAGCGTTCCAGCAGGCCGTTGACCTCGGAGACGTGCACGCCCGAGCCGCGGGCGATGCGGGCCCGGCGGGACCCGTTGATGATCTTCGGGGCGACCCGCTCGTGTGGCGTCATGGAACGGACGATGGCTTCGACCCGGTCGATCTCGCGCTCGTCGAAGTTCTCCAGCTGCTCACGCATGCCGGCGGCGCCGGGCATCATCATGAGCATCTTCTTCATGGAGCCCATCTTGCGCAGCTGCTGCATCTGGGCCAGGAAGTCGTCGAGGGTGAAGTCCTCCTGGTCGGCGAACTTCTTCGCCATCCGGGACGCTTCGTCCTTGTCCCAGTTCTTCTCGGCCTGCTCGATCAGGGTGAGGATGTCACCCATGTCGAGGATGCGGTTGGCCATCCGGTCGGGGTGGAAGACCTCGAAGTCGGTCAGCGCCTCGCCGGTGGAGGCGAACATGATCGGCTTGCCGGTGACGGAGGCAACGGACAGGGCCGCGCCGCCGCGGGCGTCGCCGTCGAGCTTGGTCAGCACGACGCCGGTGAAGTTCACGCCCTCGTTGAACGCCTGGGCGGTGTTGACCGCGTCCTGGCCGATCATCGCGTCGATGACGAACAGCACCTCGTCGGGGCTGATGGCGGTGCGGATGTCGGCGGCCTGCTGCATCAGCTCGGCGTCCACGCCCAGGCGGCCGGCGGTGTCGACGATGACCACGTCGTGCAGCTTGGCGCGGGCTTCCTCGACGCCCTGGCGGGCCACGGCCACCGGATCGCCGGTGGCAGCCTCGAACTCGGAGCTGACGCCGGGGTGCGGGGCGTAGACCGGCACCCCGGCGCGTTCGCCGTTGACCTGCAGCTGCTTGACAGCGTTGGGGCGCTGGAGGTCGGCGGCGACCAGCAGCGGGCTGTGGCCCTGGCCCTTGAGCCACTTGGACAGCTTGCCGGCCAGGGTGGTCTTGCCGGCGCCCTGCAGGCCGGCCAGCATGATCACGGTGGGCGGGTTCTTCGCCAGGCGCAGCCGCCGGGTTTCGCCGCCGAGGATGCCCACGAGCTCTTCGTTGACGATCTTGACGACCTGCTGGCCCGGGTTCAGGGCCTGCGAGACCTCCGAGCCGAGGGCACGCTCCTTGACCGCGGCGGTGAAGGCACGGACCACGGGAACGGCCACGTCGGCGTCGAGCAGTGCGCGCCGGATCTCCCGGACGGTGGCGTCGACGTCGGCTTCGGTGAGCCGGCCCTTGCCGCGCAGGTTCTTGAAGGTTGAGGTCAACCGGTCAGACAGTGAATTGAACACGTGCCGCGCACTTCTTTCGTCGGATACTTTGGCGTGTACTTCGGCTGAAATTGCCAGGCCCAGCTGTTAAGGGTACCAAGCGACGGTAGCGGGTGGGACGTCGGGCCCGTGACCGGGGATACCGTCCCCGCACGCCTGCGGCCGCCGGACGCCCGCGGCCCCGGAACACGCGGTCCGCCCGGCTGGAATTCCAGCCGGGCGGACCGTTGGGCAACAGGTCGGATCCGGGCCACGTGCCGGGCCCGCCGCGGGTCAGAGGGCGGAGACCCCCCGCTCGCCGGTGCGCACGCGCAGCGCCTCCTCCACGTTGACCACCCACACCTTGCCGTCCCCGGCCCGGCCGGTGTTCGCCGTGGCCACCAGCACATCGACGATGTCGTTCAGCCACTCGTCGGAGACCAGCACCTCGATGCGCACCTTGGGCAGCAGGTCGACGGTGTACTCGGCGCCGCGGTAGACCTCGGTGTGCCCGCGCTGGCGGCCGTAGCCGCTGGCCTGGCTGACGGTCAGTCCCTGCACGCCGTAGCTTTCCAGGGCGCCGCGGACGGCGTCGATCTTTTCCGGCCGGACGATGGCGGTTACCAGCTTCATGAGTTCACGGTCTCCTTCGTGGTGGCGGCGGCGACCGGGCGGAAGGACCCGCCGGTGCCCAGGCCGCCGAATTCGTAGGCGGTTTCGGCGTGCTCGCTGAGGTCCACGCCGGAGATCTCCTCATCTTCGGAGACCCGGAAGCCGATGGTCTTGTGTACGGCCAGCCCGATGATCAGGGTCATCACGGCGGAGAACAGGATCGCGATCACCGCGGCCACCAGCTGCGCGCCCAGCAGGGCGAAGCCGCCGCCGTAGAACAGGCCGCCGGCCTCGCCGTCGGCCGGGAGAGCGATGAAGCCCAGGGCCAGGGTGCCCACGATGCCCGCGACCAGGTGCACGCCGACCACGTCGAGGGAGTCGTCGTAGCCCAGTCGGTACTTGAGCCCGACGGCGAGCGCCGAGAGGACGCCGGCGACGATGCCCAGGCCGACGGCGCCGAGCGGGCTGACGTTGGCGCAGGCCGGGGTGATGGCCACCAGGCCCGCGACGATGCCGGAGGCAGCGCCCAGGGAGGTGGGGCGGCCGTCGCGGATGCGTTCCGTGACCAGCCAGCCGACCATGGCGGCGGCGGGGGCGGCGAGGGTGTTGACCCAGATCAGCCCGCCTTCCTCGGCCGAACCGGCGGCGCCGCCGTTGAACCCGAACCAGCCGAACCACAGCAGGGTTGCGCCGAGCATGACGAACGGGATGTTGTGCGGACGCTGGCTGGGGTCCTTGCCGAAGCCCTTGCGCTTGCCGATGATCAGGGCCAGGACGAGGGCCGCGACGCCGGCGTTGATGTGCACCACGGTGCCGCCGGCGAAGTCGATGGCCTCACCAACCACCGAGCCCACGGCGCCCTCGGCGCTGAGCAGTCCCCCGCCCCACACCATGAACGCCAGCGGGCAGTAGACCAGGGTGACCCAGATCGGCACGAAGACGGCCCAGGCGCTGAACCGGGCGCGGTCGGCGATGGCGCCGCTGATCAGGGCGACGGTGATGATGGCGAACGTGGCGCCGAACCCGGCGCTGATCAGGTCCTCGCTGCCGAGCAGGCCCTCGAGGCCGAAGGACGTGAAGGGGTTGCCGAAGAGCCCCGCGAAGCCGTCGCCGCCGGTCATCGAGTAGCCCCAGAGCACCCAGACCACGCCGACCAGGCCGATCGATACGAAGCTCATCATCATCATGTTCAGGGCCGCCTTGGCCCGGGTCATGCCGCCGTAGAAGAATGCCAGTCCCGGCGTCATGAGCAGCACGAGCGCCGCTGAGACCATCACCCAGACGTGACCTGCAGACAGATCCATCTCCACGTCCTTTCGAAATCCGCGGGGACTTCCCGCACTCCGAAACTCTGCCGGGGCCGCATTTCGGAAAAGGCCCTGTTTCATTGCCTGCGGATTACAAACCGGCGGCCCGCGTAAAACCGCCGTAACGGCCGTGTTTCGACTTCGTTTCCACGGCCCCGCCGCCGCGTCCGGGCTTGCATGCGCTGTTTCCGGCCCCTTCCGGCCGCAGGCGCGGAACGCCGCCGCGACGGCCGTCACAGCGCTGCGGCTAGGATGGCCACCTAAGACCACGATCCCCGGAGGTTATGCCCCCATGCCCGTTGAACCACCCCTGCCCGAGGACGCTTCCGCCCGGAAGTCCGACGACGGTTCCCTGCGTACCCGGGGTAGCTCCCGCGGGCCGTCCCGCCGGAAGTGGCTGATCGGCGGCGCCGGCACGGCCGCCGTCGCCCTCGCCGCCGGTGCGGTGATCTTCCCGCTGGTGACCGACGACGACGAGCCGTCAGTTGCAGCCCCGACCGGCACCCCGGTGGCCTATGAGACGGAAGCGGCGCTGCCGCCGGCCCCGGAGTTCACCTACTACGAGCAGATCGGCCCGCCGGCCGGTTCGCCGCTGGAGCCGGTCGAGCCGATGTCGGTGACCGTGGCCGGCCAGACCACCGGCACCGAGCTGCCGGAGAACCTGATCGGCCTGTCCTTGGAAGCCACCGACCTCGCCGATCCGTCCCTGGCCGGGGACAACCCGGAAATGGTGCACGCGCTGCAGGGACTGGGCAAGCCGCTGCTGCGCTTCGGCGGCAACGCCGTGGACCGGCGCTTCTTCTGGACCTCCAGCGGCGAGCCGATCCCGGGGAACCTCAAGGGAGACAAGGCGCATCCGGTCCGTGCCGTGACCCCGCAGGACCTGGCGCGGGTGGCCACCCTCCTGGAGGCGGTGGACGGGCGGATCGCCCTGACCGTCGACCTCGGCAACTACGACCCCGCCCGGGCCGCCGACATGGTCCGCCACGCCAGGGACGCGTTCGGTGAGCGCCTGGTGGGCATCACCGTCGGCAACGAGCCCAACGGCTACGCCAAGACCGGGCTGCGCGGCGGAGATTACGGGGTGGATCAGTACCTCGAAGAGCTGAAGACCTACGCGCAGGCCATCTACGAGGTGGCCCCCGAGGTGCCGATCATCGGCCCCGGCACCTACGCGGAATCCTGGTGGGGGCCCTTTGCCACCGTGGACCTGCCCCAGGAGAAGATCCTCTCGCTGCACCACTACCCGCTCTCGGCCTGCGACGGCAGCGGCGACCCGCAGGGCGAGCCGATCATGGCCAACCTGATCGATCCCCTGATCCATGACCGGGCGCAGGACTACCGGGCGCAGGCACTGGCGCCCGGGCGGGAGAACGGCCTGGACACCTGGATCACCGAAACCGGGCAGTCCGCGTGCCCGGGGTCGAACGAGACCACCAAGACCCACGCCTCGGCGCTGTGGGCGGCGGACTACGCGCTGAGCGGGGCTGAGCTGGGCGTGGAGGCGATGAGCTTCCACAGCTCGCTGATCACCTGCCAGGGCGGCCCGCCCATGTCCGCGATCTGCACGGGCGGGGCCTACCTGCAGCCCAACGGCCAGGTGGACCAGCGGGCCAACTACTACGGCCTGTCCATGGTCGCGGAGATCCCCTCCGGTGAGTTCCTCGCCACGGACGCCACCGGCGGCGGCCTCGCCTACGCCTATTCCGTCCGGCACGACGACGGGAGCATCTCGGTGGCGCTGATCAACCAGAACAACCCCGAGACCGCCGCCCAGACGGAGGTCACCCTGAAGCTGCCGGGCCGGGCGCTGACCGGCACGATGACGCAGATGACCGGCGCCGCGTTCGCCTCCGAGGACACCACCACGATCGACGGCGGGCGGACCGAAAGCGTTCCCGCGGCCGAGCGGCTGACCGTCCCCGGCTTCGCCTACGGGGAAACCACGCAGACCTTCCCGCTGACCGCCGGCACAGTGACGGTCCTGCACTTCACCCTGCAGTAAGGCCGGCGTACCCGGCCGGGTACGCAAGAGCCCCGCAGCCCGGATCGGGCTGCGGGGCTCTTTGCGTCGCGGCGGCGGAGGCCGCCGGAGCGTCAGTTCAGCAGGGCGTCCACGAAGCCTTCGGCCTCGAACGGGGCGAGGTCGTCGGGGCCTTCGCCCAGGCCGACCAGCTTGACCGGCACGCCGAGGGTGCGCTGGATGGCGACGACGATGCCGCCCTTGGCGGTGCCGTCCAGCTTGGTCAGCACGATGCCGGTGATGTTCACGACCTCGGAGAACACCTTGGCCTGGGCCAGGCCGTTCTGCCCGGTGGTGGCGTCCAGGACCAGCAGGACCTCGTCCACCTCGGCCTGCTTCTCGATCACGCGCTTGACCTTGCCCAGCTCGTCCATCAGCCCGACCTTGTTCTGCAGCCGGCCCGCGGTGTCGACCAGGACGGTGTCCACCTCGCCGTCGATGCCGGCCTTCACCGCTTCGAAGGCGACGGACGCCGGGTCCGCGCCGTCGACGTCGGACCTCACGGTGGGCACACCCACCCGCTGTCCCCAGGTGGCCAGCTGCTCGGCGGCGGCGGCGCGGAAGGTGTCCGCCGCACCCAGGATGACGTCCTTGTCCTCGGCGACCAGCACGCGGGCCAGCTTGCCCACGGTGGTGGTCTTGCCGACGCCGTTGACGCCCACCACCATGACGACGGCGGGCTTGTCGGCGTGGCGGTCCACAGCCAGCGAACGGTCCATGGACGGATCGACCAGCTTGATCAGTTCCTCGCGCAGCATGCCGCGCACTTCCTCGGGGTCCCGGCTGCCGGAGATCTTCACGCGTTCGCGCAGGTTGTCGACGAGCTCCATGGTCGGCTCGGTGCCGAGGTCGGCCAGCAGCAGCGTCTCCTCGATCTCGTCCCAGACGTCCTCATCGATTTTGTCGCTGGCCAGCAGCGCAAGCAGGGCCTTGCCGAGGGCGTTGTTGGACTTCGCCAGCCGGGCGCGCAGCCGGGCCAGCCGGCCCTGGACGGGCTCTGGGGTCTCGATCGTCGGGGCGGGCGCCGGGGCCGCTTCCTCCAGGTCCCGCAGGTCGTCGGGAACGACGACGTCGGGCGCGGGTTCGGCCGTCGGAGCCTCCGCGACGGCGGTGCTGCCCGAGGCCTGCGGCAGGTCGTCGGCGTCGCGCTTCGTCGGGTAGATCTCCGGGCGCTGCCGGCGGCCGCGCACGAGCAGCGCTGCCACGGAGCCGACCACGGCGATCGCGATGACCACATAGATCACTATCGAAAGAGTCTCATTCACGCCTCCCAGCATTGCATATCGGCGTCGGCCGGCACACGGTCCCGGGCAGTGCGAGAATCAAGGCATCATGGTGCGCGCTCCCCGACTTCTCATCCCCCGCCAAATCAAGGTCCTCATCGCAGCGGCCTTCGTCATCGCCCTCGGCTACGGGCTGGTGGCCCCGGTGCTGCCCCAGTTTGCGCAGAGCTTCGACGTCGGCGTCACCGCCTCATCGGTGATCGTCAGCGCCTTCGCGTTCACCCGCCTGGTGTTCGCCCCGGCCGGCGGGCAGCTGCTGGAAAAGTTCGGCGAGCGGCCGGTCTATATCTGGGGCCTGCTGATCGTGGCCCTGTCCACCGCCGCCTGCGCCTTCGCCGGCACCTACTGGCAGCTGCTGCTGTTCCGCGGGCTGGGCGGCATCGGCTCCACCATGTTCACCATCTCCGCCATGGGCCTGATCATCCGCCTGGCGCCGCCCGGAGTGCGCGGCCGGGTGTCCGGCCTCTACGCGTCCTCCTTCCTCATCGGCAACATCGTCGGCCCGCTGGTCGGCGGGCTGCTGGCCGGCTTCGGCATGCAGGTGCCGTTCCTCGTCTACGCCGTGGCGCTGCTCATTGCCGCCGGCGGCGTGGCCTGGCAGCTGAAGGACGCCGTCGAGCCGGCCGGAGGTTCCGGCGCCGCGGCGGCGGGTGCCTCCCCTGCCTCCGGGCAGGACGCCGCCGACGAGGCCGTGGCGGCCGCCGGACCGGTCCAGGGCGAGCCGGTGACGGAGGTGGCCGCCGAGGCCGGGACCGCAGGGCGGCCGGGTCCCGGCAGCTCCAGCGCGGACGGCCGGCCGGCAGGCCGGGCGGGGCGCGACACGAGACCCCGCCTGACCGTGCGCGAAGCCCTGCAGGACTCGGCCTACCGGGCCGCCCTGGCGTCCTCCTTCGCCAACGGCTGGTCCTCCTTCGGGGTCCGGAACTCGCTGCTGCCGCTGTTCGCGGCCGCGGTGCTGGCCGGCGGCAGCGAGACCGCCGGCATCGCCCTGACCTTCTTCGCCGGCGGCACCGCCCTGGCCCTGCTGTTCTCCGGCCGCCTGACGGACAGCTGGGGGCGCCGGCCGATGGTGCTCTCCGGCCTGGCGCTGAACGCTGCGGCGACCGCCGTGATCGGCTTTACCGACAACGTGCCCCTGTTCCTGGCCGTGTCGGCGCTGGCCGGGCTCGGCACCGGCATGCTGAACCCGGCCCAGCAGGCGGCGGTGGCCGACGTCGTCGGCAACGACCGCAACGGCGGCAAAGTGCTGGCCGCGTTCCAGATGTCCGCGGACTCGGGGGCGATCATCGGCCCGATCCTGGCCGGGGTACTCGCGGACACCCTGGGCTACGAATGGGCGTTCGCCCTGACCGGAGCCGTCGCCCTGCTCGCCTTCCTCGTGTGGCTGGGCGCGCGGGAAACCCTGGCCGGCCGCCCCGCCGCCCGCACCGGGTCTACGATCGAGGAATGAAGCCCTTCCTGCTTTTGGCCACCCGGTCAGAGGACGACGCCGCCGATGAGGAGCACGAAGCCTTTGCCCGCTTCGCCGGCCTGGATTCCTCCGGCCTGCACCGTCTGCGGCTGGAGCAGGGCCCGCTGCCGGACCTGGATCTGGACCGCTACAGCGGGCTGATGACCGGCGGCTCCGTCTTCAACTCCAGTGACCCGGAGGACGCCAAGAGCCCGGTGCAGCGTCGCGTCGAGGCCGATCTGGCCCGCCTGCTGAACGAGGTGACGGCACGTGACTTCCCGTTCCTGGGCGCCTGCTACGGCGTCGGGACGCTGGGCCGGCACCAGGGCGCCGTCGTCGACCGCCGCTTCGGCGAGCCGATTGGCGCCGTCGAGGTGTCGCTGACCGACGCCGGCCGCGACGACCCGCTGCTGGAGGGGTTGCCGGAGCGCTTCCACGCCTTTGTCGGACATAAGGAGGCGGTGGCCAAGCTGCCCGCGCATGTGGTGAACCTGGCCGGCTCCGCCACCTGCCCGGTGCAGATGTTCCGGGTGCGCAGCAACCTGTACGCCACCCAGTTCCATCCGGAGCTGGACGTCCCGGGCCTACTCACCCGCATCTCGGTCTACCGGCACGCCGGCTACTTCCCCGAGGAGGAAGCCGAGTCGGTGATGGACTCGGTCCGCGGCGCCAACGTGCAGGCCCCGCCGCGGATCCTGCGCAACTTCGTCCGCCGCTACGCCCGCTAGCGCCCGGCTCCCCCGGGGCGCCGGGATTATCGGGGCGGAGCTCCGTCCCCTCGCCGGTCAGGGCGGTCCATGCGCTGGCTGATCACGGTGGAGACGCCGTCGCCGCGCATGGTCACGCCGTACAGTGCGTCGGCGACCTCCATGGTCCGCTTCTGGTGCGTGATGACGATCAGCTGGCTGGACTCGCGCAGTTCCTCGAAGATGGTGATCAGCCGGCCCAGGTTCGTGTCGTCAAGGGCGGCCTCCACCTCGTCCATCACGTAGAACGGCGAGGGGCGGGCTTTGAAGATGGCCACGAGCAGCGCCACCGCGGTCAGGGAGCGTTCGCCGCCGGAGAGCAGCGAGAGGCGCTTGATCTTCTTGCCGGCCGGCCGGGCCTCCACCTCGATGCCGGTGGTGAGCATGTCCAGGGGGTCGGTGAGCACCAGGCGGCCTTCCCCGCCCGGGAACAGCCGGCCGAAGACCCGCTCGAACTGGGCGGCGGTGTCGCGGAAGGCCTCGGTGAAGACCTGCTCCACCCGCTGGTCCACCTCCTTGATGATGTCCAGCAGGTCCTTGCGGGTCGCCTTGAGGTCCTCGAGCTGGGTGCTGAGGAACCGGTGCCGCTCCTCCAGAGCCGCGAATTCCTCCAGCGCCAGCGGATTGACCTTGCCCAGGGCGGCAAGGTCCCGCTCGGCCTTCCGCAGCCGCTTCTCCTGCTCGGCGCGCACATAGGGCACCCCGGACGGGATCGGGTTGCCGTCGTCGTCGACTTCCTGGCGCAGGGCCGCCCACTTGTCGCCGCCCCCGTCCTCCGGGACGGGAACCGGTTGGTCCGGGCCGTAGTGGGCGAGCAGGTGGTCCGCCGTCATGCCCAGTTCCTCGACTGATCGGGCCTGCAGCGTTTCGAGCCGCAGCCGCTGCTCGGCGCGCTGCAGTTCGTCGCGGTGCACCGAGTCGGTAAGCCGGGCCAGCAGGGCCGCAGCCTCGGCGTTCGCCGAGCGCACCGTCTCCAGCTCGGCACGGCGCGCATTGCGCACGGCTTCGGCCTCGTCCCGCTCGGCAGCGGCCCGGGCGAGTGAGACGTCGGCGAAGGCAAGTGCGGCGTCGGCGGCCTGCGCGACGGCGTGTGCCCGGGCGGCCTGCCGACGGCGGCGCTCCGCCCGCTCGGCCGCGGCGGCGCGGGCGCGGCGTTCGGCTTCCGCGGTCCGCTCCAGGGCGGCGGCGCGGCCGGCCGCCGCGGAGAGCTGCTCCTCACAGGAGCGCAGGGACAGCCGGGCTTCCATCTCCGCCTGCCGTGCCTGGACCGCCGCGGCGTTGAGCGCCTCGAGCCGGTCCCGGGACGGTTCCTGCTCGTCGGCGGGCTGCTGCTCGGCCGTCGCCAGGCGAGTCTCGGCCTCTTCCAGGGCTTTGCGTTCGGCGGCCAGGTTCTGCTCGGCCGCCTCGATGGAGCGCTGCAGCCGCGCGGCTTCGCCTTCGGCTGAGCGCAGCACCGATCCCAGGGAGCCGAGGCGCTCGGCCACGCCGGCCAGCCGGGCGTCGGAGTCGTGCAGGGCGGCGAGCGCCGCGTCGGCGCGGGCGGCGGCCTCGTCCCGGGCGGCGACGGCGGCCTGCAGGGCCTCGTGGGCCGTGTCCCGGCGGGCTTCGGCGTCCCGCAGCCGGGCCTGCGTCTCGTCGACGGCGGCCTGCACCTCGATCAGGCCCGGTGCCGACTCTGATCCGCCGCGGGCGTGGAAAGAGGACACCAGGTCTCCGTCCGCCGTGACGACCCGCAGCCCGGGCGCCTCAGCCAGCACGCGGACGGCGTCGGCCAGCGTGGCCACCGCCACGGTGCCCGCCAGCAGCCGCCGCAGCGGCTCCAGCACGTGGTCCGGGCCTTCCAGCAGGCCGGCGACCGGCTCGGCGCCGTCGGGAACGGGCGAAGGGGCTCCGGCGGCCGGCTCCGGGGCCCGGGGAGCGAGCAGGAACTCGGCCTGTCCGGCATCGGCGGCCTTCAGCTGTTCCAGGGCGGCCACGGCCGCCTCGACGCCGGTGACCGCGAGCGCCTCCGCGGCGCCGCCCAGGGCGGCGGCGACAACACGTTCGCGTCCGGCGGCCACGCTGACCAGCTCGGCCAGCGGCCCGAGCACGCCGTCGAGCCCGGCGTCCAGCAGCGCGGCGCTGCCGTCGCGCCGCTGGAGCCCCACGGCGAGGGCGTCCCGGCGGGCGGCCAGGGTTTCGCGGTCCCGCTCGGCCTGCCGTTCCTCGTCCCGCAGCCGCCGGACCTCGGCGTCGGCCTCCTCCCGGCGGGCCAGTGCCTGCTCGTATTCCTCGTCGAGGCCTTCCTCGCCCTGTTCGGCTCCGGCGGCCTCGGCTTCCAGCGCCGCGAACTCCTCGGCGGCCCGGGCACGGCGTTCCTGGCCTTCGTCGACCAGGCTGCGCAGCCGCCCCAGCTCGGCCTGCGCGGACTCCACCCGGGAGCGGGCTGCCCCGACCGTGCCGGCGAGACGGGCCAGGCCCTCACGGCGGTCCGCGGCGGCGCGCAGCACGGCGGCCAGCCGCTGTTCCTCGGCGGCGGCGTCCTCCTCCGCCTCGATGCGGACTTCCACCGCATCCTCCAGGGCCTCCCGGCGGAGCTCGACCTCCTCCTGCAGGGCGCCGGCTTCTGCGCGCATCCGCTCGGCCTGGGCACGCAGCTGCTCGGGGTCCCGCCCCGGAGCCGGTCCGCCGTCGGCCGCCCCCAGCAGCCGGCCCCGCTCCCGGGCCAGCTCCCCCAGGGAGCGCAGCCGCTCGCGGACCGCGGACAGCTGGTACCAGGCCTCGCGGGCCGCTGCCAGGCGCGGGGCGGCGTCGGCGGCGGCCCGCTCGAGCTGCTGCTGGCGTTCCTGCCCGGCGGCGAGCTCCTGCTCGACGGCGGCGCGGCGTTCCTTCAGTGCCTGTTCGTCGGCGGCGTCCTTGGCCAGCGCCGCCTCGAGGCCGGCAATGTCATCGGCCAGCAGCCGGGCCCTGGCGTCGCGGACATCCTGCTGCACCTGCCGGGCGCGGCGGGCGACGGCGGCCTGCTTGCCGAGCGGCCCCAGCTGGCGGCGGAGCTCCGCCGTGAGGTCCGTGAGCCGGGCGAGGTTCGCCTGCATGGCCTCGAGCTTGCGTACGGTTTTCTCCTTGCGGCGCCGGTGCTTGAGGATGCCGGCGGCCTCTTCGATGAAGCCGCGGCGCTCCTCGGGGCCGGCGTGCAGCACCCGGTCCAGCTGCCCCTGCCCCACGATCACGTGCATCTCCCGGCCCAGGCCCGAGTCGGAGAGCAGTTCCTGGATGTCCAGCAGCCGGCACGGGGCACCGTTGATGGCGTATTCGGAACCGCCGGCCCGGAACAGGGTGCGGGAAATGGTGACCTCGGAGTATTCGATCGGCAGGGCGCCGTCGGCGTTGTCGATGGTCAGCGCCACCTGGGCGCGGCCGAGCGCCGGCCGGGAGGAGGTCCCGGCGAAGATCACATCCTCCATCTTGCCGCCGCGCAGGGTCTTGGCGCCCTGTTCGCCCATCACCCAGGCGAGGGCATCGACCACGTTCGATTTGCCCGAGCCGTTGGGGCCCACCACGGCCGTGACGCCGGGCTCGAACTCAAACGTGGTCGCCGATGCGAAGGACTTGAAGCCGCGCATCGTGAGGGTCTTCAAATGCACAGCTGATGCACGCTTCCTGCTGCTGGAGTCATTCCATAAATCTACGCGGTACACCACAATAAACCGGGTACCCGCACGGCATGGTCCCGGGGAGCGCGCACGACAACCCGCCGGAGGAAAGTAGGCTTTTGGAGGGATCAGACGATCCCGACGCGAGGTTGGGCTGTGCGGCGGCCGCCAGCGCATGAGTAACAGGCAGCAGACAAGGCAGGCATTTTGACCGGGAACTTCACCTTCCAGCACAGCAACACGGCCCTCTTGAGCGTGACCAGCGTTGAAGCGCCGGTGGTGGTCTCGTCGGACGAATTCGACAAGCGGCTTGCCCCGTCCCTCAAGCGGCTCCGGCTGTCCCGCAGGCTTTTGGAGCGGGTCGCCGGCGTCGAGGAGCGCCGCTGGTGGGCGCCCGGCGCGGACTTTGACGACGGCGCGATCGAGGCCGGCGCGAAGGCCATGGCCGAGGCCGGCATCGAACCCCACCAGGTGGGCCTGCTGATCAACACCTCGGTCACGCGACGGAACCTCGAGCCCTCCGTGGCCGTGAAAATCCATCACGGACTGGGGCTGCCGTCCTCCGCTTTGAACTTCGATCTGGCCAACGCATGCCTCGGATTCGTCAACGGAATCACGCTTGCAGCGAACATGATCGAGTCCGGACAGATCGACTACGCACTGATCGTCGCCGGCGAGGATTCGCAGAAGGTCGCCGAGGCGACGTTCTCCCGCCTGAACCGGGAGGACTCCACCCGCGAGGACTACCTGCGCGAGTTCGCCAGCCTGACGCTGGGCTCCGGCGCGGCCGCCGCCGTCATCGGCCGGGCCGACGCCCATCCCGGCTCGCACCGCATCCTCGGCGGCGTGTCCCGTGCCGGCACCGAGCACCATGAGCTGTGCGTGGGCGGGCATGACGGCATGTACACCGACACCAAGGGCCTGCTCGACGGCGGCCTGGAGCTGGTGGTGACCGCGTGGCGGGAAGCGCAGGAGCAGGGCTGGAACTGGACCGCCATGGACCGCTACGTCACCCACCAGGTCTCCACCTCCTACACGAACGCGATCATCAAGGCCGTGGAACTGGACCGTGAGCGGGTGCCGATCACGTTCCCCAAGTGGGGCAATGTGGGCCCGGCGTCGCTGCCGATGACCCTCGCCCAGGAGGCCGAATCGCTGAACCCCGGCGACCGGGTGCTGTGCATGGGCGTCGGCTCCGGCCTGAACACCACGATGATGGAGATTGCGTGGTAGCTGCAGACTGGCCCGGCGTGGCCGCTTCCTGGTCCACCCGTGTCCAGGTGCCCTCCAGCGCCGCCGTCGACCGCCCCGGCACCGTCCGCACCTGGCACGTGCTCGACACCGCGGCCGACCTGGCCGAACGCGGGCTGACCCCGCGGGGCACCATCCTGTGCGTACACGGCAACCCCACCTGGTCCTACCTGTGGCGCAGCGTGGCGGCTGCCGCCGCGGACGCTCCGGGCGGGCCCTGGCGTGTGGTGGCGGTCGATCAGCTGGACATGGGCTTCTCAGAGCGCACCGGCGCCTTCCGCCGCCTGGCCGACCGGATCACCGACCTGTCCGACCTCACCGACGCGCTCGGCCTGGACACTCCCGTGGTGACGCTGGGCCATGACTGGGGCGGCATCATCTCGCTCGGGTGGGCGCTGCGGCACCGCAGCCAGGTGGCCGCCGTCGCGCTGCTGAACACCGCGGTGCATCCGGCCGGCTTCGAGCTGCCCGCCCCGCTGCGCCTGGCGCTGCATCCGGCCGTGCATCGGGCCGGGACGCGCAGCACCGACGCGTTCATCCGCACGACGCTGTCCCTGGCCCACCCGGCGCTGCCCGCCGACGTGCGCCGCGCCTACAACGCCCCGTACCGGGGAGCCGAACGGCGCGACGGCGTCGCCAACTTCGTGGCGGACATTCCCGCCGACCGGTCCCACCCCAGCTGGCCGGCCCTGGAAACCGTGGCCGAGGGCATCAGCTCCCTGGACGTGCCCGCCCTGATGATGTGGGGCCCGCGAGATCCGGTGTTCAGCGACCGCTACCTGCGGGACCTGCTGGGCCGGCTGCCGCAGGCGGACGTGCACCGCTTCGAGGGCGCCGGACACCTGGTTGCCGAGGACCGGGACATCGCCGCGCCGCTTTTCCAGTGGCTGCACGCGAACCTAGGCGCGCCTGATGCCGGCGGCAGCGAAGGCGCCGGCCGGGACGCGGCGCCCGCCGCCGCGCCGTCCTCCCCCGAGACCGCCGCCGGCTTCCGGCCGATGCTGGCCGAACTGGACGAGCGGCGCACCGATTCCTCCCCCGCCGTGGTCGACATGGCGCCGCTGGGCGGGCAGGACGGCGCCGGACCGCTGACCCTGTGCTGGGCCGAGCTGGCCGAGCGGGTCGATGCCCTCGCCGCCGGGCTGGCCGCCGCCGGCGTCCGGCCCGGCACCCGGGTGAACCTGCTGGTGCCGCCGGGCATCGAGCTGACCTCGCTGATCTACGCGTGCCTGCGGCTGAACGCGGTGATTGTGGTCGCCGACGCCGGGCTGGGCACCAAGGGGCTCAGCCGGGCCATCAAGGGCGCCGGCCCCGCGTTCCTCATCGGCATCGAGCGGGCGCTGATCGGCGCCCGGGCGTTCGGCTGGCCGGGCACCCGGATCAGCGTCGCCGAGCTCTCCCCCGCCCGCCGCCGGCTGCTCGGCATCCGGCACTCCGTGGCTGACCTCATCGCCGCAGGTACCCATGCCGGAGCGGACCGGTCCTGGCCCGCCGTCGAGCCTGACGCCGACGCCGCCGTGCTGTTCACCTCCGGCTCCACCGGCCCCGCGAAGGGCGTCGTGTACACGCACCGGCAGCTGACCGCCATGCGCGACGCCATCCGGAACACCTACAACCTGCGCGCCGGCACGTCGCTGGTGGCCGGCTTCGCGCCGTTCGCACTGCTCGGCCCGGCACTGGGAGCGACGTCGGTGACCCCGGACATGGACGTCACCTCACCGCGCACCCTCAGCGCCGCCGCCCTCGCGGAGGCCGCCGTGGCCGTGGACGCCACGACGGTGTTCGCCTCCCCCGCCGCGCTGGCCAACGTGCTGGCCACCGCCGGTCAGCTCAGCGGCCGGCAGCGTGAGGCACTGGCGAAGGTCGAGCTGCTGCTCTCCGCCGGGGCTCCGATTCCGGAGCCGCTGCTGGCCCGGGTGCAGGAGCTGGTGCCGCAGGCCGCGCTGCACACCCCCTACGGGATGACCGAGGCGCTGCCGGTGACGGACATCGACCTGCCCGGCATCCGCGCCGCCGGGACCGGGAACGGCGTCTGTGTCGGCACCCCCGTCTCGGGGGCCCGGGTGGCGATCGCCGAGGTCTTCCCTGACGGTTCCGTGGGCAGCGAGGTGCTGACCACGGCGAACGTCACGGGTGAAATCCTCGTGAGCGCCCCGCACGTGAAGGACCGCTACGACCGGCTGTGGATCACCGAGTCCCGCAGCTCCTCCATTCCGGGCTGGCACCGAACCGGCGACGTCGGGCACCTCGACGACCAGGGCCGGCTCTGGGTGCAGGGAAGGCTGGGACACATCCTGACCACCGCCGAGGGGGTCCGCACCCCGGTGGCCGGTGAGCAGGCAGCCGAGACGGTCGACGGCGTCGGGCGGGCCGCCGTCGTCGGCGTCGGTCCCGCCGGAGCGCAGGTTCCGGTGGCCGTCATCGAAACCCAGCCGCCGGCCCGCCGGGCCGGACCGGCCTCCGCCGAGCTCTCCGCCGCCGTCCGGGCACGGGTGCGGGAGCAGTGCCTCCTGGATCTGGCCGCCGTGCTGGTGCTGCCGCAGATGCCGACGGACATCCGCCACAATTCCAAGATCGACCGGACCGCGCTGGCCGGCTGGGCCTCGAAGGTGCTGGCCGGCGGCCCGGTGCCGCGGCCGGATAAGGCCGGACCCGCGGTGCCTGCGGCCGAGCCGGCCGGGCAGGGGGCCCGCCGATGACCGCCGCCGACGTCCAGATGCCGCGCAACGTCCTGGTGACCGGAGCCAGCGGGTTGCTCGGCGGTGCCGTCGCCGACCTGCTGGAGGCCAAGGGCCACAAGGTTCGCACCTTCCAGCGCAGTCCCGGCCGGCCGGGACGTGACGCGGTGGCCGGATCGGTGTCCGACGCCGAGGCAGCGGCCCGGGCCGTGGCCGGCATGGATGCCGTCATCCATCTGGCCGCGAAGGTCTCCTTCACCGGGGAATGGCGCGAGTTCGAGGACACCAACATCCGCGGCACGCGCGTGCTGCTGGACGCTGCCCGCGCCGAGGGGGTGCGCGACGTCGTGTTCGTCTCCTCGCCGTCCGTGGCGCACTTCGGCGAGCCGATCGCCGGAGCGGGCGCGGGGACGGCCGACCCGGCCCGGGCGCGGGGCTTCTACGCCGCGTCCAAGGCCGAGGCCGAGCTGATCGCCCTCGACCAGGACTCCGAGGCATTCCGGGTGACGGCCATCCGGCCCCATATCGTGTGGGGTCCCGGGGACACCCAGCTGGTGGAACGGGTCATCGACCGCGCCCGCTCGGGCCGGCTGCCGCTGCTCGACGCCGGCGCGGCGCTGATCGACACGACCTACATCGACAATGCCGCGGCAGCCATCGTGCGCGGCCTGGAACGGATGGACGCCGCGCACGGCCGCGCCCTGGTGGTCACCAACGGCCAGCCCCGGCCTGTGGGTGAGCTGATCGCGGGCATCTGCACTGCGGCCGGCATACAGCCTCCGGGTCTCAGCGTTCCGGGCAGCCTGGCGCGCGCGGCGGGAAGCCTCATCGAGAAGGCGTGGCTGGCTGCCGGTAAACGCGGGCTGGTCCACGACGAGCCGCCGATGACCCGGTTCCTCGCCGAACAGCTGTCCACCTCCCACTGGTTCGACCAGCGGGAGACCCGGGAGGTGCTGGAGTGGGTGCCGGAGGTGTCCATCGAGGAAGGCATGCGCCGGCTGGCCCGGCACTACGGCGGGACGGCCGCCGGCGGTTCCGGGAGCGGCGGGGTGGCTGCCTGGAATGACCCGCCCGCCGACCGAGCCTGAGACCCCGTACCGACAGATCAGCCAAGCTGTAAGGAAGCGAACCCGTGAACAGCCTGAAGAAGATTGAGTCCTGGCCGGTGGAGAACGCGGCGGCCGCCCTGGTGTCCGCCGACGGCAAGGTCCTCGGCACTGCCGGCGACCAGGACCGCCGCTTTCCGCTGGCCTCGGTGACCAAGCTGCTCAGTGCCTACGCGGTGCTGATTGCCCTCGATGAGGGGGCGCTGGAACTCGACCAGCCTGCCGGGCCGGAGGGCTCCACCGTGCGCCACCTGCTGGCGCACTCGGGTGGATATGACTTCGGCGAGCGCACCGTGCGGTACGAGCCCGGATCCCGCCGGCTGTACTCGAATGCGGGGTTCGAGGTGCTCGGTGAGACCCTTGAGGAGGCCACCGGCATACCGTTCGCCGAGTACCTGTCCCAGGGCGTCCTGCAGCCGCTTGGCATGGCGGGGACCTCCCTCGAGGGTTCTCCGGCTGCCGGTGCGGTGTCCACCGCCGGTGACCTGAGCCGGTTCGCAGCCGAGCTGCAGTCGCCTGCGTTGACCGATCCGGGCCGACTGGCAGAGGCCACCCGGGTGGTCTTTCCCGGGCTGTCGGGTGTCCTTCCCGGCTTCGGCCGGCAGAAGGAGAACGACTGGGGGCTGGGCTTCGAGATCCGTGCCCATAAGGAACCGCACTGGACGGGCACGAAGAGTTCTCCGGCCACGTTCGGCCACTTCGGCCAGTCCGGCACTTTCCTGTGGGTGGATCCGCAGGCGCAGGCCGCACTCATTGGACTGACCGACCGGGACTTCGGCCCCTGGGCTGCAGAAGCGTGGCCTGCGTACACCGACGGCGTGCTCGCCGAGCTGGGCATCGGCTGACAGTACCGGCTGCGCGGGCTTCGCCGGCGCCCGTTGGCTGCGCCCTTCTGTCGGCGCTTCGGCGTCTCGGGCGCCTCCGAACGTCCCTGAACGTCCCTGAACGTTGTCATGCCATCTGCGGGCCTGGTCCCGGTATCTCGGGGCGTTGCCGTGTTTCGGGCAGCAGCGGCGCCATGGATCGGTACCGATGTCCGGTGGGAGTCACGGTCTCCACATCGGACGAACCGGGCCCTGTCACCTCGCTGCTCCAACCGGGAGCTTCCTTCGCCTGGTTGCAGGCTTCGCACAGCCCCTGCCCGTTGGCGGCGGTCGTCGGTCCACCGCGGCTGTGCGGCCGAACGTGATCGATGTGCCGAATCGGTGCCCCGCACCACGGCATCCGGCAGACCTGGTCGCGTACAGCGATGAAACGGGCCAGCGAGGACGGAAAGAGCCGTGCCCGAGAGTCCATGGCCACCAGCTCGCCGGTGCGCGGGGATGCGAACAACCTGCGTATCCATCGCTCCTCCCGTCGGCCGATACCCCGAACATCATCTCGGCTGGGACCTCCGTTCGGGGCCCCTTCGTCGTGGTCGCCGCGCTTCCTACCTGCTCCGGTCCGGGCGCCGTCCGGAGTGCCGCCGCCACTCCACGGCACCCTGACTGTCCCAACAGCGTCCTGGCGGCCACGGCTGCCCGCCTTCCGATCCGGTTCGTTCCCGCTGGTGCCGACGGAGCCGCCTGTCCCGGTGCCGGGACCAGCGGTGCTGTCCCGCCGTGCGCGCACCAGGTTTCGGGCCCATTGGGCAGGGACGGGGCCGTACCCGGGGACCAGGGCGGGTTCGGCATCGCCGGCGAACAGGGTCCTGTCGGTCATGACCAGCTGCACCTCCACCCGTGTCTGCCCGGCGTCGGTCTGTCCGGTAATGCGTTCCACGAGGGTGTCCGCCATGATCTGCCCACGCCCCCGAATGTCACCAGCAGCGCGGAGCCGGTCCGCTTCCCTGCTCAGGGCCGCGTACACACCGACCCCCTGGGCGACGGGCAGCAGCCCGGTCAGGTAGGTCATCGTGTCCGGTGCCGGACGGCAGGAGACGAACCGGTCGGCAGCCGCTTTCGCAGCACGGTTTACGGCAGATTGGGGATCGAGCCGGTACGCGGCCGCCTTCGCCCGACCGATGATCTGCCGATCACCGAGCCGCTCCAGCACCTCCGGGTCCCCGGCAACCTCCTGGTCCACCTGCTGCCGGTCCTCCACGCTAAGGCACGCCGTCTCCCGCACCAGCAGCGTCGCCCTCCATTCACTGATCCGCCCTGCAGACAGCGCCCTGAGCGTGCAGGGCATCTCGGCGGTGAGTGCCTTGGCGAAGCCAAGCAGGCGGCCGCCCCGAGTGGGCGACTCCCTGCGGGCCAAAGCAATCTGTGCGGCCACGCCTCTCCCCTGCTGTTCGCGGGACAGGCCGGCCAAGGCCTGTTGTCGACGCTGAGATTTATCGAATGCGGCCGCAGCTCGGGCCTGCTCGGCAGACGCCGCTGCTTTGAGCTCCTCCAAAGCCCGAATCCGTTCAATCAGCTCTGCATCGGTGTCGGGGCCAGGCTCTGCCGCTGGTCCCGGTCCTCCCGCTGCGATTACCGCTGCTGACGGTGCGGCCGCTGCCGACACCGAAGCGTCGCCGCCTCGTTCCAGGATCTGTTTCCATTCCCGAATACGTTCCGCTCGCAGAGGCCTTGGGTCGGCAGGAGCGCTACCTGCCCGACCGGTAACTGCCCTGGGGCTTCGGCCTACTACCTTTTGGGCCAACTCCGCAGGCTCGGCCACCGGTCCAGCGGCGGGCGGTGGCACGGAAACGACGTCTGACGGCGGCTGCCCGCCGTGCCCGCGAGATCCATCCCATTCGAACATGTGTTCGAGTCTATTGCGGCACCTGCTCCCGGAACAGGTTCAGAGATGCGGGGGCATTACCTCACTCCACGGCGTACGCCTACCCGCCCCGCTGCGGCGTACCCGTCCTCCACAACGCCCCGAAAACCGTGCCCCTCCACAACGCGCTGAAAAGCGCCCGTTCCACGCCGCTTTACGAGCGCCTCTCCCGCTCTACCGGCACGGCGTTCCGCAGCCGCCCTACCAGCGCCCGTTCCGCGGCCTGGGCTGGCACACCGGGCAGCTATACGAGGAGCGGTTCATGAAGGACTCGCGCCGGATCAGCGTCGACAGCCCCCGTTCCTCGCAGCGCGGGCACGGCAGCGCCGCCCGCCCGTAGGCGTTCAGGGATCGGGCAAAGTAGCCGGACGCGCCGTTGACGTTGACATAGAGCGAATCGAAGCTGGTTCCGCCGGCATCGAGAGCACGCGTCATGACGTCCTGCACCGCGTCCAGCAGGCGTTCGGTTTCCGGCCGGCGGATGGTATCGGTGGCGCGGGCATAGTGCAGGCGGGCGGCCCAGAGCGCTTCGTCCGCATAGATGTTTCCGATCCCGCTGACCAGCCCCTGGTCGAGCAGCGCCCTTTTCAGCCCCGTCTTTCGGCGCCGCAGCGCGGCGTGGAAGGCGTCCCGGGAAAAGGCCGGGTCCAGCGGATCCCGGGCAATGTGCGCCGCTTCCTCCGGCACCAGCGCCAGCGGGGTTTCGGCGAGGCCACCCGGCTGTCCATCGGGGGTCGGCACCAGCCGGGAGAGGAACACGCCGCCGAAGATGCGCTGGTCCACGAACCGCAGCTCCGTAGGCAGCGGCGTCCCGTCGGCGTCGTGTGCCTCGCCGAGCACCAGTCGAACCTTCAGGTGCTTCTCATCGGGCTGATGCGGGTCCTCCACCAGCAGCTGGCCGCTCATGCCCAGGTGCGCCATGAGCGCCTGGGTGGGCGGCGTCGTCGGCTGCTCGCCCTCGCCGCGCAGCGGCATCCACAGGAACTTGCCGCGGCGCACGGCATCGAGGACGACGGCGCCCTCCAGGTTTGCGCGCAGGTCCTCGGCGCCGGCGGCGTGCCGGCGGACGGACCGGGCGTCCAGCACCTCCGCCGTTTCGACGGTGCGGCCGCGGACCCAGCGGGCGAGTCCGCGGCGCACCACCTCGACTTCAGGCAGTTCGGGCATGCGGGCTCAGCGTTCGGCGGCGTGCGAGGCCGGTGCGGCTGCGGAAGTGCGCACGGTGTCGGCCAGGCCGGAATCGGTCCGGGCAGCTGCCTGTTCCTCAGCGCTGCGCAGCAGCTTCCAGGACGCGGCCGCGGCTTCCTGCTCGGCTTCCTTCTTCGAGTGGCCGGTGCCGCTGCCGTAGGGCCGGCCTCCGATCACCAGGACGGCTTCGAAGCTGCGGGCATGGTCCGGGCCCGAACCGTTCACCTGGTATTCGATGTCGCCGAGCTTTCGGGCGGCGGCGATCTCCTGGATGCTGGTCTTCCAGTCGGTGCCGGCGCCGAGGGCCTCGGTGTCGGCCAGCAGCGGGCCAATCAGGCGCATCACCATGGCCCGGGCGGCTTCAATGCCGTTGGTCAGGTAGACGGCGCCGATGATGGCTTCCGTGGTGTCGGCAAGGATCGAGGCCTTGTCGCGGCCGTTGGTCAGCTTCTCCCCCTGGCCGAGGAGGATGTACTGGCCCAGCCCGAGGTCGCGGGCGATCCCGGCGAGGGCACGCGTGCTGACGACGGCGGAGCGGCGCTTGGCGAGCTCGCCCTCGGAAAGGTCCGGGTGGTCCCGGAAAAGCGCGTCCGTCACGGAGAAGCCGAGAATGGAATCGCCCAGGAATTCGAGGCGTTCGTTCGTGGGAATGCCGCCGTGTTCGTAGGCGTAGGAGCGATGTGTGAGCGCAAGACGAAGCGTCTCGGCGTCGATGTCGACGCCGAGACGCTTCGTAAGCTCTTCAGTGTTCTTCACTTTTGAGATTCGACCTGAAAAGCGGTGCAGTGCCGGCCCTTCTCCGGGAAGGCCCGGCGGACACCGGTCTTAGACGTCTGCGACCTTGCGTCCCTTGTATTCAAGGAACAGCGCGGTACCGGCCGAGTCGGTGACAACCTTGGCCTGGTGCGGCAGGCTGTAGGTCACGCGGCCGTTCTCGACGGTCTTGACCAGGTTGGGCGCAGTGGCCTTCCACTGGGACCGACGGGCACGTGTATTCGCGCGGGACATCTTCCGCTTGGGAACAGCCACGACTAACTCTCTTCTCTCTCGTCTGACTCTGTACTTGTTGCCGCTTCCGCGGTCATGCCAGCCAGCCCGGCGAGGGCTGCCCAGCGAGGATCCACGACCTCATGGTGGTGCTCCGGATCCTCTTCAAGGCTGGCTCCGCATTCGGAGCAGAGGCCTCTGCAGTCCTCCCGGCACACCGGCTGGAACGGCAGGGTGGTTACCACTGCGTCCCTCAGTGCCGGTTCAAGGTCGATGCTATCCTGCTCGATCCGGCGCTGCTCCTCTTCCTCTTCGAAGGACTCAGCGTCCTCGTAGTAGAAGAGTTCCTGCACGTCGACTTCCTGGTCATACGCGAGGGGCTTCAGGCACCGTCCGCATTCGCCCCGGATGGGAGCGACCACGGTTCCCGATACCAAAATCCCTTCGTGCACGGCCTCGAGCCTCAGGTCCAGATCAAGTTCCGAACCCTCGTCGACGCCGATCAGCGCCACACCGAAATCCTTCGGTGCCGGCACATGTTCCTGCATGGTTCGCATGGTCCCCGGGCTGCGCCCGAGGTCCTTGACGTTGACCGTCAGGGGCGAACCCGGATTTGTCCGCGAATGAACGCTAATGAGAACTCCTGTAGAACATAGACCGACATATCATCTTAGCCTGAGTCGGCCCCCAGACCCAAACCGGCGCCTGCGCCGACTGTCCGGGCCCTGCCCTGCGGGCCGGATACCATCTCCATCCTAGCGCGGGCCCTGCCGCGAAGGCAGCCGGGCGCCTCCCAGGCGGACGACGACGGCGCGCGGACACCGGCGGACGGCCGCCGGTGCGCTCCCCCGGTTCAGGCAGCGGCGGCTTCCTGCCCTAAGGTTGCGGTGTGCCCAGCTCCACCTTTGTCGGTCCCCGCCTGCGCCGCCGCCTGCTCTCCGCGGCCGCGGCCCTGATGTGCGTGGCGTTTCTGTGGCTGTTCACCTCGATCAACCTGTTCCGTTTTCCGCACCCGGACCAGCCTCCGGAGTCGGCGGACGCCGTCGTCGTGCTGGCGGGCGCGGCGGAGGAGCGGCTGGACGTCGGCCGGCAGCTGTGGTGGGAGGGCCGGGCACCGGTCCTGGTGCTCTCGACCACCGATACCCCCGGAAACCAGCGGACCGATGTGCTGTGCGATCACGGCACCAACCCCCGGGTCGTCTGCTTCAGCCCCGACCCGATGACCACCCGCGGCGAGGCGCGCGCCGTCGCCCGGCTGGCCGCGGAGAACGGATGGGACGAGCTGATCGTGGTGACCTCGCGCTACCACCTGGTGCGGGCGCAGGCAAACCTCGAGCAGTGCAGCGGGGCGGACATCACCATGGCGGCCTCGGAGCCCGATCTGGGCCCCGGCCAGTGGCTGTCCCGCTTCGTCGAGGAGTCGGCGGGCACGGCGGCGGCGCTGCTGCGCCCTGCGTGCGCGAACGCGATCTGAGCGGACCGCCGCCCCGGCGCCTCTCCCCGGTCAGTCGCCCGTCAGCCGCTTGTGCACGCCGTGAGGCACATATTCCGTAATATCGCCGCCCAGGCCGGCCACTTCCTTGATCAGGGTGGAGGACAGGTGCGTGTAGCCGCTCTCCGCCGGCAGGAAGACGGTTTCGACGCCGGTGAGGTGGCGGTTCATCATGGCCATCGGCAGCTCGTACTGGTAGTCCTGCGTGGAACGGATTCCCTTGACGATGGCGTTGGCGCCGTGTTCGCGGCAGAACTCCGCCAGCAGGCCCTCGCCCATGGGCACCACGCGCACGCCGGCGAGCGCGCGCACCGATTCGCTCACCATCTCCAGGCGCTGCTCGTCGGTGAACCGGTACTTCTTGGCGTAGTTCGTCGACACGGCCACGATCACCTCGTCGAAGAGGTTCGCGGCACGCGCGATGATCTCCAGGTGTCCGTTGTGGATGGGGTCATATGAGCCGGGGCACACTGCACGTTGCATCCCACGAATCTACCAAGCCGGCCCGTCACCGCCAGCCGCCCGTAATGACAAACCGCGCCGTCCGCGCGTCGGCACGCAATACTGGAGGACATGACCGACTCGAACGCAGACACTCCCCTGGCCCTTTCCGGTTCCGCTCCGGCACCCTGGCAGCGCACCGCCGCCGGCGCCAACCTGCTGGGGCCGGGCGGGACCCTGGGGACCGTCATTTTCGAGGAGATCACCGGACTCGCTTCCCGCCACGGTGCCATCAACCTGGGCCAGGGCTTCCCTGATGAGGACGGGCCGGCGCCGGTACTGGAGGCGGCCCGCGACGCCATCGCCTCCGGACACAACCAGTACGCGCCGGGGCAGGGCCTGCCGGTGCTCCGCGAGGCCATCGCCGCGCACCAGGAGCGGTTCTACGGGCTGCGCCTGGACCCGGCCACGGAGATCACGGTTTCCACCGGGGCCACCGAGGCCATCGCTTCCGCCCTGCTGGCCCTGTGCGGGCCCGGCGACGAGGTGCTCACCTTCGAGCCCTTCTACGACTCCTACGGCGCCGTCATCGGCCTCACCGGCGCGGACCACGTCACGGTGCCGCTGCACGCCCCGGATTTCCTGCCCGACGACGGTCAGCTGGCCGCCGCCTTCAGCGACCGGACCCGGGTGGTGCTCATCAACAACCCGCACAACCCCACCGGCACCGTCTTTCCCGCGGACCTGCTGCAGCGCGTCGTCGACCTGGCGGCCCGCCACTCAGCTGTGATCGTCACCGACGAGGTGTACGAACACCT
Organism: Arthrobacter sp. Y3222053; assembly: GCF_059092805.1. Taxonomy (NCBI): domain Bacteria; kingdom Bacillati; phylum Actinomycetota; class Actinomycetes; order Micrococcales; family Micrococcaceae; genus Arthrobacter; species Arthrobacter sp. Y3222053. Next base: position 9,095 of record NZ_JBNHIA010000002.1, on the reverse strand, counting down.
CACCTTCGGGGCACCCCACGTTCCGGTGGCGACCCTGGACGGAGCCGCGGAGCGGACCCTGACCATTTCCTCGGCCGGCAAGACGTTCTCGGTGACCGGGTGGAAGGTCGGCTGGCTGAGCGGTCCCGCGGAGCTGGTGGCGGCGGTGCGCACGGTCAAGTCCTACCTCAGCTACACCTCCGGCACCCCCTTCCAGATCGCCGTCGCGCAGGCCCTGGCGCTGCCGACGTCGTTCTTCACCGGCACCGCCGCCGTCCTGGGCGCAAAGCGGGACCTGCTCAGCGAGGGCCTGCGGGCGGCCGGGCTGGGCGTGTATCGGCCGCAGGGGACCTACTTCGTGATGGCCGACGTCGCTCCGCTGGGCTTCGAGGACGCCACCGAGCTGGCCCGCCGGCTGCCGGAACTGATCGGCGTCGCGGCGATCCCGGTCGCACCGTTCTGCCATGACGAGGGCGCCGAACGGACCCGGACGCTGCTCCGGTTCGCCTTCTGCAAGAAGACCGATGTGCTCACCGAGGCCGCCGACCGGCTGGCCAAGCTGGGCGCCGCCCTGTGACCGGGAGCGGCGGCAGCGCACGGCATCCCTCGAGGCTGCTGCGCGGCATCGGCGCCCACGCGGTGATCCATCCGGACGGGTACAGCGACGGCGCGTGGGTCCTGAGCATCGGCGGCGCGGAGCAGTCGCACGTGGATCTGGCCCGGCCACAGGAGATCTTCTACGAGTACCTGCGGCGGATCGGCAACGTACTGGACCTGGCCGCTCCCCCGGGCCGGCCGCTGCGGGCGCTGCACCTGGGCGCCGGCGCCCTGACCTTGGCCCGCTACCTGCAGGCTACCCGCCCGGGCTCTGAGCAGCACGCGGTTGAGCTGGAGCGCGAGCTGCTGGACTTCGTCCTGGCGCATCTGCCGCTGCCGGAGGGCACCCGGCTGGAGCCGGTGATCGGCGACGCGCGGGAGGAACTGGAGCGGTACGCTCCCGGCTCGTTCGACGCCGTCGTGCTCGATGTCTTCGCGGGCGCGGATGCGCCGGGCCACCTGACCGAGCCCGCGTACTACGCGCAGCTGCTCTCGCTGCTGACGGAGTCCGGCGTGCTGCTGGTGAACGTCGGCGACGATCCGCCGCTGGCGTTCGCGCGTGCCCAGGTGCGGGCCCTGCAGGAAGCCGTGGAATCGGCGCGGCCCGACGCCGGCGTCGCGGCGCTGGCCGAACGCAGCATGTTCTCCGGCCGTTATCCGGGCAACATCGTGCTGGCCGTCGCGGCGGCGGGCTGGCCCGAAGAGTGGACCGGTGCGCTGCTGGCCGCCGGGCCGCATCCGGCAGCGGTGCTTACCGGCGAGGAACTGGACCGCTTCGCGGGCTGAACGGCCGCCGGGATCAGGCCTGTTCGTCGGCGGCTTCTCCGGGCTCAGCGGGTTCAGCAAACCAGAGCACGGTCTCGCCGTACTTCCGGTCCGCGAAACGTTCCAGGCCCGCGGGCCACTGGGGTTCGGGTGAGCGGGCGGAACGCTCGACCACGACGACGGCGCCGTCGGCCAGGTGCCCGGCCAACTGCGCCAGGACGGTGCCGAGGTCGGGCTCGGCGTCACCGTAGGGCGGGTCAAGGAACACCAGGTCCCAGGTGAGCCCCGCCGGGACGCGGGCCAGGTAGGTCTCGACCTTGGCCCGGTGGACGGAGACCCGCGGGGCGCCGAGCCTGTCGTTGATGAGGCCCGCGTTGCGCCGGCAGACGGCGGCGGCCTTCTCGGCCGCCTCCACCAGATCCACTGCGGCGGCGCCGCGGCTGGCGCTTTCCAGGCCGAGGGCACCCGAGCCGGAATACAGGTCAAGCACCCGCGCGCCGTCGAGCACGCCGTAGGACTCAAGCCGGGAGAACAGCGCTTCCTTGACCCGGTCGGTGGTCGGGCGGGTGTTGTCCCCGGGAACGGCTGCCAGGGTGGTGCCGCCGGCGGTTCCGGCGATGATGCGGCTCATGATTCAACCTTATCCGCCGGCGGTGGAAGCATGTTTCCGTCGGCAGCGGCGGTGTGCGGTCAACCGCGGTCGAGGAAGGCCTGCGCCTCGGGGTCCAGGTAGCGCGAAATGGCGCCCGCGAGCGCGGGAAACTCCGCCAGTTCCGGGTCCTGGCGGATCAGCAGCTGGGCGTCGTCACGCGCCTGCGCGATCAGGGCCTCGTCCTGCACGGCGCGGAGCAGGCGCAGGGTGGAGCGGCCGCCGGACTGCGCGGCACCGAGGATGTCGCCCTCGCGGCGCAGCTCAAGGTCCCGGCGCGAGAGTTCGAAGCCGTCGGTGGTGGAGGCGACGGCGTCGAGCCGTTCCCGGCTGGGGTGCCCGTTCTCGAGCCCGGTGACCAGCAGGCAGGTGCCGGGCAGCCCGCCCCGGCCGACCCGGCCGCGCAGCTGGTGCAGCTGGGATATACCGAACCGGTCGGCGTCGAGGATCACCATGAGCGTGGCGTTGGGAACGTCCACTCCCACTTCGATCACCGTGGTGGCCACCAGCAGGTCCACCGTCCCGCGGTTGAAGCCCCCCATGACGGCGGCCTTTTCCTGCGGTTCCATCCTGCCGTGCAGCATGCCGATCCGGGTTCCGGCCAGCGCCGGCAGCGACGCGAGCCGCTCGTAGACGGCTGCAACGGAGGCCAGCTCACGCTGGGCTGCCGTTCCGGCCGGATCCGCCGTTCCCGGCAGCAGTCCCGGATCGGAGCCGGGTTCCTCCTCCCGGTCGCCGATCTTGGGGCACACCACGTAGACCTGCCGCCCGGCGTCGATCTCCTCGCGCGCCCGCTGCCAGATGCGTGCCTCCCAGCCCGGATGGTCCGCCAGCGGGGCCAGGTGCGTACTGATCGGCGCGCGGCCGGCGGGCAGCTCGGCAAGGGTGCTGACCTCCAGGTCGCCGAACACGGTCATGGCGACGGTGCGCGGAATGGGCGTGGCGGTCATGACCAGCAGGTGCGGGGTGCTGCGGCCTCGGCTGCGCAGGACGTCACGCTGCTCGACGCCGAACCGGTGCTGTTCATCCACGACCACCAGGCCCAGGTCGGCGAACTGGACGTTCTCGGACAACAGGGCGTGGGTGCCCACCACGATCCCAGCCTCGCCGCTGGCGATGTCCAGCATCGCCGCACGCCGCTGGGCGGTGGGCATGGAGCCGGTGAGCAACCGCACGCGGGTGCCTTCGTCGTCGCCGCCGAGCAGGCCGCCCTCCGCCAGCGGGCCGAGCGTGCGGGTGATGGAGGCATAGTGCTGTGCGGCGAGGACTTCGGTGGGGGCGAGCAGGGCCGCCTGCCCGCCGGCGTCGATCACCTGGAGCATGGCCCGCAGCGCCACCAGGGTCTTTCCGGAGCCGACCTCGCCCTGCAGCAGCCGGTTCATTGGATGCGGACGGGCGAGGTCCGCGCTGATCTGCTGCCCGACGTCGGTCTGTCCGGCGGTGAGCGTGAACGGCAGGTCGGCGTCGAACCGGTCCAGCAGCCCGCCCTCCCGGGACGGGCGGGCGGTGGCGTCCTCCAGCTCGGTGAGCGCACGACGTCGGGCCAGCTCGGCCTGCAGCACCAGGGCCTCCTGGTAGCGGAAGCGGTGACGGGCGCGGTAGGCGTCGGAGAGCTCGGCGGGCCGGTGGATCATCTCGAAGGCCTCGACCATGCGGGGCAGCCCGTCGCGGCGGCGGATCCGCTCCGGCACCGGGTCCGTCAGGGATGCGCCCTGCAGGCCGTCGAGCAGGACGGCGACGGCGTCGGCGATCTTCGGGCTGGCCAGCGCGGCGGTGGCGGGATAGACCGGGATGGGCCGGCGCGCGATGTCCTCGTCGAGGTCGGCGTCTTCGTCAAGCACCACGTACGTGGGGTTGGTCAGGGTGAGGTGGTCACGGTAGGCGCCCACCTTGCCGGAGAAGAGCGCCCGGACGCCGACCCGGAGTTCCTTCTCCGCCTTGTACCCGTTGAAGAAGCTCAGGTGCAGCCGGCCGAGCGTGCCGTCGGTGTCGTCGGTGACCACCACCTCCAGGAGCATGCCCTTGCGGGTGCGCATCCGGCGGGAGTTGGCGCTCTGTACGCGGGCGATCAGGGAGACGTCCTCGTCGTAGGGCAGCTCGGCGATCGGCGTCAGCTCGCCGCGTTCAAGATAGCGGCGTGGGAAGTGGTGCAGCAGGTCGCCCACCGTTTTCAGGCCCAGCTGCTTCTCCAGCTTCGCGGCCGAGGCCTTGCCCAGCCGGCGGTCCAGCGGAAAATCGAGTTCAGCGGGCAGGTCAGACGTCATGGGTCTCGGGGATCTCCCGCGTTTCGTGTCCGTCGGCGGAGAGCTCGGTGATGGTGACGTTGGTGGGTTCCCCCACGCTGCGCAGGGCGTCCAGCGCGGAGCCGGCATCGGGGGTGTGCACGTGCACCCGCCAGCGGTAGCCCTCCCCCACCGGCTCCACGGCGCTCATGATCACCGACTCGCCGAGTTCGTCCAGCTGCAGGCGCAGGGTGGCTGCGTCGAGCGGGCTGAGGGTGATCGTGCACATGACCTCCACGCCCTCCATCTGCGGCTGCTCGGAGTGGATGTGCGGTGCCTGCACGTCGTAGCCGTGCAGGCCGTCGAGCAGCTCCTCCTGCAGCTCCTCACCGAGGGCCGCGGCACGCAGCGCGTCGAGGATCAGCAGGAAGCCCACCCCGCCGGCGTCCACCACCCGGGCAGCGGCAAGTTCATCGAGCTGCTGCTCGGTGTGCACGACGGCGGCCAGCGCCCCGGTCACCATCGCCCGCAGACTGACGGCGAGCGCGACGTTGCTGTCATCGCCGGTCTTCGCGCCCTCCTGTTCGGACACTATGCGGGCGGCTTCCTCGAGCACGGAGAGCATGGTGCCGGGCACCGGATCGCTGAGCACGGACCAGGAGCGCAGCTGCGCGCGCTGCAGGGCCGCCGCCAGCAACGGGGCGGACAGCCGGGTGTGCCCGTGCAGGGGTTCCGACATGGAGGTGAGGAAGACCGACAGCAGGGTGCCGGAGTTGCCCCGCGCCTGCTCCATGGCGGCCCGGCCGGCGGTGCCGAGCAGTTCACCGATGTCCGTAGTCTCCAGCGATTCGACCGCTTCAGTGGCCGCGCAGAGGGTGCGGTACAGGTTGGTGCCGGTGTCGCCGTCTGCTACCGGAAAGATGTTGATGGCGTTAAGGCGGTCGCTGTGGTTGCCCAAGGACACTTCGGCGTTGCTCAACCATCGCTTCAGCGCTTGCGCATTGGCGGTGATCTTATTCTGCAAAACGGTTCCGTTCCATGCTGGCCTGCCTTCCGGCTGGCGGGCGCCGTTGCCCGCAGCCCCTTTTGTCAGTGTTGAGCCTACCGCAGGGCACCGACACCGTTCGAGGTCCCCGCGGGCCGACAGGCCGGCGGAACGACGGGCGGGCGGAACGACGGGCGGGAAGCCGGTTTACTCGCAACCACGCCTCCACCACGCAAATATCACTCGTGGTCATGTCCGCCAACCAGACATACACTCAGCCGCATTCCGCGCCGCCGTGAGCTGCGCGCGCCAAGTCCGAGGAGTCGCAATGGGGGAATCACCACCGCTTGTGATGCCCGTGTACGGGACGAGGCCGGAGGCCATCAAAATGGCCCCGATCATCAAGGAACTGCGGTCCAGGACGACCGTCGAAGCGTTCGTCACCGTCACCGGCCAGCACCGGGCCATGCTCGACCAGGTCAACGACCTGTTCGGCATAGTCCCGGATCACGACCTCAATATCTTCCAGCCCGGGCAGAGCCTCAACGGGATCCTCACCCGCACCCTGGACGGGCTGGACAAGCTGTTCAGCGTGAACCGGCCGGACGTGGTGCTGGTGCAGGGCGATACGACCACGTCCCTGGGCGCCGCGTTGGCGGCTTTCCATCAGGGCATCCCGATCGTCCACGTGGAGGCGGGCCTGCGCAGCGGCAACCCCTGGTCGCCCTTTCCTGAAGAGGGAAACCGCAAACTGATCAGCACGATCGCGTCCCTGCACCTGGCGCCCACCGAGGGCAGCCGACGGAACCTGCTCCGCGAGAACGTCCGTCCCGAAGACATCGTGGTCACGGGCAACACCGTCATCGACGCCCTGTTCCGCACCGTTGCCCGGGATGTTCCCTTCCGCGACCCCGCACTGGAGCGCCTCGCGGCCTCGGGGCGGCAGATCCTGCTGGTCACCACCCACCGCAGGGAAAACCAGGGAGAGGCCATGCGCGGAGTGGGCCGGGCACTTGCCCGGCTCGCGGCCGAGGAGCCTGACCTCGCCGTGGTGCTCCCTGCCCACGCCAATCCCGCCGTCCGCGGGGCACTGCTGCCGGCGGTGCAGGAGAGCCCCAATGTCCTGGTCACGGATCCCCTGCCGTACGGAGAGTTCTGCCGTCTGCTGTCCATCTCCTACCTGGCCCTCACGGATTCCGGCGGCATCCAGGAGGAAGCGCCCAGCCTGGGGGTTCCCGTCCTGGTCATGAGGGACAACACCGAACGTCCCGAAGCCGTGGAGGCCGGAACCGCCAGGCTGGTGGGAACGGATGAAGCCCGGATCGTCGCCGAAGTCCAGGCGCTGCTCCGCGACAGCGGCAGCTACCGCCGTATGGCGGCGGCGGTCAATCCCTACGGCGTCGGGGCGGCGGCCCGGGCCAGCGTTGCCGCCATCGAACGGCTCCTCGGCCTTGAGGACCGAAGGACGCAGCGGGCCTAGCCGGAAAGGACTGCTTTCCAGTCAGCGATGAACCGCTCCTTTGAGTACTGGTCCTGAATGGACCGCGCGGCCAGCGACATTTCCTGGGTCAGCCCTGGGTCCGACAATCCCAGGATCAGCGCATCCGCCAGTTCGGTTTCGTTTCCATGTTCCACGAGAAAACCGTTGACGCCGTTCTGCACCATTTCCCTCGGGCCGTATTTAATGTCGTAGGCGACCGGAACACATCCTGCCGCCATGCTTTCCGCCAGGGAAAGGCAGAATCCCTCGTAATCCGAGGCCACTATGGACATGGCCGCGCCAAGGAAAACGGTTTCCGCATCCGCGGCGAAACCGGCGATGCCCACGGATTCCGCGAGCCCCAGGTCGCTGATTGCCTTGGCCATCGCCTCCTCGGAGCTGCCCCTCCCGTAAAAGACCAGCTTGGCCTCGGGCACGGCGTCGACCACCCGTCGGAACGCCCGGACCGCGGCCAGCTGCCCCTTGATGTCCTCGAACCTTCCGACCATGACCACTTTCCGGCCGTCCCGGGGAGCATCGCGCGAGACGGCCGGAACGTAGTGCGGGATGGTGTGCAGCGATGGAAGCCTGCCATGCGATTTCCACAGGTCCCGTCGCTGCTCCTCCGTCAGCACCACTACGTGCCGGCAGTCGGCCAGGTGGTTGAACAGGTCCGCCATCTCCGGGCGTACGGGTGCGCCGTACCGGTACGGCTTCGACAGGTGGTTGTTGTGGACCGTGTAGACCACCCGGGCATCGAACTCGCGCTCGAGCGCCGTCAGCGCAGCGCGTCGGCTGCCGTATTCGGAGATGATGGTCGGAGCGGACGTGCCCGGCAGCACAAAGTACCGCATCCAGTAGTGGAAAACGTCGACCATGCTCCGGCACTCAAAGCTGTCCGACGTGCGTGGATACAGCTCCAGCCCCAGGATGCGCTGGCTTGCTTCATCACGGGATTCCTCGAGGAAACATCTGCCCCGCCGGTCAACGTAGCGGACCACCTGCGGCTTGCCGGTACTGCCCATGATGTCGATTCGGCAGGGGCGGCCCCGCGAATCGTGCCAAATGCGTCGCGTATGGGCTCCGTCGTCAAGATGGTCGATGAACACCACGCGGTCCCCCCGCAGCAGGACGCGGTGCCGATACTGTCCCTCGAACCGCCCGGCCAGGGCATCGGTACGCCCGCCCATCGCCTGGTAGGTCCAGCCTTCTCCGCCCAGGGGAGTCTCGTACGGCTCGTCCGCAGGGTAAAGCCGCTGCCCGGCAAGGTCATGGAACATGTAGCGCACCGTAATCGCGCCGCCGATCCTCCTGTGATCCAACAGCTCCCGCGTCTGGTCGTCGTAGTCGGCGGAGAAGTGGTCGACGAGGATCTCGGTGCTGATCCCTGCTTCGGCAAAGGCCTCTGCCCGCCGCAGCACGGACATCGCCAGGCCTGTGGGCCGGCCCGGAAGGACTCCGATCATGGCCACGTACACGTGTCTGTTCTCCATGCCGCGCTCCTGGGGTGGACGTTGTTTCGGGGATGGACCTGGCTGAACTTTAGGGGCGGATTCGCCGCATATTCCACGTAGCTTTTTCGGTTGGCCACCGCCCGACCGGGGACTATCATCCCCGCATGGTGCAGCTGAATACGCTCTCGACGTATAAGGATGACAACGGAAACCGCATCCTCTACTCCGGCCCGAACCTTTCCGGAGTGCATATAGACTTCCGCGGATCCGGCAACACGATCGAGGCCGCCGGAAACATCCGCCCCGGAAAACTGAATGTGACCTTTGACTGCGACAACGGGACGCTGCGCCTCGGTGGGAGCCGTTTCGGAACTTTTTCCGCCTTTATCCGGGTCGGTCAGGACTCGCTGGTGTCCATTGGCGAAAACGTCACGACCACCAACAGCTGCGTGATCTCCGCCGTGGAGGGCACCGCCGTAACCATCGGCGACGACGTCATGCTGGCCAGCGAAAACGAGCTGCGCGCTGATGACGGGCATGCCATCTTCGACATCGCATCGGGAAAACGCGTGAACTGGTCAAAGGACATCTCGGTGGGCAACCACGTATGGCTGGCGAAGCGGGCGGTGCTGCTCGGAGGTGCCGAGGTCGGTGACGGCAGCGTCATTGGCTTTGCCTCGCTGGTTACCGGGCCGGTACCCAACAACTGCGTGGCCGTAGGCTCCCCGGCCCGCGTCGTCCGGCGCGACATCGCCTGGGAACGCCCGCACCTGTCCAGGGCACGTCCGTTCTACAAGCCGGACGCCTCCACGGTCACCCGGTCGCCCTACTGGAATCCGACCCGGCCCGCTGACACCCCGGCCTAGCTGTAACTCTTACGGTCGTTGTGAACGCGTTCTATGGGTGAGCGTCCCTCGATCCCGGTATGGGGTCGGTGATAATTGTAGTGATGGAGCCAGGCATC